>NZ_BPQE01000016.1 GCF_022179085.1 Methylobacterium aerolatum
GGGGAACTGGTAGCGGTAGCTCACCTGCGTGTCCGAGAAGAGGAAGAACGACGGGCTGTCGGCCGGCGGCGCCTCGGGAGCCTTGGCCTTCTTCACGGTATCCAGATCCGCTGCGAGGGCCGACCCCGTCACACCCATCGCGACGACCGCCGCCAACACACCCTTGAACATCACGCCAATCCCCCGGCTTTCGAATGGCCGGGGTCAGTACCGCAACCGCTATGCCAGCGATATCAAGCCTGGGAACGACTCCGCTTCATGTGGCCAAATCACCACAAAATCTCGCGGATGCGGTCAGATTGCCTTCCGATCGGTCAAGTTTCAGGGAGATCGACTCGCGGGGGGGCTGTTTCCTCGGCCCCGGCGCCATGCACGGGAATTGCTAAGCCGCAGGCTCACGGTCGCCATGCCTATCGGAATGGCAGCAACAGGCGCGAGAAAGATCCATGCCGGCAGCTCCATCGCCCGTCCGCCTGGAGGCGGAGCCCGCTCCCCTGGATGTCGTGCCCTCGGCCACGGCCCTGGTCATCATCGACATGCAGCGGGACTTCCTGGAGCCGGGGGGCTTCGGGGAAAGCCTCGGCAACGACGTCTCGCGCCTCGCCGCCGCCGTCGCCCCCGCCGCGTCCCTCCTGGCCGCTGCCCGCCGGGCGGGCCTCCTCGTCATCCACACGCGGGAGGGGCACCGGCCGGACCTGTCGGACGCGCCGCCCGCCAAGATCGCCCGCGGCGCGCCCTCGGCCCGCATCGGCGACCCCGGACCGATGGGCCGGATCCTGATCCGTGGCGAGCCCGGCCACGACATCGTCCCGGCGTTGCGGCCGCAGCCGGGGGAGCCGGTGATCGACAAGCCGGGCAAGGGCGCCTTCTATGCCACCGACCTCGCCGGGATCCTGGCGGCCCGGCGGATCGACACGCTCCTCGTCTGCGGCGTGACCACCGAGGTCTGCGTGCACACCACGGTGCGCGAGGCCAACGACCGCGGCTATCGCTGCGTGGTGATCGCGGATGCCTGCGCATCCTATATCCCGGCCTTCCACGAGGCGGGGCTGGCGATGATTAAGGCGCAGGGCGGCATCTTCGGCTGGGTCGCCGAGTCCCCGGCGGCCGTCGCCGCCCTCGGCGCGGCGGTGGCCTGAGATGGCCGCCCCTTCTCAGGACCCTTCGGCCGCCTCCCCGGCGGCGCCCGCGCGACGGGCCCTGCGCGGCCGCGCGGCGAGCCTGTCGGGCAACCCGTTCCTCGCCGACGGCTGCCTCGACCATGTGGAGGACGCTCTGATCCTGATCGAGGACGGGCGGATCGCCGCCTTCGGCCCCTATGCCGAGACGGCGGGACGGCTTCAGGCGGACGTGCCGGTGGAGCACTACGAGAACGCGCTGATCCTGCCGGGCCTGATCGACACCCACGTCCACTACCCGCAACTCCAGGTGATCGCTTCCTACGGCGAGCAGTTGCTGGCGTGGCTGCACGCCTACACCTTCCCCGCCGAACTCCAGTTCGCCGACAGCGCCCATGCCGAGCGGGTGGCCAAGCTGTTCTTCCGGGAAATCCTGGGCGCCGGGACGACCACGGCGATGGTGTACTGCACGGTCCATCCCGGCTCCGTCGAGGCGTTCTTCGCCGAGTCGGAGCGGTTCAACACGCGGATGATCGCCGGCAAGGTCCTGATGGACCGCAACGCGCCCGCCGCCCTCCTCGACACGGCGCAGCGCGGCTACGACGAGAGCAAGGCTCTGATCGCCTGCTGGCACGGCCGGGGTCGCCAGCTCTACGCCGTCACCCCGCGCTTCGCCGGATCCTGCACCCCGGCGCAGCTCGATGCCGCCGGGGCGCTGCTCGACGAGCATGACGGGCTCTTCCTCCAGACCCACCTGTCGGAGAACACCGACGAGGTCGCCTGGGTGATGAGCCTCTTCCCCGACCGGGCGAGCTACCTCGACATCTACGCCCATTCGGGCCTCGTCCGGCCACGCTCCGTCTTTGGCCACGCGATCCATGTGGGGGAGGAGGAGTTCTGCACCTGCCACGCCACCGGCGCGGCGCTCGCCCATTGCCCGACCTCGAACGGGTTCCTGGGCAGCGGCCTGTTCCGGCTGTTCGACGCCCTCGATCCGCGGCGGCCGGTGCGGGTCGGCCTCGGCACGGATGTGGGGGCCGGGACGACGCTCTCCCTGCTGAAGACCCTCGGGGAAGCCTACAAGGTCGCCGCCCTGCGCGGGGCCAAGCTCGATGCGGCGCGCGCCTTCTGGCTCGCCACCCTCGGCGGCGCGGAGGCGCTGCGCCTCGACGACCGCATCGGCCGGATCGCGCCCGGCTACGAGGCCGACCTCTGCGTCCTCGATCTGGCGGCGACGCCCCTCCTCGGCTTCCGCACCGGCCTCTGCGAGGACATCGAGGACCTGCTGTTCGTCCTGATGACCCTGGGCGACCACCGCACGGTGCGGGCGACCTGGGTGGCGGGCGAATGCGTCTACGACGCCCGCCGGGCGGGCGCCCCCCTGCGCTACCCGGCCGCCGGACGGGCTCAGCGCTGATCCACGCCCTCGCCCGCACGGGACAGGCATCCCCATTGAGGAATCATCCCCGTGAGACAACGCTGGTGCGAGACTTGCCCTGGTGCGGGACTTGCTAAGTTTCGCCCCGGGACATGGAGGGTATCGATGCGGATGTTCGGTCTCGCTCGTGGGTTCGGTCTTGCGATATTGCTGTCGACCGGTGTGCCGGCGGGCGCCCTCGCCCAGAGCTATACGGCCCCGGCCCCGACGGACGTGCCGACGACCGGCACGAGGGAACTGAACAAGGCAGACCGCAAGATGGCCTGCACGCAAGCCGCCGACCGCCGCAGCATGCGCGGCCTTTCGCGCCAGCAGTTCCGCGCCGCGTGCCGCGGCCGCCCGATCCCGACCCGCGTGAACCCCCGGTAGCGACCGGGCGGCCGCCTCCGGCCACCCCACGGCGCTTGCCACGGGCGCCGCGCCGACGGATGTATCGGCCCGGCGCGGTGAGTCCGGCGGTCCCGGCGGATCCCGCCCCGTGGATCGCTCGATGACCAAGGTGGATGCCGACGGCGCGACGGACGCCCCCGCGACCGGGGGCGGCTCCGAGCACTGGCTCGGCAATCTCCTCGTCTGCACCTTCGGCTCGTTCACGACGATCGTCGGAATGACGCTGCTGCTGCCCTTCCTGCCGCTCTACGTGGCCGAACTCGGCGTCACCGACGAGGCCGCCATCGTCCAGTGGTCCGGGGTGGCCTTCGGCGCGACCTTCCTCTCGGCCGCCCTCGTCGCCCCTCTTTGGGGCCGCCTCGCCGACCGCTACGGGCGCAAGCCCATGCTGATCCGCGCGAGCCTCGGCATGGCGATCGCGATCTCGCTGATCGGCGTGGTGGGCGACGTGTACCAGCTCGTCGGCCTGCGCCTGCTGACCGGCCTGCTCGGCGGCTACGCCTCCGGGTCCTACGTGCTGGTGGCGACGCAGAGCCCGAAGGCGCGCTCGGCCTGGGCCCTCGGCACGCTGAGTTCGGGAATCATGGCCGGCAACCTCGCCGGTCCGCTGCTCGGCGGCTTCCTGCCGCCGCTCATCGGCATCCGGGCCACCTTCCTGGCCTCGGGGGGCATCATCTTCGTCGCCTTCCTGGCCACCGCCTTCCTCATCCGCGAGAGGCGCCGGCCCGGACGGGCCGCCGCCGCGACGGTCCGGGGCGGGCTCGCCGCGATCCCCGACAAGGGGCCGCTGATCACCATGCTGATCACCGGGATGCTCCTGATGTTCGCCACCATGTCGATCGAGCCGATCATCACCGTCTACGTGGCGCAGCTCGTCGACGACCCGGCGCGGGTCACGGTGACGGCGGGTTTCGTAATGGCGGGGGCGGCCCTCGGCAGCATCCTGTCCGCGCCCCGGCTCGGGAAGCTCGCGGACCGCGTCGGGCCGTGGACCGTCATCGTCGGCTGCCTCGCGGCCTGCGCGCTGCTGCTGATCCCCCAGGCCTTCGTGACGGAGGGCTGGCAGCTCGTGCTCCTGCGCTTCCTGATGGGCGCGGCGCTGGGCGGGCTCCTGCCCTGCGTCGCCAGCGTCATCCGCCACTCCGTGCCGGAGCACACGGTGGGGATGGCGCTCGGGTACTCCACCTCGTCGCAATATGTGGGGCAGGTCGCCGGGCCGTTGGTGGGCGGCTATGTCGGCGGGCATTTCGGGATGCGCGCGGTCTTCTTCGGGACCTGCCTCCTCATGGCCGCCGGCGCCGCCTTCACCGGGGCCGTGGCGCGCAGTCGGCGCGGACGGGGCGAAGGGGCGGCCGAAGGACTGGTGGAAGGGGCGGCGGAGGGGGCGTCGCCGCCTTCCCGGCGGCTTTGGCGCTGATGATGCATCGCGCCCCTGCCCGCCGCCCCGGCACCGGAAGCCCATGACCCGCACCCCGCCCCGAGACCTCCCCCACGATCCGTCCCGTCCCCCGGCCTCCCCCCTAAGGATCCGCGCGTGAGCGACGCGACCGACTGGGCGGAGCGCCGCCGCATCGCCGAGCAGGCGCGGGGCGAGCGGCCGTGGTCCCTGTGGGGGCCTTACCTGAGCGAGCGGCAATGGGGCACCGTGCGCGAGGATTACAGCAGCGACGGCGATGCGTGGCGATCCTTCACCCACGAGGACGCCCGCTCGCGGGCCTACCGCTGGGGCGAGGACGGCCTCGCCGGCCTCTGCGACGAGCGCGGCCTGCTCTGCTTCGCCCTCGCCCTCTGGAACGGGCGCGACCGGATCCTGAAGGAGCGCCTGTTCGGCCTGACCAACGAGCAGGGCAACCACGGCGAGGACGTGAAGGAGCACTACCACTACCTCGACGCGGTCCCGAGCCACGCCTACCTCAAGTTCCTCTACCGCTACCCGCAGGCGGCCTACCCGTATGACGAGCTCGTCCGCGAGGGGATGCAGCGCAGCCGCGACGTGCCGGAATACGAGATCGACGACACCGGGATCTTCGAGGGCGACCGCTTCTTCGACGTGACGGTGGACTACGCCAAGGCCGACGTGGACGACATCCACGTCCTCGTCTCGGCCACGAACCGCGGGCCGGAGGCCGCCGAGATCCACCTCGTCCCGCAGCTCTGGTTCCGCAACACGTGGTCCTGGCACGAGAACGGCCCGGCGCCGCGCCTCTCCCCACATCCCGAGGGCGGGATCCTGACGGAGCATCCGCGCCTCGGCCCCTACCGGCTGGTCTTTGAGGGCGAGCCCGACGTGCTGTTCTGCGCCAACGACACGAACCTGCGCCGCCATGCCGGGCAGCCGGAGGCGCGGGGGCCGTTCAAGGACGGGCTGCACGCGGCCATCGTCGAGGGCGACGCCACAGCGATCCGGCGGGATGCCGGGACGAAAGTGGGCCTGCACTACCGTCTCGGGCTGGAGCCGGGCGAGACGAAGCGGATCCGCCTGCGCCTCTCGGCGGGTTCGCGGACGCGGCCGCTCGATGCGGACGGCAGCGTCCGCGACCTCCGCATCGCCGAGGCCGACGCCTTCTACGACGGCCTGCAGGAGGGCATCGCCGACCCGGATGCCCGCGCGGTCTTCCGGCAGGCCGCGGCGGGGCTGATCTGGTCGAAGCAGCTCTACGCCTACGACGTGCGGCTATGGCTCAAGGGCGATCCGCTGCAGCCGGTGCCGCCCCGGGAGCGCGAGGGCGGTCGCAACGTCCATTGGCGGTCCTTCGCCGCCTGCGACGTGCTCTCCATGCCCGACAAGTGGGAATACCCGTGGTTCGCGGCGTGGGATCTCGCCTTCCATTGCCTGCCGCTGGCCCTGCTCGATCCGGACTTCGCCAAGAAGCAGCTCCTGCTGCTGACGCGGGAATGGTACATGCACCCCAACGGCCAGCTCCCGGCCTACGAGTGGGAGTTTTCCGACACCAACCCGCCGGTCCACGCCTGGGCGGCCTACCGGGTGTTCGAGATCGACCGCGCCCGGCGCGGCGGAGCCGGCGACCTCGCCTTCCTCGAAGGCGTCTTCCACAAGCTCCTGATCAACTTCACATGGTGGGTGAACCGCAAGGACGCGGGCGGCCTCAACGTGTTCCAGGGCGGCTTCCTCGGCCTCGACAACATCGGCGTGTTCGACCGGTCGCGCCCGCCGCCGGGCTTCGGCATGGTGCATCAGGCCGACGGCACCGCCTGGATGGCGATGTACGCCCTCAACATGATGCGCATCGCCCTCGAACTGGCGCTCCACAACGACGTCTACGAGAGCACCGCCTCGAAGTTCTTCGAGCACTTCCTCCTCATCGCCGAGGCGATGACTGACATGGGCGGAGAAGGCTTCGGCCTCTGGGACGAGGACGACGAGTTCTACTACGACGAGGTCGACATCCCCGGGGGCGGCAAGCTCCCCTTGCGCGTCCGCTCCATGGTGGGGCTGGTGCCGCTCTTCGCGGTGGAGGTCATCGAGCCTTGGGTGCTGCAGCGGCTGCCGGACTTCGCGCGGCGCCTCAACTGGCTGCTCGAGAACCGCCCGCACCTCGCCCGCTTGGTCTCGCGCTGGGACGAGGGCGGGGTGAAGGACCGCAAGCTGCTCTCGCTGCTCCGCGGCCACCGCATGAAGGCGCTGCTGCGGCGGATGCTCGACGAGGCGGAGTTCCTCTCCGCCCACGGCGTGCGCTCCCTTTCGAAGGCGCACCGCGATGCACCCTACTCGCTCCAGGAATTCGGCGCCTCCTTCACGGTCCGCTACGATCCGGCCGAGTCGAGCTCGAACATGTTCGGCGGCAACTCCAACTGGCGCGGGCCGGTGTGGATGCCGGTGAACTACCTGATCATCGAGGCGCTGCGCCGCTTCCACACTTACTACGGCGACGATTTCCTGGTCGAATTTCCCACGGGCTCGGGGGACATGCACACCCTCGCGTCCATCGCCGACGCCCTCCAGGACCGGTTGATCGCCCTCTTCACCAAGGACGAGGCCGGCCGCCGCCCGGCCTTCGGGGACCGGCCGCCGGTGCCCTCGGCCGAGGGGGCCGAGGAGCCCCTGCTGTTCCACGAGTTCTTCGACGGCGACACCGGCCGCGGTCTCGGCGCCTCGCACCAGACCGGCTGGACGGCGCTCATCGTCAACCTGCTGCATCACCGGGCGAACCCGCCCGGTTGACCGGAGCGCCGGCCCAGGCGGCGTTACTTCATGCAGGCATCCTCGGCCTTCTCGAAGGCGGCGGGCTTCGGCTCGTGCTCGGGGGGGCGGTTGCGGCCGAGGGCGCCGTCGGAGCGTGCCCGGAGATAGGTGTAGATGTCCGGCATGTAGCACATGACGTTCCGGTTCTCGCCGAAGGCCGGCATCACCAGTTCCTGGGAGGCGTTCACGTCCTTCTTGCCGCCGACGACGATCCCGGCGAAGTGCGCGTAGTCCATTCCCTTGAGGGCGTCGACGAGGGAGGGCGCGTACGTCGATCCCATGCCGTCCGGCCCGTGGCAGACGATGCAGTTGGCGTTGTACCGCAAGTATCCGGACATCGTATACCAATCGACCTTCTTGCCGCCATCTGCGATGTGGTAGGTCGGATCGCCGTTCTTGTCCGAATACTGGCCGTCCTGAACCTTGGCGGGCTGCGTGGGCCCCTCGCTCTTCAGGTCGGTGGAGGCCGAGGCTTGTGAGGAGGCCGGAGCGGGCGCGTCGGCGCCGGCAGCCCACGCAGCGCCGCCCCCGAGGAGCCCCACGGCGAACAAGGCGGCAACGCCTATTGCTGATCGCATGATTGTGTTCTCCCTCGACCTTTGCTTGCTTCTGTCGTGGAACAACTTCGAGCCTCGACGATCTATACCGCGATGAACAATCACATTCTCGCGAATGACGGCGGTCCGGGCAGAAACCCCGAA
Source organism: Methylobacterium aerolatum (assembly GCF_022179085.1). Classification (GTDB taxonomy): domain Bacteria; phylum Pseudomonadota; class Alphaproteobacteria; order Rhizobiales; family Beijerinckiaceae; genus Methylobacterium; species Methylobacterium aerolatum. The sequence goes on from NZ_BPQE01000016.1 coordinate 7,852, forward strand.
TCCCGGTCGGGTCCGCCCGCGCAGACCGGGCTCCGCACGCCGCGCCGCATCACCGTGGACCCGCAAGGTCTCCGTAACCGTCGCGGAGCGCCTTCCGGAACGGGAAAGCCGAGCTTGGCGTTGAGGCGCCGGTAATCCGGGGGCCGCTGCGTGAGACCGTCTCTTCTCGTCGTGCTGGGCCTGCTTCTGGCGGTCTGGCCGCACGCCTCCCGGGCGCAGGTCGCCGCTGAGGCGCCCGCCGCGACCGTCGAGGTGGAGAAGCCACGTCCGGGTCCGCCTCCGCCCCTGCCCGACCTGTCGGATCCCAACGGCCGGGCGGGCGAGGCCCTGAACGAGCCGGGCGAGCGCTCCGGCATCCCGAAGGCGCTGCGCGCCTCCGGCTCCCGGGCGGGCGGCCCGGCGAACGACCTCAACCCGGGCGGGCGCGCCGAGGAACCGGCCCCGCCCAAGGGCGACCTCGGCCGGGTCGTCGCGGGTGAGGAGCTGTTCCACGGCAACTATTGCGGGAAGGGGCAGCGCGGCGAGGGTCTGGCGCCCACCGACGACCTCGACGCCGCCTGCATGCGCCACGACGCCTGCTACGACACGGCCGGGTACAGCTCCTGCGCCTGCGACGCCGTACTCAAGCGTGAGGCGTCCCGCGTCTCGGACAGTCCGAACGCCTCCCTGGAGGTCAGGCGCCGGGCCCTCAGCGTGATCGAGGCCGCGGAGGCCATGACGTGCCGTTCACCCTGACGCGATCGCGGCACGGATGGGGCGCGCCACGCCCGGCTGTCGGCGAAACCACCGCTCTCACGCCACAATCGGCTTTCTTACCCTGAGAGGTCCGGCACACGGGCCGGATGAACGCTTCGGTCTCACCCCTTGGTCCCACCTCCCCCACCGCAGGGTCGTGTAGAGCGCCGGGTTTCCGCGAGCTCCCCGGCGGCGCGGACGGCGCGCTGGATCCTCCCCGCGATCCTGGCTGCGGGAGTGCTGGCGACGGCGGTCTGCACCGCGCTGACGTGGCGGGCGGCGGAGCTGCGCGACCGCCTGACCTTCACCCATGCCACCGAGATCGAACTGCGCGCCATCGAGGAGCAGTTCCGGACCTACACCGCCCTCCTCCGCGGAGCCGCCGGCCTGTTCGCGGCCGAGGGTGACAGCGTGACCCTCGCCGAGTTCCGCGCCTACGTGCGGCGGATCGAGTTCCAGGCCCTGTATCCCGGCTACCTCGGCATCGGCTTCACGCCGACCCTGCCCGCCTCCGAAAAGGAGCGGTTCGCGGCGCGTGCGGCGGCACTCGGGGTGGGAAACTTCCAGGTCCGCCCGGCGACGGACAACCCCGCGATCAGCCCCGTGCTCTTCGCGGAGCCGCCGAACCCGCGCAACCAAGCCGCCATCGGCTACGACGTGATGTCCGATCCCGTCCGGCGGGACATGGTCGAGCGCGCCCGCGACACCGGGCGGCCCGCCGCCTCGGCCCGCATCCAGCTCGTGCAGGAGATCGACGCGGACAAGCAGGCCGGCTTCCTCGTCGCCCTGCCGGTCTATGCCGGCGGCGGCATCCCGCCGGACGTCGCGGCGCGGCGGGAGAAATATCTCGGCTTCATCTTCGGCGCCTTCCGGGCCGACGACCTGTTCGGCAGCATCGTGGCGGCCGAGGCCGAGGAGGATGCCGCCTTCACGATCTACGACGGCCCGCCGGGCGAGACGACCCTGATGCACCGGTCGGCACGGGTCTCCCCCGCCGCCGGCCGCCTCACGCGGGAGGCGACGCTGGATCTCGGCGGGCGCAACTGGACCGTCCAGTTCCAGCAGCGCATCGCGCCCGCCCGCGCCTCGGCGCTGTCGGAGATCTGGCTCATCGGCGGCGGGGGCCTCCTCGCCACCGCACTGCTGGCCTTTGCCGCCTTCCGCCAAGGCCGGACGCAGGACGAGGTTCACCGCCTCAACGCGTCCCTGGAGGCCCGGGTTGAGGAGCGCACGCGCGACCTGACGGAGGCGGCCGACCGCCTGCGGCAGGCGAGCGAGGAGCGGACACGGATTGAGGAGGCCCTGCGGCAATCGCAGAAGATGGAGGCGGTGGGCCAGCTCACGGGCGGCTTAGCCCACGACTTCAACAACCTGCTCGCGGGAATCTCCGGCTCCCTGGAGTTGATGGAGACCCGCCTCGCCCAGGGGCGCTCGCAGGAGATCGGCAAGTACATCGCCGTCGCGCAGGGGGCCGCGCGCCGCGCCGCCGCCCTGACCCACCGCCTGCTCGCCTTCTCCCGCCGCCAGACCCTGGCGCCCAAGGCCATCGATGCGAGCAGGCTGGTGGAGGGGATGCTCGACCTGATCCGGCGCACGGTCGGGCCCGGCGTGGAGGTGCGGCACCGTAGCGTGGACGGACTCTGGCCCGCCCTCGCGGATCCGTCACAACTGGAGAATGCGCTCCTGAACCTGTGCATCAACGCCCGGGACGCGATGCCCGAGGGCGGCCGCATCATCATCGAGACCGACAACCGCCGGATCGACGGGGCGCAGGCAAGGGCTCAGGACATGCCGGAGGGCGAGTACCTCTCCCTCTGCGTCACCGATACCGGCACCGGCATGACGCCCGATGTGGTCGATCGGGCCTTCGACCCGTTCTTCACCACGAAGCCCATGGGCGAGGGCACGGGCCTCGGCCTATCGATGATCTACGGCTTCGCCAAGCAGTCGGGCGGACAGGTGCGGATCGCCTCCACCGTCGGCCAGGGCACGACGGTTTGCATCTACCTGCCGCGTCACCGGGGCGAGGTGGACGAGGAAGGGGACGATCCGGCCAAGCGCCCCCTGGCCCCGGCCGAGGCGGGCGAGGCCGTGCTGATCGTCGACGACGAGCCGAGCGTGAGGATGCTCGTGGCCGACGTGCTGGGCGACCTCGGCTACCTTGCGCTGGAGGCGGCGGACGGCGCGGAGGGCCTCCGGGTGCTGCAATCCGGGACGCGCGTCGACCTTCTGGTGACGGATGTCGGCCTGCCCGGCGGCATGAACGGCCGCCAGCTCGCCGACGCGGCGCGGGTCGGGCGCCCGGACCTGCGGGTCCTGTTCATCACCGGTTTCGCGGAGGCCGCCGTGCTCGGCGACGGCCACCTCGAACCGGGCATGGCGGTCCTGACCAAGCCCTTCGCAGTCGACGTGCTGGCCTCGCGCATCCGCGAGATGATCGGGTCCCGCGCCGGGCCGTCGGACGGCAGGCGCGTGGCGGCACGCTGACCGGGCGGACGGCGCCGAAGAGCCTGGGCTGGCACCGTCGGCTCGGCGCGGCCAACTTCGGCGTCGCCCTCCCGTGCCGCGTTTCATGTCTTTCCCCGCCCCGGGGCCAATTCCGCCCGGCGGAGCGGGGCCGGGCATCCGGCGAGTGCTACGGCCCTGACAAATAACCGGTCATATCATGCCGTCCAATACAATCACACATCTTCGATAATTTGAATTAAGTCGCAATCAACCTTTTGCTCACATGGTTGCGAGGCCAGGAGCGGGGTTTTGGGACGACGATGAAGGGCATGGTTTTCACGGAGTTCCTGGATTTCGTGCAGGGAAGCCTCGGTGCCGACATGGTCGATGACATCATTGAGGATGCCGCCCCGCCGAATGCCGGGGCCTATACTGCCGTGGGGACCTATCCCTATGCCGAGATGGGCGCCCTGGTCGCCGCCCTCGGCCGCAGGACGGGGTGCCCCGTGCCCGACCTGCTGCAGACCTTCGGCCGTCACCTCTGCGGACGGTTCGTCGTGCGATTCCCCGAGTTCTTCCCCGCCGACTCCGAGTTCTTCACCTTCCTCGACAGCGTGGACCGGCACATCCACGTCGAGGTCCACAAGCTCTACCCCGAGGCGGAGCTTCCGCGCTTCGAGATGACCCACGGGGGGCACGATACGGTCTTTCTCGATTACGACAGCTGCCGCCCGCTGGAGGCCCTCGCGGAGGGCATGATCCTGGCGGCGTCCGACCATTTCGGCCAAGCGGTGGAGATCGAGAAGCTCCATCTCCCGACCGAGGGCCGGACCGTCACGCGCTTCGTGATTCGCAAGGTCGAGGCCCGCCTTGCCGCCTGATCCCCTCCCTCCCCCCGGGGACAACCCGGACGAACGCCTTGCGCGCCTAGCCCGCCGCGTCGAGCGCGAGCGCCGGGCGCGGCTGGAGGCCGAGAGCCTGCTCGAGGAGAAATCGCGCGCGCTGTTCACCGCCAACCGGAACCTCGCCCAGCTCGCGGCCTCGCTGGAGACCCGCGTGGCCGAGCGCACCCTGGAGGCGAACGACGCCCGCGAGCGCGCCGTGGCGCTGGCCGAGCGCGACAGCCTGACGGGTATCGCCAACCGCGTCCGCTTCACCGATCGGCTCGGCGCCCTCATCGAGCAGGCGCGGCAAAGCGGCGAGGGGTTCGCCCTCCTCCTCCTCGACCTTGATCGCTTCAAGGAGACCAACGACGCCCTCGGCCACGAGGCGGGCGATACCCTGCTCCGCTGCGTGGCGCGGCGGCTCGTCCGCCTGCCCGGCGCATGGTGTGTCGCCCGGCTCGGCGGAGACGAGTTCGCCGCCATCGTCCCCGCGACGGAGGACGGTATCGAGGCGCAGGTGCAGGCCCTGCAGGCGCGGCTGCGCAAGCCCCTCCGCTTCCAGGGGCAGCGCCTGGAGGTCTCGGCCTCGATCGGCGTCGCCCTCTTCCCGCAGGACGCGACCGACTCCCGGGACCTCCAGCGCTTTGCCGACATCGCCCTGTTCCGCGCCAAGGTGCTGCGGGACTGCCATGCCCGGTACGAGGCCGCCATGGGCCGGGAGATCGAGGTACGCCGCGAACTCGGCAGCGAACTCGCCAGGGCCCTGCGGATCGGTGAGGTCGTGCCGTGGTTCCAGCCCATCGTCGACGGGACGTCCCTGCGGCCGAACGGCGTGGAGGCCCTGGCCCGCTGGCACCACCCGCAACGGGGCCTCGTCTCCCCCGGTGACTTCTTGGCGATCGCCGAGGAGCGCCGCCTGATGGGCGAGCTGTTCGCGCGGATCCTGCGCGCCGCCTGCCCGGTCGCGAAGCGGTGGCTGGCGGAGGGCGTGATCCAGTTCCTCTCGGTCAACGTCTCCCCGAGCCAGTTCCGGTCGGGCAACCTCGTCCAGGACCTCGCGGCCCTCCTCGCCGAACTCGACTTCCCGGCCGAGTGCCTCGTCGTGGAGATCACCGAGGAGATCCTGATGCTCGACCTCGACGGCGCGCGGCGGCAATTGCAGGACATCGCCGCCCTCGGCGTCCGCATCGCCCTCGACGATTTCGGCGTGGGCTATTCCAACATCGGCTATCTGCGCCACCTGCCGTTCCACAAGCTCAAGCTCGACCGCTCGCTGATCGCGGATCTCGGCAAGGATCCGAAGGTGCGGGTCATGCTCAGCGCCATCGTCGATCTGGCGCGGGCGCTGGACCTCGGAATCGTCGCGGAGGGCGTCGAGGATCCGCATCAGGCGCTCCTCCTCGCCCATCTCGGCTGCCGCGACCTCCAGGGCTACCTCTTCGGCCGTCCGATGCCGGAGGCCGAACTCGACGCCTTCTTCCGTCACGGGGCCTCGCCCCGGCGGGCCGCGGTCTGACCGGACCGTCCTGAGGGGCCGGCCGCGCCGAGGCTACGTCAGGGTCCTGAGCCCCGAGGGCGTCTCGATCACCGCGCGGAGGCGGAACCGCGCGCCCCGCTCGACGGCCGGCGGATCGCGGAGGGCGAGGGCCGCGTGGAGCGCGCTCACCCACTCCGGGTCCGGGTGCTCGATCCCGAACGAGCGCAGCCGCGCGCCGAGGTCCGGCATCGCGGCGGCCGGGTTGCCCCGGCTTCCCCAATCCATGACCGAGGGCGCGAGGCCGCCTGCGGGCAGGGATCCGTCCGCGGGCACGGCGAAGACCCAGTTCCTGTCGCCGCGCGAGACGGGCACCGCGTGGCCGAGCAGCGCCCCGTGCCGGGCCAGGGCGGCACCGAGGTCGTCCGTGCGGGCGACCCAGCCGCGCAGGCGGCGTCCCTCGTCCCAGGCGGCGCGGACGGCGCGGGGGTCGTCGAGGCCGAACCAACGGGGATGGGGCGGGCGCTGCGCCTCGGGATCGACGGCGATCACTTCGAGGAAGGTGTCGTCCCCGAGCCGCAGAAGCAGGTTGTGCGTCCCCATCTCGGGGTGCTTCCCCCCGGCGGGCATGTCGATGCCGAGTTGGTCGCGCACATGCGCGGCGCCCTCCGCGAGGGAGGGCGCGATGATCGCGAGGTGGTCGAGCGTCAGCATGGCATCTCGCCTGTCCGAGCCGGAGCCGCCACTCTCACTGACACTCGGTCCGAGCCTGATCCTGGAGGCTGCGCAGCCCGTTCAGGCTCACGTCCTCGGTGATGGCCTCGTGCCATCGGTCGAGGATGCGGATCTGGAAGCGACGGCCCTTCAGGATCGCGTCGAAGGCATCGCCTTCGAACCAGATCGCGCCGGCCTTCTGCATGGCGGGCGACGGGATCATGGCGTTGGATACCGGCTGATCGTCGATCCGGTACTGGTAGTTGAAGAGCGACTCCTTCGGCAGCCCCGTGACCTCGAGGCGGGAGCCGACGACCTGGACGCGCGACGGCGACGTGGTCGCGAGAATGCAGGGAGACGGGCCGTCCGCCCGCGCAAGGGTCCAATCGCCCGCGCTGGCGAGGGGCGGCCCGGCGGCCCCGGCGGCGGTGACGCCTGCCGCGAGGCTGAGCCACGCGATGCCGATCCCGATGCTGAGCTTGCCCCCCGTCCCGGCCGCCATGCGGATCCCCCCATCCATCGAACGATCCCGCCACGGCGGGGCGGGCGCCGCCTCCCGTGGCGATGCCCGCTCCGGGCGGCAGGCTAACAAGATCAGGGATGCCGGGACGTTCCCGCCTGCCGATCCGGGCGGGCGGCGGCTCGCTTGCCGCCGCCGCGTGAGGGATGCGGCCTCACTTCCTGTTCGTGATCAGGCTGTCGACGTTCTTGTTCGCCTCCTTGTTCTCCTTCTGCTGGGCCGCGATCTGGTGCTGGGTGTCCTTCATGGCCGCCTCGTCCCGCTGGCCCTGGGGCTCCTTGGTCATGACCGTGCCGGTGGTGGCGGCACCGACCTTCTGCGGGACGGCGACGGCATCGATCACGTCGAAGCGCATGTTGTCCTGGGCCGACTTCAGGACCGCGTTCGCCTCGTAATACTTGCCCTGCCCGATCAGCGTGGCGGCCTGATCGACGTCGGCGACGGTCTTGTTCAGGGGGAGGACCGCCATGGTGAAGTTGACGTCGACATGGGCGAGCTTGAGCTTGTCGATGGCGCCCTGCTGGTCGCCGCGGGCGAGGTTCTTGTTCGCCTCCGTCACGGCGGACGCCTTCTCGGGCGTGGCCACGAAGTCGTCACCGAGGGTCAGCTGCGCATCGACGGGCACCCAGGCGATCTGCTCCTTGGCGGCCGGCTGCGCCGAGGCGGATTTGGCGTCGGCCGTCGCGGCCGGGGCCGCGCCCTTCTGCCCGGCGAGGTCGGCCTGGGTCTTCAGGTCGGCTTCCGCCTTGGTGAACTGGGCGTCGTCGGTCTTCGCCTTCCCGAAGGCGGCCTGCGTCTTGGCGATCATCGCCTTGGCCTGAGCCGGGTCGGCCTCGAAGATCGCGAGCCGCGTGAGTTGAAGATCCCGGAAGCCCTGCGCCCCGTCCTTCGACAGCTTGCCCACGTCCCGATCGATCGCGCTCGCGTGGGCGGCACCCTGGTGGGCCGCCTGCTCGGCGGCGAAGGCGGTACCACCGAGGATCGTGGTGAGAACAAGCGCTGCAGCCATAGATTTGCGATGTGCCATCTTTCATCTCCATCTGAAGCGCGGAATAGCGGCCTTCGACTTCGTTGGCCTCGTTCATCCCGTGTTCAAACAATAGATTCCGGCGCTGAAAGTCGCATGTCCATTGGGTTAAACATCCGCAATGTGGCGCAGCACGGGGGCCGGAGCGGCGCAGCCCACGGCCCCCGCGGAACGGGCGCGCGCACGGTCCATTCGGGAATCGGCTCGACGGAGGCCCGCGCCGGTCAGAGCACCTGCGAGAGGAACCGGCGGGTGCGCTCGTCGCGCGCGGAGGCGAAGAAGGTCGCGGGCGGCCCATGCTCCACGATCACGCCGCGATCCGTGAAGTAGATGTGGTCGGCCACGTCCCGGGCGAAGTTCATCTCGTGGGTGACGAGCATGCAGGTCATGCCCTCCTCCGCCAATTCGCGGATCGTCACCAGCACCTCCTTCACCGTCTCCGGGTCGAGGGCGGCGGTGACCTCGTCGAAGAGCATCACGTCCGGCCGCATGGCCAGCGAACGGGCGATGGCCACGCGCTGCTGCTGCCCGCCCGACAACTCGCCCGGATACGCGTTCTCCTTGCCCGCGAGCCGGACCTTGGCCAGCAGGGCGCGGGCGCGGGCCTCCACCTCGCGCCGGTCCTGGCCGAGGACGTGGATGGGCGCCATCATCACGTTCTGCAGGGCGGTCTTGTGCGGGAACAGGTTGTACTGCTGGAACACCATGCCGACCTTGCGGCGCAGGGCCAGCTTGTCGAGCCCTGGATCCGTGACCTCGATCCCCTCGACCACGATGGAGCCGGCGCTGACCGGTACCAGGGCGTTGATGCAGCGGATCAGCGTCGACTTGCCGGAGCCCGAGGGCCCGATGATGCACACCACCTCGCCCTTGGCGACGTCGAAGCTGATGCCCTTCAACACCTCGAAGGTCCCGAAGGATTTGTGAACGTCCCGAAGGCGGACGATCGGCCGATCCGGGGTCCAGGCCGGAGACGGAGGGCCGTCGGGGGTCGCGCGCGTCATGCTCAGCGGGTCTCGAAGCGGCGTTCCAGCCGGGCGGTCAGCCGGTCGATCGGGTAGCAGTAGACGAAGAAGCAGAGCAGGGCGAAGCCGTAGAGCGGGGCGAAGAGCTCCGGGCGCCCGCCCTCGGCGGCGTGGACCTGCGCGGTCAGCGTCAGCATCTCGGTGACGCCGACGATGGAGGCCTGCACGGTGGCCATGGCGATGAGCGAGTAGACGTTCATCCAGGGCGGCAGCATTCGCTTCAGGCATTGCGGCAGGATGATCCGCCAGAGCGTCTGCCGCCGGGTGAAGGCCAGGGACTCGGCCGCCTCCCACTGGGTGTCCGGCACGGAGCGCACCGCCCCGCGCACGATCTCGGCGACGTTGGCCATCACCGGCAGGCTGAAGCCGAAGGTCGCCTTCACCCAATCGGGCAGCGGCAGGCGGAGCCCGAACACCGTGATCTGGAAGGGCACGAGGAACATCACGAAGAACAGGAGCACCAGCCAGGGCACGTTGCGGAAGACCTGGGTGGCGCCCCACGCGACTGCGGAGACCACCCGGTTCTCGGCCAGCATGGCGAGGCCGAGGCCGGTGCCGGCGAGGGTGCCGATCGCCATCGCCATCAGCGAGATCGCGACGTTGAAGGCGAAGCCCGTCAGGAGCAGCGGCGCCCACTTGATCACCACCTCCAGCGGCGAGGGCGCGGCCGCGCCTCCCTGCGCCCAGGCCGGGAGGGCCAGGGCCGCCAGCCCGCAGAGCAGCCAGCCGTGGACGGGCCGCAGCCGCGCCGGCGCGGGCGTGCGCGACGGCGCGAAGGGCAACAGCACCGGCAAGGTGCCGGGGCGCTGCGGCTCGCCCGCGCTCACCGGCCGTATCCGGGGATGCGCAGCGCCCGCTCCCAGCGGTGCATGATCCAGACGAGGAGGCCGACGAGGACGGCGTAGGTCGCGAGGAGCACCAGCATCATCTCCAGGACGTTCTGTGACTCGGACCAGATCTGCTTGACCGCGTAGAGCGTCTCCGGGACCGCGATGGCGTAGGCCAGCGTCGTCGTCTTCAAGAGGTTGATCAGGTTGTTGTTGAGCGCCGGCAGGCAGACCCGCAGGGCCAGCGGGAGGACGATGTGGCGGTAGGCGCCGACCCTCGTGTAGCCCAGCGCCTCGGCGGCCTCGATGGTGGTCTTCGGCACGGCCTCGATGCCGGAGCGGAAGATCTCCACGTTGAAGGCCCCCGCGAAGAGCGAGAGCGAGACGATCGCCCACTGGACGTTGGTGAGGATCGGCGTGCGCAGGCCGTCGGCGGTGCGCAGGTCCGGCAGGAGCGTGCCGAGGCCGAAGTAGAAGAAGAAGATCTGTACCAGCGGCGGCGTGTTGCGGAACACCACGACGAAGCCGTTGACCAGACCCCGGAGCAGGCGAGACGGCCCGCTCTGAAGGAGCGCCCCGACGGCGCCGATCACGAGGCTCGCCAGGATGGTGCTCAGCGCCAGCAGCAGCGTCGTGCGCAGGCCCGCAACGTAGCGGTCGAAGTCGTACGGATCGTAGAAGACCGTGAAATTGAATCCCGTCGTCTCGTAGAGACGCTGGAACCACGCCTGGATCGCCTCGATCATCGCGGCCTGACGGTCGGGCTCGTCGGACGGGGGCGCATCAGTTGGTGGCGTTCTTGTACTTCTCGTGCATCGCCTTCGAATAGGCGGTCGGCTCAATGCCCCACTTCTTCTCTTCCTCGACGATGAAGCCGGTCTTCATCCAGTCCTTCGTCGCGGCCTCGACCACGGCCTGGAGCGAGGTGTTGCCCTGCGCCACCGCCATCATCCATGGCGCATCGAGGATGCCCTTCAGCGGCAGGGCGTAGTCGGCCTTCCAGTCCTCATCGAGGAGTTTTCCCTGCAACATGCTCTGGTCGTAGACGTAGCCGATGCAATTGCCCTGTTTCAGGGCGAAGAGCGGCTTTTCGGACCCGTCGAAGGCGATGATCTCCGCCCCGTAGGTCCGGGCGACGTCCTTGTTGTACCACGCCCCCGAGGTCGCGCAGAGCGGCTTGCCCTTGAGCTGCGCCCAATCGGTGATGCCGGACTTCTTCGGGAGAAGCACGTTCACGAAGTCGGAATAGTATTGCGGATCGATCGCCTGCACGACGCGGCGGCGCTCCGGCTTGTCGGACAGGGTGGCGATCAGCATGTCCACCTTGCCCTGCTGCAGAAACTCGATCCGATTGGCCGAGACCACCGGCACCAGTTCGAGCTTCACGCCGAGGCGCTTGGCGATGTCGGCGGCGAGATCGGGCTCCAGCCCGATGATCGCTCCGCTCGGGTCGCGGAAGCCGAAGGGCCGGTAATCCGCCTTGGTGCCGACGATGAGCGTGCCGCGCTGCTTGATCGCCTCCACCCCGTCGGCGGCCTCCGCCCGCCCGGGGCCCGCGAGGATCAGGACCGCCGCGAGCGCGGCGAGCGTCCCGGTGCCGAGGAGGGTGCGGATCGTCTGGCGCATCGGGTCGGTCCTGTTCGCTTGCGCTGATCTTCGCACGGTTCGAAGCAATCCACGAGCCATGCCACGAGCCAAGCGCGATGATTTACGCGAAGCGTGTCACCGCGAAGGGAGAGAGGTCGATCCGTCCGGCGCCGCCGGCGAGGTCGGCCGCCACGGCCTCGCCGATGCCGGCCGAGTGCTTGAACCCGTGGCCGGAGCAGGCCGAGACCACGTGCACCCGGTCCGTGTCGGGATGCCGGTCGATGATGAAGCCGCGATCCGGCGTCACCGTGTAGAGGCAGGCCGCCGCCCGCACGACCTCCGGCGTCGTGCCGGCGAGGCGCCCCGCGACCCGCAGCCGGTACATCTCGGCGGATTCGTCCGGGCCGACCTGCCGCTCGACGGAGTCGGCGGTGGTCACGCTGCTGTACTGCTCGGTCGCGACCTTGATCGCGCCCTCCCCCGGCAGGGGCGGGAAGCCGTAGAGGTAGTCCGTGTCGCCGGTGCCGTACATCCAGATGAAGACCGGCGCATTCGGCCCGTAGGCGGTGCCGTCCGCGAGCGCGTACCAGTGGAGGAGCTGGCGCCGGACCGTGAGCAGCCGGTCGAAGGGGCTCCCGAGCAGGGGAGCGGTCCAGGCGCCCGCCGCCACCACGGCGCGGTCGGCGAGGATCGGGCCGTCGGCGGTCTCGATGCGCACGCCCTCGGCCTCCTGGCGCAGGGCCAGCACCTCGCAGCCGGTCCGGATCTCTGCGCCCGCCGCGCCCGCGCCGCGAAGCTGCGCGGCGATGCAGCGCTCCGGGTGCACGAACCCGCCGCCGGGCTCGTAATAGGCTTTCTCGTCCCCGGCGAGGTTGAGGAATTGCGGGAAGCGGCGGGCGACCTCGGCGCCGTCGAGGACCTCGTGGGCGATCCCCGCCCCCTCCGCCGCGCGGATCGATCGCCCGACGAAGTCCGGCTTGCCGTGGTGGGAGGACACGCCGTGGCCCGGCGCCATGACGAGGGCGCCGCAGGCATTCAGCAGGGTCTCGCCGGTCTCGGCCTCCAATTCGCGCCAGATGCGGTGCGAGGCGACGACGAAGGGCACGTAGTCGCTGCCCTCTCCCACCGCCTGCCGGGTGATGCGCGTCTCGCCGTGGCTCGATCCGAGGGCATGGGGCGGCGCGAACCGGTCGAGACCGACCACCGCGGCGCCGCGCTTGGCCAGCTGATAGAGAACGGCGCTGCCCATGGCGCCGAGGCCGAGCACCGCGACGTCGAACCGGCGGCTCATCGGCGCCCCCCGGCGGGCGGGGCGGCAGGCGTCCTGTCGGGGCGGCGTGGAGCGGCGGGGCCGGGCATCCTGAAGCGATCTCGATCGAGGCAGGCGGGTGGAGACGGGGGCGGCGGGCCCTCGCCTCGGGGAAGGGCCTAGCATGGATGCATCCGCGCGGGCATCCCGGCCCATGCACGGGCCGGGCCGGCGTCACCGCCGTCGAACCCGGCCCCGAGGGGCCGCGTCAAAGGGAATCGGGGGCCGCGCCGGATCTTGGCGGTCCCCGCCGGCGCTTGAGGGGACATGCTGTACCTCTACGGTCTCACCATCGCCGCCGGCCTCGCGAACGCGATTCAGCCCGGCCAGAACGCGACCCTCGCCAAGTCGCTCACCCTGCCGATCACGGCCGGGCTCATCACCCTCCTGGTGAGCACGACCGTGCTGCTCGTCGGCGGCCTCGCCACGGGCAAGCTCGAAGTACCCACCGTGCAGCAGGTGGCCGCCGTGCCCTGGTGGGCGTGGCTCGGCGGGTTCCTGAGCGCGCTCGTGATCCTCGCGCAGCTCTTCGCGTCCCCGGCCATCGGCGCCGCCTCCTTCCTTGGCATCATCGTGACCGTGGGTGTGCTTGCCTCCATCGTACTCGATCATTACGGCTGGGTCGGTTTCCAGGAACACCCGGCGAGCGCCTGGCGGATCCTCGGCGCCGTCCTGATGATCGGCGGCGTCGCCCTCGTGGCACTGTTCTGACCGGCCCCTCGATCGGACGGATCGGTTCGAGGCCGCCCCCGGTGAGGCGGTCGCCCCGGTCCGAAGCCTGAGGGAGGTGAGCCATGAGCGAGGCCAGCCCGTCGCGCTCCAAGGTTGCCACAGTCCTACGCGTGACCAGCGGCAACTTCCTGGAGATGTTCGACTTCTTCCTGTTCGGCTTTTACGCGACCTACATTTCCAAGACCTTCTTCCCGGTCGGCAACGAGTTCGCCTCGCTCATGCTGACCTTCATGACCTTCGGCGCCGGATTCCTGATGCGCCCCCTCGGCGCCGTCTTCCTCGGCGCCTACGTCGACAGCATCGGCCGCCGGAAGGGGCTGATCGTGACGCTGGGCATCATGGCCACCGGCACGATCCTCATCGCCTTCGTGCCCGGCTACGCCGCGATCGGGCTGTTCGCGCCCTTCCTCGTCCTCGTCGGACGGCTGCTCCAGGGCTTCTCGGCCGGCGTCGAGCTCGGCGGCGTGTCGGTCTACCTCGCGGAGATGGCCACCCCCGGCAACAAGGGCTTCTACGTCTCCTGGCAGTCCGGTAGCCAGCAGGTGGCGATCATGGTCGCCGCGCTGATCGGCTTCGTCCTCAACGGCATCCTGACACCCGCCGACATGAACGGCTGGGGCTGGCGCATCCCGTTTTTCATCGGCTGCGCCATCGTGCCGTTCCTGTTCTACATCCGGCGCTCGCTGGAGGAGACCGAGGAGTTCCTGGCGCGCAAGCATCGGCCGTCCATGACGGAGGTGTTCGGCTCGCTCGCCCGCAACTGGCAGATCGTGCTGCTCGGGATGCTGCTCGTCGGCATGACCACGATCTCGTTCTACACGATCACCGTCTACACTCCGACCTTCGGCAAGAACGTCCTCAAGCTGTCGGATGCCGACAGTTTGCTCGTGACCTTCTGCACCGCCCTCTCGAACCTGTTCTGGCTGCCGGTGATGGGCGCCCTGTCCGACCGGGTCGGGCGCAAGCCGATCCTCCTCGTGTTCTCGGCGCTCACCCTGCTGACCGCCTATCCCGTCCTCGTCTGGCTGACGGCCGACGCCAGCTTCGGCCACATGCTGATCGCACTCCTGTGGCTCTCGTTCCTGTACGGCAGCTACAACGGCGCGATGGTGGTGGCGCTGACGGAGGTCGTCCCGGCGAGCGTGCGTACGGCGGGGTTCTCCCTGGCCTATTCGCTGGCGACCGCCCTGCTCGGGGGCTTCACGCCCCTCGTCTCGACCTGGCTGATCGAGGCCACGGGCAACCGCGCGGCGCCCGGTCTGTGGATGGCCTTCGGCGGCGCCTGCGGCCTCGTGGCGACCCTCCTGATCTACCGCCGGGCCACCCATCCCGCCGCCGCCGGGGGCTCGCCCGCCCCAACCCTCACGGCGGGTCAGCGGCGGGTGTCATGAGCCGCCGGGAAACCGCCGGTCCGTGCGCTCTCAGAGGGCATCCGGTACGTCGTCGGGAGCCGAGGGCGCGTCGTCGCAGAGCCGCTTCAATTCGAGAACGGCGGCGGCATAGCCTGCCAGCAGGACAGCGGTCCAATGCATGATCGACACCCTCCCAAGCGGTCGGCGGCTCTGATCCTGCGGGCCTCAGGCCCGGAATGACGCAGGCGCCGTCTGTCGTAACCCCCTCAGTCATTTATGCTGAGAGGGTGGGGAATACTCCGGGGTGCGACAAAGGTTGCCGCCCGCGGAGGAAGATTCCGTATTCAGTCGAGACGCATCGGAGGGTTGGCATTCAAGGATCCGGCCCAGGGGGGCAGGGGTCGCCCCCCGGTCCGGGCCAGGGGACGGGGGGCGCCGCACGGCGACGGTCGCCGCCGAAGCCCGCGCGGGCGGCTATGACGCGCGCGCCCGCGGGCGTATGGCTGGAGCGAACCGGGCGAAGACCCGGCCCGAGCCGGCGCGCCGATGCGTCCTGCCCGAGTTTCAGGGGAGATCCGGTCATGGATCTGGAAGCGCGCGCCATCCGGCGGGTGAGCAGGCGGCTCCTGCCGCTGCTCATCGTCTGCTACTTCATCTCGTATCTCGACCGGGTGAATGTCGGCTTCGCCGCCTTGACCATGAACAAGGACCTCGGCATCTCGGCCACCGCCTACGGGCTCGGCGCCGGCATCTTCTTCCTTACCTACTTCGCCTTCGAGGTGCCCTCGAACCTGTTCCTGGAGCGGGTCGGGGCGCGGGTGTGGATCGCCCGCATCATGCTGACCTGGGGCCTCCTCTCGGGGGCGATGGCCTTCATCGTGGGCGAGACGAGCTTCTACGCCGTGCGCCTGCTGCTCGGCGCGGCGGAGGCGGGCTTCTTCCCCGGCATCATCTTCTACCTGACCCTGTGGTTTCCTTCGCGCTATCGCGGCCGGATCATCAGCTCCTTCATGATCGCGATCCCGCTCTCCAGCGTCATCGGCTCGCCGCTCTCGGGGGCGCTGCTCGGGCTCGACGGGGTGCTGGGCTTCAAGGGCTGGCAATGGCTGTACGTGCTGGAGGCTCTGCCCGCCGTCCTTCTCGCTGGCGTCGTGCTGGCATTCCTCACCGACCGGCCGGAGCAGGCCGCGTGGCTCCCGGAGGACGAGCGCGCATGGCTGGTGCAGCGCCTCGCGGACGAGCGGCGGGCGCGGGAATCGGCCCGCAGCTACAGCGTGCGCGAAGCCCTCACCGACGGGCGCGTGCTCGCGGTCGCCTTCGTCTATTTCGGCAACGTGGCGCTGCTCTACGGGCTCAGCTTCTTCCTGCCGCAGATCGTGAAGGGGTTCGACCTTACGAACTTCCAGACCGGCCTCGTGACCCTGATCCCCGCCGCCATCGGCGTCGTCGGCATGGCCGTGCTCGGGCGCTCCTCCGACCGGATGGCCGAGCGCAAGGGGCATGTCGCCTTCGCGCTGCTGCTCGCGGCGGGCGGGACGGCGGCGGCGGCGCTGGTCGCCGACCCCTATGCCAAGATCGCCCTGTTCAGCGTCTCGGCCTTCGGCATCTTCGGCGGCCTGCCCATCGTCTGGACCCTGCCGACCGCCTACCTCTCCGGTGCGGCGGCGGCGGGCGGCATCGCCATCATCAACGCGCTCGGCAACCTCTCCGGCTTCGCCGCGCCCTACGCGGTGGGGGCCATCAAGGACGCCACCGGCACCTTCACGGGCGGGCTCCTCCTCATCGCGGGGGCGGGCTTCGCGGCCATGGCGACGGTGCTGTGCCTGCGCCACGATAGCCGCCTGGAACGGGCGCCCGCGCCGGGCGCCCAGGCGGCGCAATAGCCGGGGGGACGCCCATGCCGGAGCCCATCGACAAGCGAACCCACCGGAGCCGCCCATGAACGCCTTCGCCACCGTGTCGCGGCCCCGCCCGGACGAGGCGACGATCGCGGACCTCGGCCATGTCCTGCGCGCCCTGCTCGGCGAGCGCGTGGCGGCGGGCCGGGCCGTGCGCGAGCAGCACGCCAACCAGCTGACCTGGGCGCCCTGCGAACCGCCGGACCTCGTGGTCTACCCGGCCTCCACCGAGGAGGTGCAGGCGGTGGTGCGGGCCTGCGCGGAGCGCGACGTGCCAATCGTCCCCTACGGCGTCGGCACCTCGCTGGAGGGCCACGTCAACGCGCCCTTCGGCGGCGTCTCCATCGACACGAGCGGCATGAAGCGGGTCGTCAGCGTCAACGCCGACGACCTCGATTGCACGGTCCAGGCCGGGATCACCCGCAAGGAGCTGAACGAGCACCTGCGCGACACCGGCCTGTTCTTCCCCATCGATCCGGGGGCGGACGCCACGCTCGGCGGCATGGCGGCGACGCGGGCCTCGGGCACCAACGCCGTCCGCTACGGCACGATGAAGGATGCGGTGCTGGCGCTCACCGCCGTGATGCCCAACGGCGACATCGTCACCACGGCCCGCCGGGCGCGGAAATCTTCGGCGGGCTACGATCTCACCCGGCTGCTGATCGGCTCGGAGGGGACGCTCGGCGTCATCACCGAGATCACGCTCCGCCTCCATGGCATTCCGGAGGCGATCTCGGCGGGCATCTGCCCGTTCCCGTCGATCAAGGCGGCCTGCGACGCCACCATCCTGACGATCCAGTCCGGCATCCCGGTGGCGCGGATCGAACTCCTCGACGAGGTGCAGGTCGCCGCCTGCAACCGCTACTCGAAGCTCTCCCTGCCTGAGACCCCGCTCCTGCTGGTGGAGTTCCACGGCACGGACGCCGGCGCCCGCGAGCAGGCCGAGCGGTTCGGCGAGATCGCGCAGGATCTCGGCGGCGGTCCCTTCGACTGGGCGACACAGGGGGAGGAGCGCTCCCGCCTCTGGCAGGCCCGCCACGACGTGTACTGGGCGGCGGTGGCGCTGCGCCCCGGCCCGACGATCAAGAACATGTCGACGGACGTCTGCGTGCCGATCTCGCGGCTCGCCGAATGCGTGGAGGCGACGAAGCGCGACATCACCGAGAGCGGCCTCACGGCGCCCATCGCCGGCCATGTGGGCGACGGCAACTTCCACTCCCTGCCGCTGGTGGATTCCGCCGACCCGGAGGAGATGGCGGCGGTGGCGGGCTTCCTCGACCGGCTCGTCGCCCGGGCGCTCAGCCTCGGCGGCACCTGCACGGGGGAGCACGGCATCGGCCAAAAGAAGATGCGCTTCATGGAGAGCGAGCACGGGCCGGAGGCGCTGGGGCTCATGCGCACGCTGAAGCGCGCCATCGATCCGCAGAACCTGATGAATCCGGGCAAGCTCATCCCGTGAGCGTGCCCGCGCCGCGCCGCCTCCGGCAGCCGGGACCCGCACGGCCGGAGCGATGGCTCGCCGCCGGGGGCGCCGTGCGCGAGGCCGCCTTCACCCTTGCGCCCGGCCTGACGCTCGAGGCCGCGATCACCGGCCCCCTGCGGCGAGCCGGGATCACGGGGGGCGTCGTCGCCCTGTCGGGCGGCGCGCTCTGGCCCTTCACCTACGTGACGCCGGCCCTCTCGGCCGACCCGCGCTACGCCGCCTTCTACAGCGCCCCGCACACCCCGCCGGGACGCACGGGGTTCGAGCGCGGCGTGGCCATCCTCGGCGAGCGGGAGGGCGCACCGTTCATCCACTGCCATGCCCTCTGGCGGGAGGCGCAGGGCCGCCGGGGCGGGCACGTGATGCCCCAGGAGACGGTGGTGCGCGAGCCGATCGCGGCCCACGCCTTCGGCACGGGCGACGCGCTCTTCCGCGTCCTGCCCGATGCCGAGACGAACTTCTCGCTGTTCACGCCCGTCGCCACCGGAGACGCGGGCCCGGCCCGGCGCCTCCTGCTCCTGAAGGTGCAGCCGAACGAGCCCCTCGACGGGGCCATTCTGGCGGCCTGCCGAGAGCACGGCATCGCCTCGGCCTCCGTGCACGGCGTGGGGAGCCTCGTCGGCGCCCGCTTCGCGGACGGGCGCGAGGTCGCCTCGCCCGCGACCGAAGTCTTCTTGGACCGCGGCCGGGTGCGGCTCGGCCCCGACGGCGAGGACATCGCCCTCGACATCGCCCTCGTCGCCATGGACGGCACGCTCCACGAAGGCCGCCTCGCCCCCGGCAATCCCGTCTGCATCACGGGCGAACTCTGCGTGGTCGAGGACTAACGGGCGGCCGTCTCGCCAAAAAAAAGGCCAGCCCGAAGGCTGGCCCGGCCATCCGCCGCGAAGGGGCGGAGGAGGTCGCTTACTCGGCCGCCGTCATCTCGGCGGTGAAGTGGCCGCACCAGTCGCTCGACGAGACGACGGGCCACAGGCCCTTAGACTCCGGCGCCGGCTGGCTCACCGGCGGATTGAAGCGGCACAGCCCGGCATCGCCCTGGGCCGCGGCACCGTTGCTCTTGTGCTCGTCGAAGAACTTGCAGCTCTCGCAGTGGGCGTCAGCCATGTCTCGCTCCTGTGGGGTCGTCCGTCCTGTTGAGAATTAGAACAGATCCAATGTGCGAGGTCAACGGCGCCGGGGCACGTCGGTTCCCGGGGCCGGTCTCGTCCCGCTCCGGGGCGCGCCGCGAGGGGCGACGGGGTGGTCTCGAGGGGTGGCCTGGGCGGTGCTCAGGGGTGGGCGGCCAGCATCCAGAGGGCCATGGCCACCATCATCACGTTCTCGGTGAGGGAGACGAAGCCGAGCGGCACCTTGCTCGACCCGCCGACGCAGGCGCACTTGATGTCGCGCCTGTCGATGTAGACCGCCTTGAACACCGAGACCGCCCCGACCGTGCCGATGAACAGGGCCACAGGTATCGAGATCCAGTCCAGGGCGCCCGCCGCCATCAGCACGCCTGCGATACCCTCCAGGAACGGGTAGGCGTAGGCGTAGCGGACCCAGCGCCGGCCCAGCAGGTCGTAGCCCAGGAACATCGAGGAGAAGCTCTCCACGTCCTGCAGCTTCAGGAGGGCCAGCACGCACATGCTGAAGGCGATGAACCACTCGGCCGCCCGCATCGTGAACGGCGTGCCGTAGACGGCGTGGCTCGCCGCCAGCGCCATCAGCGCGGTCATCGAGAAGACCGCGACGACGGGCGTGTAGGTGGTGGCGTTCGGGTCGTTCGCGGCCTTTCCGAAATGACGCTGGAGGTCGTCGAAGCCGCCGACCCGCTCGCCGTTGATGAAGGTCTGCGGCGTCGACTTGACCTGGTGCTCCGCCTTGAAGCGGTCGGTCTCCGCCCGGTCGGTCAAGAGGTGATCCTCGACCGCAAAACCCTGGCGTTCGAGGAGGTCCTTGGCCTTGAGGCCATAGGGACAGGTGTGCTCGGGCGTGACCATCCGATAGAGGACGGCCTTGCGGGCCGGTGACGACATGGGTTGCTCCTTCGATGCAAGTCGGGGGTGCGGCGTCGCTACTCGGCGGCAGTCCGGTGATGTGTCGGCTCCTCGACGGCCGTCGCCTGGGATTGGTTGCCCGGCGGCAGCGTCCAGCCCTTCACGAGGGCGTAAACGGCGGGGATCACCGCGAGGGTCAACGCGGTGGAGGAGACCATCCCGCCGATCATCGGCACGGCGATGCGCTGCATGATCTCCGAGCCCGAACCGGTGCTCCAGAGGATCGGGACGAGACCGCCCATGATCGCGACGACGGTCATCATCTTCGGCCGCACCCGCTCGACCGCACCGACCATGATGGCCCGGCGCAGGTCCTCCCGCGTCGGGGGACGCGCCTCCCGTCCGCAGGCGGCCCGGACCTCGTCCCAGGCGTGGTCGAGGTAGACCAGCATGATCACGCCGGTCTCGGCGGCGACGCCCGCGAGGGCGATGAACCCCACCGCCACGGCGACGGACATGTTGAAGCCCATGAGCTTGAGCAGCCACACCCCGCCGACCAGGGCGAAGGGCAGCGAGAGCATCACGATGAACGTCTCGGTCAGCCGCCGGAAGTTCAGGTAGAGCAGCAAGAAGACGACGAGCAGCGTCAACGGCACCACGATCCGGAGCCGCGCCTCGGCCCGCTCCAGGTACTCGTATTGCCCGCTCCACTGGAGCGTCGTGCCCTGCGGCAGCCCGACCGCGTCGGCCACCGCCCTGCGCGCCTCCGCCACGTAGCCGCCGAGGTCCCGGCCCGCGATGTCCACGTAGATGTAGACGGCGAGTTGCCCGTTCTCGGTGCGGATCGAGGTCGGCCCCCGCGCGAGCGCGACCGTGGCGACCTCGCGCAGGGGCACCGTGCCGCCGGCCGGCAAGGGCACCTGCACCTCGTCGGCGATGGCCCGCGGGTCGGAGCGGAGGGCTCGGGGGTAGCGCACGTTCACCGTGTAGCGCTCGCGGCCCTCCACCGTGGTCGTCACGGCCTGCCCGCCGAGCGCCGTCGCCACGACGTCCTGCACGTCGCCGACCATGAGGCCGTAGCGGCCCAGGGCCCCGCGGTCGGGGGCGATGTCGAGGAAGTACCCGCCGATCACCCGCTCGGCGTAGGCGCTCGACGTGCCCGGCACGGTGCGTACCGCCGCCTCGACCTGCCGGGCGACGCCCTCCATCTGCGTCAGGTCGGTACCCAGCACCTTGATGCCGACCGGGGTGCGGATGCCCGTCGAGAGCATGTCGATGCGGGCGCGGATCGGCTGCGTCCAGGCATTCGAGACGCCGGGGAACTGTAGCGCCGCGTCCATCTCGGCCTTGAGGCTCGCCAGCGTCACGCCGGGCCGCCACTCGGCCTTCGGCTTCAGGGCGATGACCGTCTCGGCCATCTCCATCGGCGCCGGGTCGGTGGCCGTGTTGGCGCGGCCCGCCTTGCCGTAGACCGAGGCGACCTCGGGGAAGGACTTGATGATGCGGTCCTGGGTGGCCAGCAGCTCGCCCGCCTTCGTCACCGAGATCCCCGGCAGGGTGGTCGGCATGTAGAGCAGGCTGCCCTCGTCGAGGTCGGGCATGAACTCGGAGCCGAGCTGCCGGGCCGGCCAGGCGGTCGCCGCCAGCACGGCCACGGCGAAGAGGATGGTGAGGACCCGCGCCCGCAGCACGCCCGCGATGAGCGGCCGGTAGAGCCGGATCAGCAGGCGGTTCACCGGGTTGCGGTGCTCCGGGACGATGCGTCCGCGCACGAACAGCACCATCAGCGCGGGGACCAGCGTCACCGACAACAGCGCCGCCGCCGCCATGGCGAAGGTCTTGGTGGTGGCGAGCGGCCCGAACAGCCGCCCCTCCTGGCTCTCCAGGGTGAAGATCGGCAGGAAGCTCACGGTGATGACGAGGAGGGAGAAGAACAGCGACGGCCCGACCTCGCTCGCGGCCTCGGTCAGGATCTCGATGCGCGGCTTGCCCGGCGGCGCCCGCTCCAGGTGCTTGTGGGCGTTCTCGATCATCACGATGGCGGCGTCGATCATGGCGCCGACGGCGATGGCGATGCCGCCGAGCGACATGATGTTGGCGCCGATCCCGAGCGCCCTCATGCCGGCGAGCGCCATCAGGATGCCGACGGGCAGCATCAGGACCGCCACCAGGGCGCTGCGAACGTGGAGGAGGAAGACGACGCAGACGAGCGAGACGACGAGGCTCTCCTCCACCAGCGTGTGCCGCAGGGTGGCGATGGCCGCGTCGATCAACTGGGACCGGTCGTAGACCGGCAGGATCTCCGTGCCGGCCGGGAGGCTCCGTGCCACTTCGGCGAGCTTCGCCTTGACCCCCTCGATGACGCTGAGGGCGTTGGCGCCGAAGCGCTGCAGGACGATCCCCCCGGCGACCTCGCCCTCGCCGTTCATCTCGGTGAGGCCGCGCCGCTCGTCCGGCCCGAGCTCGACACGGGCCACGTCCCGGATCCGCAGGGGCGTGCCGCCCGTGGTCTTCAGCACGATGTCCTCGATGTCGGAGACGCCCCTCAGGTAGCCGCGGCCTCGCACCATGAACTCGAACTCGGAAAGCTCGACCGTCCGGCCGCCGACGTCGGCGTTGCTCGCCCGGATCGCGTCCCGGAGCTTGGTGAGGCCGATGCCCTGCGCCCGCAGGCGGTTCGGATCGACGACGACGTTGTACTGCTTCACGAAGCCGCCGACGCCCGCGACCTCGGCCACGCCCTCGGCGCGCGAGGCGCCGAAGCGGATCACCCAGTCCTGAAGCGAGCGCAGCTCCGCGAGGGTCCGCTCCCTGGCCACCACGACGTATTGGAACACCCAGCCGACGCCCGTCGCGTCGGGCCCGAGCGTCGGCGTCACGCCCGCCGGAAGGCGGCCCGCCGCCGCGTTGAGATATTCGAGCACCCGCGAGCGGCCCCAATACGGATCGGTGCCGTCCTCGAAGATGACGTAGACGAAGGACACGCCGAAGAACGAGAAGCCGCGCACGACCTTCGCCTTCGGCACCGTCAACATCGCCGTGGTGAGCGGATAGGTGACTTGGTCCTCGACGACCTGGGGGGCCTGCCCCGGAAACTCGGTGTAGACGATAGCCTGCACGTCCGAGAGGTCGGGGATCGCGTCCAGCGGCAACGTCCTCAGCGCCAGGACGCCCGCCGCGACGGCGAAGACCGTCCCGACCAGCACCAGGACGAGGTTGCGGGCCGACCAGCCGATGAGGCGCGCGATCACGGCGTGCCTCCCGCGTTGGCGGCCTGCCGGTCGTCCTTCGGGGCGGCGAGGGATTGCAGCGCCGCCTTCAGGTTGCTCTCCGCGTCGATCAGGAAATTCGCCGCCGTGACCACCCGGTCGCCGACGGCGACGCCCTCCCGGATCTCGGTATGGCCGCCGCCGCGGACGCCGACCGTCACGGCCCTCGGCTCGAAGCGGCCCCCGCCCCGGTCGAGGAGCACGACTTGGCGCTCGCCCGTGTCGATCACCGCGTCGTCCGGGACGGCCACGACCGGCTCGGCGCCGCCCGTGGCGATGACCACGTCGGCGTACATGTCGGGCAGGAGTGCGCCGTCCGGGTTCGGCAACTCGATCCGCACCCGCGTCGCCCGGGTCTCGGGGTTCACCTGCGGGTAGACGACCGCCACCCGGCCGGAGAAGTCCCGCCCGGGGGCCGAGCGCAGGCGCACGGAGGCGGGCTGGCCCACGCGCACCGCCGCGAGGTCGCGCTCGGGCACGTCGGCCAGCACCCACATCGTCGCGATGTCGCCGATGCGGAACAGGGTGTCCCCGGCGGCGGCCTTCATGCCCTCGACGGCGTTCCGTTGCAGCACGAGCCCGTCCCGGGGCGAGGACCACGTGACGGCCATCGGCACCTTCCGGGTGCGCTCCATCATATCGATGACGGCCTCGGACACGTTGAGGTTCTGGAGCCTGCGCCGCGCCCCGTCGAAGCCGGGGTTGGCGATGAGCTGGGCGGCGGCGGCGTTGATCTCGGGCGAGTAGACCTGGACCAAAGGCTGGCCCTTGCGGACCCTATCCCCCGTCGTGACGTCCTCGACGTGATCCACATAGGCGTCCGAGCGGGTCGCGATGACGGTGACGCGGCGCTCGTCGAGGGCGACGGTGCCGGGCACGCGCACCGGCTGCGCCACGATCCGCCGCGCGACGGCCTCGGTCCGCACGCCGGTCCGCTGGACCCGGCCGGGCGAGACCGTGACCGTGGCGCCGCCCTCGTCCTCGCCCGCGAAGACGGGAATGTAGTCCATCCCCATCGAGTCCTTCTTCGGCACCGGCGAGGTGTCCGGCAGACCCATCGGGTTGCGGTAGTAGAGGAGTTTGCGGGCGCCCCCGGCGGGCGTGGCCGACCCGGCCTGCGCCCGCTCGGACCCTTCCCGGGCGGCCATCTCCTGCGCCGGCATGGCCTCGCCGTCGTCGGGGTCGTCGAAGCCGACATCCTCGCCGACGTGCACCGCCCGGAACGCGCGCCCGTCCTCGGTCATCATCTGCGACGCCGAGTAGACCGGCTTCCCGTCCGGGTCGCGATAGTAGAGCACCGGACCGGGCGCCTTCGCGGCGGCCGGGCCCGGCGTGGCCGCCCCGGCCCCGCCCGACGGACGCCAGCGGGCGCCGAGCGTCTGCACGCCCTCGGACAGGCCGGGGATGGATGCGGTCCGCACCCGTTCCACGGAGGCGGGAACGGCGCCGGTGCCGTGCCCGGCCGCGTAGCCGGCGCCCCCCGCCGCGAGCGCGGCGAGGGCTCCGGCGAGCCATGCCGACCGGCTCATCTGACGGCCTGGAAGACGAGCCTGTCCTCGACGGTGCCCGTCTCGCCCTGGACCTTCGCCCCCAGGGAAAGGCGCCAGCCGCCGGCCATGGAGAGCTTGGCCTTGAAGCGATAGATGCCCGGCTCTGTCGAGGGCACCTGCTCCAGCTTGGTGACCATCTCCTCCATGCTGTCGGGGGCCATGTCGAGGCGCTTGGCGAAGATCACGGCGTCGGGCACGGGCTTGCCCGTGCGCTTGTCCACGAGCCGCACGGCGACGATGGCCTCCCCGACCTTCGCCTCCTGCTGCACGAGCTGGAAGCCGTAGTCCTTGATGTCCGCCAGGGCGGGCAAGGTCGGCGCCGCCACCGCGAGGACGGCGCCGGGAAGCGCGGCCGCGAGGGCGCGCGCGAGGGTGTTCTTGGTCACGGGTGATGTCTCCTGAACGCGATGAAAGGCGGCGCGCGGGCGCGCGTCACCGTGCCGGCGCAGGCGCCGGCGGCATCGGGTTCAGGCTCGGGGTGGCTCGGGGTACGGCGTCCCGTCCACGCTGGCGAAGGCCGCCGGGTCCGGCCAGATCACCCCCGCGCGGGTGGCGACGGGCACCGGTACCGGAATCGGGGCGGGCGGAAGTGAGGCCATGCTCGCCAGGCACAGGGCCATCAGCGGGCAACCCTTGCCGCAATCGGGCTCGGCCGCGACCGTCTTGGGGCAACAGGGCATGTCGCCCATGTCCATGTTGCCCATGTCCACGTCAGCCGTGTCCACGTCCGCCATCCCGGCCGACTGGGCGGCGTGGTGGCCCATCGTGGCATGGTCCATGGCGGCATGGCCCATCCCATGACCCATCCCATGGCCGTCCATGGCGGTGGCGTGGCGGCCCTGGGCCGACGGCGCGTGCATCCCCGCGGTGGCCGCGGGGGAGGCCACCGGCGTCAGGGCGAGGCTGAGGACCGCCAGGAGCGGCAACAGTCGCCGGAGGGCGAGCCAGAACGTCACGGTGCGAGAATGCCAAATTCCGGGCCGGCACGGAAGCCCGTCCGGCCGATGGGGCGCGGGAGAGATGGGGCGCGGGAGAGATGGGACGCGGGAGACCCGCCGGTCGGCGGGCGGCGGCAGGCGCCGTCAGAATGCGTACCGCACGGTGCAGTACGGGATCCGCGCCCCGTGCCAGGACAGCAGCTGGTCCAGCCACCTCCGCTTCCACGCGACGCGGTAGCGCAGGTTGCGCATGCCGCCCTCGCTCACCTTCGTTTCCTGGATGTCGGGGCGCCAGAGCAGCGTCTCGCCCTTGGGGTGCCACGCGAGGTTGGTCTCGTGCAGTTGCTCGTTGTGCGTGAGCATGATGATCTCGCACTTGAGCTGCGCCTTGGCGCGTTCGGAGACCGTGTCGTCGATCTCGGCGAACAGCGCCTGCCATTCGGGCTGCCAGCCCTCGTGTACGACGACCGGGCTGAAGTTGAGGTGCACCTCGTAGCCCGCCTCCACGAAGTCGTCGATGGCGGCGATCCGCTCGGCGATCGGCGAGGTGCGCACGTCCAGCACCTTGGAGACCGCCTCGGGCATCAGCGAGAAGCGGATGCGGGTGCGCCCCTGCGGGTCGTAGGAGAGCAGGTCCCGGTTGACGAGCTTGGTGGCGAAGGAGCCCTTGGCGTTCGGGATCGTCCGGAACGCGGCGACGAGGTCGCGGACGTTGTCGGAGAGCGTCGCGTCGAGGGACAGGTCGCCGTTCTCCCCGAGGTCGTAGACCCAGTCGACCGGATCGACGGTGTTCGGCTCTGGCTTGGGGCCCAGGCGCGCGGCGTGCCGGGCGATGGCCGCGGCGATTTCGTCGAGCTTGACGAAGACGCTCACCGGGTTGGCATACCCCTTCCGGCGGGGCACGTAGCAGTAGGAACAGGCCATGGCGCAGCCGTTCGAGGAGGACGGCGCGATGAAATCGGCCGAGCGCCCGTTCGGCCGGAGCGTCAGCCCCTTCTTGACGCCGAGCACGAGGATCTCGCGCTTGAGGCGGAGCCAGTCTGCGGCGAGGTCCGGGTCCTGCGTGAGGTCCGGGATCTTCCAGTGGCTCGCCACCTCGACCTGCTCGGCATCGGGGAAGCGGGCCAGCACCGCGCGCCCGCGCGGGTAGGACCGGACGGCGGGCTCGAGGTAGATCCGCCTGGGGTCGATCAGCGTCAGGGGCTTCGCCATCTCCGGCATATGGGACGGCGGGATCCGCCGGCCACGGCGGAGAGCCATGCTGGGGGCCACACGGGGGGAGCTCGACCCGGCAGCGACATCGGCTCAAGCCTGCCATTCGTTGAGATCGCGGCCCTCTCGGCCTATGCAGGGGCCATGGAACTCCAGGCTTCCGCCCCCAACCTCCCGGCGACCTTCGTCCGTCCCCCGACCTCGGCCGGACGGGCGGCGCCCTTCCTGCCCATGAGCCGCGCCGAGATGGCGGCACTGGGCTGGGACGCCTGCGACATCGTGCTCGTCACGGGCGACGCCTATGTCGATCATCCGAGCTTCGGCATGGCCATCATCGGCCGCCTGCTCGAATCGCAGGGGTTCCGGGTCGGCATCATCGCCCAGCCCGATTGGCAGTCGGCGGAGCCGTTCAAGGCACTCGGCCAGCCGCGGCTGTTCTTCGGCGTGACGGGCGGCAATCTCGATTCGATGGTGAACCGCTACACGGCCGACCGGCGCCTGCGCCACGACGACGCCTACACGGCCGGCGGCGAGGGCGGGAAGCGGCCGGACCGCTGCACCATCGTGTACACGCAGCGCTGCCGCGAGGCGTACAAGGGCGTGCCGATCATCCTCGGCGGCATCGAGGCGTCGCTGCGCCGGATCGCGCATTACGACTACTGGTCCGACAAGGTGCGCCGCTCGATCCTGGCCGACGCCAAGGCGGATCTGCTGATTTACGGCAACGCCGAGCGGGCCGTGTGCGAGGTGGCCCACCGCCTCGCGGCCGGTGCCGCGCCGCAGGACCTCGATTCGATCCGGGGCGTCGCCCTGTTCCGCCGGGTGCCCGAGCATTACACGGAGCTGCCCGCCGACGACCTCGACTCGACGGACGAGGCCGCCACCCGCAAGCCGGGCGACACCGTGATCCGGCTCCCCGCCTACGAGGTGGTGAAGGACGACAAGGAAGCCTACGCCCGCGCCAGCCGCGTGCTGCACCGGGAGGCCAACCCCGGCAACGCGCGGCCGATGGTCCAGCGCCACGGCGACCGCGACCTGTGGCTGAACCCGCCGCCGATCCCCCTCACCAGCGAGGAGATGGACGCGGTCTACGACCTGCCCTACGCCCGCGCCCCCCACCCGGCCTACGGCGACGCCAAGATTCCCGCCTGGGACATGATCAAGTTCTCGGTGACCATCATGCGCGGCTGCTTCGGCGGCTGCACCTTCTGCTCCATCACCGAGCACGAGGGCCGCGTCATCCAGAACCGCTCGGAGGGGTCGATCCTCAAGGAAATCGAGCAGATCCGGGACAAGACGCCGGGCTTCACGGGCGTCATCTCCGATGTCGGCGGCCCGACCGCCAACATGTACCGCATGGCCTGCAAGGACCCGAAGATCGAGGCCGCCTGCCGCCTGCCGTCCTGCGTCTTCCCCGACATCTGCCCGAACCTCAACACCTCCCACGACGACCTGATCCGGCTCTACCGGAAGGTCCGCGAGGTGGAGGGCGTCAAGAAGGTGATGGTCGCCTCGGGCGTGCGCTACGACCTCGCGGTCAGGAGCCCGGAATACGTCAAGGAGCTCGTGACGCACCATGTCGGCGGGCGCCTGAAGATCGCGCCCGAGCATACGGAGCGCGGGCCCCTCGACAAGATGATGAAGCCCGGAATCGGCACCTACGACCGCTTCAAGGAAATGTTCGACGAGGCCGCCAAGCAGGCGGGCAAGAAGTACTATTTGATCCCGTACTTCATCGCCGCGCATCCGGGCACGACGGACGAGGACATGATGCACCTCGCCCTCTGGCTCAAGAAGAACGATTACCGCGCCGACCAGGTGCAGACCTTCCTGCCCTCGCCGATGGCCACCGCCACGGCGATGTACCACACCGAGATCAACCCCCTGCGGGGCGTGCGGCGGGGCGGCAGCGAGTCCGTCGAGGCGATCAAGGGGATGCGCCAGCGCCGGTTGCACAAGGCGTTCCTGCGCTATCACGACCCCGAGAACTGGCCCCTCCTGCGCGAGGCCCTGCGCGAGATGGGCCGGGCCGACCTCATCGGTCCGCGGCCGGACCAGCTGGTACCCTTTTCGCAGCCGCCGGGGACCGGCATGGGCAAGGCCGAGGGCAAGCCGGGAGGCCGGCCGCGCCACGCGGGCCGCCCGGTCTTCACGACGAAGGGCGTGCCCCTGCGCAAGTGAGGGCACGCCGGAGGGGGCGGCGGGCCCCGGCGTCCCGCGAGCGGGAGCGACCTACCCCCTCCCCCACCGTCGATAGAGCGCGCTGTTGACCGAATGCATCAAGGCGGGGACGAGCCGCGTCGCGAGCGCCCGGAGCGTCACATCCTTTCCGTTCGATCGGAAATGGAAGTTCTCGATCATTCGTCCCATGACCGGCTCCGGGTAGGTGCCTTCGAAAAATCGAAGCGAGTCGTCCTCCTTCAGCCGGTTCCAGAGGTACGATCCCACCGGCGGCGCGAGATCCTTCCAGATCCCGATGCGGGTCAGGATGTTGTTGTAGAGATGCAGGCCGATCGCGCCCCTGCAAATCCCCTCGCACTCGTCCGCGTATTCCGGGAGAAGCACCTTCCAGATGTCGTCGTAATGGATCGGGAAGAACGTGTTCTCCGGATACACATGCTCGAACATTTCGTTGGCAAGCCCGAATGTCTTGACGAGCAGCCTCGGCCCGGTCGCGCCCCATAGAAGATCGCGGTCCATCAAGTCTTCTGTGTTTTTGATGAGCAAATGCAAATCGAGCTTATTCTTGTCGAGCTTTATGACTGCGTTGTTGACGATCTCGACGTCGCTGGCAATCAGCAGGTTGGGCAATTCGATCAGGTGGGAGGGAGTGAGCAGCAAGATATCGGCATCGACCCATGCGAAGTCAGTCTTCTCGAAGATTTTCCAACGGAAATAATCGGCAAAATGCGCGTAGTTGGGCCTGCCCTGGTAGTGGAACCGATTGAGATAAGCGCGTGGGGCCAGATCATGGGCCGGTCGCAGCGTCACGCCGGCGGGGAGCGACTGGATGTCGTCGTAGGAATACAAGACGACCTCGTAACCGCGCAGAACCAAGGAATGCAGGCAAGCCATTTCCAGGGCTGCCAGCCGGGACCCTGCCCAGAACGTTGCAAGCGTCGTCATCGGTCACCGCTACGCATCTCAAATCATGCTACGAGAAACGGACAGGGCATCAGGTCAGCGAGGCGACGACCGACGGGTGCAACGATCCGGACGGGAACGTCTGCCAAGCCTTGAACATCGTCGTAGGAACAGGAAGGTCGTGCAGTGACGCACTCACTTCCTTCATGCGTGTCTGCACTCGCTCATTGTTGTTGCATCAATTTGTCCAGTCTCGGCCGATGCCTCCGACCGTCCTGGGCGATGCGATCGTCCTCTCACGCGCTGGACAATTGCCGCCAGTATCTCTGCTTGATAATTCGCATCAGCTTCAGTGCGGCCGACGTTCGTCGCACGAAAAAGACAGGGTTGATCTCACCACCGAACCCCGTGAGCAGGTGAAGGTTTGGAAAGTTCGGACCGACGACATGGAGGCCCGCCATGTCGAAGGATCGGCCGCAGGCGTGGGCGCGCTTGATGCACTCCCACAGCAGCAGGTTGACGGAACCGTTGATCCCCTCGTGCTTGCGGGTGGAGAGCAGGTAATACTCCGTATTCCTGTCCCACGCGGTGAAGATCGCCGCGTGGGGCTCGCCACCCGGATCCACGGCGGTGATGATTCGGCCCCGTCCGCGAGACAACGTCTCCCCCACGATCGCGGACAGCGTCGCCTTGGAGTATGAATTGCGCTTGCTCTTCGCAATGATATTGTTTTCATAAAGAGATGCGAACGCATCGCCATCGAAGCTCTCGCGAACTTCGACCTTTTCGGCCGCACGCCGGATGATGTTGCGATTTTTATCGCGCATCTTTTTCCAGAGCACATCCTCCGGGACCGGCTCGACCGTGACGGTGAAATCGACGCCGGTCTCGAACCCTGCCGCCTGGAACGGCATGGTGCTCTTGAGACTCCTATGCAATCGCATGTGGATGTGCGCCGCAGGCGGCAACTGGGAAATCAACCGTGAAATGATGGAAAATTCGGTCGTAACCCGTGAGATATCATTGCTGTCTACA
Organism: Methylobacterium aerolatum; assembly: GCF_022179085.1. Lineage (GTDB taxonomy): Bacteria > Pseudomonadota > Alphaproteobacteria > Rhizobiales > Beijerinckiaceae > Methylobacterium > Methylobacterium aerolatum. Next base: position 38,934 of record NZ_BPQE01000016.1, read on the forward strand.
TTGATAGCCGGGCCCAGTGCATAGGTCAGGATCGGCATTTTGAGAATGCTTTGCCCTACGCGCTTGGTGATCCTGTAAGGCAATCGCCCGACGACGCGCCCCCCATTCTCGACGCTGACTTCCTCGTAGGCACCCTCGCCGGTGATCTCCAGCCACCAACGCTCATGGAACACGGTCGGCACCAGCTTCGAATCGTTGTGAGGGGGCCTTACATCGATCGGAGGCAACGAGAGTGCGCTATTGCTCTTCACAGATCTCTCCCCGTCGCACTTTTTGCCTCTAAGATACTTCAAAGTTCGCCGTTAGAGATTTATAAACCATTTACCCAAAATTTCCTGAAAAATTGCGACACAACAATCCATAGATTTATTGCTCAAATCTCCAATGAAGCAAATCGGACGTGACCGATGTCGAGATATCTAGTTTTTACTTACTGATCCGCTCAATTATTCGCCATAACTTGATATTGATTGAACATACCGATTTCTGATCTACCAGTCTTTCTTGAGTGGTCAAGCCGGTCCAATTTTACGAAATACGTAGATGCCCGGCTAAGTATTGACTTCGCAGATCGATCGACAAGTGCCAAAACGGCGGTGCGACAAGATATTTTGAAATCGGCAGAGAAATTACGGCTTACTCGATCGGCTAATCAGCCCAAGCGTCTTGGATCAACGTGAATATTGTCGAGCAAAAGCAGAGATGCGATATTTCTGGGCGGAAGCATCCACAGACCGTAAGGCTGTGTGGAGGCTTCCTGCCGTCCTGGCCGCCCGGTCGAAAATCGCTCGTTTCGGCTTTGCCACAGCTCGGCGGCGGCGCCGCGGAGAGATGCGCCCCGTCGTACGATGCCCGAACGATCACAGTATTGTGATCCTCATAGATGAGCATAAGCCTGTCACTGCGGCGGCAGTCGCGACTGCAACGGATGATTTGATCGATCCCAGCGAGTCGACGGCCCGAGATTCGCGCCGTATTGAACAAGTGCTGGGCTTGATCTTGGCTGTTTCCGTAGCCCGCTCGTCTTCGGCGCTCAGCTCCGCTCCCGGACAGTCGGGGCTCAATTGCACCGACTCTCTCCGGATCGATGCAACAAGCAGTCCGCTCTCCCCTGGACGAGTCCGCAGGTCGGCCGTCGCGCTGACGGCGGGTGAGTCGCGAGTTGACGCCGCCCAAGTCGGCATCCGCAACACCGTCACTGCGAGCGGAGCGAAGCAATCCAGGGCAGCGGGACGCCTCCGAACGGAGCGCATCCCTGAAGGGCTTCGCTCCGCTCGCAGTGACGAGACAGAGCGCCTCGATCCGAGGTCGACCGAAACGGCTCCGGAGCGTGTGATGGCCCTGACCGTCGTCGTTCCGGTAATATTGATCACAAGGCCGGCAGCGACATCGATATCTTTCGCTTCACTTCGAATTTCGCCGGGCGTTTACGCGCTCTTAGGCGCCCTCCGGCGATAGGCGGCCTTGCTTCGGGGGAGGCGCAGGGCATGGGCGACCGCGAGGGTCCCGGGGCCGGGCATCGCAGGCAGGCGCCGCGGCGGACCACGATGACCATCGGGACCGTCGTCCTGACGGACGGCCGCCGCCTGCCCTGCGTCATGCGCAACCATTCCGCGGGCGGTGCCCGACTCTCGGTGGCGCGCCGGCATCCCCTGCCGAAGACCTTCGTGCTGGTCGTCAACCGCAGCAACAAGGCTTTCCAGGTCGAGAGAGTCTGGCGGCACGGCGATGAGGTCGGCATCAAGCTGTGCGAAGGCGCGCCGGACGTGCCGGTACGACCGGAGATTGCCCCACCGGCTTAGGGCAGCGATCCCGTCGGAGGCCTCAGCCGAGACTGCAAGAATTGATGCGAAAACAATGAGCGAGTGCAGACTCGCATGAACGAAGTGAGGGCGTCACTGCACTGGCGCAGTGACGCCCTCACGCGATCGCGGCGTCGCCCCGCCGGTGGGCGTGGCCCTCGATCACCCGCCGGAGGAGGCGCGTCAGCTGCTCCTGCTCCGCCGGGCTCAACGCCGCGACGGTGAGGGCGTGGGCGCTGCGTGCCGCCGACTCCATCGCGGCGTGGAGGGCCGCGCCCTGCGCGGTCAGGCGGCAGACCTGCGCCCGGCGATCCACCGATGAGGTCGTCCGGCTGACGAGGCCGCGGGCCTCCAACCGCTTGAGCGCCCCCGTCGTCGTGGTGCGGTCGAGGGCCACCGCCTGCGCCAGCGTCGTCTGGTCGGCCTCCTGCCGGTCCCGCAGGAGCGAGAGCAGGCTGTACTGCAGGGGAGTGACGCCAAAAGCGGCACATCGCTCCGCGAACAGGCTGACGTGGATCTGGTGCATCCGGCGGGCGAGGAAGCCCGGCCGTTCGTCCAGCGCCCACGGCCTCGCCGCCAAGCACTCTGCTGCCAAGACCCCTGCCGCCACGGCCTCTGCCGCCACAGCCTCCGCGACCTTTGGGACGCCCCCTGCCCCTCGCGTGTTGGACCCCTCGTCCATGGCGCTCTCTCCGGCCACCCCGCCGATCCTGGCACGGCCTGTGCTTCACCAAAAATACGAAGCACACTTCGCTTTTGGCAAGCCCAGGCGCGCCGCGAGGCGGGCCGACGGAGATCACGAGGTCGCCATGGACAATCGCCGCTACGATCTGGTTCTGCGAGGCGGCCGGGTGGTCTGCCCGGCCTCCGGCATCGACGGCATCCGCGACGTGGCGGTGAAGGACGGGCGCATCGCGGCCGTGGAGGAGACGATCCTGCCCTCCGCCGCCGCCGAGGTGGTGGACGTCTCGGGCAAGATCGTCCTGCCGGGCATGATCGACACCCACGCCCACGTTTACCAGTACGTCACCGGCCGCTTCGGCCTGAACCCCGACATGGTGGGCGTGCGCTCCGGCGTGACCACGGTGGTGGACCAGGGCGGCCCCTCCTGCATGACCCTGCCGGGCTTCCGCCACTTCATCGCCGAGCGGTCGCAGACGCAGGTGCTCGCCTTCCTCTCGGCCTACCTCGTGGGCGGCCTGGAGGGGCATTTCTACCCCAACCTCTACAGCCCGGACGGGGTCGATATCGACGCCACGGTGAAGTCGGCCACCGAGAACCGCGACCTCGTGCGCGGCATCAAGGGCCATGCCGAGATCGGCGGCTTCGCCCGCTGGGGCATCAAGGTCATGGAGATGGCCGCCGAGATCAGCCGCCGCTCGGATCTGCCGCTCTACGTCCATTTCGGCCAGCTCTGGGGCCTGCCGGAATCCGGCGCGAACGGCGAGGACGCCGACACCATCGTCGAGCGGGTGATCCCGCTGCTGCGGCCCGGCGACGTGCTCGCCCATCCCTTCACCCGGCATCCGGGCGGCTTCATCAACGAGCAGGGTGAGGTCCACCACATCATCCGCCGGGCGATGGATGCGGGGCTGAAGGTGGATGTCGGCCACGGCAGCCACTTCTCCTACCGGGTGGCCCGCGCCTCCCTGCCCGCCGGGGTGATCCCCTACACGCTGGGCGCCGACATGCACGGCTACAACACGCAGGTGCCCGAGGCGCCCCAGCCCGCCGGCACGCCGGACGAGCACCACGACGACGAGAACCATCCCTTCCTCGGCCAAGCCCGCTTCAGCCTCACCCAGGCGATGAGTTCGATGATGGCGCTCGGCATCCCCTTCGAGGAGGTGGTGCCGATGGTGACCTCGCACCCGGCCGAGATGCTGCGCATGAGCGACCGGATCGGCGCCCTGACGGTCGGCTTCGCCGCCGACGTCTCGGTGCTGCACGACGACCGCGGCCGCTTCCTGCTGCGCGACAACGAGGACACGAAGGTTGTCGCCGACCGCCTGCTGCGCCCCGCCTTCTGCCTGCGGGCCGGTAAACGGTTCGAGGCCGACTCGCCGATCCTGCCCCAGGCGATCGCGGCCTGAGGGAGACCCCATGACCGACTTCCGCCTCGACGACCCGACGCCGACCGATCCGCGCCATCGCTGGGGCGACCTCGACCTCGCGGGCCGGGGCGCCTGCTACGACAACAATGCCGCCGTGCCCGACAGCGCGGCCCAGGTGGCCGCCCGCAACGCCGCCTCGGCCGCGTACCGGGCGGCCCACCCGGCCCATCTCGACATCCCCTATGCGGGGGGCGAGCGCACGGCCTTCGACCTGTACCCGGCGGCGGCGGCCGACGCGCCCTGCCTCGTCTTCGTCCATGGCGGCTACTGGCAGCGCAACGCCCGGGCCGATTTCGCCTGCTTCGCGGAAGGGCTGAACGCGGCCGGCTGGTCCGTGGCGATGCCGGGCTACACCCTGGCGCCCGAGGCGAGCCTCGCGGCCATCGTGGCGGAGATCGGCACCGCCCTCGACTGGCTCGCCGCCCACGGGCGCGACCATGGGATCGGCGGCCGGATCGTCCTGTCGGGCTGGTCGGCGGGCGGGCATCTCGCCGCGTTCCATCTCGGGCACCCCGCCGTGGCGGCGGCGCTCGCCATCTCCGGCGTCTACGACCTCGCCCCGATCCGCGACACCTACCTCGACGACAAGCTCCACCTGACCGACGACGAAATCGCCACGCTCTCGCCCCTGCGGCTTCCCGTGGCGGACAAGCCGATGACGCTCGCCTACGGCAGCCGGGAACTGCCCGCGCTGATCCGCGACGGCCGCAACCTCCACGCGCTGCGCAGCGCTGCCCACGCCCCCGGCGCCCTGCTGCCGGTGCCGGGGGCCGACCATTTCTCGATCCTCAACGAGTTCCGGCGGCCCGACGGCCTGCTGGTGCGCGCCGCGCAGGATCTCCTCGGAGGCGAGAGATGAGCGGCGAGGGTGTCGGGGCGCCGCTGCCCCGCAAGGAGGACGACCGCCTGATGCGCGGGCGCGGCCAGTATGTCGGCGACCTCCGCTTGCCGGGGCTTCAGGACGTGGCCTTCGTGCGCAGCCCGCTGGCGCATGCCCGCATCCGCGCCATCCACGTGCCGGACGCCTACCGCGACCGCGTCTTCACCGCCGGCGACCTCGACGGCGTGTCGCCGATCCGCGCCGTGTCCGGCCTGCCGGGCTTCAAGGCTTCCGAGCAACCGGTCCTCGCCACCGACAAGGTCCGGCAGGTGGGTGAACTCGTGGCACTCTGCGTGGCGCCGACCCGCGCCGAGGCCGAGGACATCGCGGCCTCCGTGGTTCTCGACCTGGAGGAGTTGCCCGCGATCCACGACATGCTCGCCGCCCGCGAGCCGGGCTCGCCCCTGGTCCACGAGCAGTGGGGCGACAACGTCTTCCTGGAAACCCTCGTCGATGTGAACATCGCGAGCGCCCTCGATGCGCCGATCCGGGTGAGCCGCACCATCTCGACGGGCCGCCAGTGCATGGCGCCGATCGAGGGCCGGGGCACCGTGGTCCACCTCGACCACCGCCTGGACCAGCTCGTCGTCCACACGGCGAGCCAGATGCCGCACATCGTGCGCAACGGCCTCTCCGAATGCCTCGGGATCGAGCAGGGACGCATCCGCATCGTCTCCCCCGATGTCGGCGGCGGCTTCGGCTACAAGGCGATCCTGCTCGCGGAGGACGTGGCCCTGTGCTGGCTCGCGCTGCGCTGCGGCCGTCCGGTGCGCTGGCTGGAGGACCGGCGCGAGCACCTGACCGCCAATGCCAACTGCCGCGAGCACCATTACCGCATCACCGCCTACGCGGAGCGGGACGGCACGTTGCGTGGCATCGACTGCGAGGCGACCGTCGATTCCGGCGCCTACTCGGCCTACCCGTTCTCGGCCTGTCTGGAGGCGGCGCAGGTGGCGAGCATCCTGCCCGGCCCCTACGACTTCCCGGCCTATCGCTGCCGCACATGGTCGGTGGCGACGAACAAGTGCCCGATCCTGCCCTATCGCGGCGTCGCCCGCACGGGCGTCTGCTTCGCCCTCGAGCTCGTCCTCGACGCCGTGGCCCGCGAGGCCGGAATCCCGCCCGAGCAGGTGCGCGAGAAGAACCTCGTGCGGCCTCAGCAGATGCCCTTCGAGAACATCACGAAGAAGCACTTCGACAGCGGCGACTACCCGCAGGCGCTGGCCCGCGCCCTCGCGGCGATCGACGTCGCAGCCGTCCGCGCCCGCCAGAAGGCCGGCGAGCCGGATGGGCGGCGGATCGGCCTCGGTCTCTCGGTCTATTGCGAGCAGGCGGCGCACGGCACCTCGGTCTATTCGGGCTGGGGCATCCCGATGGTGCCCGGCCACGAGCAGGCGAGCGCCCGCCTCACCCCGGACGGAGGCCTGGAACTGCGGATCGGCGCCCATTCCCACGGCCAGGGCCTGGAGACGACGCTCGCCCAGGTGGCCCACGAGATCCTCGGCGTGCCCGTCGCCCGCACCCGCCTCGTCCACGGCGACACGGCGATGACGCCCTACTCCACGGGCTCCTGGGGCTCGCGGGTGATGGTGATGGCGGGCGGCGCGGTGGCCGCCGCCTGCGAGGAGTTGCGGGACCGCGCCGTGCGGATCGGCGCCCACCTGCTCCAGGCGAGCCCCGACGCCTGCCGCTTCGAGGGCGGGCACGTGGTCGGCCCCTCGGGCGACGTGCCGCTCGAGACCGTCGCCCGCACGTGGTACCGGCGCCCGCAGGATCTGGCGCCCGACACCGATCCCGGCGGCCTCGAAGTCACCGCCGGCTACAAGCCGGTGCGCGATTCCGGCACCTTCTCCTACGCCGCCCATGCGGCCGTGGTGGCGGTCGATCCCGATCTCGGCGCGGTGGAGATCCTCGACTACGTCATCGTCGAGGACGGCGGCACGTTGGTGAACCCCCTCGTGGTGGACGGCCAGATCTATGGCGGCCTCGCGCAGGGCGTCGGCACCGCGCTGTTCGAGGAGATGCGCTTCGACGGGCGCGGCCAGCCGCTCGCCTCGACGCTTGCCGACTACCTCCTGCCCGGCGCCCCGGACGTGCCGATGGCCCGCATCGACCACATGGAGACCCCCTCGCCCTACACGCGCTTCGGCCAGAAGGGCATCGGCGAGGGCGGGGCCATCGCGCCCCCCGCCGCGCTCGCCAACGCGATCAACGACGCGCTGGCGCCGCTCGGCGTCGAGATGCGGCACTCCCCCGTCACCCCCCGGCGGATCGTGGAGGCGATGCTCGCCGCGAAAGCCCCGGCAGGCATCGCCCGGGAGGCCGCATGAAGCCCGCTCCCTTCGCCTGGGAATGGCCCGCGAGCCTTCCCGCCCTCCTCGCCCGCCTCGCGGAGGCCACCGGCCCCGTGAAGCTGATCGCGGGGGGGCAATCGCTCGGGCCGATGCTGAACCTGCGCCTGGTCGAGCCCGACCTCGTCCTCGACCTCACCGGGATCGAGGAACTGCGGCAGGCCCATATCGAGGGCGGCACCCTCGTGCTCGGCGCCTGCGTCACCCATGCCGACATCGAGGACGGGCGCGTGCCCGACGTGACGGGCGGCGCCCTGCAACGGGTGGCCTCGGCCATCGCCTACCGCCCGGTGCGCAACCGGGGCACGGTCGGCGGCAGCCTCACCCATGCGGATCCGGCGGCCGACTGGGTCACCGCACTCACGGCGCTCGGCGCCGAGGTCGAGATCGCTGGGGCGATGGGACGCCGCCGCCTGCCCGTGGAGCGGTTCGTGACGGGCGCGCTCTCCGTGGCGCTCGGCCCGGCGGAGGTCGTCGTGGCCGTGCGCGTACCCGCCCTGCCGGAGGGCGCGGCCTGGGGCTACGTCAAGCATTGCGCCAAGGTCGGCGAGTTCGCCCACGCCATCGGCGCCGTCCGCCTCGAACCGCAGGCGGGCCGGGGCCGGGCGGTGATCGGCGCCGTCGAGGGGCCGCCCGTGCTGCTGGCCGACGCCCGGCCGCTCTTCGGCGGCCGGATCGACGCCGGCTTCGCCACCCGCTTCGACGCCCTCGCGGCGGACGCGATCCTGCGCGAGGCCGGGATGGCCGACGCGGTGGAGCGGCACATCCACGTCACGGTGCTGGCCCGCGCGGTGGCCGCCGCCGCGCCTGTTGCCTCACCGACCCCCGCCGCCCGCCCGGAGGCCGCATGAGCGCCGCGCTGATCGAACCCCGGACGACGCCGACCCTCGCCCTGGCGCTGACCGTCAACGGCCGCCCGGTGCGGGTGGAGGCGGAGCCCCGCAGCCATCTCGGCGACGTGCTGCGGGACGGGCTCGACCTCACCGGCACGCATCTCGGCTGCGAGCACGGCGTCTGCGGCGCTTGCACGGTCCTCCTCGACGGCGAGCCCGCCCGCGCCTGCCTCACCTTCGCAGGCGCCTGCTCCGGCGCCAGCGTCACCACCATCGAGGGCCTGGACGGCGACGCCATCGCGGGCGAGTTGCGCGCGGCCTTCAACCGCGAGCACGCGCTCCAGTGCGGCTACTGCACGCCGGGCATGATGGTGGCCGCCCGCGATCTGGTGCTGCGCCTGCCCGAGGCCGACGAGCGGCGCATCCGCATCGGACTCGCGGGCAACCTCTGCCGCTGCACCGGCTATGCCGGCATCGTCCGCGCGGTGATGGCGGTGATCGCGGAGCGGCGCGGCCGGGGCATCCCTCCCGAGACCGGGGCGGCCCGCGCCCTCGGCCCCGTGGGCGCCCGGACCGGCGAGGCGATCACGGCTTCCCCTGCGCCCCATGCCGTGGCGGTGGCGGCGACGGCCGGGCCGGCCTTCATGGCCGAACTCGGCGACGCCTTCGAACCGGCTCACGAATTCACGCAGAGCCTCGACCTCGCCCATCCGCCCGCGGCGGTCTTCGCGTTCTTCGGCGATATCGAGGCGGTGGCCGCCTGCCTGCCGGGCGCCGTGCTGACCGCCCGACCCTCGGCCGACACCGTCGAGGGTGGGCTCCAGGTGCGGATCGGCCCGATCGCGGCAACCTTCCGGGGCCGCGCCCGCATCACGCGGGACGAGGCGGCGCTCACAGGGTCCGTTCATGGGGCGGGCAGCGACGCGGGCGGGCGCTCGGCCACCGAGGGCCGGATCCGCTACCGGGTGAGCGACGGCCCGGAGGCGGGCACCAGCCGCCTCGACCTCGACGTGGGCTACACCCTCACCGGGCCGCTGGCGCAGTTCGGCCGCCCCGGCCTCGTGCGCGACCTTGCGGGCCGCATCGCGGCGGATTTCTCACGCAACCTCGACGCCCGGCTCTCGGGCGGCGCCGCCCCGGCGCCCGCCGGGCTGAATCCGCTCCGCCTGCTCCTCGGCCTCGTCCGCGCGCGCTTCGCCGCGTGGCTCGGCCGTCCCTGATCCCCCCTTCCCCACCGGAGACGACGCGTATGACTGGCCGTTTCACCCTCACGACCGCGATCCTGCTGGCCCTTGCGGCGACGGGGGCACGGGCGGAGGCGATCCGCATCGGCGTCAACGAGCCCCTGACCGGCCCCTTCGCCGCCTCGGGCACCTACGTGGTGAATGGCGCCAAGATCGCCGCCGAGGAGATCAACGCCAAGGGCGGCGTCCTCGGCAGACAGATCGAACTCGTGATCGAGGACAACAAGAGCAACCCGACGGAGGCGGCGGCGGTCGCCGAGAAGCTCATCACCAGCGACAAGACCCCGGTGATGATGGGCGCCTGGGGCTCCAGCCTGACGCTCGCGGTGATGCCGAAGCTGATGGACTACGAGGTCCCGATGCTGGTCGAGACCTCCTCGTCCGGCAAGATCACCACCTCGGGCAACCCCTTCGTCTTCCGCATCTCGCCGCCCTCCTCGCTGGAGGCCGCGACCTTCGCGCCGACGGTCGACAAGCTCGGGATGAAGAAGGTCGATTTCCTGGTCCTCAACAACGATTTCGGCCGGGGCGCAGCGACCGATTTCGGCAAGATGCTCAAAGACAAGGGCGTCACGGTCGGCCTCGTGGAGACCATGGACCAGGGCGCGCAGGACATGAGCGCCCAGCTCTCCAAGCTGAAGGCGTCGGACGCCGACACGATCATGATCACGAGTTCCGTCGATCAGCTCGTGCTGCTGTTCAAGCAGATGGCGGCGCTCGGCCTCAAGAAGCGGGTCATCACCACCGGCGGCTCGCAGAACCCCGACCAGATCATCGCCCAGGCCGGCGCCGCCGCCGACGGCACCATGCACCTGACGACCTTCCTGCCGTGGGTGCCCGAGAAGACGCCGGACCCGAAGGCCACGGAGGCGTTCATCGCGGCCTGGAAGCAGCGCGGCTTCGCCTTCGCGGGCGTCACCGAGAGCTTCCGCGGCTACGACGGCATCCGCGCCATCGCCCACGCCATCGAGAAGGCGGGCTCCGCCGAGCCGGCGGCCATCACGAAGGCGTTCTGGTCGGTCGACTTCACCGGGCTCAACGGGCCGATCCGCTTCGCAAAGGCCGGCCCCGCCGGCAAGGAAAGCGGCCAGAGCAAGCCCGATGTGTACCTCATCGAGATCAAGGACGGGAAAGTGATCGTGCCGACGATGTAGAATACGCTCCATCAGCAAACCCGTCATTGCGAGCGAAGCGAAGCATTCCAGGGATCCGCCACGATCTCGAGACGTCCCGCTGCACTGGATTGCTTCGCTGACGCTCGCAATGACGGCGTGGACTTCCGGGACGACCCGCACAGAACCCGCCAGGAGGACACCATGGACGAACTGATCCAGCACCTGGTCAACGCGCTGATCCTCGGAGGCACCTATGCGCTCCTGGGCATCGGGCTGACCCTGATCTTCGGGATCATGAACGTGGTGAACTTCACCCACGGCGCGCTCTACACGGTGGGCGCCTACGTCATGTACCTCACCGTGGCCGCCCTCGGGCTGAACTTCTTCTTGGCGCTGCCGGTGGCGATCCTCGGCGGATTGGTCCTCGGGGCGGTGATCGAGGTCGCCCTGCTGCGCCCGTTCCGGGGCTCGGACATCGACACGACGATGCTGGTGATGATCGGCGCCGGGATCATCCTGCAATCGGGCACGCTCTGGACCTTCGGCGGGGTCGCCAAGGCGATCCCCTCGCCCTTCCCGGAGGCGCCGCTCCAGATCGGCATGGTCTCGGTCTCCTGGCTGCGCCTGTTCGTGCTCGGCGCGGCGCTCGCCCTCATCGCCCTCACCTATGCGCTGATCAACCGGACCAAGCTCGGGCTCGCCATGCGCGCCGCGTTCCAGGATTCCGACACGGCGGCGCTGATGGGCGTCGACGTGCGCCGCATCTACACCGCCACCTTCGCGCTGGGATCGTCGCTGGCGGCGGCGGCGGGCGCCCTGCTCGGGCCGGTCTACGTGGTGTTCCCGCAGATGGGCGGGCTCGCCGAACTGAAGGCCTTCGCCATCGTCATCCTGGGCGGCCTCGGCAACGTCACCGGCGCGGCCATCGGCGGCTTCATCCTGGCGCTCGCCGAGGAGCTGGGCGCCGGCTACGTCTCCTCCGGCTACCGGGACGCGATGGGCTTCCTCATCATCATCGCCGTGCTGCTGTGCAGGCCGACCGGCCTGTTCGCGAAGGCGGAGCGCATCGGATGACCCGCCTCCTCCCCCTCGCCCTCCTCGCCGGCCTCGTCGCCCTGCCCCTGGCGCTGGGCGCCAACCCCTACCTCCTCAACGCGCTGATCGTGACGGGCATCCTGACGATCGGCGCCATGAGCCTGAACCTGCTGCTCGGCTTCACCGGGCAGCTCAGCCTCGGCCACATCGCCTTCTTCGGCATCGGCGCCTATGTCAGCGCGCTGACGAGCCTCGGCTTCGACGTGGAGCTCGGCTTCGGCCTCCGCGCCGTCCACGAGCCCTGGCCGCCGGTGGTGGGCTTCCTCCTGGCGACGGTGGCGGCGGGGGCCTGCGGCTACCTGATCGGGCGGCTCTCCTTCCGGGTGCGGGGCGCCTACTTCGTGATCGTGACGATCTCCTTCGCGGAGGTCGTGCGCCTCGTGGCCCTCAACTGGGTGGAGCTGACCCAGGGGCCGCTGGCGTTGACCAACATCCCGGCATTCACGCTGGGCCTGCCCGGCCTCGGCTTCTGGACGCTGAAGTCAAAGCTCCAGAACTACTACCTCGTGCTCGCCGTCGGCACTCTCTGCTACCTGCTGATCGCCCGCCTCGTGCACTCGCGCTTCGGCCGGGCGATGCGGGGGCTGAAGGAGAACGAGTCCCTGGCGCTCTCCGTCGGCATCAACGCCACCCGCACCCTGACGGTGGCCGCCGTGATCTCGGCCGCGATGGCAGGCGCCGCCGGCAGCCTCTACGCCCACTACCTGCGCATCATCGACCCGGACGTGTTCCTCTTCGCCACCACGGTCACCATGGTGATCATGGTGGTGGCGGGCGGCAAGGGGACCCTGATGGGCCCCGTCGTCGGCGGCCTGATCTTCGGCCTCCTGCCCGTGGCTCTGCGCCCGGTGATGGCGCCGGAGGCCCAGTGGATCGTCTACGGCCTCGTGCTGATCGTGATCCTGTTCGTGCTGCCCCGGGGCATCGTGCCGGGGATGGCCGCGCGGCTCGGCCGCCGCCCGGCCCGTAGCGCCCCCGTCCTCGAAGCCAGCCCGGCGGTGCCGCAATGAGCGCGATCCTCTCCGTCGATCACGTCGGGGTGCGCTTCGGCGGCCTCGTCGCCATCGCCGACCTGCATTTCGACGTCCGCGAGGGCGAGATCGTCAGCCTGATCGGGCCGAACGGGGCGGGCAAGACCACCGCCTTCAACGTGATGACCGGCTTCCTCAAGCCCAGCCAGGGCGAGGTCCGCTTCCGGGGCACCTCCCTGAAGGGGCTGGCGCCGCACGCGATCACCCGGCTCGGCCTCGCCCGCACCTTCCAGCGCACCAGCGTCTTCCCGGACGACACGGTGTTCGACAACGTGATGATCGGCCTGCATCAGGTGGGCGGCCGTCTGGGCCGGGCGCCGGTCCTCGACGCGCTCCTGGGCCGGGCCGGCGCCGGCGAGCGGCAACTGCGCGCCCGCGCGGCCGCGCTGCTCGACTGGGTGGGGCTCTCGGGCCGGATGCACGAGAAGGCGGGGGCCCTGGCCTACGGCGAGCAGCGCCTCGTCGGGGTGGCCCTGGCGCTCGCTACGGAACCGGCCATGCTGCTCCTCGACGAGCCGGTCTCGGGCATGAACGCGTCCGAGACGCGGGTGTTCGTGCGGCTGATCCGGCAGGTCCGCGAGCGGGGTATCACCATCCTCCTCGTCGAGCACGACATGCCGATGGTGATGGAGGTCTCCGACCGCATCGTCGTCCTGAACTACGGCCGCCTCATCGCCGAGGGGCCTCCGGACCGGATCCGCAACGATCCGGCGGTGATCGAGGCCTATCTCGGCCAGGGCAGCTCCGCCCGGCAGGCCGCCAAATCTGCGCACGGATCCGCTCGGGAACCCGTCCATGCTTGAGATCCGCGACCTCGTCTGCGGCTACGGCCACGTCACGGCGCTGAAGGGCCTGACGATCACCGTGGGCGAGGGCCAGCTCGTGGCCCTCGTCGGCGCGAACGGGGCGGGCAAGTCCACGACGCTCCGGGCGATCTCCGGCCTCGTTCCGCCGCGCTCCGGGGAGATCCGGTTCGCGGGCCGGGACATCGCGGGCGCGGAGCCCCGCCGGATCCTGGAGGCGGGCATCGCCCATTGCCCGGAGGGCCGCCGAGTCTTCCCGCAGATGACCGTGGCCGAGAACCTCGCCATGGGCGCCTACCTCCGCCGCGACAAGGCGGGGGTCGCCGCCGACCGGGAGCGGATCTACGCCGAGTTCCCCCGCCTCGCGGAGCGCCGGGACCAGGCGGCGGGCACGCTGTCGGGCGGCGAGCAGCAGATGCTGGCGATCGGCCGGGCTCTGATGGGCCGACCGAAGCTCGTGCTGTTCGACGAACCGTCGCTCGGCCTCGCCCCCAACATCGTGGAGCGGATGTTTTCGGTGATCGGCGCGATCCGCGACGCGGGCACCACCGTGCTCTTGGTGGAGCAGAACGCCTTCGCGGCCCTCGAACTCTGCGACTATGCCTACCTCCTGGAGACCGGCCGAATCGTCCTCGAAGGCAAGGGGGAGGCCCTCATCGCCGACCCCCATGTGCGCGACGCCTATCTCGGTGGCTGAGCCCGGCTGCGCGGGACGGATCCACCTCGGCCCGGCGGACGCCTTCGGCGACCGGGCGCTGGTGCCGGTCACCGTGGGACGCCGCTCCCTGCTCCTCGTGCGGGATGGCGAGAGGATCGTCGCCACCGAGCGCGCCTGCCCGCACGAGGGGGCCGACCTGTCGCTCGGCCGGTGCGGCGGCGGGCGGCTGCATTGCCCGAGGCACCTCGCCTCCTTCAACCTTCGGGATGGCTCCGTCTCGCCGGGCTGGTCGTTCCGGCCGCTCCGCCTGTTCGCGGTGGAGGTCGCTCCCGACGGTCTCTGGCTCACCCTCGGATGAGGGCGGACACGTCCAGCCGCCTCAGCGCAGCACGCCCTCGGCGAGCGCACGCTGGATGCCGCGCACGTCCGTCCCCTTCTTCAGGGTCCGCGTGAGCGGCTCGCCCGTGCCCGACACCCAGATCTTGAGTTCGGCGTCGAGGTCGAAGGTCCCGGCGGTCTCGACCGAGAAGCGCACGACCGCCCGGTAGGGCACCGAGGTGAACTCGATCTTGCTGCCGGTGACGCCCTGGACATCGACCAGGATGAGGCGCCGTTCGGTGAAGACGAACAGGTCGCGGATGATCCGGAAGGCGAGCCGCACGCTCTCGCCCTCGATCAGCACCCCATCCAGCCGGTCGCGGAGAGAGGCGGCATCGACGGCGCTGCCGTGCCCGAACAATCCGTCCAGCAGACCCATTGCTGTCTCCCTTCGCAGACCGACGGGACGCCGTGCGCCCGTCCCCGCCCCCTCATGCCGGGAGCGCGACCGGAGACGTCACGGGGTCCCCTCGCACACTCACCGCTCCCGCTTCGCGTGGCTCGCGAGGTCGGCAATCCTCAGCAGCTAAGGCGGCGGCCCTCGGCGCGGCCGACCTTGCGGTAGTGGAAGAGGCCGCTCTTGACCTGCCCGTTGACGACCGCCTTGCGCACGTCGGGGTTGCAGCGCAGGTACTCCTGCTCGTCGAAAGCGTAGTCGCCCGGCTCGCCCCTCGACCGGCGGCCGTAATCGCCGCGGTCGCGGTAGTCGTCGTCGCGGCTGCGACGGTCGTAGTCGTAGCGGTCCCGGCGGCCGTAATCGCCGCGGTCGTAGCCCTGGTCGTAGCCGTAGTCGCGGCCGTAGCCTTGGGCCAGGGCGGGAGCCACGGAGCCCAGCAGCGTCAGCCCCACCAGGGTCGCCGAGATCACCTTCATGTTGCAAATCCCCATTTCGAGGAACCACAACGCTCAAGGTTCGAAGTGGTTCGCCGGGATGTCATCCGCTGAAACTGCTCGGCTTTCAACGCTCACCCGTGGACGGGCGCGGGAGGCCGCGAAACTCGAAGCCTTCCACACGCCTTCCCCGCACCGGCAAGGCCGGGAGAGCCCTCCCAGCGAAGGAAAGTTTCGCGAGCGGCTCTCATTGCGGCGCGAAGATCGTGACGTTGTTGTTGATCTGGTAGGCAGCCGTGGGCGGCGTGTTGACGAGGCGCAGGTAGATCGGACTCTCGCCGAACACCGCGCCGAAGGAGGGCGTGACCCTGACCGGGAAGCAATGGGCCAGCACCTCCGCCCCCGAATCCTCGAAGCTCTTCTGCGCATCCCGGTCCCCGGTGAGGCGGCGGGCGGTGATCAGGGGCTTGCCGCGGATGGCGCCGGTCTTGTCGAGGCCGAAACGGTAGGCGATCAGCGAGCCCTCCGTGCCCGGCGGCACTGTCCAGCAGGCCGCCACGGTCCGGCGAAACTCCGCCCAGTTGTTGACGGGCGTCTCCTGCGCGCCCGCGTGCCCCGGCGCCGTCACGGCGGCGAGCGAGGCGAGGAGTAGGCCCAGTGCCCGCATCCCCGGCCGGAGGGATGCGCCCGTCATTTCGGGGCGGGCGCCGGCGGTTGCGGCGACGAGCCAGGCTGGGCGGGCGCCTGCGGGATCGAGTTCTCCGGCGGGGTCGGCAGGGGCCGCTGCGTGCCGGCCGAGGGCTGGTCGGTCGCGAGCGACTGGTTCGCCTGGGTCTGGATCTGGTCCGCCGTCTGCTGGCTGATCAGGCCGTAGGAGACGGCTGCCGCGAGGGCGACGGCGATGACGGCCCCGATGATCGTCTTCATCAGTCTCGGCGGCATGACCGACCCTCCCGAACCGCGTCCCGTGGTTCCGCGCGGATCGCCCATCACGTAGGGGGCCGCGACGGTTCGGGAATGGCGCGGCTACTCGCTCGGTTGCTTCGCGCGGTCGAGGACCTGGGCGAGATGGGCGTTGATGTCGCCGCCCTGGGCCTCCGCCTCCTCGACCCGCCGCCCGACCTCCATGATCAGGAAGTCCACCGAGGGCGGCCAGGGGATGCCGCCGTCGTGCAGGACGCGCGCCGCGCGGACCAGCATGCGGAACAGGTCCGGGGGGATGGTCGTGCCGGCCGCATGCTTCTCGAGGATGCGGTCCGCCAGCGAGGAGGCCAGACCGGCGATCTCCGTCATCTGTCCGGGTTGGTCGCCGGTTTCGATCACGTCAGGCCACCGCGCCGGTCGAGTAGGAGGCGGGACCGCCATGGCCGGACGCGGCGATGCCCGCCGCGACGGTGGCGGCGGCGCCGTCCCCCTCGCCCGTGCCGCAGGGCCGGCAGTCGCGGGCCAGGGCCACTACCTGGCGGCGCCACAGCCAGAGACGGAGCGCGTGTATCCAACGGACCATGATCGGCCTCCACGAGGTCGCGGGGCAGTGTCGCGTCAGTTCCGCCCCGGTGCAACCCGTTGATACCAGTAGAGGTGAGAGAGGACGACCCCGTGTCCGTCCGGATCGCGGCGGGAGCGCCGGACGGCGCCCCCGCCCCGGTCTCAGTAGGAGTAGCTCCGGCGCGGATAGGTCGGGGACGGCCCGTAGCCCGTGTCGCGGGGCTGGACGCGCGAGCCGTAATCGACGTCGCGCTGGGCGCGGCGGTTGGCGATGGCGCGCCCGGCGAGGCACCCGGCCACCGCACCGACGACCCCGCGCTCCGCAAGGTAATGGCCGGCGATCCCGCCGATGATCGCTCCCTTGATGCACCCCTTCGCGTCGGCGGTGCCGACGCCCATCATCATCGCCACGGACATGACCGAGGCCGTCACTGCAAGCCGCATGGTGTGTCTCCCTCTTCGTGCCGGGGTAACAGCCTCTGCCGGAGCGCGTTCCATCCTGACGCAGGCCCTCACGCGCCTTCCCAAGCGGCCTGGACGGGGCCGGAGGCCGTATCGGGCTTCGACTCACCGATGAAAATCACGACGGGGCCGTGATCGGCCCGGCGCGGGTCGTAGAAATCGAGGAGGCCGGGGTAGAGCCGCTGCAGGAAGGCCGGGCGCCGCCCCTCCTTCTGCAACCAGTGGTCGATAAAGACCTGATCGCCGTGGACGGCATTCGGCACCGCGCCGCAGGAGCCGGGGGCCATCCACCGGCCCGGATCGGCGGCGAAGGCCGCGTAGACGCCAGCGAGGTCGTCGCCGTCCCAGCGCAGCAGGGCGCTGGAGAGGTGGCCCTTGTGGAAGTAATCCTCCATCGCGGCGAGCCCCGGCTCGGCGAGGGCGTCGGCCGGTCCGGTGAACACCGTGTCGAGATCGCACAGGAGGATCGGCCCCTGCGCGAGGCCGGGCCGGAGCGCTTCCATCTTCGACCACCAGGTCGGCCAGCCGTGCCGCAGCGGCACCGCCTCGACCCCCGGCACCGCGAGGTCGGCATCGGTGAGGCAGATGACCCGCCCGAAGGCGGGCGCGTGGCGGCGAACGCCTCCGGCCAGCCGCGCGACCCAGCGCGCGTCGTAGCGCCCGCCCGCCTTGAGGACCGTCACCAGCGTGGCCATCGGCTCATCCTTCGCTGTGGTGCAGGCGCAGGCGCCCGGCCGCGTGGCTCCGGGCAAACCACGCACGTTCGGCCGCCCAGGGGTGACCGGGCCAACCGTCGAAGCCGAAGCCGAACGCCTCCGCCGGCGGGGCGGCGGCGGGGCGTTCCTCGCAGAGCGCCAGGGTCACCAGGAAGCCGGTGCTCGGGTTCGGCCGGTCGCCGGGGCCGGCGGTCAGCAGCGCCCGCGCCCGTTCGTGCAGCGCCTCGGGCAGGATGTGGACCGGGCGCCCCAGCGGCCGCAGCACGGCCAGGAGTTCGCGGGTCCAGCAGATCGGCTCGGGCACGTTCTGCGCGGCGGGCAGGATCGGAAAGGGCAGGATGAAGGCCCGCGCCGCCCGGACCACCGGCCGCTCCCGGAAGTGACGATCCTCGACCCACTCCCGCGCCTGGCCGCCACGGTTGACGAGGGCGAGGTGCGTGACCCGCCCGCCCGCCGGTCCGCCGAAGCCCGCGGCGTTGTTGAAGCGTACCACGCAGGCCGCCGCGTCGATGGCCGCGCCCGACGGGGCGCGGCCGGGGGCGTTGCCGACGATGGCGAGCGAGGCGCCCTCGGGGGCCGAACCGCCCGGCCAGGCAAGGCTTTGCACCGCCGTCGCCCTTCAACGCGGACGGGTGAGGGCGACGGAGCGAGGGCGGCTCGGGAACGGCCGGGGCCCGGCGGGCGCTGGAGTCGGGAAGGCCGGGATGATCACGATGCGCCGCTGCTTCCTCTGTTCCGCCGCCATGCTGGGGGCGGGCGAGCGTACCCTCGACTACCCGCAGGGGCGGCGAAGTTTCCCTTTGGCCTGCGGATCCTGCGGCGTCCTCCTCGACCGGGACGCGGATCCGGCGGCCTGCCGGGATCACCTCGCCCGGCGCTGCGAGGCGCCGGTCTTCGAGTCCGACCCGCAGGCCCCCTACGGCCTCGATCTCTACACCCTGCGCAGCGCCGCCACCCGGTTCGGCCTCGGCATCCGCCCCCTCGACCCGGCGGGCGAGGCGGAACTGCGCCATCCGCACGCAACGCGGGCGGCGCGGGCAGCGCTCTCCCGCCTGGAGGAGGCGGGCACCCGCCCCGTCTCCCTCGGGCTGATCTGCCGCCCGGCGGAATGCGAGGCGTTGCTGGCGGCCCTGCCCGCGATCGCCACCTTCAGCGACGACGTGGTGCTGCTCCTCGATGGGCCACCCTCGCCGCCGGAGGCGGTGGCCGCCGAGGGCCTTGCCCCCGGTGCGGTGCGCGTGGCGTCCCGGCCCCTCGACGGGGATTTCGCCGCCCAGCGCAACGCCCTCCACGACCTCGCCCGCCACGGCTGGATGCTGCAACTCGATGCCGACGAAACCCTCGATCCCGCCACTGCGCGTTTGCTCCCGGCGCTGGCCGCCCTCGCCGAGGCGGGCGATGTCGTCTCGGTCGGGCTCGCCCGGCGCAACCGCGTGGAGGGTGTGCTGTCGGACGTCTTCCCGGATGTGCAGTACCGGCTGAACCGGCGGACGGTCCGCTACGGCGGCCGCGTCCACGAGCGCCCTCTCCTCGACGGCGGCTGGCCCCGCAGCCTCATCGCCCTGCACGGGGCCATCGACCACGCCATGAGCGGCGCCCACGTCCGGGCCCGCTCCCGCCGCTACGAAGCCCTCGCCCCCGGCCAGGGGCGCGTGGAGGAGGAGGAAGCGCTGTTGCGGGCCTACGAGGCGTGAGCGGATGCTCACCCCACCCCGCGCCCGCACCTCATCCGCTTCCCGCCGCGGCGATGGCCCGCCCGTAGAGCGCGAGGGTGTCCCGCCCAAGGCTCGCCCGGTCGAACCGGCCCGCCGCGGCGAGGGCGCGGGTCCGGTAGGCGCGGCGCAGGGCGGGATCGATGAGGAGCGGGCGCAGGGCGTCGGCCAGCGCCGCGCCGGTCGCGGCCCCGGCGAGGGGTCCCGCGCCGGGGGCTCCGACGAAGGCGCGGGCGCTCGCATCCACGGCGCAGGCCACCACCGGCCGCCCGTAGGCCAGGGCCTCCTGATAGACGAGGCCGAAGCTCTCGTAGCGGGAGGGCGCGAGGACCACGTGGCTCGCGGCATAGGCGCGGGCCAGGGCGGCGGCATCGATCCGGCCATGGGCGGCGATGCGGCAGCGCGCCGTCTCGGGCAGGTCCGCCGGGAGGTCGCCGGGCGGCACGCCCACGAGGTCGAGGCGGAAGGGCGGCAGCGCGCCGCGCGCCTGCTCCTCCCCGAGGATCGCCGCCGCGTCGAGGAGGGCGTCGAACCCCTTGCGCGCCTCCGCCCGGCCGACGAACAGCAGGCGCAGGGGGGCGTCCGCCGCCGGGTAGACCGCCGCCCGCGCGGTCGCGAGGAGATCCGGAGGCAGGCTGAGGCCGATCACGGCGGCGGGCCGGCGGCCCGAAAGCCGGTACGCCCGCGCGATCACCGCCCCGTGGTCCCCCGTGTTGGCGATGAGCCCGGCGCTGCCCCGCGCCTGCCGCCTCTCGAGGGCGTCGGCGCTCCAGCCGTCGAGGCGGTCGCGCGGGCCGGGCGCCGGATCGCGGGTGAAGGCGGCTGGCGTGGAGGAACGGGTGACGAGGGGCAGGTCGCGCCGCCCGGCCAGGAGCGCGGCCGGGGCGTACCAGTTCGTCGCCTCCACCACGGCGAAGGGCCGCTCGGCGTGCTCCGCGAGGACGGCCCTGCGGAAGGCGAGCGGCGCGGCGAGATGGCCGAGCGAGCCCCAGCGGCGCAGGCGCGCGAGGCCGGATCCCGGCGGCAGGGCGTGGCCCGAGACCGTGACTCCGCCGACGCGCTCCCGGCCGGACCGGTCGAGGGTGAACACGGTGACCTCCGCCCCGGCCTCCGAGAGGCTCTCGGCGATCTCGCGGGCGGCGGTGGAGAGGCCGCTCGGCGCGGGCGGGTAATCCCAGGTGAGCAGGGCGGTCCGCATCAGGCGGCGAGCAGGCGCCGGTAGAGGGCGAGATAATCCTCCGCCATGCGGGTGGCCGTAAAGCGCTCCTCGAAGCGGCGGCGGACCGCCGCCCGGTCGAGGTCGCCGATCCGCTCGAGCGCGGCCACCGCCTCGGCCTCGGAGGACACGACGAAGCCCGTGAGGCCATCCTCCACCACCTCGGGCACGGAGCCCCGGTTCCAGGCGACGACCGGCGTGCCGCAGGCCATGGCCTCGATCATCACGAGGCCGAAGGGCTCCGGCCAGTCGATGGGGAAGAGCAGCGCCCGCGCGCCCGCGAGCAACTCGCCCTTCCCCGCATCGTCCAGGGGGCCGCCATAGGTGGCGTCCGGCCCCAGGAGCGGGCGGACCTCGCGCTCGAAATAGCCCGGGTTGCCGACGTCGATCGTGCCGCCGAGGCGGATCGGCAGCCCCGCCGCGCGGGCCACGCGGATCGCGGTGTCGGGCCGCTTCTGGTCGGTCAGGCGGCCGACGAAGGCGACGTAGTCTCCCGGCCCGGCGCCGAAGGCGTAGCGGTCGCGCGCGATGCCGTGATGCACCACGCCCACCCGGTTCGAGGCCGGGATGCCTTCGCCCTGGGCCGCCGAGATCGCGGCGACCGGCAGGTCCGGGAAGCCCGCGAAGAACAGGGCCCGGTCCAGTTCGTCCACCCGCCAGTGGATCGTCGTCAGGCTGCGCCGCCGCCGCGCGCCGAGCAGGGCCGCGTGGGCGAACTCACCGTGGCAATGGACGATGTCGAAGGCATCGAGCCGCTGCCTCAGGGCCTCGAGCTGCAGGGCGTCGAGGGCCGCGGGCACGCCCGGCGCGACCCGCCCGTGCCGGGCTTCCAGGGCGCTCAGGCTCGGATAATCCCCGACGCGCGGCAAGTCTGTCGCACTATCCGAAGCGGCAAACAGCGTTACCTCCAAGCCCAAGCTTCGTAATTCCGTACTTAGATCGTGCACAATCCGTTCTGTGCCGCCATGATGTCTGGGAGGAACGGGAAAAATGTTCGGCGCGACTTGGGCAACGCGAATCACGGAGGCCTCTTTACATATGTTATTGTGCGAATTGCTCCGCCTGTGTTCGCCGCGGGTGTAGCACGATGTTCGTCCTGCACATCGCCCTGCAGGGGTGCCTGCGCGGTCACGGCGTCGCATACGGCATCACCGCCGATACCGGCGGGCACATCCGTTACCTGCTCGATCTCGTGGCCGCCTCGTCGCAGGATCGCGACGTCGCGCGGATCGTGGTGGCGACCCGCCTGTTCCGCGGACCGCTCGGCGCCGACTACGCCGTGCCCGAGGAGCGGGTGTCCGACAAGGTCACCGTGGTGCGGCTCGCGGGCGCGTCCGACGAGTACCGGACCAAGGAGGAGATGCATGCCGAGGTGGCGGATTACGCCCGCAACCTCGTCGCCTGGATCGCCGCGCAGGACCGCCCGCCCGACCTGATCCACGCCCACTACGCCGATGCCGCCGCCGTGGCCTCCCTCGTGAAGGACCGGCTCGGCATCCCCTTCGTGTTCACGGCCCATTCCCTCGGGCGGGTGAAGGCGGCGGTGACGGGCGCCTGCCCGTCCTGCCCGGACCTCGCCCGGCGGATCGCGACCGAGGAGGCGGCGCTGGCGCGGGCGGACCTCGTCATCGCCTCCTCCCGGGACGAGGCGGAGGTGCAGTACGCCCATTACGGCGCCTACGAGCCGGGCCATATCCGCGTGCTGCCGCCGGGCAGCGACCTCGCCCGCTTCGCCGCCGCCCGGCGCAATCCCCGGGTCGAGGCCACGATCGACCGGTTCCTCGACGATCCCGGAAAGCCCGTCCTGCTCGCCCTGGCCCGGCCGGTGGCGCGCAAGAACCTTGCGGCCCTGGTGCGGGCCTACGGCGAGAGTCCCGCCCTGCAGGTGCGGGCGAACCTCGTCCTCGTGGCGGGCACGCGGGAGGACATCGACACGCTGGACGGCGACATGGCCGCCACCATGCGCGACCTCCTCGTCCTGATCGACCGCTACGACCTCTACGGGCGGGTGGCCTACCCGAAGACGCACCGCCCGGAGGACGTGCCGGCGATCTACGCTCAGGCCCGCATCCGGGGCGGCCTGTTCGTCAACCCGGCGCTCAACGAGCCCTTCGGCCTCACTCTGCTCGAAGCCTCCGCCGCCGGCCTGCCGCTGGTGGCCACCGACAGCGGCGGGCCGAACGACATCGTGGAACTCTGCGGCAACGGCCTGCTCGTCGATCCGCGCGATCCCGGCGCCATCGCGAGCGCCTGTTTGACGATCCTCACCGATCCCGCCCTCTACGCCCGCTGCGTCGCGGGCGGCGCGCGGGCGGCCGCCGCCTACGATTGGGACCGGCACGCGGCGCGCTACCACACCCTGCTGCGTGCCCTCCTCACCCCCGAGCCGCCCCTGCCGACGCCCCGGCAACTCCTCGTCTGCGATATCGACAACACCCTCGTCGGCTGCGAGGCGGCGCTCGGCATCTTCCGGCGGTGGCGCAGCCGCCAGGCGGAACTCGCCTTCGGAGTGGCCACCGGCCGCTCCTTCCACAGCGCCATGGCGGTGCTGGAGCAGCAGGCGAGCCCCCGGCCGCAGGTGATGATCACCTCCGTGGGGTCCGAGATCTACCACCTCGACGCCAACGGCGTGACCTACACGGCCGACGTCCCATGGCGGCAGCGGATCGCGAGCGATTGGGACCGGGCGGCGATCCACGCCCGGTGCGCGGCCATCGCCGGACTGACGCCGCAGGGTCCGCTGGAGCAGCGCGCCCTGAAGCTGAGCTTCTTCGGAGACGCGGCGACGGCGCGGCGGGTGCGCGATGCCCTCGACCGCGCCGGCCTGCCGGCCTGCGTGATCCACAGCCACGACCGCTACCTCGACGTGCTGCCCGCCGGCGCCTCGAAGGGCACGGCGGTGGACCATGTGCGCGCCCTCTACGGCCTGCCGGAGCGGGCGGTGTTCGTGGCGGGCGATTCCGGCAACGACGTCGAGATGCTGCGCGTCCGCGTGCAGGCGATCATCGTGGCGAACTACTCCGACGAACTCGCGAGCAACGCCGCCCTGCGCCACTCCTACGTCGCCCGCGCGTCCCACGCCCGGGGCATCATCGAGGGCGTCGGCCATTTCCGCCGGATGGGCGCCGATGCCCGGTAGAACGATCGCCGCCGCAGCGGAGGCCGGTTCGGCGACGGAGCGCACGCCGGCCCGAGGGCGCCGAGCCATGACCGATGGCAACGCGGCCGGCCTTGGCGCGAGCGTCTGCACGCTGGTGCGCGGCCGGGAGGACCGCCTGCGCCGCCTGATGCAGGGCCTCGCCCGGCAGAGTGCGCTCCCGCGCGAACTCGTCATCGCCTGGATGCAGCCGGAGCCCGCCTCCGGCCTGCCCGATCCCGGCTGTCCCGTGCGCCACGTCCTCGTGCCGGGCGAGCCGATGCCGCTCGCCGCCGCGCGCAACCGGGCGGCGGAGGCGGCCTCCGGCGACCTGCTGGTGTTCCTGGACGTGGATTGCATCCCCTCCCCCGGCCTCGTGGCGGCCTATGCGGCGGCGGCGGAGGCGGCGCGGGGGCTGTTCCTCGGCGAGGTGCTGTACCTGCCGCCGGGCGCGGTGGACCCGGACGATCTGGACCGTCTCGGCCGCCGCCATCCGGCCCGGCCCGCCGTGCCGGAGACAGGCCTGCGCCGCGAGCCCGATGCGGGCCAGCTCTGGGGCCTGTCCTTCGCGCTCCCGGCGGCCGGGTGGCACGCCGTCGGCGGCATGGATGAAAGCTTCACGGGCTACGGCGGCGAGGAGACGGACCTCGCGGCCCGGCTCGCGGGGGCGGGTCTGGCGACCTACTGGGTCGGCGGCGCGCGGGCCTACCACCAGCACCATCCCGTCCACGTCCCGCCCCTCCAGCATTTCGCCGCGATCCTCGCGAACGCGGCGCGCTTCCACGCCCGGCACGGGGGCTGGTGCATGACCTACTGGCTAGACCAGTTCCGCGCCGCCGGGCTGATCGCCTGGGACGAGGCCGCCCCCGCGATCCGCCTGATCCGCCCGCCGAGCGAGGCCGAGATCGCCGCCTCGCTGCGGCCCGATGCCCTGTTCTCCTGATCCGCGAGCCCGCCGCCTTCCCATGACCAAGCCCATCGCGTTCTTCGTTCACCATCAGGGCCGGGGCCATGCCCGGCGCACGATGGCGGTGGCCGCCGAGTTCGCGCGGACCCGGCCCGTCTCGGTCCTCACGGCGGGGCCGCAGCTGTTCGACGGCTTCTCGCGCGACATCGAGATCGTGCCCCTGCCGAACATGATCGGCGCGGGCGTGCCGACGCCGCGCCTCTTCGCGGAGCCGACGCCGCGGGTGATGCATTGCGTGCCGCTGGGCCTGTCCGAGATGCGCCGGACGATGCGCACGATCCTCGACCACCTCGACGAGAGGGCCGTCGGACTGTTCGTCGTCGACGTCTCGGCGGAGATCGCGCTGCTCGCCCGCATCGCCAGCGTACCGGCCGTGCAGATCCGGATGCACGGCGACCGCTCCGATATCGGCCATCTCGGATCCTACGAGACCTGCGTCGGGATGCTCGCCCCCTTCGACGCGCGCCTGGAGCAGGACGATTATCCGGCGACCCTGCGCGCCAGGACCTTCTATTCCGGCGGCCTCTGCACCACCCTCGACCGGGTGCCTGACAGGGCCGAGGCGCGGGCGCGGCTCGGGCTCGATCCGGCGCGCGAAATCATCGTGGCGGTGACGGGCGGCGGCGGCAGCGGGACGCCCTACGCACCCCTGACGGTGGCCGCCCGCGCCGCGCCGGATGCCCTCTGGCTGACGCTCGGCCCGACCCACCGCGAGGGCCACGAGACCGATTTCGCGAACCTGCGCGAATGCGGCTGGGTCGCCTCCGTGACCGACTACCTCGCCGCCGCCGACCTCGTGATCGCCTCCGCGGGGGACAACACCGTGCACGAGGTCGCCCGCGTCGGCGGCCGCCTGATCGTCATGCCGGAATGGCGCTACTTCGCGGAGCAGACCCGCAAGGCCGAGGCCCTGGTCCGCCTCGGCGCCGCCGTGAGCGCGCCCGCGTGGCCCGGCGACCTCCAGGGCTGGACCAACCTCCTCGCCCGCGCCCGCGCCCTCGACGGCACGGTCCTGCACGGCCTCTGGGCGCCCGACGCCGCCGCCCGCGCGGCGGGCTGGCTCGAAGGGCTCACCGACGAACTCTGGGCGGGGGCAGCCGCCCCCGAGGCCGCCCCGCTCCGCGTCGTCGCGGCGGGCTGAGCCGCCCTCCCCCCCTGTCCCGAGCCGGAGCCCGCCCCGCATGACCACCGTCTCCGTCGTCTCCCTCGCGAAGGGCCGCCCGGCGCACCTGCGCAACGTGCTCCTCGGCCTGGAGCGGCAGACCCGGCCGCCCCGGGAATTCATCGTCGCGGTGATGCAGGACGCGCCCTACGACCTGCCCGAGACCGCCTTCCCGGTCCGCCAGATCCTCGTGCCGGGCCGCGAGTTGCCGCTGGCCGCCGCGCGCAACCGTGGCGTCGCGGAGGCGTCGGGGGATGCGGTGGCCTTCCTCGACGTCGATTGCATCCCCGCGCCCGGTTTCGTGGCGGAGTATGCCGCCGGCCTCGCCGACCTCGACGGGCTGCTCATGGGCGAGGTGCTGCACCTGCCCGAGCGCGCCACGGTCGGCCCCTGGGACTACGACGGCCTCGCGGCCGTCGCCGAGAAGCATTCCGACCGCCGGGGGCCTCCGGCCTCGGGCATTGAGATCTGTACCGATTACCGCTGCTTCTGGTCGCTCAACTTCGCGATCCGGCGAGACACCTTCCTCAAGACCGGCGGTTTCGACGAGCGTTACGTCGGCTACGGCGGTGAGGACACGGATTTCGGCAAGCTCCTCGACCGGAGCGGCATCCCCATCGCCTGGATGAAGGGCGCGCTGGCCTACCACCAGTACCACCCGCACCACATGCCCCCGGTCCACCACCTCGACAGCGTGGTGCGCAACGCCGAATTGTTCGAGGCCAAGTGGGGCTACCGCACCATGGGCCACTGGCTCTACGCCTTCAAGATGATGGGGCTGATCGACGACACGCCCGACCGGCCGATCCGCATCCTGCGCCGCCCGGACGCGGCCGACCTCGCCCTCACCGGCCAGCAGGGCCACCAGCCCTATACAAACTCGGCCTCCGTGATCCGCCACATCGAGGCGCAGGCGCAGGCCCGGGAGAGCGCCCTCGTCGGCGAGCCGGCGGCGGTCACCGCGTGAGGATCGCCCTCCTCGCCCATTGCCGTCACCCCATCGCCCCGCCCTTCGCGGGAGGGCTCGAAGCCCTTTCCTGGCACCTCGCCGAGGGTCTCACGGCGCGGGGCCACGAGGTCGTGCTCTTCGCCTCCGGCGACAGCGACCGGCGCCTGTCCCTGGATCCTGTGATCCCGGTCCATCAGGAGGCGGTCTTCCCCGGCCTGGAGCACACGGGCGATGCGGGGCTGAAGGCCCATGTGGATGCGGGCTATGCCGCCGCCCTCGGCAGGATCGCGGCGGGCGGCTTCGACGTGCTGCACAACAACAGCCTGAGCCGCCTCGCCCTCGACGGCGCGCGCCGGGGCGGCGTGCCGACGCTCACCTCGCTGCACGTGCCGCCCTACGACGCGCTGCGCTGGTTCGTCCACGCGAGCCCCGCTCCGACGCACCGGATCACCGCGACCTCGCGGGCGCACCTCGCCGCATGGTGGCCGGAGGGCGCGCCGCCCGAGGCCGAGGTCCTGGCGAACGGCATCGACCCCGCCGCGTGGCCCTTCTCGCCCCGGGGCGACGGCGGCGCCGTCTGGGCGGGGCGCCTCGCACCGGAGAAGGGGGCGCACCGTGCCATCGCGGCGGCGCGCCGGGCGGGAATCCCGCTGACGCTGTTCGGCCCGGTGGAGGACGGCGGGTACTGGCGCTCGGCCGTCGCCCCGCTCCTCGGCGGTCCGATCCGCCACGGCGGCCACCTCGCCGGGGCGGCGCTGGCGGCCGAACTCGGCCGGGCTTCCTGCTTCCTCTCCACGCCGTGCTGGGACGAGCCCTTCGGCCTCTCGGCCCTCGAAGCCATGGCCTGCGGCCTGCCCGTCGCGGGCTTCGCCAGGGGCGCCGTCCCGGAGGTGGTGGGCGAGGCCGGATGCCTCGTCCCCCCCGGCGAGGACGAAGGGGAAGCCGCCCTGGCGCAGGCCATCGGCGGGGCGCTGGCGATCCCGCGCACCGTCCCGCGCGCGCGGGTCCTGCGCCTGTTCACCCGCGACCGCTGGCTCGACCGGTGCGAAGCCCTCTACGCGCGGGTCCGGGCCGGGGCCGGACCCGCGCTTGCGGCGGCGGTCTGAACCGCGCCGGTCCTGCCCGCCTGCCGCCCCTCCCTTGAGCCCGAGACCCAATGACCCGACAGGACATCCTCGCCGCCCTGTGGCACGGCCGCGACCCCTTCGCGGACCCGCCGGGCGAGCTGCGCGCCCTCGACCTCCAGGGCTGGCGCAGCATCCACCCCTATCTGGAGGAGGCCGTGACCGGGTTCCGCCCCGCCGTCGTGGTGGAGATCGGGACGTGGAAGGGCGCGAGCGCCCTCTACCTCGCCCGGACCATGGCGGAGCACGGCGTGTCCGGCACGGTCATCGCGGTCGATACCTGGCTCGGGGCCGTAGACCATTGGGCGGACCCCGGCCTGTTCGCGGAACTCGCGATGGAGAACGGCTTCCCGAGCCTCTACCGCACCTTCCTCGCCAACGTCCTGCGCGAGGGCCAAGCCGAGCGCGTCGTGCCCCTGCCCCTCGACTCGGTGAACGCCGCCGAACTGATGCGCCTGCGCGGCGTCACGGCCGACGTCATCCACCTCGATGCCGGGCACGAGGAAGCCTCGGTCGCGGCGGATCTGCGGGCGTGGTGGCCGGTCCTGCGCCCCGGCGGCCTGTTCATCGCCGACGACTACGACAGCCTCGGGGGCCGCTTCCCCGGCGTCATGCGCGCCGTCGACGCCTTCTGCGCCGAGGCCGGCGTGAAGGGGCCGTGGTCACAGCGCGGGAAGGCCAAGTTCACCAAGCCGGAGGGGAGCGGTACGGACCGCTGATGGGCCCTCCTCGTCGTTGCGAGCGCGTGCGACGCAATCAGGGGCGGCGGCCCGTTTCAGACCTCGCGCATCCCTGGATCGCTTCGCTCCGCGCGCAATGACGGCGGCGGCGCGAATGCTCAGACCGGCGATTCCGTGCAGAGCAGGACCGGCTGGTAGAGCGTGCGGAATCCGGCCTTCCCGTAGAACGCCTCCACCGCCCCTCCGGCGGGGCATTGCAGGAAGACCAGCGCCGCCCCCCGCGCCCGCGCCTCGCGGAGCGCAGCCGCGACGAGGGCGCTGCCGAGCCCCCGCCCCTGCCGGTCGCACCGTGTGCCGACATTGTAGAGCCCGGCCCACGCGCCCCGGCAATAGAGGCTCGCGCAGGCCGCCGGTCCCCGCGCGTCGTGCAGCACCAGATGGAGCGGGACGAGGCCGGGGCGTCCCCGCGCCACGCGGAGGGCCGGGAGATAGGTCCGGTGCAGGTGCCGCCGCACGGCGGGGTCGTCCGAGGTCCCGGCGAAAACCTCCGCGAAGTCCGCGCCCGGCGCGGGAGCCGCGCCCACAGTCACCCTGACGCCCCGAGGCAGGCAAGCCTGGGCGGGATGCGGCCCTGCCACCATCCAGCTCGCGGCGAAGGCGGCGGCGGGCTCGAACAACCGGCGCAGGGCGCCCTCCTCCGCCGCGTCCTGCGCCAGGAAGGCCGGAGCCCGTCCGCGCCCGAGGGCCGCCGCCCCCGCCCAGGCGAACGGCTCGGCGTGACGGACGCCGTGGGCGAAGTTCAGGGTCGGGTCGGGGATGCCACGGGACCAGACGTAGCCCGATCCGCCGGGACCGTGCTCGACCCCGTCGATCAGGGAGCCCGTCAGCGCCTCGACATGCGCCTGCCGCAGGGCCTCGAAGCCGGGCTCGCCGTCCGGCCACCGCGTCACGCGGCGCTCCACGTCGGCTCCCGCGCGACGAGATCCGCGATCCGCCCGTGCAGGTGCGGGGAGAGCACGATGTCGAGATGGTCGGTCTCCGGCACCGTCTCGACGGAGAGGAGACGGCTGGTCAGCGGCGCCCAGTCAATCACCGGCAGGGACCGGGCCTGCGAGTCCTGCGCGACGAAGCTGCGGATGGGGACGTCGCTCGACGTCAGGCGCAGTGCCCGGAACTGGAGCGCGTGATCGACCAGCGTCCAGAGGATGCGCTCCCGGCTCCCGACCTCCGGGCCGTCCGTGGGCAGGGGTTGCGGCTCGGCGGCCAGGAAGCGCAGGAACTGCCCCTCGGTCTCCTCGTCCATGCGGGCGCGCAGGGCCTCCCAATGGGCACGCATCGGCGAGCGGGCGAGCCACGCGGCGAGCATGGCCGCGTGCGCCGCCCGCTCCTCCGGCGCGAGGGGGTGGGCGGCGCCGGGGGCGAAGGGCGGCTCCAGCCCGCAGGCATCGAGCATCCCCACCGCCTCCAGCGGGAAGCCGGGACCGAGCCGCCGGGCGGTCTCGTAGGCGAGGACGCCGCCCCAGGACCAGCCGAGGAACAGGCAGGAGCCGGCCCGGCCACGCATCAGCCCGCGCACCGTGTCGGCATAGGCGGCGGCCAGCTCGGCCACCGGCGGCAGGGGCCGTACCTCCTCCACCAGGGAGGCGCAGAGGAAGCCGTGCGCCTCCTGCTCCGGCCCCAGATGCTGGACCAGGGGCTCGTACTCGCGGGTGCTCACGAGGAGTCCCGGGAACAGCACGAGGAGCGGGCGCCCGCTTCCCCCCCGCCCCCCCGAGAGCCGCACCGTCGGGGCGAGGCCGTCCTCGGCCTGGGGCGTCCCGGCCTCGATCCGGGCGGCGAGTTCGGCGATGGTCGGGTTGCGCAGCAGGTCGGCGACGCCGATCCCGCCCCGCGGCGCGATGAGGCGCAGGCGCGCCACGAGGCGCAGGGCCGAGAGCGAGTCGCCGCCGAGTTCGACGAACCGCCGGTCCGCCACCCGGACGGGATAGCCCAGCACTTCGGACCAGATGCCCGCGAGGCGCCGCTCCGTGGCGCTGCCGGGCGGGCGGCCTCGCCGGTCGTCCGCGGCGGGGTCGGGCAGCGCCGCCCGGTCGAGCTTGCCGTTGGCGGTGACGGGCAGACGGTCGAGGAGCGTGAGGGAGGCGGGCACCATGGGCTCGGGCAGGAGACGGCCGAGGGCCGCGCGCAGGCGGCCCGGTTCGAGGCGCCGCCCCGGCTCCGGCACGACGTAGCCCGCGAGGGCGGCCCCGGCCGGGCCCTCCCGCCGCAGGATCGCGGCCTCCCGGACGCCGGGCAGGGACCGGAGGGCCGCCTCGACCTCGCCGATCTCGATCCGGTGCCCACGGATCTTCACCTGATCGTCCGCCCGGCCCGCGAAGGCGAGGCTGCCGTCGGCGCGGCGCCGGACGCGGTCGCCGGTGCGGTACATCCGGCCGCCGCCGGGCGCGAAGGGATCGGGCAGGAAGCGCTCCGCCGTCAGGTCGGGGCGTCCCCAGTAGCCGCGGGCGAGCCCGCCGCCGATGTAGAGTTCGCCGGTTTCCCCCTCCGGCACGGGCTCCAGGTCCGGCCCCAGCACGTAGACGGCCCGCGCGCCGACCGGGCCGCCGATCGGCGCGTAGGGCTCCTCGAAGGCCGCGCCCGGCGGCACCTTCCATATGAGGGGCGAGATCACGCACTCCGTCGGCCCGTAGCCGTTGATGAGAAGCCGGGGCTTCAAGGCCCGGCCGAGGCGGGCGAAGGTCTCGCGGGGCATGGCCTCGCCGCCAAAGGAGTAGACCTCGACGGGGGGCGCCTCGCCCAGGCGCTCGGCCCAGTCCGCCACCTGGCCGATGAAGCTCGTGGGGAAGCCCGCATGGGTCACCCGGTGGCGGCGGATCTGCGCCAGGGTCTCGGCGGCGGTCCAGAGGTCCGGCCCGCGCAGCACGACGCAGCCCCCCGCGACGAGGGGTGTCATCCAACGCTCGTGCGCCCCGTCGAAGGCGAAGGACAGGCTGTGCAATTCGCGCGAGCCCTCGCCCATCTCGTACGCCTCGGCGGTGGTGCGGCAATGCATGGCGAGCGGCCCGTGCTCGACCAGCACGCCCTTCGGCCGCCCCGACGAGCCCGAGGTGAAGATGAGGTAGGCGGGATCCCCCGGCGCGGGCATGGAAGGCGCCGAGGGGGCCGTCCCGGTCAGGACGGCCGGATCGAGCCGCGCGATGCGGGGCGGCAGGTCGAGGCGAGCGGCGATCTCCGGCGTGGCGATGCACTCCGCGACGCCCGCATCCTCCAGCATCGTCCGCACGCGGGCGACCGGGTAGGCGGGGTCGAGGGGCAGGAAGGCCGCCCCGGCCCGGAGCACGCCGAGCAACGCGGCAATCAACTCCGGCGAGCGATCCAACGCCACCGCGACGAGGTGCCCCCGGCCGATCCCCCGCGCCGCGAGGCCGGCGGCGAGGGAGGCCGCCCAGGCGTCGAGGTCGCCCCGGCTCAACGTCCGCCCGCCGAACACCACGGCGGGATGCCCCGGATCGGCGGCGGCGAGGCGGGCGAGGCGCTCCGGCACACTGTCCCCGTCCGCGTCCGGCGGGAGAGCGCCGGGGACGGGTTCGGGGGCGTTCGCCGGATCGCCGATCCAGCCGCGGGCCTCCGTGAGGGCGCAGGGGCCGTGAACGCGGCGCCAGCCCGTGGGCAGGGCGCGCCGGGCGGGCCAGAAGGCCGCGTGGCCCGTCCGATCGACCGCGACCACGAGGGCGTCCGAGGTCCAGTCCTCGCCCGATGCGTCCCCGGCCTGTCCGCTCATGCATCCGCTCCCGCGCCCCCGGACGGCATCGCCGGGGGTCCCTCGAGAGATCTGACGAACGGCGCACGGGGCCGTTCACGGCGGAAGACCGCAAAAAGAATTCCCTGAACGGCCGCCGGGCTCATCCGTCAGGGAGATGACGCGATGCGAGGGGACGGATGAACGACGTGGCGACTACCGGAACGCGAGGCGACGATTCGATCGGGCTCGACCTCGCCGGCACCCGCGACGTGCCGGTGCTGCGCCTGCACCGGGCGCCCTCCCCCGAGGCGGGGGCGGAGGCAATCCTGGCCCGCGCCGAGGCGCTGACCGCCGCCGACACCCGCGCCCACCGGATCGTGGCCGAGGCCGATCCCGCCACCGCCGACCGGCTCGTGGCCCTCGGCGCGGCCCGCCGGAGCGCAGACGGGATCGAGATCCTGCCCGGCCTCCTCTGGCAATGCGCCTCCCGCTGGCTGCCCTCCCCCCGGCCGCCCTTCCCGGAGGTGTTCACCGCCACGGACGGCCGCCGCCATCCCCTGCGTCCCGAAACGCCGGAGGGCACTGTCTACGCCCGCGCCATCCCCTGGCTCGGCCAGCGCCTCAGCTTCCGCACGATGTCCGAGCCGGGCGACGCGGCCCTGTTCTCCGCCTGGATGAACGACCCCCGCGTCGCGGAGATCTGGCAGGAGACCGGCAGCCTCGCCGCGCACGAGGCCTACCTCGCCCGGCTCCGGGCCGACCCCGCGACCCTGCCGCTCCTCGCCTGCCTCGACGGAAAGCCCTTCGGCTACATCGAGCTGTACTGGGCGCGGGAGAGCCGCCTCGGGCCGCTCTACGAGGCCGGGCCCTACGACCGGGGCTGGCACGTCGCCATCGGCGAGGCGGAGTATCGCGGCCGCGCCATCCTCTCGGCGTGGCTGCCCTCGCTGATGCACTACCTGTTCCTCGACGAGCCGCGCACGCGGCGCATCGTCGGCGAGCCCCGCGCCGACCACGCGCAGCAGATCCGCAACCTGCACGCCTCCGGCTTCGGCACGGTGGCGACCGTCGATTTCCCGCACAAGCGCGCGGCCCTCGTCAGCCTCTCGCGGGAGCACTTCGTGCGCGACCGGCTCTGGGTGCCGGGCGCCGCCGCCGCCGACGCGACCCCGCGCCCCGCCGCCGTCCCGCCCCAGGGGCCTTGCGCGTGAGACCGATCATGCCCGATCAACCCGCCACCGACGACATCCTCGGCCTCGGCTTCGGCCCGGCCAACCTCTCCCTCGCCATCGCCCTGCGCGACGCCGTGGCGGCCGGGCCGCCGCGCCCGTCCTTCCGCTTCATCGAGCGCCAGGAGCGGTTCGGCTGGCACCGGGCGATGATGCTGCCCGGCGCCGACATGCAGATCAGCTTCGTGAAGGACCTCGTCTCCCTGCGCGACCCCACGAGCCCATTCAGCTTCCTGAACTACCTGCACACGAAGGGGCGGCTCACCACCTTCCTCAACCTCAAGACGTTCAACCCCTCGCGGATCGAGTACAACGACTATCTCTCCTGGGCGGCGGAGCATTTTTCCGACGTGGTGGCCTATGGCGAGACCGTCGTGGCCGTGCACCCGGAACTCCGCGATGGGCGGCTCGCCGCCTTCGTGGTCGAGGCGCGGGACGGGGCCGGAGCGCCCCGCCTGCGGCGCTGCCGCCACCTCGTCGTCGCGGCCGGGGGAGATCCTGCGATCCCCGAGCCCTTCGCGGCCCTGCGGGGCGACCCGCGGCTGATCCACTCCTCCGCCTACCTCCCCGGCATCGCGAAGGCACTGGGCGCCCCGCGCCTCGACGGGCCGGAGCCCCGCCTCCTCGTGGTGGGCGGCGGCCAGAGCGCCGTGGAGATCGTCACGGACCTCGGCCAGCGCTATCCGCGGGCGCGGATCGACCTCGCCATCCGCGCGCCGGCCCTGAAGCCCGCCGACGACAGCCCCTTCGTCAACGAGATCTTCGACCCCGCCGCCGTCGATCTCGTCCACGGCGCGCCGGAACCCGTGCGGGCGGACCTGATCGCCGCGCACCGGGCGACCAACTACGCGGTGGTCGATGCGGACCTGATCCAGTCCTTCTACGCCACCCTCTACGACCAGGAGGTCCGCGGCGAGACCCGCTACCGGCTCCGGCGCAACACCCGCGTCACGGCGCTGACCGCAACGCCGGACGGCCTCGACGCGACCCTCCACGACGCCGTGGCGGGCAGCCAGGATCGGCAGGTCTACGCGGCGGTGATCTGCGCCACCGGCTACGCACGCGCCACCGTGCCGGCGATCCTCGATCCCGTCCGGCCGTTCCTGGCGGGCGAGGTGGCCGACCGCCACTACCGCCTGCCGCTGGACCCCGCCGAGGCCCGGGTGAGCCTGCACCTGCAGGGCTTCAGCGAGCCGACCCACGGGCTGACCGAGACGCTTCTCTCGATCCTGCCGGTGCGGGCGGGCGCCATCGCCCGCACGATCCTCGCCGAGGAACGGGCGGCGCGCTCCGCGATCCGCCCGGCCGCGATGCACCAGTGAGACACCCGATGATGCCTCGCACGAGCCGCCCGGTGGACCTCGGGGAGGACGGGGTGGCCGGGCTAATCCTGCGCCTGTCCGGCCCGGCGATCCTCGGCATCTCGGCCCATGCCCTGCAGATGCTCGTCAACGCGTGGTTCGTGGCCGACCTCGGCGCCACGGCGATCGCGACCATCGCCATCGCCTATCCCGTGACCCTCCTCGTGGCGGCGCTCGGCTACGGAGCCGGTGTCGCGGCGGCCTCGCAGGTGTCGCGGGCGCTCGGCGCGGGGAACCCCGCACGGGCGGGCGCGGCGGCAGCCCTGGGCTTCCGCCTCGCCCTCCCGGCGGGGGGCGTGGTGACCGCCGCGATCCTGTTCGATACCCCCGCCTGGCTGCGGCTCCTCGGGGCGGATGCCGACCTGGCGGCGGCGGCGGCGCCCTACACGGCGCTCGCGACCATCGGCACCGCCCTGATGCTGGTGATGATCGTCGGCGGCTTCGTGGTGCGGGCGCAGGGCCATGCCCGCCTCAGCGGGGCGATCATGGTGGCGGGGTTCGGCCTCAACATCGTGCTCGATTGGGTGCTGATCCGGCTCTGCGGCCTCGGCACGGCGGGGGCGGGCTGGGCGGCGATCGGCGCGCAGGTCGCCGGGGCGGGAGCCTATCTTTGGCACTTCGCGAAGGCGCGTGGCCCCGCGCGGCTTCGCCTCCGGCCCGCCGGCCGCCGCGAGCCCGGCCTCGTCGGCGAGGCCCTGCGGCTCGCCGTGCCGGTCACCGGCTCCAGCCTGCTCGCCGCCTTCGCCATGGCGCTGTTCGTGGAAGCCGCCGCGCCGTACGGGGCGGCGGCCGTGGCTGCCCAGGGCATCGCCCTGCGCCTGACCCTGGTGGCGGCCCTGCCGCTCCTCGGCCTCGTCGCCGGAGCGCAGGCGGTGATCGGCCACGCGGCGGGCTCCGGCCGCCGGGACCGGCTCTCCGCCGCCCTCGTCTTCACCGTCGCCGCGTCCCTGGCCTACGGGATGGCGGTCGGCGGCCTGATGATCGCCTTCGCCGCGCCCCTGGCGGGCCTGTTCGCGCAGGATCCCGAAACGGCGTGGGAGGGCGCCCGCGCACTGGCGGTCTTCGCCCTCGCCTTCCTGCCGGTGGGCCTACAGCTCGCCGCCGCGACCCTGTTCCAGGCGATCGGCGCGCCGCGCCGGGCGGCGGCCGTCTCCCTGGCGGCGCAGGGGCTCGCGTTGATCCCGCCGCTGCTGCTGCTGCCGCCGCTCCTCGGCCTGGAGGGCGTGCTCCTGAGCCGGGTTGTGGCGGAATTCCTCGCCGACGGCCTCGGCCTCGGCCTGATGCTCGCCTGGGCGGCGGACGCGCGCCGGACAGCCGGCGCAGCGCCGGTCCAGGGCCGCGAGGCAGTGGAGGTGCCCCCGGCGCACGAGGCCGCACACCAGAGCGCGTGAGACGCCGAGACGCTTGGCGACCTCGCTCTGCGGGACGCCCTCGACCCGGTGGAGCCGGAAGGCGGTGCGCACCGGCTCCGGCAATTCCGCCACCGCCGCATCGATACGGCGGAGGGCGTCCCGCGAGGTCGCGGCCGCCTCCGGCGTGCCCGATGCCGCATCCGCCGGATCGGGAGCGAGGTCGAGGCCGGTGAACAGCCGTCCCTCGAAGCGCCGCCGCCGCGCCCGGTCCACGGCGAGGTTGCGCACCATCCGCCCGACATAGGCGGCCTGGACCGGCCCCTCGGCCTGCGGCGGATCGGCAAGGAGGCGCAGCATCACGTCCTGCACCACGTCCTCGGCCAGCGCCGGGCATCCGAGGATGCGCCGCGCCTTGGACAGGTAGGCGGCGCGCATCCGTTCGAGGGCCGGGATGTTCCAGGACGCGACGGTCCAGGGCGCCCTCTCGAAGGGCATGGGAGCGCCCGTGCCAGCCCAGGTGCCGGCCGCGTGACGATGGGACATGGAATCGATGCTTGCAGTGACGGAACCGTCATCGCAGCTAACATGGCGCTGTTTTCTGCCTCAACGCCTATGTTTATGAATTGTATTCATTAAAAACAGCGACTTTTCAAATTATTCCAAGATGATATTTTGAACTGTGGCCGCCGTGAACGGCAGGAGACTTCGCCGCACCGCCCCGATCCCCCGGCTCCCGCCCCGGACCATCCGGCCCGGAGCGCGTTGAGCGTGGCGGGCCGGCCTCAATGACCCGGCGCGGTGAGGGCGGTACCCGGCTTGTCGTGGGTGCCGAGCCGCTCGACCATGGTGGCCGTGGCCGCGTTCATCCCGACGATCTCCACCGGCAGGCCGTGGCGCCGGAACTTGAGCACCACCCGATCGAGGGCGTTCACGCTGGTCAGGTCCCAGAAATGCGCCGCGTGGAGGTCGATGACGACGCCCTTCAGCCCCTCCTCGCGGAAGTCGAAGGCCGCGTGGAACGCCTCCGCCGTGGCGAAGAAGATCTGCCCGTTCACGAGGTAGCGGCGCTCCGCCCGCGCCTCGTCCCGGGTGGAGGTGACGCCGAAGAAGCGCGTGACCTTGTGCGCGAAGAACAGGCCGCTGAGGACGACCCCGAAGAGCACGCCCTTGGCGAGATCGTGGGTCGCCACGACGACGATGACGGTGCCGAGCATGACGACGCTCGACGAGCGCGGATGCGTGACGAGGGTGCGGATCGAGCGCCACTGGAAGGTGTTGATCGACACCATGATCATCACCGCCACCAGGGCG
Source organism: Methylobacterium aerolatum (assembly GCF_022179085.1). Lineage (GTDB taxonomy): Bacteria > Pseudomonadota > Alphaproteobacteria > Rhizobiales > Beijerinckiaceae > Methylobacterium > Methylobacterium aerolatum. The sequence goes on from NZ_BPQE01000016.1 coordinate 76,676, forward strand.
GCCATGGGGATGCGCGCCACGTAGGGGCCCAGCACCACGATCAGGAACAGCAGGAAGGCCCCGGCCCAGAGGGTGGAGAGCCGCCCGCGCCCGCCGGAGGACACGTTGATGACCGATTGGCCGATCATCGCGCAGCCCGCCATGCCGCCGAGGAAGCCTGAGGCGATGTTGGCGACGCCCTGCCCGGCGCATTCGCGGTTCTTGTCCGAGCCCGTATCGGTCATCTCGTCGACGATCGCCGCCGTCATCAGGCTCTCCAGAAGCCCGACCATGGCGATGGTGAGGGAGGTCGGCAGGATGATCCGCAGGGTCTCGACGGTCGGCGGCACCTGCGGCAGGGCCAGCCAGGGCAGGTCGGTCGGCAGCGCGCCCATGTCACCCACCGTGTGGATGTCGAGGCCGAGCGCCATCGACACGGCGGTGAGCAGCACGATCGTCACCAGCGGCGAGGGCACCGCCTTGGTGAGGTACGGCAGTCCGTAGATGATCGCGAGGCCCGCCGCCGTCATCGCGTAGACGGTGGTCCCCCGCCCGACCAGCTCCGGCATCTGCGCCAGGAAGATCAGGATCGCCAGGGCGTTGACGAAGCCCGTGACGACGGAACGGGAGACGAAGCGCATGAGGTCGCCGAGCCGCAGGACGCTCGCGACGATCTGCAGAAGCCCCGTGAGGATGGTGGCGGCGAAGAGGTAGGGCAGGCCATGCTCCTTCACGAGCCCGACCATCAGCAGGGCCGTGGCGCCGGTGGCGGCGGAGATCATGGCCGGGCGTCCCCCGGCGAAGGCGGTGACGACGGCGATGCAGAAGGAGGCATAGAGCCCGACCTTCGGCTCGACGCCCGCGATCAGCGAGAAGGCGATGGCTTCGGGGATGAGAGCGAGGGCGACGACCGTTCCGGCCAGCACCTCACGCGTGATGTCGGGAGCCCACTCGCTCCGGAGTCGGACGAGATCCATGATGATACGAAGACTTTCCTTGTCCCACGCGCGGTCGGTTCGGGCGCATGAGGCGCGCAACAGGACCCGTCGTCCCCTCGGCGGGGATGAGACACGGGTGCCACGATTTGCGTTGTCCGGCGGATCGGCGGCCGGAAGAGCCACCCGGAATTTCACCGGGTCCAGGTTGTGCGACGGTCATAGCGCATCGGCGCGTTGCATTGCAACGACGCCACGGACGCGGCGGAAAGCGGCCCCTCCCCCGCCGGAGGGGGGAGGGGCCGCCTCTCAGTGGCTGATCATCCAGGGCCGGGCGCGCGGGAAGCTCTTCGCCGCTGCGGGCGCCGCGTCCGTCTTCTTCGGCGAGCAGCAGCCGCAGCCCGCCCCGTGACCGCCGGACCGGCGCGGCGCGTGACGGCTGCGCTCGTTGGTGGCGTGGGCCGCGCGCACCCCCGCATCCATCCCGGCGAGGCGCGGGGCGGTGAGGAAGGCGCGCGGGCTCGTCGTCCCGCAATCGGGGCAATCATGCGGCTCGCGGAATTCCGCCATCGGCCGCATCACGGTGAAGGGCCCGCAGGCCGCGCAGGCGTAGTCGTAGACCGGCATGTCAGAGGTCCGGCGAGAGCGGCATCTGGATCGAGCCGTCGAGGAACTGCGTCGGCCCGGCGGCGCTCGGGTTGATGTCGAAGTCGAAGATCTTCGTCGGGATCCACAGGGTGGCGCAGGCATTGGGGATGTCGACCACCCCCGAGATGTGCCCCTGCACCGGCGCGGTGCCGAGGATCGAATAGGCCTGCGCGCCCGAGTAGCCGAACTTCTTCAGGTATTCGATGGCGTTGAGGCAGGCTTGGCGATAGGCCACATGCACATCCAGATAGTGCTGCTTGCCCCATTCATCGACGGAGATGCCCTCGAAGATCAGGTAGTCGTCGTAGCGCGGGGTGATGGGCGACGGCTTGAAGACCGGGTTCTTGATCCCGTACTTGGCCATGCCGCCCTTGATGAGATCGACCTTGAGATGCACCCAGCCCGCCATCTCGATGGCGCCGCAGAAGGTGATCTCGCCGTCGCCCTGGCTGAAATGCAGGTCGCCCATGGAGAGGCCGGCGCCGGGCACGTAGACGGGGAAGTAGATCTTCGAGCCGCGCGAGAGATCCTTGATGTCGCAATTGCCGCCGTGCTCGCGGGGCGGCACCGTGCGGGCACCCTCGCCCGCCGCCTTGTCCCGCGCCTCACCCTTGAGGCGGCCCATATGGGCGGTGGGGCCGAAGGGCACCGTGCCCAGCGCCGGCACCCGGTCGGGATCGGTGTTGACGAAGGCGATTTCGCGCTCGTTCCAGGTGGAGAGCAGCTTGGGATCGGGCAGGCAGCCGATCAGGCCGGGATGGATCAGGCCGGGGAAGCGCACGCCGGGGACGTGGCGCGACTTGGTGAACATTCCCTCGAAGTCCCAGATCGACTTCTGCGCCTGCGGGAAGTGCTCCGTGAGGAAGCCTCCGCCGTTCTTCTTGGAGAAGAACCCGTTGAAGCCCCACTGGCTCTCGGGCTTGGCGCCGATATCCAGGAGATCGACCACCAGCAGGTCGCCGGGCTCCGCACCCTCGACGCCGATGGGCCCCGAGAGGAAGTGCACGATCGACAGGTCGATGTCGCGCACGTCGTCGGCGGAATCGTCGTTCTTGATGAAGCCGCCGGTCCAGTCGTAGGTCTCGACGATGAAGTCCGAGCCGGGCTTCACGGTGGCCACCATCGGGATATCCGGGTGCCAGCGGTTGTGGACCATGTCGTTGTCGTAGGCCGACTGGGTGAGATCGACCTTGATCAGCGTCTCGGGCATTGTGTGCGACTCCTCTGAAAGACGGCCAGTCGGTCCCGCGTTCGCGCGTTCCGCGACGCGCACTCCTCCCCCTTGCGGGGATGAGTTGGAGGTCGGGATGGTGCGGAAGGCACCGTCACGCTCGATCCTGCACCACCACCCCTGACCCCTCCCCGCACGGGGGGTGGGGAAAAGCGCCCCTACACCGACAGGAACCGGGCTACCGCCGCCTCGTCGATCCCGTCGCGGGGGGCCTCGTGGACGATGGCGCCGTTCTCCAGCACGATCACCCGGTCCGCGACGTCGAGGGCGAAGCTCAGCACCTGCTCGGACACGATGATGGACAGCCCGCGCTCGTCGCGGATCGTCTTGAGGGTCCGGCCCATCTCGCGGATGATCGAGGGCTGGATGCCCTCGGTGGGCTCATCGAGCAGCAGCACCTTCGGCCCGCTCGCCAGCGCCCGGGCGATGGCGAGTTGCTGCTGCTGCCCGCCCGAGAGGTTGCCCCCGCGGCGGCCCTTCATCTCCAGGAGGACCGGGAACATGGCGTAGAGGTCGGGCGGCACCGCGCGGGCGCCCGTCACCGTGAGGCCGGTCTCGATGTTCTCCTGAACCGTCATGGTGGAGAAGATCATCCGGCCCTGCGGTACGTAGGCGAGACCCTTGGCGACCCGCCTGTGGCTCTTGAGGCCCGAGACGTCCTCCCCCCCGACGCGGATAGCGCCCGCCTTCACCGGCACGAGACCCATCAGGGTCTTCATCAGCGTGGTCTTGCCCATGCCGTTGCGGCCCATCACGGCGACGATCTCGCCCGGTGCCACCGAGAAGGTGAGGCCGTGCAGCACCTCGCTCTGGCCGTAGGCGGCGTGCAGGTCGTCGACGGCCAGCGCCGGCGTGGCGGACGGCGCAACGGCGAGGGGCGGCGCCTGGATTTCAGGGGGATGCGCGGTCTGGAGCGAGCCCATCGTCAATGTCCCAAATACACTTCGATGACCTTCGGGTCGTTCTTGACCCGGTCCATCGAGCCCTCGGAGAGCACCTTGCCCTGGTGCAGGACGGTCACCCGGTGGGCGATGTCCTCGACGAACTTCATGTCGTGCTCGATCACCAGCACCGAGCGGCCCTTGATGATCTGGTTGAGCAGTTCGGCGGTCTTGATCCGCTCACCGACGCTCATCCCGGCCACCGGCTCGTCGAGCATCAGGAGTTCCGGGTCCTGGATCAGCAGCATGCCGATCTCCAGCCACTGCTTCTGGCCGTGGCTCAGGAACTCGGCCCGCTCCTTGAGCTGGTCCTTGAGGAAGATCGTCTCGGCGATGGCGTGGATGCGGTCGCGGACCTCGCCGTCGCGCTTGAAGGTCAGGGCGCCGAAGACCGAGCGCCCCCGGGGGAACGAGATCTCCAGGTTCTCGAACACCGTCAGGTCGTCGTAGATCGAGGGCGTCTGGAACTTGCGGCCGACGCCCGCCTGGACGATGGCGCTCTCGGAGAGCTTGGTCAGCTCCTGGCCCTTGTACCGGATCGAGCCGGCGCTGGCCCTGGTGCGTCCGCAGATCAGGTCGAGCACCGTGGTCTTGCCGGCGCCGTTCGGGCCGATGATCACCCGGATCTCGTCGGGATCGACGTAGAACGACACGTCGTTCACCGCCTTGAACCCGTCGAAGGACACGGTCAGCGCCTCGACCGCCAGGAGGTAGTCGGCGGGCGCCGCCTCGGCGCCGATGGCGGGGGTGGAGAGGATCGCGGCGTTCATCGGGTCATCCTCACTCGGCTGGGGCGCCGTGCGGCGGGACGATGGCGGGCGACGGGGCGCGCAGGCCCTTCACCCGGCGGGTGAGGCGCGGCTCGATGTGCTCGCGCCAGATCCCGGCGAGGCCGTTCGGGAAGGCGAGAACCACGGCGATGAACAGGGCGCCGAGGCCGAACAGCCAGAGGTCCGGAAAGCTCTCGGAGAAGGTGGTTTTGGCCCAGTTGACCAGCAGCGTTCCCCAGACCGCGCCGAACAGGGACAGTCGCCCGCCCACGGCCGCGTAGATCACCATCTCGATCGAGGGCACGATGCCCACGAAGGACGGCGACATGAACCCGACCTGGAGGGTGAACATCGCTCCGCCGATGGCGGCGAACCCGGCGGCGAGGCAGAAGGCGAAGACCTTGAACCCCGCCACGGAGTAGCCGGAGAAGCGGACCCGGTCCTCCTTGTCGCGCATGGCGACGAGGATGCGGCCGAGCTTCGACCTCTTCACGTACTGCGCCGCCAGGATGCAGGCCAGCAGCAGCCCGCCGTTGACGAAGTACAGGATGACCTTCGCGTGGTCGGTGCGGATGTCCCAGCCGTGCAGGGTGCGCAGGTCGGTGATGCCGTTGATGCCGCCGGTATAGCCCTGCTGGCCGACGATCAGGATCGTCAGGATCGCGGCGATGGCCTGGGTGATGATGGCGAAGTAGGTGCCGCCGACCCGGCGCTTGAACATCGCGAAGGAGATCAGCATCGCGAACAGCACCGGCACCGCGACCGCGAGGATCAGCGTCAGCGGCAGGCTCTTGAACGGTTGCCAGAACCAGGGCAGCGCCGTGATCTGGTTCCAGTCCATGAAGTCCGGGATGCCGGGCGTCGATTGGATCTTGGTGTTTTCGATGCTCGAAGCCTCCAGCTTCAAGTACATCGCCATGCAATAGCCACCCAGTCCAAAGAAAACGCCCTGGCCAAGCGACAGGATGCCGGCGTAGCCCCAGCAGATCACGAGGCCCAGCGCCACGAAGGCGTAGGTGAGGTACTTGCCCACGAGGTTGAGGCGGAAGCCGTCGAGGGTCAGCGGCAGGACGACGAGGATCACCCCGGCCAGCACGGCCAGGCTCAGCCACTCCACCGGCTTCATGAACGGGTTGTCGTCGACGGTGACCGACTGCGTGAGGGTCTGGACGGGGTTCGTCATGGCAGGCTCCTCAGCGCCGGACCTTGAGGGTGAAGAGCCCCTGCGGCCGCAGCATCAGGATGCCGACCACCGCGAGCAGGGTGATCACCTTCGCCATCGAGCCGGAGAGGAAGAATTCCAACGTCGATTGCGTCTGCGAGATCGAGAAGGCCGAGGCGATGGTGCCGAGGAGCGAGGCCGCGCCGCCGAAGACCACGATCAGGAAGGTATCGACGATGTACAGCTGGCCCGAGGTCGGCCCCGTGGAGCCGATCATCGTGAAGGCCGAGCCGGCGATGCCCGCGATGCCGCAGCCCAGTCCGAAGGTATAGCGGTCGACCTTCTCGGTATCGATGCCCACCGCCCCCGCCATGGCGCGGTTCGCCATGACGGCGCGCACCTGCTGGCCGAAGCGCGAGCGGAAGATGAGCAGGGCGACGCTGAGGGTGATCAGGATGGTGACGGCCATCACGAACAGGCCGTTGATCGGGATCTCGATCGTGTCCGTGACCTGCACCGAGCCGATCAGCCAGGACGGCAATTCGACGCCGACCTCGCGGGCGCCGAAGATCGACCGGTAGGCCTGCTGGAGGATCAGCGACAGGCCCCAGGTGGCGAGCAGCGTATCGAGCGGTCGCTTGTAGAGGAACCGGATCAGGCTCCACTCCACCAGCATCCCGAGCGCCCCGGAGGCGAGGAAGGCCAAGCCCATCGCGATGAAGAAGTAGATCGGGAACAGGGCCGGCAGGTAAGCTTGGAAGAAGCTCGAACAGAGATACGTGACATAGGCCCCAAGGATCATGAACTCCCCGTGGGCCATGTTGATCACGCCCATCTGCCCGAAGATGATCGCGAGCCCCAGCGCCATCAGCAGGTAGACGGAAAACAGAATCAGGCCGGCGAAGCCTTGCATGGCGAAGATCGCGCCGAGATCGCCGAGGGAGTAGTCGCCGAGCATTGTTGAAATCTCCACAACCCGTCATTGCGAGCGTAGCGAAGCAATCCAGTGCAGCGGGACGTCTTGAAGCGTGGCGAAGCCCTGGATTGCTTCGCTGCGCTCGCAATGACGAAGGGAGGGGCGGAGGCCGCCCCTCCGGCGCCCCCTACTGGTATCCCTTCGGGAACGGGTCCGGCTTGATCAGCTCCGGGCTCGTGTAGACGATCTCGAACTGGCCATCGGGCTTGGCCTTGCCGACGCGGGTCTTCGACCAGAGGTGATGGTTCTCGTCGATCTTGACGTAGCCTTCCGGCGCGCCCTTGAACTCGATGCCCGGCGAGGCCGCGACCACCTTGTCCACGTCGAAGGAGCCCGCCTTCTCGCAGGCCATCTTCCACAGGAACGGCCCGAGGTAGGCGGCCTGGGTCACGTCGCCGATGACCGTCTTCTCGCCCCACATCTTCTTGAAGGCGGCGACGAAGGCTTTGTTGTTCTCGCTCTCGATCGATTGGAAGTACTTCATGCAGGCATAGGCCCCGGCGATGTTCTCGCCGCCGATGCCGTCGATCTCGTCCTCGGTGACGGAGATCGTCATGAGCACCTGCTTCGACAGGTCGATGCCCGCCGCCTTGAGCTGCTTGTAGAACGCCACATTCGAGCCGCCGACCACGTCGGCGAAGATCACCTTGGGCTTGGTAAGCTTGATCTTGTTGATGACAGAGTTGAACTGCGTATGGCCCAGCGGGAAGTACTCTTCACCGACCACCTTGCCCTTCAGCACGTTCTCCACGTGCTTGCGGGCGATCTTGTTGGAGGTGCGCGGCCAGATGTAGTCGGAGCCGATGAAGTAGAAGCTGTCGCCGCCCTTCTCCTTGTGCACCCAGTCGAGGCCCGCGAGGATCTGCTGCGTCGCCTCCTGGCCGGTGTAGAAGACGTTCTTCGACTGCTCCAGACCCTCGTAAAAGGTCGGGTAGTAAAGAAGGCCGTTGTACTGCTCGAAGACCGGCAGCACCGCCTTGCGCGAGGCCGAGGTCCAGCAGCCCATCACGGCGGCGCAATGGTCGTTGACGAGGAGCTTCTTCGCCTTCTCGGCGAAGGTCGGCCAGTCGGAGGCGCCATCCTCCTGGATGATCTTGATCTTGCGGCCGAGCACGCCGCCCGCCTCGTTGATCTGCTGGATCGCGAGTTTCTCGGCCTGTTGGGCGCCGGTCTCGGAGATCGCCATCGTGCCGGTGATGGAGTGCAGGATGCCGACGGTGACCTCGCTGTCGGTGACGGCGAGGCCGGTGGTGTTCACGGCGGCGGTCTCGGGCGCGGCCCAGGCCGTCCGGGGCATCAGCGCCAGCGCCGGAGCGCCCGCGAGCCCCATCAGCAGCCTGCGCCGCAACGGGGACCTCAAGCCCCGATCCGCGCCCGTGTCGGTGTCGTCTGCCATCAGCCTGCCCCTGTTCGCGTCCAGGACATTTGACGGCGGCCCCGGATCGGCGAGTGCAGGCTAGATCCGTGATCGCGCGGCGACCTATACGCGATTTTGCGTATGGCCATGCCCTTGCATGCGGCGCAGCATGGGCGATCAATACTCCGGAGACCGGTCCTTGTGAGGTGTTCCATCGCGGGCAACACACGCGAGAGTGAATTTCTTCGCGTGCGCGCGAGGCTTCCCGCCCGCGCGGCCGTCCGCGAGCGCCCAGGGATTGTGCGCCGCCGCAAGCGCGGCCGGGTACGGGTCCGGGTGCAATGAGGGCGCCCCAGCGCATCATCCCGATCCGCCGGGACTACAACCGCTTCGTGGCCGACGAGACGCTGGAGGATTACGCCCTCCGCTTCACCGCCAAGAAGGCCCGGCGCTGGTCGGGCTTCCAGGTGGCGCAGACGGCCCTGGGCTCGGTCTCGTTCCTGGCCCTGGAGGCGATCGGCGGCACGCTGGCCCTCACCGTGGGCCTGCCCAACACCATCGCGGCGGTGCTTGCGGTGGGACTCATCATCTTCGCCACCGCCGTGCCGATCACCGTCTACGCCGCGCGGTACGGGGTCGACATGGACCTGCTGACCCGCGGGGCGGGGTTCGGCTACCTCGGCTCCACCGTCACGTCGCTGATCTACGCGAGCTTCACCTTCCTGTTCTTCGCCATCGAGGCGGCGATCATGGCGCTCGCCCTGCAACTCTGCTTCGGGTTGCCACTGGCCCTCGGCCACCTGCTCTGCGCGGGGGCGGTGATTCCCCTCGTGGTCTACGGCATCCGGCTGATCAGCCGGTTCCAGATCTGGACCCAGCCCGCCTGGATCATCCTGAGCCTGCTGCCCCTGGCCTTCGTCGCCGCGCAGGGGACGGAGGCGCTGCGCGCCGTCGCGGCCTACCCCGGGCTCGACGGCGCGGGCACCGGGTTCGCCCTGCCGCGATTCGGCCTCGCCACCGGCGTGCTGCTGGCGCTTCTGGCGCAGGTGGGCGAGCAGGTGGACTTCCTGCGCTTCGTGCCGGAGCCGGCGGGGCGGCGGGATCGGCGATGGTGGGTCGCCGTGGTCTCGGGGGGCGCGGGCTGGATCGTGCCGGGCCTGCTCAAGATCCTGCTGGGCGCCGTCCTGGCGGTGTTGGTGCTTGGGAGCGGGATACCGCCCGAGCACGCCGCCGAGCCGACGCGCATGTACGCCGTGGCCTTCGGCTACCTCACCGGCGAGGGCAGCCGGGCGACGCTGCTCGTCACCGGCCTGTTCGTGCTGGTCTCGCAGCTCAAGATCAACCTCACCAACGCCTATGCCGGGTCGATCGCGTGGTCGAACTTCTTCTCCCGGCTGACCCATTCCCACCCCGGCCGGGTGGTGTGGCTGGTCTTCAACGTCGCCATCGCGCTGCTGCTGATGGAGTTCGGCATCGAACGGACGATCGAGAGCACCCTGCCGCTCTACGCCTCGGTGGTCTCGGCCTGGGTCGGGGCGCTCGCCGCCGACCTCGCGGTGAACAAGCCGCTGGGCCTCTCGCCACCCGGCATCGAGTTCAAGCGCGCCCACCTCTACGCGGTGAACCCGGTGGGGACCGGAGCGATGGTGCTGGCGCTGCTCTGCGGCGGCCTCGTCTCCCTCGGGCCGGGGCTCCAGCCCTTCGCGCCGCTCCTCACCCTCGCCACGGCGTTCGGTGCCGCCCCGGCCATCGCCTGGGCCACGGGGGGCCGCTGGTACCTCGCCCGCGCGCCGAAGCGGGATTGGGGCTCGGGCGAGGTGGTCTGCCGGGTCTGCGAGCTGCCCTTCGAGGGCGAGGACATGGCCCATTGCCCGGCCTACGACGCGCCGATCTGCTCCCTGTGCTGCTCCCTCGATGCCCGCTGCGGCGACCTGTGCAAGCCGCACGGCCGGATGGACGTGCAGGCGCAGCAGACGCTGGCCAAGGTCCTGCCCGGCCGCACCGCCGCCTGGATCGGCGCGCCCCTCGGCCGCTACCTCGCGGTGATGCTGACCCTCTGCGCCGTGATCGGCCTGATCCTCGGCATTGTCCATGCGGGGGCGACCATCGCCCATCCCGAGCACCGGGAGGTGCTGCGTGCCGCCCTGACGAGCGTGTTCTTCACGCTGGTGGTGATCCTCGGCGTGGTGGCGTGGCTCTTCGTCCTCGCCCAGGAGAGCCGCCGGGTGGCGCAGGCCGAGACCATGCGCCAGACCGCCCTCTACGAGGCCGAGATCGCCGCCCACAAGGTCACCGACGCCAAGCTCCAGGAGGCGAAGGAGCGGGCCGAGGCGGCGAACCAGGCCAAGAGCCGCTACGTGGTGGGCATCAGCCACGAGTTGCGCACGCCGCTCTCCACCGTGCTCGGCTACGCGCAGCTCCTCGAATCCGACGCCGCGATTCCCCCGCAGCGCCTCAACGCCATCCGGGTGATCCGGCGCAGCGCCCAGCACCTGTCGGGGCTGATCGACGGCCTGCTCGACATCTCCCGCATGGAGGCCGGGCGCCTCCAGATCCACCGGGACGAGGTCCGCCTGTCGGATTTCCTCGACCAGCTCGTGGACATGGTGCGCCTCCAGGCACGGGAGGCCGGCCTCGATTTCCGCTTCTCCCGGCCGGAGATTCTGCCCGCCGTGGTGGCCACCGACGAGAAGCGCCTGCGGCAGGTGCTGCTGAACCTGCTCTCCAACGCCATCAAGTTCACGCCCTCCGGCACCGTCTCGCTGGACCTCAGCTACCGCAGCCAGATCGCGGTGTTCACCATCCGCGACACCGGCCCCGGCATCCCCGAGGCCGACCTCGCCCGCATCTTCGAGCCCTTCGAGCGCGGCTCCACCCCCGCCGCCCGGAGCACGCCGGGCACGGGGCTCGGGCTCACCATCGCCAACCTTCTGGCCCAGCTCCTCGGCGGCGAGATCACCGTGACGGCGGCGCCCGGCGGCGGGACACAGGCGCGCCTGCGGCTGATGCTGGCCTCGGTCGGCCAAGCCGCCCCCGTCGCGGCCCCCGCGCAGGCGGCCGAGCCGGAGCGCGCCTATACCGGCGCCCGCCGCACCGTTCTCGTCGCCGACGACGACAGCGCCCACCGCGCCCTGATGCGGGAGATCCTCGAACCGCGCGGCCTGCGCGTGCTGGAGGCGGGCTCCGGCCCCGAATGCCTGAGCGCGGTGGGGGCGGGCGGCATCGACCTGATCCTCCTCGACATCGCCATGCCGGGCATGAGCGGCTGGACGGTGGCGGCCGCCCTGCGGGAGGGCGGCCATGCCGGTCCCGTCGCCATGATGTCGGCCAACGTCCACGAGATCAGCCCCGTGCGCGGCGACGACGCCCCGCACGACGCGATCTTCGCCAAGCCCTTCGATCTGCGCGACGTGACCGAGCGGATCGGTAAGCTCCTGCGCCTCGAATGGAGCGAGCCCGCCCTCCCCGCCCCGCCCGCCGCCGCGGCACCCGGCGACGGCGCGATCCATCCCGGCGCCGAGCATGTGGGCGAGTTGCTGCGCCTCGGCCGCATCGGCCATATCCGCGGCATCGAGGCCAAGCTCGCGGAACTGGAGGGGGACGCCACCGTACCGAGGGCCTTCGTCGAGCGGATGCGTGGCCTCGCCGCCGGCTACGACCTGCGGCACTACCTCTCGGTGTTGCAGGAGCTCGCCCGCGATGGCTGAGGCAGCGGCCGGCCGGCCGCACCGGGACGTGGTCCTCGTGGTGGACGATTCCCCCGATACCCTGAGCTTCCTCACCGAGGCGATCGAGCGTTCGGGCGCCACCGTTCTCGTGGCGGTGGGGGGCGACCTCGCCCTCGCCCTCGTGGACGAGATCACGCCGGACGTGATCCTCCTCGACGCGATGATGCCGGGGCTCGACGGGTTCGAGACCTGCCGGCGGCTCAAGGCCAAGCCGCACCTCGCGGGCGTGCCGGTGATCTTCATGACCGGACTGAGCGAGACCGAGCACATCGTGCGCGGCCTCAGCGCGGGCGGGATCGATTACGTCACCAAGCCCATCGCCCCGGACGAGATCCTCGCCCGGATCCGCGTCCACCTCGCGAGCGCCCGGGCCGCCCAGAGCGCCCGCGCCGCCCTCGACACGGCAGGCCGGGCGCTGCTGGCCGTCGCGGCGGACGGCGCCATCCTGTGGTGCACGCCCCAGGCGGGCCGGATGCTGGCGGCCCTGGCGCCGGGGGACGAATCCGCCCTGCGCCTGCCGCCGCAGAGCCTCGACTGGCTGCGCGCCTGCGGCTCCCAGGGAGCGCCGCCCGCCCTCGCCCTGAAGGTCGCGGCGGCGGCCTACAGCCTCAGCTTCATCGGCCGGACCGGCGAGGAAACCCTGCTGCGGCTCTCCTGCGACACCGTCGCGGCCGGGCCGGAGCGCCTGCGCGCGGGCCTGCCCATCACCGCGCGGGAATCGGAGGTGCTCTTCTGGCTGTCCCAGGGCAAATCGAGCCGCGACATCGGCGACATCCTGGGCCTCAGTCCCCGCACGGTCACCAAGCACTGCGAGAGCCTTTACGCGAAGCTCGGCGTCGAGAACCGCACCGCCGCCTCCCTCATCGCCAACCGCCTGTTGCAAGACGCGCTCTGACGGCGCCCCCTGACGGCGCGGTTCACCCGCAGGGAAAGCGGGACTATGCAACCCACAGTGCTTTATTCGACTGTCATGCACGTGCATGATGGAAGCGTGAGCGCGGGGCCGTCACCGCCCGCGCCTCACCACGGACATGCGCTTCAAGGCCCGGCTCACGGGCGGGCGGGTCCGGCGCTCGGGAGGAATGGAATGGATCGTCGCGTCCTGCTGACCGGCGCGGGCAGCCTTGCCGCGTGGACGGTGCTCAAGCCCTCGACCGGGGCCCGTGCGGCCGACAAGACGACCATCGTGTTCTGGCACGCCATGTCGGGGGCGAACGGCGAGGAGATCGAGCGCCTGGCGCGCGACTTCAACGCCAGCCAGTCCGACGTGACGCTGGAGGCGGTCTACAAGGGCTCGTACCCTGAGACCCTCACGGCGGCCATCGCCGCCTTCCGGGCGGGCAAGGCGCCCAACATCGTCCAGGTCTTCGAGGTCGGCACGGGCACGATGCTGCAGGCGGGGCCGGCCATCAAGCCGGCCTGGAAGCTCGCGGAGGAGACGGGGCTCGCCCTCGATCCCAAGGCCTACATCCCGGGCGTGCGCGGCTATTACAGCCTGCCCGACGGCAAGCTCGCCTCCATGCCGTTCAACTCCTCGACGGCGGTGATGTGGTACAACAAGGACGCCTTCGAGAAGGCGGGCCTGGATCCCGAGAGCCCGCCCACGACCTACGCGGACTTCGAGACGGCCGCCCGGACGCTGGCCGCCAAGGCGCCGACCCCCATCGCCAGCACGACCGCCTGGATGACGTGGATCCAGTTCGAGGAATACGCGGCGATCCAGAACCTCGCCTTCGCCACCGAGAACGACGGCTACGACGGCCTCGGCGCCGAACTCCTGCTCAACACCAAGCCCTTCGTGGCCCAGCTCCAGCGCTTCATGGACCTCTCGAAGGACGGGGCCTTCAAGTACGCCGGGCGCGACGGGGCGCCGGACGCGGTGTTCTATTCGGGCCAGGCCGCCATCGGCTTCGGCTCGTCGTCGGGCCGGGCGGACATCGTGAAGAACGCGAAGTTCCGCTACGCCGAGGCGTTCCTGCCCACCGAGCCGGCCCTGAATCCGAAGCCGAACAACTCCATCATCGGCGGCGCCAGCCTTTGGGCCATGACCGCGCCCAAGCGCAGCGAGGCCGAGTACAAGGCGGTCGCCGCCTTCTACGGCTTCATCTCCAAGCCCGAGCAGGTCTCCCTCTACGCCCAGCATACGGGCTACGTGCCCGTGACGGTGGCGGGCTACGAGGCCACGAAGCAATCCGGCTACTTCGACAAGAACCCCGGCACGGACGTGCCCGCCCGGCAGCTCTCGCGGGGCGAACTCACCCCGAACTCGCGGGGCCTGCGGCTCGGCCGCCTGCCGGAGATCCGCGCGATCCTCTACGAGGAGATCGAGAAGGCCCTCCAGGGCCAGCAGACCGCGCAAGCGGCGATGGACAGCGCCACGGCGCGGGGCAACCGCGTCCTGCGCGAGTTCCAGAAGTCGGCCAAGGGTTGACGACGGGCTAAGGGCGGGCTGAGGCGGCGGGCTTTTCGACCATGGAACGACGCACCCTGTTTCCGGGCCGGCTCCTGCCGGCCCTCCTCATCCTGCCGCAGCTGGTGCTGACCTTCGTCTTCTTCCTGTGGCCCGCCCTTCAGGCGATCAAATCGAGCCTGGAGCGGGAGGACGCCTTCGGCACGAGCACCGAGTTCGTCGGCCTGGAGAACTTCGCGGACCTGTTCAACGACCCGCTCTACCTCGCGGCGATCGGGCGGACGGCGGTGTTCTGCGCGGGCGTCACCGCCGTGTCGATCGGCGTGGCGCTGCTGCTCGCCGTGCTGGCCGATACCGAGATCCGGGGCCGGGCCTTCTACCGCACCATGCTGATCTGGCCCTATGCGGTGGCGCCCGCCATGTCGGCGGTGCTGTGGGTGCTGATGTTCCACCCGCAGATCGGCCTCGTCGGCGCGTTCCTGAACCGGATCGGCATCGGCTGGGACTACAAGCTCGACGGCACGCAGGCGATGCTCCTGGTGATCCTGGCCGCCGCCTGGAAGCAGATCAGCTACAACTTCATCTTCTTCCTGGCCGGGCTCCAGGCGATCCCGAAGACCATCATCGAGGCGGCGCGGATCGACGGTGCCCGGGGCTTCCGCCGGTTCCGCACCATCATCCTGCCCCTGCTGATGCCGACGGTGTACTTCCTGCTGGTCGTGGACCTCGTCTACGCGGCCTTCGATACCTTCGCGACGGTCTACGCGGTGAACGGCGGCGGCCCCGGCCAATCGACTCAGACGCTGGTGCTGAAGGTCTATCTGGACGGCATCGTCAACGCGAATATCGGCTCGTCCTCGGCCCAATCCGTGGTGCTGATGGTCGGCGTCATCGTGCTCTGCGCCATCCAGTTCCGCTTCCTCGGGCGCAAGGCCGTGACATGACGGGCCGGTTCATCCCCCATGCCGTCCTGACCCTCGCGGTCCTGCTCTTCGCTCTGCCGATCTGGATCGCCATCGCGGGCTCGACGCAGGATTCCGCCGTGATCGCCCGGGGCGAGCTCTCGCTCATCCCGGACCTGGCGGGCCTCGGCGTCTACCGCGACGTGCTGCTGCACGGCTCGGCCGGGGCCGGGCCGGTCTGGCGGGCGCTCCTCGTCTCGGCGGGGATGGCGCTCGTCATCGCGCTCGGCAAGATCGCCCTGTCGCTGCCCTCGGCCTACGCCGTGACCTTCTTCCGCTTCCCCTTCCGCATGACGGCCTTCTGGCTGATCTTCCTCACCCTGATGCTGCCGGTGGAAGTGCGGCTGATCCCGACCTTCCAGGTCATGTCGAACCTCGACCTCATCAACAGCTTCACGGGGCTGACCCTGCCGCTCGTCGCCTCCGCGACGGCGACGCTCTTGTTCCGCCAGACCTTCCTCGCCATCCCCGACGAGCTCGTGGAGGCGGCGCGGATGGACGGGGCCGGCCCCTTGCGCTTCCTGCGGGACATCCTGATCCCGGTTTCGGGCGCCAACATCGCGGCGCTGTTCGTGATCCTGTTCGTCTACGGCTGGAACCAGTACCTCTGGCCGCTCCTCGTGGCGACGGACCCGAAGCTCGACACGGTGGTGATCGGGATCGTCAAGATGATCGGGCTCGATACGGCGACGGAATGGAACAAGGTCATGGCCACGGCCGTGCTGGCGCTGATCCCGCCAGTGGCGGTGGTGCTCCTGATGCAGCGCTGGTTCGTGAAGGGCCTTACCGAGGGGGACAAGTGATGGCGGGCCTGAGGCTCGAGGGCCTGCGCAAGAGTTTCGGCCAGAACGAGATCCTGAAGGGTGTCGATCTCACCCTCGCGGACGGCGAGATGCTGGTGATCGTCGGCGCCTCGGGCTGCGGGAAATCCACCCTGCTGCGCCTCGTGGCGGGGCTGGAGACGCCGACCGCCGGGCGCATCCTCATCGACGGGCGCGACGTCACCCGGCTCGACCCGTCCGAGCGCGACATCGCGATGGTGTTCCAGAACTACGCGCTCTACCCGCACATGAGCGTGTTCGAGAACATGGCCTACGGCCTGAAGATCCGCGGCCTGCCCAAGGCCGGGATCCGCGCGAAGGTCGATGCCGCCTCGGCGCTGCTGGGCCTCGACGCCCTCCTCGACCGCAAGCCGCGCCAGCTCTCAGGCGGCCAGCGCCAGCGCGTCGCCATGGGGCGGGCCATCGTGCGCGACCCGAAGCTCTTCCTGTTCGACGAGCCGCTCTCGAACCTCGATGCCAAGCTCCGCGTGCAGATGCGCGGCGAGATCCGCCGCCTCCAGCGCCGCCTGAAGGTCACGAGCCTCTACGTCACCCACGATCAGGTGGAGGCGATGACGCTGGGCGACCGGCTGCTGGTGATGCACCAGGGCGTGCCGGTGCAGCTCGCGACGCCCACCGAGGTGTTCGAGCGCCCCGCCGACACCTACGTCGCCGGCTTCATCGGCTCTCCCGCGATGAACCTCCTCCCCGGCACGCTCGGCCGGAACGGCACGGCGGTGAGCCTGGAGGGCACCGAGGTCGGCCTCGGCACCCGGCGCTACGCCCTGCCCGACGGCCACGGGGTGATTCTCGGCATCCGGCCGGAGCACGTCGCCCTCGACCCGTCCGGCCGGGAATGGCCCGTCGAGGTGGTGGAACTCCTCGGCTCGGAGACGCTGATCCATGCCGGGCGCACCGGCGCCGCGACGCTGACCCTGCGCCTCGCCAACGGCGCGCCCGTGGGCGAGGCGGTGCGGGTGTCCTTTCCGCCGGAACACCTGCACCTGTTCGACCGGGCGACGGGCCTGAGGCTCGACCCAGCCTGACAACCCCTCAGACCAGGGCCGGCGCGGCCTGCGGCTGGCGCTTCATCAGCTGGGTGTAGAGCAGGTAGCCCAGCCCGCAGCCGATGAACCACGTGAAGTTCGCGAGCCCTTCGAGGCCGGGCATCACCGCGCAGAGCACCGGCACGGCCGCCGAGGGGATGATCGTGAGCACCGCCGCACGGTTGTAGCCGTTGGCGTACCAATACGCGCCCGTGGGCCTCATCGTGTAGAGGTCGTCCACGATCACGCGCTGCCGCTTCACGGCGTAGAAGTCGGCGATGAGGATGCCGAACAGCGGCCCGATGAACGCGCCGAGCACATCGAGCGTGTAATGGATCACGGCGGGGTTGTTGTAGAGGTTCCACGGCGTGATGAAGACCGAGGCCACCGCCGCGATCATCCCGCCCATCCGCCAGGAGATCACCTTCGGCGCCACGTTCGAGAAGTCGAAGGCCGGCGAGACGAAGTTGGCGACGATGTTGATGCCGATCGTGGCCGTCACGAAGGTGAGTGCGCCGAGCACGACGGCGACATCGCTGTCGATCCGGCTCACGGTCTCGACGGGGTCGGTGATGAGCTGCCCGAAGACCGGCAGGGTCGCGGAGGTGGTGATGACGGTGAGCAGCGAGAAGCCGAGGAAGTTCACCGGCAGGCCCCAGAAGTTGCCCTTCTTCACCGCCGCGAAGGACTGGCCGTAGCGCGAAAAATCGCCGAAATTCAGCATCGGGCCGGAGAAATAGGACACGACCAGAGCGATCGCGTTGATCATCACCGGCAGGGCATCCCATCCGGTGTATTTCACCGCGCCGAGGGTGAGCCCGATGTTGCCGATCCCCGCCCGGGCGACGAGGTAGACCGCGAGGGCGATCATCACCACGTAGACCGCCGGGCCCGCCCAATCGATGAAGACGCGGATCGCCTCCATGCCGCGCCAGAATACCAGCGCCTGGAGGACCCACAGGGTCATGAAGGAGGCCCAGCCCAGCGTCGAGAGCCCGGCGAAGCCGTGGCGGCTGAGGTCCGCGTAGGGGGCCAGTTCGGGCCAGAAGCGCAGGGCCACCACCATGAAGGCGGCCGAGGCGAGGTAGGTCTGGATGCCGTACCACGCCACCGCGATCAGCCCGCGGATGATGGCCGGGATGTTGGCGCCCTTTACGCCGAATGAGGCGCGGCAGATCACCGGATAGGGCGTGCCCGTCACCTGGCTCGGCTTGGCGACGAGGTTGCAGAAGAATTGGACGATGAGAATGCCCACCACCAGGGCGATGAGCACCTGCCAGCTCACGAGCCCGAGGGAGAACAGGCTGCCCGCCGTGACGTAGCCGCCGACACTGTGCACGTCCGACATCCAGAAGGCGAAGATGTTGTAGGCGCCCCAGGTCTGCTTCCGCAGCGGCGCGAGATCCTCGTTCACGAGGTTCTCGTCGTAGGACGGCTTCATGAGAATGGCGGAGTGATCGTCGCCGATGGCGCCTTCCGACGCGATGGGTGTAGCGTGTGCGTGCATTGTTCGGCCCCCCGAAACCCGACTTTACGCAGGCCGCGGGGGGCCGCAAGCACCGTGCCATGATTTTGCGGAGCACGGCGCAACGAAACCTGTCGGAGACGGGCGCAAGTGAGTGTCGCCCCGTGCCGCGAGACAATCCGGGTGAAGGGCGACTATGCGCATTCTGCTGATCAATCCCAATACCAGCGCGGAGATCACCGCCCTCATCGCCGGGCATGTCGGCACGATGGTCGGGTCGCGGGCGGAATTGAAGCCGGTCACGGCGCGGTTCGGCGCGCGCTACATCGCGAGCCGCGCTGCCCTCGCCATCGCGGGGCACGCCGCCCTCGATTGCCTCTCCGAGCACGTCGCGGGGTGCGACGTCGCCTTCCTGGGTTGCTTCGGCGATCCCGGGCTGCTCGCCCTGCAGGAGGTCTCCCCCGTGCCGGTGGTCGGCATGGTGGAGGCGTCCTGCCGGGCGGCGCGGCGGATCGGCCGGTATGGAATCGTGACGGGCGGCGTCCTGTGGGAGCCGATCCTCAACGAGGTCGTGGCCGGGCTCGGCCTCGCGGAGGGCTTCACCGGCGTGCGCACCCTGGCCCTCACGGGCGGCGACATCGCGCGCGACCCCGGAGCCGCCATCCCGCTGCTTGCGGAGGCCTGCCGGGCCTGTGCCGCGCAGGACGGGGCCGAGGCGGTCATCCTCGGCGGCGCCGCCCTCGCGGGCCTCGCCCCCCTCGTGCAGCCCTCGGTTCCGGTGCCGGTGATCTGCTCCGTCGAGGCGGGCGCGGCGGCGACCCTGGCGGCGGGCGCCGTCAACGCCCGGCGCGCGCCCGTCACCGTGGAGAGCGTCGGCCTCTCGGTCCCCCTCCACGCCCTGCTGGCGCGGGATCCGGGCGCCTGAGCGGCAGGCCGACGGGGCGGTGGCCGCCCCGTCGGTCCCGGGCGTCAGTCCTTGCGCACGAGCAGTGCGGGGGCCGGGGGCGGCGGGGCGCCGAAGACGTAGCGGAAGCCCACCGAGACGATGTCGGCGCTCGAATCCACCACGCCCGCGAAGGCGATGTTGTTGACGTTGTAGTCGCGCCCGAGCCCGGCCAGGATCCGCGAGCGGTCCAGGAAGAAGTGCGAATAGGCGAGGTTGAAGGTCAGCTGCTGGCTCCAGCGGTAGCTTGCGCCGAAGGAGGCGATGTAGCGGTCGCCGTCCGGCAGGCGGACGGAGCGGTTCGTGAAGTCGATGGGCGAAACCTCGTAGCCGAAGCCGGCCCGCAGGGTCAGCGCCGGATTCACGTCGTACTCGCCGCCGATCGAGTAGAGGAACCCGTCCTTGTAGTTGAGGGGCAGGTTGTTGACCGTCACGCCCCGCGTTTTCGAGACGATGCCGATGGAGCCGAGCCTCGACCAGTTGTCCCACTCGAAGCCGAGGTTGACCCGCGCCACGGGGCTGATCGCCTGGGTGAGGCCCACGCTCAGCTTCTCCGGCGTGTTCAGCCGGGCGCGGACCTGCCCGGCGAGCGGCGCCAGGGCCAGGATCGGCACGCCGATGGAGCCGTCGATGTCGTGGTGCACCGAGGAGCGGTAGCCGATGCCCAGCGCCGTGCCGGCCCAGGGCGTGATCGTGGCGCCCGCCGTGAAGCCGACGCCCCAGGATTCGCCCTTGAGGAAGGAGCTCGGATAGGTCTGCGGCAGAAGCCCCGGCAGCGGCAGCGCCTGCCGCAGGGTCAGGCGGAAGTATTCGATGTTCGGCCCGGCGGCGATGGACAGCCACTCGTTGACCTTGAACGCCAGAACCGGGTTGAACGCCAGGGAGAAGATGCGCGACGAGCGGCCGTAGACCTCGCCCGCCCAGACTTGGTTCGGCTTCGTCACGAGGCCGAAGGGCGCGCCCGTCGAGAGGCCGAGCCAGAGGCGGTCGCTGAGCTGGTACGAGGTCGCCCCGGCGGGCACCACCGCGCCCTGACCGATGTCGCCGGAGTCGCCGAGCTGGGCGAAGGCGGGGTTGGTGCCGGCCACCGGGGTGATGCGCGAGGAGAGACCGATATAGGTGAGGTTCTGCTCCGAGACGAAGCCGGG
Source organism: Methylobacterium aerolatum (assembly GCF_022179085.1). Lineage (GTDB taxonomy): Bacteria > Pseudomonadota > Alphaproteobacteria > Rhizobiales > Beijerinckiaceae > Methylobacterium > Methylobacterium aerolatum. The sequence continues at coordinate 97,198 of NZ_BPQE01000016.1, forward strand.
GCTCATCGTGATGACGGCCGGGTTCCAGAACATGGAGGAGAGGCCGCCCGAGCCCGCCGCCGCGCCCGCGAAGGACAACCCTTGCGCCTGCGTGCTCTGTTCGCGGATCCCGAAGGCACCGGCAAAAGCCGCCGTCCCGCCCAGCATCGTCGCCAACAGCGTCGCCGCCCCGATCCGGGCGCCAAGCAACGTCCTCATTTCGTTCCCTCCCCAAGCATCGATGAGCCCGCTATCCGGGTCTTTTACTATGGCGATAGTCTATTCGTGCACTTTGGCGGCACGTTAATTCCGGCGAGATCGGTCTCTCCAAGCATCGGGCGTGCCGCACAATGCTTTCGGCCAGACCTTCCGTATAGGTGAAGACGCTGCCGAAAGCGGAAAAAAATTGCAAGGCCGTTCGACGCCGTGCGACGGCGCGCGCGGGGCGTTTGCCTCCCCTTGTGACATTTCAACCGCACCCCGCCGCCGGGGACGGCATACCTCCAGGCTTCCGGTCGGCATTATGCTTCCTTCCGGACCTCCCTCCGGGGGCAACCGGGCCGAGCGGCGCGACACCCTTGCGCTGTCGTGACGTAATGGGATACTGCTTGCCGTATACGTCAGGTCTGCGGCGCCGGATCGGCGCCCGGACGGGGCTTTCTGCAGGGAGGGAGGGGACGATGGCAGCGTGTCGCGCCGTGATCGGCACTTCGCCCCCGCGTGGCCCGGTCCCGCCCGGCGCCGCGGCGTTGACGCTTCGCGGGCTCCATGGCTACGGTGACCTCGCGCGAGAGAAGGTTACCTGTGTCCGAGCCGCTGTACACTGTAACCCAGCTCGCCCAGGACCTGGGGGTAACGGCGAGGACTGTCCGCTTCTACGAGGACAAGGGGCTGCTGACTCCGCAGCGGGCCGGAAACAACCGGGTCTACAATCATCGCGACCGGGCGCGGCTGATCCTGATCCTGCGCGGCAAGCGGCTCGGCTTCTCCCTCCGGGAAATCAAGGAATATCTCGACCTCTACGACGCCGACCCGACCCGGCAGGAGCAGATGCGCGCCCTGCTGAAGAAGGTGCAGGACCGGATCGACAGCTTGGTCGAGCAGGAGCGGGCGCTGGCCGAGACCCTGGCGGAGTTGCGCTCCATCGCCCAGCAGACGGAAACGGCCCTGGCCGCCCTGCCCCCGGCGCGGAAGGCGCGCGCGCGGTAGGCGGTCCGGCCCCCTCCGCGTCCTCGCGCGCGCAGCGAAGCAATCCAGGGATCCGCCGCGGCCGGAGATGGCCCTCTGCTCGCACTGGCTTCGCCGTCACCCGCGACGCCGGCGAGGGACCTCGAGCCGGAGCCGATCAAGTCGGCTCACGCCCCTCCGTCGTTGCGAGGGGATCCATCGACGGGTGTCGCTCGACCCGATCGGCCACGGCTTACGCTTCTCCTCGCCCCGCAAGCGGGGAGAGGACGTGCTCCACACCTACCCATCCCGAGAGGATCGCATGACCGACGTCGTGATCGCGGGCTATGCCCGCTCGCCCTTCACGCCCGCCAAGAAGGGGGCGCTGGCGCGGGTCCGGCCGGACGACCTCGCCGCGCAGGTGGTGCGCAAGCTCGTGGCGGATACCGGCATCCCCTCCAAGGACATCGAGGACCTGATCGTCGGCTGCGCCTTCCCCGAGGGCGAGCAGGGCTTCAACGTTGCCCGGCTCATCGGGATGCTGGCGGGCCTCGACCTCAATGTCGGCGGCGTCACGGTGAACCGTTTCTGCGGCTCCTCCATGCAGTCGGTCCACATGGCGGCCGGGCAGATCGCGCTGGGGGCGGGCGAAGCCTTCCTCTGCGCGGGCGTCGAGAGCATGAGCCGCGTGCCGATGATGGGCTTCAACCCGATGCCGAACCCCGCGCTCCATGAGCAGCGGCCCGGCGCCTATATCGGCATGGGCGACACCGCCGAGAACGTGGCCCGCCGCTGGGAGATTTCCCGCGCCGAGCAGGAGGCCTTCGCGGTGGACAGCCACCGCAAGGCCGCCGCCGCGCAGGCGCAAGGGCGGCTTTCCGCCGAGATCGTGCCGATCACGACCAAGGGCGGCACCGTCGAGACGGACGGATGCGTTCGTGCCGATGCCAGCGCCGAGGGGCTCGCCGCCTTGAAGCCCGCCTTCCAGCAGACGGGAACCGTCACGGCCGGCACCTCCTCGCCGCTCACCGACGGCGCCTCGGCGGTGCTGGTGTGCAGCGACGCCTACGCCCGCCGCGCCGGCCTGACGCCGCTCGCGCGGGTCGCGGCGGTGGCGATCTCGGGCTGCGAGCCGGAGATCATGGGCATCGGCCCCGTCGCCGCCTCGAAGAAGGCCATGGCGCGGGCGGGCATCACCGCGGACGCGCTGAGCGTGGTGGAATTGAACGAGGCCTTCGCCGCCCAGGCCATCGCCTGCATCCGCGACCTCGGCCTCGACGGGACAACCGTCAACATCGACGGCGGCGCCATCGCGCTCGGCCATCCGCTCGGCGCCACGGGCGCGCGCATCGTCGGCAAGGCGGCCTCGCTGCTCGCCCGCGAGGGCGGCCGCTTCGCGCTGGCGACGCAATGCATCGGCGGCGGCCAGGGCATCGCCACCCTTCTGGAGCGCGTGTGATGACCGGAATCCGCAAAGTCGCCGTCATCGGCGCCGGGGTCATGGGCTCCGGCATCGCCGCCCATGTCGCCAATGCCGGCGTGCCGGTGCTGCTCATGGACATCGTGCCCGAGGGCGCCGCCGACCGGAACGCGCTGGCCAAGGGCGCCGTCGCCCGAATGCTGAAGACGCAGCCCGCCGCCTTCATGTCGCCCCGCGCCGCCAAGCTCGTGGAGGCGTGCAACATCGAGGACCATCTCGACCGGCTGGCAGAGGTCGACTGGATCGTCGAGGTGGTGATCGAACGCCTCGACGCGAAGCAGGCCCTCTACCGCCGCATCGACGCGGTGCGGAAGCCCGGCACGGCGGTCTCGTCCAACACCTCGACCATCCCGCTGGACGCCCTGATCGAGGGGATGCCCGAGGCGTTCGCCAAGGACTTCCTGATCACCCATTTCTTCAACCCGCCGCGCTACATGCGGCTCCTGGAGATCGTGACCGGCCCGAAGACCGACCCGGATCTCGCCGGGGCCGTCGCGGACTTCGCCGACCGCAGGCTCGGCAAGAGCGTCGTGCGCTGCAAGGACCGGCCGGGCTTCATCGCCAACCGGCTCGGCATCTTCTGGATCCAGAACGCCATCGCGGCGGCCGACGACCTCGGCGTGCCGGTGGAGGAGGCGGACGCCATCATGGGCCGCCCCTTCGGCATCCCCAAGACCGGCGTGTTCGGCCTCGTGGACCTCGTCGGCCTCGACCTGATCCCGCACACGACGAAGAGCCTGCGGGCCGCCCTGCCGGAAGGCGACGCCTTCCACGCCACCTACCGCGAGATGCCGCTCATCGCGACGCTGATCGCGGAGGGCTACACAGGCCGGAAGGGCAAGGGCGGCTTCTACCGCCTGAACCGCCAGGGCGGGCAGAAGCTGAAGGAGGCGATCGACCTCAAGACCGGCGTGTACCGCCCCTCCGCCAAGGCCGACCTGCCGGAATTGAAGGGGGCGAAGGGCCCCCGCGCCGTGCTCGACCTCAAGGGCCGCACCGGCGCCTATGCCTGGAGGGTGATCGGCCCGACGCTCGCCTACGCCGCCGGGCTCGTGGGCGAGGCGAGCGACGACGTGGCCGCCATCGATGAGGCCATGCGCCTGGGCTACAACTGGAAGTGGGGTCCCTTCGAGCTGATCGACAGGATCGGCGGTGCCTACCTGGCCGAACGGCTGGCGAAGGGCGGCACGACCGTCCCGCCGATCCTCGCCGGGCTCCAAGGCAAGACCTTCTACCGGGTCGAGAACGGCCAGCGGCAGGTGCTCCAGGCCGACGGCACGTACAAAACAATCGTGCGGCCCGAGGGCGTGCTGCGGCTGGAGGACGTCAAGCTCGCGAGCCAGCCGCTCCTCAAGAACGGCTCGGCGGCCCTGTGGGACATCGGCGACGGCGTGGTGTGCTTCGAGTTCACCTCGCAGGCGAACGCCCTCGATGAACAGATCATGGTCCTGTTGGCCAAGACCATCAAGCTGGTGAAGGCGCAGTACAAGGCGCTCGTGGTCTACAACGAGGGCTCGAACTTCTCGGTCGGCGCCAATCTCGGCCTCGCCCTGTTCGCCGCCAACATCGCCGCCTGGGGCGAGATCGAGAAGCTCGTCAGCCTCGGCCAGCAGACCTACGGACAGCTGAAATACGCCCCCTTCCCCGTGGTGAGCGCGCCGTCCGGCATGGCGCTCGGCGGCGGCTGCGAGATCCTGCTCCACTCCGACGCGGTGCAGGCCCATGCCGAGAGCTATATCGGCCTCGTGGAGGCCGGCGTCGGGCTCGTGCCGGCCTGGGGTGGCTGCAAGGAGATGCTGGCCCGCTGGCAGGCGAACCCGACGCTGCCGAAGGGGCCGATGCCCGCCACCGCCAAGGTGTTCGAGACGGTCTCGACCGCCACCGTGGCCAAGTCGGCGGAGGAGGCGCGCGACCTGCTGTTCCTGCGCCCGGCCGACGGCATCACCATGAACCGCGACCGGCTGCTCGCCGATGCCAAGGCCAAGGCCCTGTCGCTCGTGGAGGGCTACGCGGCGCCCAAGCCCGCCACCCTGACGCTGCCCGGCCCCTCGGGTGCGCTGGCGCTGCGCATGGCGGCGGAGGGCTTCGCCAACCGGGGCATTGCCACCAAGCACGACCTCGTGGTGGCGGGGGAACTCGCCACCGTCCTGTCGGGGGGCGAGGCGGACGGCCTCGATACGCTCGACGAGGCGGCGATCCTCGACCTCGAACGCGAGGGCTTCATGCGCCTCGTGCGGACGGAGGCGACCCTCGACCGGTTCGAGAGCGTGATCGAAACCGGCAAGCCGGTGAGGAACTGACCCGATGCAGACCTACAAGGCTCCCTTGCGCGACATGCGCTTCGTGCTGAACGAGCTGCACGCCGACGCCCAGCCCTTGCCGGGGCTGGAAGACTTCACCCCCGACGTGGCCGACGCCATCCTGGAGGAGGCGGGCAAGTTCTGCACGGAGCGCCTGCTGCCCCTGAACGCCTCCGGCGACGAGGAGGGCTGCCGCCTGGAGAACGGCGTGGTCCGCACGCCGAAGGGCTTTCCCGAGGCCTACAGGGCATTCCGGGAGGGCGGCTGGACCGCCATGGGGGCGGACCCGGCCTATGGCGGCCAGGGCCTGCCGGCGGGCATTAACAAGCTGGTCGAGGAGATGATCTGCTCGACCAACCTCTCCTTCGGCCTCTATCCGGGCCTCAGCCACGGGGCCTATCAGGCGATCGAAGGCCACGCTTCGGACGAACTGAAGGCCGCCTACCTGCCCAAGCTCGTGGACGGCACGTGGTCCGGTACGATGTGCCTGACGGAGCCCCATTGCGGCACCGATCTCGGCCTCCTGCGGACCAAGGCCGTGCCGCAGGGCGACGGCTCTTACGCCGTCACCGGCTCGAAGATCTTCATCTCGGCGGGCGACCACGACCTCACCGAGAACATCGTCCACCTCGTGCTGGCCAAGCTCCCCGATGCCCCGAAGGGCGTGAAGGGCATCAGCCTGTTCCTCGTGCCGAAGTTCCTGCCCCGCGCGGACGGCTCGCCGGGGGAGCGCAACAGGGTCACGTGCTCGGCGCTGGAGCACAAGATGGGCATCAAGGCATCCGCCACCTGCCAGATGTCCTTCGACGACGCCAGGGGCTGGCTGGTCGGCGAGCCGCACAAGGGCCTGCGCGCGATGTTCACGATGATGAACAGCGAGCGGCTCTCGGTCGGCATCCAGGGGCTGGGCGCGGGCGAGGCCGCCTATCAGGGCGCCGTCGCCTACGCCAGGGAGCGGCTCCAGGGCCGCGCGCTCACTGGTGCCAAGCGGCCGGACCTGCCCGCCGACCCGATCCTCGTCCACCCGGACGTGCGGCGGATGCTGATGACGATCCGCGCCTACAACGAGGGCTGCCGGGCGCTCGGCGCCTGGGTCGCCCGCAGCCTCGACGTGATGGAGCACCATCCCGATCCGGCCGAGCGGCGCCGGGCGGAGGATTTCTGCGCGCTGATGACCCCGATCGTGAAGGCGCTGTTCACCGATCTCGGCTTCGAATCGGCCAGCATCGGCATGCAGGTCTATGGCGGCCACGGCTTCATCCGCGACCACGGTATGGAGCAGTATGTCCGCGATGCGCGGATCTCGATGATCTACGAGGGCACCAACGGCGTGCAGGCCCTCGATCTCGTCGGCCGCAAGCTCCCGGCCCATGCCGGGCGGTATCTGCGCAGCTTCTTCCACCCGGTGCTGGCGGCGCTCGACGAGGCGATCGACGACGACGACCTCGCTCCCCTCGCCCAGCCCCTGTCGAAGGCCTTCGGCGCCCTGCAACTCGCCACCGCCCACATCGCACAGAAGGGCCTGAAGGACCCGGACGAGGCGGGCGCCGCCGCCACCGAGTACCTCCGCCTCTTCGGGCTGGTGGCGCTGGGCTACGTCTGGCTGCGCTCGGCCAAGGTCGCCCACGCCGCCCTCAAAGCCGGAACCGACGAGCGTGCCTTCTACGAGGCCAAGCTCACCACGGCCCGCTTCTACATGGAGCGCATCCTGCCCCAGGTCGCCGGCCTGTTGGCGGCGGTGAAGGCGGGCAAGGGCGCGATGATGGCGCTCGACGAGGCGATGTTCTGAACGCCGGCGTCATTGCAAGTGAAGCGAAGCAATCCAGGGTTATCGCCAATCGTGGCGCCGCCCCTGGATTGCTTCGCCGGCGCTCGCCATGACGGTGGGCCAATACGGTGTGGAGCAAAACGAATGGCGGATATTGGAACCCTGGTCGACTCCATCGAGGAGCGATCGGATACCCTCAGCACCCTCGGCTACAAGGTCCGGTTCGACCTGACGGACGGCGGCGGCATCCTCGTGGATGCGACCGGCGGCCGGGTCACCGTCTCGACCGCCGAGGGCACCGAGGCGGATACGGTGATGACGCTGAGTTCCGACAACCTGCTGAAGCTGATCCAGGGCAAGCTCAGCCCGATGATGGCCTTCTCCACCGGACGGCTGAAGGTGCAGGGCTCGCAGGGCGTGGCGATGAAGCTCGCGGGGCTCCTCGACGGGTGAGGGCCTCACCGGAAAGGGCTGGGGACGCCGCCACTGCGATCAGCGCCTGCGCCGCCGGCGACAGCACCGTGTTGTCGTTGTCCCACGACCGGTGCTGCGTCGTCAGGCCCACATCCATCACAGGCGCGCCGCCCTGCGCCACCTGCGCCATCCACCCCAGGCCCGCCTGCGCCGACAGCCCCGTCACCACCGCCGCCGGCGAGGCGTCCCCGTCCACCGCGTTCGCCTGCGTCAAGACCCGCGCCGTCTTGCCCGTCCCGGTCTGGACCTCCTGACCGGACTCGGACTCGACCGTGACGCCCGCCGACCGGATCGTCAGCGCCATCGCCCCGTCGGTCGCCTGCATCACGCCTGAGGCCGCCCCGATCGCTTGGTAGCCGCTGCCGCCGTGGCCCGAGCCCGCCGTGGCCACCGCCCCGGACAGCTGGTTCACCGCGCCCGAGACGTTCTGGCTCACCTCGTTCGTGAAGCCGATCACGGTCCGGCTGCGCGTCACCGCGCTGTGCGAGACTTGGCCCTGGGACAGCAGGGACAGGTTGCGCCCGGCCGCCACCGTGACGTCCCCGCCCGAGGCGATGTCCGTCGCGGTCAGCGTCGCGTCGTTCCCGGCGGTGATCACGACCCCCGTCCCGCCGACGATGGCCGAGGCCTCCGCCGTCGTCGTGTCGCCGGCCACCGTCGTGGACTTCGAGTGGTAGCCCGCCGAGGTCGAGACCCCGTTGCCGTCGACCGAGGCGCCGATCCCCACGCCCGCGACGCTGCGCTGGGTCACGCTCAGCGTCCGGTTCGTGCCCGGATCGACGGTCAGGTCGTGATCCGCCGCCAGGCGCGCGACCCCGCCCGCCACCACCGCCGAGCCCGTGACCGCGAGGTTCTGCCCCGCCACGACGGTCACGTTGCCGCCCGCGTCCAGCGTGGTGGGCGCGTTCGTGCTCTCGTCGACGGCCCCGCCGACGCGCTTGGTGCGCCAGACGTCGAGATGGCCGCCGCTGCCGAACAGGCCGAACCCGCCGACAGTCAAATAATGATCAATCCGCCTCTATGATCTTCTGTTTTTCAAACTCAAATATTTCATTTGCAAGTGGATCTCTATTATAAAAATCTTCCATAAAACCATCAACCTGCCATGATTTCGGCGATATATTTATTGCTCCGTTTAAATAAATTTTCACGTGCCAATTTACAGGTAAAGATGTTGTTACAATTTCAAAGGCGGCAGCGTGATGATATCCCATAGTTGCAAATCCAGGATCTACATCGTTGCTGATTAGTTGAAAATATTTGACGCAATTAGGATCGATGTATATACCCATCACATGGTAATTCTTCCCTATATTTAGCCACGCAGATGTATTAGTCTCCGCGCCGTCGGAATTTATGTATTTGACGCACTTGATTTTCATGGTGAGCCTGGCACTCCCTTATTGTAAACTGCCTTATAATCCAGATCATAGAGCACTGCTCCGGTAGTAGGATTTTTGTAAAAATGCACCTGAAAATCACCGGATGGACTTTGAAATGTTTCGGTAGTGTATTTACCGTATCCCGTTGGGATCGCAGGGTTCTTTAGGTCAGATGGCTGAATAATCATCTTGGACGAGTTGACTGCATCTGCTGTCAACTGACCATTTTTAGTAAATGGCGAACGGGCTGACTGATTTCGTAATTGGTCAGCTAGCCTACCTGCATTCGCCGCGTTTGAGGCCTTTCCTGCAACATTGCTTATTTTTCCGAATGCTAAGCCTGTCGCGGAGGCAATGAGAACCCCAGCTGCAAGCATAGCACCCGCCTGCATCGTGGCCTGTGATCTATTACCTCCTGTGTCATCCCATGATCGACCGCTCAGAAAGCCAAAGATTGCCTTGCTCGTCGCGGTAGTCGCGCTTGCGAGGGCATCCCCAACAGTCGCGTCGATGATCTTCGACGCTACATACGCTTTCAGCGGGCCGAGAGGTCCTCCGAGCGCGACCTGTAGCGCAAGGTTTGCTGCCGTGACTTGCCACGTCGGAAGCGAGTCAACCACATCCGCCAGCTGACCCATCCGTGTCAGCAGCTGTTCGCCATTCGATTGCTCGGCGGTAACCGACAAGGCGGGCAGCCTGACCGTTACGTCGAGAGCGTTCGGGTCTGCTTGATCATCGGTCGGCGGATTAGGATCCGAACTCTGACTCTGCCAGCCCTCGCTAGTGCCTCGTGCCGCCGCTTGGACGACTGCTCCGAACTGCTCTGCAAAAGCCGGGTTCGCAAACAGCGCATCGACTGCTTCGGGCGTCGCGCCCTTGTCAATCAACTCCTGCCTGAACTCGGTCGCCGAACTCAGCTTGTCGCCTTTGGACACCCCCGACAGGGAGGATGGCAGCGCGCCAAGGCCATGACCCAGGGCTGCTGCGACTTGGTTAATCCCCTCCCGGATCCCCTGAAAGCCGCTTGCGATCTCGCGCACGGATGAGTCCGACCCGTAGAACTTGACCCCCGACGAGGTGTCCTTCGTCACCGCCTGCGCCTGCGACGGATCCCGATTGATCGAAGCGACGTCCTGCGTCTGGTGCGCGGGGTCTCGGATCGTGATCGTCCCCGCCCCGATCGTTCCCCGGCTCACACCCTCCTTGTCGTGATCCGCCACCTGCCCGGAGATCGACGCCCCCACCGGACGCCCGTCCGGTGTCGTCGTAGGCTGCGGCTGGCCCTTCCCGTCGCTGCCCCCCGTCGTGACGTTCGCCCCCACCATCACGTCGAGGGAGCTCCCCCGGTCGTGATCCTGCAGGTCCGTCACCGTCAGCGTGCCGGTGCTCAGGCTCAGGTTCCCCGTCCCCGAGGCGATCACCGCCCCGTCCACCTGCGTGTGGCCGCCGACGTCGATCCTCAGCCCGTCATCCGCGTGGATCGTCGTCTGATGATCCGTCCAGGCCCGGTCGCTCGTGCTCCGGCCCCCGCCGAGCGAGAGCGAACCCGAACTCGGGTCGGTCCCAACCCCGATCGTCACGCTGGCCGAGGCGTGGAACGATGTACTGCCGCCCTGCGCCGTGTCCTGCCGCGAGGCCACCGTCAGGTCGCCCCCCACCGTCACCGCCACGTCCGGCGCGCCGATGGTCGCCCCGGCCACCGTCGTGTCACGGCCCGACGTCAGGCTCAGCCCCGTCCCGGCCGAGAGCTGCGCGTTCCCGTTCGTCGTGCTCTGCGAGCCGCCCCGCGACTGGGACACCGCCCCGTTCGCCGTGAACCCCACCGTCGCGCCGCCGAGCCCGACGCTTCCGCCGAGCCCCGCCCCGACCTGCCACGCCGAGGCCGCTTGCGAGGAGGACCCACTGGACACCGCGCTCTCGATCGTCAGGTCGCGCCCCGCCACCACGTCGAGCCGGGCCCCGGCCTGTGCCTGCGTGCCCTGCAGGTGCGCATCCCGACCCGCCGACAGCGTGATCGAGCCCGCCGCCTGGATCGTCGTCGGTCGCTGCGTGTCGCTCTGCGCGTCGTTCCGGCTCTGGCTGTGCGAGGCTCCGATCGTCGCGCTGGCCGAGAGGGCCGGGTGCGTCAGCGCCATCGCCCCGTCGGTCGCCTGCATCACGCCTGAGGCCGCCCCGATCGCTTGGTAGCCGCTGCCGCCGTGGCCCGAGCCCGCCGTGGCCACCGCCCCGGACAGCTGGTTCACCGCGCCCGAGACGTTCTGGCTCACCTCGTTCGTGAAGCCGATCACGGTCCGGCTGCGCGTCACCGCGCTGTGCGAGACTTGGCCCTGGGACAGCAGGGAGAGGTTGCGCCCGGCCGCCACCGTGACGTCGCCGCCCGAGGCGATGTCCGTCGCGGTCAGCGTCGCGTCGTTCCCGGCGGTGATCACGACCCCCGTCCCGCCGACGATGGCGGAGGCCTCCGCCGTCGTCGTGTCGCCGGCCACCGTCGTGGACTTCGAGCGGTAGCCCGCCGTGGTCGAGACCCCGCTGTCGTCGACCGACGCGCCGATCCCCACGCCCGCGACGCTGCGCTGGGTCACGCTCAGCGTCCGGTTCGTGCCCGGATCGATGGTCAGGTCGTGACCCGCCGCCAGGCGCGCGACCCCGCCCGCCACCACCGCCGAGCCCGTGACCGCGAGGTTCTGCCCCGCCACGACGGTCACGTTGCCGCCCGCGTCCAGCGTGGTGGGCGCGTTCGTGCTCTCGTCGACGGCCCCGCCGACGCGCTTGGTGCGCCAGACGTCGAGGGTGCCACCGCCGCCGAACAGGCCGAGCCCGCCGCTCGTCGCGCTCACCGTACTCGTGTGCCGGTCCTGCCCCGCCTGCAGCGCCACGGAGCCGGCGGCGCTGACGGTGAGATCGTCCCCAGCGGAGAGATGGCTGGCCGTGACCGTGAGGTCGCTGCCCGAGACGATCGTCAGCGCCCCGCCCGCCGACACGTCCGAGGCGTGGGTCGTGGTGTCGGTCTGCGTGGCGCGCAGCGTCCGCGACGCAAACAGGCCGCCCTTGCGCGCGAACGCCGTGGTTGCGGTGCTGTCTTCCGTCGCGGTGATAGAGACCGGACCCTTCGCCGCGAGGACCGCGTCTCCCCCGGCGGCGATCGTCGAGCCCTGCACGGCGAGGCTCCCGCCAGCCACGGCGACGAGCTGTCCCCCGGCCGCGACCGTGCCGCCGAGCTGAGTGGTGGAGGATGTGACCGTCCAGTGGTTCTTGCCGCCGGCGATGGCGGTGGTCGACACGGCCTGGCTGGCGATCAGGATGTTCCCGCCGGCGAGGAGCGTGAGGTCGCCACCCGAAACGATGCTTCCACCGCGATCGCTCAGGTCGCCGCTCGTAAAGATCGAGACGGTCGAGCCGGAGACCATTCCTCCGGCCTGCGCCACCTGCTGCGGTACGGCGCCGGTGCCGACATCGACGACCCGGCGTTCGTTCAGGAACGTCCCCGCGTCGATGATCATGGCACCGGTGGCGAGCAGGTTGCCGGTGTTGGTGACGCGGTCGGCGGCGATGAAGACGTCGTCGCCGGAGATCTGTCCGCCCGTACTCGGGGCGTAACGGTCGGTGTAGCCGGGAGGCAGGATCAGCACGGGGGCCAGCGTGGTCTGCCCGTCGATCACCCGGTTCTCGTACCAGAGCATCGGTGCGGTCACCGCCGCCTTCTGGGCGTCGCTGAGCGTGTCGCCGAGATGCACCTCCGGATGCGCCTTCAGGTAGTCGACCGTCCCCTGGTACAGGGCTTGGCGCTGCTGCTCCGGGTTCGTGTAGGACGGGTCAAGGAGCGCCCGGCCGGTCCGCTCCACCAAGGCCTGACGGATCAGCCCCTGCTCGACGGTGGGGTCCGCGAAGACCCGGAGCCCTGCGGAACGGCGGCTGTCACCCACCTGGGAGAGGATCCAGTCCGGCCCCCGCTCGCCCGCCCCCGGCAAGGGCGCGGCGTGCAGGTAGACGATGCCGGAGACGGTGTCCGTGCGGGCGGGGGCGTTGATCGCGGCGTTGATGCCGCCGGACAGCCGGGCGGAGGCAACGCGACCGGATGCGGTGTCGCCCGTTCCGAGAACGCCGCCGCCCGCCGTTTTCACCGTCGCTGCGGTGAGGCTGCCCCCGCTCGCCTGGGACGCGAGGTCGATCGTGCTCCCGCCTATGTGCGGAGTAGGAGTGACGACGGTCGGCCCCGCGAGGCCGTTGACGACGACCTGGGCGGCGATCGCCACGGTCGGGCCGGTGATCGTGCCGGTGTTGGTCAACCTTCCGGCCACGATCCGGACGCCGCCATCGCCTTCCATCAGGGCGGGCGTTTCGGCGGGGCCGTTCAGCCAGCCCTGGAAGTACACTCGGCCGAGGTTGACCGAGCCGCCGACCTTGTACATCCGCAGGTAGGAACCGGTCTGGCGGCTCACGTTGTCCACCGTCGTGGCCCTGAGCCCGAGCACGCCTCCCGCGTGGATCACGGACGCATCGTTGCGGATCGCCCCGGCCTGAACGATCAGGTTTCCCCCGGCGACGATCTGGGCCGCGTCCGATGTCTCCGTCGTCGTCGTGGTGAAGTCTGCATACTTCTTGCGGGACTTGGTGGCGTGGGTGCTGGGCCTCACCACGGTCGTGTTTACGCTCTGCGCGGTGCGGGTGTTGGTGACCGTGCCCCCGGCCATGAGCGAGAGGCCGCCGGAGGCCTGGATCGTCGAGGCGGTGTTGATGATGTTGCCGGTGGCCCGGAGCTCACCGTTTCCACGCGTGAAGATTTGAGCGCCAACGCTCGATGCGCTGCCGACGACGAGATTGCTGCCGGTAATCAGGGTGAGATCGCCCTGTGAGGCGATCGTGCCCAGGACGGTCAGGTCGCCTGCGACCTTCAGCGCGAGACGCCCTTGGGCGACTGTGAGGGATCGACCGGCGTCGACGGTGAAACCCTGCCCGGTCATTTCAAGTCCGAGATCGCCGCCGAACGCGAACAGACCCTTGGCCTCGTCGTTGAGGCCGTAGAGGTCGAGATCGGCGGTCGAGGCGTGCAGATCGGCGAGCGAGGCCGCGCGGATCGCCGCGTACGGTCCGTTGGACAGCGCACCGGAAACGGTGATCGCCAGGCCGGGCGCCTCGAGCGTGGCGACCTGTCCGGCCGAGCCACGATTAGTGAACGAAGCTGCTTTGATTGCCGCAGTGTCGGAGGCTGTGATCGTTCCGGCGTTCGAGGCCGAGCTGCGCAGTTCCAAGCTGATCTTGCCAGCGCCGATGCGTGCGCCGGTCTGGTTGTCGAGCGTGGAGCCGGAGGCCGTCGCCGTCCCTGCCGCCTCGATCCGCCCGGAATTGGCGATTCCGGTGCCGACTGTCAGCCCAAGATCCTTGGCGGTGATCGTCCCGCGATTGGTGAGGCCGCCGTCGAGGGACATCGTGAGACTGTCATCGGTGGAGATCGAACCGGAATTGCTGGCATCTCCCTTGACGGTGAGCTGCGCGACGCCCGCCGAAAGGGTGCCTCCGGAGCGAACGTCGAGGGATCCGGCATGAAGATCGAGCCGGCCCGCCGCCGAGATCTCACCGGCATCAGTCGACGCAGCCTTGACAGTGAGGTCGAGGTTGCGGGCCCGAAGCCGGGCGCCGGTCCCATCGCTGTAGCTGTAGGCCGTGACCGTCCCGTCGCGGCTGAAGATGATCTGGCCCTCGTTACCGAAGGCACCCGCGAGCGTCAGGGTGCCGGCTCCGTTAGCGAGAACGGAGCCTCCGTTCGACAGGCTCGCCGCGGTGATGGCGATGTCCCCCGTCGACTCGATACGCCCACCGTTTGTGGCCGCTCCGGTCAGCGTGAGATGGAGACCCGCCGCTGCGATCCGTCCACCGGACTCGTTCTTGAGGTCGCCTCCCTTCACGTCGAGGCCGGAGGCGGAAATGAGCTGTCCCAGGGTCAGAAGGCGACCCGTGCCAAGGCTTATGACGACGTCCGCGCCCCCCAACCGGGCGGAGGACGTCGTGGCCTCGAAGCCGGTGGCGGTTAGAGTGAGCTTGCCCCCGGCGATGATGTCGCCTGTCGACGTGACGACGCTGTCCACGGTCAACGAGAGATCGCCCTTTTGGGCCATCAGGCTGCCTCGGTTGACCACCGGGCCGCCCGCTGAAAGCGTCAATCCGTCGATGGCGTTGATCAGGCCCGTATTGGCGAGGTCTTTGCCGGCGGTGAAACGCCCGGAGGTTCCGGCGATCATGCCGCTGTTGGTGAGCTTGCCGTCTGCGGTCACCGTCACGCTGGCCTGGCCGGTGACGGTCCCGGCATTCACAAGATCGCCACCGGAGGTGAAGCGAACGGTAGGAGCGTTGAAGCTGGCGGTGTCCTTGAGGGTGATGGTGTCGGCGGCCAGGACGATGTCCGTAGCGGCGACCGCCAGTCCCGCGCTGACGAATCCCTTGGTCACGGTGGCCGTGATCCGGCTGCCGGACATCTGCGCAGATGTGTCGGCCGTGAAGCTGTCGCCTTTCAGCGTGACGACGCCTGCCGCGATGATGTCGCCACCGCTCGTCATCGCTCCGGTCGCGGTCAGGGTGAGATCCCCCGCCGCCGCGTAGAGATGTCCGGGCGAGGTGAGATTGCCCGCGGATGCCGTGAGGGCGCCGCCGCCGTACAAAGTCCCTTCGTTGGTCAGATCCCCGGAAACGATGAGCGACGTCAGCGTCCCTCCACCCGCCACCACCCCGCCGTTGGTGAGGGAGGCCGCCTGGAGCGTCAGCGCGGTCTGGCCGAGCACCGTGCCGAGGGTCGCGAAGGCGCCGGTGACGAGGAGGTCGGCCGTCTGCCCGGCCAGGACGGCTTGGGCCGAGTTGGCCGTGTAACCTTGCGCCCGCAGGGTCAGGGTGCCGTCGGTGGCGATCGTGCCGTCGTTGCGCACCAGCCCAGCGGCGGTCACGCCGAGGGTGCGGGCCGAGAGGATGCGGCCGAGGTTGGTGAGCGGGCCGCCGACGCCGAGGGTGAGGTCGCCGCCGTAGACCGTCCCGGTCGCGCCGTTCACGACCTCCGGCGCCGTCAGCGTGGTGCTCACGCGGCCGTAGAGGGAGCCGTCGTTGACGAGCCCGTCGCGCAGGGTGAGCAGCAGGTCGTCCTGCACGAGCCCGCCCGTGGCGGTGATCGTCAGGCGGCCGCCCACGGCGAGGTCGAGGTTGGGATTGTCGAGGACCGTGCCCAGGGTCAGCCCGTCGCGGGCATCGACGGCGAGGCGGCCTCCGGCCTCGAAGCCCGTGCCCTGCCCGAGGGTGACGGCGCGGCCGGAGACGCTGACGTCGCCCTGCGCCGCGAAGGCCGAGCGGTCGGTCCGGACGCTGGTTTGCCCCGCAAGCGCGATCGCCGCCGCCCCGACCTGCAGGTCGCCCGCCGCGACGGTGTCCCCTTCGATCGCCACCCGGCCGTAGGCCGAGACGGTGCCGCTCGCCGTCAGTGCCCCGGCGGCGGTGAGCGAGACGTCGCGGCCGGAGACCAGGGTGCCCTTGGCCGAGAGGTCCTCCAGGGTCTCCGCGACGATCGCATCGTTGGCGATCAGGAGCGAGCCCGGAGCGAAAATGGCCGAGCGGCCCTCGACGGTGATGCGCCCCACGGCCTCGTTACGGCCGGTCACCGTGACCGCTCCGTCGGCCTGCACCCGCAGGTCGCCCGCGCTCGAAGAGGCGGCCATTCTCAGGTCGCCGAAGCTGCGGATTTCGATCGGCCCCGACAGGGCCGTGAGCGTCCCGTCGAGCACGATGCCGAGGTTGGCATCCTGCGACAGCACCGAGATCGTCCCGGCCCGGATTGTCCCGCCCGCGCTCGACGCGATGGCGGGGCCGGTGACCGCCGCCGCCCCCGCGAGCGGCGTGGCGAGGTCCCCGGCGGCGTCGTAGGTCATCGCCCCGGCGCGCAGGCGCACGGCGCCCTGGGCCACCACCGGGCCGTCAAGGCGCAGCTGGCGCCCGATCAGGTCGATCCGGCTGATGGTCTCGCCGTTGCCGCCCGACAGGCCCGCCCCGCCCACGGAGACCGTGCCCACGGTGACGGCGTAGCTCACCGTGCCGGCGGTATAGTCCGGGCTCGGCACGCCGGTCGTCAGCGTCACCCGGCCGGCATTGATGAAGGTGCAGCCGACGCAGCCGACCCCGTTGGGGTTGGCCACCACCACGTCGGCGCGGCCGCCGAACACCTCGGTCGGCCCGTTGAGCGTCGAGGTGCCGGTGCCGGTGACCTCGTTGACGATGACGCTCGCCGGGCGGCTGTGCGCGAGATTGGGGTTGGCGCCGACCGCGCCGCCGATCACCGAGGTGCCGCCGACGCCGGAGTTGTTGAGGATGACGCCGCGGGTATCGACGTCGTAGCGCTGGAACTTGTTGTGCGAGACCCCGCCGAAGCTCGGCGTGGTGATGGCGATGACCGGCGTGCCGTTGCCCGAGACGCCGACCCCCGGCCGGAACTGGATCGGCGCCCGGGGATCGGCGATCTGCTGCGCCTGCGCGAGGGTTGCCAGCGGCGGCTGCACCAGCAGCACCAGGGCCGCGACGACGCTCACCGCCCGCCGGACCGGGCGGGGCAGGCCGCAGGGCGAGGCGAGATCGGCCGGCGGGGCGGTGTGGTCGGAGGTCGGGCGCGTCATCCCCAATCCCATCGTCGTGACGGCCCACCCCGCTGCGGGCGCGGGCCGTCGGGTCGGCTTGCGTATGCGGGAGGGTCGGGCGGTCAGTTCTCGGCCTTCCAGGCCTTGGCCGCCGCCTGCGCCTTCGCGACCTGATCGTCCGAGAGCTGCGCGGTGACGCGCTGGAGTGCGGCGGCGGCGCCCGGATGCTGCCGGGCGGAGGCGAGGTTGTAGTAAAGGTGCGCCTTGGTGAAGTCCCGGGGCACCGCCCGCCCGGCCTCGTAGGCCGCGCCCAGCTCGAACAGCGCCACCGGGTTGCCCTTGGCCGCCGCCCGCTCGAAGAAGGCCAGTGCCTTGGCCGGGTCGGCCGGCACGCCGAGGCCGTCGCGGGTGGCGAAGCCCAGGGCGTTGATCGCCCCGATATGTCCCTTCGCGGCGGCCTGCTCGTACAGGGCGATCGCCTTGCCCAGGTCCTTTGGCGTGCCGCGCCCGTCGGCGTACAGCCCGGCGCAGTTGAAGGCGCCGTCGGCATCGCCCTTCTCGGCGGCCTTGCAGATCAGCTCGAAGGCGGCCGCGTAATCCTGCAGCACCCGCTCGCCGCGGTAGTGCATCAGGCCGAGGCGATTCATCGCCCGGGCGCTGCCCTTCTCGGCGGCGGCGAGGTAGAGGATCCGGGCCTTGTCGAAGTCGGCCTGCACGCCGACGCCGAGCTCGGCCATGCGGCCGAGGTAGAAGGCGCCGTCCGGGTCGCCGTAGCCGTAGGCCTCGTCGAAGGCCTTGAGGGCCTCGTCGTACCGGCGGTCCTCCAGGGCCTTCAGCCCGGCCGCGACCCGGCTCGCGCCCTCGGCCGGGTCGGCCTTGTCCGGGTTGGGCTGGGTCGCCTGGAAGGTCGGGGCTGGCTTGTCCGCTGCCGGGGGTGTCGTGGCGGGTGTGGCGGCGGTGGGCGCCTTCTTCGCCTCGGCGGCGAGCGGCTTCGGACCATCGTTGAACGTCGCCCCCAGCAGCACCGCGAGGGCGGCGATCAGGCGGCGCGCATGATGAGCCATCGGTCGGGGATCCATCAGAAGAGTTGGGCGGAGGCGGTGAGGTACAGTTCGGGTCGGTAGGTGTCCCGGCGGGCCGGGAGTCCCGCCTGGAAGACCGGCTGAGCCACGGTCAGGTCGAGGCTGAAGCGGCCCTGCCGGTAGCGGACGCCGCCGCCGACCGAGCCGCGCGCGCCCAGCACCTGCTCGGCGATGGCGCGGCCGCCGCCGACCGTCGCGAAGGCGTAGACCTGCGTGGCGCCGCCGACCTCGTCGAGGAACACGAGGTCGCCCCGGTGCGCGCCCAGCAGCCACGCCATCGGCAGGCCGGTGGCGAACTCGGCCCGGGCCACGGCCCCGCGGTCGGTCCGGAACGGCATCCGGGTGAAGCCGCGCACGGTCGTGACGGAGCCCAGGATCAGTTGGTCGTCGGCGTAGAGGGGGGCGTTCGTCCACTGGCCGGACAGGTCGAGCTTGAGCGACCCGACGCCGTCGAAGGCCTGCGCGAAGCTGAGGAGGCCATCGACCTTGAGAAACTGCGCCCTCGGCACGTCGAAGGGCGGGTCGATGGGATCGCGGGTGGCGGTGAGGATCCTGAGCCCGTGGCTGACGCCGAGGGAGGCGACGAGCTGCGCGGCGTCGTAGAAGTGCTGGTGGGTGACCGCGCCGCGCAGGACGCTGACCGTCTGCGGCGTGAGGGCGCCGTCGTTGATGAAGCGGTCGAGGCGGCGCCAGTTCAAACCGGCGTCCAGGCTCGTCTGCTGCGTCCGGTCCCGGGAGAGGATGACGCTCGCGTTGAGCGCCCCCGTGTAGAGCTGCGTGAACAGGTCGGCGTAGCGGCCGATGGGCGTCAGGTATTCCGAGTAGCCGCCGTCGAGGGACAGGGTGAGCCAGCGCACCGGAAGCGCCACGCTGGCGCGCAGCTCGTTGCTGTCCAGGCCCCCGGCATAGGAGGTGGCCCAGGCGTCGTTGAGGCCGATCAGGTTGTCCTTGAAGACGTCGAGCCGGGCACGCTCGGCCGGCAGCGTGCCGTTGCCGTTCAGCGTGTTGCCGTTCATCTCGTAGCCCGCGAAGACGCGGAAGGAATCCGCGCGCGGGTTGGCCAGCACGACCGTCGAGGTGCCGGGCTCCTCGCCCGGTTCGAGCTTGGCGCTGGCCTTCTGCGAGGGCACGCGGTTGAGCTGGTCGATGCCCTGTTGCAGGCGGTCGATTTGCAGGACGTCGCCAGGGTCGAGCGGCACGGCGAGCCACGCCTTGAGGCCGCCGGCCGTGTCCGGCGGGATCAGCTGGAAGCGGTCGAGCCCGTTGTCGAGGGTGGCGAGCAGGGCGGACACCTTCTTGGCGCCGTCCCAGGGCCCGGTGGCGGTCCACAGGTTGGCCCAAGCCTGGGCCGGCGTCTCATCGGCCTCGGTCTCCCGGTAGGCGATGCGGCCGACCCGGCCGGGGACGATCTCGATCCGCAGGGCGCGGCTCGCCCGCAGGTCCTGGGGCGGGACGTAGGCCTGGGTGGTGACGTAGCCCTGTCCGGCGTAGACTTCGTTGATGGCGCCGACGATGGCCCCGGCGGAGGTGTTGCCGAGGCAGACGGCGGCGCGGGGCGCGACGGCCTCCCGCACGGCCTGCGGGCTCACGAGGGTGATCCCGGAGACGACCACCGTATCGACCGCCACGCAGGGCTCGTGTTCGCCGCCGGACTTGCCCGCCATGGCGGGGTCGGTGGCGATCTCCACCGTCTGCCCCGCGGCGGCCGGAGCGGCTCCGGCCTCAGCCTCGGCCGATCCGAGCACAGCCAGGAGCACAGCCAGGAGCACGGCGAGGCAGGCCGGTGCCAAGCAGGGGAGCCGGCTCCGGGGGACGCGGCCACGAGGGACGGAGATCACTGCCGGCCCTTTCATTCGAACCAGGGCGCCAGGACGCCGCCGTGCCGGTGGCCGATCCAGCTCTGGTCGTCGCTCAGGTCATGCCGCTCGACGCCGGCGGGGTTGTCGAGGCCGCCGGGCCCGGCCTGGAGGTCGCCGCCGTTCAGGATGACGGGGGACGCGGCGCGGACCGTCAGGGCGCCAGCGGGCGCCAGGAACAGGCCGCCCTGCGGCACGAGCTGGAGTGAGGATTGCGGTCCGGCGAACAGGGTGCTCAACCCCGCCGGCCGGGCGACGACCACCGGGAGGTCTCGCGCCGTGGCGGTGATGGAGGGCGCCTCGAGCGCCATGTTGCCGTAGGCGGTGATCACCCCGCCGTCGTTGACGATGGAGCGCGCGGCGGTGAGCTGGAGGCCGTTGGCCGCGTTCATGACCCCGCCCGCCGTCGAGACCGTGGAGAGGCCCCGCCTCCGGCACAGGATCCAGCAGCTCTTGCTGAAGACGAGGCTGCCGGAGGTCTTCGCCGCGTTGAGGATCGAGCCGGCAGCGATGGTCAGGGCGCCGTCCTGCGCGTCGATCTCGCCGGAGTTGACCACCTGGTCGGCGGAGATCGCCACCGATCGGCCGACGATGTAGGCGAGCTGGCCGGGGATCCGCAGGTCGCCGGCATCGATGCGCCAGACCCGCACGGTCTTCGAGCCGAGCCAGCCCATCCGCTTCCTGCGGACGAAGACCAGCCGCGGTGCCCCGCCATCGACCGCACCGACGACATCGACCGTGTTCGAGACGCTGGCGGCGTTGATTGCAACGGCACCGTTCGAGAGCAGCCTCCCCGTGTTGTTGGAGACGGTACCGCCGGCGGTGACGGACAGGTCGCCCTCCGAGGCGAAGGCGATGGCGAGCCGGTCGGCGCCTTCGCTGAGGAGCCGGATGTCGCCCGTCGCCGATAGGGTGACCGCGCCCTTCGAATCCGGGTCGGCGCCGTCCCGGCGGGTGCCCGTCACGATCCCGCGCAGGTCGAGGTCGCCGCCGGTCGCCTTCAGCGTGACCGCCCCCGAGAGGGAGGCGAGGCTGCCCTGCCCGGCCGGGGCGTTCAACACCTCGATCGACGGGGCGACGATCGTCAGGGCCTTCTCGGCCTGGATCTGCCCACCCCGGACGCTGACCTTGCCGTCCGCCGTGATGGCGAACTCGCCGATGGAGGCGAGGCCCCGTCCCGCGAAGGCGACGCCGGCCCCCTGCGCGGAGACGGCGATCCGCACCCGGCTCGCCGAGAGCGCGCCACGGGGCGTGACGTCGACGA
This sequence comes from Methylobacterium aerolatum, assembly GCF_022179085.1. Classification (GTDB taxonomy): domain Bacteria; phylum Pseudomonadota; class Alphaproteobacteria; order Rhizobiales; family Beijerinckiaceae; genus Methylobacterium; species Methylobacterium aerolatum. The sequence continues at coordinate 118,550 of NZ_BPQE01000016.1, forward strand.
GGACCTCGTCGGACTGGCCGCCCAGCGCCTTGGCGGACGCCCAGGGCCGCAGGGTGCTGTTGGCCGGCACCGTCCCGTCGAGGGTGACCTCGTGGTTGCCGGCGAGCAGGGCGATGTCCGCGTTCGGGCTGGCCGAGCCGTTGACCACGGGCCCGTCGATCTTGAGCCGCCCCGCGATGAGCTGCAGGGAGGTCATGGTCCCGGTGAAGCCGCCGGGCCCGACCGCGATGTCGCCGCCGCCGCTGCCCAGGATGACGTTGCCGGAGGCCGTGGTGGACACCGGCCCCGTCGAGAGCGCAACGCCCCCGGCATTGACGACGCTGCCGCCGTCGATGGCGATGCCGTTGGGGTTGGCGACGATGACATGGGCGCGGGAGCCCAGCACCGCGAGCGGCCCGGTCCAGACCGTGCGTCCGGTTCCGGTCACGCTGTTGACGATGGTGTTAGCGCCGACCGACCGGTTGTCGAGCTGCACCCCCGCCGCGGGGACCGAGAAGGCGGAGTACTGGTTGAAGCTCGTCCCCCGGCTCGACGCCGGCGCGATGCCGACGGTGATCCGGCCGGAGGCGGCGGTGGAGACTGTCGTCGCCGTGGCGCCGCTCGGGACGACGGCCGGCGTCTGGGCCGAGGCCGGCCGGACCACGATCGCCGCGAGGGCCGCGGCCGCAAGGAGGACCGCCGGCCTCATCGGACCTCACCCAGGCTCGCGAGCGCCGTGTTGAAGCCCGCGAGCGGGACCGCGACGTCGGCGGCCTGTCCCTTGCCGGTCCAGAGGCGGACGCTGAGCCCCCTCCCCTGCCGGAGTTCGCGCGCGATCCGGCCCGAGAGGTCGAAGCCGCCGTGGCAGCCGGATGCGTTGCAGGTTTCAAAGAGGACCTTGAACGGCCGGCCGCGATCGACGCTCAGCACCATTCCCGGTGCGAGGTAGCCCCCGAGAGGGGTCGAGACGATCACGGCGAACCGGTTCGGATGCCCGGCCGGCAGCACGGTGACGAGGAACACCGTCTGACCCGTCTCCTTGGCGACCTGCCGCTGCATCGCCTTGCAGGCCCGGGGCGCCGCCTTGCCGTCAGCTGGCAAGGACGCGGGCGCCCTGCCCTCGCAGATCACCTCCCAATCCCCGAACCGGCGGATCTCCGGCTGCGCGGGCGAGGATGCCGGGGCCATGCCGTCCTCGGCCATCACGGGGCCGACCGTCGCCACGGCCAGCAGCGGGACGACACCCAAGGCTCTCCACATGCCGCGACAGGACCACCGTCCCGCGATTGCCCTCGTCTCGTCCAATGCATGCAACATCCCGCAAACCGAGGGACATCGCAGTGTCCTTCGGATCAGGCCTCGAACTTCAAGGGGAATCACCTGAGTCGCTCAGGTTAAACACCCGTGATTCGTGCATCCTTAGCGATCTTTTGGCGGGACTTGAAGTGAACAATCCGATATTTTGCAGATTTATTCAGGATCTCTACTTCAGATTGATCTATAACACCGTCAATTTCACGAAAAGTTGCGACTTCGAAGCCCGGCTCACGGCGCACAGCATGGCGGCAACCCGAGGCTCCGGACTCGGTCAGCACCAGAAACTTCGGCGGCGACCAGGGTGAGGGCTGGACCATCCCTTCGATGGGCCAGCGCTCCCGAGACAGGGACCTGGCATGACGGATCCCGCGGTTGCGGCCGCGTTTGCTCGGGATGACGGGCGTGATGCCGTTCCTGCGGAGGTCGGTGCACGGCCAATCGACGTCGGTGCCCCCGTTGGCACTCAGCCGGCGGCTCCGGCCCGGCCTTACCCTCGACGTCCAGACGATACCAATTCTTTATTGGCGCAGGGTTTTTCACACGGTGATTCAATAACCTTAGGTTGCGCACAGTTCCGCGATAGCTTAATCATTCTTCATAAGGCGCTCGGTGCGGCGAATCAGCCGAGAACTTGCCGGAACGGCTGCCTTGAGGGGGCACGCATGGTGAAGACTGTCCTCGTGCAGCGAATTCTGCTCGCGTTGACGCTCGCGACCGCCCTCCAGGCGTGCGATTCCCCCAGTGCCCATATCGATCGCCTGTCGTTCGGGGAGACGGATGTCCTCAGCACGACAGGAAATCTCAGGTTGATCACCCAACGGGCCCGCCTCGTCGACGGTACCCGGACGATGGTCATGTGCACAGAGCCGAGCCCGGACTACGCCGTGGCCTTCGGAGCAAAGGCCACCGCCAACGCCAGGGTGAGCATCACCGGCTCAGGCGAAGGCGAAGGCGGCGGCACCTTCGAGCGCAGCGAGCAGATCACGGCCCTCGAAGGCCGCAACGCGGGCGTGCTCGCCCTGCGCGACGGGCTCTACACCGCCTGCCAAGCCTACGTGAACGGCGTGATCGGCCACGACGCCTACGCGTTGATCCTGAGCCAATACGGCAACCTGCTCGTGGCCCTGGCCGGGGCGCCCGCGAGCGTGACGGTCAGTGTCCCGGCCGACGCGACCGGCAAGGGCGCGGCGACTGCCGCCGCGATCGCCAAGGCCGTGGCGACAGCCGGCGGAGCGGTGAGGGGCAACGACGCGGTGGCCGCGCTCCTCGTCACCTGCCTGAGCACCTTCGACCGGTCGCGTGAGCCCTCAGTCGGCAATCGTCTCCTGACCAGGGATTTCTGCCGCCAGGTCCTGCAGAGCACGCTGAAGAAGGCCAACCGGCCGATCTGAACGAGTCGCCCCCGCCGACGGACGAGCCGGACAGGCATTGCAGCCGTGGCTGAACACAGCGGCCACGGCAACGGGAGAGGTTTGCCATGGTTTGCGTGGATTCCGAACTGAACACGCCACCGCCCACAATGCCCGAGCCTGCGGAGCCGGTTGTCGAGACCTTCACGCAAGTCTTCGCGGGCGAATGCGCCGACATCGCGCAACGTCGCCGGAACTTGCTGGGCGACAGCGCCGGCCGCCTCCCCGAGGGCGGTCCGCCGACGGTCGAGAACGGGTTCGTGGGTCTCGCCCTGTCGGGCGGCGGCATCCGGTCCGCCGCCTTCTCCCTCGGAGTGCTCCAGGCGCTGGGCAACCGCGACCTCATCAAGCGCTTCGACTACCTCTCGACCGTGTCCGGCGGCGGCTACATCGGGACGACGCTCTCGATCGGCCTGTCGGAGGGTAGGGGCTTCCCGTTCGGACGAGGCAGTACCGAGGCGGGTGAAACCCCGATCACGCGGCATATCCGGGACAACACCCGCTACCTCTTCCCCAACGGATTCTCGTCCATCGTCACGGCCCTCGTCGTCTACCTGCGCGGCCTCGCGATGAACCTGCTCGTCGTCCTGCCGGTCATGCTGGCGTCGGCGGCGGTCATGGTCTTCTTCACTCCAACGATGGACCATCTCAAAGGGGCGAAATGGCCAGGAAAGATCCTCGGCATCCTGCCCGATCGTTTCGACTGGTCCGTGACCATCATTGTGTTCATTCTCGGAGTAATCGTGTGGATCGGCTATGCCATCGCCGCATCGATCAGGCTGACACCCAATGCGAAGCGGCGTGAATTCTCAGTCGCGATCTTCGCTTGCATTTTGATCGGCCTCGCGATCCTTCCGATCATCGAAGTCCATACGCTCCTTCTCAAGGCCTTGTACCTGCCGTCCGATACGGCGGCCGCCTCCCCTGGAGCGGGGGGTGGCGGATTCACCGTGGGCTTCGGCTGGCTGACGCATCTCGTGGCCTTCCTTGCCCCGGTCGCCGCATTGCCCTTCGTCCGCCGCATCGCCGAACAGGCCGTGACGGAGGTGACGGGAACCTGGGGGGGATTCCTCAAGATCCTAGCGAGCCGGGCCTTGCTGCTCCTTCTCGCAGCGGCCGCTCCGGCAATCCTCTGGCTCTGCATGATGCATCTGGCCTTCTGGGCCACGGTGGACATCGCCCGGGGTTGGCCGGCAGCTCCGGGATTCCTGGCGGCCATGTTCGGCTGGGGGCAGTCCTGGCTGCAGACCTTGCCCGATCCGTGGTGCCACCTGGGGGGCGCACTGGTCTACCTGTTGGCGGCCCTCGCGATCCTCGTGTCCTGGCTTTCCCTCAGCGTCAACGCGAACTCCCTGCATCAGCTCTACCGGGACCGGCTCGGACGAACCTTCCTCGTGAAGGAGCCCCCCGTTGATGACGCCTCCGATCCGGAGCCGGGGATCGCCTTCATGGACGATCACAAACTGTCCGCTCTCGCGCCGGATCGCGGCCCGTACCATCTCATCAATGCCGCGTTGAACGTCCCGGGCTCCGCCTACGCCAACAGGCGCGGTCGCAACGCGGACTTCTTCGTGTTCAGTCGACGCTTCGTGGGCAGCGATCTGACGGGCTACGTCTCGACGCCCTGTGCCGAGAAGGCCGTCTATCTCCTGACCACGGGGACCGCGATGGCGATTTCCGGAGCGGCCGCCGCGCCGAACATGGGGATGGCCTCCGTTCAGCCGCTCTCGCCGACGATCGCGCTGTTCAATGTCCGTCTCGGGCGCTGGTTGTTGCATCCTCGCAAAATCGCCGAGGAGGCCAGGGATGCCATGGCGAAGAAACGCAGACGGCCTCGTGCAGCGTCGCAGAGGAAGCGCCCGTCCTACGGGGCCAAGCCCGGTCCGTGGTATCTCTTACAGGAGGCTTTCAGCAAAACCGGGTTCGACTTCGGGAAAACGGCCGATGAAGCCCTCTCCACCAAACAGGAATTCGTCTTCCTGACCGATGGCGGGCACATCGAGAACCTCGGAATCTACGAACTGCTCAAGCGTCGGTGCCGTGTCATCGTCGCCATCGACGGCGAGGCCGATCCCGATCTCCGGGGTGCCTCCCTCACCCAGCTCGAACGCTTCGCCCGCATCGACCTCGGAACGCGGATCATCATCGATTGGGGCGCGATCGCGGATCGCACGCGGGACACCTCTCAGCGCGTCCGCGACAGGACGGTCAGGACCGAGGCAGGGCCTCACGTCGCCCTCGGCCTGATCGATTATCCTCCACCCAGCGGGGTGGGGGCCCGCGAAGTGGGCGTGCTGGTCTACGTCAAGGCTTCGCTGAGCGGGGATGAGGCGTCCTACGTGATGGCATACAAGGCTCGCAACCCGTCGTTCCCCCACGAGAGTACGGCGGACCAGTTTTTCAGCGAGGAGCAATTCGAGGTGTATCGCGCCCTCGGCGAGCACATCGTGAAACGATTTCTCGATCAATCGGATCGAGCATGTTGTCATTACTTCCACAGAACCGAGATACGGGCGATCCTCCACCAAGCCCTCGGGATTTTCTGAGGTCGCGCGCCTTTCGGCGCAGGAATCTGGCCGGAACGGTCACGACGGCCTTTCGACCACACGTCGTCATTGCGAGCGTCAGCGAAGCAATGACGGTGGATGAGACGCTCCGTCGTGACCTTTCCGGCCAGGCTCCGAGGACCACCCTACGCCCGCCCCTCCTGCACGGCATGGCAGGCGACGCCCGCGTGCAACTCCGGCACCTCGGCGCGGCAGCGGTCGTTCGCCAGCGGGCAGCGGGGGTGGAAGGTGCAGCCGGGGGGCGGGTCGATCGGGTTCGGGATCTCGCCCGAGACCGGCACGCGGGCGCGGCCCACATGGGCGAGGTCGGGCACCGCGTCGAGAAGCATCCGCGTGTAGGGGTGGCGCGGCGTCGCGAAGAGGTCTTTGGCGGCGGCGACCTCCACGAGGCGGCCGAGATACATCACGCCCACCCGGCTCGCCATGTGGCGTACCACGGCGAGGTTGTGGGAGATGAACAGGTAGGTGAGCCCCAGCCGGTCCTGCAGATCGCGCATCAGGTTGAGGATCTGCGCCTGGACCGAGACGTCCAGCGCCGAGGTCGGCTCGTCGCCCACCAGGAACTCCGCTTGGCTCGCCAGCGCCCGGGCGATGGCCACCCGCTGGCGCTGCCCGCCGGAGAACTCGTGCGGGTACTTTTTGGAATCGTCCGCGTGGAGGCCGACGAGTCCCAGAAGCTCGCCGACGCGGGCGCGGATCGCAGCCTCTCCCTGAATCAGGTTGAAGGCGCGGATCGGCTCCGCGATGATCCGGCCCACCCGCCAGCGCGGGTTCATGGAGGCGTAGGGGTCCTGAAAGATCATCTGGATGCGCGAGCGCAGGCGGCGCCGGGCGGTCTCCTCGCGGGGGTCGGTCATCGACACGCCGGTGATGCGCACCTCGCCCCCCGAAGGTGGCAGCAGGCCGACCACCATCCGCGCCACGGTGGACTTGCCGGAGCCCGATTCCCCCACGATGGCGAAGGTCTCGCCCTTCGCGATCGTGAAGCCCACCCGGTCCACGGCGGTGAGATACTTCTTCGGCTCGCGCTCGATCACCCGATTCAGCCAGGGCTTCGAGACGTCGAACCGGCGGCGCAGGTCGGTGACTTCGACGTAGGCGCTCACGCGGCTTTCTCCGCTGCATCGTACAGGTGGCACGCCACCCGGCTCTCCCCCACCGGGATCGGCTCCGGCCGCTCGACGTGGCAGCGGGCGAAGACCTTCGGGCAGCGGGGGTTGAAGGCGCAGCCGCGCGGGATGGCCGTGAGGCGGGGCATCGATCCGGGGATCTGGCTCAGGCGTTCCGCGTCCTGCGAGAGCGTCGGGATCGCGCCCATCAGGCCGGTGGCGTAGGGGTGGTGCGGTGTGGCGATCACCGACGCGACGGGGCCGATCTCGGCCACCCGCCCGGCATACATCACCGCCACCCGGTCGGCGGCCTCGGCGATCACGCCCATGTCGTGCGTCACCAGCATCACCGCCGTGCCGTGCTCCCGGCAGAGGCGCTTCAGCAGCGTGATGATCTGCGCCTGCACCGAGACGTCGAGTGCCGTCGTCGGCTCATCGGCGATGATCAGTTCCGGCTCGGCGGCGAGCGCCAGGGCGATCACCACGCGCTGGCGCATCCCGCCGGAGAACTCGTGCGGATAGCCGTCGATCCGCCGCTCGGGAGCGGGAATGCCCACTTCCGCCAGCAGATCGATGGCGCGGGCGCGTGCCGCCTTGGCCGACAGGCCGGTATGGGTGCGCAGCGTCTCGACGATCTGGTCGCCCACCCGGAACAGCGGATCGAGCGACGTCAGCGGATCCTGGAAGATCATGCCGATGCGCTGGCCGCGGATCCGCCGCATCGCCTCGGGGGGCAGGTTGTCGATGCGCTCGCCGCGCAGGCGGATCTCGCCCCCGGCGATCCGGCCCGGCCGGTCGATCAGCCCGATCACCGCCGCGCCGGTCACCGATTTGCCCGCGCCGGACTCACCGACCACGCCCAGGATCTCGCCCCGGCCGATGTCGAAGGACACCCGGTCGATGGCGGTGAGCGGCCCGCGCCGCGTGTCGAAGGCGACCGTGAGGTCGCGCACGGAGAGGACGGTGTCGGTCATGGGGTGCGGGGTCCGATGACAGAGCGTTCTCCCACCCGCGACCTCATCCCGAGGCGCGCGCGCCGCGCGCCTCGAAGGAGGGCACCAGAGGCCGCGCGATCTCTGGAGCCCTCCTTCGAGGCCTCCGCTGCGCTCCGGCACCTCAGGATGAGGTGAAGGGTGGGAGAGGGCGGAGGTGCGCGCAGTACGGAGTCCATCACTGCAACTTCGGATTGAGCGCGTCGCGCAGCCAATCCCCCAGGAGGTTGATGGCGATGACGAGGCTCGCCAGCGCCACGCCGGGGAAGGCGACGATCCACCACTCGCCGGAGAACAGGAAGCGGTTGCCGGTGCGGATCAGCGTGCCGAGCGAGGGCATGGTCTCGGGCAGGCCCGTGCCGAGGAAGGACAGGGTCGCCTCGGTGATGATGGCGAGGGCCAAGTTGATCGTCGCGATCACGAAGACCGGGCCGGTGACGTTCGGCAGCACGTGCCGCACCAGGATCACGGGCGAGGACAGGCCGATGAGCCGGGCCGCCTGCACGTAATCCTTGCCCTTCTCCACCATCACGGAGGAGCGCACGGTGCGGGCGTACTGCACCCAGAAGGACAGGCTGATCGAGACCACGATCAGCGCGATCAGCGGCCCGACATCCAGCGCGCTGCCGAAGGCGGCCTTGGCCACGCCGTCCACCACCAGGGCGATGAGGATCGCCGGGAAGGTGAGCTGCACGTCGGCGACGCGCATGATCAGCGTATCGAGGGCCCCGCCCGCGTAGCCCGCCACGAGGCCGAGGGTCACGCCGATCACCCCCGAGGCGAGTACGCCGAGGATGCCGACGATCAGCGACAGGCGCAGGCCGTAGAGCACCGCCGAGAGCACGTCCCGGCCCTGGTCGTCGGTGCCGAGGTAGAAGGGCGCCTGCCCGTCGGCCTGCCAGATCGGCGGCAGATTGGAGTTGATGAGGTCGAGCTGCGCCGGATCGTAGGGGTTCTGCGGCGAGATCAGCGGCGCGGCGAAGGCCAGGACCATCATGATCACCGTGGCGACGAGCGCCGCCATGGCGGTCTTCGAGCGCAGGAAGTTCGCGAGCAGATCGGAGTCCCGCCATCTCGCGAGGCGCGAGGGCGCCGCCTCCGGCAGCGGGACGGGCGGGGCGTCGCCCGTATCGAGGTCGGTTCCGCTCATCGCCGGCTCTTCATCGCGATGGGTCTCTTGGCGATGGGTCTCTTGGCGATGGGTCTCATGCCGCCCGCCCCGTCGAGAGCCGCAGGCGAGGGTCGACCACCGTGTAGAGAATGTCGACCACGAGGTTGATCGTCACGAAGATCAGCGCGACGAGCAGCAGGTAGGCGGACATGATCGGGATATCGACGTTCTGCACCGCCTGGATGAACAGCAGGCCCATGCCGGGCCACTGGAACACCGTCTCGGTGATGATCGAGAAGGCGATGACCGAGCCGAGCTGGAGCCCGGCGATGGTGATGACCGGCACCAGCGTGTTCTTCAGGGCGTGGCGCAGGTGCACGGCGCGGGTGGAAAGGCCCCTCGCCCGGGCGAAGCGGATGTAGTCGGTGCGCAGCACCTCCAGCATCTCGGCGCGCACCAGCCGCATGATCAGGGTCATCTGGTACAGGCCGAGCGTCACCGAGGGCAGGATCAGCGCCTTGAGGCCCGAGGCGGTGAGGAAGCCCGTCGTCCACCAGCCGAGGCGCACCGTGTCGCCCCGCCCGTAGGAGGGCAGCCAGCCCAGCGTCACCGAGAAGAGGTAGATGAGCAGGATGCCGATGAGGAAGGTCGGCAGGCTGATCCCGATGAGCGAGACCGCCTGGAACAGGGAGGCGAGCCAGGATTCCCGGTAGAGGGCGCAGAACACCCCCATCAGTACGCCGACGACCAGGGCGAAGACCGTGGCGCAGAAGGCGAGTTCCAGAGTCGCCGGCATCCGCTCCGCGAGGAGCTGCGAGACCGGCTGGCGGAACTGGTACGAGATGCCGAAGCGCCCCTGCGCCACGTTGGCGACGTAGCGGCCGAACTGCGAGAGGACGGACTCGTCGAGGCCAAGGCTCTTGCGGATCTCCGCCCGCTCGGCCTGCGTCGTGTCCGGCCCGACGATCTGGTTCACGGGGTCGCCCGCGAACCGGAACATCGCGAAGGCGATGAGCCCGACGACCGCGAGGACCGCGGCCGCCTGGAACAACCGCCGGAGGAGGAAAGCGAGCACGCCCGCCCCTCCTTACTGGGGATCCTTCGAGACCCAATAGAGATAGAAGTAGTTGTCCGGCCGCTGCACGACGTGGACCTTCTTCGAGACGCCCCAGGCCAGAGCCTGCTGGTGCAGGGGGATGTAGCCCCAATCGGCCTGGATGGTCTCGAAGCCCTCCTTGATCAGGGCATCGCGCTTGGCCTTGTCGGTCTCGGACTCGACCTGGTCGGCAATCGTGTCGATCTTCGGATCGCAATAGCCGCCGATGTTCCAGCCGCCGCGCCCGGACTTGTCGCCCGGCTTCCGGCAGCCGGCAATCTCGAACAGGATGTTGTGGCTATCGAGCGACGAGGGGGTCCAGCCGACGAGGTAGAACGAGGTGTCGTAGCCCGGCGCCAGCACCTTCGCGAAGTACTTGGCCTTGGGCTGGGCGTTGAGGTTCACCTTGACGTTGATCCGCGCCAGCATCGACACCACCGCTTGGCAGATCGCCTCGTCGTTGACGTAGCGGTCGTTGGGGCAATCCATGGTCAGGGAGAACCCGTCCGGGTAGCCCGCCTGCGCCATCAGCTCCTTGGCCTTCTTCAGGTCGGTGGCCGGGCGCTTGAGTTCGGAGGCCCGGTCGAACAGGGCGGGGGCGATCAGGATCGAGGAGGGCGTGGCCTGCCCGCGCATCACGCGCTTGGCGATCGTGTCCTCGTCGATGGCGAGGTAGAACGCCTCGCGGACCTTCGCATCCTTGAACGGGTTCTTGCCCTTGACGCTCGAATCCTTCAGCTCGTCACGGCTCTGGTCCATGCCGAGGAAGATCGTGCGCAGTTCCGGCCCGGCCATCACCGTGGCGATGCCGCTGGAATTCACGCGGTTCTGGTCCTGGAGCGGCACCGGATCGACCCAATCGACCTCGCCCGAAAGCAGGGCGGCGACGCGGGTGGCATCGTTGCCGATGGTCGTGAACACCGCCTCGTCGAGGTTCGACTCGACCTTGCCCCAGTAGCCGGGAAACTTCTTGAACACGGTCCGGACGCCGGGCTGCTGCTCGGTGATCGTAAACGGGCCGGTGCCGTTCTCGTGGAGCGTCGCGTAGCCGGGATTGGCCGCGGTCGGGGCGGTGGGCTGCACGGCGCCGTTCTTCTCGGCCCAGGCCTTCGACATGATGTACCATGTCGGAAACTGCGCGATGGCGATGGGGTTCGGCTTCTTCAGCAGCATGTCGACGGTGAAGTCGTCGACCTTCACGAATTCGGCGTCGGCCGGAACGTTGGTGGTGAAGTTCGAGCCCGGCGCCCGGACGCGCTGGGCGGAGAAGATCACGTCGTCGGCGGTGAAGGGCGAGCCGTCGTGGAACTTCACGTTCTTGCGCAGATGGAAGCGCCAGCGGGTCGGCTCCGGCGTCTCCCACGACTCGGCCAGCGCCGGCGCGAACTTCATCTCCTTGTCCCGCATGACCAGCGGCTCGTAGACCGCGCCGTGCATCCCGATCGTGAACGTCTCCTTCAGCGAGTACGGATCGAGGGACTTGATGTCGCCCTGGAAGGCGAAACGGAAGACGTTCGCCGCCTGCGCGGGCAGGCTTGCTACGGCCAGCGACGCGAACGCGCCAGCCGCCACGCCGCGGACGAGGGCCTTCAGGGGGAAACGGGACAAACGGACCTCCGAGACCTGGGAGAGGACGCACCGCTCGAACGCGAGACGCGGGGCTTTGAGGATTAGACCGGGCAAAGTGTGGCGGCAAATCGCCCGGAAGTTGTGCCCACAGCAAGGTTCGGACCAGGACGTCGCAGCCGGTCCCCGCCGCACGCCGTGAAACCCCGCCCGTCCCGCCGCGGCCATCCCACCCGACCGCCCGCCCGCAAACCATACACATATGTTGTTTCACAAAAACGGGGCAAATAATCGGAGAGGACGATTTGTCTTTTCTTGCAAAGACTTTCGTTGATCGCGGCAGCTTGGCCGGATGATATCACTCGGAACGGTTCTTTGTTCGGTTTGATTACAGGACACCGAACGATCATCGGAGTCCGCCATGCGTCCCTTCACCGCCGCCCTCGTCCTCGCCACCGTGGTTGCCACGGGCGCGTCCGCCCAGACCACCCCCACCGGGCGGCCCGCCGCCCCAGACGCGGGGACGAGCCAGAACTCCGGGGGGCAGCAGAGCGTCACCCGGCCCAACACCGACAAGGCGACGCCGGAGGGGATGCCCGCGGGCGCCCACACCAACGCCAAGCTGGAGCGCGGCGCCAACAGCTTCACCGAGGGCGAGGTCCGCTCGCGGCTGGAGAAGGCCGGGTTCACCGACGCCCAGAACCTGAAGAAGGACCAGGACGGGATCTGGCGCGGCACGGCGATGCACGGCGGCAAGTCCGTCCCGGTCGGCCTCGACTTTAAGGGCAACGTCGCCGCGCAGTGACGTCACGTCCCCCCCTCGACACAAGGAGATCTACGATGGCCCATCACACGGTGACGGCACTGTTCGACCGCTACGAGGATGCCAGCGCCGCCGTGGCGAAGCTGGAAGCGGGGGGCGTGCCCCACGGCGACATCAGCCTCGTCGGCAACAACGAGGGCGACCGGCATTCCGGCCTGCTCGGCCAGGGCGGCGGCGCGCTCGGTGCGGAGACGGGCCAGAAGGCCAAGGACGGGACCGGCGCCGGGGCCACCCTCGGCACGGTGGTCGGCGGCGCGGCGGGCCTGCTCGCCGGCCTCGGCCTCGTGGCGATCCCGGGCGTCGGCCCGGTGGTGGCGGCAGGCTGGCTCGTGGCGACGCTGACCGGCGCCGGCGTCGGTGCGGCGGCGGGCGGTCTCGCCGGCGCGCTCACCGGAGCGGGGATCAGCGAGACGGACGCCCATGCCTACGGGGAAGGCGTCCGCCGGGGCGGCACCCTGGTGACCGTCAAGGCGGAGGAAAGCCGTGCGGCGATGGTGATGGACGTGCTGGAGGAGCACGGCTCGGTGGACCTCGATCAGAAGTCGGCGGCCTGGACCCGCGAGGGCTGGACGCCCCTCGCCAGCTCCGGCTCGGACAGCATCACGCCGGCCCCCGCTCCGACCGTCCTGCCCGAGGGGCGGACGCGGGTGCGCAGCTATCCCGGCGCCGGAAGCGGCATCTGACGGGATCCGTCGCGGGCGGGCCGGATCCCATTCCGGCCCGCCCTCCTCCGGCGCGGGAGCCGACCGGGTGGGCTCGCCAACCTCCGCCATCGTGGGCGCGGCGATCGAGGGCAGCGGGACTCAGCCGAACGGCGCGCATCCCTGGATCACGCGGGCTTGCGCTCGCGACGGCGACCCAGGGCTCCATCGGCGGACCAGATTCCGCGCGATCGACGGGGCGGCGTTTCGAAGCCTATAAGCAAATGCAAGAAATCCGGTTAAATTTCATTAAGCATTCCAGTATCCTATCCGAAACATTGCACCGAAAGCCGAATTGTCGTCCATCATTGGCTTTCGATGGTGCAGACGATGGGAAAATACGCGATCTACCTCCGAAATGTCGATCAGGCCGACGCGTCGCAACCTCACCTGCTCGCCTACGACATCGACGGCCTGCAACAGGCCCGCTCCCTCGTGTCGAGCATCGCGCGCTCCTACCGGGACCATGGGCAGCACTCCGGCACCGGCGTGCACTGGTTCCGCCAGGGCGACAGCCTGCACGAGATCTACCCCTGGCCAGCACAGTAATTCCGGGCCGACCCCCGCGGCGGCAAGGTCGTATCCTCCCGCGTATTGCGCGTCCGGAACACTCCACCTTACCCCTCGACTTGAACGTTTAGGCGAAACAACGTTCCGTTAACGATGGGACACTGCTGGACGAACCCATTCGCCCCTCCCGCCGTTTGTGGCCCATGGATACGATGGGCCTTTCCCCGGACGGTATCGATGTGGCCGAGCCCGGTCCGCTCGCGCTGATGCCGCTGGCCGCCTTCGTGTCCCGCTGGCGGGTCATCACCGGCGAACCACCGGCGATCATGCTGGAATCCCGCCGGGAGATGCTGACCCTGCTGGTCCAGAGCATCCCGGTGGCGCCCCTCGTCCCGGTCGTGATCAATTGCTGGGGCGAGCGGCCCCTGCCCCTCCATCGCGGGATCGCCACCGCCGCACCCGTCGCGGCGCGGGCGGCGAGCCGCGACGGGCGCGGGATACGCGGGCCCCGGATGCCGGATCAGCGCGGGGCGGCGCGCACGTAGCCGTGCGAGATCTGCCGCCCGCGCTCCCGGATGATCGCCTCCGCGCTCTCGAGATCCGTCAACGCGTCCTGAGCGAGGCGAACGAGGGCCGTCCAGCGGTCCTGTCCCGCCTCCCGAAGATAGGCGAGCGCCACGGTTTCCGCTTCGGTGGGCGCCCACACGTCCACAGGGGGTTCGATGGCCGATGCTGGCATTCCGCTGGCTCCTCGCTAGAACATAACAGGAACAAAGCTCAGCGGGCCATTCGGTTCAAGCGGAACCGTAGGTTGCAGTGCGATCGCAGTGGAGTTCTGTGGATGGCGGCGGAGAAAACGAGTGCCGACACGGCTTTACCGGTTCCACTGCGTGGGGCCGGAGGACGCGGTGTTCGATCGGCGGGGGTGCCGGCTGCCGACCCTGGCGCAGGTGCGCTCCCAGGCGGACCGGGTGGCGCTGGCGTTGATGGAGCGCGGCGGGACGGCCGATTGGACCCGGTGGATCGTGGACGTTCATGACGGGACAGGGCGCCGCGTCCTGATCCGCGCCTTCGCGGACACCCGTGTCGGGCCAGAGACCGGCCGGAGGGCGCCCTGAAGGGACGTCGCGCCGCCTCGCTCGCCGCCCACGCGAACGGAAAAGGGCGGCCCTTCTGGAGCCGCCCCTCGTCCCGTGATGCAATGTCGCGCGCCCGGCGCCGGCGGCCTCAGGCGGCCTTGCGGCGACCTTTGGTCGCGGCGCGAGGCGCCTCCTTCGACGCGCCGCGGCCGCCGGTCTGGCCGAGGCCGAGGGACCGCGCGAGGTTGGAGCGGGTCTCGCTGTAGCTCGCCGCGACCATCGGATAGTCGGACGGCAGGCCGAAATGCTCGCGGTAGGTCTCGGGGTTGAAGCCGTGCTTCGTGAGGTGCCGCTTCAGCGTCTTGTAAGGCGTCCCGTCGATGAAGCTGATGAGAGCGTCCGGCGTCACCGACTTGCGGATCTGGGCCGCGGTCGGGCGGTCCGCGCTCGCCTGCGCGGGAGCCGACTCGCCGGTCAGGCGGCCGCTGATAGCACCGTGGACGCTGGCGATCAGCGCCGGGAGATCGGCGACCGAGACATGGTTGCGGGAGACGTAGGCGGCGACGATGTCGCCAGTCATCTCGATGAGACCGAGGGATTTCTCGCCGGTTGACTCGTTCATTGGTGTCGCTTTCGGTTTGGTACGAAACCTGACCTAGAGCGTCAATCAAGGAAGATCAACGGCCAATTTTTTATAAGTATAAAATTCTCCCGCGCATAATCTGTTTCCGCCCGACTTCTTAGGCGCCTCTTCGAGTTTGTATCGATGAGCGTTCGGCCAATCCCCTCCACACAACCAGTAGGCGAAACCGAATCTGGCGTATCGCCTCGGGCGGGGGGGGAGCTCCCCGGCAAAGTCTACCGAGGTGTGAGCCTGGACTCGCGCAAAGGAGTTATTACAGGTTGATTTACCCTGGCGGGGCTTCGCGTCCCGCCTTCGAGCATGACCGATGACCCACCGTGGCCCTCATCTCCGCCTGGAAGGCTCCACCCTCGGACCGCGCAAGATCTCGGCGTGGCGCGAGGCCGTCGCGCCGTTCTGGGACATCGAGGTGCGCCGGGAGGACGCGCCGGATTTCCGGGGCCGCTCCGAGGTCTACCATCTCGGCAACGCGATCCTCGGCTTCACCGCCGCCTCCGAACTGCGCCTCGAACGGTCGCGGGGCCTCGTCGCGCGGATGGGTGTCGACCACGTGGCGGCGCAGATCCGGCTGGAGGGCCATGCCGAGGTGCGCGTGGCGGGCCGGGAGGCGCCGATGGGCCCCGGCGATCTCTGCCTCCTCGACCTGTCCCAGCCGCTCGCCGTCGATTCGAGCGACTACCGCGCCATGACGATGATCCTGCCCCGGACCGTCTTCCCCGAGAGCGGGGAGGCGCTGGGCTCCGCCCATGGCGCCATCCTGCGCGGCGACACGCCCTTCGGTACGCTCGTGAAGGACCACATGCGCTCCCTGGCGGCGAACGTCGCGAAGCTGAGCCCCGCCGAGGCGCGGGCCGCCGTCGAGTCCACCGCGATCCTCCTCGCCATGGCCGGGCGGGCGGCGGGCGGGTCCGGCGCGCCGGCGCAGCCCGCCGATCGGGTGCCGCTCTTCCTCGCGATCCGGCGGCACATCGATACGGAGACCGACCCGGCCAAGCTCGGGATCGAGTATCTCTGCCACCGGTTCGGCATCTCGCGCAGCGCGCTGTATCGCCTGTTCGCCCCCCTCGGAGGCGTGGCCGAGCACATCCGCAGCCGCCGGCTCGGCCGGGCCTACCGCGATCTCGCCAGCGGACTGCCCCACGCGCCGCGTGTCTCGGAGATCGCCTACCGCTACGGCTACGCGAGCCCCGTCGGCTTCACCCAGGCGTTCCGGGCGGAGTTCGGCGTCTCCCCCGCCGATGTCCGGGCGGGCGCCCGGAGCGAGAGCGCCCTGGCGGGCCGCCGCACCGCCTCCGACGGCTCGGACGGGAGCTGGGGCGACTTCTACGACTGGGTCATGACCCTGGACGGGTGATCAAACCGGGAGTCGCGTCCCGCCCAGGGTGCCACGTCTCTCAGGTTGCGCACCATTGGGACGTCCGCTGAAGCGATTGAGACATCCGCCCATCGCGGCCGCCTCCTTGTCGCGCGACATAGGACCGTCTTCTCTAAACGGGTTTCGATGGTGCGCAGCGTGAAGGGACAGGCTGGTGGCCGGGTGCGGCGCCGGTGGGACGAGGCCGAGCCGAAGCAGACGGGGGCGTTGATCAAACGCTGGATCGGCGCCACGCGGCGCAGGGAGATCCGCGCGAACCGCGACCCCTCCAACGGCGGTGGCGCGCAGATCATCACCCTCACCTGGGAGCAGACCTTCGGACGGCCGAGCCGGGCGGTCGCCGGCGAGGCCGCGCGCGGGGACGGCCAGGAACCCACGCGCGAGGCCGTGATCCTGAGGCCGCGTTCCTGCGCCTGATTCCCCGCCACCGGTGAATACCCCGTGCGTGAAGCCCTGCGGCGCGCGCGGGGCCTGAATTTTCAATTGTGGGTTGCGCGACCGGACGTCGCAACTACCCTGATGGCTCTGCCGAAGAGTTCCAGGGAGTCCGGATCATGCATGTGACCATCGAGCAGGCCGAGAAGGCCATCGCCGCCGCCCGGGACAAGGCCATCGCGCTGGGAACGCAGATGTGCATCGCCGTGGTCGATTCCGGCGGGAACCTGAAGGCGTTCCACCGGATGGACGACGCCTGGGTCGGCTCCATCGACATCGCCCAGAAGAAGGCCAAGACCTCGGTGTTCTTCGGCATGATGACCGGGCAGATCGGCCAGCTCTCGCAGCCCGGCGGCCCCCTCTACGGGATCGAGCATTCCAACGACGGGCTGATCACCTTCCCCGGCGGCATCCCGATCGTGGACGGCGACGGCGTCATGTCCGGCGCGATCGGTGTCAGCGGCTCCACCGTCGAGAACGACCATGCCGTCGCGGAGGCCGGCGCCAAGGCGATCGGCCGGACGGAACTGCCCGCCCATCCCTGGCGCACCTGACCGGTCCGACACCTCACGGAACTCGCCTCGCCATCCTTGCCTCATCGTGACGCTGCGGAAACGCTTCGCTCACGCTCGCGAGGGCGGCGAGAGCCTGTCCGGCGGCCCGCAGGGGCGTCGCCCCCCATCCCCGGTTCGCGTCGCCGCGCTCGCCCTGACGGCACAGCGGCGCGATCTGCGATGACCTACCGGAACAGCGGCAAGCCGGACCCGATCAGCACCAGCCCGAAAATCACGAGACAGCCGGCCGTGCTCTCGACGAGAGCCTGGGAGGCTGGCCGATTCGGGGACACCTGTGTCAGTGACACGCCCGATAAGAGACATAACAGGCTCGCGATGATCATTTCTGCAACACAGGTAAGCGTGACCTTTCATTATATGCAATAAATCCGGCACGCAATGCGTATTGATATCAGATTTCGTCCCCGTGACGCGAATTCGATAATCGGCTCTTGATCGGAGATTGGGGCCGCCCTCGATATCGGACCCTCTCAGTTCGCTCAATTTCAATACTCGTTTGAGAGATAATTCGTATATCCCGGCGCAATCACCGGATAATTTGCGAAGTATCCCCGTTCATCAAAGCGCATGAAGGCGATCAAATCTGATCAGATGGCGCGCGGCGAAGCATTCTCCGCGCATTGACCGTCGCAGCGGCCGCGAGGGACGGGCCAAGGCCCACCGATTACGTCAGCCATTCCCCGGTGAGTTCGACGCGCGCGCGATAGATCGTCCGCCCGGCGGAGTCGCGCACGGCCACGGTGCAGCGGCGGCCCTCGGCCTCGGGCAGCGGATCGGCCGCCATCTCGGTGAGCGCCTCGAGGGCGATGCGCCGCGACGCCTGCAGGTCCGGCAACTCGCACCCTTCCTCGTCCCGCAGGGGCAGGCGGCCATCGTCCGTATCGAAGAAGAACAGGGGCATTGCCCGCCTCGCCGCCATCCCGTCGGGCCCGCCATGCCGAGCCCGCACCCTCCGCGATGCTCCGCTAACTCGCGGCGGTCGAAAGGGTCACCGGCGGGAATCGTTGCGCCGCAAATGCAGGTAGGTGGGGTCGAACTCCGCCACGGTGCGAAGGGCGGCGACGTCGTGGACCGTCAGGCGGCCGCCGCTCAGGGTGATCAGGCCGCTGTCCCGCAATTCCTTCAGGACGCGGTTCACGTGGACGGAGGTGATGCCGAGGGCGTCGCCCAGCTCGTACTGGGTCAGCGGCAGGGCGAAGCTGTCCTCCTGCACGAGGCCCACGGCATCGAGACGCACCATCAGTTCGCAGAACAGGTGCGCCATGCGGGGATAGGCCTCCCGGCGGCTGTTGTTGAGCGCCCATTCCCGGGCGAGCGACCCCTCGATCAGCGTGGTGCGCCAGAAGGCGCCCGCGAGCCGGGGGTGGTCCTCGAACATCGTGCGCAGAGCCCCGTGGGGGACGAAACCGATGGAGAGGTCGGTGACGGCGGAGATGCTGAAATCGAGCACTTCGAGGTGGAGGCTCTGGAAATCCGGCACGTCACCCGGGACGTGGTAGGCCATGACCTGCCGCCGTCCTTCGGGGGTCGTCTTGTAGGTGGCGGCGAGGCCGCTGAGCACGGCGAAGCACCGGGTCGGCCGGTCGAACTCCTTCACCACGTCCTGATGGGCGTCGAACCGGGTGACCTGCACGGGAAGGGTCGAGAGGGCCTCCCGCTCCGCCAGGGACAGGTCGAAGAGCGCCACGGTCTCGATCTTGCGCACGAAGGGATGGGTGTCCGCCTGGATCGCCGCGCTCATAACCCTTTCCGTCACCGGCCGACTCCCGTGAATGCCCCGCTGCGGGCCGCACATCGCCCTGCGTATCAGGCTTGTGCGCCGCCCGCACGCGCCATTCGGGACCGCGCCCTGCCGCCCGCTCCGCCGTCCGGCGCGGGACCCGCCCCCACCGCGCCAGCAGGCCGATGCGGACGGTCTCGGCCGGCCGGCAAGGGCCGGCGAAGGCGGCTTCGGCCGAACGTGTTCGGCTCCGGCCCTACCGACCCCGGCGGGCGACGAGGCGGGCGAGGCGGGGACGCAGGGGCAGCGACAGCCGGTAGAGGAGCTCGGCCACGGGCAGGAGGGGCCGGAACCCGAAGAGGCGCAGGTCGAGCAGGCGGCCGAGCCAGCGCCAGCCCGGCAGGGTCCGCCACAGCCGCGCGAAGGCCGCCGCGCCGGAGACGAGGCGGCCCTGCTCATCCCGCACGTGGAAGCGCCGGAGGGCCTCGTCCCGCCCGAGACCCGGCCCGAGGGACGGCGCCTCCACCTCGCGCCCGACATCGACGAAGCGCAGGCGCTCCGCCCCCTCGCAGCGGCGATAATGATCGATCTCGGCCCGGCACAGCGGGCACCCGCCGTCATAGTAGACGCTCAGTTCCGTCTCCCCGGCGCGACGCGGTTGCTCCATGGCTCTGACCCCGACCCGGACCTTCCCCGGCATCCCGCCGAGGTAAGGCGCGACGGTTCCGCGTCGAGGCGGACTCGGACGGCCCGAGCGGGAGGGCCGGAGGCTCCGGCCGTCCCGACCCGGCGCGGGACGCCGCCCCGGCCTTCGGCTATAGGATCCCCGCGTCGTCGCCCCCCATGCCCGTCGGATCCGTTTCCTCCGGGGCCCGGCGCCCCGGCGGTCCGCCCCCGGACCGGCCGGCGGCCGAAGGAGAGCGAGCCCCGTGGCGCCACCGATCACGATCTTCATCGATGCCGATGCCTGCCCCGTGAAGGACGAGACCTACCGCGTCGCGGCCCGCTACGGGCTCCACGTCTACGTCGTGGCCAACGCCTTCCTCAACGTGCCGCGGGAACCCTGGATCGAGCGCGTCATCGTGTCGGACAGCTTCGACGCGGCGGATGACTGGATCGCCGAGCGGGCGGGGCCGGGGGCCATCGTCGTCACGGCGGACGTGCCCCTGGCGAGCCGCTGCGTGAAGGCGGGAGCGAGCGCCCTGTCCCCCACGGGCAAGCCCTTCACCGATGCGTCGGTCGGCTTGGCGCTGGCCACGCGGAACCTGATGCAGGACCTGCGGGAGGCGGGCGCCATCACCGGGGGGCCGAAGCCCTTCTCGCCCAAGGACCGATCGGCCTTCCTCGGCGCCCTGGACCGTGCCGTGATGCGCCTGCGCCGGGCGGAGGGTGCCTGACGCCCGGACGCCTGGCGGGATCGCCGCGCTCGCGCTCCCGCCTCGACGATGCGCCGCAGTCCCGCGTTCACAGTCTCGCCGCCTTCCTGGCGTCTTGTCGGCGCCGATCCGGTCATCAAAGAGCGCGCGTTGATCAATTCCCTCATGGCGGTGTTCACCGTCTTCGTCGTGCTTCTGGTCAGGGCCGTGCTGAAGCTTCCGCTTCTCCCCTTCCGCATCCTGCGCAGCCTGTGGCGCCGCCGGACGGTCTCCGCCTCGGCCTGACCAGCCCCCTCGCGCCACAACACCGCACCCGCCGACGGGCTGCTGCGGTAGGGGGTGGCCTGCACTTTCGCCGGACCGGTCCTAGATAAACGGGTATCCACCGTTCGCGAGACCGGGAGCCCCCGTATGCCCTCGTTCCCCGTTCCGATGCCGGCGCGCCGGCACGCCCTGATGATGCTCGGCGCCGCCATCGCCTGTGGCACCGGCCGCGCCCGCGCAGGCGAGTTGAAAGCCGGAGCCTTCTCCTTCGAGAAACCGGAGGGCGGCGTCCTCGCCCTCTCCGAACTGTCAGGCAAGCCGATCCTGGTGGTGAACACGGCCACCGCCTGCGGCTATGCGGGCCAATTCAACGGCCTCCAGGCGCTCTGGACCCGCTTCGGCGAGCGGGGGCTGACCGTGATCGCGGTCCCCTCCCCCGATTTCGGCAACCAGGAACCCCTCGACGGCGTCGCCATCGCCCAGGCCGCCCGCCAGAACCACGGCGTGACCTTCCCCGTGGTCGCGAAGGTGCATGTGAAGGGTCCCGCGGCGCACCCCTTCTACCGCTGGGCGGCGACCGAGAAGCCCGGCTCCACGCCAGGCTGGAACTTCCACAAGTATCTCGTCGGGCGGGACGGCGGCATCCTTGCCGCGTTCCCCCACACGGTCGATCCCAGCGATCCCCGACTCATCACCGCCATCGCCGGGGAACTTCCCGCCACCTGAGCAGCCTTCCCTGGCGCGAAAAGACAGGGAACGGGCCATTGCCACGGGGCCGCCCGAGCGGTCCCGGCCGGCCAAGGGGATCGTGATCTTTGGCTATTCCCAGGCGATGCTCGGCTACAGCGAGATAAATTGACAGCTTTAAGCCGATCTGTAATCTTGAAATTCCATCTGATGAATACTTCTACGATCACTACTTTATAGTCCGGCTTTAATTCATGATTTTTTAAAACCCGACCTGTAGGCTGGTGCCAACGATGGGACCACGCGACAGGGATTCGGTCATGCTCGAGAACGGACCCTTGGGTCAGGGGGATACCCCTCAGCCCCGTATAGGCTCGGTCACCTCCATCGACGGCTCGACGGTTCACCTCGCCCTCCTCGCCCGGAACGGGCGGCCCGAGGTGCGGGTGACGGTGGGTACCCTCGTGCGGATCCGGGCCGGGGGCGCCACCGTCGTCGGCCTGATCACCACCCTGTCCTCCCGCAGCGACCGCTCGGGGCTAACCGGCGCCTTCGCCAGCCTCGATCTCCTCGGAGAGATCGAGGACAAGGGCGGCGTCCCGACCTTCCGCCGGGGCGTGGTCTCTTTCCCCGCCATCGGCGACGAGGTCGACCTGCTCTCGCCCGCCGACCTGCGGACGGTCTACCAAGTGTCGGCTTCGAACACGGCCGGGATCGGCACGCTGTACCAGGACCCCGGGACGCCCGCCTGCATCAAGGTCGACGATCTCATCACCAAGCATTTCGCCGTCCTCGGCAGCACCGGCGTCGGTAAGTCGAGCGGGGTGGCCGTCATCCTCGATCAGATCATGCGGGTGAAGCCGGCGGTCCGCATCTTCCTGCTCGACGTCCACAACGAGTACGCGGCCTGCTTCGGCGGCCGGGCGAGCGTGATCAATACGCGCAACCTCAAGCTCCCCTTCTGGCTGTTCAACCTCGAGGAGTTCGCCGACGCCATCTACGGCGGGCGCTCGCCGGTGGACGAGGAACTGGAGATCCTGGCCGAGGTCATTCCCTTGGCCAAGAGCAAGTACACCCAGTACAAGGAGGCGAGTGACCGCCCGCTCGTCAAGCGCTCCATCGGCAAGAGCGCGGGCTATACGGTCGATACCCCGGTTCCCTACATGCTCCAGGACCTCGTCGCGCTGATCGACGAGCGGATGGGCAAGCTGGAGAACCGCGTCTCGCGGATGCACTACCACCGCCTGATGACCCGCATCGAGGCGATCCGCAACGATCCCCGCTACGGCTTCATGTTCGAGAACGCCAACGTCGGCGGCGACATGATGGGCGAGATCCTGGCCCACCTGTTCCGCCTCGACGCGGACGGGCGGCCGATGACGATCATGCAGCTCGCCGGCCTGCCGATGGAGGTGGTCGACGCCGTGGTCTGCGTGCTGTGCCGCCTCGCCTTCGAGTTCGGCATCTGGAGCGAGGGGGCCATCCCGCTCCTGTTCGTCTGCGAGGAGGCCCACCGCTACGCCTCCGCGGATCGCTCCGTGGGCTTCACCCCGACCCGCCGCGCCCTGTCGCGGATCGCCCGCGAGGGCCGCAAGCACGGCGTCTACCTCGGCCTCGTCACGCAGCGGCCGGCGGAGCTCGACCCCACCATCATGTCCCAGTGCAGCACGCTGTTCGCGATGCGCATGACCAACGAGCGCGACCAAGCCTTCCTGACGGCGGCGGTCTCCGACGCGGTGAACCTCCTGACCTTCGTGCCCTCCCTCGGGACCGGCGAGGTGATCGCTTTCGGCGAGGGCGTGCCGATGCCGGCGCGCATCCGCTTCGACCACCTCACCACGGCGCTCCAGCCTCGCAACGACATGAGCGGGCGCCTCTCGGAGGACGGCGAAACGGCCGGCCCCGGCTTCGTCGGCGCCGTGGTGGAGCGCTGGCGCGGGGCGACCATGAACAAGATGAGCGGGTCCGAGGCCGACCAGGGCGCCCTGCCGCGCCTCGCCCGCGAGGCGGGGGCCGAGACCCATCTCGGCGCGGCCCTTGACCAAGTGCACCGCCGCCTGCTGCGCCGCCCCCTCGACGGCGCCGAGCCCGCCGCCGACGCCGCCGCCCGTGCCCCCAAGCCCCTGTGGCAACAGGGCTGAGCGTGAGCACCTCCGATCCGAGCCACCGATCCGCCCTGCTCGAAGCGACGATCCAGGCCCTTCCGGTCGGGATCGTCGTGCATGACGGGCGGCGGAACCGCATTCTGGCCAACGCGGCGGCCCAGGCGCTCGGCACCCGGGCGGCCGACGCCCTGGCGGAGGCGGCCCGCGGCCAGCCGGACGGCGCCTGCACCGAGGCGGTGGGCGAGCGCGTCGTGGAGACGCGGACGGGGCGACTGTCCCTCGACGACAGCGACTTCACCGTGACCACGCTGACCGACGTGACGCAGAATCACGCGATCCAGCGCGACCTCGTGGCCCGCGCCTACATCGACGCGCTCACCGGCCTGCCGAACCGCGTGCTGTTCGAGCAGACCATCGACGACCTCGTCACCCGGGCGGGCCCAGCGGACCGCTTCGCCCTGGCCTTCATCGATCTCGATAACTTCAAGCAGATCAACGACTACTACAGCCACGCGGCGGGCGATGCGCTGCTGCGAAAGGTGGCCGAGCGGATCTCCGCCGCCCTGCGCCCCACGGACATGCTCGCGCGCATCGGCGGCGACGAGTTCGTGCTGCTCCTCAGCCCCGTGGAGGACGCGGCCTCGATCCTCGCCGCCGCCCAGGACATCTCCGAGCGGCTGAAGCAGCCCTCCTTCATCGACGGGCACGAGGTCTTCGCCTCCGGCTCCATCGGCCTCAGCATCTTTCCCGACCACGGGACCACCTACGAGGTCCTGCGCCGCCAGGCGGACAACGCCATGTACCGCGTCAAGGACGGGGTGAAGGGCGGCGTCAGCCTGTTCGAGGAGGCGATGGGCCATGTCGCGACCGCCCGCATGGCGGTGGAGCAGCGCCTGCGACTCGCGATCCGCGACCACCGCTTCTGCTGCGCCTTCCAGCCGAAGGTCGACATGCGCACCCATCAGGTGCTCGGCGTCGAGGTGCTGCTGCGCTGGCGCGACGAGATCGGCCTGATCCAGGCCCCCGGCGACTTCATCGGGCTCGCCATCGAGCTCGGCCTCATCAACGACATCACCCTGCAGATCCTGACGGGCACGGTGGAGGCGATCCCCGACATCGACGCGCTGTTCGGGCCGGACGTGACGGTGAGCCTCAACATCGCCGCCAAGCAGGCGGGCGACGTGCCGTTCATGACCGCCTTCTGCGAGACGCTCGGCGCCACGGGCATGGCCGACCGCTTCGTGCTGGAACTGACGGAGGAGGCCTTCTTCACGAAGAGCCAATTCCAGCGGGACGTGCTGCCGCGCATCCGCGCCATCGGCGCGAAGGTGTCCATCGACGATTTCGGCGTGGGCTATTCCTCGCTCGCCGCGCTGGCGGAGATCACCGCCGACGAGCTGAAGATCGACCGCTCCTTCATCACCGACATCGACAAGCGCCCGCGCAGCCAGATCGTGCTGAAGGCGATCGAGTCGCTGGGCTTGGCGCTCGGCATGTCGGTGGTGGCCGAGGGCGTCGAAACCTACGAGGAGGTCGCCTACCTGCTGGGCGCGACGCAGATCCGCTGCGCCCAGGGCTACTACTACGCCAAGCCCCTGCTGATCGAGCAGATCCGCCTCTCCGAGCCCCGCACGTCCCACCACCGGGCGGCGCCGCAGAACCGCGTGGCCGACGGGCGCACGGCCGCCCACAGGCGCCGGGCCGTCTGAGCCGCCCGCGGCCGGACCGCCCGGCCTCACCAGAACTGCGTGCCGGGCTCTCCCTTGAACGGGCCGACCACCCGCGACGTGATCCAGCCCCCGTAGAACCCGCCCGGCTGCGGCCGGGCGCGCTCGTCGCCGACGAAACAGGCCTCCATCGCCGCCACGTAGAAGGCGACGTGCCCGGCGAGCCCCGCGAAGGACGGCGTCGGGGAGGGATAGGCCCAGGCGGCGCGGGGGGCGCGGCGGTTCGGACCCACGACGTCGAAATAGGCGGCGCGGCCCTTCCATTCGCAGACGCTGCCCGACCCGGCGGGGATGAGCGCCCCCGGCAGGATGTCGTCCGGCGGGAGGTAGTAGGTCGGCGGATGGCTCGTCTCCAGCACGCGCCATCCACTCACGGTCTCCGCCACCGTGACGCCGTCGAAGACCACGCGTAGCCGGTCGGGCACCCGTTCGAGGCGCGGAGGGCGAGGGTAGTCCCAGACGCTCTCCTGGCCGGGACCGGCGGGATCGGGTTCGGGACGGCGCATGGTCAGGTCTCCGGCGCCCGGTCACTGTCCGCGAGGACCCGCTCGGCGAGGGCGCGCCCGCTGAGATAGGCCGCCTCGACGCGCCCGCCGAGGCATCCGTCCCCCGCGACGCCGAGGCGCAGGTCCGGCGACCAGAGGCACGGCTCGTCCAGGGCCTGCTCGACCATGGCATAGCGCCAGCGGTGGACGTGGGGCTCCCCCAGCCCGCCGGGCGGGGGAAGCGCGAGGCCGGGCATCCGCCGCAGTTCCGCCAGCAGGCGCTCCGCGATGGCCGGACGCTCCTCTTCCAGGTGGGCCCGCGACCAGGCGGGCGAGGCGTGCACGACGAGGGTTTCGCGGCCCCCGCTTCGCCCCGGCTTCGTCGCGTCGCGGGCGATCCAGGCGATGGGCGCGGCGGGATCGCGGTCCCTGCGGTGGGTCTGCGCGAAGGCGGGCCCGCCCTCGTGGGAGAGCATCAGCGTCCAGCAGGGGGCGTAGCGCACCCGGTCGAGCCACGCGTCGAGGGCCGACCAGCCCGCCCCGGCGGAGCCCGCGAGCGCCTTGGCCTGGGGCGCAGGCGCCGTGAGGAGGACGCTGCGGAAGCGGCCGGGAAGGCGCCGGCCGTCGCCGTCGCTCAAGGTCCAGCCGCCTTCCTCCCGGGTGAGGCGGGAGACGGTGCAGCCCGTGGTGACGGAGCACGGGCCGAGGAGATGCCGGACCGGCTCCGGCATCCCCGGCGCCCCGACCCACCAGCCCTCCTCGCCCCAGGGCGCGGCGGCGCCCGATGCCGCCATGGCCGCGAGGTCCGCCGCGAAGGCGGGATCGCGGGCGGTCATGTATTGCGCGCCGTGGTCGAAGCTCGGGCCGCCGGGCAGGCGGCGGGTGGCCATGCGTCCGCCGATGCCGCGCCCCTTGTCGAACACCGCGACCGGGTGTCCGGCCTCGCGCAGGAGGCGCGCGGCGCTCGCCCCGGCCATGCCGGCGCCGATGATGGCGATGGCGTCCGTCATCGGGGCGAAGTCTCGGGCGGCCGGGCGGAGGACATGCCCCGGTTATAGGTCGCGGAACCGGCCGAGACAGGCCGGCCCCGGCGCGACGGCGCTCAGACCCGGCGGCTGCGGCCCAGGATCTGGCCGAGTTCGAACAGCATCAGTTCGGACAGCCGCCGCAGGCTCGGATGTCCCGTGCGGGCGATGGCCGCGTGGGCGTCCAGGGCCCGGTCGGCGGCCAGCACGAGGGGGTCGTCCTCGGAGGGCGGAACGCGCGGCCGGGACGGGAGGAACGCCGCGGTGTGGTGGGCGGTCGTATCGATATAGGCCCCGCGCCCACGCATTACCCCGTTCTCGTCGGCCATGAGCTGGCCCTGGACCAGCACCCACCGCACGTCGCCACCCTGCGTGAGGATCCGGAACTCCGTCGAGACCGGGCCGCCCGTCCGCCGGACCCGGCGGATTCCCTCGAACACCCAGGGGCGGTCCTCGGGATGCGTCCGGCCCAGGGCGACCTCCAGGGAGACCGGCTGGCCAGCGAGCCGCGCATCGCCCGCCATCGTCTCCGCCGCCCCCTCGTCGAGGATGGACGAGGCCGCGGGGACGTCCGTACTCCAGAAGCCGATGATGCCGGCCGCCCGGAGCGTGGGATCCATCACGGCGTTCGACGGCATTCCGTTCCTCACCCAGACCAGCCCTCCACGGCACAGGCCCCGGCTCGACGCGGAACGCTGCGGTGAACGCCGCGATACCAACTCGGCCCCGCGATCCGCGGATCCCGGGTGCCGGGTGCCGGTGCGTTCCCGGACTATCGCTTGCGCCGAAACCAATCCTCGTGGCCGATGAAGATTTTATACTAGTACAAATCCAGAAGACCAGGGGACGAACAAGATTGCGTGACATTTTATTCGCCGAGTCGATTGGGGGTTCACACCCGGCGCCGTCTGGGCCACGCAGGGGCATGATCCATGACCGGACCCACCACGACCGGACCCACGAGGCCCTGCAGAAGATCGCGGCCGTGCTGAACCTGCTGCCGCAGGACTTCGCGGAGGGGTACGGCTGTCGAGCCCGTTCCACGGAGCGGGAGACGCTCTCTGACACGGCGGAGCTGCTGGCGGCCTTTGCCGACGTAACGGACCCGCAGGCGCGCCGGGATTGCATCGCCTTCGTCCGCGCCCGCAGCGGCCGCGTCCTCGGCTGAGAGTTCCTCACAAAACTCCCGACCACCGGGAGTTCTCCCCACTGGCCATGACGGCGCAGCAGAAGTGTCGTGACAGGCTCCAAGACCCTGCCGGTCAGGCCAGGAGGGGGCTTTGGACCGCCCCGTCGCGGGTCATCAGCGCATCCGCCGTGCTGCGCACAAGGGAGCGGATCTCCCTGGGGTTGTCGCGCAGGGCCGCCGCCATCAGGCGTGCCCGCTCGGCCCACAGATCCCGCTCCGCACGCAGGCTCGCGATCTCCGCCCGCCCGGCGGTGAGGGTGATGCGCAATTCATCGACCTCGGCCCGCAACGCGCTCGTGCGGCTGCGCTCGTCGGCCAGCGCCGCCTTCAGGATCGCCACCGCCACCGCCGCATGGCGCTCGCTCCGGCTCTGCGACGGCGGCTCCATGGCCTTCGGCTGAGGCGGGACGGACTTCGGCGGGCCGGGCGCGGCCTGCGGCGGCGGGAGGTCCCAGGTTCCCGCGCCGGTGGCGGACGATGCGGGAGAGGGCATGGACGCAGCCGAACTGGGCGCAGCTGGCCGGGGCGGCGAGACCTTGGTCGCCGCATCCGTGAGCGGAGCAGCCGCGACCGGAGGGGCCGGCGGCGCGGAGGGCGCGGGATGCGTGGGCAGATCCGGCCCGGAGGTTTGGGCCGCCGGCCCCTGCTCGCCCACGAGGCGCTGCAACAGCGCGGCGACCGCCCCCCCGTCGAGGCGGGCGAGATCGAAGCCGCTGGCCGAGAGGAGATCGCTCCACAGCGCGCGGGCCCGGACGGTCCCCCCGACGAAGTCCAGGGGCCGACGGAAGCCCGGCACCGCCACCGGCCCCCAGGCCAGCACCGTCACCTCGCCGTGGCGGATGTCGCGCTGGATCCGCTCGAAGGTTTCCTCCAGGGTCCTGCGGGGACCCTCGAGCCCATGACCGAAGGCCGCCCCGTTGAAGATGAGGGCGCCGTTCACCCCCATCCGCGCGTTGTTGCGCCGGGAGACCGCGAGGATCCCGTCGAGTTCCCGCCGCGCGTCGGCGGCCGGGCCCACGATCAGGTTCTTGCTCGCGTAGACGAGGCGGTAGATCGTGCTCATGACGGCGTGGTCTCCCGCGCGGCAATCCGGGCGCCGGACGGCCGAGGCGGCTCGGCACCCCGCGGCGCCCGGTCGTCCAGATCGCACGATCTGGCAATCTGACGCGATAGATTGAACTGGATATAGAGAAGACTGATCACCCCCGTGAGGATGATGAGCAAACTCAGCTCAACATTCTGCGATGTAATCGCCATCTCGATCACCCAGACAGACGCACCGATGCGCCGCACCGCCGCGCGCCGACAGTCCCTTGTCTAGGATGGCAAGACCTAAAAATCCGTCACTGACCGATCGAATGCCCGATGATCGGCATTTTCCGGTCTGATATTTTTTGAATATCTATTGTATAGTCTGTTCAATTAGAATTTTCAGTTCGACTGAACCTTCATAAATCAAAGCAATATCTAATGACTTGAAAACTCAATTCGCCCTCTGCGATGTCTGATTTCGCGCTCCGCCGCCGCGACCGGTAGACCGGGCGGCGGACGCCGTGGCGACGACTGATGCTATTTCGGCGCGCAGCCGATGCAGATGCCGTTGGTGATGGAATTGTCGATCCGGTCCTGCTTGGTCGGACGCTGGATGTTCTCGGCCTCCTGACGGTCGATCGCGCCCGGACGCGGCACCGTGGCCCCCGTGGAGGTCGTGTAGGGCGCCTTGGCCGTCGAGGCCGGGCCACCGCCGGTGCCGGTCGTGTCGACGGGCGCCGCGACGGCGGCAGCCGAGACCCCGGCGGAGAGGGTGAACACGAGTATTGCCTGCTTCAACATGAGCTTCCCCCGCTCGAACGACTGGATCGATCACAGACGTTCAACCGGTCGAGAAGTTCCCGGAGCGGCGATCGCCGTCCGGCCGCCGCGCGGGCGGTGCCCTCAGGCCACCACGGCGGACGCAGGGACGGGTTCCTCGCCCAGCACGGTCAGCGCTTCCTCCGACAGGGGAAGGCCGTCGGGGTCGAGGATGGTGATGTTCTGCACCGCGTCCTGCGTGAACCGCCGCAGCGTGTCGAGGGCCATGCCGGCGGTGGGGCACTTGTGGGTGATGGCGCCGTGGCTGGCCCTGCCGCTCACGACGTAGAAGCGACGGGCCGTGCTCACGCGTCGATCCCCGCGGCGGCGAACAGCGCCGTCTGCTTCATCGTGGCGATGCGGTGCGCGCGGATGGCGTGCTCCAGGGCGGCGACATCCGGGTGGCCGGCGTCGCGCATCGTGGCGACGACCGACGCAAGGGCGCCGACCACCAGATCGTCCATGAGCGTGCTCATGGCGATCTGCTGGCGCAGCCGTAAACTGACCCGGTCAAGAGAGGAGCGCGCATTTGCCATGGGATAAGAACGACGCAACCGTGGAAAAGTTCGCACGGTTCGTCGTCTTAGCCACTGGACGGTGTCCGGTCGGGCGCCGCCAATACACTCGCAGCATGCATTACTATTTTTCGCCACTGGGGTGCGTCTCGGCCTGATCGCGCGCGGCGACGATGGATGCTTGAGCTTACGGCGAGCCAGGAGCGGGGGCGGGTCCGGCGTTGCCCGGCCCGGTGAACCCGGCCCGATGAGCCGAACCCCTGCCGGACTCGACATCCCGGCCGCTCCCGCCGACCCTGGCGTCCGCGCATCAGACGGAATCCGACAGCGATGACCTCTTCCCGGCATTGGCGTTTGGCCCTTCCGGCCCTGTTGCTGGTCCTCCCGGCCGCGTCGGCGGCGGACTCGGTCGAAGCCCGCTGCCGGGCCATCGCCGCGCGCACGGCCCTGCCGCCGGCCTTGCCCCCGCCGAAGGGACCGTGCGACGCCTACGCCCTGACCTACGGCATCCCGGGCCGCTCCGGCCGCCCGCCGGATCCGAAGGCCGCCCTCGCCTGCGCCTCCGCCGCCGATCCGGCCTCCGAGGAGATCCTCGGCGGCAGCGCGATCCTCGCCACCCTCTACGCCAACGGACTCGGCGTGCCGCGCGACCTCGACCGGGCCGGCGCCTTCGTGTGCCGGGCGGGCCTCGCCGAGGCGGAACAGGAGGGGATGCTCGATGCCCTCGCGGCCATGCGCGCGGCGGGAGGCAGGGTAGCCCCCTTCGCGGTCTGCGACCACGCCACCTCCGCCTTGCTCGGCACCGCCTGCGCCGTGCGGCAGGAGGCGGACAGGGCCGCCCGTGACGAGGACAGCTTCGCCGACATCGCGGCCACGCTCTCCGCCCCCGCCCGGGACCGGCTCGCCATCCTGCGGGACGGCGCGCGGGCCTTCGCCTCGGCCGTGGCCGGGAACGAGGTCGATCGGTCGGGCACGGCGGCGCCGGTCTTCGCGATCGAGGCGGAGCGCGCCCAGGCGGACGCATTCCTGGCCACGCTCAAGCAGCTCCTCGGCGGCACGCTCACCGCCGCACAACCCCTTCCGGCCGCCGACAGGGCGCTCAACACCGCCTACGGCCGCCTGATGAAGGCGCCGGCCCCCTTTTCCGGCGGAACGGTCACGAGGGACGACGTCCGCGCCACGCAGCGGGCTTGGCTCGCCTATCGCGACCGCTTCGCCGCCTTCGCCGCCCTGGCCGCACCGTCGGTGCCGCCGGAGGTGCTGAAGGCCGTGCTGACCGCGCAGCGGACCGCCCAGCTCGTCGCCCTGGCGCCGTGAGCCGTCCGACGCCGCCCCTCACCGATCGGCGTTAGAACTTTTTTTCATTCCAGGGTAGGCTGCCTTCCGGATCGACCGGCGATCCATGAACAATAATGGGACCGCGCAACGCGGCCGGGGAGGAAGCCATGAACGAGTTCGTCAAGCCCGAGGCCGTGTCCGAGGTCTTCTACGGCGCCTGCCCCCACGATTGCCCCGACACCTGCTCGATGCTCTTCGAGGTAAAGGACGGCGAACTCCTGAGCGTGCGCGGCAACCCCGACCACCCGATGACCCGGGGCGGCCTCTGCGTGAAGCTGAAGGACTACGAGAAGCGGCACTACCACCCGGACCGGCTGCTCTACCCGATGCGCCGGGTCGGCCCGAAGGGCGCGAAGCAGTTCGAGCGGATCACCTGGGACGAGGCGCTGGACGAGATCGTCACCCGCTGGAAGGCGATCATCGCGCAGTACGGCCCGGAAGCCATCGTTCCCTACAGCTACCTCGGCAACCAGGGCCTCGTGCATGGGCTGAACGGGGGCGACGCCTTCTTCAACCGCCTCGGCGCCACCGTCACGGAGCGGACCTTCTGCGGCGAGGGCTCCTGCACCGCGTGGCTCCTCACCGTCGGTCCCACGGCGGGGCTCGACCCAGAGAGCTACATCCACTCCAAGTACATCGTCATCTGGGCCTGCAACTCGGTCAGCACCAACCTGCACCATTGGGCGATCGTGAAGGACGCGCAGAAGCTCGGCGCCAAGGTCGTCGTCATCGATGCCTACGCCTCGCGCACCGCCAAGGCCGCCGACTGGCACATCGCGCCCAAGCCCGGCACGGACGGCGCGCTCGCCATGGCGCTCATCCAGTCGATCATCGCGCAGGGCTTGGTCGATCAGGACTACGTCGACAACCACACGGTCGGCTTCGAGGACCTGAAGGAGCGGGCCGCCCCGCGCACGCCCGAATGGGCGGAGGGCATCACCGGGGTCCCTGCCGAGGACATCCGCAAGCTCGCCTACGAGATGGCCACCGCCCAGCCCGTGGGCATCCGCATGGGCGTGGCGCTGGAGCGGCATTTCGGCGGCGGCCAGACCATCCGCGCGGTCACCTGCATCCCGGCGCTCACCGGCGCGTGGCGCCATGTGGGCGGCGGCGTCACGCAGTTCCCCGTCTGGGAGCACCCCTACAAGTTCGACGTGATGTGCCGGCCGGACCTGATCCCCGAGGGCACACGGGTGATCTCGAACCTGCAGATCGGCCGCGCACTCACCGGCGAGATGCCGCTGGACCCGCCGGTCATGTCGATGATGTGCTGGAACTCGAACCCCGTGACGCAGGCGCCGGAGACCGACAAGATCGTCCAGGGCCTGCTGCGCGAGGACCTGTTCCTCGTCTCGGCCGAGCACTTCATCTCGGACACCGCCTCCTACGCCGACATCCTGCTGCCCGCCGCGATGGGCGCCGAGATGGAGGACATGATCCTCTCCTGGGGCCACCTCTACCTGACCTACAACACCAAGTGCGCCGAGGCGCCGGGCGAGGCGATCCCGAACAACGAGATCTTCCGGCGGCTCGCCGCGCGCTTCGGCTTCGAGGACGAGAACTTCCGGTGGACCGACGCCGAGTGCCTCGAGCACTACGTCGATTGGTCCTCGCCCGCCTGCGAGGGCATCGACCTCGCCTACATGCGCGAGCACGGCTTCGCCCGGCTCAAGGTCGGCACGCCGGACGACCGGGCGCCCCACCGGGAGGGCAACTTCCCGACGCCCACCGGCAAGTGCATGTTGAAGGTCGAGGGCGCGACGAACTTCGTCGCTCCACCCTTCCGCCAGATGTACGAGGCGTTCCAGCCCGGCGAGGCCCTCGATCCGCTGCCGGATTACGTCGGCGCCCGGGAATCCCACACGGCCGACCCGGACCTTGCCAAGCGCTACCCGCTCAACATCGTCTCGCCCAAGAGCCATTACTTCCTGAACTCCTGCTACGCGAACATGGAGGACAAGCAGAGGGGCCAGGGCGAGCAGTTCGTGATGATCAGCCCGCACGACGCGCGGGCGCGGGACATCGTGGACGGCGACCGGGTGCAGGTCGGCAACGGGCGGGGCGCCTTCAAGGGCGTGGCCCGTGTCACGGACGACGTGAAGGCGGGCGTCGTGGTGGCGACGCTCGGCTACTGGCGCCAGCTCAACGAGGGGACGGTCAACAGCATCTCGTCCGCCGCCTTCACCGACATGGGCCACGCCCCGTCCTTCTCGGACAACCTCGTGGAGGTCACGCGGGCGAATTGAGGCCGCGGCATCCGGGCGGGGGAGGCGTCACCTCCGCCCGGGCTACTGCCGCCGCGAGGGGCGCCGGGTGTCCGCGCCGAGTCGGCGCATGCAGGCGAAGTAGATCTCGGAGCCGAGGTTGTAGAGGCTCAGACCCTTGGGGTTGGGCGCCGAGAAGACGCGGTTGCGCGCCTCCTCGCGGCACTGCGCGTCCTGGGGGCTGGTGATCGGCTGCTCCTGCGCGCGGGCCTGGGAAAGGCCCGCGGCCACCACGGCGGCCACCACGAGGGGGAGCCGCGCCCTGATCATTTGCCGCCACCCGAGGCTTGGTAGGCGTCGATCGCCTTGCGGCAGTTCTCCGAGAGTTCGGCGCGATGCTTGGTGAAACACGCATCCATGTCCTTGCTGTCCGGATCGATGTCGCCGCAGTAGGTCGTGGCGTCGCCCGTGCAGTAGCGCTTGAGTTCGTCGTTGCCGCGCTTGGCGAGCGCCGGCCCGGTCATGACGATGCCGGCGACGAGCAAGGCGGGCAACAGGCGACGTGTCATGCGGGCAATCCTTTTGGAGGCTTGTGGAACCTGGGGGCTCTCGGGACGGGGGCACCGGCCGGGACGACCGCGGGGCCTGTCCGAAGGCCCCGCGGACAAAGGAACGGTGGCGGGACCGCCTCAGCCGTGGAGCGGCAGGCGACCGTCCGGCGAATAGCGATCAACCGCCCCCGGCAGTTCCCGCGACAATCGCGACAGCAGCGCGGCCCGGCTCAGGCCGGTCTGCTGGGTGAGGTAATCGAGGGTCTCCGGCCCGATCGCCCGGGCGAGGTCCTCCTCAGGGATGTCCCGGTTGGGGCCGTGGTCGATCCAGGACTTCGCGGTCTCGCCGTGACCGCCCTTGGTGAAATGATCGATCAGCTCCCCGAGGCCGCTGGCGATCAGCCCGCCGGCGCCGCCCGCGCTCACGCCGCCCAGCAGGCTCGCGAGGTTGCCAAGGGTGCTCGATCCGCCGGTGCTCGATCCGCCGGTGCGCGCGGGGGCGGGCACCACCGGAGGCCGCGTCGTGTCGAGGGGATGGGGCGCGTGGGTCTTGAACAGTTCCGCGAGCTTGTCGCGGTTCTGGAAGCCCGCCACGGCGAGCAGGCCCAGCAGGGCGGTCATCGACGGGTAACCCTTGCTCATGTCACGTCCTCGGCGGTGGTGGATCGGGGGGAAGTCGCGTGGCGGAGGGCTCAGTAGCCCCGGCGCGGCGGGGTGGCGGCGCGGCCGGTGAGGCGGCGCGTGACGAAGGCGATGACGCGCGGCAGCACGAAGAGGGTAAGAAGCTTGCGGATCATGGGGATCTCCCGGAGATTCTGAGAAACAGGTCGGGGGCCGCGCCTCAGCGCGACGCCGACCGCGAGGAACGCGCGATCCAGCCGAAGGCGAAGGCCACGCCCACGAAGGCGAGGAGGGTGGTCGCGCGGTTGGCGTCGGCGTAGCGGAGGGCCTGACGGCCCTGGGTCGTCACCCGGCGGCGGGCCTCTCCGGCGTAGTGGCGCCCGTCCTCGATCAGGCCGTCGGCGCGCTCCCAGGCTTCGTGTGCGAGGTGGCGGCCGTCCTCCGCGAAGTCCTCCGCCCGGTCCCGAGCGCGGCCGTAGGCATATTGCGCGCCGCCGGCAACTTGGTTCACGGCGCCGCGTACTTGGCGGGCCGGGTCGCCGGTAAGGCCGCCCAGCGCGGTCTGGGCGCGACCCTTCAGGTGACGGGACGCGCCACGGATCTGGTCGCGATTCATGGAATTTCTCCTGTGTCGTCTGATGAAACGAGGGCGGCGCCGGCCGTGACCGGCGCCGGCCCCGGCGTCAGTGCTTGCCGGTGATCTTGTCGGCGATGTTCTTGGCGCCGTCCTTGACGTCGCCGACGGTCTTCTGGGTCTCGCCCTTCAGTTCCTGGGCCTTGCCCTCGGCGACGAGCTTGTCGTTGCCGGTGGCGTTGCCCACCGCCTGCTTGACGTTGCCGACGGCCTCGTTGGCCAGACCCTTGAGCTTGTCGGTGGTGCTGCTCATCGTGTGCGCTCCTGTGTGCTGGGGGGGCCGGAGGCTCCGGCC
>NZ_BPQE01000017.1 GCF_022179085.1 Methylobacterium aerolatum
GGGCGCCGCGACCTACTCCTACGCACGGTAGGCCCGTCCCGGCGCGCCTGCAGCCGACGCTGCTTGCGGGGTTCCGGGAAGAGGACGAACAGGCCACAGGTTTGTGGCCTGTTCTACGGGCGGATACGGAAAAGAAATCGCGTTCAGGCTAGACCTCGCGTATGGGCTGCGGGCAACCTGCCGGACGAAGGACCGGCCGCCGAACCCGCCGCTCGCGAGAAGGGTGCTGAGCAGAAGCCCGATGAAAGCCGGACGCGCCGTTCCCGCCCGCGGGTTCCTCGCCGCTGTATTCTCGTTCTCGAGCCTGTGTCTCGTCCTCGCCGCCCCGGCGCGGGCGGACGTGACCGTCGGCGTCGCCGTCCCGCGCTCCGGCCCCTACGTCGCCGTGGGCGAGCAGGTGCTGCGCGGGGTCGAGGCCGCCGCCCGGGACGCCAACGCCATGGGCGGCCTCGACGGGCAGACCGTCGTGCTCGATGTGCAGGACGATGTCTGCGACTCGAACTCGGCCACGGCGGTGGCCAACCACTTCATCAATTCCGGCGTGCGGCTCGTGGTGGGCCATGTCTGCTCGAACGCCTCCATCGCGGCCTCCGACCTCTACGCCGCCAACGGCATCGTCATGATCACCGCCGCCTCCGTGGCGGCGAAGCTCACCGACCGCGGCCTGCCGACGATCTTCCGGGTCTGCGGCCGGGACGACGACCAGGCGCGCCTCTCGGCGGCCGTGCTGGCGGAGCGGTTCCGCGACCGCAAGATCGCCCTGCTCCAGGACCAGACCGCCTCGGCGCGGCTGCTCGCCGCCGCCACCAAGGACAACCTCAACCGCATCGGCATCAACGAGGCGCTGTTCATCTCCTTCCAGCCCGCGGAGAAGGACGACGAGGCCCTGGTCGACCGGCTGAAGGCCGCCGGGATCGAGGTCGCCTATTACGGCGGCGACGCCGCGGAGATGGGCCGCCTCGTCAAGATCGCCGCCGACCGGGGCTACCGGCCGCAATGGTTCGGCACCTCGGCCATCGCCACCCCCGACTTCGCCAAGATCGCGGGTCCGGCGAGCAACGGCGTGCTCATGACCTTCTACCTCGACCCGAGCCGCCAGCCCGCGGCGGCCGGCGTCGTGAAGACCTTCAAGGGGCAGGGGGTCGATCCCACCGGCTCGACCGTCTACGGCTATGCCGCGATGCAGGCCCTCGTGGCGGCGGGCAACTTCGCCCACTCGACGGAACCCCGTCCCATCGCCCAGGCGCTGCACACCGAGCGGTTCGACCTCGTGCTCGGCACGGTGGGCTTCGACTCCAAGGGCGACGTCACCGCCCAGGGCTACGTTCTCTACGTCTGGAAGGACGGCACCTTCACCCCCGCCGGCAAGTAGCGGGTGTCCAGAGGGCTATGCCCTCGGGTGGGGTCCAGGGGCGAAGCCCTTGGAACAGGCAGGGCTCTGCCCTGCGCCCGCCAAAGGACCCGTCTTTTGGGATCCCCTATCTGAGAGCCGCGTCCACCTCTTCGCCCCGGCCCAGGTCGCGGAGCAGGTCGGCGAGATGCGGGCGCACCTGCAGCTGGAGGCCGTGCAGGCGGCGGACCGCCTCGCTCAGGGAGCCGCCCCGGCCGAGCGCCGCGTCGGCGAAGGCGGTCATCCGGGCATTGGGCCAAGCGGGCTCCCGCAGGGCGTGGAGTTTCTCCACCAGCGCCGACGCCTCGGTGCCGGGCTCCCCTTGTGCGAACAGCATCAGCAGGGCGGCGGTGGAACGCGACAGGCCGTAATGGCAATGGACGAGGACATGCGCCGCCCCGTCGAGCTCGTGCCCGAAGGCGAGGATCGCCGCCACGTGCGCCGGCTCCGGCGGGACCAGGGCGCGCCCGTGCTTGGTCGTGCCGGGGCCGAGGCAATCGTCGAAATGCAGCGTCGTGCGGCGATGCTCGCCATAGACCCCGAAGGCGTCGGGCTCCGGCGTGCCGGGATCGAGGAGGGAGAGCACATGGCTCACCCCGCCCGCGCTGTGGCCCGACAATTCTTCCAGGCCGCAGACGGTGTGCAGGGTGAGGGCGGGGTCGGAACTCGGCATGGGCCTCATATAGCGTGCGGCGGTCAATCCGGTCGCGGCTGAACCGAACGGCCGGCTGATTTGTTTCGGGACGGGGCGCGGCCGTGCTATCCGCGCCCGCCGAATCCCCGCATCCCCGCGAGACGGACCATCAGCCCCGGACGAGATGCCTTCGGACGATAGCCCCACCCCGCCGCGCTCCGCCGCCCCGGCCCGGCGCGGCCTCCTCACGGCCGGTCTCGGCGCGGCCCTCGCGGCGCCGCTGGCCGCCCCCGCCCTGGCCGAGGGCGCGCCGGAGGTGCGCTGGCGGCTCTCCTCGGCCTACGCCAAGAGCCTCGACATCCTGTTCGGCGCGCCCGAGAGCCTGAGCCGGATCGTCGCCGAGGCGACGGACGGGCGATTCCAGATCCAGGTCCAGGGCCCCGGCGAGCCGGTCCCGGCCGAGGGGCTGCTCGATGCGGTCGGCGCGGGCACCGTCGAGATGGGCCACGGCCCGGCCTCCCTGGCCACCGCCAAGGATCCGACCTTCGCGCTCGCCACCGCGATTCCCTTCGGCCTCAACGCGCGGGGACAGGCGGCGTGGTGGCAGGCCGGCGGCGCGGCGGAGCTCTTCGCCGAGATCTTCGCCAAGGCGAACCTCGTCTGCCTGCCCGGCGGCAACACCGGCGCGCAGATGGGCGGCTGGTTCCGCAAGGAGATCAAGACGCTGGCCGACCTGCAGGGCCTCAAGCTCCGCATCGGCGGCCTGGGCGGGCAGGTGCTCGCGAAGTTCGGCGTGCAGCCCCAGGCGACGCCCGGACCGGACCTCTACGCCGCCCTCGAATCAAAGAAAATCGACGCGGCCGAGTGGATCGGCCCCTACGACGACGAGCGCCTCGGCCTGCAGAAGGTCGCGCCGATCTACCACTATCCCGGCTTCTGGGAGGGTGGGGCGATGCTCCACGTCTGGATCAACGCCGAGAAGTGGAAGGGCCTGCCCAAGGCCTACCAAGCCATCCTGCGGGCCGCCTGCGCGCAGATCAGCGCCGAGGTGCAGGCCAAGTACGATGCCCGCAACCCGCGCGCCCTGCGGCGGCTCGTGGCGGGCGGCGCGCAGCTCCGGCCCTTCCCCCAGGAGGTGATGGAGGCCGCCCTTAAGAACGCCAATGACGTCTACGCCGAGATCGCCGCCAAGAACGCCGATTTCCGCCGGGTCTTTGAGGCGCTGCGCGTGTTCCGCAACGAGGAGTATCTCTGGTTCCAGGTGGCGGAATACACCTTCGACAACTTCATGATCCGGGCGCGGGCGCGGGGCTGAGGCAGGGCTGGCCATCCCGGGCCGGCCGTGTCACGCCACGGTCACGGGCAGGGCCTAACGGCGCCCCCGGATGGATGGAGAGGGCGTCATGCGGCACATCACGGCAACCGGCCTCGCGGTCCTGTGCCTGGCGGCACCCTCGCCCTGCCTGGCGCAGTCGAGCCTCAACCTCCACGCGCTGCAGGGCCTCGCGCCCTTCGCCCGCCTGCTCGACACCCCCGAGGGCAAGGCCGCCCTCGACGCGAACCTCAAGGTCACGGGCGACATCCAGAGCGGAGCCGCCCGGCAGCCGACGCTTCTGCCGCTGGCCGAGCAGCGCCTCCAAGCCCTCAAGGACTGCTTCATCACCGACGGCAACGCGGCCCAGCTCGCGGACGGCCTCGGAACCCGCATCGGCGACGCCTACCAAGCCAAGGCCCGCTACGCCGACCACAAGACCTTCACCAGCCTCGCCCCGGCGGTGGCCCGGCTGATCGGCTACACCAACACCATCACCAAGTCCGATTCGAACGCCGGCAAGTACTTCTTCGCCAACGGAACCACCGACGGGAAGAAGCCCGTCTCGGAGCAGGCGACCGCCCTTCTGGCGAAGGGCGGCACGGTCGACGTGCTGGGCAAGGCCTATGGCCGCCCCGCCGGCTCGCCCGGCTCCGATGCCTACGGCGATCCCCGGCCGTTCCAGACCCTGCCGGCGCTGGCGGCCTACCGGGGCGAGGATTACTTCGGGCGTCCCTCGCACAGCCTCGACTGGCTGCGCGGCCCCAGCCAGGACCTCGTGAACAGCCCCTCCTTCCCGAGCGGCCACACCACCTACGGCACCACCGAATCGATGATCCTGGCGATCCTCGTGCCCGCCCGCTACCAGCAGATGGTGGTCCGGGCGGCCGAGTACGGCAACGATCGCATCGTGGTCGGCGCCCACTACGCCGTGGACGTGATCGGCGGCCGGGCCACCTCGCTGCACGCCCTGGCGCACCTGCTCGCCAACGATCCCGCCTATGTCGGGCAGATCCGCGTGAACCCGGCGGTGATCGACCCAGATACCGCCGACACGGGAAAGACCGTCAGCCTGTCCGACTACCCGGCGGTGGTGCGGGAGGCGCGGGCCGAGATCGACGCCTTCGTGCGGGAGACCTGCGGCGCGGACGTCGCCGCGTGCGCCGCCCAGGATACGAGCCGCTTCAAGGACGCGGCCGCCAACGCCGCCTTCATCGCCTCGACCCTGACCTACGGCCTGCCCGTGGTGCATCAGGACCGGGCGGACGGCCACGACGACGTCGCCGCCACCGCGCCGGAGGCGGGCCATCTCATCACCGCCGCCTTCCCGGACCTGACCCTCGCGGAGGCGAATCGCATCCTCACCGAGACGCTGGCGCCCGGCGGCGGCTTCCTCGACAACGGTTCGGAGTTCGGCATCTATTCCCGGCTCGACCTGTACGAGGCGGGGGGCCGCGCGGCAAAGCTGGCGCAGGCGAAGCGGGACGGAGCCGCGCCCTCGCGCTGAGGCCGGGGCGGTCGTTCCGGGGCGGCCGATCGCCCGAAGGTTCGGACACCAAAGAAAAAAGGCCGCTCACGAGGAGCGGCCCGAAGTCTAGGGAGGAAACGCCCAAGGAGGGCAGCGGGACTGCGACGCCATCGCTGTCCCGCACTGCACAAACTGAGGGCGGAACCCGGCGAAGACAAGGCCCTCGCCGGGAGAATTCGCGACCTCGGCCGCGCGGGCGCGACTTCCGAAGCGGCTGTGCTCAAAAGGTCGCACTGCAATCGGAGCTATAAAGCTGTCCCCCGCCAGTAGCGTGGCCTGTGTTTCCCGAGGGAGAGCAAGGCGATCCTCGCCCTCGGCCGGGTTGGCCATCCCTTCGACCGCCCTCGACTATTCCTGTGCTGGCCGCCCCGCCCGCCGCGGGTCGCTGCGACATCGACGGCACGGGCCCGGACGCGAAATCGATCCCGTCCCCGCGCCGCCGCGGCCTCCCCGCCCTAGCTTGGCGACACGATCTATTCTGCCGGGGGCCGGGACGTGGCGATTCAGGGCGAGCGCATCCGGGTGCTCAACGATGTCGAGCCGGAGGAGAAGGGGGCCTACGTCCTCTATCTGCTGCAGCAGGCCAACCGGGCGCGGTTCAATCCGGCCCTCGAATACGCCATCGAGGAGGCGAACCGGCTGGGCCTGCCGGTGGTGGCCTGCTTCGGCCTGCTCGACGGAAAGAACGGCTTCCCCGAGGCGAACGCCCGGCACTACGCCTTCCTGCTCCAGGGCCTGGCCGAGGCCAAGGCGGGCCTGGAAAAGCGCGGCATCGCCTTCATCATGCGCAGGGCCTCCCCCGGCGAGGTCGCCATCGACCTCGCCAAGGAGGCGGCGCTCCTCGTCCTCGACCGGGGCTACCTCGCCATCCAGAAGCAATGGTACGGGCAGATCCAGCGGCAGGTGAAGCGGCGGATCGTCCAGGTCGAGGGCGACGTGGTCGTGCCCGTCGAGACCGCGTCGGGCAAGCACGAATTCGCCGCCCGGACGCTCCGCCCGAAGCTCAACCGCCTCTGGGATCCCTTCATCGAGGACCTGAAGGCACGGCCCGTGAAGCACGAGGCCAAGGGGCTCGGCCTCAAGGGCGAGATCGACGTGTCCGATCCCGACACGGTGCTGGCGGACATGACCCTCGACCGGGAGGTCGGCCCGGTGAAGCGCTTCGTCGGCGGG
Organism: Methylobacterium aerolatum; assembly: GCF_022179085.1. Lineage (GTDB taxonomy): Bacteria > Pseudomonadota > Alphaproteobacteria > Rhizobiales > Beijerinckiaceae > Methylobacterium > Methylobacterium aerolatum. The sequence continues at coordinate 6,038 of NZ_BPQE01000017.1, forward strand.
GAGGGCGAGGCGCGCAAACGGCTGAAGGCGTTCCTGAAGGGCGGGTTCGAGGGCTACGGCGCCGGGCGCAACAAGCCCGAGGCCGCCGCCGCCTCGCACATGAGCCCCTACCTGCATTTCGGGCAGATCTCGCCCGTCGAGATCGCGCTGGCCATCCGCGAGGCCAAGGCGGGGGACGACGACGACCGCGGCGCCTACCTGGAGGAGCTGATCGTCCGGCGCGAGCTCGCCATGAACCACGTCTTCTATACGGCGGGCTACGATTCCTACGACAAGGCCGTGCCCGATTGGGCGCGCAAGACGCTGGCCGAGCACGCCGACGACGAGCGTCCGCACCGCTACACCGAGAAGCAGCTCGCGGCGGGCGAGACCCACGACCACTACTGGAACGCGGCCATGCGCGAGATGCGCGAGACCGGCTACATGCACAACCAGCTGAGGATGTACTGGGGCAAGAAGATCCTCGAATGGTCGCCCTCGCCGAAGGCCGGCTTCGAGCGCACCCTGCGCCTCAACAACCGCTACTTCCTCGACGGGCGGGACCCCAACTCCTTCACCAACGTCGCCTGGGTCTACGGCCTGCACGACCGCCCCTGGCAGAAGCGGAAGATCTTCGGCACCGTCCGCTACCAGAGCGAGAATTCCCTCAAGAAGTTCGATGCCAAGGCCTATGTGAGGGCGGTGGAGAAGCTCTGCGCGGCGGAGGGCTAGTGCAGTGACGCACTCACTTCGTTCCTACGTGTCTGCACGCGCTCATTGTTCTTGCATCAATTTTTCCAGTCTCGGCTGCCGCCTCCGACTGGATCGATGCACCAGAGCCGTCGTCGATCGGGGCGAGCCCAGTCCGTCGACGGCCTTGGGCGCGCGCCGGTTCTCCCCCTCGCACTCACCTCTGCACCAAGCTAAGCTTGGCCCCTAGAGGGATCGTTGCAGAATTCCTCCCACCCTCGACCTCATCCTGAGGTGCCCGCCTCGGCGGGCCTCGAAGGAGGCCTCCAGAAGGCGTCGCGATCCCTGGAAGCCTCCTTCGAGGCGGCTCGCGCCGCACCTCAGGATGGGGGTGTGGGTGGGAGGGAGGCGCCGGGCCGATGTGGCAAGGATCCCCCGGGACCGAAGGGAAACGGGAGTGATGGTGGGCAGGCAGAAGGGCCGGGATGAAGCGCCGAGGCGCTCCCGCTACGGCCGGTCCATCGCCCGGCTCCGTTCCGTCTCGATGGGGGCCTTCCCCCTGTGGCGCTCGCGGCTCCTGTTCCTGGCGGGCGGCATCGGCGTCGGCCTCGCGGCGGTGGGGATGGCCAAGGGCGCGGACCTCGCGCAGGAGGGCTTCAAGGCCCTCACCGCCCCCTCGCCCCTGATCGCCCTGCTCCTGACCCCGGCGGGCTTCGCGCTGGCCGCCCTCCTCGCCCGCACGGTCTTCCCGAACTCGCAGGGCTCCGGGATCCCGCAGGTCATCGCCGCCCGCCACGCCCGCGACGACGGCTTCCGCAAGGGCTTGATCTCCCTGCGGGTCGGCGTGGGCAAGGTGCTGGTGCTGTTCCTCGGCCTGCTCTGCGGCGCCTCGGCGGGGCGCGAGGGGCCGACGGTGCAGGTCGGGGCGGTGATCATGGCGGCCTTCGGGCGCCTGACGCCGGACCGCCTGCCGGGCCTTCTCCTGGCGGGCGGGGCGGCCGGCGTCGCCGCAGCCTTCAACACGCCGCTCGCCGGCATCGTCTTCGGCATCGAGGAACTGGGCCGGGCCTACGAGGCGCGCTCCTCCGGGCTGATCGTGGCGGGGATCGTGGCGGCGGGCCTGACCTCCCTCGGCCTCATGGGCAACTACACCTATTTCGGCACGACCCCAGCCGACATGCCCCTCGCCACCGCCTGGATCGTGCCGGTGGTCGCGGTGGCGGGCGGGCTCGCCGGCGGCGTGTTCAGCCGCCTTGTCATCCTGTTCGCGCGGGGGCTGCCGGGCCGCCTCGGGCGCCTCGTCGCCGCCCGGCCGATCCTGTTCGCGGCGGCCTGCGGCCTCGCCGTGGCCCTGTGCGGCCTCGCCTCGGGCGGATCGGTCTACGGGACCGGCTACGAGGAGGCCCGGGCGATCCTGCACGGCGACGCTCCCGCGAGCCCGCTCTTCGCGCCCCTCAAGTTCCTGGCGACGGTGCTGAGCTCGGTGAGCGGCATCCCCGGCGGCCTGTTCGCGCCCTCGCTGGCGGTGGGCGCGGGGCTCGGCGGCGTGATGCACCCCCTCGTCCCGGCGGCGCCGGTGGGGGCCATGGTGCTGCTCGGGATGGTCGCCTACCTCACCGGCGTCCTGCAGGCGCCGATCACGAGCTTCGTCATCGTCACCGAGATGACGCAGAACCACGCGCTGATGATCCCGCTGATGGTCGCCGCCCTCGTGGCGGATGCCGCCTCCAAGGCGGTGTGCCGCAGCGGCCTCTACCATACCCTGGCGGAGATCATGCTGGAGCGGGCCGACGTACCGGGCCAGCCCGTCGCCCGGACGGGATGAGAATAAAGGCCCTGCCGGGGGGACGAGGGAAGGAACAGTCGCGCTTGGCTGCCGGTTGACCCGTCGAGAGACAACCGCCTCGCGCCGCGGCGCGAGCCATCGGAGGATGCCTGATGACCCTTCTGAAATGGGCCCTGATCTGCTTCGTGATCTCGCTGATCGCCGGCGGCCTCGGCTTCACCGGCATCGCGGCCGGCGCGGGCTCCCTGGCGCGCATCCTGTTCGGCCTGTTCCTCATCGTGGCGATCGTCATCGTCGTCATCGCCTTCGCCGTCGGCCAGGTCGTCTTCTGAGCACGATGCGCGGACGGGTCTGCCTCGTCACCGGCGCGACGGGCGGAATCGGCCTCGAGACGGCCCTGGGCCTCGCGCAGGCGGGTGCCCAGGTCGGCCTCATCGGGCGCGATTCCGGCCGCCTCGCGGCGGGCGCGGAGCGCATCCGCGCGGCGGTGCCGGGGGCGGAGGTCACGACCTTCGCCGCCGACCTGTCCTCGCAGGGGGAGATCCGCCGCCTCGCCACCGAGGTCCGGCGGGCCTGCCCGCGCCTGCATGTCCTCGTGAACAACGCCGGGGCGATCTTCGACCGGCGGGAGGTCACGGCCGATGGGTTCGAGCGGACCTGGGCGCTGGACCATCTCGGCTACGTGCTGCTGACCCTCGAACTCCTCGACACCCTGGCCGCGACGGCCCAGTCCGGCGGCAAACCCCGCATCGTCAACGTCGCCTCGGCCGCCCACTACCGCGGGCACATCGCCTTCGACGACCTCAATGCCGAGCGCCGCTTCGCGCCGATGCGCGCCTACTCCCAGGCGAAGCTCGGCAACGTGCTGTTCACCTACGCCCTGGCCCGCCGCCTCGCCGGGCGCGGCATCACGGCGAACTGCCTGCATCCGGGCGTCGTCAACACCGGCTTCGCCACGAACACCGGCGGCCTGTTCGGCGCCGCCTGGGGCCTCATCCGCCCCTTCCTGATCACTCCGGAGAAGGGCGCGCGGACCTCGCTGCGCGTGGCCACCGCGCCCGATCTCGACGGCATCACCGGCCGCTACTTCTCCCATGGCCAGCCGAAGACCTCCTCCCGGGAGAGCCGCGACGAGGCGGTGCAGGAGCGCCTGTGGCGGGTCAGCCTGGAGCAGGTCGGCCACCGGGCCTGAATCCGCCCGTTCTCAGGGGGAGGGCGGCGAGGTCTCGGCCAGGAGCCAAGCCGCCGTGCCGGGATCTGCCTCGGCCACCGGCAGGGCGAGGAGGATCGGCGTGTCGTAGGGATGCTTGGCCTTCACGGCGGCGAAGAGCGCGTCCTTCAGGCCCTCGCGGCTCTTCAGGATCGCCACCACCTCGTTCGCCCGCTCGACGGCCCCCTGCCACGCGTAGACCGATTGCATCCCCGGCAGGACGTTGACGCAGGCCACGAGGCGCTCGCGCACCAGGGCCTCGCCGACGTTAACGGCGGAGGCTTGGTCGGGAAAGGTGGTGTAGACGAGGAGCGGGCGCTCCATGCTATGCCTCCGGAGTGCGGACGGCCCTGAGTGCGGCCCCGCGACGGCCGACGTCAACCGGGCGGGTCCGCTCGACAGTTTGGGAGCCCCCGCCGTGACCCCGCCGTTCCGGCCGAACCCGGCCTAAAGTCCATGCGCAACAAGTCGATCGCCTTCGTGGCGAGCCCCACCCGGGATGCCCGCGAGGCCGCCGCCCTGCTGATGCGGCGCTACGACCATGTGCCGCCCGAGGAGGCGGACGTGGTCGTCGCCCTCGGCGGCGACGGCCTGATGCTGCAGGTCCTCCACCGCTTCATGGACGCGCCGAAGCCGATCTACGGCATGAATCGCGGCACCGTGGGCTTCCTCATGAACGAGTTCGGCGAGGACGACCTGCGCGAGCGCCTGGAGAAGGCCCACCGCAGCGTCATCCACCCGCTCCTCATGGAGGCGACGGACACAGAGGGCCGCGCCCACAAGGCGCGGGCGATCAACGAGGTCTACCTCCTGCGCCAGACCCACCAGACGGCCAAGCTCAAGATCTCGGTGGACGGGCAGGTCCGCCTCGAACAGCTCATCGCCGACGGAGTGCTCTGCGCCACCGCCGCCGGCTCCACGGCCTACAACCTCTCCGTCGGAGGACCGATCCTGCCGCTCGACGCCAAGCTACTGGCGCTGACCCCGATCTCGGCCTTCCGGCCCCGGCGCTGGCGCGGCGCGCTGCTGCCGGACTACGCCCGCATCCACATCGAGGTGCTGGATGCCGGCCACCGGCCGGTGGCGGCGGTGGCCGACCACACGGAGTTCCGCCGCGTCCGCACGGTGGAGACCTCCCTCGACCGCACCACGGACCTCGTGCTGCTGCACGATCCTGGGCACAGCCTGGACGAGCGGATTCTCAGGGAGCAGTTCGGGTAGGTGCCGTTGCCGTCACTGCGTTCGCAATGACGAGCGTGAACTTAGGGCCGCCGGTACACCCACACCCGCGCGGGCGGCAGGTTGAGCCACACCCGGTTCGAGGGGGCGGCGGTGTAGCTGCCGGCCTCGCACTTGGCCGGGATCGGCGGCACCACCGCGTAGGTGAACTGGATGAACGGGGCCCCCGGCCGCATCAGGTCGTGGGCGGCGTTCAGCAGGTCGAGGCGCTGCTCCAGGGGCTTCGTGAACAGCGGCAGGCTCGACACCGCCGCCGCGCCGGGCTCGGACAGGGCCGAGGCAAGGGTGGTGCGGATGTCGTAGGCATCGCCCCGGATCACCGTAACGCCGGGGAAGCGGCGGGCGAGCAGGCGGCAAAAATCCGGATTGAACTCCACGAGGATCAGCCGCTCGGGCGCGATGCCCCGGCGGATCAGCGCCTCCGTCACCGGGCCCGTGCCGGGCCCCAGCTCGATCACCGGCCCGCCCTGCTGCGGATCGACGTAGGACGCCATGGTGCGGGCGAGCATCTTGCCCGACGGCGTGACCGCCCCGGTGACCAGGGGCCGCTCGAACCACGAGCGCAGGAATCTCGCCTCGTCCTCCAAGGGATCGCGTCGCGGCCCGCGAATCGCGCCCTCGACTCCGGAGACCTTTGCACTGGGATGGCGCAGCGGCGGCAAGTCCTGGATTCCCGATGCCGTGGAGAAAAGAATCGTGAGACGACGAAACGTTCTTATCGCTCCGCCTGGGCGCCGCCTAGGGTGCGGATGCCACGTTTCGCAGGTGCGAAAGTCGGCTCATCCCACCCCATGGCGAGGCCTCGGCCGGGTCACGCCTTGGCGGCGCCCCCAAAGAACTCGCGAACCTTGGAAAAGAACCCGGCCGATTCCGGATGATTTTCCGGCGAGGCCGACTGATCGAACTCCAGGAGCAGCTCGCGCTGCCGCTTGGTGAGGCTCTGGGGGGTCTCGACGAAGACCTGGATGTAGAGGTCGCCGACCTCCCGCGAGCGCAGCACCGGCATCCCCTTGCCCTTGATGCGGAACTGCTTGGCGGTCTGGGTGCCCGCCGGGATGCGCACCTGGGTCTGGGAGCCGTCGATCACCGGCACGGTGATCTCGCCCGAGAGGGCGGCCGTCACCATCGAGATCGGCACGCGGCAGAACAGGTCGGCCCCGTCGCGCTGGAAGAACTCGTGCGGCTTGATCGACAGGAAGACGTAGAGATCGCCCGAGGGACCGCCCCGCAGGCCGCTCTCGCCCTCGCCCGCCAAGCGGATGCGCAGGCCGTCATCGACGCCCGCCGGCACGTTGATCGACAGGGTGCGCTCGCGGTTGACCCGACCTGCGCCCTGGCAGCTCGGGCAGGGATCGTCCACGATCTCGCCCCGGCCGTGGCAGTTCGGGCAGGTCCGCTCGATGGCGAAGAACCCCTGGGCCGCGCGCACCCGGCCGTAGCCGCCGCAGGTGCCGCAGGTCCGGGGCTTGGAGCCCGCCTTGGCGCCGCTGCCCGAGCAGGTCTCGCAGGTGATCGAGGTCGGGATCTTGATGGTCTCGGCCTTGCCGGTGAAGGCCTCTTCCAGGGAGATTTCCAGGTTGTAACGCAGGTCGGCGCCGCGCTCGCGACCCGGCGCGCCGCCCCGGCGCCCGCTGCCCGGCCCGCCGCCCCGGCCGTCGCCGAAGAAGTTGTCGAAGATGTCCGACATGAAGTCGCCGAACTCGTTGCCGAAGCCCGGCCCGCCCCCGCCGCCCTGGCTGAAGGCGGCATGGCCGAACCGGTCGTAGGCGGCGCGCTTCTGCCCGTCGGAGAGGCACTGATAGGCCTCGTTGATCTCCTTGAACTTGATCTCGGCTTCCTTGTCGCCGGGATTGCGGTCGGGGTGGTACGACATCGCAAGCTTGCGGAAGGCGGTCTTCATCTCGCCGTCCGACGCCGTCTTCGCGACCCCCAGAACCTCGTAGTAGTCCCGCTTCGACATCCCGTTCCGTCTCCGGACAATTCCAAGCGCGACCTCACGGCGTGGCCGGCGAGATCGCGCGCCCCGTCATGGCGAGCGCAGCGAAGCGATCCAGGGTCGCGCCAAGGCGTCGGTCCGTTCCGCTGCCCTGGGTTGCTTCGCTGCGCTCGCAATGACGGCGAGGGTCTCGTGCGCTTCTTCCAACCGGCCCGGTCCGACACTCGCAGGAGGTCTTGGGCGGACGAAGCGGCGCCTGAGCCTGTCCCTCACTGCTGTACCCTCGCACGGGGCCACCGCAAGCGACGGCGGGGCCGGATCGCTCCGGCCCCGCACGATTTCAGACGAGCGTGGCGATCACGCCCGCTTCTTCTGGTCCTTCTCGTCGACCTCCTGGAAGTCGGCGTCGATGACGTCGTCCTTCTTCTCGGCCGACGCCTCGGCCGAGGCCGCGCCCTCCGGGCCGGCCGCCTGGCTCGCGGCATACATCGCCTCGCCGAGCTTCATGGAGGCCTGCGTCAGGTCCGTGGTGCGGGCCTTGATGGTCTCGACGTCGTCGCCCTCCAGCGCGGTCTTCAGCGCGGCGATCGCCGTCTCGATGCCGCCCTTGTCGGCCGCCGAGACCTTGTCGCCGTACTCCTTCACCGACTTCTCGGTGGAGTGGACGAGGCTCTCGCCCTGGTTCTTGACCTCGACGAGCTCGCGGCGGCGCTTGTCGGCCTCGGCGTTGGCCTCGGCGTCCTTCACCATCCGCTCGATGTCGGCATCCGAGAGACCGCCCGACGCCTGGATGCGGATCTGATGCTCCTTGTTCGTCGCCTTGTCCTTGGCCGTCACGTTGACGATGCCGTTGGCGTCGATGTCGAAGGTCACCTCGATCTGCGGCATGCCGCGGGGGGCCGGCGGGATGCCGACGAGGTCGAACTGGCCGAGCAGCTTGTTGTCCGCCGCCATCTCGCGCTCGCCCTGGAAGACCCGGATCGTGACCGCGTTCTGGTTGTCCTCGGCGGTCGAGAAGGTCTGGGACTTCTTGGTCGGGATCGTGGTGTTGCGGTCGATCAGGCGGGTGAACACGCCACCCAGCGTCTCGATGCCGAGGGAGAGCGGGGTCACGTCGAGGAGCAGCACGTCCTTGACGTCGCCCTGCAGCACGCCGGCCTGGACGGCGGCGCCGATGGCCACGACCTCATCCGGGTTGACGCCCTTGTGGGGCTCCTTGCCGAAGAAGGACTTCACCACCTCCTGGATCTTCGGCATGCGGATCATGCCGCCGACGAGCACCACCTCGTCGATCTCGGAGGCCGAGACGCCGGCATCCTTGAGCGCCTTGCGGCAGGGCTCGATGGTGCGCTGCACCAGATCGTCCACCAGCGACTCGAACTTGGCGCGCGAGAGCTTGAGGGCGAGGTGCTTCGGGCCAGTCTGGTCGGCGGTGATGTAGGGCAGGTTGATCTCGGTCTGGGTGGCCGAGGACAGCTCGATCTTGGCCTTCTCCGCCGCCTCCTTGAGGCGCTGGAGGGCGAGCTTGTCCTTGGTCAGGTCGATGCCCTGCTCCTTCTTGAACTCCGCGGTCAGGTACTCGACGATGCGGTTGTCGAAGTCCTCGCCGCCGAGGAAGGTGTCGCCGTTGGTGGACTTCACCTCGAACACGCCGTCGCCGATCTCGAGGATCGACACGTCGAAGGTGCCGCCGCCGAGGTCGTAGACCGCGATGGTGCCGGCCTTCTTCTTATCGAGGCCGTAGGCGAGCGCGGCGGCCGTCGGCTCGTTGATGATGCGCAGCACCTCGAGGCCGGCGATCTTGCCGGCGTCCTTGGTCGCCTGGCGTTGGGCGTCGTTGAAGTAGGCGGGAACGGTGATCACCGCCTGCGTGACCGGCTGACCGAGATGGGCCTCGGCGGTTTCCTTCATCTTCTGAAGGGTGAAGGCCGAGATCTGGGACGGCGAGTACTTCTTGCCGTCGGCCTCGACCCAGGCGTCGCCGTTGTCGCCGCGCACGATCTTGTAGGGGACGAGACCCTTGTCCTTCTGGGTCATCGGGTCGTCGTAGGTGCGCCCGATGAGGCGCTTGATGGCGAAGAACGTCCGCTCGGGGTTCGTGACCGCCTGGCGCTTGGCCGGCTGGCCGACGAGCCGCTCGCCGTCGTCGGTGAAGGCGACGATGGACGGCGTGGTGCGGGCGCCCTCCGAATTCTCGATGACCTTGGGCTGCGTGCCTTCCATGACAGCCACGCAGGAATTGGTGGTGCCGAGGTCGATACCGATAACCTTACCCATGGTGGGATCCCTCTTCTGTCGCGTTCAAGCAGACCGCCGAGCCCCGGAGCAGCTCGGCCCATGGCATTTCAGAACTCGCGATGGAGACTGACGCGTGAGATGTGAGAACGGGATCCGGGCCGGATCAAGGGCCGAGGACGGACGAGATCCGGCGGATAATCCCGCGTCGATCGCGATATAAGAAGCGGCGCGCGGCCCCGCAAGAAGCCTCCTCCGAACGGAGTGGCGATGGCTGCATCCCGTTCTCGCGGCTCGCCAATTTCAACCCTGCCGCAGCCTTCGGCTGGTTCTTGGCCGCATTTTGTTGCTTCGCTGCCACGTCAGCGCCACCGATCGCGTGTTAACCGTGGCGCAAGGGATCGTGATCGGCCCCCGCGAGACAAGAACCATAAGAGCCGCCCGCCCGTGAGACCGACACGCTCGATCCGCCTCCTGCCCCTCGCCGCCCTCGCCGCCGCCCTCGCGATGCCGGCCGGTCCGGCGCAGGCGCAGAACTTCCTCGAGCGTCTCTTCGGCATCAAGCCGGAGCGGCCCCCCGTGCCGCAGCTCCGGCCGTCGGATGGCGGGCCGGTGCCCGGGCCCGGCCAGTCCGAGGACGCGGTTCCCGGCCAGCCCGCCCCCGAGATGCGCCCGCCGCCCGTGCCGCGGGGACCCGTGGTCCTCAAGGCACCGGCCGAGGACAGCGTGATCGGGCAGGACCTCCAGCGCAACGGCATGGGCGGCAGCCTGAGGCTCGAGCGAGCCGCGGGCGGCGTCGCGGCGACGATCACCCTGCCGGGCACCAAGATCTCGCAACCGACCGAATCCTGTACCGTCAAGCTCGGGGGCGGCAAGCCCGTCCCCTTCACCTCCGCCGGCAGGCCCGAGGGCGTGCCGCGCTACGAGGCGCCCACCGCCGAGTGCCCCCTGCGCCTCGACGTCACCGAGGGCGCGGTGCTGGCGACGACCCTCGAAGGCGGCGCGACCTGCACCTTCACCGCCGCCGACTGCGCGACGACCCCCGTCGGGATGTGGGGGCCGGCCCCGGCCAGCCTCACCCCGCGCGCGGGTGAGTTCGACACCGCGCGGGGCGTCGCCGACAAGGCGGTGCGGGACAATTACAAGCTCATGACCCAGCGGGCGCGCTCCGAGGACGTGCGCCCGATCGTGGCCGAGCAGGCGGCCTTCTCGGCGGATCGGGAGCAGTTCTGCCGGGCCTATGCCCGGGAGGGCGTCCACGGCTTCTGCCACCTCCGCTACACGGAGAACCGCGCCCTGGCGCTGGCCACCCGCCTCGGCGCGAACACCGCGGCGCCCACCGCCGCGACGGCAGTAGCGCCGCGCCGGGCGCCCCGCCCGAGGCCCGCGGTGGAGGGGCTGAACCCGGATGCGGGGGCGGGCTTCGGGGCGGACCCGGAGTAGGATCGGCTGCCGCCTTCACCATCCTTGCGACGAGGGCGCGGATCTCATTCCCGCGAGCCGGGCCGGGACGCCGGATCGTGTCCCACCCTCCCCCTCGGAGCCTGACCGGGACACCGCCCGCTCCCACCCGACATCCCCATCCTGAGAATCTGGCCGTCGAGGTCCTGGCGGCTCATGAAGCCCGCCGCGTCATTGCGAGCGTAGCGAAGCAATCCAGGGCAGCGCGCCGACTCCGAACGTGGCGTATCCCTGGATTGCTTCGCTACCCTCGCAATGACGGAAATGGGCGACGACCTTTCCGGCCAGACACTCAGGATGAGCTCCCGGTGGAGAGACGAGGCGACTGCCCGGTCAGGTCCCTCACGCCCGCCCGACGCTCGCCGAGAGCATGGCCGGATCGATCCCGTTGCCGCGCAGGGTGCGCTCGTACTTGGACTCGAGGTCGGCGTTGAAGATCAGGCTCGGATCCGCCTGGCAGTTGAGCCAGCCGTTGGCCATGATCTCGCTCTCGAGCTGCCCCGCCTGCCAGCCGGCATAGCCCAGGGCCAGCACCGCGTTCGCCGGCCCCTCGCCGCTGGCGATGGCGCGCAGGATCTCGACGGTGGCGGTGAGGCAGATCCCGTCATCGATGATGAGGGTCGATTGGGCGATGTGGAAGTCGTCCGAGTGGAGCACGAAGCCCCGCCGCCCCTCGACGGGGCCGCCCATCAGCACGGGCATGTGGCCGACGCGCTCGCGCAGGCGGATGGCGTCGGCCTCCGGCGCCACGTCGAGCTGCACCAACAGGTCCGGCATGCTGATGTCGGTGGCGGCTTTGTTGACGATGATGCCCATCGCCCCGTCGGCGGAGTGGGCGCAGATGTAGATCACCGACCGGGCGAAGCGCTCGTCCGCCATGCCGGGCATCGCGACAAGGAACTGTCCGTCGAGGAAGTGGGTGCCGGAGAGCGCGGTCTGCCGGGCGGGGCGGGAGGTCGGCATGGTCCCATGCTGGCCCCGCGCCCTGCCGTTGTCCAGCGGGCAAAATGGCGGCGCCCCGCCGAACGTCACCGGGAGGATGGGCGGCCCCGCCTCGACAGTCCCGGCGTGCCACGCTAGGTCACCCCCCGACCCCGCGGGGATGCCCCGCCCCACCGGAGAGACTCGAACGATGATCCAGGTTGGCGACCACCTGCCTCAGGCGACCTTCCGGGTGATCGGCCCCGAAGGTCCGATGGCCCGCACCACGGACGACGTGTTCAAGGGCCGCAAGGTCGTCCTCATCGGCGTGCCGGGCGCCTTCACCCCGAGCTGCCACCGCAACCACCTGCCGGGCTTCGTCCAGAACCGGGAGCAGATCCTGTCGAAGGGCATCGATGCCATCGCCGTCACCAGCGTGAACGACGTGTTCGTCCTCGACGCGTGGCAGAAGGCGAGCGCCGCCGAGGGCATCGAGTTCCTGGCCGATGGCAACGCCGACTTCGCCAAGGCCATCGGCCTCGACATGGACGGTACGGGCTTCGGCCTCGGCACCCGCTCGAAGCGCTACGCGATGGTGGTCGAAGACGGCGTGGTGCGCGTCCTCAACGTGGAGGAATCGCCCTCCAAGGCCGAGGCGTCCGGCGCCGAGGCGATCCTGAAGGTGCTCTGACCCGCCCGCCGGGGATACGCTCCGGCGAGGAGGGGGGCTACCGGTTCGGCCCTCGTGAGGCCACGTTCTGCGGGCTAGGGCTCCGCCCGAGCCCGCCGCCGGCCTCCGAGGACCCATGGCCTTCCTGCACGACCTGCCGATCGCCGACCTGATCGCGAATTACGGCTACATCGCCATCTTCGTGATCATCGCGCTTGAGAGCGCCGGGGTGCCGTGCCCCGGCGAGACGGTGCTGATCTCCTCGGCGGTCTATGCCGGCAGTACCGGCAACCTCGACATCGCCGGGGTGATCGCGGCGGCGGCCGCCGCCGCCATCCTTGGCGACAACGTCGGCTACTGGGCCGGGCGGAGGTGGGGGATGCCCCTCCTGCTGCGCTACGGCCATCTGATCGCCCTCGATCACGGCCGCCTCAAGCTCGGGCAGTACCTGTTCCGGAAGCATGGCGGGAAGATCGTGTTCTTCGGCCGCTTCACTGCGATGCTGCGGGCCTACGCGGCCGTGCTCGCCGGGGTGAACCGCCTCGACGCCCGCCGCTTCTTCGCCTTCAACGCGCTGGGCGGCATCGTCTGGGCGGCGAGCATGGGGCTCGGCTCCTACTATTGCGGCCGCTCCATCGAGACGGTGGCGGGCCCCCTCGGCCTCGGCCTCCTCGCCCTGGTGATCGTGGGCGGCATCGCCCTGTGGCTGTTCGTGCGCCGCCACGAGGCCCGGCTGCTGACCAAGGCGGAGACGGCGATCCCGGGGCCGTTGGCCTGAGGCCGTCCGCCTCACACCTCCAACTCCTCCAGATCGTCGTGGTGCAACAGCAGTACCCCCGTCGCTGCCGCGAGACGGCGGGCGGCGGGGGTGAAGCCGGCGTTCGAGACCACCGCCGCGCGGTCGCCGGACCAGTAGGGGAGGGCGGCGGCCGCCTCCTGTACCGCCGCGTTGCCGACCGGGCGGCCCAGGCGCTTGCACTGGACGACGAGGCGGACCCCGTCGCGGATGGCGAGGACGTCCGCGCCCTGGTCGCCACTCGCCGGGGTGCGGTGGGTGCGCCAGCCCGCGCGGCTCAGGCGTTCGGCGCAGAAGCGCTCGTAGTCGATGCCGTCTTCCGGCGCCTCGTCCTCGTCGGGCAGGTCCACCTCCGCCGCCACGGCCTCGACGATCGCCAAGAGGCGCGGCCGCTCGCGCGCCAGCAGGTTGGCGTGGCGCGGGCCGAGGCGCGGCAGCACCGTGCGGTCGAGGAAGTAGGCGCATTCCCGCTGCCAGCCGTCGTCGATCAGGGTGCCGTAGGCATCCTCGAACCGCTCCTGGCGGCGGCGCAGGGCCAGGGTCTCGGCGTGGCGGCGGGCGATCCGGCGGACGCGGGCGCGCAGGCGGCGCGGCCGGTCGAGGTGGCGGGCCAGGACGGCGAGGAGGGCGAGGCCGGTCCCCGCGAAGGCCATGGGCCCGTACCAGAAGGCCAGGGCGCTGCCCGTCGTGCCCGTCCAGAACAGGCGGGCAACGAGGTTCGGCGAACGGGCCGCCTCCCCGTCGGAGGCGGGAGCGGCGGACGGCCCGCGGCGCGCGGACGGGATCGACATCGGCACCTTTCGGGGGATCGCTGCGGCGCAAAGCCTTGCAGTTCCCCCTTGCCCGATCCTGAAGCTCCGGGGAAAAGCTGTGGATCGCGGGGGCTGCCGGCGCGCCGGGATCGGCGGGGTCGAAGGGCCGGTCCGGCAGCGGGCCCGAGGGCGGGGACGGCATGAGCACCTACCGCTTCGACAAGCTCCTGGCCCCCCGGTCGATCGCCTTCGTCGGCGCCGGGGCACGGGACGGCTCGGTGGGGCGCAGCATCCTCGAATCCCTGCGCCGCTCGGGCTATCCCGGCGCGATCACGCCGGTCCACCCCACGCAGGCCGACGTGGCGGGGCTCGCCTGCGCGCAGAGCCTCTCGGCCCTGCCCGCCCCGCCGGACCTAGTGATCGTCGCGATCCCGCCGGAGGGCGTGCCCGCCATCGTGGAGGAGGCGGGCCGGATCGGCGCCGCCGCCGCCGTGATCCTCACCACCGGCCTCGGCACGGGCCCGGACGATCCCGGGACCCGGGCCCGCATCGCCGCCCGGCGCCACGGGTTGCGCCTGCTCGGCCCCAACAGCGCCGGGCTCGTCGTGCCCGCGCGGCGGCTCGACGCGGCCCTGTTCGCCCACCCCACGGCGCCGGGGGACCTCGCGCTGATCTCGCAATCGGGCTCCGTGGCGGCGGCCATCGTGGAATGGGCGAGCCGCCGCTCCGTCGGCTTCTCGGCGGTGCTGTCCATCGGCCATTCCCTGGACATCGACGCCTCCGATTGCCTCGACCACTTCGCCGCCGACCTCCGCACCCGCGCGATCCTGCTCTGCCTCGACCGCGTGGAGGATGCCCGCCGCTTCATGTCCGCCGCCCGTGCCGCCGCCCGCGCGAAGCCGGTGGTGGTGCTGCGCGCCGGGCGCCACCGGCCCCATCCAGCCTCCGTGGCCGGGCCGGTGGCGACGCATACCGGCGCCCTCGCCCGGCCCGATGCGGTCTACGCCGCGGCCTTCCGCCGGGCGGGCCTGCTCGCCGTGCAGGATCTCGACGAGATGTTCTCCGCCGTCGAGACGCTGGGCCGCCAGCGGCCGTTCCCGGGCAAGCGCCTCGCCATCGTCAGCAACGGCAAGGGCATCGGCCTCTCGGCCACGGATCGCCTGATCGAGCGGGCCGGCAGCCTCGCGGAGATCCCCGCCTTCGGCGCGCGCCCGGCCGGCAACCCGGTCAACCTCGGGATGGATGCGGGCGGGCCGACCTTCGCCGAGGCGTTGGCCCCGCTGCTGGCGGACGAGGGCAACGATGCCGTGCTCGCGGTCCATGTGCCGACCATCCGCTCCGATGCCGCCGCCGTCGCCGGCGCCATCGCCGGGGCCGTTCGCGAGGCGCGCCAGGGCCAGACGCGCCGGAAGCCGGTCTTCGCCGTCTCCCTGGGGGAGGCCGAGGCGGTGCGCGAGACCTTCTCCGCCGCAGGGATCCCGCATTTCTCGACCGATTCCGAGGCGATCGAGGGCTTCCTCCACCTCGTGCGCTACCGCGAGGCGCAGGACGACCTGATGCGCACCCCCGACTCCCTGCCCCGGGATTTCACCCCGGACACGGAGGCGGCGCGGCGAATCGTGGCCGACGCCCTGCGGCAGGGGGCGTCCTGGCTCGATCCGATCGCGGTGGGCGAACTGCTCTCCGCCTACCGCATCCCGGCGGTGCCGCTGACACTCGCCCCGGACAGCGACGCGGCGGCGGCCGCCGCGTGGCCCATGATCGCTGCCGGGCAGGCGGTGGCCCTCAAGGTCGTCTCGCCCGACATCGTGCACAAATCCGATATCGGCGGGGTCCATCTCGACCTCACCGGCGAGTCCGACGTGCGCGAGGCCGCCCGCCGCATCCTCAGCCGCGCCCGCCGGGAGCGGCCGGATGCCCGCGTCACCGGGTTCGCCGTGCAGCCGATGGTGCGCAAGGGCCGCCGCCGGGAGCTGATCGCGGGTCTCGCGGAGGATCCGGTCTTCGGTCCCGTCGTGGTGTTCGGCCGGGGCGGCACCGCGGTGGAGGTGATCGACGACCGGGCGCTCGGCCTGCCGCCCCTCGACCTGACGCTCGCCCGCGACCTCATCGCCCGCACGCGGGTCGCCCGGCGCCTCGACGCCTACCGCGACGTGCCCGCCGCCGACCTGCCGGCCATCGCCCTGACGCTCGTGAAGATCGCCCAGCTCGCCGCCGACCTGCCGCAGGTCCGCGAACTCGACATCAACCCCCTTCTCGCCGACGAGACCGGCGTTCTGGCCCTCGACGCGCGGGTGCGGATCGGCCGGATCCCGCAGAGCCGCACGGGCGACCGTGACCGCCGGGGCGGTGGCCATCCGGGCTTCGCCATCCGCCCCTACCCGGCGGAATGGGTGCGCACCCTCAACGTGAAGGATCGGGTGGTGCGGGTCCGTCCCGTCCGGCCTGAGGATGAGGACCTCTTTCGGGCGTTCTTCGAGAACCTCGATCCCGAGAGCCTTCGCCTGCGCTTCTTCGGCCCGGTGAAGGCCTTCAGCCACGCCTTCCTCGCCCGGCTGACGCAGCTCGACTACGCCCGCGCCATCGCCTTCGTCGCCGTCGAGATCGACCCCGACGGGCGGGAGAGGATGCTCGGCGCGGTGCGGCTCCACGCGGACGCCAACCACGACAGCGGCGAATACGCCATCGGCGTCGGCCGGGACGCACGCGGCACCGGCCTCGCCTTCGCCCTGATGCGGCTGATGATCGATTGGGCCCGCTCCGAAGGCATCGGGCGGGTCGAGGGGAGCGTGCTCGCGGAGAACCGGGCGATGCTCGCCGTCTGCCGCCGCCTCGGCTTCACGCAGATGCGGGACCCGGAGGATCAGGGGATCCTGAAGGTGACGCTGCGGCTCGGCCCCGCCGACCGCGCCGCGCCTCAGGCCCCGCCGACCGGGTAGCTGCGGCCCTTCCACGTCGCCGCCCCGGCGCGCTCCCGGCGCAGCAGGACGTTCCACTGGATCGCCAGCGCCACGGCGATGGAGACGGGATGGAGGGGGATCGTCGCCGCCGGCTCGCGGGTGGCCAGCGTGATCGCCGCACGGGTCCCGAGCGACAGGGCCGAGGCGGCGCCCGCGAGCGCCGTCGCCTCCGGCGGCAGCAGGCCGAGGAGGCCGAGGCCGAGGAGCGGCAGCGGCAGCAGGTGGCCGAGGCCGAGCAGCGCCGTCCACAGGGGGAGCGCCCGGGGCGTGGCGAGGCCCTCGTGGGCGTTCTTCGAGAACCCCGCCCAGGCAGCGGGGAAGGTGTCGTACATCCGGCAGGTGGCGAGCTCCGCCCCCGCCACGAGGTCGGTGCGGTAGCCGGCCCGGCGGAACAGGGGCGCGAGGCGCACGCCGTCGTGCAGGAAGGCGCGCACCGCCCCGTGACCCCCGGTGGCGGCGTAGGCTTCCGCATCGAACAGCACCATCTGCCCGCAGGCGGTGGCGAGCGACGGGTTCGGCAGGCGCCGCATCAGCGGCATCGGCAGGTAGCCGACGAGCAGGAAGTTGATCATCGGCACGGTCAGGCGCTCACCCGACGTGTCCATGCGCTGGCGCGGTACGGCGCTGACGAGGGCCGTGCCGGTGTGGCGGGCGCGGGCCGCGAGGGCGGCGGCGGCGGACGGCTCCAGGGTGACGTCGGCATCGATGAAGAGCAGCCAGCGCCCGCGTGCCTGCGTGGCGAGGTGGGCGCAGGCGTGGTTCTTCCCCGTCCAGCCCTCGGGCAGGTCCGGGACGGGGGCGAGCCGCAGGCGCGGGTCGCCGATCCCGGTCACGATGGCGGCGGTGGCGTCCGTCGAGTGGTCGTCGCCGACGATCACCTCCACCGGGACGCCCGTGCTCGCCAGCGCCGCCCGCACCGTGCCCGCGATGTTGCCCGCCTCGTTCCGGGCGGGGATCAGGATCGAGACCAGCCCGTCGTCGGGCTCCGGCGCGGGGGTCTTGAGGACGAGGAGGTTCGCCACCGCCACGCCCGCCGACAGGAGGGCCGCGAACACGCAGAGCAGGGCGAGGAGGGTGAGGATCACGGCGGCGACTTTCCGGCGCTGCGGTGGGCGGGGTCGAAGGACCGGCCCCGCAAACGGGCGGCGGTAGCCCGCCACAGGTCGTAGAGCCCGCCGACGCCCTTTCGCCCTGCGAGCAGGGGACGGAACCGGTCCGGCTCCCGGCTCATCACGTCGGCGCCGAGGCGGTCGAGGGTGTCCGTGAGCACCCCCTCGAGGCGGGCGAGGCGCTCGGGCCGGGGCAGGGCGGCGAGTTCGCCCGCCGTCATCGGCGGGCCGAAGGCGGCGAAGGCCTCGGCCCCGCGCTCCTCCCAGAAGGCGTATTCGAGGGCGAGCGGCACGAACAGCGCGTCGGGCGCGAGTTCCGCCAGCCGGGCGACGCCGGGACGCAGGCCCAGGGGCCGGACGCGCACGTCCTGGAAGCGCCCCTGGGCGGTGATCCACAGCACGGCGCCGGGCCGGGTCAGGATCGCGCGGGCGGCGGCCAGGAACTGCGCCCCGCCGCGCGCCGTTTCCAGATCGACGCCGAAGGCGCCCATCCGCTCGAAGATCCGGTACTTGGCGAGCATGGCCGCGTCGAAGGGCGCGCGGTGGTCGCGGCCGGGATAGAGGCGGTTTGCCAGCAAAATAATTACTGCGGCGTCCCACCACGCGGGGTGGTTGCAGTAGATAATGAGGGGACCCGGATGCGCGGCCGGCGGCGGCGCGCTCCAGTGCGGCTGGCTCAACCCGTCGAGATGGCGGCGCAGGAAGCGGGCGAACCACAGCCCCATGAAGCGCCAGAGGGCGGGGGAGACGGGCGGTACGGAGCGCGACGTTTGCCCTCCCCCCTTTGCGGCGCGATGGGTTGGCGAAGGCGGCGGAAGTCCCGTCACCGCATCATCCACCCAGCCGACCGGACGTGACGCCCCCCTCTCCCCGCCAGTGGGGAGAGACCCGTTTGCACCGCGTCGGGCAAACGGGAAGCGGAGGCGAAGCCGCAGCGGCGGCGAAGAGGCTTGCCGGATGAGGCTCGTCCCGCGTGCCCCCTCATCCCCGGCTGCCGCCCCGCTTCGGCGACATCCCAAGTCGGGCCCGCCCGACTTGGGCAACGAGGATCGGATCTCGGGCAAGCCCGAGGTCCGTGGTCACCGAAGCCCTCTCCCCGCAAGCGGGGCGAGGGGTTCCCACGGCGAAGTCCGTGCTTCCTCACGCCGACTTCCGCTCCTGGCCGCCGGCTCCCCGCGCATCCGCGTCCAGCGCGTCGGCGGCGATCCAGCCGGACATCATCACCATCGGCATCCCCGGCCCGGGATGGGCGGCGCCGCCCGCGAGGTAGAGGCCGCGCACCTGACGGGAGCGGTTGCCGGGCTTGAAGGCGCCCATCACCTTGCCGTGGGAGGCCAGCCCGTAGATGGCACCGTTCAGCACCTTGTAGCGCTCGTGGATGTCCTGGGGCGTCAGGTGGCGCTCCACCACGATCCGGTCCTCAAGGTCGGTCAGCCCGGCGGTGCGCTTGAGCTTGTCGATGATGGTCCGGCGGTAGTTCTGGAACAGCGGCCCGTCCGGGCGCCAATCGTGGTGCGGGCGCAGGTACGGCGTGTGGACAAGGACGTAGAGCGCCTCGCCGCCCTCGGGCGCCACCGAGGGATCGGTGGAGGAGGGAGCCGCGAGGTAGGCCGTCGGGTCCGGGGCGGGCTCGCCCTTGCGGTAGATGTACTCAAACTCCTCCTCGGGATCGCGGGAGAAGACGAAGTCGTGGTGGGCGAGGTGCTCGTAGCGCTCCTTGAGGCCAAGATAGAGCACCACGCCGGAGCAGGCCGGCTCGGGGTTCTTCTTCTCGAAGGATTTTCCGGGTTCGCCGCCGATGAGTTCCTTGTAGGTCCTGACCGAATCCATGTTCGAGATCACGGCGTCGAACGCCGTGGTGCCCTCGGCCGTGCGCACACCGCGTACGGCGCCATTGGCGGTCTCGATGCCCGTCACCTCGACGCCCGGCTTCAGGGTGGCGCCGAGTTCGCCCGCGAGCTTGGCGAGCCCCTCCGCCACGGCGCGGGTGCCGCCCATCGGGTACCAAACGCCTTCCGAGGTCTGCATGTGGGCGATGGCGCAGAGCACGGCGGGGGCGCCGTAGGGCGAGGAGCCGACATACTGCACGAAGTGGTCGAGCATCTGCGCGAGCCGCGCATCCTTGACCTTGCCGCGGATGGTGGAGGCCACCGAGGCGTGCATCCGCAGCGACAGCACGTCCCGCAGAGTGCCGGGGTTCATGTTCTCGCGGATGTTGATGGTGTCGAACAGGTCTTCGACCGGCTTCCAGAAGAAGAACTTTTCCGAGACCCCGTGCAGGTGCTCGGAAATGGAGATGAACTTTTTGTAGCCGTCCCCGGTGCCGGGGGCGAAGCGGTCCATCTCGCGGGCCATGGTGGCCACGTCCTGCATCAGGTCGATGCGGGTGCCGTCGTCGAAGAAGCAGCGCCATTGCGGGTCGAGGCGGCGCAGGTCCATGTAGTCGTGCACGGAGCGACCGGCCTCGCCGAAGATGCGCTCCAGCACCCGGGGCACGGTGAGGATGGTCGGCCCCATGTCGAAGCGGAAGCCGCCCTCGTGCAGCACGGCGGCCTTACCGCCGAGCCAGCCGTTCTTGTCGTAGACGGTGACGCGATGGCCTCGGGCGGCGGCGACGCAGGCGGCGGCGAGTCCCCCGAGCCCAGAGCCGATGACGGCGACGCTCGAATCCTGGCTCATGAGGCGGGTACGCTCCGATCGGACGGGGCAAAGGGCCCGGCCCTGAAAGCCCATTCCGACGCAGCGGATACCGGTCCGTCGCAGGAATGCGCGTTGCAACGATGATCCGGAGCCGGTCGCGATCGCAGCGAGATCGCGGCTAGCCCCAGGGTGAAGCTAGACATGGGCCGTTGGCGGTCAACGTGCCCAGCCGTCGCGGAGAACGGTATCCCCGTCGTCTTTGCGAGCGGTGCGAAGCGATCCGGGGCGGACGCCTCGTCCGCCGACGGCCCGCTGCCCCGGGCCGCTCCGCGTCGCTCGCGATGGCGGGACGGCGATGCCATCAGATCGGCCGTCTCGCGACGCCCGCCAGCGCCACGCCGATCCCGGCGAGCGCCAGGGCGGCGAGTACCGCCAGGGAGGGCAGGGCGGCGGCGAAGCCGTCCCCGAGGGCCGACTGGTAGGCCTCGATCGCCCAGGCGTTGGGGGTGAGCCAGCCGGCCTGCTGGAGCCAGGGCGGCATCAGGAAGCGCGGCACCATCGAGCCGCCGACGGCCGAGAGCAGGAGCACGCCGAAGGTCGCGGCCAGGTGCGCCTGCTGCCGGGAGGCGGCCAGCGCGCAGGCCGCCAGCGCCAGCCCCGCCGCCATGGCCGAGACGAGGAGGCAAGCTGCCAGGAAGGCGGGCCAGTGCGGCCCGATCTCGACCCCGTAGAGGAGGGCCGCCGCGAGGAAGATCAGCCCCGCCTGGACGACGCCCTGCACCGTGAGGAAGCTGAACTTGCCGAGCACCACGACGGGCAGCCCGCCGGGCCCGGCCATCAGCCGGTCGCTTAGGCCCGATTCGCGCTCCTCCACCAGGGAGAGGGCTCCCTGCATGGCGGCGAACAGCAGGAACACGGCGGTGATCGCCCCGGCATAGTAGCTCACCCGGGCGTTGGCGGTGCCGGCGGCGGTGCTCGTCCGCTCCACGAGGTCGGCGAAGGAGAAGGGCTCCTTCTTGGCGCGCTGCTCGGCGAAGGCTTCGTCGAGGAAGCGCCGCTCGTCGGGGCCGATCTTGCCGCTGCGCTCCACGTCGGCCACGACGCGGGAGAGCACCACGTCGGGCAGGGCCTCGTTCAGCACCCGCTGGAGCTGGCCCAGCGCGATGGGCGTCGCCAGCGCCTTGGCGGGGTTCTCGACGAGCACGACCGGCTTGTCGGCCGGGGCGGGCGTATCCCCCGCGGGGCGGGCCAGGAGATCCCCACGCAGCGCCAGTGCCACGTCCACCTCCCCGGCCCGGACCGCATGGGTCACCTCCACGAGGTTCGTCGCCGGCAGGCGGGTGATGCGCAGCGACGGGTCGGCTGACAGCGCGTCCATCAGCCGATGGGTGGCGGGCGAGCCGACGAAATCGGCGAGGCCGAGATGGATGCGGATCCGGTCGCCGATGGCGCCGGAGAAGATCGCCGCGAAGATCGAGAAGATCACGGTGGGCAGCACGAAGGCCATCACCAGCGCCGCCCTGTCGCGGAGCAGGGACAGCAGCATCACCCGGAAGGCGGCGCCGATCATGGGGTGAGCCCTCGGGCGCGGTGTTGCAGCATCTCCCTCGCCCCGCTTGCGGGGAGAGGGCTGACCGCCCCTCGTCGGGGGCGAAGCGAGGCGGCAGCCGAAGGTGTGGGGGTGGCCAGGATGAGATTCATCCTGTCGGCCCCCACCCCATCGCTTCGGCTGCGCCTCCGCTTCCCGTTTGCTCGACGAGGTGCAAACGGGCCTCTCCCCGCAAGTGGGGAGAGGGGGACCGGCGCTCGATCCGGCGTAAACTCCTCACGGCCGCTGACCCGATGCCACCAGCGGCCGCACCTCCGCCTCGCCGACATCGCGCGGCCGCAGGGCCTCCACGTAGAGGGTTTCCAGGCGCGGCGAGCGCACCCGCACCTCGCCCACCGGCACCCCCTGGGCGCGGAGCGTGCCGAGCAGCGCTGCCCCGTCGAGGCCAGCGCGCTCGCTCGTCCGCCAGCGCAGGCCGGAGACCCCGGCCGAGGCGAAGCCCGCCCGGCGCAGCACCTGCTCGGCGGCGGCGTCGGGGGCGGCGTCGAGGATCAGTTCCCGCTCCGGTGGGCCGGTGCGGAGCCGGGCGAGGAGGTCGGCGAGCCGTCCCTCGCGCACGATCCGGCCCTGCGCCAGGAAGGCGACCCGGTCGGCCAAGCGCTCGGCCTCGGGAAAGTCGTGGGTGGCGATGAGGATCGCGGTGCCCTGCTCGCGCAGGCGGTGCAGCACCGCGTGGATCGCGGCGCGGGCGGCGAGGTCGACGCCGTTCGTCGGCTCGTCGAGGAGAACCAGGGCGGGCTGACCGATCAGGCCGGCGGCGATGTTGACCCGGCGCTGGTAGCCGCCGGACAGGGTCATCACCACCCGGTGCGCCACCGCCTCGATGTCGGCGAGACCCAGGGCCCGGTCCACGGCGGCCCGGCGCTCCCGCCGGGGCAGGCCGGCGAGCTGGGCGAAGACGGAGAGGTTCTCGGCCACGGTCAGGCGGGGGTAGAGGGCGATCTCCTGCGGCACCCAGCCCACCGCCCGGCGGGCCGCCCCGGCCCGGTGCGGGTCGGCGCCGCCGACGCGGACGGTCCCGGCCTCGGGACCCAGGCGCCCGGCCACGAGGCGCATCAGCGAGGTCTTGCCCGCGCCGTTCGGCCCGAGCAGCGCCAGGGTTTCGCCCGCCTCCAGAATGAGATCGATGCCGTCGAGGACCCGCCGCCCTCGCAGGGAGAGGGCGACGTTCGTCAGGACCGCGACCGGCGGCATCGGCCTCAGCGCCTCGGCAGGGCGCGGGCGAGGCGCACGCGCAGCGCCACACCCGGCTCGCGCAGGGAGAAGGCCGCCTCGCGGAAGTCCGGGCGGCTGCGGCGCCCGGGCTCGCCCGAGAAACCGTAGGGCTCCAGGGGGAGGCCAAGGGGCGTGCGGTCGAGCTGGCCGCTCCGGTTGGTGTCCTGGAACGCCGCCACCGCGTAGACGCCGGGCGGCACGTTCTGGAAGACGACGCGGGCCTCGCCCCCCTGGGGCTGGACCTTGTCCCCCTCGTTGCAGGCGGAGCCGCTCAGGCCTCCCTGACAGAGGGCGACGAGGATGGGCCCGCCGCCGGGCTCGGCCCCGTCCACCTCGACCTCGACCGTCGCCGCCCGGGATGCGGTCGCCCAGCCCACGGCCGGGAGGATCGCCAGCAGCGCGGCGGCGCCGAGATGCGCCGGGCCCCTCAAGACACCTCGCCCGGCGCGGCCAGGGGGGCTGTCTCCGGCAGGCCGGCATTCTCCGCCGCGCGGGCGCCGGCCAGTTCCTCGATCAGCAGCTTCGCGGAGATCCGCGCGCCCTCGTAGATCACCGGCAGGCCCGAGCCAGGATGCGTGCCGCCGCCGACGAGATAGAGGCCCGGTCCGAAGCGGTTGTGCGGCCGGAACCACAGCATTTGCCGCAACTCGTGCGAGAGGTTGAAGGTCGCCCCCTCGTGGACGGCGAAGTCGCTCTCCCACTCGGTGGGGTCGATGATCCGCTCGTAACGGATGCGGTCCTCGATGTCGTGCAGGCCGAGGAGCTTCAGCCGGTCCAGGGCGAGCTTGCGGTAGGAGGCGCGGATCGACGGCCAGTCGATCCCGGCCTTCAGGTTCGGCACCGGCACGAGCACGTAGAGGGCGGTGTGGCCGGGGGGCGCCATGCCACCGTCGGTATAGCCCGCGTGCTGGACGTAGAGGGAGGGCTGCATCGGCAGCGTCCCCTCGGTGATCTCGCGGATGTTCTTCTCGTACTGCTCCGAGAGCAGGATGGTGTGGTGCGACAGGCTCTCGGGCACGGTGCCCTCGATGCCGAGGTAGAGCATGAAGGTCGAGCAGGAGAGCCGGGCGTCGGCGATCTTGGCGTCCTTCCAGCGGGGGCGGCGCTCCTCCGGCACCAGGGCCTTGGCTACCTTGGCGAAATCGCCGTTGATGACCACCGCGTCGGCCCGGAAGGTCTCGCCGTCCACCACCACGCCGTTGGCGCGGCTGCCGTCGAAGGTCACGCGCTCCACGTCGGCGCCGAGGCGGACATCGACGCCCATGCGCCGGGCGAGGCCGGCCATCGCCTCCGAGATCGCGCCGCAGCCGCCGATCGGGTGGTAGACCCCGTGCTCGTATTCGAGGAACGAGAGGATCGTGAACAGGCTCGGGCAGCGGAAGGGGCTCATCCCGAGGTATTTGGTCTGGAAGGAGAAGGCGAGGCGCACCCGCGGGTCGCTGAAGTGGCGCCTGAGGTCGCGGTCGACACTGCGGCCGGGGTGCAGGTAGGGCAGGGCCGCCAGCATCGCCGGGCTTGCCATGCTGAGGAAGCGGTGGAACGGCTGCTCCAGCACCGGCTTGAAGAACTGGAGCTTCGTCCGGTTCTCCGAGAAGAACTTCTTGACGTTCTTCGCGTCGTCGGGGGCCAGCTTGGCGATCTCGGCCTCCAGCCGGTCGAGGTCGCCGGTGGCGCGGATCTCCCCGGAGACACCGCCGTTGCCCTCGAAGACGAGGTGGTACTGCGGATCGAGCCGCTCCAGCGTCACGTGGTCTTCGAGGCGCTCGCCGCAGCTCGTGAAGATGTCCGCGAGGATCTGGGGATAAAGGAAGAAGGTCGGGCCGATGTCGAACTTGTAGCCGCCCGGCGCCTCCACCGTCTTGGTGCGCCCGCCGACTTGGCTGTCCTTCTCGAACACGGTGACGTGGATACCCGCCCGGGCCAGCAGGAGCGCGGTGGCCAGTCCACCCGGCCCGGCGCCGACCACGGCCACCCGATGCCCGGAGAGAGCCCTCAACCCGTCACGCGCCTGCAGCAACTCACTCGTCTCCCAACCTCACGACCGTGAGGCCAAGCTAAACTCGCATGTTTCGTCTTCAATTGCAGCCCATTGTCGCGCGCAGGAATGCGGATGAATTTTCGAGGTTCCGTCGAAGGGCTCTGCCGTCCCCGCAAGGCCCCTTCGCCCTCGGCGCACGGGCGAGGGGAGGCGGCGGGCCGGATCCCCGCCGGGGAGGGGGCCGGCGGGAATCGCCTCGGCCCGGCGCGGGGCGAGGCGTGCCTTTCGCGCGGGACGGTTACCGTTCCGTATTGAACCCTCGGAGCCGTCCCTGCGCCCGGGCGACGGCGTGGAGGGCGATTCCCGCCGCCGTGGCGACGTTGAGCGAATCAAAGTCCCCCGCCATCGGGATGCGCAGGCTGCGCGCCCGGCCGAGCAGTGCGGCCTCCAGGCCGGGACCCTCCGTGCCGAGCAGCAGCAGGGCGCGGGCCGGGAGCGGCGCCGCGCCGAGTTCCTCTCCGGCGCCGGGGCTCAGCGCCAGGGCGTCGAGGCGCAGGCGATCGGCGAGGGCGAGCCAGTCGGCGCCCGCCTGGAGCCGGGCGAAGGGCGTGATCAGCGCGGCCCCGGCGGAGACCCGGATCGCCTTGCGGTAGAGCGGATCGCAACTCGCCGCGTCGAGCAGCACTGCGTCCGCGCCGAAGGCCGCCGCGTTGCGGAAGGCCGCGCCGACGTTGTCGTGGTTGGTGAGCCCGGCGAGCCCCAGGACCAGGGCCGGGCCTTCGGGCGGCACCAGCGCCTCGGGCGCGGGCGCCTCCCCGCGCAGGCCGATGGCCAGCACGCCCCGGTGGATCGGGAAGCCCGTCACCGCGCTCATCACCGGCTTGTCGGCGAGGTAGACCGGCGCCGGGCAGTCGTCGGCCTCGCGGGCGAGGCCCGGCAAGCGCTCGGGGGCGAGGAGAACCGATTCGGCCCGGAAGCGCGAGCGCGGCCCCAGCAGCAGCCGAAGGGTCACCTCGCCCTCCACCACGAACCGCCCCGCGCGCCCCACGAGGTCGCGCTCGCGCATCCGGGCGTAGGGGTCGAGGCGCGGGTCGGCCGGATCGGTGAGGGTCTCAGGCCTCACTGGGGGGAATGCGGCTCCGCTCCATCCGCACGGCCAGCGGGTCGGCCTCGGCGCGGTTGGGCACCTTCACCCAGGCTTCGCCGTCGAGGACGCTCTCGCCCGCCACGGAGCAGAGGCAGGCGAGCCGGGCGCGGCGGCGCTCGGGCATCAATTCGGCCACCGTCACCGTGACGTCCACCGTGTCGCCGATGCGCACGGGCGCGCGGAAATTCAGGGTCTGCGAGATGTAGACGGCGCCCGGCCCCGGCAGGCGGGTGCCCAGCACCGCCGAGATCAGCCCGGCGGTGTAGAGGCCGTGGGCGATGCGGGTGCCGAACGGGGTCCGCGCGGCGAAGTGCTCGGAGAGATGGATCGGGTTGCGGTCGCCGGTGATCTCGGCGAAGCCCACCACGTCGGAGGAGGCGATGGTCTTCGTGAGGGTCTCCGACAGACCGACTTCCAAGTCCTCGAAATACAGGACGCGCAGTTCCGGCAGCATGGCTCGACGAAGCCTCCGTGGGCGGCCGATCGTGCTGTCGGCCTCTGACCACGGGCGTGGCACAGGCGCGCGCCCGAATCCACCCGGACCAAGGCGCAACTTTCTTGAGGCGCCTCGCGACTTTTTCTGACGCGTGCCGCCTCGACAGGGCGGCCGCGCCGGGACAAGAGGCGGTCTGCCGCCGAACCGCCGTCCCGGCGGGCGGTGCCACGACGGCTCGGACGAGACGACCGGAGCGAGATGCCGTGACCGCCGCCCTGCGCCCGGTGGTCGCCCGCGTGGCGGCCCTCAACTTCGCGTGCTTCTTCCTTGAGATCGCCGTCGCCCTGGCGATCGGCTCCGTGGCCCTCGTCATGGACAGCCTCGACTTCTTGGAGGACGCGGCGATCAACCTCCTGATCGTCGCCGGGCTCGGTTGGAGCGCCCGCAACCGGGCGCGGCTCGGCACCGGGATGGCCGTCCTCCTCGTCCTGCCCGCGCTCGCCGGCGCGGTTGCGGCCTACGAGAAGTTTTCGGATTTCACGCCCCCGGCCGCCCTGCCCCTGGTGCTGACCGGGCTCGCCGCCTTCGCGGTCAACCTCGCCTGCGCGACGATGCTCGCCCGGCACCGTACCGGCTCGGGCAGCCTGACCCGCGCGGCCTATCTCTCCGCGCGCAACGACACGGTGGCCAACCTCGCGGTGGTGGCGGCGGGGCTCACCACCATCGCGGTGCCCTCGCCCTGGCCCGACCTCGTGGCGGCGGCGCTGATCGCGGTCATCAACGCCGATTCGGCCCTCGACATCCTCCGCGCCGCCGCCGCCGAGCGGCGCGCCGCCGGGTGAGGCACCTCATGCGCATCTTCCCGCTCTCCGACCTGCATCTCGAGCGCCGACGCCTCGACCTCATCCCCCTGCCGGAGGGAGAGTTCGACGTCCTCGCCTGCGCGGGCGACCTCCACGAGGGGCATCCCGAGCGCGGCCTCGCCGCCCTGCTCCACCTCGCGCAGGGGAAGCCGGTGGTGCTGGTGCCGGGAAACCACGAGCGCTACGCGCCGACGGGCGACCCGCGCACGGCGCCCCAGCTCCTGGCGGTGCTGGCGGCCGAGGTGGAGCGCCTGAACGGGCTCGGCGCCACGATCCATTTGTTGCAAGAGAGCGCGAGCGTGGTGCTCGGCGGCGTCCGCTTCCTCGGCGCGACCCTGTGGAGCGACTGGACGCTGGCTTCCCGCTGGCTCCGCGAGGACACGCCCGGCCGCCCGTCCGATCCCATCGCCTTTGCCGCCGCGCGGATGACCGATCCGGTCACGGGCTCGCGGGAATATCTCGGGGCGATCCGCAAGGAAGACGGCAGCCCCTGGCAGCCCGCCGACGCGATGGCGGCCTTCCTCGCGGAGCGGGACCGCCTGCTCGCCGCCCTCGCCGTCCCCCATGCGGGGCCGACGGTCGTCCTCACGCACCACCCGGCGAGCCCGCTCGCCGCCGACCGGTTCCGCGAGGCCCCCGGCGTGCCGTGGTGGGTCCCGGCCTTCTACGCGACCACGCTCCTCGACGACCTGCCCGACGCGGCCCGGCCGGACCTCTGGATCTCCGGCCATTTCCACGCCGGGCACGACCTGCGGATCGGCCGCTGCCGCTGGGTGGCGAACCCGGTGGAAGGCGCAACCTACCGGGCGGATGCCGCCGTGGCGGTGTGAGGGGTTCTTCGCATCGACAGGCGGGCCAAGCCGGCCGTGTTCACCTCCGTCATTGCGAGCGGAGCGAAGCAATCCAGGGACGCGCCTCCTCTGGACGCCGGCCCTCCGCCCCTGGATTGCTTCGCTGTCGCTCGCAATGACGGCAAGGGATCTCAGAACCGGAGCGCGGGACCCGTGCCTGTGAGGATCGCGGAGGTGGTGGGGGCGACCTGGCGGGCGAATCGCTGGCGGAGTTCCGCCTGCTTCGCGCGCACCATGCGGGGGATCAGGAACAGGTCGATCACCAGCCAGATGAGGCCGACAACCAGCATGTTCAGCACGAGCTGGCAGATCGCGCTGCCGATTCGCCCGAGGTAGAACCGGTGAGCGGAGACGAACCCGAGGAAGAACCACAGCAGATACGCCGCCACGACGCTCGGGCCCTCGTTGGTGACCCGCTGCTCGATCAGGATCTGCTGCTCGACCGTGGAACTCATCGCCGCCTTCCCCATGGGAACGGCCGAGATTGGTACGCGCGGCCGGCGATGACAAGGCGCCGCCGCCCCGGATGGCGGGACGGCGGCGGAAACGCTCTCAGCGATGCACGAGCACGTTGCGGAACTGCCAAGCGTCGCTTGTGTCGATATCCTCCGGGAACAGGCCCGGACGGTCGGTGAGGGGGGTCCAGTCGGTGTACACCCCGACCACCGGGCCGAGATACGGCGTCTGCACTTCCAGGCAGCGGCGGAAGTCGATCTCGTCGGCCTCCACGATGCCGGCCTCCGGGTTCTCGATGGCCCAGACCATCCCGGCGAGCACGGCCGAGGTCACCTGAAGGCCGGTGGCGTTCTGGTAGGGGGCGATGCGGCGGGTTTCCTCGATGGAGAGCTGCGAGCCGTACCAGTAGGCGTTCTTGGCGTGGCCGTAGACCAGCACGCCGAGTTCGTCGATGCCGTCGACGATCTCGTTCTCGTCGAGGATGTGGTGCTTCTCCTGCACCTTGCCGGCGTTGCCCCACATCTCGTGGAGGGAGAGCACGGCGTCGTCGGCCGGGTGGTAGGCGTAATGGCAGGTCGGGCGGAACACCGCCTTGTCGCCCTCGCGGACCGTGTAGTAGTCGGCGATCGAGATCGCCTCGTTGTGGGTCACGAGGAAGCCGAACTGCGCGCCGACGGTGGGCACCCAGGTGCGGACGCGGGTGTCGGCGCCGGGCTGGAGCAGGTAGATCGCGCAGCGCGAGCCCTTCTCTTGCTCGCGGGCGTTCTCCGGCTTCCACGTCTCGTTGGTGCCCCAGCCGAGTTCGGCGGGCTGGTTACCCTCGGAGACGAAGCCCTCGACCGACCAGGTGTTGACGAAGACGCCGCGCGGCTTCGGATTCTTGGCCCGCTGCGTGTCGCGCTCGGCGATGTGCACGCCCTTCACGCCGAGGGTGTGCATCAGGGCCGCCCACTCCTCGCGGCTCTTCGGCTCGGGCGTGGTGATGCCCGTGTCCTTGGCGATGTTGAGGAGCGCCTGCTTCACGAACCACGAGACCATGCCCGGGTTGGCGCCGCAGCAGGACACGGCGGTGGGGCCGCCCGGCTTCTGCGCGCGGGCGTCGAGGATGTCCTGGCGGAGCGCGTAGTTGGTGCGGTCGCCCTGGCTGCGGGTCTTGTCGAAGTAGAAGCCCGGCCACGGCTCGGCGACGGTGTCGACGTAGAGGGCGCCGAGTTCCCGGCACAGCTCCATGATGGCGCGCGAGGAGGTGTCCACCGACAGGTTCACGCAGAAGCCCTGGCCGCCGCCCTCGGTGAGCAGGGGCGTGAGGACATCGCGATAATTCTCGGGCGTCAGCGCCACGGTCTCGAAGCGCAGGCCGTGCTTTTCGGCCAGCGCCTTGTGGGTGTCGACGGGGTCGATCACCGTGAAGCGGGCCTTGTCGTAGTCGAAATGGCGCTCGATCAGCGGGAGCGTCCCGCGCCCGATCGACCCGAAGCCGATCATCACGATGGGGCCGCTGATGCGGCCGTGGTTCGGCCAGCGCGTGGGCGCGTCGGTCATGCTGCTATCCTCGGTCTGACGGGCGCCAGGGGCGCCGCGATGGGGCACGGGGCGGCGGTAGGCCGCTCGCGTGACAGTTCCGCGACGGACAACAGGCCGGGGCGCCCCTGCGGAAGACCCCTCGCGGGAATTCCGGCAAGGGCCCAGCCGGGTTCCATCGCGCAGGCCCGCTCCATGGCGTCTCGTTTCCGAAGGGTCAACTGCCGGGCGGAGACTCCACCCGGTCACCGGCGCGTTAACGCCACGGCCGGTAGCCATGCGTCCGCTGCATGATCAGGCCGCCGCGATCGCCGTTGGAGGTGAAATGCGGATGGCTCATATTGCGATGCAGCAGGCATCACAACCGCCGCGGAAACGTCCGAGCCTATCGACACCGGAGTCGTCATGCTCGCTCTCATCGCCACCCAGACCCCGACCCCCGCCGAGGAAGCGGCCGACCGCGACCCCGGGTTTCTCACCCTCGCGATCTCCCTGATTCGGGCCGCGCGCCACCACCTGAACTATGCATTCGCGTGCCATTGCGACCTGATGGCGAAGGCCGGCGGTCCCGAGCCGCTCTGAGGCCGCGC
The DNA here is from genome assembly GCF_022179085.1 of Methylobacterium aerolatum. Classification (GTDB taxonomy): domain Bacteria; phylum Pseudomonadota; class Alphaproteobacteria; order Rhizobiales; family Beijerinckiaceae; genus Methylobacterium; species Methylobacterium aerolatum. The sequence continues at coordinate 37,088 of NZ_BPQE01000017.1, forward strand.
CGGGCGTCCATCGCCCGGGAGCGCACGAGGTTTTGCGGCGCCGCGCGATTGCACCCGGTCCGGCCAAGCGCTAGGCGGCGCACTCGATCCGTTCGTCCGAGGACCCGAGCCCATGCCGCCCGCGCCGATGTCGCCGAAACGCGCTCCCGCCCCCGCTCGCCGGACCGGAGCGATGTCCCTCGCGGCGATCCTCGTGGCGGCCGCGGCGCTCGCGGCTCCGGTGGCCGTCTCCGTCCCTGCCACGGCGCAGGATGCCGAGCCCGAGGCGGCGGCGCCCGCCCCGGCGGCGAAGCCGAAACCCAAGCCCAAGATCGAGCCCAAGCCGAAGCCCGCCGCGACGCAGGACGCGGCCGGGAAATCCGCCCAGAAGGCCGCCCCGGGCTCCTCGCCCTGGCCGGCCGGGGCGACCAGCGTCAGCGAGAGCTACGGCGACTGGACGGTCTCCTGCGTGAAGCCGCAGGACAGGCCCGCCTGCATCGTCGTCCAATCGCAGGGTGATTCGAAGACGGGCCAGCGCAAGTTCGGCTTCGAGCTCAGCACCCCGAAGGACGGCCGGTCCGAGGGCGTGGTCCTGATGCCCTTCGGCCTGTCCATCGAGGCCGGGATCGCCTTCAAGCTCGACGAGCAGAATCTCGGCAAGGGCGCGCCCTATGCGAGCTGCTCCGCCGAGGGGTGCATGGTGCCGATCAGCTTCCCCACCCTGGCGACGGACGGGATGCGCGCCGCCAAGACCCTGACGGTCACCGGCCAGAAGGCCAACAGCAGCGAGCCCGCCGTCATCTCCGTGCCCCTCATGGGCTTCCCGGCGGCCTTCGACCGGGCCGTCGCCCTCGGCGGCTGAACCGGTCCGATCCGTCGGTTACGGTTAAGCCGCCATTAGCCCCGCTGGGGCAGGATGCGGGTCGATGTGGCGTCGAGGCGTCGCGGCCGCGGGCCGTGGGCCGGGAGCGGGTCGGCTCGAACGATGGGAGCTTTGCGCGGGAGATCCCCGACAGGTCGCGAGGGGCGGCTCCGCCTGCGGCTCGGCCGGAAGGCGCGCGCGGCGACCCTCTCGGCGGCGTTGGCCGCCGCCCTCGTCGGCCTCGGCATCGCCCCCGCCCTGGCGGCGCGGCTCGTGGCGGCCAAGGGCACGGAGGCCGAGGGCTATGGCCGCCTGCTCCTGACCTTCGACAAGCCGGTCACCGTCAAGGCCACGGTCTCGGGCGGCGTGCTGATCCTCGGCTACGGCGAGAGCGTGAAGGCCGGGCCGGAGCGCCTGACCGAGGAGATGCCGGCCTACCTCGCCGCCGTGCGCCGCGACCCCGACGGCACGGGCCTGCGCCTCGCCCTCCAGCGCCCCTTCAAGGCCAGCGTCCAGAGCGCGGGCGAGCGCGTCTTCATCGATCTCCTGCCCGAGGGCTGGAAGGGAATGCCGCCCTCCCTGCCGCAGGACGTGGTGGCCGACCTCGCCCGGCGGGCGCGTACCGCCGAGGAGGCCCTCCAGGCCAGGGTGCCGGTGCCGCCGCCGAAGCCCCTGGCCCTCACCATCGCGCACCTGCCGACCCTCACCCGGTTCTCCCTGCGCGTGCCCGAGGATGCGGTGGCGACCGTCGAGTCCGACGGCCCCTCGACCCGCCTGCGCGTGTCGGGGCGCTACGTGGTGGATGCCAGCGCCATCCGCGCCCGGCCGCGTCCGGGCGTGACCCGGATCGCCACCGACGCGGACGAGACCTCCGCCAGCGTGACCATCACCCCGGCCGAGGATTACGCCGTCACCGCCGAGCGGGAGGATGGGGTCTATCTCCTCGACGTCGTCCGCAAGACGCCCGCCCCGGCGAAATCCACCAGCGTCGAGATCCCCGCCGACGCGCCGGCGCCCAGGGCGGTGCCGGCCCGTGAGCCGGCAAAGGACGTGGCCAAGGACACGGCGAAGGACGGCGCCGCCGCCCCGGCCGCGCCCGCCAAGCCCGCCCCGGCCACGGTGCCCACGCGGGCGGCGGGGTCGGGCCTCGTCTTCCCCTTCGCCCGGCTGCCCGCGGCCGCGCTGTTCGAGCGGGGCGGGCTCGCGGTCCTCGCCTTCGAGACGGGCGACCCCATCGCCGTGCCGCCGCCGGGGAGCACCGGCCTGCGTCCGGTCGGCGAGCCCCTGCGGGCCGGTCCCCTCACCGTCCTGCGCTTCGCGGTGCCCGCCGGGCGCCTGATCGACCTCGCCGCCGTCACGGTCCCGGGCGGCGTCGCCTGGGAACTCTCGGCGGGGGAGGGACTCGCCCCGAGCAGCACGCTGGAGCCCACCCGGCGGACGAGCCCGTCCGGCCAGGTCGCCATGACGGTGCCGCTGCCGCAGCCCGGCGCCGCCAGCTGGATCGACCTCGACGGCGAGCGGATCGCCGTGGTGCCCTCCGCCGCGATCGAGCCGGCGGGCAACCCCAAGAGCCGCCGGTTCGTGGATTTCGAGATCCTGCCGGGGCGCCAGGGCCTCGCCGTCCTGGCGGGCGCGGACGACCTCGCGGTGCGGTCCGACCTCGACGGGGTGCTCATCGGCCGCGAGGGCGGGCTCGCCGCCTCCACCGCGCCCAAGCGGCCCGAGGCGGTACTGGACGCACCCGGCGCCCTCGTCGTGGACCGGGCGGCCTGGGAGAAGGCTCGCCTCGGCAACGTCCGCGAGACGCTGCGCGGCCTCTTCTCCGACGCGGTCTTCGCGCCCGCCATCGAGCGCGGCCCGGCGCGGATGGCCTATGCCCGCGCGGCCATCGCGAACGGGTTCGACCTCGAGGGCCTCGCCGCCCTCGAGGCGGCGTCGGACGACGTCCTCGTCGCCGAGAACCGGGAGACGATGATCCTGCGCGGCCTCGCCCTGGTCCGGGCCGGCCGGAACGCGGAGGCGCTGAAGGCCCTCTCGGTCCCGGCGCTCGCGGCCGATCCCGAGGCTGCCCTCTGGCGCGCGGCGGCCTCCGCCGGCCTGGAGGACTGGAAGACGGCCGAGACCGGCTTTCTCAAGGTGCTGCCCCTGGCCGAGCGCCTGCCGGCCGAACTCGCCGACACGGTGCGGACCCTGGCGGCGGAGTCGGCGATCGAGACGGGCGACGCCGAGACGGCGGCGGCCCGGGCGGTGGCGGGCTCGGGCCAGACTCCGCTGATCCGCGACCGGCTCGCCCTCGTTCGCGCCCGGGCCGCGGAGGCGACGGGGCAGAACGCGGCCGCCCTCGACGCCTACGGCAAGCTCGCCGAGGCGGCGGAGCGGCCGGTGGCGGCGGCCGCCGCCCTGCGCGGCGCCCTCCTCGCCAACGCAACCGGCAAGATCGACACCCCCGCCGCCATCGAGCGCCTGGAGCGCCTCGCCATCACGTGGCATGGCGGACCCGTCGAGGAGGCGCTGAACGCGGGCCTCGCCCGCCTGTCCCTGGCGGATGGGCGCTGGCGGGCGGCCTTCACGGCGGTGCGCCGGGCGAACACCCTCGCCCCCAACTCCCCCGTCTCGCGGGCGCTGACCACCGAGGCCCAGGCCGCCTTCGAGGATCTCTACCTCGGCGGCAAGGGCGACAGCCTGCCCGGCGTCGCGGCGGTGGCCCTGTACTTCGATTTCAAGGAACTCGCGCCGATCGGGCGCCGGGGCGATGCCGTGGTCCGGCGCCTCGCGGACCGGCTGGTGGGCCTCGACCTGCTCGAATCGGCCTCCGAACTCCTGCAGTACCAAGTCGATCAGCGCCTCACCGGCCAAGCCCGCTCCGCCGTGGCGGCCAAGCTCGCGACGGTGCTCTTGATGGACGGCAAGCCGATGCGGGCCCTCGCCGCCCTCGAAACCACCGACATGCCCGAACTGCCCACCGAACTGCGCCGGGCCCGCTCCCTGGTCCGCGCCCGCGCCCTCTCCGACCTCACCCGCACCGATCTCGCGCTGGAGGCGGTCGAGGACGAGTCCGGACCCGACGTGTCGCGCCTGCGCGCCGACATCCTGTGGAGCGCCCGGCGCTGGCGCGAGGCCGGCGAGGCGCACGAGGCCCTGCTCGGCGAGGTCTGGCGCGGGGGCGGGCCCCTGGACGAGGCCGCCCGCGGTGACGCCATCCGCGCGGCCATCGCCTACGACCTCGCCGGGGAGAAGCTCGGCCTCGAGCGGCTGAAGGCGAAGTTCGCCGGGCCCATGGCCCAGGGGCCCGACGCGCGGACCTTCGCCCTGCTCACAGCCGACGGGGCGACGCGCAGCCCCGGCTTCCGCACCATCGCCGCCCGGGCCACCAAGGCCGAAACCCTGTCGGCCTTCCTCGCCGAATACCGCAAGCGCTATCCCGAGGCCGCCGTGGCCGACCGGGGGACCGCCCCGAAGGCCGAGGCCCCCGCCGAGAGCCCGCCGGGGTAGAGGGGGTGCCGGGCGGGCCGGCCCGCGGGATCGCCCTCCCACCCTCGGTCCGGGACGCCGCCTCGGCGGGCGCGGTCGCCCGCGCCCCGGTTACTGCGTGATGCGCGCCATGCGCAGGGCTTGGTCGAACATCGCGTTGAGGGATGCGGTGATGTCGGCCGGGGTGTTCGCGGTGTAGAAGAAGCCGGGCGAGGCGCAGGCCTTCAGGGGTGTCGCCAGCGTCGGGCTGAAGGCGTTCACCCGGTTGTTCTCCCAGGCGATTCCGCCGCCGTTGTTGACGAAGGAAATCTGGTTGTAGGGGATGTACAGCACCGAAATCGTGGCGCCCGCGCTCTTCAGCGCGGAGCAGGTGGTGGCATCGATCTGCGACGGTTGCGACCCGTCCCACCACGCGTTGGCATAGCCCACGAATTTCGACGGGTTTCCGGGATAGGTGTATTTGCCGTTGACCGACGTGAAGAAGTGCTGCCCGTTCTGCATCCCGTCGGTGACGAGGAAGACGAAGGGCTTCGGCTTCGACGCGCTGGACCCGTCGCCGTAGTTCACGATGGTGGATTGCATCTGCGCCATCGCCACCTCGAAATGGGTGCCGCCGGCGCCGGTCCCGGTGCTCGGGTCGAGGCCCGTGTAGAGCTGCGTCGAGCCGGTATCGAGGAGATTCGTCAGGGCCATCGGCCAGCTCTGGGCGCACTGGGCGGCGGTCGAGAGCGTCGCCATGGTGCCCGTGAGGGGCGAGAGCGTCGCGAGCTGGTTGATGAAGGGATAGAGGCCGACCCGGTACTGGTTCGGCACCAGGGGCTGCGACGCCCGCTGGATCAGCGAGCAGACCGCCGAGTTCACCGCGTCCGAGCGGAGCTGGATCTTGCCCGCCGCCTGGTTCCAGCCGTTGTAGCCGGGGAAGTGGCAGGCGAATTGGCACCCCTGCTGGTAGTCGGACCACATGTCGGTGTTGACGGCGGCGAGCTGGCTCATCCCGGTGGGTGTCGCGGGCAGGCCCATCGAGCCGGAGACGTCCATCATCAGGTAGAAGTCGAGGTAGCTCGCGAGGTCGGCGGAGGCGGTCACCGTGTTGGTGAGCGGCACGGTGGGCGCGCGGAAGATCTTGCCGAAGTTGTTCTGCACCGTCGCGGTGTAGGTCACCGTGGCGGTCAGGGTCTGGCCGGAGCGGACGACGGAGGGCGTCTGCAGGGTGAAGGTGGTGAAGGGCACGCGGCCCGCGTTCACCGCGAAGGCGTTGATGGCTTGGTTCGTCCCCGCCGTGATGCCGCTCTGCGTCACGTTCGCCTGCGCCGGGTTGTTGGCGATGTAGGCCTTGGCCGTCACCACGGCGGCCAGGGCGGCGGCGTCGGCGGCGTTATTGAGCTTCGTCTTGGCGGTGATGGCGACGCCGTAATCCACCCCGAGGCCGATCATGCCGATCAGCGGGATCACGCTGAGGCCGAAGAGGATGTTGATGCTGCCGCCGCGCTCGCGGCGCAGGGCGACGGTCCGCGCGGCGAGGCGGTGGGCGAGGGTCAGAAGCCGGGGCATTTCGAGGCGATCCCGTCGCTGCCGGTGGTGTCGTAATTGACGAAGGTCGCGTAGCGCGGCTGCACGTAGGCGGAGCGCGCGATGCGAAGCGGAGGCAGGAAGGCCGAGGCGAAGGTCGGCGTGAAGGTGAACACCACGTCGATCACGATGAGCGAGGCCGGGCCGAACACGGACCGGGGCAGGCTGGTCCGGCTCGGAGCGGCGTTGTTGGCCGCAGCGAGTTGCGGCGTCACGCAGGGGCGGTAGTTCGCGCCGCCCGGCTGGGCCGTGCCGGTGCTCGTCCAGGCGACGGTGGCGAGGTAGCAGGCGCTTTGGTCGGTGGGGTTGTTGCAGGTGGAGCCCGTGACCGGCGTGAACACGATGCTGGAGAAATTGATCGAGATGTCGGTCCACCACGCCATCCCCTGCCGCCGGGCATCCGTCATTACGAAGGGGAAGATCACCAGCGTCGCGTCGAAGCTGAAATGCAGGTCGGTGGCGTTCACCGTCGCCGTGGAGGAGTTGCTCGGCGGCACGGCCTGCGAGATCATCTGGCTGATCGAACGTGCGACCTGCCCGACCTTCCGCGTCGCGTTGACGTAGAGCACCACTTGGCTGCCCATCAGCAGGATCGCCGCCAGGATCGGCATGACGAGGGCGAATTCGAGGGCCGCCATGCCGCGCTCGGCGCCGGGGAAGCGCCGGGCGGCTCCGCCGGAGGCTCCGGGGCCGGGGATGTCGCCGGCGGCCATCAGTACTGCTCGTTGCGGAACGCCGCCGTGGCAATCGCGAGATAGGCCGGCTTGCCGTTGAAGGTGGCCCCGTTGCTCAGCATCGCCGCGAAGCCCGAGGGCAGGAAGGTGACCGGGTAGATCACCTGGAGGTACTGGTAGTCCCCCTGCTGGCCGAGGGTGAACTGGCCGGAGCCGGGGGTGAGGGCCGGGATCGTCAGGCCGCTCAGGTCGGGCTTCACGTAGGCGTAGTAGCCGGAGGGCTGGGTCGCCTTGGGCACCACGTACAGGTTGACGACGAGGTTGCCGCACTGGAGCCCGGGGGGAAGGCGGCCGCACAATTTCTGCGTGAATGTGCTCGCCGTCGTGGAGGTCGTCTGCGCGTTGCCCGTCAGGATGTCGCGCGCCGCGCTCGTGGTCGCGTAATCGATCGCCTCGCCAATGTAGAAGATCGCGCCGGCCACCAGCACGAACAGCATCGTCAGGATGAACAGCGAGCCGACCAGAGCGAATTCCACCGCCGTGGCGCCCCTGCGGTTCTCGATGAATGACCGGAGACAAAGCATCGCCCGAAGGTACTGGGCAAATTTTAACTCGCGGCTAATTCGATCTCAAAGAATCAATCACGGAACGTTGAAAAGACAGAATTTGCCGCAAATCAGTGCGTGATTACTGTGGATTTTCGCTGCGTCCTCACCCGCCGTAGCTCTGGACGAGGGAGCCCGCCACCAGGGTCCAGCCATCGACGAGGACGAAGAAGATCAGCTTGAAGGGCAGGGCGACGGTCGCGGGCGGCACCATCATCATGCCCACCGCCATGAGGACGGAGGCGACCACGAGGTCGATGATCAGGAACGGGATGAAGAGCAGGAACCCGATCTCGAAGGCGCGGCGCAGCTCGGAGATCATGAAGGCGGGGGTGACGACCTCCAGGCCGACCTGTTCCGGCCCCTGGGGCACCGGCACCTTGGCGAGATCGAGGAAGAGCTTCAGGTCCTTCTCGCGGACGTTCTTGAGCATGAAGGTCTTGAACGGGGCCGAGGCGCGCTCGAAGGCCTGTGCCTGCGTGATCCGGCCGGCCACCAGGGGCTCGATGCCGACGGTGTAGGCCTCGCGGCCCGTCGGCGCCATGACGAAGGCGGTGAGGAACAGGGCGAGGCTGACGATCACGGCGGTGGGCGGCGCCGTCTGCGTGCCGAGGGCCGAGCGCAGGATCGAGAGCACCACGACGATCCGGGTGAAGGCGGTGGCCATCACCAGCACCGAGGGGGCGACGGCGAGCACCGTGATGAGCGCGACGAGCTGCAGCGCCCGCTCGGTGGTGCCGCCGCTGCCGAGATCGACCGTCACGCTCTGCGCCCAGGCGGGGGCGGCGAGGAGGAAGGCCGCCAGGGCGAGGCCGGGGACCAGGGCGGCGGTCCGCCGGGGCATGGCGCGTGTCCCGGTGCGTCTCATGGCTGCCCCGCCGGGGCGAGGGAGGCGCGCCGGGCTTCAAGGTTCTGCCAGACGATCAGGGCGGGCAACCCCAGCACCACGTCCGGCACGCGCTTGGCGAGGGAGAGGGCGAGGGCGGTCCCGCTGTCGATGCCGAACAGGCCGCAGACCAGCACGAAGCCCCCCTCCTGCACGCCGAGGCCGCTGGGCACGAGGAAGGCCGCGGCCTTGATCGCCTGGCTCAGCGCCTCGATCACCACCACCTCGCTCACGCCCACGGAGCCGTGCCCGGCGCAGGCGAGCACGATCGCCACCTCCACGCAGCCGAACAGCCACGCGAGGGCGTGCAGGGCCACGGATTGGGCGATGTGCCCCCGGCGGGGGCGGCCCCACACGGCGTCGAGGGCGCCCTGCACCTGCGGCCGGGGCTCCGGCCGGGGTTCGGCCTCGCGCACGAAGCGGCGGCCGAGGGCGGCGACCTTCTCCTCGAGGACGTGCACGACGCCGGTGCGCTGCAGGGCGAAGAAGGCGGCGAGCAGCAGGCTCGCCACGATCAGGGTTCTGCCGGTCCATTGCGAGAGTTCGGCGGCGGCGCTGCCCTCGACCTGTCCGAGGAGGGCGGCGCCGATGCCGGCGAACAGGGCGAGCGTCGCGACCTGGATCAGCATGTCGGCGAGCACCGAGGCCGCCGCGAGGGCGCCGGGCACGGCCCAGAAGGTCAGGAGCCGCGCCCCGAGCACGTCCCCGCCGACGGAGGCCACGGGCAGAAGGACGTTGATGCCCTCGCGCACGAAGCGCAGGATCAGGCAGGCCGAGGCCGGCGCCGGGCTCAATCCGTCGAGCAGGCGCGCCCAGGCCAAGCCGCAGGCCAGGACCGCCGCGATCCGCACCAGCACGAGGCCGGCGAGGCCGAGGACGCCGATGCGGCCGAAGGCGGCTCCGACGGCGGCGAGATCGTTCGTCGCCACGAGCCACGCGGCGAGGCAGAGACCCACCACCGTCCCCGCGAGGGGCAGGCGGCGCAGGACCGCGTGCGCGATCCGCGACCGGCGCGACCGCCCGTCCGCCGTCACGGGCACCCCCCGCGTCCGGGCTCGCGGCGGAGGCGGGCGGCCGGGCGGCGCGGCGGGACCGGAGGTACGGGACCCAAGGATGCAAAAGCCAAGGATGCGGGTGCCAAGGATGCGGGAGCCAAGGGCGGACGGTCCTCGGTCGTGGTGTCAGGAAGCGGGCGGCGGGGCGGCGCGCGGGCCGGCCGTCTCCGGCTCAGCGGCTAGTGCGCCATTGGGGCCGAATTCGGGGAGCAGGGCCGCGCGGGCGCCCTCGCGCCCGGCCTTCGGATCGAGGAGCAGGACCCGCCCGGCGGCGAGGCTCGCGCCCGTCGCCACCGCCACCGCGTGCTTGGGGCAGGGGCCGAGGCAGCCCGATTCCACCACGCAGAGCTTGCGGGCCTTGCCCTTCTCCTTGCCCTCGCGCCGCTCCGGGGCGGGGCTCACCGTGCGGTAGGCATCCCGCAGCAGCGCCCGCAGCGCCTTGGGGCGCAGGCCCTGCCGTTTGGCGCATTTGGCGCAGACGACGGCGACCCCGCCGAACTTGGTCTTCGCGGCGGGAACCTTGCCGCCGGGAGCCTTGCCGCCGGGAACCTTGCCGGCAGGAGCCGAGGCGGCGGGCCGGGCCGAAGGGGCTGGAGGGGAAAGAGGTATCGTCATGCCTCCGTAACGATCGCGCAGGTTGTATGTGCCCGTCAGGCGCCGCGCAACGCCGGAAGCGGTGCCTTAAAAAGGGCCGAAAAGAACGGGATTCCCGGTGGGCGCAGGGGTCGAGTTGCGGCCCGGCCTTCGCGGGAGCGGGACCGGCGCGGATTCGGGAAAAGTTGGCGGAATGAGCTTGGACGACGTCAAGGAGGACACGCGCGAGGGCGAACTCGTCGCGTATGTCCAGCCGACGATGGCCGAACTCCGCCGCGAGGCGGAGACGATCCGGCCCATTCCCGAGAAGCGCGGCACCCTGGCGCTCCTCCGCTCGGCGGGGTCGCGCCTCGACTGGCGGCGCCTGCCCGGCCTGCGGCCCGTCCCCTTCGAGGAGACCGGGAGCTATGCCGGCCACCTGATGCGCCGGATCGGTCTGTTCGTCCTCCTGCCGACGGCGGTGGTGGCGATCTACCTCCTGGGCTTCGCCTCCGACCAGTACACCGCCTCCGCGCAGTTCACGGTCCGCGGCAACGTCGAGCCGATGGAGAGCGTCGGCCTCGGCCAGTTCACGAGCCTGATCCAGAAGCACAACAGCCAGGACAGCTACATCGTCCGCAACTACATCCAGAGCCAGACCCTGGTGCAGGATCTGGAGAGGGACATCCATCTTTCGAAGATCTTCTCGCGCAAGGAGGCGGACTTCTACGCGAGGTTCAACCCGTCCGAGCCGATCGAGGAGCTGACGAAGTACTGGAACAAGCACGTCTCGGTCGATATCGACGCCATCTCGGGCATCATCCGCCTCGGGGTGCGGGCCTTCACGCCCGAGGACGCGCTCCTCATCGCCCGCGAGGTGGTGAAGCGGACCGAGGTGCTGATCAACGGGATCTCGCGCCGCGCCCAGGCCGACATGGTCGCCCAGGCCCAGGCCGACGCCTCGGTCGCCCAGGAGCGCCTGCGCAAGGCCCACCTCGCCCTCCAGACCTTCCGCAACCGCTTCGGCCTGATCGATCCGATCAAGTCGGCCGAGGGGACGCTGACCACCCTGGTCACGCTCCGCAAGGACAAGCTGAAGCTGGAGGCCGACCTCCAGGTCCTCCGGGGCTCCACCCTCGACGAGCGCTCCCGCTCCATTCAGATGCTGGCGACGCAGGTCGCCTCCCTCGACCAGCAGATGAAGCTGCTGCAGGACGAGATGACCAGCAACGCCGCCGGCGACGGTCAGCAGAACCTCACCGACGCCCTCCTCGCCTACGAGGGTCTGCTCGTCGAGCGCACCATCGCCGAGAAGCTCGAGGAATCGGCCCACATCCTGTTCGACCGCGCCCGGATCGCCGCCGCCAAGCAGCACATCTTCCTGGCCACCTTCGAGCCGCCGGTCCTGCCGACGGAATCGCTCTATCCCGAACGGGCCCAGACCATCTTCGTGACGCTGTTCTGCTTCCTCGTGGTCTGGAGCTCCTTCACCCTGGTGAAGGCCGGCATTCAGGATCAGCGCAGCTGAGGCCACGATTTCCTCCGGCCCTCCACCTGCGGTAGACGGGACGGACGATTTCTATGGTCCCGGTCCCCGTCATCCCTCCATGTCGGATTTCACGGCTCTCATCGCGAAGGCGATCACCCCCGCAATGCCGCGGGAGGAGCGGGAGGCCGTCTATACGATGGTCCGCGATGCGGTCGCGCGGCTGCAGGAGCGGGACGGATTCAGTTCCGACGATCCCCGCGCCGCCCTGCGCCGCCACCTCGTCGAGGAGACGATCCGGGACATCGAGGGCGACCTCTCCCGCTTCGAGGCCCTACGCAAGCTCGAGGCGGCCTTCGCCGCCCAGTCCGTGGAGCACAAGGCCCAGGGCTCCCGGCGGCGTTAGGGCGTTTCGGTTCGATCCGGGGCGCCTGCTCGACCGTCCGTGCGGGCGTGAGCGAAGCACACCAGGGATCCGCCACGGTCGGTCAGCTCCCGCTGCCCTGGATTGCTTCGGCTCACGCTCGCAGAGACGGGGCGGCGTGTGATCCCGGTCATCCGATCGCCGCGCCCACCCGGGCGCCGCCCGGCTCCGCCACGTCGAGGCCCGCCGCCACGTACTCGTTGAGCTTGTTGCGCAGGGTGCGGATCGAGATGCCGAGGATCTTGGCTGCGTGGGTGCGGTTGCCCAGGCAATGGTCGAGGGTGTCGAGGATCAGGTCGCACTCGACCTGGGCCACCGTCCGGCCGACGAGGCCGCGCGTCACGGCCTCGGCCGCCTGGGCCGCCCGCGCCGCCGGGCCTTCCGGCGCCAGGGTCTCGCCCTCGGGGCTGAGGATCGCCTCCGGGCCGATCTCGGCCCCCGTGGCGAGGAGGACGGCCCGGTGCAGGGTGTTCTCCAACTCGCGCACGTTGCCGCGCCACGGGCTCTTCAGCATCAGCGCCTGGGCCGCCGCCGAGAGCGGCCGCTCGGGCAGGCCGTTCGATTCGGCGTAGCGCCGGGCGAAATGGCCGGCGAGTTCCAGAATGTCGGCGGGCCGCTCCCGCAGGGCGGGCAGGCGCAGGGACACGACGTTCAGCCGGTAGAGCAGATCCTCCCGGAACGTCCCCTTGCGCACCTCCTCCGCGAGGTTGCGGTTCGAGGTGGCCAGCACGCGGATATCGACCTTCACCGGCGCGGTGCCGCCGACCCGGTCGATGACCCGTTCCTGCAAGGCCCGCAGGAGCTTGGCCTGGAGGCGCACGTCCATCTCGGAGATCTCGTCGAGGAGCAGCGTGCCGCCGTTCGCTTCCTCGAACCGGCCGATGCGCCGGGCGATGGCCCCGGTGAAGGCGCCCTTCTCGTGGCCGAACAGCTCGGATTCGAGCAGCGCCTCGGGAATCGCGGCGCAGTTCACCGAGACGAAGGGCTTGGCCGCCCGGTTCGAGCGGGCGTGGAGGTAGCGGGCCAGCACCTCCTTGCCGGTGCCGCTCTCGCCGGTGATCAGCACGGAGGCTTCCGACCGGGCGACCTGCTCGGCGAGCTTCACCACCCGCTCCATGGCCGGGTCGCGCCATACGAAGGGGTTGCGGTCGGCGGCCACCGCCTCGATCACGGCGGCGATCAGTTCCGGGTCGGGCGGCAGGGGGATGTAGTCCCGGGCGCCGGCTCGGATCGCGGCGACGGCGGCGTTCGCGTCGGCGGCGACGCCGCAGGCGACGACCGGCGTGCGGATACGCTCCGATTCCAAGGCGCCGATCAGCCCGGCGATCGGCTGGGCGACATCGATCATGACGAGGTCCGCGCCCTTGGCCCGCAGGACGTTGAGGCCCTGGGGCACGCCGTCCGCCTGCGTCACCGAGGCGCCGCGGGACATGGCGATCTTGGAGGCGGTGATCAGCTCGCCGTTGAGCCGCCCGATTATCAGCAGCCGCATGAGTGTATTCCTTGCGCTAGATCCGAAGCGTCGAAAGGCCGGCCGCCTCCCCTCCCCGCAAGGGGAAGGGAAAACTCACGGGGCTCATTCGCCCTTGACGATCTCGGTCATCGTCACGCCCAGGCGGTCCTCCACGAGGACCACCTCGCCGCGGGCGACCAAGCGGTTGTTGACGTAGATGTCGATGGCCTCGCCGACCCTGCGGTCGAGTTCGAGGACGGTGCCAGGCCCGAGCCGCAGCAGGTCGCCGATCGGCATCCGGGCGGCGCCCAGCACCGCCGAGACCATCACCGGCACGTCGAACAGCTGTTCGAGGTCGGCGGCGGACTTCGGAGTGGTCGGCCCGTCGCGGATCGAATCGGGGGCGAAGTCGCCGTCGGTGTCGCCGAGCTGGGGCAGGCTGAAATCGTCGGACATGGGGATGCCGGGCCTCAGTCGAGGGAGGGAAGGCCGAGGGCCTGCGCGACGGCGGCCTCGATGCGGGCGCGCTCGCGCACGACGCCGCCGTCGGCCCACTCGATCCGGGCGTCGCCGGGCGCCGTGTCGGGATCGCCCAGCACCACGAGGCGGCCCTCGTAGCCGCGCTCGCGGGCGAGGCGCTTCACCAGCGCCTCGGCGTCCTCGACCAGGGTTTCGTGGACCCGCACGACCAGATGCGGCACCCCGCGCAGGTGCTGGAGCGCGGAGCGGGCGGCCTCGCCGATCCCGGCCAGCGGCTCGGCGGCGAGGGCGTCGGCCGCGACCTTGCGGGCGATCAGGACGGCGACCTCGGCGGCCTGGGCCTCGCGCTCGGCCTCCCGCGCGTCGGCGGCGGCGAGCAGCCCGGCGGCGGCGAGGGCGAGGCGGGTCATGGCGTCGGCGAGCCGCGCCTGGACCTGCGCCTCGGCCTGCATGCGGCCGTCCTGGAGGCCACGGGCATGGGCGGCCTGCTCGGCCTGGGCCGCCTCCTCGGCGGCGCGCTGCGCCTCCGGGCTCGGACGGGGCTTGCGGAAATCCGTATCGAACAGGAACGGCGTGGTGCGGGACGAGGCGTTCAATAGACCAGCTCCTCCTCGGCGCTGTTCTTGGCGATCATGATCTCACCCTTCTCGGCGAGTTCCTTGGCGGTCTCGGTCATCTTGGCCTGCGCCTCGTCCACCTCCTTGAGGCGAACGGGGCCGAGCGCCTGCATCTCGTCGGTGAGGTTCTTGGCGGCGCGGGTGGACATCTGGGCCATGAAGAAGGATCGGGTGCGCTCGTTGGCGCCCTTGAGGGCGCGGCACAGCGTGTCGGTTTCGATCCGCTGCATGAGGGTCTGGACGCTGCCCGGATCGAGCTTGAGCAGATCCTCGAAGGTGAACATCAGCTCGCGGATCCGCTTGGCGGAGCCGCGGTTGGCCTGGTCGAGGGCGGCGAGGAAGCGCCCTTCCGTCTGGCGGTCGAAGGCGTTGAACACGTCCGCCATCAGCTCGTGCGCGTCCCGGCGCTGGGTCTGCGCGATGGTGGAGACGAATTCGACGCGCAGCGTCTCCTCGATGTGGCGCAGGGCCTCCTTCTGCACGGTCTCCATCCGCAGCATCCGGTTCAGGACGTCGATGGCGAAATCCTCGGGCAGGATGGTCAGCACCTTGGCGGCGTAGTCGGCCCGCACCCGCGAGAGCACCACCGCCACGGTCTGCGGGTACTCGTTGCGCAGGAACGAGGCCAGGATCTCGGGGTCCACCTGGGCGATGGAGGCCCAGACCCGCTTGCCCGACGCCCCCTTGATCTCCGCCATGATCAGGGAGACCTGCTCGGAGGGGAAGATCTTGAGGAGCAGCGCCTCGGTCCGCTCGAAGTTGGCCGAGATGCCGCCGCTGTTGCCGAGCTTCGTCACGAACTCGATGATGAGCTTCTCGACGGTCGGCGCCTCCAGGGCGCCGAGCTGCACCATCGCGTGGCTGACCTTCTTGACCTCCTCCTCCTCCAGGGCCTGCCAGATCGGCGCGCCCTCGGCCTCGCCGAGCATCAAGAGCAGAGCCGCCGCCCGCTGCGGCCCGGGCAGGGACGCCAGGGACCCGGCGCTGGCGCCTGCCGCTAGATCCTGCGTGTCGATTCCCGCCGCCATCGCCCGTCCTCGCGCTCCCGGCTACTCTTCGTTGATCCAGGCGCGCAGCACCTCGACCGTCTCGGACGGGCTCGCGCGCACCATGTCGATCACCCGCTGCACCGTCTCCGCCTGCACCTGACCGTTGATCTTCGCGAATTCCATCAGCTTGGCGGTCGGGTTGTTGGGGTCGACCACGATCGTCCCGCCGCCGCCGGGGGCGGACAGGGTGATCGTCGTGCCCGCGGGCAGGACGTCACCGATGGACTTTCCCGCGCCGCCCGCCTCGGCGGCCACGGGCGCGAGCATCTGGCGGACGAGGGGCCGCACCACGGTCAGCAGCACGATCAGGGTCAGGAGGGAGAGCACGGACAGCTCGACCATCCGCATCACGTCGTCCTTGGAGGGCGACAGGAGGGACTGGATCAGCCCCGGCTCGTCCATCGCCTGCGGCCCGACCGGGCTCTCCGCCAAGCGCAGGTTCACCACCTCGATCTGGTCGCCACGGGCCTTGTCGAAGCCGACCGCGCTGCGCACCAGGGCCGCGATCCGCTCGATCTCGGCGGGCTGGCGCGGGCTGTAGACGGGCTTGCCGTCCGGCCCCGGCGCGTAGACGCCGTCGACCACCACCGCCACCGAGAGCCGCTTGATCCGGCCGCCCTCGGCGACCTCGGTCTTGGTGACGCGAGAGATCTCGTAGTTCGTGGTCTCCTCGTTCTTGTTGGTGGAATCCTTCTGGGTCGGCGGCTTGTCGCCGCCGGTGGCACCCGGCAGCTCGTTGCCCACCGTGGTCTGTCCCTCGGCGCCGCCGGTGAGGGAGGATTCCGTCCGGGTCTGGCTGGAGCGCACCACCCGGCTCTCGGGGTCGAAGGTCTCGGAGCGGCTCTCGATGCGCTTCAGGTCGAGCTCGGCGTTGACCTGCACCCGCGCCCGGCCGGGGCCGACGATGCCGGCCACCACGTCCTCGACCTGGGCGCGCAGGCGCTTCTCCAGGCCGACCTGCCGGTCCTCCTGGGCCGCCGCGTCCTCCTGGTTCTCGCCCTTGGCGCCGTCGGCCAGGAGGCGTCCGCGCTCGTCCACGATGGAGACCCGGTCCGGCCGAAGTCCCTGCACCGCCGAAGCGGCGAGGTGGCGGATCGCCCGGACCTGGCCGGGATCGAGATCGCCCGTCAGCTTCAGGACGATCGCCGCCGAGGGGGTCTCCCGGTCGCGCTCGAACAGGCGCCGTTCCGGCAGGACGAGGTGGACGCGGGCCGCCTGCACCCGGCCGATGGCGCGAATCGAGCGGGCGAGCTCGCCCTCCAGCGCCCGCAGGTGGTTCACGTTCTGCACGAAGTTCGTGGAGGAGAACGCGTCTCCCTTGTCGAAGATCTCGTAGCCGACGCCGCCCTGCACCGGCAGCCCCTTGCCTGCGAGGTCCATGCGCAGCTTCGCGAGGTCGCCCCGCGGCGCCAGGATGGTCTGTCCGGCATCGCCCCGGGTCTCGTAGCGCAGGCCCCGCGCGTCGAGCTCGCGGATCACGGCCGCCGAATCCTGCATCGTCAGGTCGGAGAAGAGCACGCCCATGTCCGGCCGCGAGACGCGCAGGATGATGAAGGCGAAGAATCCGATGAGGGTCAGCGTGACGGCCGCCATCGCCGCGAGCCGAGCGGGGCCGAGCTTCGTGACGAGGTCGAGGATCGGCTTCACGGATTGAGACGCTCGAAACGCGGGCGGACCGGGGATGGGCCGCTCGGCAGAAATTGCCCGGTTTGTGGTTAGCGACCCGTTAATGACACCACTTCTGATTGGAGTTGCTGAACGCGAAAGCCGCCCCCGGCTGTGACCGGACGCGGCTTTTGGGGGGCGGTGGCCGTCCGTGCGAGCGGAGCGAAGCCATCCAGGGATGGGAGGCGCCTCGGGCCGCGGCGCCGTCCCGGATCGCTTCGCTTCGCTCGGGGCGACGGGGACGGCGTCAGTGCCGGTAGTGCTGGATCCGCGTCGTCCGCAGGCCGGCGAGGCCGTGCTGGTCGATAGAGAACTGCCAGCTGAGGAATTCCTCGGTGGTCAGGGTGTAGCGCTTGCACGCCTCTTCCAGGCTGAGAAGGCCGCCGCGCACGGCCGCCACGACTTCCGCCTTGCGCCGGATGACCCAGCGCCGGGTGGTCGGCGGCGGCAGGTCCGCGATCGTCAGGGGACTGCCGTCGGGCCCGATCACATACTTGACTCTCGGGCGGTGGGGTTCGGTCATGATACGCTCTACACTCGACTAACCCGTCGAGGATGGAAGCTACTTGCGCCCGCCTAAAAGATGGTGAAGCCGAACCGTCGAATGTGATTCGTTACGAACCACTTGTGGACAACCCTATCTGCTGGACGCTGGAGAGGGGCACCCGCTGGGAGCCCACGAGAAGCACCGGCGTGCCGCCCGAGAGGTCGACCTCGCTCACCAGCCCGGTCACGCTCGTGTCGACGGCGACGCTCGACCCCGTGGCGTCCGTGGCCGCCACCTTGATGGAGTAGGTGCCGGCCGGCGCGTTGAGCCCGGCCGAGGTCTTGCCGTTCCAGGTGAAGGCTTGGCTCCCTGCCGCCAGGGTCGTGGTCTGCGAGGCGACCACGTTGCCCTTCGAATCGCTGATCGTGACCACCGCCTTCGCCGCCGCGCGGGCGGGATCGAGGGTCCAGGTCGCCGACCCGTCGGCGAGCTGCGTCGAGGCGCCGTCGGTGGTGATGGTCTTGCCGATGTAGCTCGTGGCGGAGGCGGTGCTCGCCGCCTGCGAGGCGCTGAGGATCGTGTCGAGGCGGTCGTTGGTCTTCAACTGCTGCTCGACGCCGGCGAACTGCACCAGCTGCTGGGTGAACTGGTTGGTGTCCATCGGGTCGAGGGGGTTCTGGTTCTTCAACTGCGTGGTGAGCAGCGTCAGGAACTGGTTGAAGTTGTTCGCGAGGCCGGAGGCGCTCGAGGCCGTGCCCGTCTGCGTGGACGAGGAGGCGGAACTGGTTACGAGACTCGAGATGCCTGCGGTCATGGGTGTCGTCTCCTGAAGGCGTGGGGCGGGGCCGGAGGCTCCGGGTCAGATTCGGATGTCGAGGCCGCCGTAGCCGCGCAGCCTCTGGGTGGGGATCGGATCCTGGACGGCCTCCATCCGGTCCGTGGACCAGGGCGAGCCGGCGCCCGGCTCGCCGCCGGCGCCGCCGCCACGGCCGCCCGCCTGCTGGCCGCCGTCGCCGCGCAGGGACAGGTTGATGCCGCTTGCGCCCGGATCGAGCCCCGCCTGGGCGAGGGCCTGCTGCAACTGGCCCGCGTCGCGCTGGAGCAGGGCCAGGGTGTCGGGCCGGTCCACCGTGAGATGGGTCGCCACCGTGCCCTTGGCCTTGTCGATGGCGAGCTTGACCTCGATCCGGCCGAGTTCCGCCGGATCGAGGCGGATCTGGAACTCGCTGGATCCGGCGAGGGCCCGCAGGCCGATCGTCATCGGCACCTGCCCGAGGGGGATCGGCGGCGCGGCGGGGCCGGTCGCGGGGGCGGCGGTCGCCGCCTGCGCGGCCGTCGCGGCAGCGGTCCCGGCGGCGGGTGTCGTGGCGGCGGGGGTGGGCGAGGGCGCGCCCGCACCGCCGCCCGTGGGCGCGGCGAGGCCCGGATCGGCGGCGGTCAGGGCAGAGAGGAACCACTTCGCCGGGCCGGAACCGCCGGTCCCGGCCGTGCCGTCGGCCTTCGTGCCGGTGGCCTGCGTGCCGTCGGTTTCCGCCTTATCCTGGGTCTCCGCGACGGGGACCGCCGCGCCCCTTCCGCCGCCTTGCCCCGTCGATCCGACGGCCTGCGGGCCACCCGCCGGGGCCGCGCCCGGCCCGGCTTCCCCGGCGACGGGCGTCGGCGCGGCGGGCGGGGGCGGGGGAACGGGGGCCGCCACCGGAACGAGCGCCGTCTGGCCCGCCTCCATCGTCTTCGCCTCGCCGGTCCCGGTCTCGTCGGCCTTGACCGTGTCGCGCTCGGCGGAGTCGGCCTTGCCGGAGGAGGGCGCGCCGGGCCCACTCGGTCCGGCCACGGTCTGCGCATCGGCTGCCTGTGCGTCCCCGGCCGCGGCGGCTGTGCCGGCGCCCGGCCCGCCCGGGCCCGCTTCCCTCGGCGCGACGCGATCCTGCCCGCCCTTCTCCTGGCTACTCCCGGCGGCGCCGGTCCGGGCGTCCGCGCCCGTGGAGGCCGTGTCCTGGCTCGCCTGCGCTCCCGTCTTGGTGGGATCGGTCTTGGCGGGATCGGGCTTGGCGGGATCGGTCCTGGTGGAATCGGTCTCGGCAGCATCGGTCTTGGCGGGCGCGGTACCGCCATCGGCACGGGCGTCCTCGCGGGCCGCCGTGCCGGCGCGGTCGTCGGCCTTTCTCTCCGGCCGCTCGGGCCTTTCGCGGGATGTGCGCACGGCCGTGGTGCGGTCACGGGCGTCGTCGCGGCGGGCGGCGGTCGCGCTCGCCCGCTGCTCCGTGGCCCTCTGGTCCATCGCCCGCTGCTCCGCCCGCTGATCGGCGACCGGGCGCCTATCGGCGGCGGCCGCGGGCGGGGGCCGGGTGTCCTTCGCCTGGGACAGCATGGCGTCGAAGCGCGGCCGCGCCGCAACGGTCCCGCGCGGCGCATCCGCCAGCAGGCTGCGCGCGCTCCACGCCGCCGTCTTCACCTGATCCGTGCCGCCGAAAGCCATGCGAGCGCTCCTCGGCTTCGAGGGGAGCAAGGGACAAGCCACGGCGGAGCATGAATCAAGTATATGTAAGTAAATGTGTTTTTCGCTCGTAGGCTGCGGTCGCGGGGATCGCGGCGGGCGGATCCTGCCGTGCCCCCGGCAGGATCTGCCGGGTGACGGTTTCCACTGCGGCCCGCAACCGCTATAGACAGGCGCGCCGGTCCCGGCGGCCCCGATCCCGGTCGCTTGGCCCAGGCCGCCCGACGCTGCCCGCGATGAACGCCCTCGACCTTCCGAACCCTCCCCACCAGACGCGCGTCGTCGTCGCCATGTCCGGCGGCGTCGATTCCAGCGTGGTCGCCGGCCTCCTGAAGCGCCAGGGGTTCGACGTGGTCGGCGTGACCCTGCAGCTCTACGATCACGGCGCGGCGACGCACCGCCGGGGCGCCTGCTGCGCCGGCCAGGACATCAACGACGCCCGCGCCGCCGCCGACCACCTCGGCATCCCCCATTACGTCCTCGACTACGAGGACCGGTTCCGCGACGCGGTGATCGACAAGTTCGCCGAGAGCTACCTCGCGGGGGAGACCCCGATTCCCTGCGTCGAGTGCAATCGCACGGTGAAGTTCCGGGATCTCCTCGGCCTCGCCAGGGAACTCGGCGCCGACGCGCTCGCCACCGGGCACTACGTCGCCAGCCGCCCGCTTCCCGGCGGTGGCCGCGCCCTGCACCGGGCGAAGGACCCCGCCCGCGACCAGAGCTACTTCCTGTACGCGACGACCCCGGAGCAGCTCGCCTTCCTGCGCTTCCCCCTCGGCGAAATGGGCAAGGACGAGACGCGGGCGCTGGCCCGCGACCTCGGCCTCGCCATCTCCGAGAAGCCGGACAGCCAGGACATCTGCTTCGTGCCGCAGGGCCGCTACAGCGACGTGATCGCGCGGCTCCGCCCGGATGCCGCGAGGCCGGGGGAGATCGTGGACCTCGCGGGCCGGTCCCTGGGCCGCCACGAGGGGATCCTGCACTACACGGTCGGCCAGCGCCGGGGCCTCGGTCTGTCGGGCCGCGAGCCGCTCTACGTGGTGCGGCTCGAACCCGCCACCGCCCGGGTGGTCGTGGGTCCCCGCTCCGCCCTCGCCACGAGCCGGATCCGCCTCGACGGGTTGAACTGGCTCGGCGACGGCGCGCGCGGGGCCGTCCGCGACCTCCCGGTGGCGGTGCGCGTGCGCTCCACCCGCCCGCCGCGTCCGGCCCTGCTCACCCTCGACGCCGACGGCGCGGAGGTGGTCCTCGCAGAGGCTGAGGATGGTGTGTCCCCTGGTCAGGCCTGCGTCATCTACGAGGACGACGACCCCCGGTCGCGGGTGCTCGGCGGCGGCACCATCCGGCGCATCGACGCGTTGTCGGCCCGGCCCCCCGAAGCCGCCTAGCGTTCGCGTGTTCCTTCGCGTTCGCGTGTTCCTTGCCGCGCGGGGCGGCCTAGGTAAGCTGGGTGCCGCGCAAGGCGTGCGGCCCGAGCATCGAACTCCCTTCCCCCCTTCCAGGACCATCCCACAGCCATGTTGAGTGAGCCGCAGGTGGCCGGGCCGAGCACGGCCCTGATGCGCAAGGCCTATGCCCGCTGGGCCCCCGTCTACGACGTGGTCTACGACAAGCTCACCGAGCCCGCCGCGCGGGCGGCGGTGGAGGCGGCCTCGGTCCACGGACCGCGCATCCTAGAGGCCGGCGTCGGCACCGGGCTGGCGCTGGGCTACTACCCCAAGGGCAGCTTCGTCTGCGGGGTCGACCTGTCCGAGGACATGCTGAAGCGCGCCCGCGGCAAGGTTCACCGCAAGGGCCTGTCGCACGTGCGCGGCCTGCAGGTGATGGACGTCTGTCACCTCGGCTATGCCGATGCGAGCTTCGACGCGGTGGTGGCGCAGTTCCTCATCACCCTCGTGCCGGACCCTGAGGCGGCACTCTCCGAGTTCCTGCGGGTGGTGCGGCCGGGCGGCGGCATCGTGCTCGCCAACCATTTCGGGCAGGATTCGGGGCCGCTGGCCAAGGTGGAGGAGGTGGTCGCGCCCCTCTGTACCAAGATCGGCTGGTCCTCGGACTTCAAGGCCGCGCGGATCGAGGCCTGGGCCCGGCGTAACGGCGTCGAGGTCCAGGGGCTGAAGCCGACCTTCCCCGGCGGCTTCTTCAAGATCCTGCGGATGCGCAAGGCCGGGTGAGCGCGGCGGCGCCCCCGGAGAGCCGGTGGCGGCGCGTCCGGCGCTGGCTGCCCTTCCTCCTCCTGGCCACGATTACCGTGGCGGCCTTCGCCTCGGGGGCGGCGCACCTGTTCAGCATGGAGCGGCTCCTCGCCTCCCGGGCGTGGCTGCGCGCCTTCGTGGAGGAGGGCATGCTCCGGGCGATGGCGGCGGCCTTCCTCGTCTACCTCGCGGCGGTGATCGTCTCGCTGCCGGCGACCCTCATTCTGACGATGATCTGCGGCTTCCTGTTCGGCGTCGTGCCGGGGGCGCTGCTCGCCGTCTGCGCGGCGACGACGGGGGGCGCGCTGGTTTTCTCCGTGGGCCGTGGGCCGGGGGCGGACTTGGTCCGGCGCTTCGGGGGCGCACGGCTCGACCGGTTCGCCGCCGCCCTCCGGCGGAACGCCTTCGGCGTCATCGCGACCTTCCGGGTGGTGCCGCTGTTTCCCTTCGCGGTGACGAACCTCGTCCCGGCCGCCTGCGGCGTTCGCCTGCGGACCTTCGTGGCCGCCACCTTCCTCGGTCTCCTGCCGGGGGCCCTTGTCTACGCGACCGCCGGCGCCGGACTGGAGGACGTGGTCGCCGCCCACGAGGCGGCCCGCGCCGTCTGCGAGGCGGACGGCGGGGCCGCGTGCAGCCGCGCCCTCTCGCCCTCCGCCCTCCTCACGCCGAAGGCGCTCGCCGCCCTCGGGGCGCTCGGAGCCTTCGCGGTCCTCAGCCTCGCCCTCGGGCGCCGCCTGCGCCGGGATGCACCGGGGGTGGATTGATCGCCGGGTGCCGTCCACGACCCTCGACGCTGCCTATCCCCTTGGGCTATCGACCGGGGTTATGCCGACGGCACCGGGCCAACCCGCCCCGCGTGCGGGCTGAAGCCAGCCGAGGCGGTGCCGGAGTTGGAGGGGGAGAGCGAGTCGGGTGAGCGTCGTGACCGACAGGACGGTCGGAGTGGTTCGCGGGGCGCCGGACACGGCTGCGCGGACGGCCGCGCCCCGGCTCCGGGGTCTCGGCCTGTCCGGGCGGCTGTTCCTCGTCACGGTCGCCTTCGTGGTGGTGGCGGAGGTGCTGACCTTCGTGCCCGCGGTCGCGAACTACCGCCTCGAATGGATGGACGACCGCCTGGCTGCCGCACAGGTGGCCGCCCTCGTCCTCGACGGCCGCAGCGTCGAGCCCGTCTCGGAGGCTCTGGAGAGCCGCCTGCTCGCGGGGGTGAACGCCAGGGCCATCGCCGTGCGCGGCAACGGCGTGCAGCGCCTCCTGGCGATCGAGCCCACGCCCGAGGCCGTGGCCGACACCGTGGACCTCGCCCAGACCAGCACGTGGAACGCCCTGCGGGGCGCGTGGCGCACCCTGGTGGCGCCGGTCTCGGAGCCGATCCGCGTCACCGGCCGGGGCAAGGCGGGATTCTCGCAGGTCGAGATCCTCCTCGACGAGGCACCCCTGCGCACGGCGATGATCGACTATGCCCTGCGGCTCGCCGTCTCCTCGCTGATCATCGCCGCCGTCGCGGCCGGGCTGGTCTTCGTGGTGCTGCAGGTGCTGATCGTGCGGCCGGTCCGGCGGCTCGCCACCAACGTCACCGCCTTCGCGGACGCGCCTGAGGATGCCGGGCGGATCATCACGCCCACGGGCCGCACCGACGAGATCGGGCAGGCGGAGGAGGCGCTGGCGCGGATGCAGCGGGCGCTCGCCGACCAGCTCCGGCAGAAGCGGCGCCTCGCCGAACTCGGCCTCGCCGTCAGCAAGATCAGCCACGAGTTGCGCAACCTCCTCACGGGCGCGCAACTGCTCGGCGACAGGCTGGAGGCCACCGCCGACCCCTCGGTGCAGCGCATCGCGCCGCTCCTCGTCGGCACCCTGGCGCGGGCGATCCGCTTCTGCGAGGGCACGCTGGCCTATGGCCGGGCGACGGAGCCGGAGCCCGCCCTCGCCCCGACGCCGCTGCAACCGGTCTTCACCGACCTCGCCGACACGGCGGCGCTGGCGAGCCATCCGGTGCGGGTCGAGACGGAGGCGAGGGGGTTGTCGGTCCTCGCCGACGGCGAGCAGCTGTCGAGGGCGCTCGCCAACCTCGTGCGCAACGCCGTCCAGGCCCTCGACGGGGCGCAGGTGCCCGAGGGCGTGGTGCAGGTGAGCGCGCGGGCGGGGCCGGAGGAGAAGGTGACGATCCTCGTCTCCGACAACGGCCCCGGCCTGCCGCCGCGGGCACGGGACAACCTGTTCTCGCCCTTCCAGGGCTCGGGCAAGGCGGGCGGCACGGGCCTCGGCCTGCCGATCGCGGCGGAACTCGTTCAGATGAACGGCGGGACCCTCACCCTCGACGAGACGGCCATCGGCACCCGCTTCCGCATCGTGCTGCCGGCGGCGTAGGAGGTGTCCAAAGGACGCGTCCTTTGACGGGCGCGGGGGGAGCCTTTGCAGGGACCCAGGGGCCTTGCTCCTGGACCCCACCAAAGGGCTCGCCCTTTGGGATCCCCGTCTTACTCTGCCGCCGCCAGGACCGGCTCGGCCACGGGCACGCCGAGTTCGGCCAGCAGGGCCACGTCCGCGTCCTCGGCGGGGTTGGCGGTGGTGAGCAGGCGGTCGCCGTAGAAGATCGAGTTCGCCCCGGCGAGGAAGCACAGGGTCTGCGCCTCGCGGCTCAGGGCCCGGCGGCCGGCGCTGAGGCGCACCCGCGAGCGGGGCATCACGATGCGGGCGGTGGCGCACATGCGCACCATCTCGAAGGGATCGACCGGCGCGGCCGCGTCGCCGAGCGGGGTGCCCGCGACGGGGGCCAGCGCGTTGATCGGCACGCTCTCCGGGTGGGGGGCGTGGTTGGCGAGGACGTGCAGCATCGCCGCCCGGTCGTGGATCTCCTCGCCGAGCCCGATGATGCCGCCGCAGCACACGCCGATGCCGGCCGCGCGCACCCGGTCCAGGGTCGCCAGCCGGTCCTCGTAGGTCCGGGTCGAGACGACCTTGTCGTAGTAGCCGGGGCCGGTATCGAGGTTGTGGTTGTAGGCGGTGAGCCCAGCCTCGGCGAGGCGCCCGGCCTGGCTGTCGGTGAGCATCCCGAGGGTGACGCAGGCCTCCATGCCGAGACTGCGCACGCCGCGCACCATGGAGAGCACGGCGTCGAATTCCGGCCCATCCTTCGGCTGGCGCCACGCGGCGCCCATGCAGAAGCGGGTAGCCCCGGCGGCCTTGGCGGCGGCGGCCTCGTTCAGCACGGTCTCCACCGGCATCAGCCGCTGGCGGGCGAGGCCGGTCTCCTTGTGATGGGCGGATTGCGAGCAGTAGCCGCAATCCTCCGGGCAGCCGCCGGTCTTGATCGACAGCAGGGAGGCCCGCTGGATGTCGGCGGGGTCGTTGTAGCGGCGGTGGATCGTCGCCGCGCGGAATACGAGGTCCATCAGCGGCCCGTCGTGGATCGCGCGGATCTCCTCGACGGTCCAGTCGTGGCGGATGTCGTCTCGGGGGGGCATGGCGGCGTCGCTCATGGCTTTTCTTGCCGGGCTTGGCCGGAAAAAATCAAGCCCCGCCTCTCTGTCATTGCGAGCGGAGGGCTTCACGGGCCGCCCGGACCTTGCCGGGCAGGCTCTCAGGATGAGGACGGTTGAGGGGAGGAAGGGCTTTGAAGCCCGTCCCTTACGCCCGGGCCGCCGCCTGCGCCGTCCAGGCGTCGAAGGCGATGACCTTCTGGCGCTGCTCGCCCAGGCCCTCGATGCGCAGGACCATCTCGTCGCCCTCCTTGAGGTAGCGCGGCGGCTTCATGCCCAGGCCGACGCCTGGGGGCGTGCCGGTGGTGATGACGTCGCCGGGCTCCAGCAGCATGAAGTGCGAGCAATAGGCCACGATCTGCGGCACGTCGAAGATCATGGTCGCCGTCGAGCCGGTCTGGACGCGCTCGCCGTTCAGGTCGAGACTCATGGCCAGGGCCTTCAGGTCCTTGATCTCGTCGAGGGTCACGAGCCACGGGCCGAGGGGCCCGAAGGTCGGGGCGCTCTTGCCCTTGGTCCAGGTCGGCCCGCGGTTCATCTGCCAGTCCCGCTCGGAGACGTCGTTGCAGATGCAGGCGCCTGCCACGTAGTCGAGCGCCTCGTTGGCGTGGACGTAGCTCGCCGGGCGGCCGATCACGATAGCCAGCTCCACCTCCCAGTCGGTGCAGGAGGAACCCTTGGGCAGGATCACGGTGTCGTTCGGCCCGCACAGGCTGGAGGGGGCCTTGTTGAACACGATCGGCTCGGAGGGGATGGGCGAGCCGGTCTCGGCGGCGTGGTCGGCATAGTTGAGGCCGATGGCCACCACGTTGCGCGTGCCGCCGACGCAGGGGCCGAGCCGCGTGTCCGGCGGCAGCAGGGGTAGGGTCTCGGGATCGACGAGCTTCAGCCGGGCAAGGGATTCGGGCGACAGCGCCGGGCCGGTGATGTCCCGCACGAGGTGCGACAGGTTGCGGTAGCCGCCCTTGGCATCCACCAGGCCGGGTTTCTCGTCACCGGGTGCGCCGTGGCGGATCAGCTTCATCGTGCAACCTTTCGAGGGGCCCGTTCACAGCGCGCATCCTAGCGGCCCGGCGGGGAATGGGGGAGGGGTTCGGCGGCCCGCGACGGGCTTCCGTCCTTGCTTCGCTGGCGCTCGCGACGGCGGCGAGGGTGTCACGCCTCGCCGCGCCTCACGACGCTCAAGAGCGCATCCGCACGTAGGTCCCCGGCGCCGGGCCGAGGGAGGGCAGGGCGCCGCCGCCGGGCACGCGGGCCGGCACCCGCTCGGGCGCCTGCGATTCCAGCCAGTTGAGCCAGTACGGCCACCACGAGCCCGGATGCTCGGTCGCGGCGGCGACCCACTCCTCGAACTTTCCCTTCACCGGTCCCCCGGTCCAGAAACCGTATTTCGGCTTGGCGGGCGGGTTCACGACGCCGGCGATATGGCCGGAGCCGGCCATCACGTAATCGACCGGGCCGCCGAACCGCTTGGACCCCTTGTAGACGGAGACGGCGGGGGCGATGTGATCCTCGCGGGTGGCGAGGTTGAAGACCGGCACCTTCACCCGCTTCAGGTCGAGGCGCACGTTGCCGAGCACCATCTTCCCCTTGGCGAGGTTGTTCTCCAGGTAGCAGTTACGCAGGTAGTAGGAGTGGTTGGCCGCCGGCATCCGCGTGGCGTCCGAGTTCCAGTACAGCAGGTCGAAGGCCGAGGGCGCCTTGCCCTTGATGTAGTTGTTGACGACGTAGGGCCAGATCAGGTCGTTCGGCCGCAGCATGTTGAAGGCGTTGGCCATGCGCGCGCCCTCCAGGTAGCCGCGCTCCTGCATCCGGTCCTCGACCTGCCTGATCTGCTCCTCGTCCGCGAACACCTTCAGGTCGCCCGCATGGGTGAAGTCGACCTGCGTGGTCAGCAGGGTCGCGCTGGCGATCCGGCGGCGGCCGGTGGCGGCCTGCATCGCCAGGGTGACGGCGAGCAGCGTGCCGCCGACGCAGTAGCCCGCGGCGGCGACCTCGTTCTCGCCGGTGGCGGCGGCGATGGCGTCGATCGCCGCCTCGATCCCCTCGTTCATGTAGGACTCGAAGTCCTTGTCGGCGTGGCGCTCGTCCGGGTTCACCCACGAGATGCAGAACACCGTCAGGCCCTGCTCCACCATCCACTTGATGAAGCTCTTCTGCGGGTTGAGATCGAGGATGTAGAACTTGTTGATCCACGGGGGCACGATCAGGAGGGGGCGTTTGAACACCGTCTCCGTCGTCGGCGCGTACTGGATGAGCTCGATCAGGTCGTTGCGGAACACCACCTCGCCGGGCGACACCGCGATGTTGCGGCCGACCTCGAAGCCGCTCGGGTCGGTCTGGCGGACGCGCAGCGCCCCACCGCCGGCCTCCATGTCCTCCTCGTACATCTTGAGGCCGCGGACGAGGTTGGCGCCGTTCTCCGCCAGCGTGTGGCGGATCAGCTCCGGGTTCGTCGCCAGGAAGTTCGACGGCGAGAGCATGCTGGTCACCTGGCGCAGGTAGAACTGCGCCTTGTGCCGCGTGTGGTCGTCGATCCCGTCGGCCTCCTCCACGAGGTCCTCCGCCCACCGGGTGGCGATCAGGTAGCCCTGCTTCAGGAAGTCGAAATACGGGTTTTCCGACCAGTCGGGATGGGCGAAGCGGGTGTCGCGCTTCTCCGGGGCGGCCACCGGGGCGGCGGGCTGGCCCTGAAGCTTCAGGTAGGTCGAGCCCCACAGGTTCACGAATTCCTGGGACAGGCGCGTCTGCGCCTCCAGGGTGCGGTTGGGGTCGGAGAGCCAGGCTTCGGCCACGCGCCCGAGGGTGCGCACCATCTCGCCGACCTCCGTCGAGGGGCCGGGCGCGCCTTCGGGCTTGAGGTAGCGCGCGGCGCTCCTGCCCAGCGCCTCGACGAGCTGGCCGGCGTTGCGGGACATCGCCTCGATGTCGAGGGCGGCGGGTGCCGTCTCCGTCGGCGCGGCCTCGCGTGGGGCGGCGTCCGTCCTCGCTTGCCTCTGCTGCGGGCTCGTCAAAGCTGGCCTCCCTGTTCATGGCTGCCCGCTGCTGACGGCGAGCCTCGTTTCCGTCACATTAAGGAGCGAGCCGGAGGTTTCGCCACCCCGGGGCGGGTTTCCCCGCAACATCGGACCCATGTTCTCATCGCGTACCTACAACGCGCGCGGGCGGGTCGACCGTGCGCGGGAGTGCCTTCGGATGACGGTCGCCCTGCGCCGCTGCCTGCTGCCGAGCCTCGTGCTGATTCCCCTGGGTGGGTCCCTCGCGGCCTGCTCCGGCGATGCGGTGCGCACCCTCGCGACCAATTCCGGTTACGGCCCTCCGAAGGTGGAGGCGCCCGACTTCGTGACAAGTTCCCGCCCCAAGGAGGCGCCGGGTTACATGCCGGTGGGTGTCGATGCGCCGCGCCGCCCGAGCCGCCCCCGGTCGGAGGAGGGCCAGAAGGCCCTGGAGACGGAACTGGAGCAGGCCCGCGGCCGCAACACCGCCCGGGGCCATGCCGCCGAGAGCGCCGCCAAGGGCGTGGCGAAGGGCATGGCCCCCGCCGCCCCGGCGGCCGCGCCCTCGCCCAACTAGCCCTTTTTTCTGGGTCGGCGGACGCCGCGGCCTCTGCTATAGGTGGCGGTTCGCGCCCCTGAGGACCCTGACGGAGCGGGCGCGCCCATGGACATGCCGATGACCGACTTTCACCGCATCAAGCGCCTCCCGCCCTACGTGTTCGAGCAGGTGAACCGGATCAAGGCCGCGGCCCGAGCTAACGGCGCCGACATCATCGACCTCGGCATGGGCAACCCGGACCTCGACGCGCCCAGGCACGTCATCGCCAAGCTGGCCGAGACGGCGGGGCGCCCGCGGACCGACCGCTACTCCGCCTCCAAGGGCATCGCCGGCCTGCGCCGGGCCCAGGCCGGCTATTATGAGCGCCGCTTCGGCGTGAAGCTCAACCCCGACACGCAGGTCGTGGCGACGCTCGGCTCGAAGGAGGGTTTCGCCAACATGGCCCAGGCGATCACCGCCCCGGGCGATGTCGTGCTGGTGCCGAACCCGAGCTACCCGATCCACGCCTTCGGCTTCCTGATGGCGGGCGGCGTGATCCGCTCCGTGCCGGCCGAGCCGACGCCGGCCATGTTCCCCGCCCTGGAGCGGGCGATGCAGCACTCGATCCCGAAGCCGGTGGCGCTCGTGGTCTGCTACCCCTCGAACCCGACCGCCTACGTCGCCGGGCTCGACTTCTACCGGGACCTCGTGGCCTTCGCGAAGAAGCACGAGCTGATCCTGCTCTCCGACCTCGCCTATGCCGAGGTGTATTTCGACGGCGAGCCGCCGCCCTCGGTGCTGCAGGTGCCGGGCGCCATCGACTGCACGGTGGAGTTCACCTCCCTGTCGAAGACCTACTCCATGGCCGGCTGGCGCATGGGCTTCGCGGTGGGCAACGAGCGGCTGCTCGCGGCCCTTACGCGGGTGAAATCTTACCTCGATTACGGCGCCTTCACGCCGATCCAGGTGGCGGCCACCGCCGCGCTGAACGGGCCGGACGATTGCATCCACGAGATGCGGGCCGTCTACAAGAAGCGCCGGGACGCGCTGGTGGATTCGTTCGGCAAGGCGGGGTGGAAGATCCCGGCCCCGGCCGCCTCGATGTTCGCCTGGGTGCCGATCCCCGAGCGGTACCGCCCGCTGGGCAGCCTCGAATTCTCGAAGCTGCTGCTGGAGAAGTCCGACGTCGCGGTCGCCCCCGGCATCGGCTTCGGCGAGCACGGGGACGACTTCGTCCGCATCGCCCTCGTGGAGAACGAGCAGCGCATCCGGCAGGCCGCGCGCAACCTGCGCCGGTTCTTCGACGCGGCGGACAAGTCCCTGCACAACGTCGTGCCGATGGCCAAGGTCGGCTGAGCGATCGGCCGGGCCGGTCCCATCTCCTGTTGCCGCGAGGCGACAGGGCGCACGAAAGGGTTGTGGGCCGGTCCGGCGGCGCTTGCCAGGCGCCGCCGGGCTGCGCAGGGTTCCCACGGGGGTGTTCCGGTCCCCCTTGTGTCGAGAGCCGCATGCGCCGTCTGAAACTCATCGCCGCCCTGCTGCTCACCTCCGCGGCGGCGGCCTGTGCCCCGAATCCCATCATCGCGCGGGATCCCGTGCCCGCCCCCGGCCCGGCGGACGCCTATGCGTGCCAGTCCCGGCCGTTGCCGCTCAACGCCTTCACCACGGGCTGCCGCCCGATTCCGGCCGCCCCGCCGGTGGTGCTCCAGTCGCGCGGCTGACCCCGACAGGCCGGGTCGTCCCCGGAATCCTCCGCCGGACCGGGCACCGCCCGCCACCGGCGGATTTGCGGTAGGATGCCGGCGCCACCCGGCGATCCACAGTGACGGAGCCTCCCTTGCGCGTCTCGATCCTGCATACGGCGCTGATCGCCACCGGCGTCTCGGCCGTCCTGGCGGCCACCGGCGCCTCGGCCCAGTCCGTGCCGGTCCCGGTGCGGCCGGAGGGCTTCGTCTTCGCCGCGCCGGACGCGCTCTCGGTCCTCGACACCGCCGCGGTCAACCAGCCCGTCGCGCCGGCCTCCCGGCCCGACCTGCAGCGGCCCGCCGTGCCGGTCGCCCAGGTGATGAACGGCGGCGGCTTCGGCTACACCGGCTTCGACTATTTCCACGATCAGTATTCTGAGGGCCGCCTCGGCGACCGCCGCCGCCCGCGGGACTACGTGGTCGCCCCGGCCTACGTGACGCCGCCGCGCCGCTGATCGCGGGGCGTTTCGGGCGGGGAGGGGCGCCCCGTTCTCATGCCCGGCCGAAGGGCGGGCTTTTTCCGTGCCTGTCCTTATCCTCAGTGTCCGGCCGTAAAGGTCGTCGCTCCAGCCCCGCGCCCTCATCCCGAGGTGCGGCGTCAGCCGCCTCGACGGAGGGCTCCGGAAGGCTCCGCGATCCCAGAAGCCCTTCTTCGAGGCCTCCGCTGCACTCCGGCACCTCAGGATGAGGGCGCGGTGGGACAAGAAATGCCTTTCCGGCCAGACTCTCCGGATGGGGGGCGAGCTCCCTCAATCCTTGTGCGGATCGTGGCCCCAGTTCATCAGGGACAGGCGCCAGGGTGACTCGGGGTCCTTGCGGGCGTCGCCGCCCTGCTTGAGGTGGCGGTGGACGTAGCCGACGACCTTCTTCATCGCCGCGTAGTCGTCGTCGGTGAGGTCGGCCTTCTTCTTGTCCTTGATCTCCAGGATGCGGCGGCCCATCGCGTGGCCCGTGGACTCCCCACCGCCCTTCTTCTGGCCGACTTGCCTGCTCTCCTCGCTGTCGAGGTGCTTGCGCAGGGCCGCCGGGGTCATGTTGACCGCTTGCCTGAACTCGTCCCAGGTCGTCTCGTGATCGTCAGCCATTCGCGTCGCCCGTCAGCCTGCCGGATGTCGGCGGGCAACGTCCGGCAGGCGCAACGGTCGCCCGCGATAGGGCGACGCAGGGCCGGTCAGGCGGCCTCGCGGCGCTCTGGGTACAGGCCGAGCAGCCCCTCGGCGCTGGCTTCGCAGACCCCGCGCTCGGTGATGATGCCGGTGACGAGGCGCGAGGGCGTCACGTCGAAGGCCGGGTTGGCCACCGGACTGCCGGGGGAGACGACCTCGATCGTGGCGAAGCCCCCCTCCGCCGTGCGGCCGGTGAGGTGCGTCACCTCGCGGGCGTCGCGCTCCTCGATCGGGATCTCGGCGACGCCATCCCGCAGGGTCCAGTCGATCGTGGAGAAGGGCAGGGCGGCGTAGAAGGGCACGCCCGTGTCCCGGGCGGCCAGCGCCTTCAGGTAGGTGCCGATCTTGTTGCAGACGTCGCCCTCGGCGGTGGTGCGGTCCGAGCCGACGATGCAGAGGTCGACCTGCCCGTGCTGCATCAGATGGCCGCCGGCATTGTCGGCGATCACCGTATGGGGCACCCCGTGGCCGTTGAGTTCGAAGGCGGTGAGCGCCGCGCCCTGGTTGCGGGGCCTCGTCTCGTCCACCAGCACATGCACCGGCACGCCGCGCTCGTGGGCATCGTAGATCGGCGCCAGGGCGGTGCCCCAGTCGACGGTGGCGAGCCAGCCGGCATTGCAGTGGGTGAGGACGGTGACCGGACGGCCTGTCCGCTCATGAATGTCGGCGATGAGCCGGCCGCCATGGGCGCCGATCGCCCGGCAGCTCGCCACATCCTCCTCAGCGATCCGCCCGGCTTCCGCGAAGGCGCGGGCGAATCGCTCCTGCTGCGCGAGGGGACGGACGATGGCGGCCACCCGGTCCAGCGCCCAGCGCAGGTTGATCGCGGTGGGCCGCGTGGCGGCGAGCGTCGCGCAGGCCCGCTCCAGGCCCTCCGTCGAAGCATCCTCGCGCAGGCCCAGCGCCAGCCCGTAGGCGGCCGTGACACCGATCAGCGGGGCGCCGCGCACGATCATGGTGCGGATCGCCACCGCCGCATCGTCGAGGGTGGCCAGCCGCTTCAGGTCGAAGGCGAAGGGCAGCCGCGTCTGGTCGATCACCTGGACGCTGACGCCGTCGGCATCGGGGAAGATGGTGCGATAGGGCCGGCCGTCGATATTCATGGGCCGGATGTGCCACAACGGGACCGGGTTTGCACGCCCGGGGCCGTTCCGAAGCCCCGCCCCATCCCCGCAAGCCTTTCTCAACCTTAGCCGGTCGTTAAGGGCTGTCTGCCAGCGTCAGCGGCGAGTCCCTAGGTTTCGCGTCCGGTCCCGCATGCGCTCGCTCCGCCGTCCCGCATCGCCCTATGAGACCTTCGTCGACGGCGTGCGCCCGTTCCTGGGCAAGCGTCTGACGGAGCTCGGCGGCCTCGTGCTCTTTACGGCGGCCATCGCCCTGACGGTGGCGCTGGCCACGTGGTCGATCGACGATCCGAGCCTGAACCACGCCACCGAGCACCGGGCGCACAACGTCCTGGGGCAACCCGGCGCGGTGGTCTCCGACCTCGCCATGCAGATGCTCGGCCTCGGCTCCCTGGCCTTCGTGCTGCCGCCGGTCCTGTGGGGCGTGCGGCTGATGCGCGAGCGCGACCTGCCCGGCGGCGGGGCGCGGATCGCCCTGTGGATCATCGGGTTCTGTGCCGCGAGCGCGGTGGCGAGCGCCCTGCCGCCCACGGCCCGCTGGCCCCTGCCCACCGGCCTCGGCGGCGTCGCCGGGGACGGCCTCCTGTCCGTCGCAAAGGGGATGCTCGGTTCGGTGTTCTCCGGCCTCGCCCTCCTGGCGGGCCTCCTCTACGCGGCCATCGCCATCGTCTGCCTTACGGGCGCCTGCCGCTTCGCCGCCGTCGAGGAGGAGCTGCCCGAGGAGCCCTATCCGGCCCGGCGCCTGCCCGACCGGAGCCGGGACGAGCGCGAGGACGACGGCGGCGAGCCCGGCCTCGGCCTCGTCGGCATCGGCGCCGTGGCGCAGGGGTTGATGCGCGCCCGAGCCTCCGTGGCCGAGCGGGTGGAGACGTGGCGCGGCGGCAAGGCCGAGGAGTTCGATGGCGCCTCCCCGGCGCTCGCCGCCCGGCGGGCCTTCTCGGATGGCGACGTGCCGTGGGCGGATCATCGGCCCGCCGCAGAGCCGAACGCAGCGAAGCGGCGGGAACCGTCCTTCGATGCGCCACCCCGCACCGCGCCGGAGATGACATCGCCGATCCTGCACGACGAGGACGAGGGCGAGGCGTTCGACGATTCCGAGGTGTCCGCTCCGGCGGCGCCCTTCGTGGCCGCTCCCGCCCCGTCGCGGGTCGCCGCCCCGCCGGCGGGTCCGGCCCCCGCCCGTCGCCCGGCAGCCCCTTCGTCGCGCGAGCCGCACGCCTACGAGTTGCCCGCCCTCGACCTCCTGGCGGAGCCCCGCGGCCCGTCGCAGGCGAGCCAGATGTCGGCGGATGCCCTAGAGCAGAACGCCACCCTGCTTGAAGCGACGCTCGGCGATTTCGGCGTACGCGGCGACATCCTGGCCGTGCGGCCGGGCCCGGTCGTCACGCTCTACGAGCTGGAGCCCGCGCCGGGCACCAAGTCGAGCCGCGTCATCGCCCTGGCCGACGACATCGCCCGCTCCATGTCGGCGGTGTCGGCCCGCGTGGCCGTCGTGCCGGGGCGCAACGCCATCGGCATCGAATTGCCCAACACCCGCCGGGAGATGGTTTTCCTGCGCGAGCTCCTCGCCTCGGAGGACTTCGTCGACAGTAAGCACAAGCTGGCGCTGTGCCTCGGCAAGAACATCGGCGGCGAGCCGATCATCGCCGACCTCGCCCGGATGCCGCACCTGCTGGTGGCCGGCACCACCGGATCGGGCAAGTCGGTGGCCATCAACACGATGATCCTCAGCTTGCTCTACCGGCTGAAGCCGGAGGAGTGCCGCCTGATCATGGTCGATCCGAAGATGCTGGAACTGTCGGTCTACGACGGCATCCCGCACCTCCTCTCCCCCGTCGTGACGGACCCGAAGAAGGCGGTGATCGCCCTCAAGTGGGCCGTGCGCGAGATGGAGGAGCGCTACAAGAAGATGGCCAAGATCGCGGTCCGCAACATCGACGGCTACAACGCCCGCGTGGCCGAGGCGGCCGCCCGCGGCGAGGTGCTGACGCGGACCGTCCAGACCGGGTTCGACCGGCAGACGGGCGAGGCGGTCTACGAGGACGAGGAGATGGACCTTTCGGCCCTGCCCTACATCGTGATCGTGGTCGACGAGATGGCCGACCTGATGATGGTGGCGGGCAAGGACATCGAGGGCGCCATCCAGCGCCTCGCGCAGATGGCGCGGGCGGCGGGCATCCACCTGATCATGGCCACGCAGCGCCCGTCGGTGGACGTGATCACCGGCACGATCAAGGCGAACTTCCCGACCCGGATCAGCTTCCAGGTGACGAGCAAGATCGACAGCCGCACGATCCTCGGCGAGATGGGCGCGGAGCAACTGCTCGGCCAGGGCGACATGCTGTTCATGGCCGGCGGCGGGCGCACCACGCGCGTCCACGGCCCGTTCTGCTCCGACAGCGAGGTCGAGAGCGTGGTCGCCCACCTCAAGCGCCAGGGCCGCCCGAGCTACCTCGACGCCGTCACCGCCGACGACGAGGAGGGCGCGCCCGAGAAGGGGGCCAAGGGCAAGGGGGCGGCGGGCTCGGCCGACCTCGAGATCGACGGCGCGGTGTTCGATGCCGGGGCCTTCGGCGAGGCCGGCGGCGACCTGTACGATCAAGCCGTCCAGGTGGTGCTGCGGGACCAGAAGGCCTCCACCAGCTACATCCAGCGCCGCCTCCAGATCGGCTACAACCGCGCCGCCTCGCTCATGGAGCGCATGGAGACGGAGGGCCTCGTCGGCCCGGCCAACCATGCCGGCAAGCGCGAAATCCTGGTGGAAGGGGCGGCGGTATAGCGCCCCGACCGGCCGGGTCGGTTCGAGATGCCGCCTCCCCATCCTCCCTTGAGGCTACCGCTTCGCGGCGGCACCTGAGAAGCTGGCCGGAAAGCCCCTCCGTCCCCTCAAACCCCCTCATCCTGAGAGCCTGGCCGAGAAGGTCCTGGCGGCCCATGAAGCCTTCCTCGTCCTTGCGAGCGGAGCGAAGCAATCCAGGGCAGCGGGCCGATTCCGACCGTGGCGCATCCCTGGATTGCTTCGCTCCGCTCGCAAAGACGGAGGGGACAACGACCTTTCCGGCCAGACACTGAGGTGCGGCGGAGCAGCCTCGAAGGAGGGCTCCAGAAGGCTCCGCGATCCCTGGAGGGCTCCTTCGAGGCCTCCGCTGCGCTCCGGCGCCTCAGGATGAGGTCGCGATGAGGGAGGGCCATATTCCCGGCCAGACTTTCGGAATGACGGCGCGAGTGGGGGCGGCCTCCCTCGATTGACACCAACTCCCGATCACCCCGTCACGCGAACCCTCACCCGGTCTCCCCGCAGGCCGCCGCCACCGCGCGGAAGATGCGGTCGGGGGCGAAGGGCGTCGCCGTGAGCCGGGCGCCGGTGGCGTCGCGGATGGCGTTGCCGAGGGCCGCCGCCACCGGATTGAAGGGCGATTCGCTCATCGGCTTGGCGCCGAGCGGCCCGAACCGGTCGTGGGTGTCCGCGAAGAGCACCTGCGTGTCCGGCACGTCGGCGCAGGCGGGGATGTGGTAGTTGCGCAGGGTCTGCGTCTCGACCTCGCCCGTGGGGCCGATGCGGACATCCTCGTAGAGCGCGGCGCCGATGGCCTGGGCCACCCCGCCCTCCACCTGCCCCCGGCACTGTCCGGGATTGAGGACGGTGCCCGCGTCGGCGGCGTGGACGCTGCGCAGGATCCGCACCTCGCCGCTCACCGGATGGACCGCCACCCGGACGGCGTGGACGTTGAAGGCGACGGAGCGCGGGCTGCCCTCCGCCCGGCCCTCGGAC
This sequence comes from Methylobacterium aerolatum, assembly GCF_022179085.1. Taxonomy (GTDB): domain Bacteria; phylum Pseudomonadota; class Alphaproteobacteria; order Rhizobiales; family Beijerinckiaceae; genus Methylobacterium; species Methylobacterium aerolatum. The sequence continues at coordinate 73,926 of NZ_BPQE01000017.1, forward strand.
GAGAGGGGGGCGAGCGCCGCGAGGGGCACGGGCCCGGCGGGGGTGTCCACCATGTCTCCCGCGAGGCGGCACATCTCGGGTGCCATACCTTGGCGTCCGGCCGCGAGGGCCAGGATCGTCCCGGCGAGGGCCTGGGCCGCCCGCAGGACGGCCATGCCCGCCACCACCGTCCCCGTGGAGCCGTAGGCGCCGGTATCGTGCCCGACCGCGTCCGTATCCGCGCCCGCGACCGACACGCGCTCCGGGGCGACGGCGAGGGTCTGCGCCGCGATCTGCCGGTGGACCGTGGCCGTGCCGTTGCCGAACTCGGCGGTGCCGACCTCGACGAGGTACGATCCGTCGGCCCGGAGGCTGACGCGTGCGTCGGCGAAGTGCCCGCCTGGCGGCGTCGTGTCGATCATGGCCATCGCCATGCCCGTTCCCGCCCGCCAGCCGGGCTCTGCGGCGGGGCCGGGATCGGCGGCGAGCGCGTCCTGGGCGAGGGTGAGGCACTGGTCGAGGCCGTAGCTGCCGAACTCCACGTCGTGCGGCGTCAGGCTGTGGGCGACCAGCGGGTCGCCGGGGCGCACCGCGTTCATCCGGCGGAGAGCGAAGGGATCGATGCCGAGGCGCCGGGCCACCTCGTCGAGGGCGGATTCGAGGGCGAAGATCGTCTGGCTGAGGCCGTAGCCGCGAAAGGCCCCCGCCGGGACGGTGTGGGTGAAGACGGCGCGGCCGTCGACCCGCTTGTTCGGGCAGGCATAGGCCGCCAGCACCTCGTTGCAGCCGTGGTGAAGCACGCCGCCCGCGTGGTTGCCGTAGGCGCCCGTCTCCGAGAGCACGTCGAGGGACAGCGCCGTGAGGCGCCCGTCGGCCTTGGCGCCCACCGTCACCCGCACCCGCATGGGATGGCGGGTGGTGGTGGCGATGAACTGCTCCTGGCGGGTCATCTCCCATTGCACCGGCCGGCCGGTCTTCAGAACGGCGAGCGCCACCAAATCCTCGGTCAGCATCTCCTGCTTGCCGCCGAATCCGCCGCCCACGCGCCCGCACAGCACCCTCACCTGGGCGCGGTCGAGGCCGAACAGGGTGCAGAGGGCATCCCGCGTGAGGAAGGGCACCTGGGTGCTGGAGCGGAGGGTGAGGCGGCCCGCCTCGTCCCGCCAGCCGAGGCAGCCGTGGGTCTCCAGGGCGACGTGCTGCAGGCGCTGCGAGCGAAACTCCTCCGTGTAGGTGAGGTCCGCCTGCCGCAGGCCGGCGGCCACGTCCCCGACCTCGCCGTGCACCTCCGCCGCGAGGTTGCCGCCCTCGTGGACCTGCGGCGCCTCCGGCTCCAGGGCGCGGTCGGCGTCCAGGAGGGCGGGGTGAACCTCGTAGGCCACGATGAGCGCCCGGGTGCCCGCCTCGGCGGCGGCCTCCGTCTCCGCCACCACCGCCGCCACCCGCTGGCCGACGAAGCGCAGCACCGGATCGAGCACCCGTGTGTCGGCGGCGTCGTCGCGCGGGTCCTCGTGCCGCCCTGTGGAGAAGCGCCCCGGCGGCGCGTCCGCGTGAGTCAGCACGGCGACGACGCCGGGGACCGCCAGGGCCGGGCCGGTGTCGATCGCCAGGATGTGGGCATGGGCGTGGGGCGAGCGCAGGACCTTGAGGTGCAGCAGCCCGGTCTCCGGCACGTCGAAGGTGAAGCGGGCCGCGCCCGCGACGACGAGGGGGGCGGCGGGGGCGGGCAGGCCGTCGTCGGCCGGGTCGCCGGATCCCGCCACCGCCTCGCGGATCGCCCGGTAGCCGGTGCAGCGGCACAGGTTGCCCTTGAGGGCCTCCCCGAGGTCGGCCCGGCGGCCCTGGTCGAGGGCGGCGGCGGTCATGATCTGGCCCGGCGTGCAGAAGCCGCACTGAAACCCGCGCGCGGCGAGGAAGGCCGCCTGCATCGGGTGCTCGGCGCGGGGGCCGTCGCCCGGGCGGCAGGGGCCGGACAGGCCCTCGATCGTCGTGACGCTGCGCCCCTCGGCCCGGAAGGCCGGGACGAGGCAGGAATGGACCGGCTCGCCGTCGAGGTGGACCGTGCAGGCGCCGCAATCGCCCGCGTCGCAGCCTTTCTTGACGCCGAACCAGCCGCCCGCCCGCAGGGCGGTGCGCAGGCATTGGCCGGGGCGGATCGCGATCTCCTGGGGCGAGCCGTTGACGGTGAGCCTCATGCGCCTGCCTCCGCCAGTTCGTGCCGGATCTCGTCCGCGAGATGCCGGGTCATGTGACGCCGCCAGTCCGGATGGCCGTGGACGTCGTCGTAGACGAGGCTGTCGGGGATCGCCGCGTCGAGGGCGCGGCGCAGGCCGTCCCGGTCGGGCAGGTCCGGAAAGTCGAGGTGGACCGGGCGCCGCACCGAGGCGGTCACGGTGAGGCGGAAGGCGCCGTCCCCGGCCAGCGTGCCGATGAGCAGGGCGCCGGAGCGCCCGCCGGGGCTGAGGCTCGCCCGGCGGAAGGCGGCCCGGCGGGCCAGGGCGGCGGCGGGCAGGTGCAGGCTGCGCAGGATCTCGCCGGGGGCCAGCGCCGTGCGCTGGGGGCCGAGGACGACCTCGCGGGCGGGCAGGGTCCGCTCGCCCCCGTCCGGGGTCCAGAGGAGGCAGGTTCCCTCCATCGCCACGGCGAGCGCGATCATCGGCCCCGCCGGCAGGGCGAGGCAGAGGTTGCCGCCCACCGTCGCGACGTGGCGGATCTTGAAGGAGCCGAGGAGCGCCCGGCAGCACAGCCCGACCACCGGGGCGGCGCGCCAGGCGGCGGGCCAATCGAGGGCCTCCAGCGTGCCGAGCGTGCAGGTGGCCGCGAGGGTGAGGCCGTCCTCCGCGAGGCGGTGCGGGGGCCAGCCGAGGGAGGCGAGGTCCACGAGCCGCCGCAGGTCCGGCTGCGGCTCCGAGAACAGCCACGTCCCGCCTCCGAGCCAGGCATCGCCCGCCCGCCAGGGCGGAAGATCCCCCCGGTCGCCGGGCCGCATCACCGTCTCGATCGTCGAAAGGTCCATCGCACCCCCAGGGACACCGTTGAGGGACCTGAGGCAAGTCGCTTGCCGGAGCGCGCGCGCGGCGGTGTTTTCGTCAGCCGCCCGTGAACAGGCGCACCAGCATCATGGTGAGCCCCGCCATGGAGACCACGTAGGCGAAGGTCCGCCAGCCCTTCACGCCGGTGAGGTAGAGGGGCAGGTAGACGATGCGTGCCGCGAGCCAGATCCAGGCCCCCGCCGCGCCGACGCCGCCCGTACGGCCGGTGGCGGCGAGCGCCAGGGCCAGGGCGATGAGGGCGGGCCATGTCTCCTTGTAGTTGTCGAGCGCCCGCTGCGCCCGCCCGGCGAGGGGGCCGAGCGGCGGCTCCTGCCCGTCGCGCGCGCCCATGTTCCATTCCCTGCCCCGCTCCTTCGTGACGGCGAAGGCCTGGATCTGGATGTGGACGACGAGCAGCACGATTGCGGCGGCGAGGACGACGATCTCGGTCGGCAGCACGGTGACTTCTTCTCCAGCGTGACCACGGCAAAGCACGCGGCCAACCTACAACGCCAAGACACGATCCGTCCCGGCAGGGTCAACCTGCGACGAGGCCGGACTTGCCCGGCGGCGGGCTCGTCCGGCATCCTGGCCGCGTGACCGGATCCGCCCGTCCGCTCCGCGCGAGCCGCGCCACGGAGAGAGGCGGACCGGTCCCGGAATCGGCCGGGGGGTACCCATGCGGCGGTTGCTCAAGTTCCTCCACACGATGGGCTCCATCGGCCTGATGGGAGCGATGGCCGCCCTTCTCGTGCTGTTCGCGAGCCTGCCGCCGCCCGCCTCGCTTCAGGGCTATGCCCTGATGCGCGGCGCGATGGGCGCCATCGCGACTTGGATCTTCCTGCCCTCCTTGGCCCTCGTGCTGGTGGCCGGGCTGCTCTCGATGGCGGTTCATCGGGGCTTCCGGGAGGCCGGCTGGGCCTGGATCAAGCTCGCCACCGGCGTGCTGATGTTCGAGGGCGGGTTCGTCTACATCCAGGGCCCGATGCAGCGGGAGGCCGAGCGAAGCGCCGCCGCGCTCGCCGGGCGCCTCGACCCGGCGACGCTGGCGACGACGATCGGGCCCGAGCGCAACACCCTGTGGCTCCTGCTCGCGGTGGCGGCGGTCAACGTCGCCCTCGGCATCTGGCGCCCGAAGATCCTGAGGCTGCCGACCACCTGACGATCGGGCTCCGCCATGGTGACCGGGCCGGCTCCCGTCGAGGGGACCGGCCCGTCGCCTCACGGGGCTGGGGTAGGGCGCTTCACCGGTTAATCGCCGACGGTTACTTGCCGCCGCCGCTGCTGCCCGAACCGATGCGGGAGGGCTGATCCTCGTTGCCGGCCGCCGCCGAGTCGGTGGCGATCCCGTCCGCGGCGCGGCCGGTCGGGGAGTAGGTCGCGGCGCCCGGAGCACCGGTGGAGCCGATCTGGCGCGTCTCGACGCCCGGTGCGCCGGGCGGCACCACGACCGTGGAGGACGTCGGGGTCTCGACCACCGTCGCTTGGGCGAAGGCCGGAGCGGACACGGCGGCGAGGAGGCCGGCGGCGAGGAGAAGTTGCTTCATGGGCGGGGATCCTGTCGGGGGCGGCGGTCATGCGCTGCCCTGGGACCCCGACAACTTGGGTTGTGCACCAATGATCCGCGCGCGGGACCATTTGTCCCGCTCATGTGCGCCATCACACCTTATCGGTGGGATGATCCCGGTTCGCTCAACGTGCTGTTACCAGCAGGCGCGGGGTAGGCGGGCCTTCCAGCGCTGACCAGCCGGCAGCGAGGCACGATTTCCCCGCTCCAGGCGCGACGTGGGCCGGGCCGCCGAGCCCGAGGGCAACTCGGTCCGCGCGGATTGCGCCGGCGCGGGGGTCGCCACCGGCGCAGGGGGCGGGGCGGCGGGCGGGAAGGCGATCGGGCTGGCCAGCGCGGGCTTCTGGATCGCCGCCGGGGCCGGGCTCGCTGCCCGCGGCTTTACCCGCCGCACGCGAGGCAGGCGCGTCTCTGCGGGGGGCGCCGTCTCGGCGTCGGCATCCACCGGTGCCGGCTCATCGGGCACGAGCAGGTTCGGCAGGATGCGCCGCGGGGCCGTGATCGGCTCCGGCGGCGCGGTCACCGCCGCCCAGGGATCGAAGAGGGGGGCGCTGGCCCGCGCGGCGGGCTTCGCCGCGGCATCGGAGGCCGGCTGGATCCGCTTGGGGATCGCGATGGAACCACCGTCGCGACCGGTTCCCCGGGACTCGACGATGAACGGACGCCGCACGCGAGGGTGGCGCATGGACAGGATGATCTCGAATGGTCGGAGTTGACAATCGCGCCGTGGCGGCGCGGGGCGCCGCGTTTCGAACCGGCGACCTAGTCAAACAGTGCAGTACTGTTATTGCGAAATCAAGTGGTATTTGCTCAAGGATTTCAAAACCCACCACTTTTGCACCGTTGCGGAAAGCCCGGCGCACATGTGGAGCCGTTCTTGCGAGCCGAAGCGAAGATTGTGTGGTGTCCCCCGGAGAGGTCCCGCCCGTCGACGGATCAGAAACGATGGGGCTTCGAGGGCGACTTGCGCGGCCCTTATAGCTTCGAGGGCGTGCGCGGGTCGGGGCATTTGCGCCGCAACACTTGTCGTTGCCTCGCGAAGCAGCAGCCACGTCGGCCGACGTCCTGTCTGGGCGGCCGGGGATTCCCCCGCCTCCGCATCCGGTGACTCAGTGCAGCGTGCCGTTGCCCGACCGGTCCGGCGGATCGGCGATCAGGGCTTCCGAGAGGGGAAATTCCAGGACGACATCCTGGGAGTCGTCGGTGACGTAGAGGACGGCCCGGATCAGGTCCGGATCGGCGTCGGCGCCCTGGAGGAGTTGCAGGGCCAGGGTCCGCGTCGCCTCCCACGCGGCGTCCGCATCGTCGAGTTCCCGGCCGTCGGGATCGAGGATCACGTCGTCGCCGATATGCGTGTGAAAGAAGTAGCGCGGCATTGGTCTACGCCCCCCGACGGTTCGTCCGATCCCGGCTGGCGCCGCTTTGTGTGTGAGACGTCGACCGGCGTGGCAGCCCTTGGTTCCCCGTGAACGCCGTGGCCCGGCCATCTCTTCCCGTCGCCCGCGGGCGCCGCGCGATCCCGGCGGACGAGCCGGCGACGTGGCCCGTGCGATGCCCCGCGGGCATCGTCGTCGCGCCACCGTTACATCGTGATGTTTGAGGCACGAACCGATCCCCCTCGTCGGGTCGGGATCAGGTTGGTGCGGCCAAGAGGACTCGAACCTCCACCCCTCGCGGGACTAGCACCTCAAGCTAGCGCGTCTACCAATTCCGCCATGGCCGCATTGGACGTCGTTGACGACGGTCCGAAACCGTCCCCGAGCGCCCCGTGGGGCGCCGTTTCGTCCGGCGCGGCAGGCGATAACAGATCGCTCCCGCGCCGACAAGCCACCCGTCGCCGTTTCCGTTCACGCCGACAGGGAGCCGGCATCCAGGATGGCGGCGGCTCCCTCGCCGATGGTGACGGTGGGATCGACGATGGAGGCTTCCTTGCGGATCAGCTCGGTCACCTCCACCGAGATGCGGTCGCCGGTGACGACGATCTGCCCCCGGGCGACGGGATGGTCGTTCGCCAGGATCTCGACCATGTCGGCCTCGGAGGCATCGAGCGCGATCACCGCGCCGCGGCCCATGCGCAGGAGCATGTGCAGCGGCATCCGGGTCCGCCCGAGAACCACCGTCAGATCGACCTTCAACGTCTCGAACACGCCCACCTGTGCGACCTGCCTTGCCAGCATCCCCCGGGATGGTCATGAGACCATCCTCGCTCGATGGTGAAGTCTTGGTAAACGCCACCCGCCTCGCGGTCTCGCCCGATGCCTTCCTGCCCCGGCCCGGCTCGCCGCCGGTGGCTTGGCGCGTAAGCGAGGGCCTCGTGGACTACGGGGAGGCGGTCGCCTGGATGGAGGCGCGGGCGGCGGAGATCGCCGCCGGGCGGGCGCCCGAATGCGTGTGGCTGCTGGAGCATCCGCCCCTCTACACGGCGGGCACCTCCGCCCGGGCGGAGGATCTCGTCGCGCCCGGGCGCTTTCCCGTCCACCCTTCGGGCCGGGGCGGGCAGTACACCTATCACGGCCCCGGCCAGCGGGTGGCCTACGTCCTGCTGGATCTCTCCCGCCGCCGGGCCGACCTGCGGGCCTACGTGGCGAGCCTGGAGGCATGGCTGATCGCGACCCTCGATGCCTTCAACGTCCGCGCCGAGCGGCGGGAGGACCGGGTCGGCGTCTGGGTGCGCCGCCCGGAGAAGGGCGGGGGCGCCGAGGACAAGATCGCCGCCATCGGCATCCGCGTGCGCCGCTGGGTGAGCTTCCACGGCATCAGCCTCAACGTGGACCCGGACCTCGCCCACTTCGCCGGCATCGTCCCCTGCGGCGTGCGCGACCATGGGGTCACGAGCCTCGTGGACCTCGGCCTGCCGGTGAGCCTCGCCGAGGTCGACATGCAGCTCCGCGCGGCGTTCGAGGAGGTTTTCGGGGGGACGGTTCCGGAGGTAGAGGATCGATAGACGGCTTAGCGAAGCAGTTCGATTTCGATACCGATCTCCCGCGGAAGGCGCGCCCAGGCCCTATCGGCGCTGAGTGCCGCCGTGCCCCGCAAGGCGGCGGTTGCAAGGCAGGCGCGGTCGCCGAGGGATAGGCCGACGGCACGGGTGACGGGACGAAGACGCGACGCCTTCTGAGCATGGGCCTCATCGAACGAAATGACGGCGAGTTGCAGGTCCTCGAGAATCGCCACGATCGTCGCCTCCGGCATTCCGAGGTCGAGGAGCTTGGCCAGGACTTCGGCCAGATTGACGGCTGAAATCCCGGCGCCTGGGATGTAGGCTGCAACGCGGTCGGCTCCGACCTCATCGAAGATGACGGCGAGCACGGCCGAGGCATCGAGCACGGGACCTGACACGGATCGTCCCCTACTCCTCGGCGGCCTCGGAGCGCCGCTCGGCGATGAAGTCGTCCACGACCGACCCCGATCTTCTCCGGAAGGGTGCGGCGAGCGCTCTCACACGCTGAAGCGTGTGCTCGGCGGTTGTCAGATGAATGCCGGTCTCGTCCTGCGTCAGGACGATCCGTCCGGCGCCACTCAGTCCGAGGAGGCGGCGAATATCGGCGGGAAGGCTCATCACCCCGTCCTCTGCCACCTGGATAGTTCGGCGCTGAGACATCGCCGCCCTCATCTCCCGACCGGTCACCCAGATCGTCATGATGACAGCGGATCCCGCTCCTGTCACGGCAGACGGAGTCCCGCGCAAGAAAGCGCGGTGCCCTCAGAAATCCGCGTGCAACCGCGACGCGAAGAAGTGCGCCGGCCCGCGGTCGCGGTTGTATCCGGGATTGTCGATGAACTGGTAGTCGAAGGTCAGGGTCACGAACTTCGTGAGGTTGAGGGCGTAGTAGGTCTCGACCGCCCGCTCGGTGCCGTAGCGGAGCTGCCCGTCCCCGATCAGCAGTCCGTAGTAGCCGTTGGCGAAGGCGGCGCGGTGGGAGGGCGAGAGCCCGTTGAGGGCGGCGCCCAGGCCCACCGTGTCGTCCGGCCTGTTCCAGGCGGCGCCCTTGAGGGAGAGGCCGCCGGAGAAGCTCCGGTCGATGTCGGTGAAGGAGATGTTCTCGGTGCGTCCGTCGCCCACGCTGGCGCGGGCGAAGAGGCCGAGTTCCGGCGTCAGGGCCTGTTCCAGGTTGATGTAGCCGCCGCTCTTGCGCCGGGGGCGGCGGGTGGCGGCCACGGCTTCGTTGATGTCGGCGAAGGCGCCCGCTTGCGTGAGCGTCACCACGTCCCGGTAGTTCGCGGACGTGCCCTCGTTCGAGAAGAAGCCGATGCGCACCTTGCCCGGCTGGTCGAGGACCGGGAGGACGTGCCGCTCCTCGAACTCGATGTTGAACCCGGCCCGGCGGAACACGCGCGGGTCGAGGACGTCGCTGGAGGGCTCCTTCGGCACCTGAGTGTAGGCGGCGCGGATGGCAAATTCCGGCCGGTTGTACTCGGCGTAGACGCCTTGCGTGAAGCCGGGGAGGTTCGCCGGGAAGTCCCAGGCCGAGGCGGCCCAGAGGGACCAGTTGAAGAAGTCCACCCGCGGGTCGTGGGCGTAGACGTTGCCGTCGAAGAAGTCGCCGAGCGCGAACTTGCCGGCGATGAGGGTGATCCGCTCCGCATCGTAGCGGGTCGCCACTTGGTTCGGCCCGTCCGGCACCTCGACGGTCTCGCCGCCGAGCCCGAAGGTCTGCTTGATGTAGTAGCGGTTGGAGCGCAGCTTCGGGAACGGGGCGCCGGCCTTCTGCGCCTCGCCGTTGACGAAGCCCGCGACGCCGAGCGTCCGCGACAGGCCGAAGCCCTGGCTGAATTCCGGGTTGTAGTAGAGTTCCGTCCCCTCCGCGAGCTTGAAGCCGAGGAAGATCGTCGCCGTCGTGGTCTGGCGGGCTTGGTGCGGAATCAGGCTCTGGTCGCCCTGATAGGGCGAGCGGAAGCCCGGCACGCCCTGGGCGATGAGGGTGGTCTGCCCGTGCAGGGAGAAGCGGTCCGACGTGGCGGTGTCGGGATCGTGCGGCGCGGCCTCCGCCGGGTCCGGCGGCACGCCCAGGCCGCCCGGAAACCACAGGAGCCGCAGGAACATCTGGTTGGAGGTGAAGCTCGCCCGGCTCACCGCCGGCCCGAGGCCCGGCACGGCGCCCAGCGAGAACCGGCGGCCTTCGCCGAGATCGCTGTAGCGGTAGTCGATCCCCAGGGCGAGGGAGTCGGTGAGCGCGTATTGCACGCCCGCGCCCAGGGTGAAGCCGAGATAGCCGAGGCTGGCCTTCGCGGTGGCGACGGCACCCGGGCCGGGATCGGGATAGGTGCCGATCACCCGCGCGTTGGCCCCGGCGAGGCCGAAGGTGGCGTAGACGAGGTAGCGCTCGAAGCTGTAGCCGAGCCGCGCCCTCAGGGTGCCGTAGACGTCGGTCTTGACGCGGATCAGGTCGAAGGCCGGATCGATGCCCTCGGTGCCGAAGCCGCCGATCGTCGAGGGGACCGGCCGCTTGAGGTTGGCGGCGTCGAGGGCGGCCTCCACCCCGTAGAGCCAGGGGCCCGTCTGCCAGTTCCAGCCGCCGGCCACCCCGCCCACCGCCGTGGTCGCGTCGCGGCCCCGGTCGCTCCGTCCCGTCGAATCGCCGCTCGTGAAATTCGGCACAGGGCGCCCGCCCACGGTGGACGGGCCGAACGTGTACTGCCCGTAGGATCCGCCGGCGCTGCCCTCCAGGACGAGATAGCCCCCGGACCAATCGGTGAAGGACAATGCGGGATCCGCGCTCCGCGTGGCCGGATCGCCGGCGGCGGCGGCCTCGGGCAGACCGGCGACGAGGAGGCTGGCGAGAATCAGGTCGCGGCACAGGCCGGCCGTCGCGTTCCTCTTTACCTTACGGGTCCGCACGATGCCCGCTCCCCCGACACACGATCGTCCACACGAATATAGCAACTGCTATATTCCTCATCCCTAGCCGCGACGGCGCCGCGCGGCAAGCGGCGCCCGCCGGTATCCCCAATCGGGGCCACCATCGTCGCATCGTCGCGACAGTCCCATGACGGTTCGAGGACACGACTGGCAGGCAGGCGGGGTCAGTGACCGCGTGCCACGGGCGTGCCGGCTTGGCTATTCACAGCTTCGCTAGACGGAAAGTATTGAGCAATTCCAATCTGTGCATGGGAACATCTTGCGCAGCGCTCTTCTTTAGAACTGTTATGATTTGATAGTGGCGCAGTGGGTCTTTGAAGTTCGGCTGAACCGGCTTATGTGGCGAAGCCATGCGCGCCACCGTTCCCCCACGTCTCGCTTTCGCCCTCGCCGTCCCGGCCCTGTCGCTGGGCGTCTCCCTGGCCGTGGCCAAGGAAGTGCCGATCGGGCCGCACGTGAACAAGAACGGCCTGGAGGTGGCGGCGGTCTACCTCCAGCCCATCGAGATGGACCCGCCGGACATGATGCGCCCGGCCGCCCAGTCGGACATCCACCTCGAAACCGATATTCGCGCCGCGAAGGACAACCGCAACGGTTTCGCCGAGGGCGACTTCGTGCCGTCCCTCGACGTGCGCTTCACCCTGGTGAAGCTCGACGGCGACAAGCCCACCGACCAGAAGGTCACCGGCATGTTGATGCCGATGGTCGCCAACGACGGGCCGCATTACGGCGATAACGTCAAGCTCTCGGGCCCCGGCCGCTACCGCATCACCGTCACGGTCGCGCCGCCGGGCAAGGGCAGCCATTTCGGCCGCCACGTCGACAAGGAGACCGGCGTCGGTCCCTGGTTCGAGCCCTTCGACGTGACCCAGGACTTCACCTTCGCCGGCACCGGCAAGAAGGGCTCCTACTGATCCCGCCTCCGCGAGGACCGCATCGCAACGAACGGACACCGCCCGTGATCTCGCGCCTCTCCCTCTCCGCCCTCCTCCTGCTCTCCCTCGGCGCGGTCGCGCGCGCCGACGACATGCCGGTGATCAAGGTGGAGATGCGGGACGGCGTCATCGTCCCGGCGGTGATCGAGGTCCCGGCCAACGCCCGCTTCAAGCTGGAGATCTCCAACACCGGCCAGTCGCCGGTGGAGTTCGAAAGCCTCGAACTGAAGCGGGAGAAGGCGCTCGCGGCCGGCTCCACGTCGGCGATCGTCTTCCGCACCGTCGATCCGGGCACCTACGACGTCTTCGACGACTTCCACCCGGAGGCGAAGGCCAAGATCGTCGCCAAATGACCGCCCGCGTGACCGGCCCATGAGCGGAGGCTCAACCCTGGCGACCCACGCCCCCGGCCTCGAGTCGGCCCTGCCGCGCCGTTCGGCCCTCGACGTGCGGGTGGCCCGCCTGGGGGATTGGCTGCGCGCCCATGCCGGCGCCATCCGCGCGGTGCAGTGGGCCGTGGTGGCGGTCTATGCCGTGCTCGTGGCGGTCCCGGCCTTCCTGCCCCTGCCCGACAACACGCAGCACCTCTGGACCAACCTGACGCTGGCCGCGCAATTCGCCTTCTGGGGCATCTGGTGGCCCTTCGTGCTGGTGAGCATGGTCCTCGTCGGCCGGGTGTGGTGCGGGGTGTTCTGCCCCGAGGGCGCGCTCACCGAGGCCGCCAGCCGCTGGAGCCGGGGCTACGCGGTGCCCCGCTGGATCACGTGGAGCGGCTGGCCCTTCCTCGCCTTCGCCGGCACCACGGTCTACGGGCAGATGACGAGCGTCTACGGCTATCCGAAGCCGGTGCTCGCGGTGCTCGGCGGCTCGACCCTCGCGGCCATCGTCGTCGGCCTGCTCTATGGCCGCAACAAGCGGGTGTGGTGCCGCTACCTCTGCCCGGTCAACGGCGTGTTCGCCGTGCTGTCGAAGCTCGCCCCGCTGAGCTTCCAGGTGGACCGTGGGGCCTGGGCCGCCTCGCCCAAGCCCGCCCAGGGCGCGGCCAGCTTCAACTGCGCGCCCCTCGTGCCGGTGAAGACCATGCGCGGCGCCGGGGCCTGCCACATGTGCGGGCGCTGCTCCGGCCACCGGGGCGCGGTCCGCCTCGCGCTGCGCTCGCCCAACAGCGAGATCGTCCACGTCGCGGGCGATCAGCCCTCCTGGGAGCAGACGAGCCTGATCCTGTTCGGGATGCTCGGGCTCGCGGTGGGCGCGTTTCAGTGGTCGTCGAGCCCATGGTTCCTCGACATGAAGCAGGCGGCGGCGACGTGGCTGATCGAGCGTGGCACCACGTGGCCGCTGGAAGCCTCGGCGCCCTGGTTCATCCTGACGAACTACCCCGACAAGAACGACGTGATGACCCTCCTCGATGGGGCCGTCCTGCTCGCTTATATCGGCGCCGCCACGGTGATCCTGGGGCTCGGCCTCGCCGCCCTCGTGGCCCTCGCGGCCCGGATGCTCGGCCCCTTCTCGCTGCGCCGCTTCCACCACCTCACCCAGACGCTGATCCCGATCGCCGGGTGCGGCGTCTTCCTCGGCCTGTCGGCCCTCACCGTCACCTTCCTGCGGGGGGACGGGTTCGTGGTGCCCTACGTCGCCGAGATCCGCGGCGCCCTCCTCGGCGGGGCCGCCCTGTGGAGCGCGTGGCTCGCGTGGCGGGTCGCCGGGCTCTCGGCGGGGGGGCTTCGCCGGGCGCTCGCCTGTGCCTGCATCGCCTGCGCGGCGGCGGTCTCCGTCGCCAACTGGGTGCTGCTGTTCTGGATCTGGTAGCGCGGGTTCCGCGCGACCGACGTCATCGACCGCCTGTTCCCCGCGCACGGCCGTGTCCGCTCCGCGCGGGGATGTTCTGAATTCGGGAAGACCGCAACATGATCGGTGCCTTCGTCATCGCCTTCCGCGAGGTCATCGAGGCGGGCCTCATCATCTCCATCGTCCTCGCGGCGACGCGGGGCATCCCCGGCCGGATGCGATGGGTGCTGCTGGGCGTGGCCGGTGGGCTGGCGGGGGCGACCGTGGTCGCCCTCTTCGCGGAGAGGATCTCCGACGCCTTCGAGGGCAGCGGGCAGGATATCCTCAACGCGGCGGTGCTGATCGTCGCGGTGCTGCTGCTGATCTGGCACAACACCTGGATGAGCAAGCACGGCCGCGAACTCGCGGGCGAGTTGAAGGCCGCCGGGGAGGCCGTGCGCAGCGGCCAGCGGGAGGCCGCCGCCCTCTCCATCGTCGTGGGCGCCGCGATCCTGCGGGAGGGCGCGGAGCTGGTGCTGTTCCTCTACGGCCTCGTCGCCTCGGGCACGTCGGGGGCCGACATCCAGTTCGGTGCCATGGCGGGCGTCGGCGCGGGCGTGCTCCTTTCGGCCGTGAGCTATCTCGGCCTCGCCTCGATCCCCTCGCGCTACGTCTTCAGCGTCACGAGCGTGCTGATCACTTTCCTGGCGGCGGGCCTCGCCGCGCAGGCGGCGCAGTTCCTGGCCAATGCGGGCGTCATCGACGTGCTTGGCCGGACCGTGTGGAACAGCTCCGCCCTGATCGCGGAATCCTCCTGGCCGGGCCGGGTGCTGCACGCCCTGGTCGGCTACACCGACCGCCCCACGGCTTTGCAACTCACGGTCTACGTCGGCACCGTCGTGGTGATGGTGGCCCTGATGCAGTGGGTCGCCGCCGACAAGCGGCGCGCTGTGCGGACGGCGTAAGCGGTCGTCCGACGGGATCCAGGGTCCTCTTGCCTTTCGAGCAGGCTTGTTTGCAAAATTATTGCAGGCAATTCGGCCTCGAAGGCACTAAGGCGTGGCAAAAATATTTGTCGGCATCGTTATTTATGAAAATTCAATATTTCAGATCGAGCGATTGATTAGATCAATCGCTTATCAGTCTGATTGTAATGACAGCGTAACGATCCAATTCCGAGCGAATGATTCGCGGGATTACACCGAAAGTTTAAATGCGATCGCGAAAAATATCAAAAGTTGCAATAATATACAGATCGCTTCACCGATTTCCGGGAAAAATATCGGTTTTGGCGCGGCGCACAACAATCTCGCCAGCATCGCCCTCTCTGCCGGGGCGGACCTCTATCTGGGGCTGAATCCGGACGGAATGCTCCATCATCGTGCGATCCACGAGTTGTTGCTAGCCTGGTCGGCCGCACCGTCCGACACACTTTTGGAGCTGCGACAGTTCCCTGAGGAGCATCCCAAGGTCTACGACTGTGTGACTGGAGAGACCGCGTGGTGCTCCGGTGCAGCCTTCGCGATGGCGCCGAACCGCTTCATCGATCTGGGAGGCTTCGACGAACGTCTCTTCATGTATTGCGAGGATGTCGATTTGTCCTGGCGGGTTCGGGCCTCCGGCGGGCATTGCCGCGTCGCGTATAGCTCCTTGTTCCTGCACGATCTTTCCGACGGCCGCACCTCCACCAAGACCAGGATCCAGATGCTCCGGAGCGGACGTTTTCTGGGATGGAAATGGAGGATCGGAGAGCTGGAGCGGTCCTGCGACGAACAGATGCGGACTCTGGGATTTCATGATCCGACGGCCTCGGACCTGTCTGACGAGACGTGGCGTGTCGGATACGAGCGGTCCGTTATCGACAGGGTCTGCAAGCATCGTTCGGCATTCGATTTTTCGGTCATGAGGTGGTGAGAGCCATGAGCGGGGACCTGAATGCCGTCACGGTGCTTACGCGCTTTCACACTATCCAAAGACTTGATCTCCTCGACGAGGCCCTGTTCTCCCTGCTTGGACAGAATGGTGTCCATGTCCGCTCCCGCATCCTGTGCCAGAGCCTTGAGGAGGGTGAGTTCGCGCGCGTCGTTGCGATGTGCCAAGTCTATGAAAAGCTTGGCTTGGATGTTTCGGCGACGAACGAGCACTTCGACGACGATGCCGATCATCGCTCCGAATTGCTCAATCGCGGCATGGCGCGCCTCGAGACGCGATATCTCGCGTTTCTCGATTGCGACGACGTGGTGTACCCATCCTGCTACATCCGTCTGATCGAGCGGATCGAAGCGACCGGTTCAGCGCTAGCTTTCACAGGTGTCAAAATTTGTGAATATTTCCGAGAATCCAAGAACGTATTTGCAAAGTCGAAATATTTAGGATTCGGTAATGCGCCGAAGGCCCAATTTTTTATTCAGAATCAGTATCCGATCCACTCATTTGTTGTCGATGTGTCGCGCGTCGATCCGGTGGATCTCTATTTTGATACGGACGCCGCGAGGAATGAAGATTACGCCTTTTTATTCAGGCTTCTCAGAAAATATCAATTCGACACAAACGAGTTTAATAGGCCAAACTGCGAGTACCGGCTAAATATTGATGGGGACAATACGGTTTCAGTCTTCGATGTCGCTAGCGACTCGAGTAAAAACGGCGTGACGCAGAAAAATATATGGATCGCGTCCGGTCGGAGCAACCCATCGCGATCGACTTCGAGGATCTCGCGGATCTCATCTCGTATCACGCGAATCTTTCCGCGCAGGAAGCGCAGACAAAGCTTGCCGAGGAAGAGGGCCGAATCGCGCAATACGCCCTGGTTCGCCGGATTGCGTCACCGGAAAACGGACGGCTGAAGTATCATCTTGACCGCATCATCAAGCGCGCCGACGGCGATTATATCGTCGATGGCTGGTGTGCCGGTGGACCGCATCGTCCGCTGGCGCTCGTCGTCTTCAACGCCTTCAAGGATCCTTCCGGCTTCCGTGCAAGCTTCAACGGGCGAGAGGATGTAGCCCGGATGCTGAAGAGCGACGAGCTGAATTTCGGCTTCTCCGTACCGGTGAAGGGCGCTGCAAGCATCGGCCTCATCGCTCTCTGCTCGGACGGAAACATCTATCAGTCCGACACCATCTCCCTCATCGACGACCCGCGGGCGCCTACGCCGCGTCCCGGCCTGCGGACCTCGCTCGGACGGACACTCCGCCGTCATTTACCAGTGTGAGGCAGGGGCTCGCGCCGCTCTCACCCCCTCTCCACCGGCCGGTCCGTGTCCGCGCCCCATTCCGCCCACGAGCCGTCGTAGAGGCTCCGCGCGGGATGGCCCATCGTCTCCAGGGCGAGGGAAATGATCGCCGCCGTTACGCCCGATCCGCAGGTGGTGACGACCGGGCGGCGGGGATCGACGCCCGCCGCGGCGAAGACCTCCGCCAACTCCTCCGGGCTCTTCAGGCGGCCGTCCCGCTGGAGCGCGGCGTAGTGCAGGTTCTTCGCCCCCGGCATGTGGCCAGGGCGCACGCCGGGGCGGGGCTCCTCCTCCTCGCCGCGGAAGCGGGGACCGGAACGGGCATCGACCACCTGCGTGCTCTCGCCCGCCAGGGCGCGGGCGACGTCGTCGGCATCCGCCACCGCCCCACGGTCGAGGCGCGCGGTGAAGTGGCGCCGCTCCCTCGTCCTCCCCTCGCCCTCCTCGGTCGGGTAGCCCGCCGCCACCCAGGCGGGCAGGCCACCGTCGAGGACGAGGGCGTCGCGCATCCCGAAGGTCTTCAGCATCCACCAGACGCGGGGGGCCGAGAACAGGCCCATGCCGTCGTAGACCACGACCTGCTGCCCGTCGCCGACGCCGAGCGCGCGCATCCGCGAGGCGAAGACCTCCGGCCGGGGCATCATGTGCGGCAGCGGGGACTCCGTGTCGCTCATCGCGTCGAGGTCGAACCGGATCGCCCCGGGGATGTGCGCCGCGCGGTATTCCGCCTCCGGCTCGCGCTTGGCGGCGGGCAGGTACCACGAGGCGTCGAGCACCACGATGTCCGGCGCCGAGAGGCGTTCGTGGAGCCAGGCGGGGGTGACGAGGGGCGAGTGCGCCATGATCCGATCCGTGTGAAGCCGCGCGCAGCAAATCACAGGGCGCCGCGCAATGCACGGGGGCAATGCCGAAGCGGCGACGGCGAGGGCAGCCCGGCCCATGGACCGGTCAGCTACGCATTTGCCACGTTGGTCAATTGCGCTGGGCGCAACCCGTACTTGTTTTCACGGCGCTGCACCCCAGCTACGACAGAACCATGACATCCCCGCGCCGGCGTGATTCCGGCCTCGTACGGTCTTCACCGGCCAGCGTCGCCTCCGCGTCGCCCAGTGTCGCTTTACGGTTTCGGGATATTCCTCACTCGTAGCCAACGGGGAGCCTGCGCGGCGACCTTCGGAATCCGACCCATGAACCAACTCGTCCGCATGTCGCAGGTCGGCGAAGCCGAGAGCATCAAGGAGCCCTCGCCCGAGTTCCGCGTGCCCTTCGCCCAGTCCGGCGCCTTCGTCTGCAAGTACATCATCGGTGAGCCGAGCGATCAGGCGATCTGCTGCGGCGCGCCCGTGTCCGACGGCAAGAGCTGGTGCGCCTTCCACCGCCGCATCGTCTTCGAGCCCGCCCGGCCCGGCCGCATCCGCTGAGCGCCGCGCGCGGGTTCCTGCCAAGGGCCCGTCGCACCGTTGCCAGCCCGTGCCGCGCCGCAGCATGATCGCGGGGCGCCCGGCCGCACCGAATCGGCGGCGGTCGCGAAGGAGATCGAGACGGTGACGTTGTCCAACCCCCGCAAAGCCGACCACGCGATCGATCCGCTCTTCCTCGAGCGGCACTCCCCCCGCGCCTTCACCGGCGAGGCCGTGCCGGAGGCGGAGCTGATGCGCATGATCGAGGCGGCGCGCTGGTCGCCCTCCGGCTACAATTCCCAGCCCTGGCGCTTCCTCTACGCCCTGAGGGACGACGCCCATTGGCAGACGTTCTTCGATCTGCTGGTGCCCGGCAACCAGAAGTGGGTGTCCGGTACCGGCGCGATCCTCTTCCTCGTCTCCAACGCGCGGATGCGGGTGGGTGACGAGCTGAAGCCCTCCTACAGCCACTCCTTCGATACCGGCGCCGCGTCCCTCGCCTTCCAGCTCCAGGCCGTCCGGCAAGGGTGGCATGCCCACGGCATGACCGGTTTCGACCATGCCCGGGCGCCCGAGGTGCTGCGCCTGCCGGAGCACCATCGGATCGAGGCCGCCTTCGCGGTGGGCCGCAAGGTGGCCGAGGCCGACCTCACCGAGGAGCAGCGCCCCAAGGAGACGCCGAACGGCCGCCGGCCGATCACCGATTTCGTGATCGCCGGGCCGTTCTCGCCGCAGGCGGAGTGAACCCGCCCGCGCCGCTTTTCCGTTCCACCCGCCCCGTCGGAGTGCCGCGATGATGCCGTTCGGTGAAACCGGAACGAGGGACGACGGCGAGGGGCCGGACGAAGCCTCCGGCTTGCAGAAGGTCGCCGAGCGGCACGAGGTGAGCCTGGAGGCGGTGCGACACGTCCTCCGGGCCCTGGAGCGCGGCTACGGCCGTATGGCGCAGTTCGATCACCCCGATCTCGGCGGGATGGGCCAGTGGAGTGCGGGCGGCATGACGATGGTCGGCCGCATGTTCGATGACGGGCTGCGCGCCCGGGTCGCCGCCCTGTGCACCGAGCTGGCGGCGCGCCTGCCGGCGGAGGGCTTTTCCGCTCCGGGCCACTCCGGCGGCGTCGAACCCTGGTGGCCGGGCGACCTCGGCCGCCCGTCCTCGACGGGGTCGCAGAACGGGATGCGCTACGCCTACTTCCCCGAGAGCCGCCGCCTCGCCATCGAGGAGGGCTCCGGCGTCTCGGTGTACGACACGGGCGATCACGCGATCTCCGGCGTTTCGCAGGCGAACGGCCTCCTGACCTTCACGGGGTCGGCGGGCGCCGTCGCCCTCGACCGCCTGCGGCGCGTCGAGGGTGGGGCCACCCCGTCCCCGGAGCCGGCCCGCGCCGCGCCGGCGGATCCGGCTCACGGTGCGCCGCCTCAAGCCGCGCCGGTGAAGGCCTTCGTCCCTCCGCCCGTGGCGCCGCCGAAGCCTTCGCACGCCCCGTCCCATGGGGCCGACGACGTGCTCACGACGATCGAGCGCTTGGCCGACCTGCACAAGCGCGGCGTGCTGACGGATCAGGAGTTTCAGGCCAAGAAAGCCGAGTTGCTGGCGCGGCTCTGAGCGCGCCACACCGCTGTCGTTGCGCGCGCAACGACAGCGTCGTCTCAGCGCGAACGGAGTGCCGCCTCAGGCGATCCCGGCCCGCAGCAGGTCGTGGACGTGGAGGATGCCGACCGGCTTGCCGTCCTGCACGGCGAAGACCGCCGTGATCAGCTTGCGGTTCATCAGCTCCAGGGCGGCGCTGGCGAACTTGTGCGGCTCCACGGTGATCGGGTCGCGGGTCATGACCCGGTGGACCGGCAGGTCGAGGATCTGCGGGCCCATGTGGCGGCGAAGGTCGCCGTCGGTGACGATGCCGACAAGGCGCCCGTCCGGGCCGGTGACGCCGACGCAGCCGTAGCGGCGGGCGGCCATCTCGATCAGCACCCCGGACATCAGCGCGTCCTCGGTCACGAGGGGCATCTCCGCGCCGCCGTGCATGAGGTGCTGCACGGTCTTCAGGCGGGCGGCCAGCGTCCCGCCGGGGTGGAGAGTGTGGAAGCGGGCGGAGGTGAAGCCCCGCCGCTCCAGCAGCGTCACCGCCAGGGCGTCGCCGAGGGCGAGCTGAATCAGGCTGGAGGAGGTCGGCGCGAGGTCGTGCGGGCAGGATTCGCGCACGCGGGGCAGTTCCAGCACCACGTCGGCGGCCTTGCCGAGCGTGCTCGCGGCGTTGCGCGTCACGCCGATCAGCGGAATGGAGTGGCGGCGGGAGAAGCCCACGAGGTCGGAGAGTTCCGCCGTCTCGCCCGACCAGGACAGGGCGAGGATCACGTCGTCCGGGGCGATCATGCCGAGGTCGCCGTGGCTCGCCTCGGTCGGGTGGACGAAGAAGGCATGGGTGCCGGTGGAGGCGAGCGTCGCCGCGAGCTTGCGCCCCACATGGCCGCTCTTGCCGATGCCGCTGACGATCACCCGGCCCTCGACCCCGAGGATCACGTCCACCGCCCGCTCGAAGGCGGTGCCCAGGGGCCCGTCGAAGGCGGCGATCACCTCCTGCAGGGCGCTGACGCCGAGGTTCAGGCTGCGCAGGCCGAGGTGCCGCACCGCGTCCGCGCGGGGGGCGATGGCCGGGGCGAAGGTCTCGTCGAGGAGGGCGGGCGCGGCCGAGGGGGTCATGGCGTTCCGTATCGCATCGGGGCGCTCTCCGGCGTCACGCACGATTGCCCCGTTGCCTGCGACGCTTAAGAGCGGGCCGTGGCCGGATTATGACCCGGTTCCCACCGTTGCCCCGCCCCCCGGACGGGGTGCATGATGGCGCCACGCCCGATCACCTCGCGCACCGAGGGACACCCATGACGATCCGCTTTCCCGATCCCGATCCCAAGATCCTCGCCCGCCGGGACGAGATCCTCGCCGGCCTCGCGCCCCTCGTGGCGGAGGAGGCGCTGATCGTCTCCGAGGACGAGCGCCGGGCCTTCGAGACGGACGGACTCACCGCCTACCGGCAGATGCCGCTCGCCGTCGTGCTGCCCTCCACCACCGAGGAGGTGTCGAAGGTCATGGCCTATTGCCACGCCCAGGGCGTGCGGGTGGTGCCGCGCGGCGCCGGCACGTCGCTGGCCGGCGGGGCGATCGCGCAGGGGGATGCGATCATCCTCGGCACCGCCAAGATGACGAAGATCCTCGACATCGACTTCGCCGACCGTGTGGCGCGGGTGCAGAGCGGCATCACCAACCTCGCCATCTCCGGCGCGGTGGCCCACGAGGGCTTCTTCTACGCGCCCGATCCGT
This sequence comes from Methylobacterium aerolatum, assembly GCF_022179085.1. GTDB lineage: Bacteria > Pseudomonadota > Alphaproteobacteria > Rhizobiales > Beijerinckiaceae > Methylobacterium > Methylobacterium aerolatum. The sequence continues at coordinate 95,017 of NZ_BPQE01000017.1, forward strand.
CGAGTCAGCTCGCCTGCACCATCGCCGGCAATATCGCCATGAATTCCGGCGGCGCGCACTGCCTGAAATACGGCGTGACCACCAACAATCTGCTGGGCGTCACCCTGGTGATGAACGACGGGACCGTGGTCGAGCTCGGCGGCGACCACCTCGACGCGGCGGGCTACGACCTCCTCGGCCTCGTCTGCGGCTCGGAGGGCCAGCTTGGCATCGTCACCGAGGCGACGGTGCGCATCCTTCGGGCCGCCGAGGGGGCGCGGCCGGTGCTCGTCGGCTTCTCGAAGGTCGAGGATGCGGGCGATTGCGTCGCCGCGATCATCGCCGCCGGCATCATCCCCGTGGCGATCGAGTACATGGACCGCAACGCCATCCTCATCACCGAGGACTTCGCCAAGGCCGGCTATCCCCGCGACGCCGAGGCGATGCTGATCATCGAGGTCGAGGGCTCGCAGGCCGAGTGCGACGCCATGCTCGCCCGGATCGAGGCGATCGCCAAGGACTTCCGGCCGACCAGCATCCGCGTCTCGCGCTCCGAGGCGGAATCCGCCGCCATCTGGAAGGGCCGCAAATCCGCCTTCGGCGCCACCGGCCGCATCTCCGACTACATCTGCATGGACGGCACCATCCCCACCGGCCAGCTCGGGCCGGTGCTGGAGCGGATCGAGGCGATCTGCGCCGGCCACGGCCTTCGCGTCGCCAACGTCTTCCACGCGGGCGACGGCAACCTGCACCCGCTGATCCTGTTCGACATCAACACGCCCGGCGAGTTGCAGAAGGCGGAGGCTGCGGGCGACGAGATCCTCAAGCTCTGCGTCGAGGTCGGCGGCTGCCTCACCGGCGAGCACGGCGTCGGCATCGAGAAGCGCGACCTCATGCGCTTCCAGTACAATCAGGAGGATCTGGAGCAGCAGATGCGGGTAAAGGGCGTGTTCGATCCGGACTGGATGCTCAATCCCGCCAAGGTCTTCCCGCTGGACGGGCGGATCGCCGCCTGAGACGCGGCGGGATCCGCCCGCCACTTCAACCTCGAATTGTCTTCGCTGCGCCGGACCGGCCACGGTCCGAGTGGCACGCGACCCCCCCGCGATCCGCGCGGCAGAGGGGCTCCACTGTCGCACGAGAAGACGGGATCCGGTCCGCCATCGCCCCGGCGGGGCAGGCGGACGGATGATCGGTTCCGGTCCCGGCGAGCCTGCGGCGCCGGTCGCCATGGTGCGACCGGCGGGTTCTGCTTGCCTGAGCGGGGGGGCGGCGGCTGTTCGACTGCGAAAGACTGTTCCGCTGTCGGCGGGCGGCGGGAAAGCCTTCGCCTGATCTGGCGGTCGGCGGCCGGGGCTGACCCCGGCGTCCGCCGTCGTCTTACTCGGCGTCCGCCGTCTTGCGGCTGGAGCGGCCCTTGGCGGCGGAGGCGTCGGCCTTCCGGCGACCACCACGGGGGGCCGGAGCCTCGTCGTCCTCGACGTCGTCGATCGCGTCCGCGCCGGTTCCCGTGCGGCCCGGCTGACCGAGGCCCAGGCTCTTGGCGAGGGCGGAGCGCTGCGCGGAGTAGTTGGCGGAGGTCGTGGGATAGTCGGCGGGCAGGCCGTAGCGCTCACGGTAGGTGTGCGGATCCAGGCCGTGCTTCGTCAGGTGCCGCTTCAGGGTCTTGTACGACTTGCCGTCGATGAAGCTAATCAGGCCATCGGGGCGGATCGACTTGCGGATCTGCGCCGGCGAGGGCTTGTCGAAGGCTTCCGCGGTCTGGGCGACCGGGCCGGTGCCGACCCGGTTCAGGGCCTCGTGCACGCTGGCGATCAGCGCCGGAAGCTCGGTGATGGGCACCGAGTTGTTGGACACATAAGCCGCGACCACGTCGACGGTCCGTTCAATATATTCCAGTTGCGATGTCGGCGCGGTTTCAGACATCCAAGGTCCCTCGTTGCTTTCTTGTCAAAATGGCCCCTCGACGCGGAGTTATGGGTCTGAGGGAAAAATGCAAGGTGTTTTCTATTAATGTGAGATGGTCGGCTGATAGTTTACACACCGTTCATTGCCGCAACGGTGTCCCATCATAATGCCCGAAGGATCAGGGACGATATTTCCGTTTCCACGAGGAGGCGAATGCTCGCGCAGGATCGGATAAGGTTTTCCTTGAGAACTGAGACTGTTACCATTGCCGGATGCCGACACGCACAATGGTATCCGAAGCGTAAAATCCACTACAAGTTGCAACGTTGTGCTGGACAATCGCGCGCAACCGGATTGACCCCAGCGCGGGCCGCCGGCTGCGTCAATTCGGCTCGATTCGACGCGCGATCGTGACCGGCCGGCGCGCCTCGCGGCGTCAGGCGAAGGTCTTGCGGGGGTCGAAGGCGTCGCGCACGGCCTCGCCCGCGAAGACGAGGAGGCTCAGCATCGCGGCGATGACCACGAAGCCCGTGAGCCCGAGCCACGGCGCCGTCAGGTTGTCCTTCCCCTGGGCCAGCAACTCACCGAGGGAGGGCGAGCCGGGAGGCAGGCCGAAGCCGAGGAAGTCCAGGGAGGTGAGCGTGGTGATCGAGCCGTTGAGGATGAAGGGCAGGAAGGTCAGCGTCGCCACCATGGCGTTCGGCAGCAGATGGACCCGCATGATCCGGAAGTTCGAGAGGCCGAGCGCCCGGGCGGCGCGGACGTATTCGAAGTTCCGGGCGCGCAGGAACTCCGCCCGAACGACGCTGACCAGGGCGACCCACGAGAACAGCAGCATGATCCCGAGCAGCACGAAGAAGCCGGGGGCGATGAAGGCCGAGATGATGATGATCAGGTACAGGGTCGGGATGCCGCCCCAGACCTCGATGAAGCGCTGGAACGCGAGGTCCACCCAGCCGCCGAAATAGCCCTGCACGGCACCCGCGACGACGCCGATGGCGGAGGAGACCGCCGCCAGGATCAGCCCGAACAGCACGGAGATGCGGAAGCCGTAGATCACCCGCGCCAGCACGTCGCGCGTGGTGTTGTCGGTGCCGAGCCAGTGCCACGGAATGTCGGCGCAGCCCTTGCCGCCCAGCCGCTCGGCCACGGGCTGGCATTGGGCGTCGGTGAGCATCCAGGTCGGCGGGGACGGGGAGGGGGTCGGCAGGTTCTCGTTGATCGTGTCGTAGGAGAAGGGGATCGGCGGCCAGATCGCCCAGCCGTTCTCCGCGATCTCCTTGCGGATCTCCGGCGAGCGGTAATCCGTGACGGCGAGGAAGCCTCCGAACTTCTCCTCGGGGTAATCGACCAGCACCGGCACCAGCCATTCGCCCTTGTAGGAGACGAGGAGCGGCCGGTCGTTGGCGATGAACTCGGCGAAGAGGCTGACGACGAAGAGAAGGGCGAAGACCGCGAAGGACCAGTAGCCCAGCCGGTTGGCCCGGAAGTTGGCGAGCCGCCGCCGGTTGAGCGGCGACAGGCCGCCGCGGATGACCGGCGCTCCCGGCGGCACCGGCTCCGGCCCCGGCGAGGGCCGCTCGTCCGGGCGCAGCGGCATCGGCTGCGCCCCGGGCAGAGGCGTGGCGACGGTGGTGCCGTGCAGTGGCGGGGAGGCCTCGTTCATACCCTGGGACTTGCCGGGGCCGCGGTCGAAGTCAAGGGATCCCACAGGGCGAGCCCTTTGGCGGGGTCCAGGGGTAACGCCCCTGAGGATGCAGGGCTCGACCCTGCATCCGCCAGAGGGGTCGCCCTCCGGACACCCGCATTCACCCGGAGATGCGGGTGGCGGTGCCCTCGATCTCGGTGGGGCGGACGCTGCCGCTGCGCTCCAGCCAGCGGCGGAGCAGGCGGACATTGCGGCGGTTCGCCTTGAAGGCGGCGTCGAAGATGTCGCCCGCCAGCGGTACCGCGCCGACGAGGCCGTCGAAGGCAACGTTGAGCGCCATGCGGCCGATCAGCCAGCGTGGGGCTCCGAGGCGGCGCGCCTCGTAGACGATGAAGGACGAGATCACCATGCCGGCCACGTCTCCGATCACCGGCACGAGGCCGATCAGCGCGTCGAAGCCCACCCGCCGGTTGATGCCGGGGATGACGAAGGCGGTGTCCATCAGGTGCGCCAGCGTTTCGAGGCGCGCGAGGCTAGCCTCGCGGCCGAGGTCGAGGGCCGCGAAGGCCGCGTCGGCCGGACGGGGGCCGGCCTTGTGCGGGAAATCCCGCGGGGGAAAGGTCTCGAAGGTCATCGTCATGGACGACGATGTGGCCGCGCCCCTGGTTCCCCGCAAGGACCCCACAAACCCGGTTTCACGCGGCCTGCCGCGCGACCCCGGCCATCCGGTCGAGGGCCGCATCCAGGGTGCCGTCGGCCTTGGCGAAGCACAGGCGGACGAGGTGACGCATCCCTCCGTCCGGATAGAAGGCGCTCACCGGAATCGCCGCGACGCCGTGGCGGGTCACCAGCGCCTCGCAGAAGGCGACGTCGTCGGTGGCCCCGAGGGGCCGGATGTCGATGTTGAGGAACCACGTCGCCGCCGCGGGCAGCACTGTGAAGCCTCGCACGGCCAGCCCGGCGGCCAGCCGGTCGCGGGAGCGGGCATAGCCGGCGCGCATCGCCTCGAACCACGCTTCGTCCTTGGCGAGCCCGGAGGCCACGGCCGCCTGGAGGTTCGGCGGGGTGGTGAAGGTGAGGAACTGATGCGCCTTGGCGAGGACCCGCATCAGCCGGGCCTCGGCGGTGACGAAGCCGACCTTCCAGCCGGTCAGCGAGAAAATCTTGCCCGCCGAGCCGATCTTCACCGTGCGCTCGCGCATCCCGGGGAAGGCCATCAACGGTAGGTGCCGGGCGCCGTCGAACACCACGTGCTCCCACACCTCATCGCACAGGGCGATCACCTCGTGGCGGCAGCAGAACCGGGCGAGGAGGGCGAGGTCGTCCCGGCCGAACAGCGTCGCGCTCGGGTTGAGCGGATTGTTGAGGAGGACGAGCTTCGTCCGGTCGGAGAAGGCTTGGGCCAGCGCCGCCTCGTCCAGGCGGAAGGCGGGGGGCGCGAGGTTGACGATCCGCGGTACGCCGCCCGCCCGCCGCACCAGCGGCAGGTAGGCATCGTACATGGGCGCGAACAGCACCACCTCGTCGCCGGGTTCGATCAGCGCCAGCAGGGCGCCGGCCAGCGCCTCCGTGGCGCCCGAGGTCACCATCACCTCCGTGTCGGGGTCGAGGGCGAGGCCCTGATGGCGGGCGTAATGCGCGGCGATCGCGTGGCGCAGCGCCGGCAGGCCCATCATCGGCGGGTACTGGTTCGGCCCGTCCACGAGCGCGCGTGCCGCAGCCTCGCGGACGTCGGCGGGGCCGGGATCGTCGGGGAAGCCCTGGCCGAGATTGATCGCGCCGTGCGCCTGCGCGAGGCGCGACATCGTCTCGAAGACGGTGGTGGGGAGGGCGTCGAAGACCGGGTTCATGCCGGCACGCGTCGGGGGCTCACGAGCATCGGCGGCGTCTAGCACGAACGGGGAAAGCGACGGAATGTGCGGTCGCGCACAGTCCCGCGCCGCCGGCCGGGCCGAACGACTGACGATTGTTGACATTCATCACACGGGGAATAGGTTCGACCCATGGCCGGGACGCAGAACGCGGTTGGCGGGGCTCTGCCCCCTCGCTCCGCCCACGGCGTTCGCAGTCTCGGTCAAAGGTGAGGGCCACCGGCTGAAGAAGCCGGTGGCCCTTTCCCTGTCCGGCGGCTAGAGCGGCGTCCCATGCCCGGGAGACCCGGGGGAGGTCCGTTACCGTGACGCGCGCCGTGCTCCTCGCCGCCCTCTTCGCCGGTCTCGGCCTCGCGCTCCGGGTGGCCAATCCGCCGCTGCCGACGGATGAGGCGTTTCGCGACGTCCTGCGTTTCTACGGCGCCGAGGTCAGCAATACCCGCGAAACGTCCTCGCCCTAGAGGTGGCTCAATGGAAGCCTAGCTCTTTGGGCTTCGATCTTCGCCGCTGAGGGCGGCGCGGAATGAGGGACGGTCCACCGTCGTCGCGGCGTCGCTGCGGATGGGCGGAATGACCGGGATGTGCTTGAGTCTGGCATGAACGAGAGTTCGCCGATCCGAACCGACACCGCTCGCGCCTACGAGCCGGGGCCCGCCCCGTCTCCGGTGCGCACACGGCGTCGCTTCCGCCCGATTCGCTGGCTGATCCTGCTGGTCGCCCTCGCGGCGGTGGGCGCCGTGGCGCATCGCTGGTACGACGCCCGCAGCCAGAAGTCCGAGCAGCAGGCGGCCGGCCCCGGCGGCGGCCGCCACGGCGGCAAGCGCGGCGGGTTCGACATGCCCCAGGCGGTGGGCATCGCCACCGTCACGACCGGCGACATGCCGGTGGTGCTCCAGGGCCTCGGCACCGTGACGCCCTTGGCCACGGTCACGGTGAAGTCGCAGATCAGCGGCTACCTCACCGAGATCAAGTTCCGCGAGGGCCAGATGGTCAAGGCGGGCGATCCCCTCGTGCAGATCGACTCCCGCCCCTACGAGGCGCTGCTCGCCCAGTACCAGGGGCAGCTCGCCCGGGATCAGGCGCTGCTCCAGAACTCGAAGCTCGACCTCCAGCGCTACCAGACCCTGAACCGCCAGGATTCGATTTCGAAGCAGAACGTCGACACGCAGGCGGCCCTGGTGAAGCAGAACGAGGGGACCGTCGCCGCCGACCAGGCGCTGGTCGACCAGCAGAAGCTTAACATCGCCTACACCCGCATCACCTCGCCGGTGGACGGCCGGGTCGGCCTGCGTCAGGTGGACCAGGGCAACTACATCTCCGCCGCCTCCACGGCGATCGTGGTGGTGACGCAGCTGCACCCGATCTCGGTGGTGTTCACCCTGCCGGAGGACGACGTCGCCCGGGTCATGCGCCGGGTGCGGGCGGGGGCGAGCCTCGCGGTGAAGGCCTACGACCGGGGCGACGCCCACGAGATCGCCACCGGCAAGCTCGACACGGTGGACAACCAGATCGACACGACCACCGGCACGGTGAAGCTCCGCGCCCTGTTCGACAACGGCGACGAGGAGTTGTTTCCGAACCAGTTCGTCAACGCCAAGCTCACCGTCGACACGATCAGGGGCGCGACCCTGGTGCCGAACGGCGGCATCCTCCACGGCAGCCCCGGCGCCTACGTCTACCTGATGGACGGGGACGAGAAGGTTTCGGTCCGGCCGATCAAGACCGGCGAGACGGACGGCACCAGCACGGTGGTGCTCTCGGGCCTCAACCCCGGCGACCGGGTGGTGACGGACGGGACCGACCGGCTGAAGGACGGCGCCAAGGTGCGCGTCACGGAAGGGGCGCAGGCCGCCAACGCGGACGGCAAGGCGGCCCAGGCCGCGAGCCCCTCCGGACCCGGCTCCGAGGCGGCGGGCAAGGACGCGGCTCCCGAAGGCGCTTCGCAGCAGGGCGGGCGCAGGCGGCACCGGCAGTCGCAGTGATGGGCGGGTTTGGAACGCTCCATCAGCGCTCCCCGTCATTGCGAGCGGCAGCGAAGCAATCCTGGGCAGCACGCCGTTCGGTGATGTCCCGCGTCCCTGGATTGCTTCGCTTCGCTCGCAATGACGAGCTGGGGCCAGCGCGGGCGCGCCACCCATGAACCCCTCCCGTCTCTTCATCCTTCGCCCGGTCGCCACCACGCTCCTGATGCTGGCGATCCTGATCGTCGGCGGGGTGTCGTACCTGAACCTGCCGGTTTCGGCCCTGCCGTCGGTCGATTACCCGACGATCCAGATCCAGACCTTCTATCCGGGCGCCTCGCCGGAGGTGATGACCTCCTCGGTCACGGCGCCGCTGGAGCGGCAGTTCGGCCAGCTCGCCAACCTCAACCAGATGACCTCGCAATCCTCGGCGGGCGCCTCGGTCATCACCCTCCAGTTCAACCTGAACCTCCCCCTCGACATCGCCGAGCAGCAGGTCCAGGCCGCGATCAACGCGGCGGGCAACCTGCTGCCGTCCGACCTTCCGGCGCCCCCGGTCTACGCCAAGGTGAACCCCGCCGACGCGCCCGTGCTCACGCTGGCGCTCACCTCCAAGACCCTGCCGCTGACGCAGGTGCGCGACCTGTCCGAGACGCGCCTCGCCCAGAAGATCAGCCAGGTGGCGGGCGTCGGCCTCGTCAGCATCTCCGGCGGCCAGCGCCCGGCCGTGCGGGTGCGGTTCAACTCCCGCCAGCTCGCGGCCTACGGCCTCAACATCGACGACCTGCGCACGACGATCACCAACCTGAACGTCAACACGCCCAAGGGCACGATCGACGGGCCGAAGCAGTCCTACGCGATCAACGCCAACGACCAGATCCGCGACCCGAAGGCCTACGACCAGGCGATCATCGCCTACCGCAACGGCGCCCCCGTGCGCCTGTCCGACGTCGCGGACGTGGTGGACGCGCCCGAGAACACCAAGCTCGGCGCCTGGGCCGACGAGACGCCCGCCGTCATCCTCAACATCCAGCGCCAGCCGGGGGCGAACGTCATCGCCACCGTGGACAAGATCAAGCAATTGCTGCCGCAGTTGCAGGCGAGCCTGCCCCAGGCGGTGAGCGTCGTCCCGCTCACCGATCGCACCACCACCATCCGCGCCTCGGTGGAGGACGTGCAATTCGAACTCGGCCTCGCCATCGCGCTCGTCGTGCTCGTGATCTTCCTGTTCCTGCGCAGCCTCTCGGCGACGCTGATCCCGAGCCTGTCGGTGCCGCTCTCGCTGATCGGCGCCCTCTCGGTGATGGACCTCTACGGCTTCTCCCTCGACAACCTGTCCCTGATGGCGCTCACCATCGCCACGGGCTTCGTGGTGGACGACGCCATCGTAGTGATCGAGAACATCGCCCGCCACGTCGAGGACGGGGATTCACCCCTGGAGGCGGCCCTGAAGGGCTCCCGCGAGATCGGCTTCACCATCATCTCGCTCACCGTCTCGCTGATCGCGGTGCTGATCCCCTTGCTGTTCATGGGCGACGTGGTCGGCCGCCTGTTCCACGAATTCGCGATCACGCTCGCCGCCACCATCGTCATCTCGGCCGTGGTGTCGCTGACCCTGGTGCCGATGCTCTGCGCCCGGCTGCTGAAGCACGTCCCCGAGGCGGCACGCGGCGCGCGCCGGGAGGGGCCGCTGTCGCGGATGGGCCGCCGGGCCATCGAGGGCACGATCGAGGCCTACGGCCGGGCGCTGAACGTGGTGCTCGACCACCAGGGCCTGACGCTCCTCGTGACCCTCGGCACCGTGGCGCTCACCGCCTACCTGTTCGTCGTCATTCCGAAGGGGTTCTTCCCCGTGCAAGATACGGGGGTGATCCAGGGCATCACCCAGGCCGACCAGTCGGTCTCCTACGGGGCCATGGCCGAGCGGCAGCAGCGGCTCGCCGCGATCATCGTGAAGGACCCGGACGTGGCGAGCCTGTCCTCCTTCATCGGAGTCGACGGCCAGAACGTCACGCTGAATTCCGGCCGGATGCTCATCAACCTCAAGCCCCGGGCCGAGCGCACGGCCACGGCGAGCGAGATCATCCGGCGGATCGGCGCCGCGACCGCCTCCGAGCCGGGCATCCGGCTCTACATGCAGCCGGTCCAGGACCTGACCATCGACACCGCCGTCTCGGCGACGCAGTACCAGGTGATCCTGGAAAGCCCGAACCTCGAGGATTTCGAGACCTGGGTGCCGCGCTTCACGGCGGCGCTCGCCGCCTCTCCGGCGGTGGCCGACGTGACGAGCGACCACCAGGGCCAGGGGCTCGCCGCCTACGTCACCATCGACCGGCCGACGGCGGGCCGCTACGGCATCACGCCCGCCACCATCGACAACGCCCTCTACGACGCCTTCGGCCAGCGCATCATCTCGACGATCTTCACCCAGTCCAACCAGTACCGGGTGATCCTCGAAGCGGACCCCGACCTGCACAGGACGCTGGAGAGCCTGAACGGCATCTACCTGCCCTCCTCCACGGCGACGAACGGGCAGGTGCCGCTGGCCTCCGTCGCCCGGGTGACGGAGAGGCGGGCGCCGCTGCTCATCTCCCACCTCGGCCAGTTCCCGGCCACCACCGTGTCCTTCAACCTCGCCCCCGGCGCAGCCTTGGGCCAGGCGGTGGAGGCGATCGACGCCGCCAAGGCCGCGATCAACCTGCCGCCGTCGTTCCGGGTGGTGCCGCAGGGCTCGGTCTTCGCCTTCCAGTCGGCGCTGGGGAACGAGCTGTTCCTGGTGATGGCCGCCATCGTGACGGTCTACATCGTGCTCGGCGTGCTCTACGAGAGCTTCATCCACCCCATCACGATCCTCTCGACCCTGCCCTCGGCCGGGATCGGGGCGCTGCTCGGGCTGATGCTGTTCGGGCTGTCGCTGGACATCATCGCGATCATCGGCATCGTGCTGCTCATCGGCATCGTGAAGAAGAACGCGATCATGATGATCGACTTCGCGCTCCAGGCCGAGCGCGAGGACGGCATGGCGCCGCGCGAGGCGATCTTCCAGGCGTGCCTGCTCCGCTTCCGGCCGATCCTGATGACGACGCTGGCCGCCCTGTTCGCGGCGGTGCCGCTGATCGTCGGCACGGGGGTGGGCTCGGAACTGCGCCAGCCGCTCGGCATCTGCATCGCGGGAGGCCTGATCGTCAGTCAAGTGCTGACCCTGTTCACCACCCCGGTCATCTACCTCGCCTTCGACCGCCTGGAGCGCCGCCTCGCCGGGCGGGGGCGGGGGCGGGGGCGTGGGCTTGAGGGTGGGGAGGTGGTGCGGTGAGGGAGCACCACGCCCTCCCTCCCCCCTCTGCGGGGGAGGGTGGCCCCCGAAGGGGGGCGGGAGAGGGGAACCCGGTTTCCGGACCTGGCTCTGCCCGTCCTGCCGGACGCCGCTTCGAGCCCGTTTCGCCACGCCTGCGCGATTTTGCAAAGGCCCAGCGCCGGGAACGGACGAAGGCGGAAGATCTGTTCTGGCAGCAGGTCCGCGCCGGGCGGTTTCACGGGTTAAAGTTCCGCCGGCAGGCCCCGATCCCGCCGTTCATCGCGGATTTCCTGTGTCCCTCCGCGCGTCTGATCGTCGAACTCGACGGTGAGCCCCATGAGACGGAGGAGCGCCGTCGGCGTGATGCCAAGCGTGATGCGTGGCTGAAGGCTCAAGGGTTCGAAGTCCTGCGCTTTCCCAACGAGCAAGTGCTGATGAACCTCGGCGCTGTGCTCGATAGGGTCGGGAAGGCCGTCGATGCGCGGCTCGGCCGCGATCCTTCCGGCACCGTCGCTCCCCTCTCCCGACCCCTGCTGACGCAAGGGCCACCCTCCCCCGCAGAGGGGGGAGGGAAGGGAGGTCGCGTGTGAACATCTCGGCCCCCTTCATCCGCCGCCCCATCGCGACGACGCTGCTCACCATCGGCGTGCTGCTGGCCGGGATCTTCGCGTTCCTGCGGTTGCCGGTGGCGCCGCTGCCGCAGATCGACTTTCCGGTCATCCTCGTCCAGGCGCAGATGGCCGGGGCGTCGCCTGAGACCATGGCGCAGACGGTGGCCGCGCCGTTGGAGCGGCGGCTCGGCGTCATCGCCGACGTCAACGAGATGACGTCCACGAGTTCGCTCGGCACGGTGCGCATCGTCCTGCTGTTCGGCCTGAACCGCGACATCGACGGCGCCGCCCGCGACGTGCAGGCGGCGATCAATGCCGCCCGGGCCGACCTGCCCACCGCGCTCCGCCAGAACCCGACCTACCGGAAGTTCAACCCCGCCGAGACGCCGATCATCATCCTCGGCATGACCTCGGACACCCTGACCCGGGGGCAGGTCTACGATTCCGCCGCGACCGTGGTGCAGCAGAAGCTGTCGCAGCTGCCGGGCGTGGGCAACGTGGACGTCGGCGGCTCGTCCCTGCCGGCGGTGCGGGTGGAGCTCGATCCGACGGCCCTGTTCAACTACGGCATCGGCCTGGAGGGCATCCGCGCGGCGCTCGCCTCGGCCAACGCCAACTCGCCCAAGGGCGAGATCGACGTCGGGCCCCGGCGCTACCAGCTCTACGCCAACGACCAGGGCCGCAAGGCCGCCGACTACAAGGACATCGTGGTCGCCTACCGCAACGGCGCGGCGGTGAAGCTCACCGATGTCGGCCAAGTGCTCGACGGGGTGGAGGACAAGCGCAACCTCGGCATCGTCAACGGCAAGCCCGGCGTGCTGCTGTTCGTCTACAAGCAGCCCGGCGCCAACGTCATCGACACGATCAACGGGGTGAAGGCCGCCCTGCCGCAGATCACGGCGGCGCTGCCCGGCGGCATCGACATCAAGCTCACGGGCGACCGCAGCCGCACCATCCGCGCCTCGCTCGCGGCCACGGAGGAGACGCTCCTCGTCGCGGTGGGCCTCGTGATCCTCGTGGTCTACGGCTTCCTGCGCTCGGGCCGGGCGACGCTCATCCCCGCCGTGGCGGTGCCGATCTCCATCGTCGGCACCTTCTCGGTGATGTACCTCCTGAACTACTCCCTCAACATCCTGTCGCTGATGGCGCTCATCATCGGCACGGGCTTCGTGGTGGACGACGCCATCGTCGTGCTGGAGAACATCCAGCGCCATGTGGAGGAGGGCAAACCCCGGCTCCAGGCGGCGCTGATCGGCGCGCGGGAGGTGGGTTTCACCGTCATCTCCATGAGCCTGTCGCTCATCGCGGTGTTCCTGCCGATCCTGCTGATGGGCGGCCTCGTCGGGCGCATCTTCCAGGAATTCGCCGTCACCCTGTCGCTGGCGATCCTGATCTCGCTGGTCCTGTCGCTCACCACCACGCCGATGATGTGCGCGCGGCTCCTCAAGCGCGAGGGGCATGGCGCGGGCGGCGAGGCGAAGCGGCGCAACATCCTGGTGCGCGCCCTGGAGGGCGGGTTCGAGGCGATGCTCTCGGCCTATGCCCGCACGCTGGACATCGCCCTGCGCCACCCGCGCCTCGTGCTCCTGAGCCTCCTCGCGACGGTGGGGCTCAACGTCTACCTCTACATCATCGTACCCAAGGGCTTCTTCCCCGAGCAGGACACGGGGCAGATGATGGGCGGCATCCAGGCCGACCAGCGCATCTCCTTCCAGTCCATGGAGAAGAAGCTGACCGAGGCGACGCGGATCGTCGGCGCCGACCCGGCGGTGGAGAGCGTCGTCGGCTTCACCGGCGGGCGGGGGACCAACTCGGCCAACGTCTTCATCGGCCTCAAGCCCCTCGGGCAGCGGGATTCGATGAGCACGGTGACGGGCCGCCTGCGGCCGAAGCTCGCCCGGGTCGCCGGGGCGCGGCTCTACGTCTTCCCCCGGCAGGACCTGCAGATGGGCGGGCGCCAGAGCTTCGCGCAGTATCAATACACCTTGCAGGGCGACACCCCGGAGGAGCTGAACGCCGCCGCGCCGAAGCTGCTCGCGGCCCTGCAGAAGGACCCGACCTTCGCCGACGTCACCTCCGACCAGCAGGACGGGGGCCTGGAGAGCCGCATCGTCATCGACCGGGCGACGGCCTTCCGCTACGGCATCACCCCCGACAAGATCGACCAGACCCTCTACGACGCCTTCGGCCAGCGGCAGGTCTCGACCATCTACAACCCGCTCAACCAGTACCACGTCGTGATGGAGATCGCGCCGCGCTACCTGGAGACGCCGGAGACGATCAAGCGGATCTTCGTCTCGACCTCCGGGGGCAACGCCAAGGGCTCGGCCACCACCAACGCCGTGGCCGGGACGGTCTCGGCGGGCGGGACGGTCAACACCAACGCCGCCGCCGGCGGCACCGCCACGGCGGGCGCCGCCTCGGGGTCCGGCGCCGTCGGGAGCGGCACGGCGGGAGCGCTCGCGGCGGCCACCGCCGCCACCTCCACCGCCAGCACGGATGCCAGCGCGAACGCGGCGGCCATCGCCTCGGATTCCGCCCGCAACGCCTCCTCCAACGCGCTGGCCGCCTCCAAGGGCGGCGCCTCGTCGAGCGCGCCGGTCTCGTCGGCCAAGGAGACGATGGTTCCGCTTTCGGCCTTCGCCCGGTTCGAGACGGGCAGCGCCCCGGTGCAGATCAGCCACCAGGGCCTGTTCGTGGCCACCACGATCTCGTTCAACCTCGCCCCCGGCAAGAGCCTGTCCGACGCCACGGCGGCCATCGAGAAGGCCATGTCGGACCTGCGCTTGCCCGCGAGCGTCCACGGAGAGTATGCCGGCGCGGCCAAGAACTACGTGGCCTCCGCGTCGCGCCAGCCCCTCCTGATCCTCGCCGCGATCCTGGCGGTCTACGCGGTGCTCGGGATCCTCTACGAGAGCTTCGTGCACCCCCTCACCATCCTCTCGACCCTGCCGTCGGCCGGCGTCGGCGCGGTGCTCGCGCTCCTCGTCACGGGCACGGAGTTCACCATCATCGCCCTCATCGCCGTGTTCCTGCTCATCGGCATCGTGAAGAAGAACGCGATCATGATGGTCGACGTCGCCATCGACGCGCAGCGCACCCGCGCCGCGAATCCGGTGGATGCGATCCGCGAGGCCTGTCTCCTGCGCTTCCGGCCGATCATGATGACGACGCTCGCGGCCCTGCTCGGCGCCGTCCCGCTCATCGTCTCGACGGGGGAGGGGGCGGAGCTGCGCCAGCCGCTGGGCATCGCCATCGCCGGCGGCCTGATCGTGAGCCAGATCCTGACCCTCTACACCACCCCCGTCGTGTACCTCTCCCTCGACCGCCTGCGCCAACGGTGGCAGGCGCGCCGCGACCGGCGCGGGGGCGCCGTGGCGCTGCCGGCGGGCGAGTGATGCGGGTGGACATTTTGGACACGTTGATCGGTGCCGCCGCATCCCCCTCTCCCCGCTCGCGGGGAGAGGGGGATGCGTCCCGCCTGCCCGCCATCCTCTCCATCCTCGCCGTCGCCGCCACCCTCACCGGCTGCGTCGTCGGCCCCGACTATTCCCGTCCCTCGGTGGAAACGCCGCTCGCCTACAAGCAGGGCGGCGTGCGCGAGGACAGCCCCGGCTACGTCGCCGCCCGGAAGAAGGGCTGGCGCGAGGCGCGGCCCGCCGACGACGTCGAGCGGGGCGATTGGTGGCGGGTCTTCCGCGATCCGGCCCTCGACCGGCTGATCCGCCTCGTGGATGTGGACAACCAGTCGCTGCGGCAGGCGGTGGCGAACTATCGCCAGGCCCGCGCCCTGGTCGCCTCGGCGCAGGCGGCGCTCTATCCCACCGTGATCGGCGCGCCCTCGATCACCCGGGCCCGCACCGGCGGGGCCGAGCGGACCAGTATCTCCCTCCAGGGGCAGGCGAGCTGGGAGCTCGACCTGTTCGGCGGCACCCGCCGCAACATCGAGAGCGAGACGGCGCTCGCCCAATCGGACGCCGCGACCATCGCCCTGACCCGGCTCGCGATCCAGGCCGAGGTGGCGGCCAACTACTTCTCCGTGCGCTACGCCGACTCCCTTCAGAAGGTGCTCGACGAGAACGTCGAGAACTTCCGCAAGACCCTGAAGATCACCGAGAACCAGTACGCCGCCGGCGTCGCCGCGCGCTCCGACGTGATCACCGCGCAGACGCAGGTGGACACGATCCAGGCGCAGGCCATCTCCGTGCGCCTCACCCGCGTCCAGTTCGTGAACGCCCTCGCGACGCTGATCGGGCGCCCGCCCTCCGAGGTGGCCATCGCCATGGGCGGGCTGGCCCGGACCCCGCCGCAGGTGCCTGTCGGGATCCCCGCCGACCTGCTGGAGCGGCGGCCCGACATCGCCCAGGCCGAACGCCTCGTGCAGGCGCAGAGCGAGCGGATCGGCGTCGCGGTGGCGGCCTTCTTCCCCACCGTGACCATCTCGGCCTCCGGCGGCCTCTCCGGCCTCACGCGCAACGGCATCCTGTCGCCGCTCAACCAGGTCTGGGCGGTGACGGCGGCGGGCAGCGAGGTGCTGTTCGACGGCGGCGCCCGGATCGCGGCCGTGCGGGCGACCCAGGCCGCCTACGACGCAGCGGTGGCCAACTACCGGCAGGTGGTGCTGGCCGCCTTCGCGGAGGTCGAGACCCAGATGGCCGCCCAGCGCATCCTGCGCGAACAGCAGGGCGCCCAGGACGCCGCCGTGGCCTCGTCCCGCCGGGCCGTCGAGATCACCCTCAACGAGTACCGGGCCGGCACGCAGAACTTCACCACGGTGGTGACCGCCCAAGGCCTGCTCGTGAACAACGAGGTCGCCGCGCTCCAGGTGCTCCTGAACCGCTACACCGCCGCCATCACCCTGATCCGCGGCCTCGGCGGCGGCTGGGACGCCCGCTCCCTGCCGAGCGACTCCGAACTGAAGGGCCCGAGCCTGCCGATCGACACCCAGGGCCAGGCGGCGCGCCCCGACGAGTAGGGGCCGGGATCTGCGGCGGCGCGGACCTTGCGATGACGACGCGGTGATCGCCGGAACGCGCCCCCGCACACCGGGTTGACCCGCCGATTTCGCTGCGGTGCCGCAGCCGGAAGGGATCCCCGATGCCGCACACAACGCCCCTGAAGGACAAGGCCGCCTGCGGGACGAAGCCCGCCCCGCCCTGCACCCTCGTCATCTTCGGCGCGGGCGGCGACCTGACCAAGCGCCTGCTCATGCCCTCACTCTACAACCTCGCGGGCGCGGGGCTCCTGCCCGAGGGCTTCTCGATCCTCGGCGTCGATCACGGCGACGGCACGGACGAGACCCTGCGCGACGGCCTCACCCGGACGATGGAGGAGTTCAGCAAGGACCCGACCTCCGAGTTCCACGCGGCGAGCATCGACCGTAAGAGCTGGGGCTTCATCCGCGACCGGCTGCATTACCTGAAGGGCGACTTCGAGAAGCCCGAGACCTTCCAGGCGGTGAAGGAGGCCGTGAAGGGCAGCGCCGTGTTCTACTGCGCCGTGGCCGCCCGGTTCTTCGGCACCATCGTCGACGGGCTGGGCGAGGCGGGCCTCCTGAAACAGGAGGAGGGCACCTTCCGCCGGGTGGTGATCGAGAAGCCCTTCGGTTCCGATCTCGCCTCGGCGCGGGAGTTGAACGCCCGCATCCTCCGCCAAGCCGACGAGAGCCAGTTCTACCGGATCGATCACTTCCTGGGGAAGGACACGGTCCAGTCGATCATGGCCTTCCGCTTCGCCAACGGGCTCCTGGAGCCGGTCTGGCGGCGGGAATACATCGACAGCGTCCAGATCACCGCCGCCGAGACGGTGGGGGTGGAGGAGCGCGGCGGCTTCTACGAGCCCACTGGCGCACTCAGGGACATGGTGCCCAACCACATGTTCCAGCTGCTCTGCATGGTCGCCATGGAGCCGCCGAACTCCTTCGAGGCCGAGGCCGTGCGCTCGGAGAAGGCCAAGCTGGCCGAGGCCGTGACGCCGATCCCGCCGGAGGATGCGGTGCGGGGCCAATACACGGCGGGCACCTCCGAAGGGCGGCAGGTGCCCGGCTACCGGGACGAGCCGCACGTCGCCGAGGACTCGCGGACCGAGACTTACATCGCCCTCAAGCTCCACATCGAGAACTGGCGCTGGGCGGGCGTGCCCTTCTACATCCGCACCGGTAAGCGGATGACCGGGCGGCGCACGGAGATCGCGGTGCTGTTCAAGCCCGCGCCGTTCAAGCTGTTCGAGGAGACGCCTACCGACGACCTCCGTCCCACGGTGATGCGCATCACCATCGACCCCGAGCACGGGATCAGCACGGAGTACAACGTGAAGGTGCCGGGGCCGGAGATGAAGATCGGCCGGGTGCGAACGGCGTTCAAGTACAGCGACTTCTTCGCCGATACGCCGAATGTCGGCTACGAGACCCTGCTCTACGATTGCATGATCGGAGACGCGACGCTGTTCCAGCGCGCCGACAACATCGAGGCGGGCTGGGCGGCGGTGGACCCGCTGCTCTCGGGCTGGCCGCAGGCGACCCCCGCCCCCTACGCCGCCGGCAGCGCCGGCCCGAAGGAAGCCGACGACCTCCTGGCCCGCGACGGGCGCCACTGGCTCGGAATCGACGGGACGACGGATTGAGCGTCAGCGTCTCTGCGAGCGCGGCGACGCCGTCCCGGGCTGCGCCGGGTTCGGAGGCGCCCCCCGCCAACCCTGGGGCGCCTCGCTGCCGCTCGCAATGAGGGGGCGAGAGGGATCGGCCGTGCCGACCCTCCGCCCGCCGGCGGACTACTGCCCGCGGCTCGCGCCGGGGACGATGCTGGTGCCCGAGCCCGAGCCGAAGGGCTCGTAGCGGGTGAGGCCGCGGAAGAGCTGGCTGAGGAAGGCGCGATCCTGGCCGCTCGTCGGCGTCGTGCGCTCGATGAAGTCGAACACCCGCCCGTCCTGCAGGCCATAGAGCGCCACGCGCTCGACCTTGAAGCCGGTGGTGAAGTAGACGGCGATGACCTTTTGGTCCTGGACGGTCTCGCCGAGGAACATCACCGGGCGGGTGGTGTTCTGGGAGATGTAGTACCAGGACTTGTTGCCCACCGTGGAGACCGTGGAGGGCGTGCCGAGGATCTGGAGCACCTGCTCCGGCGCCATGCCGGGCCTGACCGTGGCCAGCGCCGCCTGATCCACCTGGTAGCCGTGGCGCAGCTCTTCGCCCATGCAGCCGGACAGCCCCGCGCCGACGAGGCCCACGAAGGCCAGGCGCGCGAAAGACGAGACGAGACGGCGCCGCATCGGCCCCCCAGGATCGTTGTTGACGGCCAGCGCGGCGCGGATCGACCACACGGAAATGCGGCCACGCTTGCGCCCTGGACGGCGATTGGCCTACCGCGAGGATATGGCTTTGACAAGGCAAGCGTGGCCACACTCCCGGTGTGACGTGAGGCCCGTGCAGCGGGAGGCGCGGCACTAATGTGGGGATTCTTCCGGCGCGGCGGGGCGCGCCGCCGCCTGATCGTGGGCCTGCACGGCGCGATCTCGGACGCCGCCCGGCATCCGGCCCTCTATACCGGACTGCACGTGCCGGACACGGTGGAGGGGCGTTTCGAGTCCCTCAGCCTCCACGTCTACCTCGTGCTGCGGCGCCTCGACCGGTTGCCCCCGCCGGCCGCCGATGTGGCCCAGGAACTCGTCGACTCGATCTTCGCGGAGCTCGATGCCAGCCTCAGGGAGCTCGGCGTGAGCGACATGGGCGTCGGCAAGCGGATGAAGAAGCTCGGCGCCTCCTTCTACGGGCGGGTTTCGGGCTACGACGAGGCCATGAAGGCGCAGGCCGGGGGCGACGCGGCGCTGCGCCACGCCCTCGCCCGCAACATCCTGGGCGCGGCCGGGGCGGGGGAGGAGGATCTGGCGGCGGCGCCGCTGGCCCGGTATGTGCGCGCAGCCGAGGCCGCGCTGGCACGGGCCGACCTCGACGCCCTGCTGACGGCCGGGCCGCCCTTCCCCGATCCGGGCGCCTTCGCGGGCGCCCCCCTGACCGAAGACCGACCGGCATGAGTCCTCGCCCCGCCTCCCCCCTGTCGCGCCCGGTGGATGTCGGACGCCTGCCCCGCGGCCGCGCCGAGGTGACCGTGGAGGCGACGCCGGAGGAATGCGCGACGCTGGCCGCGGATTTCGGCATCCCGGCGTTGCGCGACCTCGTGGGGCGCTTCGTCCTGTCGGGCACGACGACCCGCCTCACCGTCACCGGCACCGTGGAGGCGCGGGTGACGCAGGTCTGCACCGTGACCCTCGAACCCTTCGAGTCGTCGGTGCGCGAGCCGGTGGAGGTGGTCTACAGCGACGTGCCGCCCTCCGAGGAGCCGGAGGAGGACGCGGCCGAGAACGCCCCCGAGCCGCCCGACCCGATCGTGAACGGGCGGATCGACCTCGGCGCCCTCACCGCCGAGTTCCTCGCGCTCGGCCTCGATCCCTATCCGCGCAAGCCCGGCGTCGCCTTCGAGCCCGTCGCCTCCGGCGAGGAGAGCGGCGCCTTCGCGGCCCTCGGCCGCCTGCGGAACGGGCAGGACTGACGCGTCGTCCGGCACGCGACGAACCATTCGGCCGCCGATTTCGTTTGCCCGCGCGGCGGGCATCGCTATGGTCCGCCGCGCCCGGCCGCCCCTCGGTCGCCGGGTTCCTTCCCGCCGAGGCCGCGAACACCAAACCGATGTCCGACCGCGTCCGCATCTCGCTCGACGCCATGGGAGGCGATCACGGCCCCGCGACGGTGGTGCCCGCCGCCGCCCTGGCCCGTGAGCGCCACCCCGGCATGACCTTCCTGCTCTTCGGCGACGAGGCCGTGCTGGCGCCGCTGGTGGCGGCCGAGCCGCGTCTCAAGGATTGCGTCGAGATCCGCCACACCACGGTCTCCGTCGCCATGGACGACAAGCCGAGCCAGGCCGTGCGCCAGGGGCGCGGCAAGTCCTCCATGTGGCAGGCGATCCAGGCCGTGCGCGACGGCCAGGCCGCGGCCTGCGTCTCCGCCGGCAACACCGGCGCGCTGATGGCGATGTCCAAGATCTGCCTGAAGACCATGTCCGGCATCGAGCGCCCGGCCATCGCCTGCCTGTGGCCGACGGTGCGGGGCGAGAGCGTCGTCCTCGACGTCGGCGCCACCATCGGCACCGATGCCGAGCATCTGGTGGAGATGGCGGTGATGGGCTCGGCCATGGCCCGCATCGTCTTCGACCTCGACCGGCCGACGGTGGGCCTGCTCAACGTCGGCACCGAGGAGATGAAGGGCAACGAGGCGGTGAAGGAAGCCGCCCGGATGCTGCGCGAGATGGAGGCCGGGGGCCTGACCTACCACGGCTTCGTGGAGGGCACGGACCTCGGCAAGGGCACCGTGGACGTCGTCGTCACCGAAGGCTTCACCGGTAACATCGCCCTCAAGACGGCGGAGGGCACCGCCAAGCAGATCGGGGCCTACCTGCGGGCCGCGATGACCCGGACGCTGTCGGCCAAGATCGGCGCCTTCTTTGCCCGCCACGCCTTCAAGGCGCTGAAGGACAAGATGAATCCCAGCCGGTCCAACGGCGGCGTGTTCCTCGGCCTCGAGGGCATCGTCGTGAAGAGCCACGGCTCG
Organism: Methylobacterium aerolatum; assembly: GCF_022179085.1. Classification (GTDB taxonomy): domain Bacteria; phylum Pseudomonadota; class Alphaproteobacteria; order Rhizobiales; family Beijerinckiaceae; genus Methylobacterium; species Methylobacterium aerolatum. Next base: position 115,888 of record NZ_BPQE01000017.1, read on the forward strand.
GAGAACGCGGCCGGCTTCGCGGCGGCCATCGATCTCGCGCACGACATGGCCCGCCAGGACATGATCCGCACCATCCGCGAGATGCTGGACCAGACGCCCGCCCTGGCCCCGGCCTGAACGGCGCATCGGAGAGGGGCGGGCCGGACGAGGGGCCCGCCGAAAAAGGACCAAGCCATGTCAGCTCTGGCCAAGCCAGCCCTGCGTTCCGTCGTCGTCGGCACCGGATCCTGCCTTCCCGGCCGGGCGGTGACCAATGCGATGCTCGCCGAGCGGGTCGAGACCTCGGACGAGTGGATCGTCCAGCGCACCGGCATCCGCCAGCGGCACATCGCGGGGGAGGGCGAGACCACCGTCAGCCTCGGCACGCAGGCGGCCCGCGCCGCCCTCGACGCGGCGGGGCTCGGCCCCGAGGCGATCGACCTCGTGATCTGCGCCACCTCCACCCCGGACCACACTTTCCCCGCCGCCGCCACGGAGATCCAGGCGGCCCTGGGCATCGGCCGGGGCGCGGCCTTCGACCTCCAGGCGGTCTGCGCCGGCTTCGTCTTCGCGCTCACCACCGCCGACAAGTTCCTCTCCACCGGCGCCGCGAAGCGCGCGCTGGTGATCGGCGCCGAGACCTTCTCCCGCATCGTCGATTGGGAGGACCGCACGACCTGCGTGCTGTTCGGCGACGGGGCGGGCGCCGTGGTGCTCGAGGCCCGGGAGGAGGGTGAACGGGGGGTTCTGTCCTCCTCGCTCCGCTCGGACGGGCGGCACCGGGACAAGCTCTACGTCGATGGCGGCCCCGGCTCCACCGGCACCACGGGGCACCTGCGCATGGAGGGCAAGGACGTCTTCCGATTCGCCGTCGGCCAGGTGACCGACGTGATCGTGGACGCCTTCGAGAAGGCGGGCCTGACCGCCGACGACCTCGATTGGTTCGTGCCCCACCAAGCCAACCGCCGGATCATCGAAGCCTCCGCCGACAAGCTCGGCATCGCCCGCGAGAAGATCGTCATGACGGTGGACCGGCACGGCAACACCTCCGCCGCCTCGATCCCGCTCGCCCTCGACGTCGCCGCCCGGGACGGGCGCCTCAAGCCGGGCGACCTCGTGATGATCGAGGCGATCGGCGGCGGGTTCAGCTGGGGCGCGGCCCTGATCCGCTGGTGAGCCGGAGGGGAATGTTGGGCCCAGGCGCAGGCTGCGGTTGACCACGCAGACGCGGCGGATTAGCGTGCGGGATCATAGAGATAAACCCCGAACGGCGCGGCAGCCCAGGCTGCCCGCGGTCGTTTTTCGGGTGGATTCGAGCCGGTGAGGGGACGAGGCATGGCAGGCAAGACGGTGACGCGCGCCGATCTGAGCGAGGCCGTCTACCATCAGGTCGGGCTGTCGCGGACCGAGTCCGCCGCCCTCGTCGAGACCGTCCTGTCGGAGATCTGTACCTGCCTCGCCAACGGGGAGACGGTGAAGCTCTCCTCGTTCGGCTCCTTCGTGGTGCGCAGCAAGGGCCGCCGGGTCGGCCGCAACCCCAAAACCGGCGTGGAGGTGGCGATCGAGCCCCGGCAGGTCATGGTGTTCAAGCCCTCGAACGTCCTGAAGGCCCGGATCAACGGGCAGGCCGACGGCGCCCTCGACGACGACGAGTGAGGCCCCTGCCGCTGCGATGAGGCTTGAGCGGCGCCGGTCCTGACGCCAAGATCGACCGCGAACACGGATTTCAGCCGAATCACGATGCCCCACGCCCTCGCCGCCCTCGACGAACCCTCCGCGGCCCCGGAGAAGAGCGCGGGCGCCTTCCGCACGATCGGCGAGGTGGCCGAGACCCTGGACGTGCCGCAGCACGTCCTCCGCTTCTGGGAGAGCCGGTTCGGTCAGATCCGCCCCATGAAGCGGGCGGGCGGACGCCGCTACTACCGGCCCGACGACGTGGACCTCGTGGCCGGCATCCGGCACCTCCTCCACGTGCAGCGCTACACGATCAAGGGCGCGCAACGGGTCATCCGGGAGAACGGCGTCCGGTTCGTCCAGGCCGTGGGCCGGGGCGAGGTCGTCGCCGGCCCCCCGCTGGTGCAGGATCTCGACGCGGGCCAGGAGGCGGGGATCGACGCCCTGCCGCCCTACGACCCCGCCACGGCGCCCCTGCCCGCCACCGATCAGGCGGCCCTGGAGGACGCCCTCGGGGAACTGCGCGCCTGCCGCGCCCTGCTCGACGCGGTGCGATTTCCGCCGGAGTGACAGGTCCGGGCTGCTCGAGCCTGGGCCTCGGTCCCCGGCTTGGCGCTCGATCGCAGGCTTGGCCCTTGGTCGCGGTTCGTGCCCTGCGGAGGGTTCGTCCTGCCGTAGCCCTGAACTTCGCGGCGAGCCCGGCGTTAGAGGCCGCATGGCAGCGCCCCGCCCGAAGCTGACCCCGAGTCAGGAGTTGATGACCCGCCTGTTGCGGATCGTCCGCGCCTGCCCGGAGGCGGCCGCCGAGGTGCTCGAACTGATCACCCTGGTAAGCCAGGTCGAGGCGGCGACGGCGGTGGATCCCCGCTACCGCGACGCCCGCCGGGTCATTGCACGGCTGCGCACGCCCCTGTGGGACATGGGGCCGGCCGACCGGGAGACCCTGCGCGCCGCCGCCGAGACGATTCGCCGGGTCTGCCGGCTGAAGGAGGACGACATCCCGGCCTCCCCCACCGCCGATGCCGGAGAACGGGAGCGAATCAGCGAGCGCCTCGCGGCGGCGCTTGGCGGCGAACTCTCGCCGACGCAGCTCGCGCGGGTCACCGGGGTGGTGGCCGCCGCGCTGCAGGAGTGAGGGGCCACCGCCGTCGCGGGCATCCCTCCGTCCGCGCGGGCGGCGCGGGCCTCGGCCCGTTCGCCCCGAGGTGACGCGTCCCCCTCGACGCGGCCTTCCCACGTCCCCACATCACCCTCGTGCGTCCGCCCCGACGGACGCGACTGGAGAGATGACGCCGTGACGATCGCTTCCGCCCTTCCCTTCGGTCGCGCCGCGGCGCTCGCCGGGGCCCTGCTGATGGCCGGACCGGCCTCCGCCCAGACAACCGTGACCCGGTCCAAGTCGGTGGCGGCGGGCCAGACGGTGCGCCTTGAGATCGCCCCCAACCTCAAGAAGGATTGCAGCCCCGGCCCGATGCCGGAGTTCAAGGTGTCCGGCGCGCCCAAGAACGGCTCGGTGATCACCAAGGTGGGCAAGCTGAAGACCCCGGCGAGCTACCGCTGCCCGAACAAGGAGGCCGCTGTTCAGGCCTTGTTCTACCAAGCGAATTCCGGTTTTACCGGTACTGACGAGGTGACGTTCGAAGTCAAGACTTCCGACGGACAGGTGCAGACGCAGACGATCAAGATCACCGTCGGCGGCGCCAATGCCAAGCCGGGGACCGATGCCAAGAAAGAGGGCACCGATCTCTGAACGAGAGGCAATCGAAACCCTGCCATGCATCGTTTTTCGGCGACACACGCCGCGTTTAACGATGACAACCTGCGCGGTCGTTCCCCTAGCCTGATATTCAGGCCGAAGAGTGTTGCACGCAATCACCATGATTGCGGCGTCTTCGCCGCGCTGCGACAAATGGCGGGCGTGTCGGTTGCATCCGAGCCGGGACAGGATGAAGCTGTCCCGGTCTGAGAGGGTGACGCGAATGCCTATGCAAGCGACGAACGACCTCTTCCAGAGCTTCGCCCGCGGCTACGAAGCGCGCCGCGACACGGAGATGAGCCTCTCCGAGTTCCTCGAAGCCTGCCGCGACGAGCCCCTGATGTACGCGTCGGCGGCGGAGCGCATCCTGGCGGCGATCGGCGAGCCCGAGTTCGTGGACACCGCCAAGGATTCGCGGCTGGGCCGCATCTTCATGAACCGGACGATCCGGACCTACCCGGCCTTCCGGGAATTCTACGGCATGGAGGAGACGATCGAGCGGATCGTTTCCTTCTTCCGCCACGCGGCGCAGGGGTTGGAGGAGCGCAAGCAGATCCTCTACCTGCTCGGGCCCGTGGGCGGCGGCAAGTCCTCCCTCGCGGAGCGGCTGAAGCTGCTGATGGAGGTCCACCCCATCTACGTGCTCAAGGCGGGCGACGAGGTGTCCCCGGTCTTCGAGAGCCCCCTCGGCCTCTTCGACCCCGAGGTGATGGGCGAGGAGATCCAGCGCCGCTACGGCATCCCGCGCCGCCGCCTCACCGGCCTGATGAGCCCCTGGGCGCTGAAGCGCCTGGACGAGTTCGAGGGCGACATCTCCCGGTTCAAGGTCATCAAGGTGCGCCCCTCGCGCCTGCGGCAGATCGGCATCGCCAAGACGGAGCCGGGCGACGAGAACAACCAGGACATCTCCAGCCTCGTCGGCAAGGTCGATATCCGCCGCCTGGAGACCCTCTCCCAGGCGGACCCGGACGCCTACTCCTATTCCGGCGGCCTCAACCGGGCGAACCAGGGCGTCCTCGAATTCGTCGAGATGTTCAAGGCGCCGATCAAGATGCTCCACCCGCTGCTGACGGCGACGCAGGAGGGCAACTACGTCGGCACCGAGAACATCGGCGCGATCCCGTTTACGGGCGTGATCCTGGCCCACTCGAACGAGGCCGAGTGGCAGACCTTCAAGACGAACAAGAACAACGAAGCCTTCATCGACCGCATCTACGTCATCAAGGTGCCCTACTGCCTCCGCGTGACGGAGGAGCAGAAGATCTACGACAAGCTGATCTCCGGCTCGGAGCTCTCGACCGCGGCCTGCGCCCCGGGCACCCTGGAGATGCTGGCCCGGTTCGCGGTGCTCTCGCGCCTGCGCGACCACGCCAACTCGAACCTGTTCTCGAAGATGCGGGTCTACGACGGCGAGTCGCTCCGCGAGGTCGATCCCCGCGCCCGCTCCATGCAGGAATACAAGGACTCGGCGGGCGTCGACGAGGGCATGGACGGGATCTCGACCCGCTTCGCCTTCAAGGTGCTGGCCGCGACCTTCAACCACGACACCACCGAGGTGTCCGCCGACCCCGTGCACCTCATGTACGTGCTGGAGCAGTCGCTCCGCCGGGAGCAGCTGCCCCCGGAAACCGAGAAGAAGTACCTGGAATTCATCAAGACGGAGCTCGCGCCCCGTTACGCCGAGTTCATCGGCCACGAGATCCAGAAGGCCTACCTCGAATCGTATCACGATTACGGCCAGAACCTGTTCGACCGCTACATCGACTACGCCGACGCCTGGATCGAGGACCAGGACTTCAAGGATTCCGAGACCGGGCAGCTCATGAACCGGGAGCTCCTGAACCAGGAGCTGACCAAGATCGAGAAGCCGGCCGGGATCGCCAACCCCAAGGATTTCCGCAACGAGGTGGTGAAGTTCGCCCTGCGCTCCCGGGCGCAGCACGGCGGCCGCAACCCGAGTTGGACGAGCTACGAGAAGCTGCGCGAGGTGATCGAGCGCCGGATGTTCTCGCAGGTCGAGGAGTTGCTGCCGGTCATCTCCTTCGGCTCCAAGAAGGACGGCGAGACCGAGAAGAAGCACGGCGAGTTCGTCGATCGCATGGTCGATCGCGGCTACACCGAGCGGCAGGTCCGCCGCCTGGTGGAATGGTACATGCGGGTGAAGCAGGCAGGGTGAGGCGCGACGCGCCGAGCCCTCAGCCGCCACAGTTTCGGACGACCGGCAGGAGAGACTCCTCTCCGGCCGGACATGCGGGCGAGGGTTCAGGCACCTGATGCATATCGTCGACCGACGCCTCAATCCCGGGGGCAAGAGCCTCCCGAACCGTCAGCGCTTCCTGCGCCGCGTCAAGGACGTGGCGCAGCGGGCGGTGCGCGAATCGGCCCGGGAGAACGACATCAAGAACCTCGGCAAGGACGGCCGCGTCACGGTGCCGGCGGATGGGGTGCGCGAGCCGCGCTTCAGCCGCCAGCCGGGCAGCGGACGTCACGACCACATCCTGCCGGGCAACAAGACCTACGTGGAAGGCGACACGATCGAGCGCCCGCCGGGCGGCGGCGGGGGTGGCGGCGGCTCCGGCGAGGGGGGCGACGGCAGCGAGAACAGCGAGGACGCCTTCCAGTTCGTCCTGACCCGCGACGAGTTCCTGGAACTGTTCCTGGAGGATCTGGAACTGCCGGACCTCGCCAAGCGCCGCCTGTCCATCGTCGAGACGGAGGGAATGCGCCGGGCGGGCTACACCATTACCGGCTCGCCCGCGAACCTCGCGCTGACCCGCACGCTGCGCAACTCCATGTCCCGGCGCATCGCCCTCAAGCGGCCGAAGCCCGAGGAGGTCGAGGCCCTGGAGGCGCGCGTCGCCGCCCTCCACGAGGGGGACCCCGCCCGGGCCGACCTCGAGCAATCCCTGGCGATGCTGCGGGAGCGCTCCAAGCGAATCCCCTACGTCGATCCCATCGACCTGCGCTTCCGCCGGTTCGAGCCCTACCCGCGCCCCATCGCCCAGGCCGTGATGTTTTGCCTGATGGACGTCTCGGGCTCGATGACCGAGCACATGAAGGACCTCGCCAAGCGGTTCTACATCCTGCTTCACATCTTTCTCACCCGGCGCTACCGCCACGTGGAGATCGTGTTCATCCGCCACACCGACCGGGCGACGGAGGTGGACGAGGAGACCTTCTTCGGCTCCCGCGAAACCGGCGGCACGCTGGTCTCCTCGGCGCTGATCGAGATGAAGCGGGTCATCGCCGAGCGCTACGACCCGAACGATTGGAACATCTACGCGGCCCAGGCCTCCGACGGCGACAACGTGTCGAGCGACGGGCCCACCGCCACCGACCTGCTGCGCGCCGACATCCTGCCCGCCTGCCAGCACTTCGCCTATCTGGAGGTGGGCGACGAGAACGGCCCCCGGGCCGGCTTCGTGGAGCACCGCACCACCCTGTGGCGGACCTACGAGGCCATCGCCAAGGCGGGCGGCCCCATCGCCATGCGCAAGGTCAACCACCGCCGGGAGATCTACCCCGTGTTCCGGGAGCTGTTCAGCCGCAAGGACAAGGCGGAGGCGTGAAAGTCACGCCCCCTCCTCCCCCTTGTGGGGAGGAGCCGGAGGTGGGGGTGGTTCAGGAGGCACCGTTGCGGTCTTTCCGGCACCACCCCCACCCCTACCCCTCCCCACAAGGGGGAGGGTGACGCGTTGAGGAAGAGGGTGCCATGGTCGCCTCCACGATCGGATCGAAGACCAAGCCGGTGATCCGCGCCGACAAACCCCTGTTCACCGGCAACGACTGGGATTTCGACACCATCCGCCGCATCCACGATGCCTGCGAGGAGCAGGCCCGGCTGCTCGGACTGTCGTGGTATCCGAACCAGATCGAGATCATCACCGCCGAACAGATGCTGGATGCCTACGCGTCCATCGGCATGCCGCTGTTCTACAAGCACTGGTCCTTCGGCAAGCATTTCGCCCAGCATGAATCCGGCTATCGCCGGGGCCTGATGGGGCTCGCCTACGAGATCGTCATCAACTCCGACCCGTGCATCTCCTACGTGATGGAGGAGAACTCGGCGACCATGCAGACGCTCGTCATCGCGCACGCCGCCTTCGGGCATAACCACTTCTTCAAGAACAACTATCTGTTCCGGCAGTGGACCGACGCCGAGGGCATTCTCGACTATCTGGACTTCGCCAAGGGCTTCATCGCCCGCTGCGAGGAGCGCTACGGCCACCAGGCGGTGGAGCAGATGCTCGACGCCGCCCACGCCCTGATGAGCCAGGGCGTCCACCGCTACCCGCGCAAGAAGCGGCCCGATCTCGCCTCCGAGCAGCGCCGGGAGCGGGAGCGGGTGGAGCACGGCGAGCAGATCTACAACGACCTCTGGCGCACCCTGCCGACCAAGCCCGGCGCCGCGCCCTCCGACATGGCCGCCGAGCGCCGCAAGGCCCTCCTGGAACTGCCGCAGGAGAACATCCTCTACTTCCTGGAGAAGGTGGCGCCGCGCCTGCGGCCCTGGCAGCGGGAGATCCTGCGGATCGTGCGACTCGTGGCGCAGTATTTCTACCCGCAGCGCCAGACCAAGGTGATGAACGAGGGCTGCGCCACCTACGTCCACTACCGGATCATGAACGCCCTCTCCGAGACCGGCCAGATCACCGAGGCCGCCTATCTCGAATTCCTGCAATCCCACACCAACGTCATCCGTCAGCCCAACTACGACGACCGGTCCTATGGCGGGCACAACCCCTACGCGATCGGCTTCGCGATGATGCAGGACATCGCCCGCATCGCGGAATATCCCACGGCCGAGGACCGGGAGTGGTTCCCCGACATCGCCGGCCGGGGCGACGGCATGGAGATCCTGCGCGACTGCTGGGAGAACTACCGCGACGAGAGCTTCATCGCGCAGTTCCTCTCGCCGAAGCTGATGCGCGACCTGCGCCTGTTCCACGTGATCGACGATCCCGAGGAGGATGCCTTGCGGGTGGAATCGATCCACGACGAGCGCGGCTACCGGCGGCTGCGCCGCTCCTTCGCCCGGCAATACGACGTGGCGTGGCTCGACCCCGACATCGAGGTGGTGGACGTGGACCTCGAGGGCGACCGCCGCCTGATCCTGCACCACAAGACCCTGAACAAGATCACCCTGCAGAAGGATGACGCCAAGCGCGTGCTCCAGCACCTCGCCGACCTCTGGGGCTACGACGTGGTGCTGAAGGAGGTGGAGCCCGCCACCGGCACGGTGCTGAGCGAGATGAGCGCGAGCGCGCGGCCGATCTTTTTTTAGGGATGTCGACCGCGCGGGGAGAATCGGTCCACCGACGTCGAGTCCCTCCGTCATTGCGAGCGCAGCGCAGCAATTCAGGGACGGAGGACCGCTTCACGACGTTGGCGCATCCCTGGATTGCTTCGCTGCGCTCGCAATGACGGCGAGGGTGGCAATACCCATTGCCCCACCCTCCGCAACCGTGCTGCATGAGCCCATGACGACGCTCATGACGCTCACCGAGACCCAGGACTTCCTGGACCGCGAGTTTCCGCAGATGCAGGCGGGGGGGCGGGCCTATCACTTGGAGGCGGTGGGGCCGCTCAGCGCGCGGATGCGCCTCGAAGCCCATGAGCGCTTCCTGCGGCCGGGCGCCACCGTCTCGGGCCCTGCCATGATGGCGCTGGCCGATTACGCGCTCTATGCGGCGATCCTCGCCAATATCGGCCCCGTGGCGCTGGCGGTGACGACGAACCTCGCCTTCAACTTCCTGCGCAAGCCCGCCTCGGGCGACCTCGTGGCCGAGTGCCGTCTCCTCAAGCTCGGACGGCGGCTCGCCGTCGGCGAGGTGGCGATCACGGCCTTGGGCAACCCCGATCTCGTCTGCCACGCGACGGGGACCTATTCGATCCCGCCGCGATAGCCATCGTCATTGCGAGCGAACGCGAAGCCATCCAGCAGCGCCACGTCTTCAGGCGTCCCGCAGCCCTGGATTGCTTCGCTGCGCTCGCAAGGACGGGAGAGCTTAACCCCGCGCCTCGGAGAGTCGCGCGGCGTAGCGCGCGATCAGGTCCACCTCGAGATTCACCCGGTCCCCCGCCCGGCGGTCGCCCCACGTGGTGACCTGTAGCGTGTGCGGGATGAGCAGCACCGAGAACAGGTCGTCCGCGACGGTGTTGACGGTGAGCGAGGTGCCATCGAGGCAGACCGAACCCTTCTCGGCGATGAACCGGGCCAGCGCGGCGGGAGCCCGCAGGGTGAAGCGTTCGCTCGGACCCCAGGCCCCATCCGTGACGGTCTCGTGGGTGACGATCTCGGCCACCCCGTCCACATGGCCGGTGACGAGATGGCCGCCGAGTTCGTCGCCGATCTTCAGGGAGCGTTCGAGGTTGATGCGGCGGCCGGGGGCCCACTCCCCGACAGTGGTCCGCGCCAGGGTTTCGGCCGCCGCATCGACGTGGAAGACGCAGCCGCCCTCGGTCGGCGCGATGGCGACGGCCGTGAGGCACGGGCCGGAACAGGCGATGGAGGCACCGAGCGCGATGCCGGCGGGATCGTAGGCGCAGCGGATCGCGATGCGCCGGAGGTCTCCCTCCCCCTCCACCGAGAGAACCGTGCCGACGTCGCTGACGAGACCCGTGAACATGCCTCAAAGGCTCCGTTCGTAAGTGATGGCCCGGTCGCGGCCGAGGACCCGGTCCTCGGCGACGGCGAACCCGCCGATCCGGCGGGCCAGCGCGGCTCCCACGGCCGGCAGGCCGCCTGCCGGCCCGGCCGGGTCCGGCCCGGTCATGAGGGTGACCGTGTCGATCAGATCGGCCTCGGCCAGCGCCTCCGCAAGGCGGGGGCCGCCCTCGGTGCACAGGCGGGTCAGCCCGCGCTCACCGAGCCGGGCGAGGGCGGCGGGCAGATCGATGCGGCCGCTCGCCTCGGCGGGGACCGGCATCACCTCGACGCCCAGGGATTCCAGGGCCCGGCGGGCATGGGCCGGGGCCGAGCGGGTGGTGAGCACCAGCACCGGGACGTCCCGGGCGGTGCGGGCCAGCACGCTGGCGGGAGAGAGGCGCAGCGCCGAATCGAGGACGATCCTCAGGGGCGAGCGCCCGGCGAGCCCGGGCAGGCGCACCGTGAGCGAGGGGTCGTCCGCCCGCGCCGTGCCGATCCCGACGAGGATGGCGTCGGCATGAGCGCGCCAGAGGTGGACCGCCCCGTCCGCCACGGGGCCGGTGATGCGCAGCCGCTCCGTGCCGGCCCCGGCGGCGAAGCCATCGGACGTGCGCGCGAGCTTGAGGTGGACCATGGGCCGCCCGAGGGTCATTCGGGTGACGTGGCCGCGATGGTCGCGGGCCGCCTCCTCCCGGCGCAGCCCGGTCTCGACGGCCACGCCCGCCGCCCGGAGGTTCGCGTGGCCCCGCCCGGCGACGCGGGGATCCGGATCGTCCAGGGCGGTGACGACGCGGGCGATCCCGGCGGTGACGATGGCATCGCAACAGGGCGGCGTCCGGCCGTGATGCGAGCAGGGCTCCAGCGTGACGAAGAGCGTCGCGCCACGGGCCGCAGCCCCGGCCTGGGCGATGGCCTGGGGCTCGGCATGGGGACGCCCGCCCGGCGCGGTGGCGGCGGCGCCGAGGATGGTGCCGGTCTCCGGTGCGACGACCACTGCGCCGACGGCGGGGTTGGGCCACGTCGTGCCGAGCGCCCGGCGGCCGAGGGCGAGCGCGAGGCCCATCGTGTTCGCGTCGCGCGTCATGGTTTGCCCGTCCGGCGTTTCGGCGGCGGTGCCGGCTCGGGCGCGGGCGACTCCGGCGGCGGATCGGCGGAGCCTGCCAGCGTGCCGCCCAGCGTCCCGAGCAGATCCTCGAAGTCCTTGGCCTCGCGGAAGTTCTTGTAGACCGAGGCGAAGCGCACATAGGCGATGTCGTCGAGGCCCTTCAGCCCCGCCATCACCAGTTCGCCCACCGCCTCTGAGGAGACCTCCGCCTCGCCGGAACTCTCCAGTTGGCGGGTGATGCCGCTGACGAGCCGCTCGATCCGCTCCGGGTCAACGGCGCGCTTGCGCAGCGCCACGTCGATGGACCGCTGGAGCTTGTCCCGGTCGAACGGAACCCGCTTCCCCGAGCGCTTGACCACGGTGAGTTCGCGCAGTTGCACCCGCTCGAAGGTGGTGAAGCGCCCCGCGCAATCCGGGCAGACCCGGCGGCGCCGGATGGCCGCGCCGTCCTCGGAGGGGCGCGAATCCTTCACCTGGGTGTCGGACCCGCCGCAATAGGGACACCGCATCGGGCGGGTACTCTCGCGAAAAACGAAAACGGCCGCGGACCACAGCGATCCACGGCCGTCTCGTAACAAAGGGTCGGGGTGCCGGGAAGGGCGGCGCGATCCTGCTATCCACGCCGTCATCGCGAACGAAGTGGAGCGACCCAGGGCTGCGGGCCGCTACCATGAGTGGCGCCGCCCTGGATTGCTTCGCTCCGCTCGCAATGACGGCGGAGCGGTGGACGTTTAGCCGTAGATCGGGAAGCGGTCGGTCAGGGCGTGGACCTTCTGCTTCACGCTCTCCTCGACGGCGCTGTCACCGGCCTCGCCCTTGGCGGCGAGCCCGTCCAGCACCTCGACGATGAAGCCGCCGATCTGCTTGAACTCGGCGACGCCGAAGCCGCGCGAGGTGCCGGCCGGGGTGCCGAGGCGGATGCCCGACGTGATGGTCGGCTTCTGCGGATCGAAGGGAACGCCGTTCTTGTTGCAGGTGATATGCGCCCGCGACAGGGCCGCTTCCGCCGCCTTGCCGGTCAGGCCCTTCCGCTGGAGATCGACCAGCATCAGGTGATTGTCGGTGCCGCCCGACGTGATGTCGTAGCCGCCGGAGATCAGCGTGTCGGCGAGCGCCTTGGCGTTCTCGACGATCTGCCGGGCGTAGATCTTGAACTCGGGCTTCAGCGCCTCACCGAAGGCCACGGCCTTGCCGGCGATCACGTGCATCAGCGGGCCGCCCTGGATGCCCGGGAAGATCGCCGAGTTGAACTTCTTCGCCAGGGCCTCGTCGTTGGTGAGGATCATGCCGCCGCGCGGGCCGCGCAGGGTCTTGTGCGTGGTGGTGGTGGCGACGTGGGCGTGCGGGAACGGCGACGGATGGACGCCGGCCGCCACGAGGCCCGCGAAGTGGGCCATGTCCACCATGAAGTAGGCGCCCACGGAATCGGCGATCTCGCGGAACTTCGCGAAGTCCCAATGGCGCGGGTAGCCCGAGCCGCCGGCGATGATCACCTTCGGCTTGTGCTCCTGCGCGAGCTGGGCGACCTGCTCCATGTCGATGCGCTGGTCCTCGCGGCGCACGGTGTAGGACACCGGCTTGAACCACTTGCCCGAGACGTTCGGCGGGGCGCCGTGCGTCAGGTGGCCGCCGGCCGCGAGATCGAGGCCGAGGAAGGTATCGCCCGGCTGCATCAGCGCCAGGAACACGCCCTGGTTGGCCTGGGAGCCGGAATTCGGCTGAACGTTGGCGAAGCCGCAATCGAACAGGCGCTTGGCGCGGTCGATGGCGAGATCCTCGGCGATGTCCACGAACTGGCAGCCGCCATAGTAGCGGCGGCCCGGATAGCCCTCCGCGTACTTGTTGGTGAGCACCGACCCCTGGGCTTCCAGGACCGCGCGGGACACGATGTTCTCCGAGGCGATCAGCTCGATCTCGTGCTGCTGGCGGCCGAGCTCCTGCTCGATGGCGCGGGCGAGCTCCGGATCGGTCTCCGTCAGCGGCGCGGCGAAGAAGCTGTTCGACAGGTGATTGGTGGCGGCGGTGCCGGCGCTCATGGCGTGCCTCTGTGTCTCTTGGGATCCCCGCGTTCGTTGCGAGCACGGGCGGGCGTTTCTAACCGCGAGTCCTACACGCGGCGCCCGCCGAGGCCAAGCGCAGGCATTTTTCGGAACGGGTGAGAAAAATTGAAAGGGGCACCCCGGTCCACCGTGCGGGAGCGGCCTCGCCCCCGCCGGCCGGGTCGCGATGCCTCAGGCGCCCTCACCGGGACGTCCGCGCCTGGCGCGCGGGGCCGGGCGCGGCTCGCGGGGAGCGGGGCCGGGCCTCGGAGCGGCGCTGGCGCGGGCGCTCGCTTCGCCGGCGGGCGTGACGGGCTTCGCCCCCGCGCCCGGCCAGAACGCCTCGAACAGCTGTTGCATCGCCTTGAGGTTCTGTTCCTGCACCTCGGCGCCGGTGCGGAGCATCTGGCTGAGCATGTCGGCGCCACCCTCGGTGTCCGGCGCCTCGGGCTGCGGGGGCGGAGGCGCCGCCACCTGCGGGCGGCTCGGCGGCGGTGCGGCCTCCGGGCGGGGCGCGGGGGAGGCCGGGGCGGGCGGCGGCGTCATGAAGGCGCGGGCCATGTCGGTCCAGAGGGCGACGAAGGGCAGCGCCGACGCGGCGGCGGCCGGCGGGGGGGCGGGCGCCGCCGGGCGGGCCGGCTCGGCCTGCGGCTGATTCAGCACCACGTGGACGATGCTCGCCACCACCGCGCCCGCCATCATCGGCAGCATCTGCCGCAGCACCTGCGACTGCACGCCGCTCGCGGCGGAGGCCTGCTGAAGCACCGCCTGCATCAGTTGCGCGGAGCCGAACATCTGTCCGAGGGCATCGAGCCCCTGCGGCGCGGCGGCGCGGGCCATGTCGGGGGCCGTGAACATCCGAGCGAGGCCCGTGGGATCGAGCCCCGAGCCGCGCTGCAGCCCCAGCGTCAGGGCCGGCATCAACGCCTGGAAGGCCCGCTGCGTCTGCTCGACCGTCAGGCCGAACTGACGGGCCATGGCCTGCATCTCGGGCCCGCCCGCGGCCTGAACCATGTCGAGGGGAGTGAACATGACGCCTCGATCCTGCCGCCATCCGTCGGCGGCGGTCACATGCTGTCCGCCAAGGCCGAGTGCCGGGACGGCTGAGCTATCCGCGGGAGGAAGGCGAGGCCGCCCGCTCGGCCGCCCCGCTCATCCCTTGCGGGTATCGTGGCCCGCCCCGTGCGGAAACGCCAGTTCCCGGGTGACAATCCCTGTCGATCCCTTTCCCCCGGTACCCGTTTCCGGTGATCCCCGTCCGGGCGGCCGCGACCCGAAGGGCTCGGCGGTGGCCGCCGCCCCGTGTCCGGCGGCCCGGTCCGCGAGGCGGGAGACCGTCCTGCGGGCCAGCACCACGCCCGCGAGGCCGAAGACCAGCGAGCCGACCCCCATGCCGATCAGGATGCCCTTCGGCCCGTAGAGGGCACTGCCGAGATAGGCGGGCGGCACGGTGCCGACGGTCGCGCGGCCCCAGTTCAGCAGGGTCGAGCGCAGGGGAAAGCCCAGGTTGTTGAAGGCGGCGTTGCCGAGGAACAGCAGCCCGTTGAAGAACCACATCGCCCCGCCGACGAGGCAGAAGAAGGTGAACAGCTCCGCCGCGAGGCCCTTCAGCTGGAACAGCGCCGCGAGCTCGCTCCGCAGGAGGATCAGCCCCAGCCACACCACCGCCGCGTAGATCAGCACCGTGCGCACGCAGGCGCTCAGGGTCGCGCCCATCCGGTCGAAGCGCGAGGCGCCCCAGTTCTGCGCCAGGATCGGCCCCACCGCCCCCGAGAGGGCGAAGAGGCCGCCGAAGGCCACCGGGGTCAGCCGGTCGATCACGGCGGCGGCGGCGATGGCGTCGGGTCCATAGCCGGCGAAGAGATGAGTGAGGAAGGCGCTCGCGACGGAGGGCGCGAGGTTGGTGGCCACCGCCGGCCCGGCGATGGCGGCCATGGCGGGGGCATCCTCCACCACCTCCCGCAGGCGGGGCCTGCGCAGCATCCCGTGCCGCCGCAGCCCGTACCAGCCGATGGCGACGAAGGTCGCGCGGGCGACGCAGACGGTGATCGCCGCCCCCTCCACGCCGAGCCCGGCGGCGAAGATCAGGAGGGGATCGAGGAAGGCGGTGACGATGGCTCCGCCGAGGGTCACCCACATCGCCCGGCCGGCCTCGCCGATCGCCCGCAGCAGGCCGGTGAACAACATGCCCAGCGCCAGTAGGGCGTTGGAGGGCAGGGTGATCCTCAGGAACAGGTCGGCGACGGCGAGGGCCTCGTCCTTGGCGCCGATGGCCGCGAGCATCGGCTTGGCGAAGGGCAGCATCGCCGCCGAGAGCAGCCCCGCGACGAGGACGCCGAGCGCCATCGCGGAGGCCGAGAGGCGCCGGGCGAGCACCCGGTCCCGGGCGCCGACCGCCCGGGCCACGAGGGCGCCCGCCGCGATCATCAGCCCGATGTTCACGGCAGTGGCGAAGAACTGCACCACCGACGCGAGACCCACGGCGGCGGTGAGCGCCGGGTCGCCGAGGCGCGAGACGTAGAGCAGCGAGAGCAGGTCGACGACGAAGATCGCCATGAGGCCGACGGAGCCCGTGGCGCTCATCACGAGGACGTGGCGCAGCACCGGACCGGTGACGAAGCGACCCTGATCCTCCGGTACCGGTCCCTCCGGGTGACCGGGGAGGTCAGTCATCGCGTCCGTTGCCCTCGGTCTCGAGTTCCGCCTCGGCGGAAGGCTCGTCCTCGTCCGCCGGACGGAGAACGGGCTTGGCGAGGATTCGCTCCGCCGCCTCCTTCCGGTCCTGGCCGAGCAGGTCCCGCGTCTCGGTGTTCAGGACGCGGGCGGGGCGGACGGGCGCGGTGAGCGGTTCGGGACGGACCTCCGCCGCCTCCGTGCCCCCGAGCCACGCCGAGCCGTCCGGCAGGGCGCCCGCCTGCTGAAGGACGAGGCGCGCGATGTCGCGCTTGCGCACATCCTCCGCCCGGGCGGCGGCGGCCTCCGGCGAGAGGCCCAGGCCCTCCAGGGCCGCGCGGCCGAAGGCGAGGGCCGACTCGGAGGTCTCGCGGATCTGGAAGTCCACGTCGCGGTTCATCAGTTCCACGGCGTGGAGCCGGTCGTAGGCCCGCACGAAGGTGCGGACGGAGGCGAACTCCTCGTGGACGATGTCCACGATCTTGAGGGCGCCCTCCCGGTCGTCCACGCAGATGCAGACGAGCTCCGCCTTGCCGATGCCGGCGGCGCGCAGCACGTCGAGCCGCGTGCCGTCGCCGTAGTAGATGCGGAAGCCGAAGCGGGTCGCGGCACGCAGCTGCTCGACGTCCTTGTCGATCACCGTCACCGCCACGCCCTCGGCAAGCAGCACCTGCGTCAGGATCTGGCCGAACCGCCCGAAGCCGATCACCAGCACCCGCGCCTCCGTGCCGACCTCGGCGAGGTCGGCGGGCGAGTCCGCCCCGGCATTGGCCTGCTTCGAGAGGCGCGCGTCGATCAGCCGGTCGAGGCCCTTGGCGAGGATCGGGCCGATCAGCATCGTCAGGGCGGCGAGGGCCACGGCGAAGCGGGTCGCCGTGGGGCCGGTGAGGCCGAGGTCGGCGGCCTGCGGCAGCAGCACGAAGGCAAACTCGCCCGCCGGCGCCAGCACCGCCGCCCCCCGCAGGGCGCTCAGCGTATCGGAGCCGAACAGGCGGAACAGGCCCGCCACGAGGGCGACCTTCACGAAGATCGCGGCGAAGGTCGCGCCGAACAGGGCCGGCCAGACGGCTCTCACGAGGCCGCCGTCGATCGACATGCCGACGCTCATGAAGAACAGGCCGAGCAACATGCCGCGGAACGGCTCGATGTCGGCCTCCAGCTGGTGCCGGAAGTTCGATTCCGCCAGCAGGATGCCCGCCAGGAAGGCGCCCATGGCCATCGACAGGCCGACTTGCTCCATCAGCAGAGCCGTGCCCAGCACCACGAGGAGGGCAGCCGCCGTCATCACCTCGCGGGCACCGCTCGCCGCGAGCAGGCGGAAGAACGGGTTCAGGCCGTAGCGCCCCACCAGCACCACGGCGCCGATGGCAGCGAGCACCCGGCCCGTCGAGGACGCCGCCTCACCGAGCCAGGGCCCGCCCGATCCCTGGCCGGCCGAGGCCGCCAGCGGCATCAGGGCGAGGATGCCGACGACGCTCAGGTCCTGAAAGAGCAGCACCGCGAAGGCCCGGGAGCCGTAGGGGCTGCCGAGGTCTCCGCGCTCCTCCAGCAGTTGCAGGGCCACCGCCGTGGCGGACAGGGCGAGCGCGATCCCCACCACCGCCGCCGCCGCCAGGGGCTGGCCCGCCAGGATCCCGGCCCCACCGAGGACCAGGGCGCACAGCACGAGCTGCGCGGTGCCGAGGCCGAAGATGTCCCGCCGCATCGAGACGAGCTGCGACAGGTGCAACTCGAGCCCGACGATGAAGAGAAGCAGCACCACGCCGATCTCGGCGACGCTCGCGGCGGTCTCGGGCTCGGCGATGAGCGACAGGCCGGACGGGCCGATCAGCACCCCGGCCACGAGGTAGCCGAGCACGGCGCTCTGCCCGAGCCACCGGAACACCGGCACCCCGACGACGGCGGCCGCCAGGAAGGTCAGGACCGGGGGCAGAAAGCTCGCGTGTTCGCCGGGGCTCGCCATGCCGCTCCGTGGGGGCTTTCGGAGGAGACTGTCCGCTTAACGCGGGCAGGCCGGGGAAGCGAGCGTGGCCGCGTGACAATCGGCACGCGGGGGCTCGGCCGCTGGCGGTGCCTCCCGTCTCCCCGTCTTGCGGGGGAGGGGAGGCGCACCCGGCGCCGCTCACAACCCCACAGGATCCACCGCCACCGCCCGCGGCGGCGGCTGGTCCTGCGAGCCCGTGCCCAGGGCGCATTGCACCATCACGCTGTCGGTCCAGCGGCCGTACTTGTAGCCCACCGCCGGGAGGTAGCCGACGCGTTCGAAGCCGCAGGCCTCGTGCAGGCGCAGCGACGGGCCGTTGGCGGCGTCGATGTAACCGATCATCTGGCGGTAGCCGCCGGCCGCGCAGGCCTCGATCAGGGCGGGCAGCAGCCGCCGGCCGATGCCCGCGTGGAGGTGGGCGTGGTGGACGTAGATCGAGTGCTTGAGGGTGTAGCGGTAGGCGGGCCGCTTGCGGAACGGCACCGCGTAGGCATAGCCCGCCACCTCGCCGTCGAGCTCCGCGACGAGGTGAGGCAGGCGCTTCTTGCGCATGGTCTTGCGGCGGCGCTTCAGGTCGTCGGGGAGCAGGCGCTCCTCCTCGAAGTCGCCGGTGTCGCCGACGCCCTTGGCGATATGGTGCTCGTAGATGGCGATCATCGCCGCCACGTCCGCATCCGAGGACGGCCGGATCACGATCTCGGGCCAGGAGGCGGGATGGGCCGGCGCGGGCTCCATCAGGCCCCCTCGCGCAGGACGTAGGTGTGGAAGCGGATGCGCCCGTCCGGATCGACCTCGCGGTAGACGCCCTGGATCTCGGCCTCGAAGCCGGGGAACAGGTTGGCGGAGGCCTCGAACATCTTGAAGTAGTCGAGCATGGGCTTGGCCCGCTCGTCCAGGCGCTCGCCCGGAAGCACGGTGCCGATGCCCGGCGGGTAGACCAGCATCAGGGTGGTGGCGATCCGGCCCTCGGCCTCCGCGATGGGCACGTAATCGACCTTGTTGCGGGTCAGCATCTGCGAGGCGTGCTTGGGGGGCATGACCATCTCCGGCAGGTGCTCCGGCATGAACTGCTTGCGCTGGAGCGCGGAGGTGTTGTGCTCCCGGTGGAAGGCGTGGAAGTCGGCGCAGAGGTCGCGCAGGCGCACGCCCCGGTAGCGGTTGGGCCGCCTTCCGACGAATTGCGGCATGGCCTCCTCCAGGAGCACGTTGTCGTCGTGCAGGCGCTTGAAGGCGACGAGGCCCGAGATCAGCGTGCCCGCCTTCGAGGACTCGACGCCCGGCGTCAGCAGGAAGAGCAGCGAGTTCAGGTCGTTCTTCTCCGCGACGATCCGGTTCTCACGCAGGTATTGCGCCACGATGGGCGCGGGCACGCCGTGCTCGGCATAGGCCCCGGTCTTCCGGTCGAAGCCGGGGGTGAGGACGGTGAGCTTGTTCGGATCGGTCATGGCGTAGCCCGGCGCGACCCGGGTGAAGCCGTGCCACGCGGCGCCGGGGGCGAGCTCCCAGAAGCGCGCATCCGAGGCGAGCAGGTCGGTGGGCACGCTCTCCCAGGTCTGTTCGCCCTCCGGGCCGTGGACGCGGTCCGGCACGAAGGGGTCGAAGAACCAGCGCCGGGCCGGATCGGCCTCGTTCTCCTCGAACTCGCGGCGGATGGCGCGGACCTTCTTGCGCCACTCGATGCCGAGCCGGATCGTGTCGTCCCACAGGATCATGCCGGAGCGGCCCTTCATCATCTGGGCGCCGACATCGAGGGAGGCGAAGAGCGGGTAGAAGGGCGAGGTCGAGGCGTGGACGAGGAAGCTCTCGTTCAGCCGCTTGTGCTCCACCCGCCGGGTCTGGCCGCGCAGGTGGCTGTCCTTGGTGTGGATCTGCGAGGCTTGGCTGAAGCTCGCGAGCTGCTTGTGGGTCGATTGCGTGGCCACGATCCCCGGCGAGGTCTCGTCGAGGCCGGTCAGCCCCATGGCGTAGCGGCCCTGGAACAGCGGGTGGAACTTCATGAAGCCCGCCCAGGCCTCGTCGAACAGGATGTAGTCGCAGAGGTGGCCGATCTTCTGCACGATCATCCGCGCGTCGTAGATCGTGCCGTCGTAGGTGCATTGCTCGATCACCGCGACGCGGAACGGCCGCTCCCGGCGCCACGCCTCGGGATCCTTCACCAGCGGGTTCTGTCGGATCTTGTCCCGGATGCGCCCTTCGTTTAGCGCCTCGTGGCAGATGGGACCGATGAGCCCGAAGGCGTTGCGGTCGGTCTCCAGGAAGATCGGGATGCCGCCGCCGAGGAACAGGGCACCGTGGTGGGCGGCCTTGTGGTTGTTGCGGTCGAACAGGACGAGGTCGTCCTCGGCCACCAGGGACGAGAGCACGATCTTGTTGGAGGCCGAGGTGCCGTTGAGGACGAAATAGGTCTTCTCGGCGCCGAAGATGGCGGCGGCCTCCTTCTGCGCCTTCAGCGCCGGGCCCTCGTGGGTCAGGAGGTCGCCGAGGTCGAGGACCGAGTTGTCGAGGTCGTCGCGAAAGATCGCCTCGCCGAGATGCTCGACGAAGATCCGGCCGATGGGCGAGCGGTTGTAGAAGATACCGCCGTTGTGGCCGGGGCAGGTCCAGAGCTGGTTGCCCTTCTCGGCGTAGTCCACCAGCGCGCCGAAGAAGGGCGTCTTCAGGGTCTCGGCGTATTGCGTCACCCGGCTGACGAGGCCGCGGGCGATGAATTCCGGCGTCTCCTCCGCGAGGAAGATGTAGCCGTCGATGAAGTCCAGCAGCTCGACCGGGATGTCCTCCAGCCGCTTACGGCGGACCATGATGACGATGGGCATCTCCAGCCCGCGCCGCCGCATCATGTCGATGAGGGCGGCGGCCTTGCCGTCGAGGCCGCGCTTGCCCCAATCGACCACGAGGCAGCCCACCGCCGCGTCGGTCTGCACGGCGATGGCCGCGTCCTCGACGCGCCGGGCCCGCACCACCTCGAAGCCCCGCTGCTCCACCGCCGCGACGATCTGGTTGACGCGCGCGCCCTCCAGATCGTCCGGATCGAAGGCCGGGGTGCACATCAGGACGGTGAAACGGCGGTGGAAGTCCATGCCGGAAGGCCTCTGCCAGACGGATCGTCCCGTGCCTTGGCGGACTGTCTGTGACCGTTCGATGACCAAACCGACGGTTGTCCGGCCGTCGCGGCATTTCAGAGCGGCAGGCGCACCCTGTCAGAGCGGCAGGCGTACCCTGGCCCGGTGGGAGCCGTCGATGAACTCGAAGGCGCCCGCCGCGCTGTAGGTGTGCAGGCGCGTGCCCGGCCAATCCGCCCCCGCCGCGAGGCGGGTCTCCAGCCGCTGCACGAAGCCGTCCTCGTCGAGGCGCATGATGCGCGCGAGCCCGAGGGCGGAGCCGTAGCCGCCGCGGCAATCCTGCACCGGCCGGATCAGCATCCCGTCCCGCGAGACCACGGGACCGGCGGGGCGGGCGGTGGCGACGTCGATCAGCACGGGGTTGCGCGGGTGGGCGGTCCAGGGGCCGCGGAAGTCGTCCGCGAACCAGAGGTGCAGCGAGTCGGAGTAGGAGCCGCCCTCGCGGACGGTGGCGAAGAGCCACCAGCGGCCGCCGTGGCGCAGCAGGGTCGGGTCGCTCGCCACCACGTTGGGGATGAGGACCGCCTCGTGCCGCCAGCCGCCGGGGAAGCGCTCGGCCCGGTAGAGGTCGATCGAGCGGGTGCCGCAGGATTCGGGGATCATCCACACCTCCCCGTCGGCTTCGAACACGAAGGGGTAGGAGAGGTGCGTGTCGAGTTCCAGCACCGCCTCCGGCCGCCCGACGGGGCCGTCCTGGCCGAAGGGCACCGCCGAGATCACGCCCTTGCCCCGGGCATAGTCGTATTCCTCCACGAACAGCGTCACCGCGCCGTTGCGGGAGACCGCGAAGGGGTCGGCGTAGAAGCTGCGGCCGTTGTCCGGCAGGTCGGTCCATCCCCCCGCCGGGTGGCGGCGCAGGTCGATGAGGTCGGGCCCGACGGTCCGGCGCCAGCCGACCCGCCAGCGCTCGCGGTGGAAGCAGGTGGTGTAGAGCCTGCGGGCGACCCGCCGGGCGAGCCCCTTCAGGGCCCGCTGCCGGGCGGCCATGGCGCCGATGTCGAAGGCGACGTGGGCGAGGGCCGGGGGCGCGGTCCCGTCGGGCATCTGGCGGGAGGCGCCGCCGGAGAGGGCGGCCTCGATCAGGGTGATGGTGCGGGCGAGGTAGTCCTCGAAGGCGATCAGCATCACCGAATGGGATTCGGCGCCGAAGCGGCCGGTGGCGATGGGCGCGTCCGATCCGTCGCGCAGGGCGGCGACGGGCTCCACCCGGTCGAAGAGCGCCACCAGCAGGCCGGTCTCGCCGGGGATGCCGTCGTAGTCGAGGCGCCAGGTCTCCACGCCGGGGAGCGATCCGGTCTCCGCGCCGCTGAGGTCGATCACGAGGTCCGGCGCCGTCCGGTCCAGGCGGCCGTAGGGCGCCAGCGCGAGGGGTTCGGCGGGGGTCGAGAGGCCGGGCCGGGGAACGCCGTGGACCGTCGCCTCCAGGCGGAACAGCAGTTCCACGTTCGGCGGCAGGCCCGCGCCGGTGGCCTGCACCGCGTCGATTTGTAGCCGGCAATCCGGCCGCTGGTTCAGCCGTTCGAGCAGGCGCAGGTGCCAGCCGCGCAGGGTCGTCCGGTCGAGGCGCACGCGGACCGTGCGCACGGCCGTCCCTGCGGCGGCCATCGTCGTCCGGCCCGGCTGGGCAGGGCGCGTCCGCTTCTCGG
Source organism: Methylobacterium aerolatum (assembly GCF_022179085.1). GTDB lineage: Bacteria > Pseudomonadota > Alphaproteobacteria > Rhizobiales > Beijerinckiaceae > Methylobacterium > Methylobacterium aerolatum. The sequence continues at coordinate 138,512 of NZ_BPQE01000017.1, forward strand.
TCTCGACCAACGCCGTCATGAGATCGTCCGAACCGCGCGCCCCCATCGGCGCCGGGCTCGGCCGAAGGCGGGGCAAAGAAGGGCAGCTTCCGCGAAGGGGAACGGACGCCGAATCGGCAGCTGGACTTTGGCGAATTCTGAAAGCTGCTTGCGGGGCGAAGCTTCCGGACGCCAATGCGACCAATACCGACCGGAAACACTCTATTGGTAAGTTCTTTCGCGGGCGTTACGGGGGCGTCTCTCCAGGTGAACCGGCGCGGCAAACCTGTTACACGGGTCCCTCGCGGTCCAGAACATGCCCGGTTCGGCGGTCGCGACCGTTGACAGGACGGCCCTGCCCTCGCCACATCGCCCCCATGAACGCGCAACCGACTTCCCCCGCGTCCGGCCAGGTCGCAGACCAAGCGGCCAAGCCGCCGCTCAACATCCTGCTGTGCGCGCCCCGCGGCTTCTGTGCCGGCGTGGTGCGTGCGATCGACGTGGTGGAGCGCGCCCTCGCGATCCACGGCCCGCCCGTCTACGTGCGCCATGAGATCGTCCACAATAAGTACGTGGTCGAGAGCCTGAAGCGAAAGGGCGCGGTCTTCGTGCGCGAGCTCGACGAGGTGCCGGACGGCGATGCCCCGGTCATCTTCTCGGCCCACGGCGTGGCGAAGACGGTGCCGGCCAACGCCGATTCGCGTGGCCTCACCACCATCGACGCCACCTGCCCGCTGGTGACCAAGGTCCACCGCGAGGCGGAGATCCACCACAAGCGCGGGCGCCACGTCCTCCTCGTCGGCCATTCCGGCCACCCGGAGGTGGTGGGCACGATGGGGCAGTTGCCCAAAGGCTCGATCACGCTCGTCGAGGACGTCGACCAGATCGAGGCGCTGACGCCCGAGGATCCGAACAACCTCGCCTGGGTGACGCAGACCACCCTGTCCGTGGACGACACCCGTCACGTGGTCGAGGCGCTCAAGCGCAAGTTCCCGACCATCACCGGGCCGCACAAGGACGACATCTGCTACGCCACCACCAACCGCCAGGAGGCGGTGAAGCAGGTGGCGCCGCTGGTGGACGCCCTGATCGTCGTCGGCTCCTCGAATTCCTCGAACTCGCAGCGCCTGCGCGAGGTCGCCGAGCGCGTCGGCTGCCCGATCACCCGTCTCCTGAACCGGGCCGAGGAGATCGACTGGCCGGCCTTCGAGGGCATCGCGAAGCTCGGCCTCACCGCCGGCGCCTCGGCCCCCGAGGTGCTGGTGGAGGAGATCATCGACGCCTTCGCCGCCCGCTACGACGTGACCGTCGACACGGTCTCCACCGTCGTCGAGGACATGGTGTTCCCCCTCCCGCGCGAGTTGCGCAGCGAGGCGGCGGAGTAGGGCCGGCTTCCGGGCCGCCTTCAGGCGGCCCGTCCCATCTCCGCCCTCATCCTGAGGGTCTGGCCGGACAATCGCCCCTATTCCCTCACGTGACCTCACCTCGAGGCGCCGAAGCGAAGCGTAGGCCTCGAAGGAGGCCTCCGGATTGCTCTGCGATGTCTCGAAACCTCCTTCGAGGTGGCTTCTCCGCACCTCAGGATGGGGGAGGAGGGTGGGCGCGAGCGGCTTTCGGCCAAGCGCCGAGGTGCCCGCGTCTCGCGGGCCTCGAAGGAGGCGGCTTGCGCGACACCTCAGGATGAGGTTTGAGGGCGGGAATTCCTCATCTCAAGAGATTCCGAGCGCGCGACGTGGCCGTCTACACCGAGGTATCCGACGCCGCGCTCGCCGAGTTCCTGGCGGCCTACGACATCGGCACCCTGCTCTCCTGCAAGGGCATCGCCGAGGGGGTCGAGAACTCGAACTTCTTCCTGCACACGACCGGCGGCTCGTTCATCCTCACCCTCTACGAGAAGCGGGTGCGCGAGGAGGACCTGCCCTTCTTCGTCGGGCTGATGGACCATCTGGCGAAGGCCGGCCTCGCCTGCCCGCAGCCGATCCGCGACCGCGGCGGCACCGCCCTCGGGCGCCTGTGCGGGCGTCCCGCCGCCCTGGTGAGCTTCCTGGAGGGCGTCTCCCTGTCCTCGCCGGGGCCGGAGCATTGCCGGGAGGTCGGCGTCGCCCTGGCCCGCCTGCACGCGGCGGGACGGGATTTCCCGATGGTGCGGGCGAACAACCTCTCCGTGGCGTCCTGGCGCCCGCTCTTCGAACAGGCCGGGGGCCAAGCGGACAGCGTCGCGCCCGGCCTGACCGAGCGCACGCTCGCCGACCTCGCCGTGCTGGAGGCGGGCTGGCCGCAGGGCCTGCCGGGCGGCGTCATCCATGCCGACCTCTTCACCGACAACGTGTTCTTCATCGGCGACGACCTGTCAGGCCTGATCGACTTCTACTTCGCCTGCACCGACGCCTTCGCCTACGACCTCGCCGTCTGCCTCAACGCGTGGTGCTTCGACGCCCTCGGCGCCTTCCACCGCGAGATGGCCACTGCAATGATCGCCGGCTACGAATCGGAGCGCCCTCTGGAGCCCGCCGAAGTCGAGGCCCTGCCGATCCTGTGCCGGGGCGCGGCCCTGCGCTTCATGCTGACCCGGCTGGTCGATTGGCTGAACGTGCCGCCCGGCGCCCTGGTGAGGCCGAAGGATCCGCTGGAATACGACCGGCGCCTTACCTTCCACCGGCGCGCCCGCAGCGCGGCCGATTACGGGCGCGCGGCATGAGCGAGGAAGGCCGGGTCAAGATCTACACGGACGGGGCGTGCTCCGGGAATCCGGGGCCCGGCGGCTGGGGCGCCATCCTGATCTACGGCGAGGTGCAGAAGGAGCTGTCGGGCGGCGAGGCCCACACCACCAACAACCGCATGGAGCTGCTCGCCGCCATCGAGGCGCTGGAGGCGCTGAAGCGGCCCTGCCGCGTCGATCTCTTCACCGACTCCCAATACCTCCGGCAGGGCGTGACCGGCTGGATCCACAACTGGAAGGCCCGGGGCTGGCGCACCGCCGACAAGAAGCCCGTGAAGAACGAAGACCTCTGGCGCCGGGTCGATGCCGCCCGGGACCGTCACGAGGTCGAGTGGCACTGGGTCAAGGGCCATGCCAGCGACCCGCTCAACAACCGCGTCGATGCGCTGGCGGTCGCGGCGATGGCGCCGTTCAAGCGGCGGTAGCGTCCCGCGCGCGCGTCATCGCGAGCCGCAGCGAAGCGATCCAGGGATGCGCGCCGGTCGGAGACATCCTACGGCCCGGGACGGCTTCGGCTCGCGCTCGCCCTGGCGAGGGGCGGTCCCTCACTCCACCACCGCAGCCACCACCTCCGCCGGCTCCCGGAACAGGTGGTCCGGCTCCGTCGCCGCCAGCGCCTGCGCGTCGGTGTAGCCCCAGGCCACCGCGCCGAAGGCGCAGCCCACCGCCCGGGCCGCCTCCGCATCCCGGATCTCGTCACCGAGGCAGAGCACCCGCTCCGGCGGCAGGCGCGAGGCGGCCACGAGCCCGCGCAGGCGGCGCGCCTTGCCGAAGATCGAGGCGCCACAGGACCATACGGCGATCCGGCCCGCGCTCTCCGGCCCCAGCACGCGCCGCACCACGTCCTCCCGGTTCGAGGACAACACGGCGAGGGACACGCCCGCCCCGTCGAGATCCGCGAGCATCGCGGCGATGCCGGGGAAGGGCCGCAGCCGCCCGGCGTCCCGCGCTGCGAGGCCGTGCATGTGGCGGGCGATGAGGGGCACCTTCCAGCGGGGGATGCCGAGACGCGTCAGGATCTCCCGGGCGCCGAGGCGGCGCAGGCCCTCGACCTCCTCCTCCGCCACCCGGCGGAAGCGGTAGCGGTCGGCGACGCCGCCGAGCACCGAACTGAACCAGGCGAAGGTGTCGGCGAGGGTTCCGTCGAAATCGAGGACGACGAGGCCGTAGGCGGCGGGTCCTCGCGCCCCGTCCGCGGAGGCGGCCGGCTCCCGGAAGGCCGCCACCCGCGGTCAGAACCGGAGGTTCGCCACCGGCACGTCGAGGCGCATCACGAGGCCGCCGGGGGCCCAGTCGTGCTCCAGCAGGCCGTCGAGCTGGCCGGCGACGCTGCGCTCGGCGAGCACCGTGCCGAACCCCTTGCGGGTCGGGGATCGTGTGACTTCCGGCCCGCCGGTCTCGGCCCAGGTCAAGGTGTAGCGCCCGTCGCGGCGGTCGCCGGTGAGCGTCACCTGCCCCCCGGTGCGGGAGAGGCCACCGTACTTCACGGCGTTGGTGGCCTGTTCGTGCATGATGAGGGCCAGCGCCGTGGCCGTGCGCTCGCCGATCTCCACGTCGTCCCCGGTGATCGCCACGCGCTCCCGGCCGTCCTCCACATAGGCCGCCATGAGCAGACGCATCAGGCCGAGCACCGTCTGCCCGGCGACGGCGGGCGCTGAGTCGGGCGAGTGCGGGCGGACGTATTCGTGGGCGCGGGCGAGGGCGCCCAGGCGCTCCCGGAAGGCCGCCGCGAAGGGCTTCGCGGCCGGATCACTCCGGGCGGTCAGGGCGGCGAGGCCGCCGACGACGGCGAAGATGTTCTTGATCCGGTGGGACAATTCGCGGATCAGCAGGTCGCGGGCCTCCTCGGACCGCTTGGCCTCCCGCAGGTCGCGAGTGACGGTGGCGTAGCCGGCGGCGGCCCCTGTCGCATCGCGGATCGGGAAGATTGCGTAGAGGACGGCGATGGCCTCGCCCGTGCCGAAATGCCGGAAGGCCAGCTCGCCCTCCCACCAGCCGTCGCGCGCCACCGCCGGCATCACCGTGTCGGCGAGGATCATCCGGCTCTCGGGCGTGAAGAAATCCGCCATGGCCAGGGCGCGGGCCGCAGCGAGATCGGGCAAGCCGACGAGGGCGAGCGCCGCCTCGTTGAGGTGATCGACCCGTCCGTCGAGCCCTGCGAGGCCGATGAAGTCCTTCGAGGCCTCCACGATGGCGGCGAGCTGGCGGGCCTCGCCCTCGGCGCGCTTCAGGTCGTTGATGTCGGTGCAGGTGCCGAACCAGCGCTCGATCCTGCCCTCCGCGTCGCGGATCGGCATGGCGCGGCCCAGGGTCCACCGGTAGTCGCCGTTGTGATGGCGCAGGCGGTACTCGATCTCGTAGGGCTCGCCCGTCGCGATGCAGTGCCGCCAGCGCGCCCACGCCCGCTCTTGGTCGTCCGGGTGGAACACCCCGTTCCAGCCTTCGCCATCCGTCGAGCCGTAGGGAACGCCGGTGAACTCGTACCAGCGGTCGTTGTAGTAGTCGTGGAATCCGTCCGGCAGAGTGGTCCAGACCATCTGTGGCATGGCCGAGGTCATCACCCGGAACCGCCGCTCGCTCGCGGCGAGCTCGGCCTCGCGGTCGGCGATGCGCGCCATGGTCCGGCGGTGCTCGAACAGGGTGGAGACCTGCCGGGCCAGGGCCGCCAGGGTGGCCCTCTGGGCCGCGTCGAGCCCCTCCGGCCGGGGCACGCGGTCGAGGACGCAGACGGCGCCCAGCGGAGTGCCCTCCTGCCCGCGGATCGCCGCGCCCGCGTAGAAGCGGAAGCCGTCCTGCGTCACGAGGGGGCTTCCGGCGGTGCGGGGATCCTCCGCCAAGTCGGGGATGATCAATTCGCCGCCCGAAGCCACCGTGTGCGTGCAGATGGTCCGTTCCGGCCCGAGTTCCCTCTTGCCGAGGCCGATCTCGGCCTTGAACCACTGCCGCGAGGTGTCGAGGAGGCTGATGAGCGCCACCGGCGCTCCGCACACATGGGCGGCCACGGCGGCGAGGTCGTCATAGGACCGCTCGGGCGCCGTATCGAGGATGCCGAGCTCGCACAGCTCCGCCGCGCGGTCCGCAGCTTCCCCCTGGGAGACGGACGTGTCGGCAAGGGCGCAGGCGCCGGGCGACGGCTCACACATGATGCGCCACCCACATAGCGGCGGCCCCGCCCGCTGCCTAGACCGTGCGCCCGAAAAGCAGTGATCACGCCGGGATTAAGCAGTCGCGGACGTGGATGACGGTCGCACCGCCCCGCTGGCGGGGCGGTGCGACCGGCGTCGTCACGCAGCGGAGGCGGGCGCCCTCAGGCGGCCTTCTGCTGCTCCAGTGTCGGGTAGTCGACGTAGCCCTCGGGGCCCTGCGAGTACCAGGTCTGGGCGTTGTCCTTGGTGAGAGGTGCGCCCTTGGCGAAACGCTCGGGCAGGTCGGGGTTGGCGATGAAGGTCCGGCCGTAGGCGATGGCGTCGGCCTCGTTTCGGTCGAGGGCCTCCTGGCCGCTCTTCCCGTCGTAGTCGGCGTTGAGGATCAGCGGCGCGCGGAAGACCTTGCGCATCGCCGGGGCGATGGGCGGATGGTCGGCCTTGCCGAAGGTGCCCTCGTAGCCCGGCTCGCGCATCTCCAGGAAAGCGATGCCGAGGGCGTCCAGCGCCTTGGCGGCGGCGACGAAGAGCGGCTCGGGGTTCGAGTCGTTGGTGCCCTGGATCGCGCCGTTGGGCGACAGGCGCACGCCGGTGCGCTCGGCTCCCGCCACCTTCACCACAGCCTGCGTCACCTCGCGGAGCAGCCGCACGCGGTTGTCGATGGAGCCGCCGTACTCGTCGGTGCGCAGGTTGGTGCCGTCGCGGAGGAATTCGTCGATCAGATAGCCGTTGGCCGCGTGGATCTGCACGCCGTCGAAGCCGGCGGCGAGCGCGTTGGCGGTGGCCTTCTCGTAGTCGGCCAGCAGGCGCGGGATCTCCGCGATCTCCAGGGCCCGGGCCTGGGAGTAGGGCTTCTTGCCCTCGTAGGTGTGGGCTTGGTCGGGCGCCGTGGTGGCCGAGGACGAGACCGGGGGCTTGCCGCCGAGGAAGTCCGAATGGACCATCCGGCCCATGTGCCAGATCTGGCAGACGATCTTGCCGCCATGGTCATGGACCGCCTTCACCACCGGGCGCCACGCATCGACCTGCGCGTCCGACCAGATGCCGGGCGCGAAGGGCCAGCCGAGCCCTTCCTGCGAAATGCCGGTGGCCTCTGTGAGGATCAGCCCGGCGCCCGCGCGCTGCGTGTAGTACTGCGCCATGATCGGCGTGGGCACGTGCTCGCGGGTCGCCCGGCCCCGGGTGAGGGGCGCCATGAAGATCCGGTTCTTGGCCTCGATGGCGCCGATGCGGATCGGATCGAACAGAGATGGCATGGCAATCGTCTCGTTGCTGGGCGGCCGCGGAGGGCCGGCCTGGGAAGGGGAATAGGGTCGAGATGGTGCGGCGCCGGGGCCGCGCCAGGGTGCAGTGCACAAAGGGCGCACCCGCGCGGCCACCGCGGCCCTCGCCGTCACGCCCGGATCCGATTATTGTAGCGGCCGTTACGGATGCCATATCTGTAGCGGACGCTACACTGCGTCAAGCCGAAGGGAGCGGGTCCGGCCCAAGGCCGTCCGTCCGATGTGCGCGACGACACACGAGGGAGAGATGGGCACGATCACGCCGGTCCGGGCCAAGGGGCGGCCCCGCAGCTTCGACCGTACCCGCGCGCTCCACCGGGCGCTGGAGGTGTTCTGGACGCGCGGCTACGGCCCGGCGACGGTGGCGGAACTCTGCACGGCGATGGGCATCAACCCGCCGAGCCTCTACGCCGCCTTCGGCAACAAGGATGCCCTCTTCCTCGAAGCCCTGAGGCACTACGAGGAGACCTATTGGGCCGCGCCGTGGCAGGCCCTCGGCGGCGCGCCGGACCTGCGCGGCGGGCTGGAGCGCTTCTTCGCCGAGGCGGCGGCGATCCTGTCCTCACGCGATGTCCCCTGCGGCTGCCTCGTGGTGCAGACCTCCGGCAGCGTGGCCACGGAATCCGAGGCGGTGCGCGAGGCCCTGCGGGACCTCCGTGAGGCGAGCCGGATGGGTTTTCTCGCCCGGTTCGAGCGCGCCCGCGCCTCCGGCGATCTGCCGCCGGACGCCGATGTCGCGGCCCTGGCCGCCGCCTTCGCGGCCGTGCTCCAGGGCATGTCGGCCCAGGCACGGGACGGCGCCTCGCGGGAGACGCTGGAGCGCCTCGCCGTGGTTTCGTTGGCGATGTTGCCAGGGTGAGAGAAGCTTCCTGCGCCGTCTTTGCGAGCGCCGGCGAAGCAATCCAGGGATGCGCCGCGCTCTGACGCTTCCGTCTGCCCTGGATCGCGTCGCTTCGCCAGCGATCACGGTGGTGACGAAAGGACACCCGGCGCGGCAGGCCGCGCCGGGCCATCGCGGCTACGCGTGCGACAGCACCGCCAGCAGCAGCAGGGCGATGATGTTGGTGATCTTGATCGCCGGATTCACGGCAGGGCCGGCGGTGTCCTTGTAGGGGTCGCCCACGGTGTCGCCGGTCACGGCGGCCTTGTGGGCGTCCGAGCCCTTGCCGCCGTGGTGGCCGTCCTCGATGAACTTCTTGGCGTTGTCCCAGGCGCCGCCGCCCGAGGTCATCGAGATCGCCACGTAGAGGCCGGTGATGATGACGCCGAGCAGCATCGCGCCCACCGTGGCGAAGGCCTGGGACTTGCCCGCGATCGGCTGGATCACGAAGAACAGGACGATCGGCGACAGCACCGGCAGGAGCGAGGGGACGATCATCTCCTTGATCGCGGCGCGGGTCAGCATGTCGACCGCCCGGCCGTAATCGGGCCGGTCGATCCCCTGCATGATGCCGGGCTTCTCCCGGAACTGGCGGCGGACCTCCTCCACCACCGCCGCGGCGGCGCGGCCGACGGCGGTCATGGCGATGCCGCCGAACAGGTAGGGGATCAGGCCGCCGAGCAGCAGGCCGACGACGACGTAGGGGTTCGAGAGCGAAAAATCGACGCTCACCCCCTGGAAGAAGCGGTACTGCGTCGGGCTCGCATTGGCGATGAAGTAGTTCAGGTCCGAGGTGTAGGCCGCGAACAGCACCAGGGCGCCGAGGCCCGCCGAGCCGATGGCGTAGCCCTTGGTCACCGCCTTCGTGGTGTTGCCCACCGCGTCCAGCGCGTCGGTGGACTTGCGCACCTCCGAGGGCAGACCCGCCATCTCCGCGATGCCGCCCGCGTTGTCCGTCACCGGGCCGAAGGCATCGAGCGCCACCACGAAGCCCGCCAGCGCCAGCATGGCGGTGACGGCGATGGCGATGCCGAACAGGCCGGCCAGCGCATAGGTGGCGATGATGCCGGCCACAATCACGATGGCCGGCAGCGCGGTCGATTCCAGCGAGATCGCCAGCCCCTGGATCACGTTGGTGCCGTGGCCCGTCACCGAGGCGTCGGCGATGGACTTCACCGGCCGGTAGTTCGTGCCGGTGTAGTATTCGGTGATCACGACGATCAACGCCGTGATGGCGAGCCCGATCACCGCGCAGCCGAACAGGCCGCCCGAGGTGAAGGTGACGCCGGTGGAGGTGGTGAACGCGGTCGAGAACCCGCCGAAGAGGGCGAAGGTCACCGCCGCGATGGCGACGATGGAGAGCGCGCCCGCCGCGATCAGCCCCTTGTAGAGGGCGCCCATGATCGACTGGTTGGCCGAGAGCCGCACCGCGTAGGTGCCGGCGATGGAGGTGACGATGCAGGCCGCGCCGATGGCGAGGGGATAGAGCATCATCGGCTCCAGCGCCGCCCGTCCGCTGCCGGTGGGGCCGGAGAAGAAGATCGCCGCCAGCACCATCGTGGCGACGACGGTCACGGCGTAGGTCTCGAACAGGTCGGCGGCCATGCCGGCGCAGTCGCCGACGTTGTCTCCCACGTTGTCCGCGATGGTGGCGGGGTTGCGCGGATCGTCCTCGGGGATCCCGGCCTCGACCTTGCCGACGAGGTCGCCGCCCACATCCGCGCCCTTGGTGAAGATGCCACCGCCGAGGCGGGCGAAGATCGAGATCAGCGAGGCGCCGAAGCCCAGCGCCACCAGCGCGTCGATCACCTCGCGGCTCGACGGATCGAGCCCGGCGCCGCGGGTCAGCACGAGGTAGTAGAGGGCGACGCCGAGCAGGGCGAGGCCCGCCACCAGCATCCCCGTCACCGCCCCGGACTTGAAGGCCACGTCGAGGCCCGCGCCCAGCGAGAAGGACGAGGCCTGCGCCGTGCGCACGTTCGCCCGCACCGACACGTTCATGCCGATGAACCCCGCCGCCCCGGAGAGCACGGCGCCGATCAGGAAGCCGATGGCGACCTTGAGACCGAGGAACACGGCCAGCGCCACGAACAGCACGATCCCAACGACGCCGATGGTGAGGTACTGGCGCTTCAGGTAGGCCTGCGCGCCCTCGGCGATCGCCCCCGCGATCTCCTGCATGCGCTGGGTCCCCGCGTCCCGTTTCATCACGTCCGAAATCGTGACGATGCCGTAGACGATGGCGCAGAGCCCGCCCACGATGATCAGAATCAGCGAAAGCATTCGACCGTCCTTGCGTTTCGGGTGCCTGGCTGGGGCTTCTCGTTGACGAGCTCGGCCGCGCGGGCCGTGGGACGTGACGCTCGGATTCGGGCTTTCCTTCCCAGAACCATGCATTGATTGCCAAACTTCGCCGCACGACGCAAACGAGACCTTCGGGTTATCGGTGTTTATGGTGCGATGCGAAATAAAACCCCTTAACTTGCGCGATGTCTTCGCAGGTGCGACGGGTGAGAACTTGGGGGGAGATGAGGGCGCCGGTCGCGACATCGCGCCGTCATTGCGAGCGACCGCGAAGCAATCCAGAGACGGCGGGCCGATGTCCGGCGATGGCGCTGCCCTGGATTGCTTCGCTTCACTCGCAATGACGGTGAAGCGCCCTCAGAAGTGGCTGAACGATCCCGCCGCGAAGGTGCGTCGCGTGCCGTCCGGCAGGACGAAGTCCGGCGGGTGATCGCCGGCGGTCACCGTGCCGATCGCGGTCATCGGGATGCCGGTCGCGGCGCAGTCGGCCAGGAGGGCGTCGAGGGCGTCCGGCGGCACGGCGCAGAGGATCTCGTAGTCGTCGCCCCCGGTCAGGATCGGGTCGATCAGCGACGGATCGGAGGCCAGCGCGGTCCGCGCGGCGGCGGAGAGGGGAACCGTCCCGGCGTCGATGACGGCGCTGCGCCCATCGCCCAGCATCTTGGCGAGGTCGCCCGCGAGCCCATCCGACACGTCCATCGACGCCCGCGCGTGGCGGCGCAGGAGTGGCGCGAGGGACAGGCGCGGGCGAGGGTGCAGGTAGCGGTCGGCGAGGTGGTCGCGGCTCGCGTCGTCCAGGGCGGCGGCCCAGGCCGGGTCCCGCCGCAGGATCAGGCCGAGGGCCCCGTCGCCCACCGTGCCGCTGACGCAGAGCCGGTGGCCGACCCGCGCGCCGGTGCGGCGGACGATCCCGCCGGTGGGCACCTCGCCGAAGGCCGTGACGCCGATCAGCGCCGGCCCGGCTGAGCGGACCGTGTCGCCGCCGAGCAGCGGGCAGCCGGCCGCGCGCGACGCCCCGCCGAGCCCCTCCGTGAAGGCGGCGAGCCACTCCTCCGTCCAGTCGTCGGGCAGGGCGAGGGTCAGCAGGAAGCCGCGCGGCACCGCGCCCTTGGCGGCGATGTCCGACAGGTTCACCCCCAGCGCCTTGCGGGCGATGGAGGCGGGCGGATCCCCGGGAAAGTAGTGGACGCCCGCCACGATGGCGTCGGCCGTCACCACGAGGTCGCAGCCGGGGGAGGGGGTGAGGGTGGCGGCGTCGTCCCGCATCCCGTCGGCGCCCGGCCCGGCGAGGGGGGCGAAGTAGCGGGCGATCAGCCCGTCCTCGCTCGGGCGGGGCGCCCCCCTGTCCACGGCCTCAGGCCCGCTTCGGGCCGGGCTTGCCCGTCGCCACCTTCTCGACGACCTCGGCGGGCCGGACCTTCCGGGCGATGCGGTCGAGGACGGCGTTCACGAGACCCGGCTCGTCGGCGTCGTAGAAGGAGTGGGTGACGTCCATGTACTGGGAGATCGCCGCCCGGGCCGGCACGTCGGGGCGATACATCAGCTCGTAGGCCCCCGCCCGGAGGATCGCCCGCAGCACCGTCTCGATCCGGCGGAGCGGCCAGCCCTCGCTGAGGGCGCCGTCGAGCTGCTGGTCGATCGCCCGCTGCTCGTCCACGACGCCGCGCAGCAGGTCGCGGAAAAAGGACGTCTCCGCCGGGGGATGCTCGATGCCGTCGACCTCCCGGCCGATCCAGTAGGCCTCGAACTCGGCCACGGCGTCGAGGACGCCCTTGCCCGAGATGTCCATCTCGTAGAGCGCCTGCACCACGGCGAGCCGCGCCCCGCTGCGGGGGTTGATCGCCGGCTTCTTGGTCTCGGAGGGGTTGCCCTCCGGCGGGGTCCCGGCCTCGGCCATGCGGTTCTCCGTCATCGCACCGCCCGCTTGATGGCGAGGACGGCCAGCGCCGCCTCGGCCGCGCCGCCGCCCTTGTCCTGCTCGGAGACGCGGGCGCGCGCCCAGGCCTGCTCCTCGGTTTCGACGGTGAGGATGCCGTTGCCCAGCGGAATCGTCCGGTTCACCGACAGATCCATGAGGGCGCGGGCGCTCTCGCCGGCGACGATGTCGTAATGGCCGGTTTCGCCCCGGATCACGCAGCCGAGGGTCACCACCGCGTCGTAGGTGCCCGTCTCGAACAGGATCGCCACGGCGGCGGGGATTTCCAGCGCGCCGGGCACGGTGACGACCTCGGCCGTCGCCCCAGCCGCCGCGATGGCGGCGCGGGCGCCCTTGAGGAGTTCGTCTGCCAGCGCGTCGTAGTAGCGGGCCTCGACGACGAGGATGCGGGCTCCAGCGACCCGCGGGTCGGGCTCTCGGCGCGCCGGTTCGGCGCGGGTATGGGCGACCATGACTCTCGTCCGGGCGGAAAGGGGATGGCGGGGGTTAGACCGATCCCGCCGCTACCACAAGCGGGATCCCGCACGGTGTGCGGCCTTGCCCTTCACGGCACCAGCGGCGGCAGGGGGCGGGGCGCGCCCTCCGGCAGGGCGGTGCGGGCGACGTTCATCGTCATGGCGAGCAGGGCGTAGTAGCCGTTGATGCCGGTGAGATCGATTGCTCCCTGCTCGCCGAAGCGGGCGACGAGGGCCGCATAGGTGGCATCGCTCACCCCCCGGTGGCGCTGCAACTCGATCGAGAAGTCGTAGGCCAGCGTCTCGTCCTCGCTCATCGTCGTCGGGCGGCGGCCCTCCGCGACAGCCTGCGCCGTCTCCGGCGCGACGCCGGCCTTGAGGGCGATGGGATGGTGGATATGCCATTCCACCTGCTGGCTCCATTCCCGCGCGACCACGAGGATGGCGAACTCGCTGATCCGCAGGGGCAGCACGCTGTTGTAGCGCAGGTAGAGCCCCATCCGGCTCGCGCACTGCATCATCTCGGGGCTGCGCAGCAGCGGCGTGAACGGCCCGAAGACCGGCACGCCCCGCTCGGCCTGGAAGGCCGCGGCGGCTTGCCGTTGCGCGTCGGTGAGGGCGTCGGCCGGGAGGTCCGGCATGCGGTCGGTCGTCATCCTCGCCCTTTCGTCATTGCAAACGCAGTGTCGCAAACCAGGGACACGCCACATCCGCGAACGTCCCGCTGCCCTGAATCGCTTCGCTTCGCTCGCGATGACGGCGCGGGCCAGCCTCACTCCCCCGCGTGCGAAAAATGCCGCGCGAGCACCGCCTTCACCTGGGCCACCATGTCCAGCTCCGGACAGGAGAACTGGGCCGGGCGGGCGGCCTTCCACTCGGCGTTGCTCGCGATGCCCTCGGCGGCGCGGGCGCCCTCGATCAGGTCCTTGATCTGGACCTCGCCCGCCAGGCGCTCGTTCGAGCCCTGGATGACGGCGACCGGCGCCTTGCGGCGGTCGGCGTATTTCATCTGGGCCTTCATGCCGGCGGTGCCGAGATAGAGCTCGGCCTTGATCCCGTCCGCCCGCAGCAGGGTCACGAGGCGCTGGTAGTCCGCCATGTTCTCGCGGTCGAGGACGAGGACCACCACCGGGCCGGGGGCTTCCGCGCCGGCGAGGAGCGGGCTTTTGGTGAGCTGCAGCGCCGAGAACAGGCGCGACACGCCGATGGAGAAGCCCGTCGCCGGGACCGGCTCGGACCGGAAGCGCCCGACGAGCCCGTCGTAGCGCCCGCCGCCCGCCACGGAGCCGAAGCGGACGGTCTGGCCGTCCTCGTTGGTGACGGGGAAGGTCAGCTCGGCCTCGTAGACTGGGCCGGTGTAGTATTCGAGGCCGCGCACCACGCTCGGATCGGCGCGGATGACGTCGTGGCCGTACCCCGCCGCGCCGCAGAGGCGCATCATGGCGTGCAATTCGGCAATGCCCTCGCGCCCGGTCTCGGACGCGCCCACCGCCGCGTGCCAGCCCTCGAAGAAGCGCTCCCAGAAGGCGACGCGGTCGGCGCCCTCGCCCGGATCGGCCTGGAGGCCGACATAGGCGAGGATGCGCTCGGCCGCCGCCTCGTCGAGCCCGGCGCCCTTGGTGAAGTCGCCGCTCTCGTCCTTCCGGCCCGGGCCGAGGAGGGCGCGGACGCCATCGACGCCGAGGCGGTCGAGCTTGTCGATGGCGCGCAGCACGGTGAGGCGCTGGGCGGCCTTGTCCGCCCCCGCAAGGCCCGCCGCCTCCATCACGCCGTCGAGCACCTTGCGGTTGTTGACCTTCACCACGAACCGCCCGGCGAGGCCGAGGCGGTTCAGGGTGTCGGCCATCAGCATGCAGACCTCGGCATCCGCCGCCACGGTCGGCGCGCCGACGATGTCCGCGTCGAACTGCATGAACTGGCGGAAGCGGCCGGGCCCCGGCTTCTCGTTGCGGAAGACGTAGCCGGCGCGGAAGCTGCGGTAGGGCTTGGGCAGGGAATCGAAGTGCTCGGCCACGAACCGCGCGAGCGGGGCGGTCAGGTCGTAGCGGAGCGACAGCCACGCTTCGTCGTCGTCCTGGAAGGAGAAGACGCCGGCATTCGGCCGGTCGAGGTCGGGCAGGAACTTGCCGAGCGACTCGGTGTACTCGACGAAGGGCGTCTCCAGCGCCTCGAAGCCGTAGAGCTCGAAGCTCTGGCGGATCGTCTCCAGCATCCGGTGCTGCGCCGCGATCTCCCCGGCGCGCCGGTCGATGAAGCCGCGGGGCAGGCGGGGCTTCAGGGTCTCGGGTCGGCTCTCGGCCCGGTTCTCGGCCTTCGACATGACGGCAATCGTTTTCTGTTCGCGGGCGTCCCCTCGGGAGGCGGCCGCATCCGGGGGGGCGACCCGGCCGGATCGCCCTCGCCGGGCTGTAACGCAGCGTATCGGGAGGCGGCAAGCCGAGGGGCCGGGGAGGGCGGCCTCAGTAGGGGGCGTTGAGCTTGATCCAGAGCAGCACGGCGAGGCTCACGATCGCCAGCGGCATCTGAATCGGGCGCAGCCTCGCATGGGCCAGGGGGACGCCCCCGGTCCGCGCCTGGAGAGGATCGAGGACGGCGACCAGCAGATAGCCGAGGATCAGCATCGCGAGGCTCGGCACCGCCTTGCCCATCGCCGCCGCCAGCAGGCTGCCGAGGCCGAGGCCGTACAGCACAAGCATCGTCACCAACTGCGACAGGCGCGGGCCGCCCTCCGTGCGGAAGCTGACGCCCCGGTGGACGCCCGCCAGGAAACACAGGATCGAGGCCGCGTAGAACTGGGTGGCGAGGGCCACGAGGTAGTCGAGGGGCTGTCCCTGGAGCCACCACGCCGTCGCGGCGCCCGCCACGATGGGCAGCATCGGCCCGAAGCCGAACACGAGGTCGAGCCAGGGAATCCGGCGCGGTTCGTGGGCCAGGATCGTGCGGCCGGTGGCATCGTCTCGCATGAACGGAATCTCGGTTGCGCTGCGGCGCGGTGAACGGGACGGGCAACGGGCCTGCCTTGCCCCGGTTCCACCCGCGCTCCGAGCGGTCCAACCCCCGGACGGCGTTGAGAGACCCCGGGCGGGTCAGTTTTCGGGATCCCCTTGAGCCCGTCGGCGAAACGCTGTATGGAACATGGGCCCGCCCCACAAGGTCCGCGCCGCAGCGCGCCCGTGGGCTGCCAGGGTCCTGCCAAACGGTTCGCCAACAGTCGATGTTCGGGCTCCGCACCGCGGCCCAGCCCGCCCTCCGGCGCCCCTCCCCGGGAGCTTGGCGCGAAACCGACCTCCCCATCCCGCCCTCGTCGGTCAGAATACTCCATGACGCCAGACTCCGACGCCCTCGCCGACCTCGAGACCGTTGAGCCGACCGAGGTCACCGTGGCCGCCCTCGCGGGAATGCGCGAGGTCAAGCTCTCCGACCTCAAGGCCAAGACGCCCACCGACCTCATCGCCTTCGCGGAGGAGGTCGAGGTCGAGAACGCCTCGACCATGCGCAAGCAGGAGTTGATGTTCGCCATCCTGAAGCAGCTCGCTTCCAAGGAGGTGGAGATCATCGGCGCCGGCACCGTCGAGGTGCTGCAGGACGGCTTCGGCTTCCTGCGCTCAAACGATTCGAACTACCTGCCGGGTCCGGACGACATCTACATCTCGCCGACCCAGATCCGCCGCTTCGGCCTGCGGACCGGCGACACCGTCGAGGGGCCGATCCGCGGCCCGAAGGACGGCGAGCGCTACTTCGCGCTCCTGAAGGTCAACACGATCAATTTCGAGAACCCGGAAAAGATCAAGCACAAGGTCCACTTCGACAACCTGACGCCGCTGTTCCCCACGAAGCGGTTCAAGCTGGAGTTGGACAACCCGACCAAGAAGGACTTCAGTCCGCGAATCATCGACATCGTGGCGCCGATCGGCAAGGGCCAGCGCGCCCTGATCGTGGCGCCGCCGCGCACGGGTAAGACCGTGCTGATGCAGAACATCGCGCAATCGATCACCCTCAATCACCCCGAATGCTACCTCATCGTGCTGCTCATCGACGAGCGGCCGGAGGAGGTGACCGACATGCAGCGCTCGGTGAAGGGCGAAGTCATCGCCTCGACCTTCGACGAGCCGGCCACCCGCCACGTGCAGGTGGCGGAGATGGTGATCGAGAAGGCCAAGCGCCTCGTCGAGCACGGCCGCGACGTGGTGATTCTCCTCGATTCGATCACCCGGCTCGGCCGCGCCTACAACACCGTGGTGCCGTCCTCCGGCAAGGTGCTCACCGGCGGCGTGGACGCCAACGCCCTCCAGCGGCCGAAGCGCTTCTTCGGCGCCGCCCGCAACATCGAGGAGGGCGGCTCGCTCTCGATCATCGCCACCGCGCTGATCGATACGGGCTCGCGCATGGACGAGGTGATCTTCGAAGAGTTCAAGGGCACCGGCAATTCGGAAATCATTCTGGACCGTAAGGTGTCCGATAAGAGGATCTTCCCCGCGATCGACATTACTCGCTCGGGTACTCGCAAGGAAGAGCTGCTGGTTCCGCCGGATTCCCTCAAGAAGACTTACGTCCTGCGGCGCATCCTCAACCCGATGGGCGTCACGGACGCGATCGAATTCTTGCTGGATAAGCTCCGGCAGACCAAAACGAATTCAGATTTCTTCGATTCGATGAACACCTGATCGCTCGGCCTTTGACTTATGTCCAATGGAAAATGGCGGCGGTCGACTGCATAAGTGATTGACGCCTGGTCTGTCAGGCGCAAGAGCAGTGCATGGCCGCCACCGTCTCCAGTTCGACCTCCGCTCTTGTCGCCGCCGGCGTCGTCGGCGAATGGATGATCGATGCGGTCGACCGGACGGTGACGCTCGACACCGCCGGCGCAAGGTTCATCTACGACAACGAGGAACTCGGGGGCGTGCCGCTCCCGATCCTTGAAGGCGTGGAAGTGGTCCACGAGGACGATCGCGCGGCGGCTCTCTCCCGTTGCTGGAAAATCCTGGCCACGGGTGGTCCAACGCTCTCGGAGGTTCGGGTCACGTCGAAGGGCGGCACCTATCGGTGGGCGGAGTTCCGAGGCTATTTCGCCTGGGATGAACGCGGTCGCATGACGGGCCGCGGTCTCATCTTGGACACCACGGACTATCATCAGCCGACCGCCCATTTCCCTGCCCCTGCCTCACAGCGCGCGGACGATCACGGCCTCGTTCGCGAGGATCCACTGGCCGAGGCGGCAGCATTGGGGATCGAGGTGCGCACCGCCCTTGGCCGCAGCGGTCACGGCGCCTTGCGCCTTGCCGCCGACCTGCTCCTGTTCGAAATCAACACTGCGCTCGCGGCGCGGACCACAGTGAGCGGCAAGCCCGGCCCGACGCGGAAGTAGCGCCTCGTTGACCTTCGGCTAACCGTTTGCTGCCAAGGTGTCTTCAGGGGTCACGTCGCGTATCGACCCCAGCGACAGCCCTGCCGTGCGTAGAGTCGACGGCAGGGCGCGTCGCACGCTTCGCGCGATCGACCGAGCCCGCGCGGCCCGGCCGTTGCAAGATGCCGGCCGGGCGGATACTCCCTCGCGCCATGCATTCGCCCTGGACCGCCGCGGCGCCACTCCTCCTCGCCTCCACCAGCCCGACCCGGCGCCTCCTGCTGGAGAGCGCCGCGTTGCCCGTGGAGACCCACGCCCCCGGCGTCGATGAGCGCGCGGTCGAAGCCGCGGCGGAGGGGCTGTCGCCCGTCGCCCTGGCCGAGGCCCTGGCGCGGGCGAAGGCCGAGGCCGTGGCCCGGCGCCATCCGGACCGGGTGGTGATCGGCGCGGATCAGGTGCTCGCCCTGGGGGCGGAGATCTTCCACAAGCCGGCCGACCTCGACGGGGCGCGGGCGCATCTCGCCCGGCTCGCGGGCCGCACCCACGCCCTCCATTCCGCCGTGGCCCTCGTCCGGGACGGGACGACGGAGGTCTTCGTCGAGACGGCGCGGATGACGATGCGTCCCCTCAATGCGGCGGCCATCGACGCCTATCTCGCCTGCGCCGGGCGTGAGCACGTCTGCACCAGCGTCGGCGGCTACCAACTCGAAGGTCCGGGCATCCACCTGTTCGAGCGGGTCGAGGGCGACCACAGCACGGTGCTGGGCCTGCCCCTGCTGCCGCTCCTGGCCCGCCTGCGCGCCGCTGGCCTGCTCCGGTTCTAGCCCCATAAAGGGTGTCCGGCGGGCGAGCCCTCCGGCCGGTGCAGGGCAGCGCCCTGCCTTCCCAGGGGCCTTGCCCCTGGACCCCACCGAAGGGATGATCCCTTTGGAATCCCGGACCTTGGCCGCAGAGGGTGCGCAGCGTGAGCGGACACAGCCACTCCCACGGGAGCCATCCTCACGGCGGCCATGGCCATGATCACGGTCACGATCACGGTCACGGCGGCCACAACCACGCGCCGAAGCACTTCGGCACCGCCTTCGCCGTGGGCATCGCCCTCAACACGGCCTTCGTCGTGGTGGAGGCAGGCTACGGCTACGCCGCCAACGCCATGTCCCTCGTGGCCGATGCCGGGCACAACCTCTCCGACGTGCTCGGTTTGGTGGCGGCGTGGGTGGCCTCAGTCCTCGTGCGGCGCCAGCGGACGGCGCGGTTCACCTACGGCTATCGCGGCTCCTCGATCCTGGCGGCCCTGTTCAACGCGGTCTTCCTCCTCGTCGCCATGGGGGCGGTGATCTGGGAGGCGGCTGTGCGCCTCGTCCATCCCGAGCCGGTGGCGGGCGTCACGGTGATGGTGGTGGCCGCCATCGGCATCCTCGTGAACGGGTTCACGGCCTGGCTCTTCGCCAGCGGCGCCAAGGGCGACATCAACATCCGCGGCGCCTACCTGCACATGGCGGCCGATGCCGCCGTCTCGGCGGGGGTGGTGGGCGCGGGACTCGTCATCTGGGCGACGGGCCTCGAATGGATCGACCCCGCCGTGAGCCTCGTGGTCGCCGGGCTCGTGGTCTGGGCCACCTGGGGGCTCCTGCGCGACAGCGTGGCCATGTCCCTGGACGCCGTGCCGCCGGACATCTCGCCCCAGGCCGTCGATGGCTTCCTGAGGGAGCGCCCCGGCGTCGCCGCGCTGCACGATCTCCATATCTGGCCGATGAGCACCACCAGCGTCGCCCTCACCGCCCACCTCGTGATGGAGGCCGGCCACCCCGGCAACGCCTTCCTCATCGCCACCGCCGACGGCCTGCGCGACCGGTTCGGCATCGGCCATGCCACCCTGCAGATCGAGGAGGCCGGCGGGCCCGATTGCCGTCTCGCCGGAGCGTGCGGCGCATGATCAGGGCCTTCGTCGTCGGGCATCCCATCGCCCATTCCCGCTCGCCGCTGATCCACGGCCACTGGCTCGCGGAGCACGGCATCGCCGGGTCCTACGAGCGCCTCGACGTGGCGCCGGAGGCCTTCGCGGAGTTCCTGCGCGGCCTGCCAACCTCGGGTTTCGCCGGCGGCAACGTCACCATCCCGCACAAGGAGGCGGCCTTCGCGCTCGCCGACGACGTCACCGAGCGGGCGCGGGCGATCGGCGCCGTCAACACCCTCGTGGTGGGGGAGGGCGGTCGCGTGCGGGGCGACAACACCGACGCGCCCGGCTTCTGCGCCCATCTCGACCAGAGCCTGGGGCCGGATTGGCCGGCGCGGGGCGAGGCGGTGATCCTCGGGGCGGGGGGCGCGGCGCGGGCCCTCGTGGTGGGCCTCGCGGAGCGGGGCGTGGCGCGCATCCGCGTCGCCAACCGCACGCGCGAGCGGGCCGAGGCGGTCGCGGCCCTCGCGCCCGGCGTCGCGGAGGCCCTCGCCTGGGCCGACCTGCCGGCGGCGATGGAGGGGGCGGGCCTCCTCGTGAACACGACCTCCCTCGGCATGAAGGGGCAGCCGCCCCTGACCCTCGACCTCGCGCCCCTCCCGGCGGGGGCGGCGGTGGCGGACATTGTTTACGCGCCGCTGGAAACCGACCTCCTCGCGGCGGCGCGCCGCCGGGGGCTCGCGGCGGTGGACGGGCTCGGGATGCTGCTGCATCAGGCGGTGCCCGGCTTCGCGGCGTGGTTCGGCACCCGGCCCGCGGTGACGGCGGCCCTGCGCGAGACCATCGTCGCGGACCTCGCCCGGTGAGTGGGAAGACACCCTTCGTCCTCGGGCTCACCGGCTCGATCGGCATGGGCAAATCCGCCACGGCGGCGATGTTCCGGGCGCGCGGCGTGCCGGTGCACGATGCCGATGCCGCCGTCCATGCCCTCTACGGGCCGGGCGGCGCGGCGGCCGAGGCCATCGGGCGGGCGTTTCCCGGTGTGCTCGACGCAGACGGCGGGGTCGATCGGACGGCCCTGCGCCACGCCGTGCTCGGCGCGCCGGAGCGGATGGCCGCCCTCGAAGCCCTGGTCCACCCCCTGGTGCGGGCGCAGGCCGACGCCTTCGTCGCCGACCACGCGGGCGCCCCCCTCGTCGTGCTCGACATCCCCCTGCTCTACGAGACCGGCGGCGAGGCCCGCTGCGATGCCGTCGCGGTGGTGAGCGCCCCGGCGGAGACCCAGCGCCAGCGTGTCCTCGCCCGGCCCGGCATGACCGGGGAGACCTTCGCGGCGATCCTCGCCAAGCAGATGCCGGATGCGGAGAAGCGGGCGCGGGCGGATTACGTCATCGACACCGGTCGCGGCTTTGCCGTCGCGGAGGCCGAGGTGGCGCGGATCGTCGAGGCGCTGACCTGAGCGGCGGCCCGGGAGGGCTCCTCCGGCTCCCGCCGTCATCGCGAGCGAAGGCGAAGCGATCGAGAGGCGCGCCACGGCCGGAGACGTGCCGCTGCCCGGGATCGCTTCACTGCGTTCGCGATGACGGTGAGGGTGCGGCTCCCTCGCGGGAGCGAACGCGGCCGGAGCCATTCATGCGGGAGGCCGCGCCCCCGCCCGCTTACTCTCGGGTCCGGAACGGCGTAGGCTCACCGCCCCCGGATCGGCAGGGCCCGACACAATGCTGCGCGAGATCGTCCTCGACACCGAGACCACCGGCACGGACGCCAAGACCGGCGACCGGCTCATCGAGATCGGGGCGGTGGAGCTGTTCAACCACATCCCCACCGGCCGGACCTACCATTGCTACGTCAACCCGGAGCGCGCCGTCTCCGAGGGGGCCTTCGCCGTCCATGGGCTGTCCGACGCGTTCCTGGCGGACAAGCCGGTCTTCAAGGCGGTCGTCGGGGAATTCCTCGACTTCCTGGGGGACGCCCGCCTCGTGATCCACAACGCGCCCTTCGACGTGGGCTTCCTCAACATGGAGTTTGCCCGCCTCGGGGCGGGGGGGCCGAAGCCCATCGCGCTCGACGACGTGGTCGACACCCTGCCCATGGCGCGGCGGAAACACCCCGGCGCGGCCAACAACCTCGATGCCCTCTGCTCCCGCTACGGCATCGACAATTCCCGCCGCACCAAGCACGGCGCCCTCCTCGACGCGCAGATCCTGGCGGAGGTCTATGTCGAGCTGCTCGGCGGCAAGCAGACGAGCCTCGGCCTCCTCGTGGCCGAGGCCGCCGCCCCCGCGGGCGCGGTCCTGCCCGGTGCCGGGGCGGCCGCCGTCCGCACCTATCGCAGCCGCCTGAGCGACGCCGAGCGGGAGCGGCACGACGCGTTCCGGGCGAGCCTCGGGGCGTCCGCCATCTGGGCCGACTACATCCCGGCGCCCGAAGCCTGAGGGCGGGTGCGCGATTTCGCATTGCAATAAATTCTGTTGCAATGCGAAATCGACCCTCTATATGCCATCCATACGGATGGTGGGACGGTCGATGGCGCACAGTCAGGGAATGCCGGTCACGCGGGTGCCGGACAGCGAGAAGATCACGATCAACCTCGGCCACGTGGACCTCGGCTACGTCGATCTCCTCGTGTCGGAGGGTGTCTATGCCAATCGTAGCGACTTCATCCGCACCGCGATCCGCAACCAGATCGACCGCCACGCCGACATCACCCGGCAATCGGTGGTGCGGCGCAGCGTCGAACTCGGCCTGTGCCGGATCGGCCGGGCGGATCTGGAAGCCGCCCGCGCCGAGGGGCGGATGCTCGACATCTCCGTCCTCGGCCTCGCGACGATCGGGGCCGACGTCACCCCCGAACTCGCCCGCGAGACGATCGGTACCCTGACCGTCCTCGGCAGCCTGCAGGCGAGCCCGGCCGTCCGGGCCGCCCTCGCCGACCGCCTCCGCTGACGCCCCCTCCCGAGACGAGGTTCCCCATGTCCGATCACTTCGGCAAGCACGACCCGACGTCCGGCTCCCGGTCGCCCGGCGATCCCCTGGCCGACATGGCCGAGGCCACGCGGCTCACGGGCCTCGGCCGCCTGGAGGAGGCGACCGCCCTCATCCAGCGCAGCCTCCTCGGACGGGGGGCGGCATCGCCCCGCCAGGGTGGCGAGGCGTCTCCGGGCCAGCGCGTCCGCGAGGTGATGGACACGGTGGTGAAAGGCATCGCCCCCGTCCTGAAGGGGCTGGGCCAGCCGTTGCGCGCGCCGCAGGGGGCGCCCCAGCGCGGCGCCACGAGCGGATCTTCCGGCAAGGCGGGCGCCACGGGGAGCGCCGCGGGCGGCGCCTTCCTGGCGCGCACCTATTCCGGCCCCACCGGGGCGCGGGACTACAAGCTGTTCGTGCCCTCCCGCCCGCAGGCGCCCGCCGCCCTGGTGGTCATGCTGCACGGCTGCACCCAGAACCCCGACGACTTCGCCGCCGGCACGGGCATGAACGTCCTGGCGGAACGTGCGGGCCTCTACGTGGCCTATCCCGCCCAGAGCCGGTCGGCCCACCCGCAGAAGTGCTGGAACTGGTACGATCCCGGCGACCAGGGCCGCGAGTCCGGCGAGGCGGCGATCATCGCCGGCATCACCCGGTCGGTCTTGGAGGCGTACCCGGTCGATCCGGCGCAGGTCTACATCGCGGGCATGTCGGCGGGCGGCGCGGCGGCGATGAACATCGCCCACGCCTATCCCGACCTCTACGCGGCGGTGGGCGTGCATTCCGGCCTCGCGGCGGGGTGCGCCCGGGACCTCGGCTCGGCGCTGATGGCGATGCAGGTCGGCGCGCCGGGTTTCGGCACCGGTCCGCATTTCGGCGCGCCGGTTACGCCCAAGCGCATCCCGACCATCGTCTTCCACGGCACCGACGACGGGACGGTGAGCGTGCGCAACGCGGACCAGATCCTCACCCAGGCGGAAGCCTCCGGCCTGACGGCGATCGCGGAATCCGTCGAGGCGACGGCCGGGGGATACCCCTACCAGCGGACGCGCTACGCCGACCGGAACGGCCGGGTCGTCATCGAGGATTGGCGCATCCGGGGCGTCGGCCATGCGTGGTCGGGCGGGCGGCCGGAGGGCAGCTACACCGATTCCGGCGGACCCGACGCCTCGCGGGCGATGCTCGACTTCTTCGCCGAGCACCGCCTCGCCAAGGCGACGTGAGCGCAATCGCCTCCCGCGAGGACAGCCGGAGGGTCTGACCGACGCCGTCCAGGCCCTCCCACGCTCGTTCTCATCCTGATAATCGACCGAGAAACCGACCCATCCCGTCGATTCCCTCATCCTGAGGTGCGGCGAAGCCGCCTCGAAGGAGGGCTCCGCTGCGCTCCGGCGCCTCAGGATGGGGGCGCGAGGGTGAGGGGTGCGGCCTTCTTCGAACCAGAGACCACCGATGACCGCACGCATCCCCACCTTGACCGGATTCTCCGACATCGCCGAGGGCCACGACCTCATCCTCTGCGACGTGTGGGGCGTGCTCCACGACGGGCAGAAGGCCCATGTCGCGGCGGGCGAGGCGCTGATGCGGTTCCGTGCCCTGCCGGGGTCCCGGCGCCGCCGGGTGGTGCTGGTCTCGAACGCGCCCCGGCCGGGGGAGGGCGTGGGCCGGATCCTCGACAGGTTCGGCGTGCCGCGGGAGGCCTACGACGCGATTCTGACCTCCGGCGACCTCACCCGCGGCCTGATCGCCGAACGGCCCGGCGCCCGCATCCGGCACCTCGGCCCCGAGCGGGACCTCGGCATCTTCTCCGGCCTCGACCTCACCCTGGTGCCGGAGGAGGAGGCCGACCTCGTCGTCTGCACCGGCCTGTTCGACGACCGCGCCGAGACGCCCGACGATTATCGCGAAGAATTGAGCCGCCTCGCCCGGCGGGGCGTGCCGATGATCTGCGCCAACCCCGACCTCGTGGTCGAGAGCGGCAATCGCCTGATCCCCTGCGCCGGCCTCCTGGCGGCGGCCTACGAGGATCTCGGGGGCGCGACGATCTACGCGGGCAAGCCGCACCGTCCGGTCTACGAGGCGGCGCTCGCGAAGGCCGCCGCCCTGGACGGCGGCCCCCCGGACGACGGGGCGCGGGTGATCGCGGTGGGCGACGCCATCCGCACGGACATCGCCGGGGCGAGCGGCTTCGGCATCGCGAGCCTCCTCGTGGCCCGGGGCATTCATGCGGAGGAACTCGGCGTCTCGGCCGAGCACCATCGCCTCGGCGATGTGGCCGCGTGGCTGGCCGCCCAGCCCGTCAGGCCGACGGCGGTGATCGAACGCCTGTCGTGGTAGGGTTCCCGCGCGCGGCGGCGAGTCCGAAGAACCGGCCGAATAGGGGCACGGTGAACGTTTTCGAGCCTGAGCAATTATGTTTCGGTCAATCATGACCGTGTCCAAGTCGCCAACCCTAGAATTTATCGGGTGACGTCTTCACCTCGTTTTAGTCTCCGAATGGTCTAACGACTCCCGGTCGCCCATCAGTCCGGCCTGCCCGGGGCAGGACGCGAGGATCGGGTGGCCTGCAAAGCGGGATGGTCGGCGGGATCCCTCCGCGCCGGCCCGGCTTCGGCGGGAGACCGTGATGACCAAGGCGACGATCAAGCAGTGGCAAAAGGGCGAGCTGTACGAGACCCTGTGCCTGCTCCTGATCGGCGCCGGAATCTGGTTCGTCGGGATCGCGCTCGGCTCCTTCGACGTCCTGCACGAGGTGGTGCAGACCTATAGGCTCGGGGAGTTCATGATCCTCGGCGCCTGCATGGGCGTCGCGATCTGCGGCGCGAGCATCCGCAAGTCGATCATCATGCGCCGCCTCATGCTGGAGCGGGACGCCGCCGCCGCCCAGGCCGAGGCGATCGCCCGCCACGACGGGCTGACCGGCCTCGCCAACCGCCGCCGCTTCCTGGAGGAGGTCGAGCGCGTGCGCCTGCTGGCCGGCCCCGAGCTCTCGGCGGTCCTGCTCATCGACCTCGACCGGTTCAAGCCGGTCAACGACCTCTACGGCCATGCGGCGGGCAACGCGGTGCTCTGCGCCGTGGCCGACCGCCTCAACGCCCTCCTGCCCCCCGGCGGCGTCGCCGCCCGCCTCGGCGGCGACGAGTTCGCGCTGCTCGTCCCGCTCTCCCACGGCACGGAGGGCCTGTCCCGCCTCGCGCAGAGCGTGATCGCCTCCATCGCGGCGCCGATCCACTGGAGCCAGAACGAATTGAAGGTCGGGGCGACGGTGGGCGTCGCGGCGGTGACCCGCGACTACGTCGATGCCGACGCCATCCTCCACGCCGCCGACCTCGCCATGTACCAGGGCAAGAAGGAGGGGCGCGGCACCTACCGCTTCTTCCGCAGCGCCATGGACGAGGAACTGCGCGCCCGCGCCCGCCTGGAGGCGGAGCTGCGCACGGCCATCGAATGCGGGGCGATCGAGCCCTTCTACCAGCCCGTGGTCGCGCTGCCGGGGAAGGCCATCGTCGGCGTCGAGGTCCTGGCCCGCTGGCGCCACCCGGAGCGGGGCCTCATTCCCCCGACCGAGTTCATCCCCGTCGCCGAGGAGACGGGCATGATCTCCGAACTGAGCTACAGCCTGATCCGCCGCGCCTGCCTCGATGCCCGCGACTGGCCCGCCCACCTCGTGCTCGCGGTCAACATCGCGCCCCACCAGTTCCAGGACGTGTGGCTGGCCGAGCGGATTCTCGCGATCCTCACCGAGACCGGCTTCCCGCCGGGCCGCCTGGAGGTGGAGATCACCGAGAGCGCGCTGATCCAGGATCTGGAGGCGACCCGCGCGACCCTCACCTCGCTGCAGCGCCTCGGCGTACGCATCGCGCTGGACGATTTCGGCACGGGCTATTCCAGCCTGTACCACCTGCGCGAACTGAAGTTCGACAAGCTCAAGATCGACCGCAGCTACGTGGACGCGATCACCATGAGCGACGAGCGCGCCAAGCTCGTGGACGCCATCATCAAGCTCGGCTCCAGCCTCGGCCTCGCGACGACCGCCGAGGGGATCGAGACGGATGCCAGCGTGGATTGGCTCTCCGATCAGGGCTGCGATTACGGCCAGGGCTACCTGTTCGGCCGGGCCATGCCCAAGTCGGAGATGGACGTGATCCTGGCGGAGATCGGGGCGGAGGCCCCCCTCCGCGACGGACCGGTGCGGGAGATCGACATCGCCCGGCTCGATCTCGCGGACAGCTCCATCGCCCTCGCCCGCGCCTCCTGAGCCGGGGCGCGACCTCTCCCCTGCCGCGCCCTGCCGCCCGAAGACGGGGGTGGCGCGGCGGGACGATCAGTGCGCCTCGCTCACCCGCTGGGTGGCCTTCTGCTCCTTCTTGTAGGCGGTGATCGCCGAGGCGCAGTCGGAGGACAGGTTCTTCATGTTGGCGCGGAAGCACGCTTCGACCTCGGGCCCGCCCGGCGCGTAGGCGCTGCAATGCTCCATGTAGTCGCCGGTGCAGGCCCGCTTCAGGGCCTCCCGCGCGGGCGACTGCTCGGCCAGCGCGGCCGCGGGGACCAGGCCGAGGGCGAGGGCCAGAACGGCCGCCTTGGGTGCGGTCGGCGTGGACGCCTTGGACTTCGACATTGAACTTCCCTTCTCTCCGTCGCCGCCGGGGCCGGACCCCTTGCGACGGGCGACCGGATGGACCCCGAGGATGGCGTGATCGTGGCGCGGGGCTCGGGCGGAAAATACGCAGCGCCATGCGCCGGCCGCCGGTGAGGAAGCGTGGCGATTGTCACCGGATCGTCACCCTCGCCCCACAGTCATGCCGGGTTTCAGGCTCACTCTGCCGGATGTGCCCGCTTCCGGGCCGCACCGTCGCGGAGCTTGCCCGTGTTCAAGACCGTCCTCGCGCTCCTCACCGTCCTGGCCGTCGTGGCCATCGGCGGCTTGGTGAAGCTGCCGCTGCTGCCGTTCCGCTTCGCCCGCGGCCTCCTGCGCCGACCGTCCGCCGCCGCCTGACGGGCGAACGGGGCCCTTCGGCGGGGACCGGTGCGGGCTGCGGCCTGTCGGCCCGTCCGGCGATCTGCTATGGCCGGGCCTTTCCCGCCGCGCGCTGGCTCGTTGCCTGAGTGCCCATAGGAGGACGGGGCGCCCCTGGGACGCTCCGGGACAGGATGCGTCTGATCGTCGGCCTCGGAAATCCGGGCCCCCGTTATGCCGCCAACCGGCACAATATCGGCTTCCTCGCCATCGACGAGATCGCCCGCGTCCACCGGGCGGCCCCGTTCCGGCGGCGCTTCCAAGGGGAGGCGGCGGAGGTGACGCTCGGGCTCGAACGCGCCATCCTCCTGAAGCCACAGACCTTCATGAACGAGTCCGGCCGCGCCGTCGCGGAGGCGCAGCGCTTCTACAAGATCGCGCTGGCCGACGTGATCGTGCTCCACGACGAGCTCGACCTGCCCCCCGCCAAGCTCCGGGTGAAGCTCGGCGGCGGCAATGCCGGGCACAACGGCCTGCGCTCCATCACCGCCCAGTGCGGGAACGAGTATCGCCGGGTCCGCCTCGGCATCGGCCATCCCGGCGACAAGGCGCTGGTGCATGCCTACGTGCTCAACGATTTCGGCAAGGCCGAGATGCCGTGGGTCGAGGACCTGTGCCGGGCGGTCGCCGACCACGCCGCCGTGCTGGCCGCCGGCGAGGATGCGAGCTTCCAGAATAAGGTCCACCTCGCCATGGCCGGGCGCGGCTGGGATGAGGTGAAGACGCTCGGTGCCAAAAATTGACTCGTGTCGGCGGGGGCACGATATCGTGGGCGGCGGAGCCTGAAACGATGCAGACCATCACCGTGAGCTTGGACGACGTGGTGCTTCAGCGCGCGCAGGAGGATGCGGCCCGCGAGGGAAAAAGCCTGTCGGAATTCATCGCCAAGACGGTCGAGCAGCGCGTCGGGCGTCCGGTGCTTTCTCAAAGGGAGGCGATGGAGCGGTTTCTCGCCGGCCCGCCGCTGCACGTCCTTGATGAGAACGGGAAGGCCCCGACCCGTGATCAGATCTATGAGGCCGACTGAGTTGGTCTTTGTCGATACGAACGTCTTCCTGTACGCCCGAGACGATCGCGAACCTTCAAAACAAGCTGCCGCGGTGCGCTGGCTTTCCGTGCTGGCAAACCGGGGCATCTTGGTCGTGAGCCCCCAAGTGCTCGGCGAGTTCCTCCACGTCACGCTCAGGGGAAAGTTGCCGATTACGGCGGATGAGGCCCGGCGGGCCACTCTCGCGTTCGAGACCTACTCGCAAGGCGCCGTCGATCTTGAATTGATCCGCATCGCGTGGTCACTCCGGCAGGAGACTGCCTACCAATGGTGGGATTGCGCCATCCTTGGAGCGGCGGTCCGCGCCGGGTGCCGGTACCTGCTGACCGAGGACCTTCAGCGCGGTCGCACGCTTCACGGCATCACGATCCTCAACCCCTTCACTGTCGGCCCTGAAGCCGTCGGCGCAGATCACTAGGACACGTCATGGGCTTCAAATGCGGCATCGTCGGCCTGCCGAACGTCGGCAAGTCGACCCTCTTCAACGCGCTGACGCAGACGGCGGCGGCGCAGGCGGCGAACTATCCGTTCTGCACCATCGAGCCCAACGTCGGCGAGGTGGCGGTGCCGGATCCGCGCCTGGATGACCTCGCCCGCATCGCCTCCTCCAAGGAGATCATCCCGACGCGGCTGACCTTCGTGGACATCGCCGGGCTGGTGCGCGGCGCCTCGAAGGGGGAGGGGCTCGGCAACCAGTTCCTCGCCAACATCCGCGAGGTCGATGCCATCGCCCACGTGGTGCGCTGCTTCGAGGACGGCGACGTGACCCATGTCGAGGGCAAGGTCGATCCGGCCGCCGACATCGAGACCATCGAGACCGAGCTGATGCTCGCCGACCTCGACAGCCTGGAGCGCCGGGCGGTGGCCCTGGAGAAGAAGGCCAAGGGGTCCGACAAGGAGGCCAAGGAGGCGCTGGACCTCGTCAACCGCGCCCTGCCGCTCCTGCGCGACGGCAAGCCCGCCCGCCTCGTGGAGCGCAAGCCCGAGGAGGAGCGCCTGTTCCAGTCGCTCGGCCTGATGACCGCCAAGCCCGTGCTCTACGTCTGCAACGTGGACGAGGGCGACGCCGACCAGGGCAACGCCCACTCGCAGGCGGTCTTCGCCCGCGCCAAGGCGGAGGGCGCCGTGGCGGTGGTGGTCTCGGCCAAGATCGAGAGCGAGATCGCGGTGATGCCGCAGGCCGACCAGGCCGAGTTCCTGGAGGCGGTGGGACTCACCGAGCCGGGCCTCAACCGGGTGATCCGCGCGGGCTACGACCTCCTCGGCCTCGTCACCTACTTCACCGTCGGCCCGAAGGAGGCCCGGGCCTGGACCATCACCAAGGGCACCCGCGCGCCGGGCGCGGCCGGGGTAATCCACTCGGATTTCGAGAAGGGCTTCATCCGCGCCGAGACCATCGCCTTCAAGGACTACACGACGCTCAACGGCGAGGCCGGGGCGCGGGACGCGGGGAAACTCAGGCTTGAGGGCAAGGATTACGTGGTGCAGGACGGCGACGTGCTGCATTTCCGCTTCGCCAACTGACGATCCATCCAGCCCGGAGACCCAATGCCGGACCTCGCCCTTGAGGACTTCTCGGTCGGTGACGTCCTGACCGGCGAGCCGGTGACGGTGACCCGCGACGCGATCGTCACCTTCGCCAAAGCCTTCGACTTCCAGCCCTTCCATACCGACGAGGCGGCGGCGGGGGCGACCTTCGCCGGGCGGCTCATCGCGTCGGGCTGGCACACGGCCTCCCTCGGGATGCGTCTGCTTCAGGCGGGGCCGTTCCGGGGCGGGTCGTCGCTCGGGGCGCCGGGCATCGACGAGCTGCGCTGGCTCGCCCCCGTCCTGCCGGGCGACAGCCTGTGCGTGCGTCTCACGATCACGAGCCTACGCGATTCCGCTTCGAAGCCCGGCCTCGGATTCGTCGGTACCACGTTGGCGCTGGAGAACGGCCGCGGCGAGACGGTGATGACCCAGCGCTTCACCTTCATGCTCGCCCGCCGGGGCACCGACCCCCTGCCGCCGCGCCCCGTCACCATCGGCGCGCCGCAGCCGCTGCCCGAGCCCGACGACGCCGAGATCCTGCCCTTCCTGGGGCAGGCGGAGATCGGCCTCACCCGGCAGCTCGGGCCTTACAGCTTCGATGCGGAGGCCATCGTCGCCTTCGCGCGGGCCTACGATCCGCAAGCATTCCACCTCGACGACGCGGCGGCGAGGCGGACGCATTTCGGCGGCCTCTGCGCCTCGGGCTGGCACACCGCCTCGGCCTACATGAACCGCCTGCTCACCACCCGCGCCCGGGACCGGGCCTTCACCGCCGCCCGGGGACCGGTGCCGGAGATGGGCCCCTCGCCCGGCTTCTCGAACATGCGCTGGATCCGGCCGGTCTATGCCGGCGACACGATCCGCTTCGCCACGCGGCTCACCGACAAGCGGGCTTCCGCCTCGCGCCCCGGCTGGGGCCTCGCCTTCGCCCGCAACACGGGCGTGAACCAGAGCGACGAACCGGTCTTCGCCTTCGACAGCACCGTGTTCATGCAGTGGGGGCCGGCGGCGTAGCGCCCGCCGTCGCGCCGGAGCCGGGCCGGCCAAGGCCGCGCTTCCCTCGAAAGCCTGCCGACCGCGTGCGAAGATTTTCCTGTGATCGTGCGGAAACGCCAGGGTGGTCCAGCCCCATGCCCGGTGAGCCGCCGGGTGCCTGCGGGCGACGGCATCGCTCGATCACTGAAGGAGCACGACGATGATGTGGTTCGTACCACGCATCCGCGTGTGTGTGATGGTCCGCCGAGTGCGGAAGACCAGCTGGAACCTGATCCTCCGCGTCGAGCTCGGCTAGCTTCACACGGGCAGGGCGGCCGAGAGGCCGCCCTGCCGCTCCCTCAAGATCGCGCTCCCGCGCCGGCCCGTCAAGATCGCCGAGTCACGCCCATTTACACCGCCGGGCACCGCCGGTATCACCCCGGCCCTGACGTTCCTCTCTTCGAAACACCAGATGCGCGCCGAGATCGAGCAAGCCTCGGATGCCGCCAAGCAGTCGATAGGACTGCTGAGGAGGCATCTTTGACTGGGATACAGTCGATAAACGCCTCGCGGAGCTGAACGCCCGCTCCGAGGACCCCGACCTCTGGAACGATGCCGAGGCCGCGCAGAAGGTGATGCGCGAGCGCCAGCAGCTCGATGAATCCGTCGCGGCCATCCGCAAGCTCGAGCGCGACCTCGAGGACGGGGCGACCCTGATCGAACTCGGCGAACTGGAGGGCGACACCGCCTCCATCACCGAGGGCGAGCAGCAGATCCTCGCCGTCGAGAAGGAGGCCGCGAGCCGCCAAGTCGAGACGCTGCTCTCCGGCGAGGCCGACGGGTTCGACACCTATGTCGAAGTCCATGCCGGCGCGGGCGGCACCGAAAGCCAGGATTGGGCCAACATGCTCCAGCGCATGTATGGCCGCTGGGCGGAGCGGCGGAAGTTCAAGGTCGACATCGTCGAGTGGACCGACGGCGAAGAGGCCGGGATCAAGGGCGCTACGCTTCTGATCAAGGGCCACAACGCCTATGGCTGGCTCAAGACCGAGTCCGGCGTGCATCGCCTCGTGCGCATCTCGCCCTACGATTCCAACGCCCGCCGGCACACCAGCTTCGCCAGCGTCTGGGTCTATCCGGTGATCGACGACCGGATCGAGATCGAGATCAAGGAATCCGATTGCCGGATCGACACCTACCGGTCGTCCGGCGCGGGCGGCCAGCACGTCAACACCACCGATTCGGCGGTGCGCATCACGCACAACCCGACGGGAATCGTGGTGGCGTGCCAGCAGGAGCGGTCGCAGCACAAGAACCGGGCGACCGCCTGGAACATGCTCCGCGCCCGCCTCTACGAGGCCGAGCTGAAGAAGCGCGAGGAGAAGGCGAACGCGGAAGCCGCGGCCAAGACCGATATCGGCTGGGGCCACCAGATCCGCTCCTACGTCCTCCAGCCGTACCAGCTCGTGAAGGACCTGCGCACCGGCACCCAGTCCACCGACCCGGACGAGGTGCTCGACGGCGACCTCGACCCGTTCATGGAGGCATCCCTCGCCCAGCGGGTCTACGGCGGCGGCGAGGCGGTCGAGGACATCGATTAGGTTTCGGCCCGCCGTGATCGCGCGGGGAGATGAAGCCATCCAGGGCGGCGGGCCGTCTTCAGGACACCCGCCTCTCCGGATGGCTTGGCAGGCGCTCGCGAGGACGGAACGCTACTCCGCCGCCACCGCCCGCGAGGGCCGCAGCCGGGTCATGACCTGCCCGCGCAGACCGGCGATGTCGAAGATCCAGACCAGCGCGCCGTAGAGCCCCATCCCCGCCGGCACCAGCACCGCCAGGGCCGTGCCGGGGGGCAGGGCGCGGAAGGGGGCGAGGGCGAGGCCCATGGCGGCGCAGGCCAGCGCCGCCGCGCCGATCTGCCCCCAGGGGAAGACCAGCCGCTCGGACCCCGTGAGCACCCGCCAGCCGAGCCACAGGCAGCCGCCGGCCAGGCCGAGCGTCTGGGCGAGCGCCACGCCGATCCCCCCGAAGGCCCGGGGCAGGACGAGGAGGCCGAGGCCGTTGAGCACCAGCGCCACCAGCGCGGCGACGATCACCGGGCCGGTCCGGCGGCGGATCTGGAACCCGGGGCTCACAGCGTAGACCATCATCGCGAAGGCGAAGAGGCCCGGCATCAGCGCGAGGCTGTAGGTCTCGAAGGGGCCGCGATAGGCCTCCGGCACCACGACGGCCTGGAGGGCCGGGAGCACCGCCCAGAACCCCACGGCGCAGGGCGCCAGCAGGGCGAAAACCGTGGCCGCGTTGCCCGCCACCTGCGCCTCCGCCGCCGCCCGGCCCCGGTGCTCCTCGGCATGGACGGCGATCTGGAACAGGAGGAGGTCGAGGGCCATGCCCAGCGTCGTCAGCACCCGCGAGGTTACGTCGGCGGCCAGCGCGAAGTAGCCGGCCTCCTCGAAGCCGGCATGGCTCGCCACCGCCCCCCGGTTCACGAAGGACAGGAACTGGTAGGCGGCATTGGCCGCGATCAGCGGCAGGCCGTAGCGGGCGAAGGTGCCCCAGGTCGTGGACATCCGCGCCCGCTCGACGGCGGCGGCGGGGTCGCGCAGGGGAGACCAGAGCACGACCACGGCGAGGAACTGGCTCAGCCCCGCCGCCGCCAGCACCCATGCGGGCTGCGGCAGGAACCACGCCGCCCCGGCCATGAGCACGAGGGCGAGGGCGTTCTTCACCGCCACGAGGCCGAGGTACAGCCGCCCGTCGAAGCGGGCGCGGGCGAGGGCGGCGTGATAGTCGAACACGCCGATGCCGAGCGCCGCGAGGCCGGTGCCGCACAGGACCGCCTCGCGCCCGTCCGCCCCCTCGCCGAGGCCCAGGCCCCCGCAGACGGCGGCGGCGGCGGCGAGCAGCAGGCCGAGGCGGAGATAGGCGCGGTCGAGCCCGTGGCGGATCCAGGGTTCGTCGGTCCGCACCCGGCCGGAATAGAAGCGCGTCGCCGAAAGGCGCAGCCACTCGAACAGCAGGGTGTTGAGGACGATGGCCCCCGTCGTCGCCAGGGCGAAGCGGCCGAAATCGGCCGGGCCGAGCAGCTTGGCGATCAGCAGGCCGAGGACGAAGTTCAGGCCCGCGTTGAGGACGAAGGCGGCGATCACGGCCATGGCGGAACGCTCGTGCGGGGCGACGCCCCCGCCTGCGGGACGGGAGGGCGTCGCGATCGACAAAGGCCGTAGCGGCCGGCCGGTAAGAATCCCTTAATCGGGCGTCTTCGGGGCAGGATCCCCCGCGGCGGGGTTCGGGGCGGTGGGATCGACCATGACCGGTGCTCCCGGAACCGGGTTCGCCGGGGCCGGATCCCTCGATGGGGATTCCCTCTGGGCAGGCTCCTTCGGCGCAGGATCCTTCGGTGCCGCCTCCTTGGCGGCTTCCCGCGCCGCCGCCCTCGCCGCCTCTTTCGCGGCCTCCTTCGCAGCCTCCTCGGCGGCGGCCTTCGCGACGATGCGGGCCTTGTCCATCTCGATGCGGGCGCGGCGGCGCTGGCGCTCCAAGTCGTCGGCTTGGAGGAGGCCGATCTGGTCGAGTTCCCGCTGCAGCACGAAGGCGGCGAGCCCGTTGGTGAGCGGGCCGACATCGACGCTGCGTTCGAGGGCGCCGGGCGGTCCGCTCAGGGTGAGTTGCACGCTCGGCGGTCCCGCCTGCCATCCCGGCGGCACGGTCTCGTCGGTGAGGAGGCCCCGGGCCTCCAGGCGCCCGTCGCGGAGGGTCTTGGTCACGGTGCCCACCCAGCGGGCGGCGCCGAAATCGACGGTGAGCGGCCCGGCGCGCAACACGCCGCCGACGATGGTGGCCGGGGCGGAGGCCGGCCCCTTCGCCGTGGCCCGCCCCTTGTCCGACCCCTTATCAGATCCCTTGGCCAACTCCTCCGTCAGCAGGGATGCGAGGCGTCCCTCGCGCAGCGGGTCGTCGCCCTCCACGGTACGGGTGAGGGCCCGGCCCAGGGCCGCGGGGTCGAGGTCCGCGAGGGTGAGGCCGGTCAGCGTCAGGCGACCGCCTCCGGCGAGGTCGGCCACGAGGCCGTCTTGCGTGTCCGCGCTGGTGGCGGCCCGCCACTCGGCGGAGAACCGCCCGCCGAGGCGCGCCGTGCCCGCGAGGCCGGAGAGCGCCGCATCCTCGATCCGTCCCTCGCCGGTGATCGACAGGGTCTCGCCCCTCCGGGTGAGGGTGGCCGCGCCCGCGAGGCGTCCCCCGGCCAGGGTGCCGCTCAGGCCGCCGAGCGTCAGGCTGTCCGCGTCGAGGCCGAGGCCGAAGCGCGCCTTCGCGGCCGTGAACCCGCGTCCGAGGTCGAGAGTCGCGACGGTGACGTCGAGGCTGGCGGCGTAGCGCTCCGGGAGCGCCCCGAAGCGGGGTCCGGCCTGCGGCATCACCAGGGCGGCGGCGACCTGTGGCAGGGACAGTCGGTCGAGGCCTACCCGGCCGCGCAGCACCCCGTCCGCCCCGCGCGAGAGGCGGGCGTCGATGGCAGACCCGGCGACCTGCCCGGCGATGCCCGCGACGGGCGCGCCCGCATCCGTGCCGAAGCTCACCGTCGCCTCCGCCGGCCAGGGGCCGGGATCGAGTTGCGCGGCGCCCGCGAGGGTCAGGAAGGGGGTGAGATCGGTGGAGCGAACGAGGACGTCGCCGTCCGAGGGCCAGCTCCCGCCCGTCGGCCAGTGCAGCGGCTTACGCGTGGCGAGGGTCGTGCCCGCGACCTGCCCCGCGAGGGTGACGGCCAGGCCGGCGGACGAGGGGTCGGCGGTCAGGCGGATCTCCGCCGGCCGGTCGAGGGCGGGGATGTCGCTCCGGCCGAACCACGGGGCGGCGCTCGCGCCGGCGAGGGTGGCTTGTCCCGCCACGAGCCGCCCGTCGCGGCTGGTGGCCGACAGGTCGATGCTGCCGCCGCCCGCCCGGCCCTTGGCCTGGAGCCGCAGGCCCGACGCCTCCGCGGCTGCCCTGTCGAGGGTCACGGAGAGGTCGAGGGGCGCGTCGCGCAGGAACGCGGGCAGGCGCCGCAGGTCGCCGGTCCAGACCCGTTCGAGTAGCCCGACCAGCGGCGCCGCCACCGGCGCCGTGATCCGTCCGCCGATCCGCCCGGATCCGTCGGCGGCGAGCGTGCCGGAGAGCTTGGCGCTCGCCCCGGCGAGGTCGGCGATGTCGAGGCTCTCGACCACGAGTCCCGACCCGTTGGACTGGATCTTGGCGGCGATGGTGCCCGAGGGGGTTCCCTTGGCCGGTCCGGCCGATCCGTAGCGCACATCCTCCGCCTGGAGGGTCAGGGCGAAGTCGAAGTTGCGCAGGGCGTCGAGGGCGGTGCCGAGGGGCGGCAGGGCGGCGATGTCGAGGCCCGCCGCCCGCAGCTGCGCGTCGAACCGCCCGCGTCCGGTGCCGGACGGGGCGACGAGGCGGGCGTTGCCGGTGAGGCGGGCGGTGCCGAAGGTGGCCCGCAGGCTGCGCAAGGAGAGGTTGTCCGCGCTGGCGGACACGTCGGCGGCGAGGTCGAGGGGCCGGCCGTCGAACAGGTCGAGGAGGGGATCGTCGAAGCCGAGCCGGCGCAGGAGGCGGCCGAGTTCGTCCGAATGCGGCGCCGTCAGCGAGACGGGGCCGTTGAGTTGCAGGGGCGTGCCCTCCACCTCGCCGCTCGCCGTCAGGCTGGCGTCCCCCGGCGCCGTGACGGCGAAACGGCGCAGAAGCACCCCTCCGCCCCGCTCCAGGGTGGCGGCGAGGGACAGGTTCGACCACTCGGCGCCGCCGAAGGCCGCGCTGTCGATCGCGGTGTCGAGGTCCAGCATCACCGGCAGGCCCCAGCCGCCGCGGGGAACGCCCCGGGCGAGGAGGGCGGAGCCTTCCGGCGAGGTCAGGAAGGCGTCGAGATCGAGGCGCCGGGCCTTCAGGCTGAGCCCTGCCCGCCATCGGTGCAGGTCGAGCCGCCCCGTGCCTTCGAGGCGCAGGGGCTTGCCGCCGGGATCGACCTCCAGGCTCACCGGATCGAAGCGCACGTCGAGGCCGTTGGCGGTGAAGCTGCCGGCGAGGGTGAAGGGCAGGTAGGCCCCCGCCGCCTGGGTCGGCGGGCCGACGACGAGGCGAGCCTTGCCCTCGGCGGTGATGACGGTCGCCGCCGGGTCGGAGGGGCCGGGCGCGAGGCCGATTCTCGCATCCACCTCGAAGGCGGGGGCCGTGTCGCCCCCGCCGGAGATCTTCACCGGCAGGGCGCCCCCGGCGTCGGGCGTGCCGCTCGCCGCCCGGAACGGCACGCCGCCGCTGGTGCCTTCGATCCGCCAGGGACCGAGCAGGGACGGCGTCCCGATGCGCAGGTCGGCGGCGGAGAACCGTTCGGAGGCCGACGGGGAGGCCGACAGGCCGGAGGAGGTGGTGACGATCGCGAACTGCCCGACATGCAGGTCGTCGATAGCCAGCTTCCGGTCACGCAGTTCGGTGAACAGCCGGGGCGGCAGGCGCAGGGCGTCGTCCCCCGCGGTGGGGAGGCGCAGCTCCGCCCGGCCGATCCGCGTGTCGAAGAATCGCATCTCGCTCTGCAGCAGGGGCGGCAGGGCGATTTCGGCATCGACGGCCCGGGCCTCCAGGGACGGGCCGCCCGCCTCGCCGACGATCAGGCGCTCGAACCGCACATGCGGGGAGGGCAGCAGCCTGACCGCGATCGAGCCCTCGCTGCGCACCGGCAGGCCGAGGGAGGCGGAAACCGCGTGATCGATGTAGGAGCGCTGGGCCGACCAATCGATGAAGGGCGGAACGGCGAGGGCCGCGATCAGGACGAGGACGATCGCGCCAGCGAGCGCGGTCAGCAGATCACGCACCGTTCCCGTTCCAGACCATTCCGCGCGACGACCCGGACATCGCGCGACCCATCGCGGCCCCCCAGGGCCCGTCGCCGACCGCTATAGCATGAAGAGTCCAGCCCCGCGCGTGGCCGGCTCGCCCTGCCTGGGGATCGCGGCGCGGGGCGCCCTCAGCGCCCGACGCCGCCGCGCGGCGCGATGGCCGGCGGGGCGGGGGTCGGCGGGGCGTTCTGGCTGCGCTGCATGTCCATCCGCAGGGTGTTCATCTGGCTGGTCTGATCCTGCTGGATCGCGCGGTTGGTGCTCATGGTCGACATCGACTGGTTCGCTGCGTTGGGATTGCCCGGCTGGACCTGGGCCGAGGCCGGGGCGGCGAGGGGCAGGAGGGCGGCGAGGCCGATGGCCGTGGCGGCGAGGGTCGTGCGGGTGGGGGTCATGAGACGTGTCTCCCTGGTTCGTGTCGAGGGGGTCAGAAGGTCAAGCGCAGGCCCCCCCGTGGGTTCCGGGCGCGCCCACGGGTCGCGCTCCGGGGACGCACCGGCCTCGACGCCGTTCGCGATTTGGTCCAGGGATGGGACATGCAGAACAGCCCCAACGCCCTGCCCGCCGCGGAGGGCCCCTCCGCTTCGATCACGGCCCGCGCGATGGGCGCCCTGCGCCGGGACGCGAGCCCCTACCTCGACGGGCTCAATCCCGAGCAGCGCCTTGCCGTGGAGACCACAGAGGGGCCGATCCTCGTGCTGGCCGGGGCGGGCACCGGCAAGACGCGGGTGCTGACGACGCGCATCGCCCACCTCATCTCCACGGGCCGCGCCCGGCCCTTCGACATCCTGGCCGTGACCTTCACCAACAAGGCCGCCCGGGAGATGAAGCACCGGATCGGCGCGCTGATCGGCCCGGCCGGGGAGGGGATGCCCTGGCTCGGCACCTTCCACGCCATCGGCACCAAGATCCTGCGCCGCCACGCCGAATTGGTCGGGCTGAAGTCCGACTTCACCATCCTCGGCACGGACGACCAGTTGCGCCTGATGAAGCAGGTCCTGGCCGACCAGAACATCGACGAGAAGCGCTGGCCCGCCCGCGCCCTCAGCCACACCATCGACGGCTGGAAGAACCGCGGCCTCTCCCCCGAGCAAGTGCCGCCTGGCGAGGCCTCGGCCTTCGCCTTCGGCAAGGGCGGCACGCTCTACACCGCCTACCAGGCCCGACTCGCCACCCTCAACGCGGTGGATTTCGGCGACCTGCTGCTGCTCTGCCTCAAGCTGTGGCGGGAGAATCCGGACGTTCTCGAAAACTATCAGGATCGCTTCCGGTATATCTTGGTCGACGAGTACCAGGACACCAACGTCGCCCAGTACCTCTGGCTGAGGTTGCTGGCGCAGAAGCGGAAGAACGTCGCCTGCGTCGGCGACGACGACCAGTCGATCTACGGCTGGCGCGGGGCGGAGGTCGACAACATCCTACGCTTCGAGCACGATTTTCCCGGCGCCACCGTCGTGCGGCTGGAGCGCAACTACCGCTCCACCGGCCATATCCTCGCCGCGGCCTCCGGCCTCATCGCCAGGAACGAGAGCCGGCTCGGCAAGACGCTGCGCACCGAGGACGAGCCCGGCGAGCAGGTCACCGTCACGGGCGCCTGGGATTCGGAGGAGGAGGCGCGGCTGCTCGCCGAGTCGATCGAATCCCTGCAGGCGAAGCAGCATCCCCTGTCCGAGATCGCGGTGCTGGTTCGGATCTCGGCGCAGATGCGCGAAATCGAGGACCGCTTCGTCCAGCTCGGCCTGCCCTACCGGGTGATCGGCGGCCCGCGCTTCTACGAGCGGGCCGAGATCCGCGATGCGCTGGCCTACCTGCGCATCACCATGAACGGCAGCGACGACCTCGCCTTCGAGCGGATCATCAACACGCCCAAGCGCGGCTTGGGCGACGCCACGTTGCAGCAGCTCCACGGCTACGCCCGCGCCGAGCGGGTGCCCCTGCTCACCGCCGCACGGCGCCTGTGCGAGACCGACGAGCTGAAGCCCAAGGTCCGCTCGACCCTGCGGGCGCTCACCGAAAGCTTCTCCCGCTGGGCGCGCCTCGTGGAGAGCCAGCCCCATTCCGAGGTCGCCCAGACGATCCTGGAGGAGTCGGGCTACACGGCGATGTGGCAGAAGGAGCGCTCCGCCGATGCCGCCGGGCGCCTGGAGAACCTCAAGGAGTTCGTGCGCTCCATGGAGGAGTTCCCGGACATGGCGGCCTTCCTCGAACACGTCTCCCTCGTCATGGAGGCGAGCGAGGCCGAGGGCGCCGAGCGGGTCTCGCTCATGACCCTCCACGCCGCCAAGGGGCTGGAATTCGACACCGTGTTCCTTCCCGGCTGGGAGGACGGACTCTTTCCCAACCAGCGCGCCCTCGACGAGAGCGGCCGCGCCGGGCTGGAGGAGGAGCGCCGCCTCGCCCATGTCGGGCTGACCCGCGCCCGAAAGCGGGCCAAGCTGTCCTTCGCCGTCAACCGGCGCATCCACGGGTTGTGGTCCTCGACCATCCCCTCGCGCTTCATCGACGAGCTGCCGCCCGCCGCCGTCGACGTGGTGGAGGCCCCCGCCCATTTCTCGGCGGGCGCCTCCCGCTTCGACCGCAACCCGCAGCCCTTCGAATCGAGCTACGGCACCCCCGGCTGGCAGCGCGCGCAGGCGAATACCGGTGGGCGCGGATTTTCCGCCTCGCCCGGCCGCCGGGGCAGCGGCTCCTCGGGCCCCCGCCAGATCGAGGGCGAGCTGATCGCCAAGTCGACGGGCGCGCCCTCGGCCTTCGCCGTCGATCAGCGGGTCTTCCACACCAAGTTCGGCCCCGGGACCGTCGCCGGCGTCGACGGCAACAAGCTCACCGTTGACTTCGACAAGGCAGGCCGGAAAATGGTGCTCGATAGCTTCGTCCAGGCCGGATGAGGCCGTCCCGCCGATCGAGCCCGGACGTGTCAGGGCGGCGAGGTCGGCCGGCACCGCCCCCTCCGGGCGAGACAGGATCGAGGTCGTGCCGGATGCCGCGCCATCCCGTGATCGCCGCCTTGCCTGCT
Organism: Methylobacterium aerolatum; assembly: GCF_022179085.1. Lineage (GTDB taxonomy): Bacteria > Pseudomonadota > Alphaproteobacteria > Rhizobiales > Beijerinckiaceae > Methylobacterium > Methylobacterium aerolatum. The sequence goes on from NZ_BPQE01000017.1 coordinate 179,868, forward strand.
CGCTTTTCCCGTTTCTGACCACCCTGCCGTCACGGCGGGCGCAGCGAAGCCAACCAGGGCAGCGGAACGTCGTCACGCGTGGCGGGTCCCTGGATGGCGTCGCCGACGCTCGCAGCGACGTCCCGGAGGCGTGGCCGTCGCGACACGCGACCGCAGCGACTTCCCACGATCGCCCGACCATGCCCCTCGGCGTCACCCTTCGGTCACACCCGGTGATTCATCGTCGGCCGCGACCGATCGTGGTGCGTCGGTTGCTTGGTCGGCTTCGTTATCCGCCCGCGACCCGTCGCTCTCCACAGGCGACGTCGAGCGGCCCGGAACTTCGACGAGCTGCAAGAATTGGCCCGTCGAAGACAATGCAGAAGGCCTGTTTAACAAGAACACGTCGTTTCAGTGACACGTCCATGTTGGCCCGTCCCGTTGGAGTGTTGACCCATGAAGAGACGCCGCGCACGCCTTGAACTGGTTGACGACCGTAACGCCCGCCTTCATCGCACTCGCTTCGACGAGGAACGACACTTAAGTCCCATCCAGCCCCTCACCGACCGGCAGGCCGAGTATCTTGAGGCCCTGGGCAGTTCCCCGCAGGTCATCGTGCTGGGGCCCGCCGGCACCGGCAAGACCTACATCGCCGGCACCCGCGCCGCCGATCAGTTGCGGCAACGTCGCATCAGCAAGGTCGTGATCACCCGGCCGAACGTCCCCTCCGGCCGGTCGCTGGGCTTCTTCCCCGGCACCCTCGAAGAGAAGATCGCCCCCTGGGTCGCCCCCCTCACCGAGGCCATGAAGGAGCGCATGGGCGCCGGGGCCTTCGAGATCGCCCTGAAGGCCGGCGACATCGAGATCGTTCCCTTCGAGGTGATGCGCGGGCGGACCTTCAAGGACTGCCTCGTGATCCTTGACGAGGCGCAGAACACCACCACCAACGAGATCAAGATGTTCCTGACCCGCATCGGCGACGATTGCCAGGTCATCATCAACGGGGACGTCTCCCAGACCGACCTGCGCGAGACCTCGGGGCTGCGCACGGTGATCCACCTCATCAAGAGCCGGATGATGCCGATCCCGGTGGTCGAGTTCACCCGGGCGGACATCGTGCGCTCCGGCATCTGCGCCGAATGGGTCGCAGCCTTCGAGGAAACGAATCTCTGACTTGACCGTTACCAGCGGCGGGCCGGTCACGGCCCGCCGTGCCCGATGCGGCACGAGACTGCCCTCCGAACCTCCCCTCCGGGAGGATGAACCGGGCTATGAGCCCGGAAAACGGAACATTGGAGTCTCCCTCGTGAGGAAACTGACCCTGACCGTCGCGGCCCTCGCCTCGCTGTGCGGCGCTGCCCTTGTGACGCCCGCCCTCGCCGTGCCCGCCTCCCCCGCCGGAGTCGCCGCCCCCGAGGCCATGACCACGACCGTCGCGATGACCCCGATGGAGCGCCGCATGATGCACCGTCGCATGGAGCGCCGGATGATGCATCGCCGGATGGAGCGCCGCATGATGCACCGGCACATGGAGCGCCGGATGATGCAGCGCCGCATGATGCGCAACGGCATGTAAGCCGTCCGGCCCCTTCCGCGCGGAGGGGCCATCCCGGGGGCCGAACCCCGGGGCACCTCTCCGTCCTCCGGGGCGGGGAGGACGCGATGGGCGCGCGGACGGCGTTGCCCCCGCCCTCCGGGATTCTTATGTCGGGGCGCTCCGGTCACCGGGTCCGCCAGCGCCGCCGGCGCGGCCCCCGCTGCCCGAGCCGGGAGTTGCACGATGCCCCCCTCCAACCGCCTGTTCGACGATCTCGCCCGCCTGATGACCGATGCCGCCGGTGCTGCCCAGGGGGTGCGCCGGGAAGCCGAGACGGTGGTGCGCGCCCAGGCCGAGCGGCTCATCCGCGACCTCGATGTCGCCTCCCGCGAGGAGGTGGACGTGCTCCGCGACCTCGTCACCAGCCTGCGCACGCAGAACGAGGCTCTGGCCGCCCGCGTGGCCGCCCTGGAGGCGAAGGCGGGTCCGTCGGCGAGCCCCGCCGGGGCCGCGGGCCTGAGCGAGGGCGCCTGATTCCCCGGTCCAAGGTTTGTGCACAGGAAGCCGCAGCGGCGATTCCGTTTCCTGTTCACTGACCCCGCAATCGGCTTTGTGTCGCGAGTCGCGCCCGGTCTATATTGGGTCACGAACTGATTCGGGGGAGACGGAAGGATCACTGCGAGGGATTCGTAGTCGTTCCGCCGCCTTCCACCGGGATCGGGCGTCTTACTCAAGATCTCGGAAGCGTCGAGGCGCTTCCCTTCATGTCAGCACCGCGCCGGCACGGAGTCGAACCGCGCCGTTAACCTGGATCGTCATGCCGCTGCTTCACATCGACTATTACGATCCGAGTCGCAGCGAGCATCCGCTCGACGTCGTGGAGCGTCTCGCGTCGCTGCGCGACTGGATCTTCGATCGGGCCGAGACGGACGAGATGTCGGTGACCAGCCCCGGCCGCTGGACCAACTACAACGTCGCCTTCACGTGGATCGAGGATGTCGAGGCCCTGCACGTGGCCTGCGCCTTCGACCTCAAGGTGCCCGAGCGGCGGCTCCAGGAGATCCAGCGCCTGATCGGGCTCGTGAACGAGCAACTCTGGATCGGCCATTTCGATCTGTGGTCGAGCGACCACGTCGTCATGTTCCGCCACTCGCTGCTGCTGGCGGGCGGCGCCGTGCCGACCCAGCCGCAATGCGCGACCATGATGAAATGCGCGGTCGATGCCTGCGAGCGCTACTACCAAGCGTTCCAGTTCGTGCTCTGGGCCGGCAAGAGCGCCCGCGAGGCCCTCGACGCCACCCTGTTCGAGACCGAAGGCGAGGCGTGAGCGCCGGGATGCCCCCGTCGCTGACGCTGCTCGGCGCGGGCAAGATGGGCGGGGCGATGCTCCTGGGCTGGCTCGATGCCGGGCTCGATCCGGCCTCGACCACGGTGCTCGATGCCGCCCCCTCCGAGGCCGTCACCCGGCTCGCCGCCGAACGCGGCGTTTCCCTCAATCCCCCGTCGCCCACGCCGTCCGACGTGCTCGTCCTCGCGGTCAAGCCCCAGGGGCTCGACGCGGCGGCGGATGCCGTCGATCGGCTGATCGGCCCCTCGACGCTGCTGGTCTCGGTCCTCGCCGGCAAGACCGTCGCGGATCTGCGGGGCCGGCTGCCCTCGGCGGGGGCGGTCGTGCGGGCCATGCCGAACCTCCCGGCGAGCATCGGGCGGGGGGCGACGGGCGCCTTCGCCAACGCCGCCGTGAGCCCGGATCAGCGGGCCTTCGCGGAGGGGCTCCTCGCGGCGACGGGTACGGCCGTCTGGCTCGACGACGAGGCGTCGATCGACGCGGTGACGGCCGTGTCGGGGTCCGGCCCGGCCTACGTCTTCCTGATGGTCGAGGCCCTGGCCGAGGCGGGAATCGCCGCCGGCCTGCCCGCCGACACCGCCCGCCGCCTCGCCCGCGCCACGGTCACGGGGGCGGGGGCGCTCCTCGACGCCGATCCGGCCGAGGCCGCCGCCCTCCGGCAGGCCGTGACCTCGCCCGGCGGCACCACCGCCGCGGCCCTCGCCGTCCTCATGGCGGAGGACGGCCTGCCCGCCCTGATGAACCGCGCCGTCGCGGCGGCCAAGCGCCGGGCCGGGGAATTGTCGGGCTGAAGTCCGGCCCGCCGGGCAGCTCATGCCCTGGCCGGTCGGGGACCGCCGTGCGTCATCCCGCGCGCGCCCCCTGCCAGCGGGCGGTCCGCTTCCTAAATGAGGAGCAGGACAGACCCGAACAGACGACGGACCGATGAGCGAATCCAAAGGCCCGACCAAGCGGACCCGCAAGACGCCCGCCGCAGCAGCCTTGCCCGAGGCGACCTCCGCCAAGGCGACGCCGCCGCGTGAGGAAGCGCATTCGCCCAAGCTGTCGTCACCCAAAGCACCGCCAAAGGCACCGGCCAGACCCGCCTCGTCCCCGAAAGCCGCCGCAGCCTCCAAGTCGGCGTCTCCGAAGGTATCCGATTCCGTGACATCCTCTTCGACCGACCCGGCTCAGGACCGGACCGGAGCTCCGGCCGCTCCGAAGGCGTCGCCCCGCGAGGCGGCGGTGGAGGCGTTGATGCGGCTGGCCGCCGAGCAGCCCTGGAGCGACATCGAGATCGGCGACATCGCCCGCGAGGCGGATCTCAGCCTGGCGGAGTTGCGGGAACTCTTTCCCTCCAAGGGCGCGGTGCTGGGCGGGCTGGCCAGGATCATCGACCGGAAGGTGCTGGAGGGCGACGGGACCGACCTCGCCGACGAGCCGACGCGCGAGCGCCTTTTCGACGTGCTGATGCGCCGCCTCGACGCCATGACGCCCTACAAGCCGGCCCTGCGACGCATCTCCTACGCGCTGCGTGGCGATCCCTTCTCCGTGCTCGCCCTCAACGGCGTCATGCTCAATTCGCACCGCTACATGCTGGCGGCGGCGGGCATCGATACGGAGGGACCGCTGGGCCAGCTCAAGCTTCAGGGCGTCGTCATCGCTTTCGCCCGGGTGACGCAGGTCTGGCTCGACGACGAGGATCCGGCGCTCGCCCGCACCATGGCGCGGCTCGACAAGGAGATCCGCAACGGCGAGAAGTTCATGGAGCGCGCGGAGGATGTCCGGCGCCTCACCGCGCCGCTGCGCGCCATCGGCCGCTCGTTCCTCGACCGGCGTTCGCCCCCGGATCGCGACGAGGATCGTCGCGACGATCCATCGATGGCGTGACGGCGGAACGCTTCAGGGGGGCGTTCCCGGGATTTCCGGTTCGCCCCCACTGCTCCGTTTTTACGGGCGCAGAGAGCAAGCCAGGGTAGCGTGACGTCTCGGAACGTGGCGGATTCCTGTATTGCCTCGCCGCGGTCGCAACGACGAGAGCGCAGCCATCCGAAATGAGCTGGCGCCGCCTCAGTCGTACCGCCCGCTCAGGACCTCGCGGACCGTCCCGACGATCTGGCGCCCGCGGAGTTGCTCGCGCTCGATGGTGAAGGCGTCGGGGACAACGTCGCCGATGTCGTCCTCGATGGGGTCGCTCGCGAAGACGATTCGCAGGTTGGGCCGGAGATTCCGGGCCTCGACGGCGAGGCGGCTGCCGCAGAGGCTGCCCTGCAAAGAGGCATCGATGATCATCACATCGACGGGCAGCCCGAGGGCCAGCACCGTCATCGCGTCGACGCCGCGATCGCAGACGGTGGCCTGGAAGCCGGCTTGGTGCGCCTGCGCGGACGCCTCCTCGCGCCAGCTCCTCTCGTGCCCGACCACGAGCACCTGAACGCGGTAACAGCCTCCGGAGGCGGCGGAATACCGCTCGGAGGAGCCGACGTCGGTTGAGCCCATTTCCGTGAGTCCACCCGTTCGCGTTGCGTTGCGGTATGCTACGAGCAGTTGCTCGGCGGGCGCAAGGGGGAAGGCGCCAAATTGCCCCAATCCGTACCGTCCGTGCCCAACCCCGCGCCATCACTTCCGCGTGCCGCCGGATGAGGCAGTCGGCCCGGCGGTTGACGGGGCACCGGCTCGGCGGGCAACACCACCCGCGCCCGGCGCGCCGCCGGGCGTCCCGCCGGATCACGGAGCCTCCGCGTCGATGTCGTCCAAGCCGTCGCCCGTCTCGCCCCTCGCTCCGGCGAGCTACCCCGACCTCCCTCCCGTGGCCGGCGTGCGCCTCGCCACGGCGCAGGCGGGGATCCGCTATTCCGGCCGGACGGACGTGCTGTATGTCGGGCTCGAAGCCGGGACCCAGGCGGCGGGCGTGTTCACGCGCTCCAAGTGTCCCTCCGCCCCCGTCGATTGGTGCCGGGATGCCCTGGCGGGCGGGTCGGCCCGGGCGCTCGTGGTCAATTCCGGCAACGCCAACGCCTTCACCGGACGTCTCGGCCGCGAGGCCGTCGCCCTCACGGCCCGCATCGCGGCGGCTGCGGCGGGCTGCGCCGAGGGCGAGGTGTTCATCGCCTCCACGGGGGTGATCGGCGAGCCGCTGCCCGCCGAGCGGTTCGAGGGCGTGCTCGCGGATTGCGCCGGCCGCGCCAGCGACGGATCGGCGGCCTGGGCCGAAGCAGCGCGGGCGATCATGACCACCGACACCTTCCCCAAGCTCGCCACCCGCGAGGCCACGATCGGCGGCACCACCGTCCGGATCAATGGCATCGCCAAGGGCGCGGGGATGATCGCCCCGGACATGGCGACGATGCTCGCCTTCGTGTTCACCGACGCGGCCCTGCCGCAGGCGGTCCTCCAGACCCTGCTGGCGGAGGGCACGGGCCGCAGCTTCAACTGCGTCACGGTCGATGGCGACACCTCGACCTCCGACACGCTCATGCTCTTCGCCACGGGCCGGGCCGGCCACGCCCCGGTGGGGCAGGCGGGTGACCCGGCGCTCGCCGGGTTCAAGCAGGCGCTCGACGACCTCCTCATCGAACTCGCCCAACTCGTCGCCCGCGACGGCGAGGGCGCGCGCAAGTTCGTGACGGTGAGGGTCGAGGGCGCGGAGAGTGACGCCTCGGCCCACCGCATCGCGATGTCCATCGCCAACTCGCCCCTGGTGAAGACGGCGGTGGCGGGCGAGGACGCCAACTGGGGCCGGGTGGTGATGGCGGTGGGCAAGGCGGGCGAGCCCGCAGACCGCGACCGCTTGGCCATCTGGTTCGGCGACGTGCGCGTCGCCGTCGAGGGCGCCCGCGATCCCGCCTACAGCGAGGAGGCGGCGAGCGCGGTGATGCGCGAGCCGGAGGTGGAGGTGCGGGTCGATCTCGGCCTCGGCGCGGGCCGGGCCCGTGTGTGGACCTGCGATCTCACCAAGGGCTACATCGAGATTAACGGGGATTACCGCTCGTGAAGGCCCCTCTCCTTGCAGGCGCCGTCGCGCTGATGGCGGTCCCGGCGGTCGCGGACGATGCCGCCTGCCCGAGCCGGATCACCGTGGTCGGACGGGCCGCCACCGCGCAGGCACCCGATTTCGCGGAGATCGCGGTGGGGATCGAGGCCAAGGGCGCCAGCGCCTCCGCAGCCCTCGATGCAGCCTCGAAGGCCGCGGCGAGCGTCTCCACACTCGCCCGCGAGGCCAACGTCCCCGCCGCTGATATCGGTACGGCCGCCGTCACTCTGCGCCCGGCGACGCGCACCGTCGCCCGCCCCGGCGGCGGCATGACGGAGGAGCCGGACGGCTATGTCGCGAGCAACGCCGTCCGCCTGCGCCTCGGCGACATGACGCGCCTCGGCGACCTTCTGGCCCGAATGGTCCAGGGCGGGGCGAACCGCATCGACGGGATCACCTTCGGTCTGCGCGATCCGGACGGGGTGACGGCCAAACTCCAGGTCGAGGCCACGCGAGACGCGCGGGCCAAGGCCGCCGCTCTGGCGGAGGCGGCGGGGGCGAAGCTCGGGCGGCTCTGCACCCTGAGCGTCCTCGGCGCCGAGCCGACGCCGCCCTATCCCATGGGAATGCGGGCCCTTACCGCCGCCGCCCCGAAGGCCCGGCCGGTGCCGGTGGAGGCGGGGGCGATCGAGTCCGCCGCCTCCGTCACCGCCGTCTATGCCCTGGAGCCGTGAGCGCCATGCGTCTCCTGCTGGTCGTCGCGGTGGCCCTGGTGGATACCGATGGCCGCGTGCTCGTAAGCGAGCGGCCGCCGGGCAAGCAGCTCGCGGGCCTCTGGGAGTTTCCCGGCGGCAAGGTCGAGCCCGGCGAGCGCCCGGAGGAGACGCTCATCCGCGAACTCCACGAGGAACTCGGGATCGCGGTGGAGGAGCCCTGCCTCGCGCCGCTCACCTTCGCGAGCCACGCCTATCCGGAGTTTCACCTCTTGATGCCGCTCTACGTCTGCCGCCGCTGGACCGGGACGCCCCGGCCGATGGAGGGGCAAGCGCTCAAGTGGGTGCGCCCGAAGTCGCTGCGCGACATCCCGATGCCCCCGGCCGACGAGCCGCTGATTCCGTATCTGATCGATCTGCTGGGGTAGGGTCCTTCCCTCCTCCGACCCTCACCGTCCTTGCTTCGGCTCGCGCTCGCAATGACGGAGGGAGCGACGCCTTTCCGGCCGGACACCAAGGTGGCCGGCCCTCCTATTTATCGATCCGCCGCAACCCCTTCCGGTAGCGCTGGCCGTTCTCGACATAGCGCAGGGCGGATTGCCGAAGGCCCTCGATCGCCGCCGCGTCGAGGATGCGCACGGCCTTGGCCGGGGCGCCGACGATCAGGCTGTTGTCGGGGAATTCCTTGCCCTCGGTGACGAGGGCGTTGGCGCCCACGAGGCAGCCCCGGCCGATCTTGGCGCCGTTGAGGATCGTCGCGCCCATGCCGATCAGCGAGCCGTCACCCACGGTGCAGCCGTGGACGATGGCGCCGTGGCCCACCGTGACGTCCTCCCCAATGGTGAGGGGGAAGCCCGGATCGACATGCATCACCACGGCCTCCTGCACGTTGCTGCGGGCGCCGATGCGGATCGGCTCGTTGTCGCCCCGCAGGATCGCGCCGAACCAGATGCCGACGTCGAGCCCGAGGCTGACCTGGCCGATCACCTGCGCATCCGGGGCGAGCCAGAGGCGCTCCGGATCGGCGACCTGGGGCTCGTGCGCGTCGAGGGCGTAGAGGGGCATGGACAGTCTCTTCGCGGGGAGGTGGTGAACCCTACCACCAGTTCGCCTGGGTGGGGCTCGCTTCGGAGCGGGGCGACTCGGGTTTCAGGGACCGGTCGAGGGCGGCGAGGATGGCCCGCGAGGCCGCCTCGCTGCGCGGATCGGCCGGATCGCGCGGGCGGGGCAGGGCGAGGTGGACGGTGCCGTCGAGGCGGCCCGGCCGGGGCCGCATCACCACCGCCCGGTCGGCGAGCGCCACCGCCTCCCCGACATCGTGGGTCACGAGGATGACCGTCGGCTTGTGCTCGGTCCAGAGGGCGAGCAGGTGGCGGTGCAGATCCTTGCGGGTGAAGGCGTCGAGCGCCGAAAACGGTTCGTCGAGGAGGAGCACGCGCGGCTCCGCGACGAAGGCGCGGGCGATGGAAACCCGCTGCTGCTGCCCGCCCGAGAGGTCGCGGGGCCAGCGGCCGGCATGGTCGGCGAGGCCGACCCGGTCGAGGGCATGGGCCACCCGCTCCCGGCGCTCGGCCCCGCGCAGGTGCGTCAGGCCGAAGCCGACATTGGCGGCCACGTCGAGCCAGGGCAGCAGGCGCGGCTCCTGGAACACGAGGCCGACGCCCGGATGGGGGCCGCCGATGGGCTCGCCGTCCAGGCTGATCGTGCCCGCGCTCGTGCGATCCAGGCCGGCGATGAGCCGCAACAGGGTGGTCTTCCCGCAGCCGGAGCCACCGATCAGCGCCAGGATCTCGCCCGGCGGGACGCTGAGGTCCAGGCGCTCGAGGGCACGGGTCCCGTCGGCGTAGGTCTTGGTCAGGCCGGTGATGGCGAGCACGCCGCGCTCCGCAGGGGCACAAGCGGGGAGGAGGTCCCCTGTCACGGGAATGGCACAGGCGCGCGCCGCCTGCCAGATCCCGCCCGCTCCACGCGGAGACTCGCGCGGACCCGGCGTGACCGGCGCCGCAACTCCCGGTATGCGCGATCGGCCGGGCCGCCGCCGCGCGCGGGCCCGAATCTCCCGGGAGAGCGACGATGATCCGAATCGCCATGGTCCTCGCCCTCGGGTTGCTCGGTGCTGCGCCCGCCGCCTCGGCCGATCTCGGCGTGCCGCAGCCGCCCCTCGGCCGATTCCGGGCCACCTGCGAGGATCTCGGCAAGCTCTGCTTCGCGACCGCCTGCGGCCGGGATCAGATCGCGGCGTCGCTCTCCTGCCGGGCGCAATGCCCGAGCGCGGTGACGATGTCCGTGGTCCCCGACGCCTGCCCCCTGAGCCTGCTGCCGCGGGACGTCGTTCTCCGCCGCCGGGGATGAGCAATTTACATTCAACTGTCCCTGTCTTCGCACTTCCGTAGGTTGAAATAGCTCAGGGCGCACAAATATTCGCGGGACGATGCAACGAAGTCGCGACTTCGGCATTGACGGTTCGACATTACCGGCACTGAGATGATTGCCCGTCGCGGTGCGCCGCCGGGGCGGGATCACGACGATGCGTAAGACGAACCTTCATCCGCCCCGGCAGGGTCTGAACGCCAACCCCGTCCTATACGGCGTGGCGGCAGGCCTTGCCGAACTCTATCCCCTGACCGATCCGCCCAAGCCCGGCCGGGACAAGGACGAGCCGGGCAAGGAGGAAGCCCGGGATCCGCGGGAGGACCGGCGGACATCCGGCTGAGGCGGGCGCTTCCCCCGTGCCCGTCAGAGGCTGTCCCGCGCCGTGTCCTGCCAGCGCACCAGGGGTGAGGTCAGGGTCACGAGCAGGGCGTCGGCGAGCTTGCCGACCACCGCGAAGGCGATGATCGCGGCCAGGATCTGGTCCGGCTTGCCGAATTGCTGGCCATCGACCAGCAGGTAGCCGAGTCCCTCGGACGCGCCCATCAGTTCCGCCGCCACCACGAACAGGAAGCCCAGCCCCAATCCCGTGCGCAGGGCGGTGAGGGTGGCGGGCAGCACGGCGGGCAGCAGGATGCGCCGGACCTGCGCCGCCTTGGACAGGCGGAAGATGCGGCCGACCTCGACGAGCTTGCGGTCCACGGAGGCGATGGCCCCCGCCACGCCGACATAGACCGGGAAGAACACCCCGACCGCGATGAGCAGAACCTTCGGCGTCTCCAGGATCCCGAACCACAGGATGAACAGAGGCACCCAGGCCAGGGACGGCACGGCGCGCAGGGCCTGGAGGGACGGATCGATCAGGGCGCGCAGGCGCGGCAGCGTGGCCACCAGGGCGCCGGCCAGGATGCCCGCCCCGGCCCCGAGGGCGAAGCCGAGGCCGACGCGCACGAGGGTCGCCTCCACATGCATCGCCAGATCGCCCGAGGCCGCCAACGACCACAGGGTCGCGCCGATGCGGCTCGGCGGGGGCAGGAGGCGGCCCGAGACGAAGCCCGAATCGACCCCGGCCTCCCAGGCCCCCGCGAGCAGGAGGGGCGGCACGAGGCCGAGAAGCCAGCGTCCGCGCACTGGTCTCGGCTGGGTCTCTTCGGACTCGGGCAGGGGGCTCAATCGCATGTTCCGGCGCAGGGGCGTGTCTGTCCCCGCGGGGAGGTATGGGACCGGGCGGGGCCCGGACGGGGGACGGTCAGGCGGCCAGCCGGGAGAGCAGCATCAGCGTCGCCGCCACGGGGCACCCCGCCGCGATCCACAGGGCCAGGGGGTGGAACCCGCTCGGGCCGGCGAGCCGCGCCGGGGCCACGGTCGCCGGTGCCGAAGCCGCAGGGGCCATGCCCCGTCCGTGCCCCTCGACCTGTCCAGACCCGAATCCGACCGGCATGACGGCCCCCTTCTCACAGGGGACAGACAATACCCGAAGCTCTGAAGGCCGCCTGAAGCCGGGTGGCCTTTTCCCAACGTCATGAACAGATTCTTGATCGGTCCCGGCACGCGCCTCAGAGGGCGCGGTCGAAGCGAAGCTCGCCGTTCGGGCTCTTGAGGACGAGCTGCGGACCCACGAGGTCCCACACGGCCGCCGTGCGCAGGGCGATCAGGAAAGCCTGCTCGCTCGCGGCCTGGGCCTTGTCGCAGGCCTTCTTGGTGAGGGCGAGCGGACCCACGGCGATGTGCTGCTCCTTGAGGGGGAAGGCCGTCGCCGCGAAGGTGTTGCAGCCGCCGTAGCCACGGGCGCGGTACTGCTTGTCGATGATGAAGCTCGGCCGGTCGGCGCCGCCGAAGGGCTTGCCGTTGAGGCTCACCGCCGTCCAGGTGGAGTCGAGGGGGAAGTTCTTCTCGGCGCCCCGGGCGCCCGGCACGTATTGCGGCGCCTTCTGCTCCTCGCCGCCGGGCCGGCGATAGCCCTTGCCGAATCCGGTCATCGGGCCACCGCCCATCTGGGCCTGCGCCTGCGAGGAAACCGTGACGGCTCCGGCCGTTACGGCGCAGGCGAGCGTGGCGATCAGCACCGCTCTCATCGTTCTGTCCCCTCGTCGCGCCGCGGCGCTTGTCGCTGGCCGGAAGGCCTCCTGAGCCTTCCAGGGTCGCCCCGAGCGCCAGGGCGCCGGGCTCACGGCGTGACCGATGCCGTCGAATTTCAGCACAATTATGATCACGGCCGGGGCAATCCGGAAACGTTGCCGTTCGTTAGCCGTTGTGGATTAACCAGACACGGAGGATCGCGTGACGGGATCGGACGAAGGGGTGCAGAGCGGAGCGGCCGCGCCGGCCATGAGCCCGGCCCAGGCGCGGGCGGCGCGGGGCCTCCTCGGCTGGTCCGAGGCCGACCTCGCCCGCCGTTCGGGCTGCGACGAGGGTCTCGTCCGCGATTTCGAGGCCGGTTACGGCGATCCGCCCTCGGGGCAGATCGAGGCCCTGCGCAGCGCCCTCACGGGGGCGGGCATCGTGTTTAGCGAACCGCCCCAGCAGGGCGTGACGCTCAGCGAGGCCCACGGCGTCGATGAGGGGACCCGCCTGACAAACCTGACCACCGAGAACGATCGCTAGCACGCGCTCACACGCCGTTCAGCCGGCCCGCCCGATAGCGTGGCTCCCACCACCGAGTGCGGGAGTTCCCTTCGCCATGCGCGCCGACGCTTTCCTTGCCGCGGCCGACCTGTTGCCCCTGGCCGACCTCGCGACCCTTGCCGGCGAGGGCGGGTTGGTGGTCGTTGCCCCCCACCCCGACGACGAGAGCCTCGGCTGCGGCGGCCTCATCGCCGCCGCCCGCGCGGCCGGCCGGGACGTGCGGCTCGTGGTGGTGAGCGACGGCTGCGGCTCGCACACCCATTCGGAGCTCTACCCGCCGGCGCGGCTCCGGGACCTGCGCGAGGACGAGACCCGCCGGGCCGTGACGGTGCTCGGGATGGATCCCGGCGCCGTCACCTTCCTGCGCCTGCCCGATGCCCACGTGCCGAGCGAGGGCCGCCGGGCCGAGGACGCCGCCGCCGCCATCGTCGAGGCGGCAAGCGCCTGCCGGGCCAGCGCGGTCTTCGTGACGTGGCGGCACGATCCCCATTGCGACCACAAGGCCGCCGCCGCCATCGTCGCCCTGGCGCGGAAGAACCTGCCGGCGGTGCGGATCTACGAATATCCCGTCTGGGGCTGGACCCTGCCGCCGGAGACCGAGGTCGGCGCCGCGCCGGAGGGGCTGCGCCTCGACGTATCGGCCTTCCGCGCCACCAAGGCCAAGGCGGTGGGCGCCCACGAATCGCAGACGAGCGACCTCATCCACGACGACCCCACCGGCTTCCGCCTGGAACCGGAGATGATCGATCGCCTCTGCGGTCCCTTCGAGCGCTTCGTGGCGATCCGGGGATGAGCGTCGCGGTCGTCACCCTGAACAAGGGGCGGGGCGCGCATCTCGCGCGGCTCCTCGAAGGGCTGGCGCGGGGACAGGCGCCGGATCGCTGCATCGTCGTGGAGATGGGCGGGGACGACCGGCCGTTGCCCGCCTTGCCCTTCCCCGTGGAGCGCGTCCCCTTCGCGAGCGCCGGGTTGCCGCTCGCCGCCGCCCGCAACGCGGGCCGCCGGGCGGCCGGCGAGGCCGGGACGCTGATCTTCCTCGATGTCGATTGCATCCCCTCGGCCGACCTCGTGACGGGCCTTGCGGCGGCGGTCGCGGAACGGGACGGGCTGGTCTGCTGCGCCGTGCGCTACCTGCCCGCCGGCGCGGTGCGGGACGGCTGGCGGGAGGCCGACCTCGACCGGGTGGGACACCTGCACCCGGTGCGGCACTTCCCCGAGACGGGGATCATTCCCTCGCCGCAGCCCGGCCTGTTCTGGTCGCTCGCCTTCGCCGTGCGGGCCGCGACCTACGACCGGCTCGGCGGGTTCGACGAGAGCTTTTCCGGCTACGGCGCCGAGGACACGGACCTCGCCTTCCGGGCGGAGGCGCTGGGCGTGCCGACCCTCTTCCTCGGCGGCCCCCGGGCCTTCCACCAGCACCATCCCGGCTACGACCCGCCGCTGCAGCATTTTCGCGATATCGCGAAGAACGCGGCGCGCTTCCACGCCCGCCACGGGATCTGGCCGATGGACGGCTGGCTCGACGGATTCGCGCGGCTGGGGCTGATTGCGCCCGACTGGCGGGACGGGATCAGGCCGCTGCGGGACCCCACGCCGGAGGAGGTCGCGGCAGCGCGGTTGCCGGACGACCGGCCGTTTTAGGTCGAGGCTCGTCTACGCGAGTGCAGCGAAGCCATCCGGAAATCCGTCCCGTCCTAAGAGTCTGGCCGGACAGTCAGCTCTTTTCCCACCCCCCCTCATCCTGAGGTGCCGGAGCGCAGCGAAGGCCTCGAAGGAGACATCCAGGGATCGCGCAGCCTTCTGGAGGCCTCCTTCGAGGCGGCTTCGCTGCACCTCAGGATGAGGGGGGGTGGGATAAGAGTCAGCTACTTTCCGGCCAGACACTAAGGTGTCTCTCCGCCCTGAAAGGTTACACTGCGCTCGCAAAGACGGTGGTGGCTGGGAGCCATGGTTCTTGGCGGAGCGAATGACTTCGCTTATCATTCGGGAGTGGAGCCGGTTCCTGGCGATTACCCGTTAGGGTTTAGCCACGTCAGAGCGAAAACGTGAACGGCGAGGCGGAGCTGAACTCTCCACTCCGCCGTTTCCATTCCTGACGATCGACAAAGCGATAACCATTCGCTTCACTCCCGGCCGCAACCGACCGCGTGCGGCCGTCACGGGCGGGCTGGTGAGGCCCGAGAGAGTTTTCCTATCAAGGGACTGCGAGGAGGTGCAACTGCGGTCGCGCCTCCTCTCTTCCTCACTTCATCGCGTCGGCCTTCTCGATCAGCGCCTCGGCCATGCGGATCGAGGCGATGTCGATGAGGCGGCCATCCAGCGAGACGGCGCCGCGCCCGGCCTTGGCGGCCTCCTGCATCGCTTCGAGGATGCGGCGGGCCTTGGTCACTTCCGCCTCGGAGGGGGTGAACACCTCGTTGGCGAGGTCGATCTGGCTCGGGTGGATCGCCCACTTGCCCTCGAAGCCCAGCGCCGAGCAGCGACGGGCCGCCGAGCGGTAGCCGTCGGGATCGGAGAAGTCGCCGAAGGGGCCGTCGATCGGGCGCAGGCCGTAGGCGCGGCAGGCCACCAGCATCCGGTTCTGGGCGAAGAGCCACGGGTCCTGCCAGTGGGTCTGGCGGTTGCCGGACTCGTCCTTGTCGGTCAGCACCGAGAAGTCGGGGTTCACGCCGCCGATCACGGTGGAGCGGGCGCGGGTCGAGGCGGCGTAGTCGGCCACGCCGAAGGACATCGCCTCCAGACGCTTGGAGGATTGCGCGATCGCCTCCACGTTGGCCATGCCCAGCGCGGTCTCGATCAGCACCTCGAAGCCGATCTTCTTCTCGCGCTTCTTGGCCTGCTCGATCTGGGTGGTGAGCACGTCGATGGCGTAGACGTCGGCCGGCACGCCGACCTTGGGGATCAGGATCATGTCGAGGCGCGGGCAGGCCTCCACGATGTCCACCACGTCCCGGTACATGTAGTGGGTGTCGAGACCGTTGATGCGGATCATCATGGTCTTGTTGCCCCAATCCAGGTCGTTCAACGCCTGGATGATGTTCTTGCGGGCCTGCTCCTTGTCGTCGGGCGCCACGGCGTCCTCGAGGTCGAGGAAGATCACGTCGGCGGCCGAGGAGGCCGACTTCTCCATGAAGGTCGGGTTCGAGCCGGGAACCGCGAGTTCCGAGCGGTGCAGGCGCGCCTTGGCCTGCTGGATCAGGGTGAAGCTCATATCGGTATTCCTCCTTCGGGTGGTCTGTTCCCGCGCGGGTGGGGTTGGGGCGCGCCGGGGGGTGAACTGGTGTTCCTGGCGGTTTCAGACAGGGCTCAATCCGTCATTGCGAGCAGAGCGAAGCAATCCAGGGATGCGATACGTTCGGGAATGTCCCGCTGCCCTGGATCGCTTCGCTCACGCTCGCAACGATGTGGGCTGAAGGGGTCTCACCCCGTCGCCCCGAAGCCCACGGCGATGCAGTTGATCGACAGGAGGAGGGCCGACTTCACGGCCTCCTTCCGGTCCTCGTCCGTCTCGCTGCGGAAGCGGGCCAAGAGTTCGACCTGCTCACGGGACACTTGATTGATCGTCGGCAACCGGCCCTTCAGCCGGTCGCGGAACAGGGGGAAGCGCTCGGCGAGTTCCGAGCCGCCGCTCACGCGCAGCACCATCTCCCGCGTCAGGGCGTACTCGGCCTCGATGGCGGAAAAGATCCGGTCGCGGATGCCCGCATCCGGCACGAGGCCGGCATAGGCGCGGGCGATGTCGAGATCGACCATCAGCAGGGTCTTCTCCACCTCGTCCAGCACGAGGCGCAGCACCCGCGAGTCGGCGAAGAGCCGCTTCAGGGTCGCCTCGCCCTCCCGGCCCCGGACGTCGAGGAAGCTCGCGAGCCCCGAGCCGACGCCGTACCAGCCGGTGATGACGTGCCGGTTCTGCGACCACGCGAACACCCAGGGGATCGCCCGCAGGTCGGAGAGCGAGCGGGCGCCGAAGCGCCGGGCGGGGCGGGAGCCGATGTTGAGCAGCGCGATCTCGTCGAGCGGGCTCGCGGCCTGGAAGTAATCGACGAGGCCCTCCGTGTTGAGCAGGTTGACGTAGGCCGCCCGCGAGGCGCCCGCCAGCGCCTCCAGGGCGTCGTCGTGGCCCGCGACGCTGCCGTTGCCGGTGCCGTCGCCCGCCAGCGCGTGCTCGAAGACCGAGGCCGCGAGCAGCTCCATCTGGTAGGCGGCGGTGCCCCGGTTGGCGTATTTGAACGAGACGACCTCGCCCTGCTCGGTGATGCGGAAGCGCCCCCGGATCGAGCCCGGCGGCTGGGCGGCGATGCCGCGATGGGTCGGCACGCCGCCCCGGCTCACCGAGCCGCCGCGCCCGTGGAAGAAGGCGATCGGCACGCCCAGTTCCTGGCCGAGCCGGGTGAGCTTGCTCTGGGCCTTGTAGAGCTCCCAGTTCGCCGCGACGAAGCCGCCGTCCTTGTTCGAATCGGAATAGCCGATCATCACCTCCTGCACCCCGCCCTGCCAGCGGGTGGAGCGGCGCACCACCGGCACGCCGAGCAGGTCACGCATGATGGCGGGCGCGGCGCGCAGGTCGTCGATGGTCTCGAACAGGGGGACGATCGGCAGGGCGCAGATCTCGGTCCCCGAGGCGTCGAGGAACACCCCCGCCTCCTTGGCCAGCAGGTAGGCGCCGAGGATGTCCGGCACCGAGCGGGTCATGGACAGGACGAAGGCGCCGAAGGCCTCCCGGTCGAGGTTCTCGCGCATCTCCGCGACGAGGGCGAAGGTGGCCAGCGTCTCGCGGGCGGCGTCGGGCAGGTTCTCGAAGGACCGCTCCGGGTTCCGCGGCCGCGCGAGGCCGGCCTCCAGCCACGTCCGCCACTGGGGGCTATCGAGGGCGGGGGGCTCGCCGTCGCCGTTCTCCTGCTTCCACAGGGCGCGGAGCGTGTCGGTGGTGCGGGTGGTGTTCTCGCGTAGGTCGAGGCGCACCGTGGAGAATCGGAAGATCTCCACCATCCGCCGCACCGGGCGCACGAGGTCCCGGGCCAGCGCCTCGCACTGCGCGTCGGCGAGGCCGCGTTCCAGCACCCGCAGATCCTCGATCAGCCCATCGGCGCTGGGATAGTCGGGGCCTGACGGATGCTCGCCCTCGTTGCGCGCGATCGTCGCCTCGATCTTGCGCAACACGCAGGTGAGGTACTGGCGGTAGGGCTCGCCGGGGTTGCGCCGCTCGATCGCCCGCGCCTGCCCGCTCTCGGCGAGTTGCGCGCTCAGCGCCTCGCGGAAGCCCGGCGGCACCGGCAGGGTCCGTTCGGTGAGGGAGAGGGTGCGGCCGAGTTCGCGCACGCCGTCTTGGTAGCGGCTGAGCGAGGCCAGCGCGTTGCGCTGCAGGGTCGTGCGGGTGACGGCCGCGGTCACGAAGGGATTGCCGTCGCGGTCGCCGCCGATCCACGAGCCGAACTGGAAGAAGGGCGGGACCGTGAACGCCGTGTCCGGGTAGGTCTCGCGGAGCGATTCCTCCAGGGATTCCAGCGTTTCGGGCAACATCTCGAACAGGGACTCGTCGAAGAAGTGCAGCCCCCAGGCGACCTCCCGCTCGACGGTCGCCTTCTCCAGGTGCAACTCGCCGGTCATCCACACGAGCTCGATCTGGTCGCGCAGCTCGTTCATCAGGCCGTTGCGCTCACGGTCGGTCCAGCGCGGCATCTCGAGCTCGCGGAGCACGAGGTAGATCCGGCGGAACTTCTCTAGCACCGTCACCCGCTTCCCCTCGGTGGGATGGGCGGTGATGGTCGGGCGGATGCGCAGGTCCTTGAGCAGGGCCTGGATCCGGTCGGGCGCGATGCCCCGGGCGCGGGCCTCGGCGAAGACCTTGGCGAAGGAGCCGCCGAGCGCCGCGCGCCCCTCCGTCCGCTCCGTGTGGCGGCGGCGGCGCATGGCGGCGTTCTGCTCGGCGATGGAGATGAGCTGGAACCAGATGCCCTGCACCTGGAGGGCGCGCGCCAGCATCTCCGGCGAGAAGCGCGAGATGTCCGCCGTGCCGTGCAACACGGTCTCCAACTCGGGATCATGCCGCCGGGCGACGTCGAGCAGCGCCTGGAACAGGATGTCGAGGGCGCCCTCCGAGGAGGTGCCGGTGATGACCGGCGGCGCGAAGCCCGTGACCGGGGCGGAGGGTGTGGCGTGGAGCGTGGTGGGCATAGGGGAGCCCTTCTTTCCTTGTCGGTCGTCTCTGAGTTCGCTGCCTGTTTCCAGACGGTGAGCGTGATCCCTGCCCCGACCTCATCCTGAGGTGCGGCGACAGCCGCCTCGAAGGAGGGATCCAGAGATCGCCGCGCAGTCTGGAGGCCCCCTTCGAGGCCCGCTGAAGCGGGCACCTCAGGCTGAGGCCGACGGCGGGAGGCGGCTCGTCGTCCAGCCCCATCCTCCCCCCATGGAGGGGGGAGGGGAGAAGCCGCTACGCCGCCCGGGCGAGCACGTCGGCCACCGTCTGGCCGAAGGAGCCGGGATCGGGCGCGACGGTGAGGCCGTAGCTCTTCATGATCTCGGCCTTCTCGGCGGCGCTGTCGCCGGTCGCCGAGATGATCGCCCCCGCATGGCCCATGCGGCGGCCCTTCGGGGCGGTGAGCCCGGCGACGAAGCCGATCACCGGCTTCGACATGTTGTCCCGGATCCAGGCCGAGGCCTCGGCCTCCTGCGGACCGCCGATCTCGCCGATCATCAGCACCGCGTCGGTCTCCGGATCGGTCTCGAACAGGGCGAGGTGATCGAGGAAGGACGAGCCGTTGATCGGGTCGCCGCCGATGCCCACGGAGGTGGAGATGCCGAGGCCGAGTTCCTTGAGCTGCGAGGCGGCCTCGTAGCCCAGGGTGCCGGACCGGGAGATCACGCCGACATTGCCCTTCAGGTAGATGTGGCCGGGCATGATGCCGAGCATCGACTTGCCGGGCGAGATGATGCCCGCGCAGTTCGGGCCCACCACCATCGTCCGCTTCTCCTTCGGGTAGCGGTAGAGGTAGCGCTTCACCCGCATCATGTCCTGGGCGGGGATGCCGTCGGTGATGGAGCAGACGAGGCGCAGGCCCGCATCCGCCGCCTCCATGATCGCGTCCGCCGCGAAGGGCGGGGCGACGAAGGTGATCGAGGTGGTGGCCCCGGTGGCCTCCACGGCCTCCTTGACCGTGTTGAACACCGGCAGGCCGAGATGGGTCTTGCCGCCCTTGCCCGGGGTGACGCCGGCCACGACGTTCGAGCCGTAATCCAGCATCTCCTTGGCGTGGAAGGTGCCCTTGTCGCCGGTGATGCCCTGGACGAGGATCGGGGTGGTTTCGTCGATGAGGATGCTCATGGGCTGATTCCCCCCCTGGCTCAGCGGCTGTTCTTGGCGGCGTTGCAGGCCTCGACCGCCTTGCGGGCGGCCTCGGTCAGCGTGTCCGCGGTGATGAGGTCGAGCCCGCTCTCGGCCAGGATCTTGCGCCCGGCCTCGACGTTCGTGCCGGCGAGGCGCACCACGAGCGGCACGTCGATCTTCACCTCGCGGGCCGCCTTGACCACGCCCTCTGCCACCCAGTCGCAGCGGTTGATGCCGGCGAAGATGTTGACGAGGATCGCCTTCACGTTGCGGTCGGAGAGCACCAGCCGGAAGGCCGTGGCCACGCGCTCGGGGCTCGCGCCGCCGCCGACGTCCAGAAAGTTTGCCGGGTCGCCGCCCGCGTGCTTGATCATGTCCATGGTGGCCATGGCGAGCCCGGCGCCGTTGACGATGCAGCCGATCTCGCCCTCCAGGCCAATGTAGCTGAGGTTGTGCTCGGCGGCCTGGGCCTCGCGGGGATCGCCCTGCGAGGGGTCGTGCATGTCGGCGATGCCGGGACGGCGGAACAGGGCGTTGTCGTCGAAGGACATCTTGGCGTCGAGCGCCAGCACCCGGTCGTCCTTGGTGACGACGAGCGGGTTGATCTCCAGCATCGTGCCGTCGCAATCGCGGAACGCCCGGTAGGCGTTCATGATCGTCTTCACGGCGGCGGCAACCTGCTTGATATTGAGGCCGAGCTTGAAGGCGATCTCGCGCGCCTGGAACTGCTGCAGGCCGACGGCGGGCTCGACCACCACCTGGATCAGGGCCTCGGGCTCCTCGGCGGCGATCTGCTCGATCTCCATGCCGCCGCGCTGGCTGGCGATGACGCGCACGCGCTCCGCCTTCCGGTCGAGGACGAAGCCGAGATACAACTCGCGCTCGAAGGGGTCGGCGGTTTCGACGTAGACGCGCTGGACCGGCTTGCCCTCGGGGCCGGTCTGGTGGGTCACGAGGCGCTTGCCGAGCAGTTCCTTGGCGGAGTCGCGCACCTCGTTGTAGGTGCGGCAGAGCTTGATGCCGCCTGCCTTGCCCCGGGCGCCGGCGTGGATCTGCGCCTTCACCGCCCAGAACGAGCCGCCGAGTTCGGTGGCCGCATACACCGCTTGGTCGGGGCTGAAGGCGATCGCACCCTTCGGCACGGCGACGCCGAAGCTCGCCAGCAGCTCCTTCGCTTGATATTCGTGGACGTCCATCCGGCGCCTCCTCGGAGTCTTCTTCCCGACCCTCAACGCCGTTCATTTTACTGGGATTGAAGATCTGCGCCCGTCAAACTTTTTTGCTCACCGTCTGAGCGAGGCTTTCTCGCGGTCGCAACACGAATCGAATTCATTGCTGCGGTGCGAGATGCTTGAAACGACGAAAGCCGGACACGTGAAGCGCCCGGCTTTGATTTCGAGTCTCCGAGGAAAGACCAGTTGGCCCCGCCCATGCCGACGCGCGAGTCGCTCCCCCCTCTGCGGGGGAGGGTGGCCCCCGTCAGGGGGTCGGGATAGGGGAGCGACGGTGCAAGACCTAGCGCCACCCTCAGCACACGCTCCGCCTCGTCCTGACGCCGGGTTCCCCTCTCCCGACCCCGGCTGACGCCGGCGCCACCCTCCCCCGCAGAGGGGGGAGGGAAGGGGGATGTCAGTTCACCTTGGCCTTCACCACCTCGTACACCTTCTCCGACAGAGGCCCGGCCTCGGCGAGGATCTGCTCCAGTTCGTCCAGGCGCTCCTGCGCGAAGTCCCGGTCGTCCAGGCCCTTGGCGTTGACGTAGACGTTGAGCGCCGCGCTGCGCAGGCCGGCATAGGCCGAGAGCACCGCGACGCCCGCATCCGACACCACGTTGAGGTTGCCCTTGTCCGCCGTCACCGCCGCGAGGTCGATCACCGCCTTGCAGGCCCGCACGCAGGACAACGGCACGTCGCACGCCTCCTTCAGCGCCGCCTGGATGGCCGTGTTGCGGGCGTCCTTCTCCTCGTCGGTGCCCTTCGGCAGGCCGTAGGCGCCCATCACCGCGTCGAAGGCGGCGACGTCCTGGGCGATCATGCCGGTGAGGCCGGCGCGCAGGCCCTCGGAGCGGGCCAGCACGTCCTTCAACTCGGCCTCGACCTCGACATACTTCTTCTTGCCGATGGTCAGGTTGCACACCATCGAGACCAGGGCCGCGCCCATGGCCCCGGAGATGGCTGCCGCGCCGCCGCCGCCGGGGGTGGGGGCGGCGCTGGCGAGTTCCGTCAGGAACGTCTGGATCGAGTCGTTCTCCGGCTGAGTCTTGTCGCCCATCATGCCATCTCCTTGGCGAGCGCGTAGATCTCCTCGGCGTCGAACACCTTGTCGGTGCTCTCGAACAGCTTGCCGATGCAGGCCCGGTGCAGCTTGAGCTTCAGCCCGCCGATGCCGAGGGCGCCGAAGGCCGACTTGCCGTGGCGCTCCTTGCCCTTGTCCATGGCGTCGAGGCCGCCGATGCCCGTCGGGGGCTGGGCGTTGTAGTCGGCCAGGAACTGCACGGCCGAGTCCTCGGCCCAGGCCGATTCCGGCAGCAGTTCGACGCCGATGGCGCCGGCGGAGAAGATCAGGTTCTTGCCCTTGGCCAGCGCGATGCGGGAGGCCTCGTCCGGCGTCGCGGCGGCCTTCACGTTCACCTTGAAGCGCTTGTTGATGGCGTCCGCGGCGGCTTGCGTCTTGTCGAGCGCCCGGCCGGCGATCGTCACGTCGGCGCCTTCGCCCGCCAGCAGCGCGGCCGAGCGCATGCCCACCGGGCCGGTGCCCGCCAGGACCACGGCGGTCTTGCCCTGGAGCGAACCGGCGGCCTTGGCCACCAGGGCGACGCCCGCGGCGGCGGTGGTGTTCGAGCCGTTCGAATCGAGCATGCAGGAGACGCGGAACGGGCCGAAGAACCGCTTCTTCACCGCCTCGAACACCGCCTCGCCGTCGGCCATGGAGCCGCCGCCGACGAAGATCGCGGTCGACTTCTTCTCGGAGCCGCCACGGGTGTAGATCGTCCCGTCGACATAGGCGCCGACATTGTCCGGCGTGACGTTGCCGTAGCCGGTGATGTGGTCGGCCCCACCATCGTAGCCCACCACCACGTCGAAGACGCTCGGGGCAACATCGGTGTCGAACTGGAACAGCAGCTTTTTCATCGTGTCTCGCGGCCTTCAGAAAACAATCGCGGGTCTCTCCTCCCCCTTGTGGGGAGGAGCCGGAGGTGGGGGTGGTGCCGGAGGTGTCGCAGCGGTGCCTTCTGCACCACCCCCACCCCTAGCCCCTCCCCACAAGGGGGAGGGGGAGTGCCGGGGCGGGCGGGACGAAGGCGCCCGGCGTCACCCCTCGACCACGTTCTGCGGCTTGCCCGCCACGAACGCGTCGACGTTGTCGACGAGCTGGTCGGCGAGGATCTGCATCGCCTCCTTGCTCGCCCAGGCGACGTGGGGCGTGACGATGAGGTTCGGCAGGTCGGCCTCGCAGAGGATGTTGCCGTCGCGGGGCGGCTCCTGCGCCACCACGTCGAAGCCGGCGCCGGCGATGGTGCCGTCCTTGAGGGCCGCGAGGAGCGCCGCCTCGTCCACCAGGCCGCCGCGGGCGGTGTTGATGAGGATGGCGCGCTTCTTCATCCGCTTGAGTTCGGCGGCGCCGATCAGGCCCTTCGTCTCCGGCGTCAGCGGGACGTGCAGGGTGATGACGTCGGATTGCGTGAGCACCGTCTCGAAATCCGAGAGGCCCTCCTGCGGGAAGGTGTCGTAGGCGAGCACCTTCATGCCCAGCGCCTCGGCCCGCTTGGCGATGGACTTGCCCAGCGCCCCGTAGCCGATGATGCCGAGCGTCGAGCCCGCGATGTCGTAGATCGGGTAGTCGAAGTAGCAGAACTGGGCCGACTTCGCCCAATCGCCCCGCTTCACCGAATTCGCGTACGGCACGATCGCCCGGCGCAGGGCGAACATCAGGCCGATCACGTGCTCGGGCACGGTGTTGAAGGCGTAGTTGCGGATGTTGACGACGGTGACCCCTTGAGCCTTCGCCTGGGCCTTGTCGACCACGTCCGTGCCGGTGGCGGCCACCGCGATGAGCTTGAGGTCCGGGAGCTGCTTCAGCACCTCGGCGCGCATCGGTACCTTGTTGATGAGGGCGATCTCGGCGCCCTGCAGCCGCGCGACCGTGTCCTCCGGCGTCCAGGTCGATTCATGCTCGACGTACTCGTTCTCGAAGCTGAAGGGCTTCAGCGTCGCATCGAGCGATTCCCGGTCGAGGAATACGATCTTTTTCGCCATGGGTCGTCGGCTCCCTCTCCGGCGGCCGGGCGGCGGCCGGCTCTGTCTCGGTGCTGTTTTCTTATGGGGACCCGGCGGGAGGATCGAGCCCCCCGCCGGCCGTGAGTTACGCCTTGTGCAGCTTGTTCTCGCGCAGGTAGCTCGACGCGGCGGCCACGCCGGAGCCGGGCGTGACCTTCACGCCGCAATCGATCATCGCCATCTCCGCGCCCGCGATGGCGCCGAGCAGCGACAGCTCGTTGAGGTCGCCGAGGTGGCCGATGCGGAACACCTTGCCCGCCACCTTCGACAGACCGGCGCCAAGGGACAGGTTGTAGCGGTCATAGGCGTGGAGAATGATCTTGGCGGCGTCCACGCCCTCCGGCACGACGATGGCCGTGACGGTGTCCGAGTTCCACTTCGGCTCCTTGGCGCAGGTCTTGAGGCCCCAGGCCGCGACGGCCTGGCGGGTCGCCTCGGCGAGCACGTGGTGGCGGTGGTAGATGTTCTCCATCCCCTCCTCCTTCATCACGGTCAGCGCCTCCTTGAGACCGTAGAGGAGCGGCAGGGCCGGGGTGTAGGGGAAGTAGCCGCCCTTGTTGGCGTTCATCTGGTCGGCCCAGGCGAAGTAGACGTGGCCGAGGCGGTCGTTGGCGCCGCCCTGGCCGCCCTCGGCGATCTTGAGCGCCTTCTGGCTGACGCAGAGCAGGCCGAGGCCGGCGGGCAGCATGAAGCCCTTCTGCGACCCCGCCACCGCGCAATCGACCTTCCACTCGTCCATCTTGAACGGCAGCGAGCCGATGGAGGAGATGCCGTCCACGAAGAGCAGGGCCGGGTGGCCGGCGGCGTCCATCGCCTTGCGCACCGCGCCGATGTCGCTGGTGACGCCGGTGGCGGTCTCGTTGTGGACGATCATCACGGCCTTGATGGCGTGGTCCTTGTCGGCCCGCAGGGCGTCCTCGATCTTCTGCGGATCGGCGCCGGTGCCCCACTCCTCGTCCTGGACGATCACGTCGAGGCCGAGGCGCTGGGCCATGTCGACCCACAGGTGGCTGAACTGGCCGAAGCGGGCCGCCACCACCTTGTCACCCCGGCAGAGGGTGTTGGTGAGGGCCGATTCCCAGATGCCCGTGCCCGAGGACGGGAACAGGATGATCGTGCCGTCCTTGGAGCCGTAGACCATCTTGGCGTCTTCGAAGAGCGGCTTGGCCAACTCGGGGAAGCTCGGCGAGCGATGGTCCTCGGACTGCACCGACATCGCCCGGATCACCCGGTCGGGGATCGTGGTCGGACCGGGGATGAAGAGGTGGTTGCGACCGGGGCGCCGGGTTGCGGCCATGATGTCTCCTCCAAGGTGGTTTCGCGCGCGGGTTCCGGCCCGGCGCAGATCTGTGGCGCGTGGCGGAGCGGGAACACTTTGGGGAATTGGCGGGAGCCGTCCGGCCGCCGGAGGCGGACGGGTGACTGCCCTGGGCCATGGGCGCTGCGGAGCGGCAGGCGGCTGTGCCGCTCGCGTCGCGGCGCGCAACGTCGCGCCGGTCGCCTCCGATGTACCGTCCAAGCCGTGCGGCGGACATCGTGCCCGCCGCGTTCCCTTCCGCGCTCGCCCCACCGCCGACCCGGCCAGGGCCGACGGATTGAGTGCATTATGGGATGCCGCCGGGGGAAAGCAAAACCGGAAAATCTTCGGAAAGCCGCCAAAAAAATTTGCCGGGCCCACGCAACCTTCGCGGATGCCGCCCGGAGGAACAACCCGGCGCGGCGCCGCCAGCGTCATCAAACTGAGATCGGATCGCGCTCTGGATCCCGGCGAAACCACCGGGAGACCACCGTGGCAGAGGACGACGAAAGGCCGATCCGCGTCCGCACGC
The DNA here is from genome assembly GCF_022179085.1 of Methylobacterium aerolatum. Lineage (GTDB taxonomy): Bacteria > Pseudomonadota > Alphaproteobacteria > Rhizobiales > Beijerinckiaceae > Methylobacterium > Methylobacterium aerolatum. Next base: position 205,822 of record NZ_BPQE01000017.1, read on the forward strand.
TGTTCCTGTCCGATCTGCATCTCGGCACGCGCGGGTGCCAGGCCGGGATGCTGCTCGACTTCCTCAGGGACTACGACGCGGACACGATCTATCTCGTCGGCGACATCGTCGATGGCTGGCAGCTGAAATCCGGCTGGTACTGGCCGCAGGCCCACAACGACGTGGTGCAGAAGCTCCTGCGCAAGGTTCGCAAGGGTACCCACGTCGTCTACCTGCCCGGCAATCACGACGAGTTCCTGCGCGACTACGTGGGCACCACCTTCGGCGGCATCGAGATCGCCGACACGGCGATCCACGAGGCGGCGGACGGGCGCCGCTATCTCGTGATCCACGGCGACCAGTTCGACATGGTGATGCGCCACCAGCGCTGGCTCGCCCACCTGGGCGACGGTGCCTACACCCTCGCCCTGTGGCTCAACACCCTCGTGAATCGCGGCCGCCGCCGCCTCGGCCTGTCCTACTGGTCGCTCTCGGCCTGGGCCAAGCTGAAGGTGAAGAACGCCGTGAGCTTCATCGGCAAGTTCGAGGAGATCCTCTCCGAGGAGGCCCGCCGCCGGGGCGCCTCGGGCGTGATCTGTGGCCACATCCACCACGCGGCGGACCGGCCGATCGGCGACCTGCGCTACCTCAACACCGGGGACTGGGTCGAATCCTGCACCGGCATCGTCGAGCATTACGACGGCCGCATCGAGGTGCTGCACTACCCCTCGATCCTCCGGGCGAAGCAGGCCGCCGCCGAGGCGCAGGGGGTCGCCGCCGAGGATGAGGCCCCGCAGCAGGACCTCGCCCCCGGACGGAGAGCCGTCGCTTGAGGCTGATGATCGCGAGCGACGCGTGGCACCCGCAGGTGAACGGCGTGGTGCGCTCCCTGGAGCAGATGGTGCGGCGCGCGCCCGCGCACGGCTTCCAGGCCTCGGTGCTGAGCCCGTCGGAATTCCCTTCCATGCCGCTGCCGGGTTACCGCGAGATCCGCCTCGCCTGCCCGGTGCCGGGGCGGCTCGCCGCCCTGTGGGACGCGATGGCGCCGACCCATGTCCACATCGCCACCGAGGGGCCGGTGGGCTTCGCCGTGCGGCGGCGCTGCCTCGCGCGGCGGCTGCCCTTCACCACGAGCTACCACACCCGATTCCCGGAATATCTCGCCGCCCGGGCACCCGTGCCGGAGGCGTGGTCCTACGCCTATCTGCGCCGGTTCCACGGGGCCGCCCACGGCACGATGGTGAGCACGCCGAGCCTCGAGGGTGAACTCGCCGGGCGTGGGTTCGGCCATCTGATGCGCTGGACGCGGGGCGTCGACACGGACCTGTTCCGCCCGGCCGTTCCCGGCGCGCCCGAACCGGCCGAGCTCGCCGTGCTGCCGCGGCCGTTCTTCCTGTTCGTCGGACGCCTCGCCATCGAGAAGAACGTGGCCGCCTTCCTCGCCCTCGACCTGCCGGGCACCAAGGTGGTCGTCGGCGACGGGCCGGACCGTGCCCGGCTGGAGGCGATGGCGCCGGAGGCCCGCTTCCTCGGCACGCGCACGGGGGCGGCGCTCGCGGCGATCTATGCCGCCTGCGACGCCTTCGTTTTCCCGAGCCTCACCGACACCTTCGGCATCGTCCTCCTCGAAGCCCTGGCCAGCGGCCTGCCGGTGGCGGCCCTGCCCGTGACCGGCCCCCTCGACGTGATCGGCGGGACCGCCGTCGGCGTGCTCGATCACGACCTGCGCGCGGCGGCGCTCGGCGCCCTTGCCCTGTCGCGCGACGCCTGCCGGGCGGAGGCCCTGCGCCGGGGCTGGGACGAGAGCGCCCGGCAGTTCTACGGCAACATCCTCGCCGCCCGCCGCCGGGCCGAGCCCGAGGCGGCGTGACACCCGCGTCACGCGGCGCGCCATGACGAGGGTGACGCCGGCCGCCGGGGATGCGAGATGGCGCCATGCCTCCCTTCGATCCCGCCCGCGCCGCCGCCTACCCCATCGTCATCGGCTGTGACGAGGTCGGGCGCGGGGCGCTGAGCGGGCCGGTGGTGGTGGCCGCCGTCTGGTTCGATCCCGCCTTGCTGCCGCCGGAGGTGCTCGGCGCCCTCGACGACAGCAAGAAGCTCCCGGAACCGGTGCGGAACCGGCTGGCGCCGCTGATCCGCGCCCATGCCCGCGTGGCCCTCGCGGCGGGATCGCCCGCGCTGATCGACCGGATCAACATCCGCGCCGCCACCCTCGACGCGATGGGCCGGGCGGTGCGCAAGCTCGGGATCGACGCGCCGGTCTTCGTCGATGGCCGGGACGCCCTGCCGGGGCTGCCCGGCCGGGCGGTGATCGGCGGCGAGCGGCTCGTGCCGCAGATCGCCGCCGCCTCCATCGTCGCGAAGGTGATGCGCGACGCCTTCATGCGCCGGCTGGCCAAGCACCACCCCGGCTACGGCTGGGAGCGCAATGTCGGCTACGGCACCGCCCTCCACCGCGCCGGCCTCGCGACGCTGGGCCGGAGCGTGCATCACCGGGTGAGTTTCACGAGGACGTTCGGGTGACCGCCTCGGCCGTCGGTGCGAGCGCAGCGAAGCCATCAGGGATGCGCCCCGTCCGGAGGCGCCCCGCTGCCCTGGATGGCTTCGCTTGCGCTCGCAAAGACGATGGAGCCATCGGTAGCGCCCTCTCACGGATCGGGCAGCAAACTCCTAGAAAAGGTCCAGCTGCGCCCCCGGCCGCCGGAAATCCTGGCAATTCAACGCCATCCGCCCGAACGCGAAGCCGAGGCGGCGCCCGGCGAGGCGGACCCGCTGGCGGATCATCTCGGCATAGGGGCCCTCGCCCTTGAAGCGGTGGCCGAAGCGCGAGTCGTTCTCCTGACCCCGGCGCGCCTGACGCAGCAAGGCGAAGGCGCGCTCCTTCTTGGCGGGGTGATGCTCGTCGAACCAATCGGCCACAAGGTCCTTCACCTCGCCCGGCAGGCGCAGGAGGGCATGGCCGATCCGGCTCGCCCCGTGGGCGCGGGCGGCCTCCAGCAGGGCCTCGATCTCGTGGTCCGTGAGGCCGGGGATGATCGGCGAGATGTTGACCATCACCGGCACGCCGGCCTCCGTCAGGGTGCGCATCGCCGCCAGCCGCCGGTCCGGGCGCGGGGCGCGCGGGTCGAGACGCCGCGACAGGCGCGGGTCGAGGGTCGGCAGCGACACGGCGACGAGGACGAGGTTGCGCGCGGCCATCGGCGCCAGGATGTCGAGGTCCCGCAGGACGAGGTCGGACTTCGTGGTGATGCCGACCGGGTGACGGGCTTGCGCCAGCACCTCTAATACCGCCCGGGTGAGGCGGTGCTCCCGCTCGATCGGTTGGTACGGGTCCGTCGCCGTGCCGAGGGCGAGGGTGTCCGGCCGGTAGCCCGGCGCCGCCAGCTCGCGCGCCAGCAGCCGGGCGGCGTCGGGCTTCGTGACCAGGCGCGATTCGAAGTCGAGCCCCGGCGAGAGGCCGAGATAGGCGTGGGTCGGCCGTGCGTAGCAGTAGATGCAGCCGTGCTCGCAGCCGCGATAAGGGTTCAGCGAGCGGTCGAAGGGGATATCGGGGGAGGTGTTGCGGGCGATGACGGAGGCGCTCCGCTCCGCCCGGACCTCCGTGCGCAGGGGCGAGGGCGCGTCGGCCTCCCAGCCGTCGTCGAAGGCGTCCCGACGCGCGGCCTCGAAACGCCCGACCGGGTTCGCCGTCGCCCCGCGGCCCCGCCGCGCCTCCGGCCGGGGCGTGGCCGTGGCGAGGCGGCGGCCCTCATCCCGGTCCGGTCCCTGATCGTTCGCGATGGCCATGCCCGCTCCTCACGCGCCCGGAACATAGCACGAACATGAAAGCTCCTCTGCCGAAAATGCAGGCAAACCGAGCGGCGTGACCCCAACCGCTGCCACAAGCAGTTGTCCTTGCGCGAAAATCGGTTATGGGCGCCGCCATGCTCTCCGCCGTGACCTATCTGGCTGATCCGGCCGACCCGGACGCGATCGACCGGCTGGCCGATACCCTCGGCGTGCTGGTGTCGGGCGTGGCCGCCGGGCTCGTGGGCGATGCGGTGATCGTGGCGCCCGGCGAGACGGCGGCGGTGGAGACGGTCGCGGAGGCGACGGGCGCCGCCCTCGTTCCCTTCGTGGGCGGCAATCCCTTCGTCCTCGGTGCCGCCCGAGCGCGGCGCGACTGGATCCTGTGCTTGGAGGCGGGGGACATGCCCGGCGATGGCTGGATCCGCACCCTCGACCGCTTCGTCGGGATGGCGCGGCCCGAGACCGGCCTCGGCCGTATGCGCCGGGCGGCTCCGCTCGGCCTCCGGCTCGCCGCCGGCCTCGAGGAATACCTCGGCGCCCGGACCGTGCGGGCCGGCGACGTGGTGCGGCGGGAGATCCTCCTCGGCAATCCCGGTTCGGCCGGCCGCCTCCGGGTCCGTCCGCTGAACGGCCGCATCGACCGCTCCTGACGGTCGCGGCGTGAGGATTCCTGGGAGCCCGACCGACCCGAGTGTCTGGCCGGACAGGTCTTCGCCCCCTCCGTCGTCGCGTTCGCTCTCACTGAGGAGAAGGGCTTCATGGGCCGCCGGGACCTTTCCGGCCGGGCTCCGGGGATCTCCCCGGCCAGGCCCGGAGAACAAGTCACAGGGTGCGGCCACCGGTTTTAAGACAATTTTCGCCGCCGACTCTGGCGTGCGGGCATGAACGATGCTCAGTTGCCGGCAATAGGGTGTTGCCATCTGTGGCAGCGCCGCGCGGGGAGCACGCCGATGGAAGCCTCGGGCCTGATGGCGCGGAAGTCCGTCGATGACATCGTCTCCGGCGGGGAGGCCGAGGCGCAGGGCCTGTCGAAGTCCCTCGGTGCGCTGTCCATCGTCGCGATGGGCATCGGCGCCATCATCGGAGCGGGCATCTTCGTCCTCACCGGCACGGCCGCCGCGCAATATGCGGGGCCCGGCATCATGCTCTCCTTCGTGCTCGGCGGCATCGCCTGCGCCTTCGTCGGGCTGTGCTACTCCGAGCTGTCGGCGCTGATCCCCGTCGCCGGGTCGAGCTACACCTACACCTACGCGACGCTCGGCGAATTCTTCGCGTGGTTGATCGGCTGGGACCTCATCCTCGAATACGCCATGGGCGCGGCGACCGTGGCGGTGGGCTGGTCGGGCTACATGACGAGCATCCTCAAGGATGTCGGCCTCGTCATCCCTCCCCAGTTCGCCCACGCGCCGGGCACCGCCATCGAGGGCGGCGGCACCGCCCTGTTCAACCTGCCGGCCGTGGTGATCGTGGCCGCGATCACCCTGCTCCTGATGCGCGGCACGAAGGAATCGGCGTGGCTCAACAACCTGATGGTCGCCGTGAAGCTCGCGGTGGTGCTGTCCTTCATCGGGCTCGGCTGGCGCTACACCAACAGCGCGAACTGGTCCCCGATCATCCCGGAGAACGACGGGACCTTCGGCCATTACGGCTATAGCGGGATCCTGCGCGGGGCGGGCGTGGTGTTCTTCGCCTATATCGGGTTCGATGCGGTTTCGACCGCCGCCCAGGAGGCCAAGCGGCCGCAGAAAGACATGCCCATCGGCATCCTCGGGTCGCTCGCCGTGTGCACCGTCCTCTACGTGCTGGTGGCGGCGGTGCTCACCGGCCTCGTGCCCTACAAGGACCTGAACGTCCCGGACCCGATCGCCAAGGGCGTCGACGTCATCGGGATCGGCTGGTTCGGGGCGCTCATCAAGCTCGGTGCCCTCAGCGGCCTGACGACGGTGATCCTCGTGCTGCTCTACGGCCAGAGCCGGATCTTCTACACCATGTCCTCGGACGGGCTGCTGCCAAAACTCTTCTCCCACGTCCACCCGACCTACCAGACCCCCCACCGCAGCCAGGCGCTGATCGGCGTCCTCGTGGCGCTCGTGGCAGCCCTGGTGCCCATCGACATCCTCGGCGAGATGGTGAGCATCGGCACGCTTGCCGCCTTCTGTCTCGTCTGCGGGGCGGTGATCCACCTGCGCCGCACCGAGAAGAGGATGAAGCGCCCGTTCAAGGTGCCCGCCGTGCCGCTGGTGCCGATCCTCGGCATCCTCTCCTGCCTGCTGCTGATGGCGGGCCTGCCGCTCGACACGTGGCTGCGGCTGGTGATCTGGATGGCGATCGGGCTGGTGGTCTACTTCTTCTACGGTCGCAAGCATTCGGTGCTGCGCCGGAAGAACGGGACGGCGGGGTGAACAGGGATAGTCGGCTCTGGCCCTCATTCTGAGAGCTTGGCCGGAAAGGGCACGACGGTCTTTCAGCCCCACCTCGTCATTGCGAGCGCAGCGAAGCAACCCAGGGATCCGTCACCTCTGGAAGCGTCCCGCTGCCCTGGATTGCTTCGCTACGCTCGCAATGACGGTGAGTGGGACGCTCGGTCGTGACCTTTTCGGCTAGACTCTGAGGTGGAGGGATGGGGGTCAGCCGGCGCCCCGCCGCAGATGTTCATCCAGGCGCGGCATGATTTCCACAAAGTTGCAGGGCCGGTGCCGGTAGTCGAGCTGCTGGCCGAGGATGCCGTCCCAGGCGTCCCGGCAGGCGCCGGGGGAGCCGGGCAGCACGAAGACGTAGGTCGCCTTCACCACCCCGGCCGTGGCCCGGGATTGCAGGGTCGAGGTCCCGATCTTGTCGTAGGAGATGCGGTGGAACACCGCCGAGAAGCCGTCCATCCGCTTCTCGAACAGGGGCTCCAGGGCCTCGGGCGTCACGTCACGGCCGGTGAAGCCGGTGCCGCCGGTGGTGAGCACCACGTCCACCGCCGGATCATCGAGCCACGAACCCACCTGCTCGCGGATGCGCCCCACGTCGTCGGGGACGATCGCCCGCGCGGCGAGGCGGTGCCCGGCCTCGGTCAGGCGCCCGGCGAGGGTGTCGCCGGAGCGGTCATCGGCGAGCGTGCGCGTGTCGGAGACGGTGAGCACCGCGATTCCCAAGGGGATGAAGCGGCGGGCGTCGGGAGTGTCGGACATGGAGAGAATATGGCGCCGTGGCGCCTGCCGAACCACCCCTTTCCCAAAGCTCCGCCCGTCATTGCGAGCATCGCGAAGCAATCCAGGGATGCGGGCCGCCTCAGAACGTGGCGCCGGCCCTGGATTGCTTCGCTTCGCTCGCAAAGACGAACCGTGTGTCAGGGCGTGGTGGCGGCCGGATCAGGCCGCCTGTCGTCGCGCCACCGCTCCGGCGGCGGGCACGGCCACCGGCTCGGGCAGGCCCGTCGGCCGCACGACGCCCTCCGCCCCGGTGAGGGCGCCTGCGCGCAGTTCGAGGCCGAGGAACCGGTCGCGCTCGAAGGGGCCCGGCATGGCGAGCCCGGCGGCGAGGTCGCCGGAAAAGCCGAAGCGGGTGTAGTAGGGCGCATCGCCCACGAGCAGGATCGCCCCGTGGCCGAGGGATTCCGCCCGGCCGATGGCGGCCTGCATCAGCACCGAGCCGAGGCCCTGGCCCTGCACGGACGGATCGACGGCGAGCGGCCCCAGCAGCAGCGCGGCGCGGCCCTCGCCCGCCTCGACGTGCCACAGGCGCAGGGTGCCGACGAGGCGGCCGCGCCGGGTCGCCGCGAAGGCGAGGCCGCGCGCGGGCAGGCGTCCCTCGCGCACGCGCTCCGAGGTCTTGGCGCGACGGTTGCCGGGGAAGCAGACGTCGAGCAGGCGCTCGCGCGCCGGCACGTCGTGGGGAAATTCCGCGCGGATCTCGATCATGACCGTGCCCTCCCAGGGCCGAAAGCGGGAGCAGCGACAATCCTCGCGGGCCGGCCCGAAGGCCGCCCGTCCGGCATTCATGGATGGTGCGCCCCGGATCCTGAACGGACCCGGACCGACGCGCGGTGTCAGATCACGATCTGCTGCAGCGGCGGGAAGCCGTTGAAGGCCACCGCGGCATAGGTCGTGGTGTAGGCGCCGGTTCCCTCGATCAACACCTTGTCACCGATCGAGAGCGAGACCGGCAGCGGATAGGGCTGCCGCTCGTAGAGCACGTCCACCGAATCGCAGGTCGGGCCGGCGATCACGCAGGGCTCGGTCCGCTCACCGTCGTGGCGGGTGCGGATCGGGTAGCGGATCGCCTCGTCCATCGTCTCGGCGAGGCCGCCGAACTTACCGATGTCGAGGTAGACCCATCGCACCTCGTCCTCCTCGGCCGACTTCTTCGAGACGAGCACCACTTCCGCCTCGATCATCCCGGCATTGCCGACCATGCCGCGGCCCGGCTCGATGATCGTCTCCGGGATGCGGTTGCCGAAGTGCTTGGTGAGCGCGCGGAAGATCGCGTCGCCGTAGCTCTCCACGCCCGGGACGGCCTTGAGGTACCGGGTGGGGAAGCCGCCGCCGAGGTTGACCATCGACAGGAAGATGCCCCGCTCGGCGCACTCGCGGAAGATCGTCGCGGCCGAGGCCAGCGCCCCGTCCCACGCCTCGGTGTTGCCCTGCTGCGAGCCGACATGGAACGACACGCCGTAGGCGGCCAGGCCCTGGCGGTGGGCGTGCTCCAGCACGTCGGTCGCCATCTCCGGCACGCAGCCGAACTTGCGCGACAGCGGCCAGTCGGCGCCCGCGCCGTCGCAGAGGATGCGGCAGAACACCTGCACCGCGCCCTCCTCCAGGCCGGCGGCGGTCGCCGCGCGGGCGATCTTCTCCACCTCGGCCTCGCAATCCACCGCGAAGAGGCGGATGCCCCGGGCCAGCGCCCGGCTGATGCAGCGCTCCTTCTTGATGGTGTTGCCGAAGGAGATCCGGTCCGGCGTGGCGCCGGCGGCGAGCACCATCTCGATCTCGGCCACCGAGGCCGTGTCGAAGCAGGAGCCCATCTCGGCGAGCAGGCGCAGCACCTCCGGCGCCGGGTTCGCCTTCACGGCGTAGAAGACCCGGGTGTCCGGCAGGGAGCGGGCGAAGGCGGTGTAGTTGTCGCGCACGACATCGAGGTCGAGGACCATCACCGGGCCCTCGTCCTGGCCGAGGTCGCGGCGCACGCGCAGGAAGTCGCGGATCCGGTCGGTCATGGTTGGCTCCCACCACGGCTCGAGGGCGCCCTCTGCCGGGGCGCGTGATCGAAATCAGGCGGCCTCGCGAGCCGCCGGCGTCAGGGGGCGATGCGACGCGCGGTCCGGCGTGCTTTGGAGACACGTCGATCCGAGCGGGCGCAGAGCACCCGGAAGCTGCCGTGGATTGGAAGGGAGAATCCCCACCGCACGCCGGGCAAAGAGAAACAAGCCTCTTCGGTGCCGACCTTTGGAGGGTCGGCGAGACCAAAAAAGCCCGTTCGTCGTTGCTTTAAGCTGCGTCCCCCGTGGAGAGCGGGGTTCGCCGGTTTCGCCTCCGGCTGCCGGTTGTTGTCGGGGTCCGGTGTCGCCACCTGGATTGCCGGAAGCAGGGGATCCACCCCCACGACCATCGATCCTAAGACCCCTGGCGGCTGTCCGGCAGTTGACCGGATACCCACCAACCGACACGCGGCCACAGGCACGTGCGAATTTGGGCGAGGCCGACATAAGGGCGGTTTCCGACGGCGGCAAGGGCCAATCGCGGCCTGTCCCCGTTTTCCCCGCGATCCTTCCCCGCTGTTGCAACTCTGCCGCGGGTGCGACGGGCCCGCGCCACGCCTTCCCCGCCGGCGGGCCTTTCCAAGCGGCGCGGATCGAGGCATCTCCCACGCGGGGTCGGCAACGGGTTCGGGCGATGACGCGATCGAGGCAATCGAGCATGGCGGCGGGCGCGTGAGCGCCCCGGCCCGCCCGGACCACCCCGCCCGCCCGGAGCCGACGATCCGTCCGGCCAGCCTCGGCGACCTCGACGCGCTGGTCGCCCTCGAACACGCCGCCTTCGCCACCGACCGGGCGGAGCGCCGGGCGATCCGCCACGCGATCCGCTCCGCCACCATGGACGTGCTGGTCGCCCTGATCGACGGGGACATCCTCGTCGGCGCGGCGGTGCTGGAGCGGCGCCGGGCGAGCCGGATCGCGCGCCTCGCCTCCATCGCGGTGGCCCCGAACCGGGGCGGCCTCGGCCTCGGCGGACTCCTCCTGGAGGCGGCGGAGGGCACCGCCCGCGCCCACGGCTGCGAGCGGCTGCGCCTCGAAGTGCGCGGCGACAACGGCGCCGGCATCCGCCTCTACGAGCGGCGCGGCTACACCCGCTTCGCGATCCGTCCCGACTACTACGAGGACGGCATGGAGGCGTGGCGCTACGAGCGCTCGCTGGCCTGACAGTCAGGTGACCAGGGGGCGAGCCCTCTGGCGGGTGCAGGGCAGCGCCCTGCAATCACCCGGGGGCTTTGCCCGGAAACGCCCACTCGGACCCCACCAAAGGACTTGTCCTTTGGAAGCACCTTACGCCTTGCCCACGGCTGCCAGGGCGAAGGCGTAGATAAGCGCGACCTCCTCCAGGCGGTCGAACCGGCCGGCGGCGCCGCCATGGCCCGCCTCCATATTGATCTTGAGAAGGATAGGCCCCCCGCCGGTCATGGTCGCACGCAGGCGGGCCACCCATTTCGCGGGCTCCCAGTAGGTGACGCGCGGGTCGGTGAGCCCGCCGAGCGCCAGGATCGCCGGGTAATCCTGCGCCCGTACGTTGTCGTAGGGCGAGTAGGCCAGGATCGTCTCGAAGGCCGCGAGGCTCTCGGCGGGGTTGCCCCATTCGGGCCATTCCGGCGGGGTCAGCGGCAGTTCCGCGTCGAGCATCGTGTTGAGCACGTCGACGAAGGGCACGTCGGCGACGATGCCGGCGAACAGCTCCGGGGCGATGTTGGCCACGGCCCCCATCAGCATCCCCCCCGCCGAGCCGCCGTGGGCGACGATGCGCTTCGGCGCCGTGTAGCCCGCCTCCACCAGGGTGCGCCCGCAGGCGACGAAATCGGTGAAGGTGTTCGGCTTCTTTTCGCGCTTGCCGTCGAGGTACCAGCGCCAGCCCTTCTCGGTGCCGCCGCGGACGTGGGCGATGGCGTAGACGAAGCCCCGGTCCACCAGGGACAGAAGGTTGGTGCGGAAGGCCGCCGGCATCAGCGTGCCGTAGCTGCCGTAGCCGTAGAGGAGGAGCGGCGCAGAGCCGTCGAGGGGCTGGTCCTTCCGGTGCAGCAGGGAGATCGGCACCTGCTCGCCGTCGGGCGCCGTGGCGAACAGGCGCCGGGTCACGTAGGCCGCCGGATCGTGCCCGCTCGGCACCTCCTGGCGCTTGCGCAAGCTGCGCTCCCGGCTGCGGCAATCGTAGTCCCAGGTCTCGGCCGGGGTCGTCATCGAGGAGTAGACGAAGCGGATCCGCGCCGTGTCGAACTCGGAGCCGGGCTGGAGGCCGAGGGAATAGGCCTCCTCGTCGAAGGCGACGATGTGCTCCTCGCCCGTCGTCAGATCGCGCACCACGATCCGGGGCTTGGCGTTCTCGATCTCCAGCCGGACCATGTGCCCCGCCAGCACATGGACGTGGCGGATCATGATGCCCGCCCGGTGGGGCACGAGGTCCCGCCAGTTCGCCCGGCCGGGGTCGGCGAGGGGCGCGGTGACGATCTTGAAGTCCTCGGCGCCGTCCGCGTTGGTGCGGATGAACAGGCTCTCGCCGTGGTCGTCGACCGAATAGATCAGCAGGGGCGAGCGGGGCTCGATCAGCAGGGCGGCCGCGCCGGGCTCGGCCCTGTCGATCAGCCGGATCTCCGACGTCTCGTGGTCGCTCGCCGTGATCGCCAGGAAACGGCCGGACTGCGTCTCGCCGATATGCACGAAGTAGCCGGCATCGGGCTCGGTATAGACCGTCTCGTCCTGCGACTGCGGCTCCCCGAGGCGGTGGAACATCACGTTGGCGGGCCGGTGGTTGGCGTCGAGGGCGACGTACCAGAAGCCGCGCCCGTCGGCGGTCCAGACCGCCTCTCCCGAGGTCGCCTCCACGAGATCCGTGCCGTCCTGGCCCGTGGCGAGGTCCCTCACCCGGATCGCATGCAGTTCCGAGCCCTTGGTGTCGGCGCCCCAGGCCAGCAAACGGTGATCGTCCGAATGGGCGGCGGAGGCGATCTCGAAGAAGGGCAGGCCCTCGCCCTCCCGGTCGCCGTCGATCAGGATGACCTCGTCCGCCTCTGCCCCCAGGGGCGCCGAGGCGGTCACCGGGCGGCGGCAGACGAGGGGGTGCTGACCCCCGTCCCTGTGGCGGGTGTAGTAGGCGAAATCGCCGTCCGGCTCCGGCACGCCGCTGTCGTCCTCGCGGATCCGCGCGCGCATCTCGGCCACGAGGCGGCGGCGCAGGTCGGCGGTGTCGGCGAGGGCCGCCTCGGTGTGGGCGTTCTCGGCCTTGAGATAGGCGGCGATGTCGGCGGGCAGGGCCGCGGGGTCCTTGAGGACCGTCTGCCAGTTCTCCGCCTTCAGCCACGCGTAGTCATCCCGCACGAGCCGCCCGTGGACGGTGAGTTCCGACGGGCGGATCTCGGCGACGGGCGCCCCCTCGATGGTCTGCTTCAACATGCACGCTCCGATGCCGGCGATTGCGGGCTTGGTGTGCCGTCTGGCGCGCGGCGAGGCAAGGGGCGTTTCGCGCCATGCGTGTAAGCAACCCAAAGTAGATATCTTGTAGAAATTGCAGCTATAGGATCAATAGAGGCCACGATGACGTGAGCGATACCAATCAATTTGGCGCAGGAATGGATCAATATCTTGCAGTGACCGCTTATTCCGACTATAGCAATCACGGCATGCCCGACGCGGGCATGTTGATGGTCGATCGCAACGCTTCCAGGACACGGATGTGTGAGCTGATTTCGTTCGGATATTTCTAAGAAGATCTCAAGGATCTTCGTCAAATCAAAAACTTCAAATTTCGGGGGTTAAGCGAGATGTCGAAATCGGAAAATTCATTGGGCTGCGTGGGGATGACTGTTGATATCGTCTCCGCCTACATCAGCAAGACCACGGTCGCGCCGGCCGAATTGCTGAGCCTCATCGAGAGCACGCACAGCGCCCTGGTCGGCGTGGCGACCGGCAAGCCCGTGGCGAAGGCGCCCGCCGGCCCGCTCCAGCCGGCCGTTCCGGTCAAGAAGTCGGTCACGCCGGACTACATCATCTGCCTCGAGGATGGCCGGAGCTTCAAATCCCTGAAGCGGCACCTGCGCGCGAAGTACAATCTCAGCGCCGAGCAGTACCGCGCCAAGTGGGGCCTGCCCGCCGATTATCCGATGGTCGCGCCGAACTATGCCCGCGCGCGCTCGGACCTCGCCAAGGCGATCGGCCTCGGCCAGCCGCGCGAGGGTGTGCTCCAGGCGGCTTAGGCACCCCGCACTCCCCGCCGCCCGCACCCCCTTGCGCCCCCTGGCGCACCGTTCGGGCGGCGGCCGGAGCTGCGTGGCGGCACGGTTTGCGCCGATCCGTGTTGAACAGGGCGATGACCCGGCGCATCCGCGCCCGGCGATCGCGCGAGGTGACCCGATGGCGCAACATCCCGAACCCGACGAGGACAAGCCGGTCGATCTCGCGCGGGTGAACGACCTCCTGGCGGACTGGGCCGCCCGCTCCGCCACCACCAGCGGCCCGCTCCTCGACCGGTTCGAGGCCATGGGCTACGCCGTGCGCGGCAAGTCCGAGGACGAGATCGCCGAGGTTCTCCGCCATCCGCCGAAGCGCCCGCGGTAGGGCCTTTTCCGCGATGTCCGGATCGCGTCCGCTCCACCGTCCTTGCGAACGTAAGCGAACCAGTCCGGGCGGCCGCCTTATCTCAAGACGGCCCCCGCCATGGATGGCGGGGCTGCGCTCGCGATGGCGAGCGAGCGCGGTCTCCGAGTTCGACCCAGGTTGCGCGGGTGCTCCGGTGCCCTCACCTCGTTCGGGCGAGCGAGCCAACGGCCATCGTCCCTGCGTTGCGATTTTGAACTCGGCCGACGCCGCCGTTTGGCTCGACGCCCGGGGACGCCGGTGTCGGCTTCCGCGGATCACCCGCGATGGCGGTCGTCTCCGCGTCGGACCGGGGCGGCCCGGTCGCCTTACTGCCACCCCGGGGTCCACTCGGCTGCAAACCCGAGGTGTCGATCTGACAGAATATAATCTTGACATAGGATCAGATGCGGGTCATGGTCGGTGCCGCTCCACGTCGACCGTGAAATGGAACATATCATGAACAAAGCCCCGAGTTCCAAGCCCGACGCGGCGGGTTATCCCCGGCGGCGTGGGCCGGAGCCGCAGCCCCTCCAGAGGGAGGCCGCCCGGCTGCTCGCGGCCCTCGGGGAGGCGGGCGCCCATGCACTGCGCGATCCCGCGAACGACGAGGCGTGGATCGTCCGCCGCAGCGGGCACGGGGTGTCCCTCGGGGGCGGGCGTTTCGGCGCCGGGGCGGGGGCGGAACTCGTCGCCGCGGATCTCGCTGCGGAGGAGAACGGGCGCCTCGTCGTTACGGCACCCGGCCGCGCGCGCCTGCGGCGGGAGGCCGGCGGGGAGGTCGACGCGTTCCGCGCCCAGCACCTCGATCCTGTGAAGGGTCGGGGAGGGAGCGAGCCGCCCCTGCGCGACGGCGCCGAGAGCCCCCTCGCCTGGATGGCCCGCCGCCGCGACCGGGACGGGCGTCCAATGATCGACCCCGTGGAGTTCGAGGCGGGCGAGCGCCTGCGCCGCGACATCACCCAGGCGCTGATGCTGCCCCGGATGGGCATGGAATGGAGCGGGCAGCGGGTGGATGGCGGGGGCGCCCGCGATCCGGCGGCTGGCTCCGACACCGCCATCGCGGCGCGTCAGCGCGTCCGGGCCGCCCTGGCGGCGGTGGGCACCGACCTGTCGAGCCTGCTCCTCGACTTCTGCGGCTTCCTGAAGGGCCTGGAGCGGATCGAGGCGGAGCGCCGCTGGCCCGCCCGGTCCGCGAAGGTGGTGGTCCGCATCGCCCTCGGGCGGCTGGCAGAGCACTACGGCCTGGAGCGCGAGGCGACGGGGCCGGAGACGGCGCGGATGCGCCTGTGGCGGCTGTCGGCCTGAGGGGCCGGGGGACCGCTCAGGCGGCGAGCCGCACCGCGTCGCGGTGGATCCGCTCGACCATGGCCCGGACGCCGTTCGAGCGCTTCGACGTGACGTGGGAGCCGAAATGGAGCTGCCGGAACAGGTCGAGGCCGTCGATCCCGGCGGCCTCCTTCGGCGACTTGCCGGTGTAAAGGGCGACCATCAGCGCCACGAAGCCGCGCACGATGACCGAGTCGCTGAAGCCCTGGAGCCTGAGGCGCGGCGCCCCGCCTTCCTCCTCCACGCCGGTATCGATCCAGACCTGACTCTCGCAGCCATGGACGCGGTTCGCATCCGTGCGGAGCGGTTCCGGCAGCGGAGGCAGGGCCCGGCCGAGTTCGATGAGGTATTCGAGGCGCATGTCCTCGTCCTCGACGATCTCGAAGTTGTCGATGATGGTGGCGATGGGCGGAAGCATGGGTGGAGGGCCTCAAGACAGGCCGACCGTATAGACCCGGTCGGCGGCGGCGGCGACCCGTCTCGGTGTCGCCGGTGGGGGAGCCGGGCGTCAGGCGCCGATGCCCCCGCTCGGATGGGGAAGCTGCAGGCGGAGGGGGCTCGCCTCCGTCGCCTCGCCGGAGGCGGCGATCTCGGCCTGGGAGGCGTAGGCCGCGATCAGGCGCGGGCCGAGCTTCGGCACGTTCTGCCGGCCGGGTTCGGCCACGTCCCGGACATTCGAGACGACCGTCACGGTCATCGGCATGGCGGGTTCGGCGTCGATGGTCAGGGCGATCGCGCAGGCGACCGTCTCGGCGGTGGCATCGAGGCATTCCGCCACGATCTCGGCGACGATCATGCCCAGCGCATTGGCGGTGCGCGGCTCCACCAGCCCGTTGCCAGACCCCTCCACCCGCACCCCGATCCGACCCGCCCGGCGCAACTGGCCGAGGCCGGAGGCGAGGCGGCGCAGGTAGTCGCGCAGGTCGATCGAGGCGATGTGGGGCGCCTCGTGGAGGTGCTGCTGCACCAGGGCGATGGCGCGCACCCGCTGCCCCAGGGCCTCGAAGCTGCCCCGGCAGGCCTCCGGGGCCGCCCGGCCGTAGAGGCCGATCAGGCTCACCATCACCTGAAGGTTGTTGCGCACGCGGTGGTACACTTCCGCGAGCAGGGCCTCCTTCTCCGCCAGGGCGTGCTCGATGTGCTCCTCCGCATACTTGCGGTCGGTGATGTCGAAGCAGGAGCCGAGGTAGCCGAGGAAGCGCCCGTCCTCCACCAGGGGGCGGGCGGTGTCGAGGAGCCAGCGGTACTCCCCGTCGTGCCGGCGAAGCCGGAACTCCACCGTAAACGGCTCTCGCGCTTCGAAGGCGGCGGCCACGATCCGGGCATGGCGCTCGAAATCCTCCGGATGCAGGCCCGCCCGCCAACCGAGGGCGAGTTCCTCCTCCAGCGACCGGCCGGTGAAGTCCAGCCAGCACTCGTTGTGGTGGACGGCACGGCCGGTCTGATCGGAGCGCCACAGCATGAGCGGCACCACGTCGGCGAACTGGCGGAAGCTGGCGCTCAGGACAGCCGCACCGGCATGGTTCGTCACCTGCGCGTCGTCACGGCCAGCCGATGGTGGGTTTTCGCCCATGCTCTACTCATTCGCACGATCGGGTTGGGGTGGCCGAAGGAGATGCGCCGGTCAACGTGCCGCGCGAAGGCACGTTCCGGCTTTCTTGGGTCCGTCAACGGAACGCAAGGACGCGCCCCAGAAAAAATGCATAAGAAAAGATTTTTATCGTTGACAGCGTCACGCTGGTCCGGTAGACAAAAGGCACGCTCAAGAAGTGTGAGGGGCGCGGCGATGCATCGATCCATCGGCTGCGCCGACGCGGTGCGGCGGGAGGCGGAGGCGCTCCTGCGGGATTCCCCCCTGACCGTCCACGAGGTCGCTGGCCGGCTCGGCATCTCCTGGCAGCAGGTGAGCGCCTGGAGCCGCAGGGCGGGCCTGCGCCCGTCCCGGGCCACCCGGCAGACGGTGCGGGCCATGCTCCCAGGGCGGCAGGCGGCCATCCGCGCCCTGCTCGCCGTTCCGGGCGTCGACATCGCGGACGTGGCCGAGGCCGCCGGGTTCGCGCGATCCTCGGCACCCGTATTCCTGACGATCCGCGCGCCGGGCCACAGTAAGGCGGCATGTCCGCCGTCCCGGCCGGATGGGACCGGCGAGGCGCCCGATCCGCAACGGCTGCGCGCCCGGCTCCACGCGCATATCGGTCGGCAGATCGCGGCCTTGGATGCCGCCCTCGACGCCGCCGCCGGCGATCCGCGGGGAGGCATCGATTCCGCCAGGATCCTGCGGGATCTCGGCGGCCTGAAGAAGTTGCTCGACGACCTCGCCGGCGAGGCCGGACGGGGCGGGAACCGGGAGGAGGCGGCCCGTGACGCTTGCGACCCTCCCCCACCCCCCGATCCCGACGCGCTCCGGGCGGAGATCGCGCGACGCTTTGAGCGCTTTGTCGGCCACGGGACAGCTGGCTGACTTCCTCGCGACCCTGCCGCCCGAGACCCTGCGGGCCCTGGATCGGGACTGGCTGCACCGGGCCCGGCCCGACCAGCTGCCGCCTGACGGGGATTGGATCACCTGGGCGATGATCGGCGGTCGCGGCTGCGGCAAGACGCGGGCGGGCGCGGAATGGGTCGATGCCCTGGCCCGGGGCGATCCGGCCTTCACGCCGGAGCCCGTCGGCCGCATCGCCCTGGTGGGCGAGACGTACCACGACGTCCGCGACGTGATGGTCGAGGGCGAATCCGGCCTGCTCAACCTGCCGCACCGGTCCCGTGCCCGCCCCGTCTGGCTGCCGAGCCGCCGGCGCCTTGTGTGGGAGAACGGCGCGGTGGCGCAGGTCTTCTCCGCCGAGGAGGCCGATTCCCTGCGCGGCCCCCAGTTCGGTGCCGCATGGTGCGACGAGGTCGCGAAGTGGCGCGGGGCGGAGGCCGCCTTCGACATGCTGCAATTTGGCCTGCGCCTCGGCGCGCGACCGCGCAGTCTCGTCACCACCACGCCCCGCCCGGTGCCGTTGATCCGGCGGCTGCTCGCCGATCCGCGCACCGTCGTCACCCGCGCTCGCACTCATGACAACGCCGAAAACCTCGCGCCCGATTTCCTGTCGGCGGTGGTCGGGCGCTACGCCGGCACGCGCCTCGGGCGGCAGGAACTCGACGGTGAACTCGTCGCCGACCGGCCGGACGCGCTCTGGACGCGGGAGACCCTGGAAGCGGGCCGGATCGCGACCGCCCCCGACCTGTCGCGGATCGTCGTCGCCGTCGATCCGCCCGCCACCTCCGGGGCGCGCTCGGACGCGTGCGGGATCGTCGCGGCCGGGCGGCGGGGCGGGGAGGGCTACGTGCTGGCGGATGCGAGCCTGCCGCGCGCGACGCCCCGCGCCTGGGCCGAGACCGCCCTGGGCCTCTACCACCGGCTAGAGGCCGACGCCCTGATCGTCGAGGTGAACCAGGGGGGCGAGATGGCGACTGCGGTCCTCAACCAGAGCGATCCGTCGGTGCCGGTGGTGCCGGTGCGGGCGAGCCGGGGCAAGTACCTCCGGGCCGAGCCGGTCTCGCTGCTCTATGCGAGGGGACTCGTCCACCATGTCGGCGCATACCCCGCCCTGGAGGACGAGCTGTGCGATTTCGGGCCGGACGGCCTTTCGGGCGGCGCCTCGCCGGACCGGCTCGACGCCCTCGTCTGGGCGCTGACGCACCTCCTCCTCGACGGGCGCACCGAGCCGAGGATCCGCCGGCTCTAGTGCATCGATCCAGACGCAGGCGTCAGCCGAGCCTGGAAAAATCGCTGCAAAAACAATTCGCCAGTGCAGGCCAGCATGAACGGAGCGAGTGCGTCACTGCACGAGCGCCGGAGCCGACCGAGGCGGTTCACGAAGCCGCGCCCGCAAGGACGACCGGGGCTCTAAAGGACGGTCCCCCGGTCCGGGTGCGGGAGGGACAGTAGTAACCGAACATTCCCGTCGCCTTCCGCCCGGATGAGGGCATGGATGGCCTTGCCGCCGAGTGTGATCCCCTATTGGGCACGGCGATGAAAAGATCACCAGAAGACAAAAGCGGCGCACCCCACTCCGAGGGTACGCCGCCAGGCGGTTCGTGGTCTCCGAAACGAACGACAATCCCTCTACAAGACAATCGTCCTCATCGCTGTATCCCGAAAACAACGCTTGTGCGGCATTGTGACGATGTGCCGGCAAAGCGGATCCGGGGGCGCGGCGATGGCCCGTTCCCCTCCGGCCAAAGGCAGACGTGATGCCCTCCCTCCTCGACCGGTTCGCCCGCGCCGCGGGTTTTGCGCGCACGCCCCACCTCGCCCAACAGCCCGCCACCACGCCGCCCGCCACCAAGTCGGTTTCCGGCGGGTTCGCCCTCTACGCGGAGGGCCGCGCCACCTGGACATCCTGCGATCCGGCCTCCCTCGCCCGGGTCGGTTACCAGCGCAATCCGGTGGTCTACCGGTCGGTGCGGCTCGTGGCCGAGGCGACCGCGAGCCTGCCGCTCACGGCGGTGGCGGGGGAGGGGAGGGGCCTTCTGGCGCTCCTCGCCCGGCCCAACCTGCGGGAGAGCGGGACGGCCTTCCTGGAGACGATCTATGCCGACCTCCTGCTCACGGGCTCGGCCTACGTGCAGGCGGTGACCGCCGAGGGTCGTGTGGTCGGCCTGCAGAGCCTGCGGCCCGACCGGATGCGGAGGGTGCCGGGCCCCGACGGCTGGCCCGCCGCCTACGTCTACACCGTCGCCGGACGCGCGCAGCGCTTCGACCAGGGCGAGGGGCCCGTCCCGCCGATCCTCGCCCTCGCGCTGTTCCATCCGAGCGACGACCACGGCGGCCTGCCGCCGATCGAGGCGGCCGCGAGCGCCCTCGACATCCACAATGCGGCGGCCGCCTGGAACAAGGCACTCCTCGACAACGCCGCCCGGCCCTCGGGCGCCCTCGTCTTCGCCGGGGCGTCCCTGTCGGAGGCGCAGTTCGACCGGCTGAAGGGTGAGTTGGAAACCAACTACCAGGGCGCCGGCAATGCGGGCCGGCCGTTGCTGCTCGAGGGCGGGCTGGACTGGAAGCCGCTGGCCCTCTCGCCGCGCGACATGGATTTCGTGGAGGCCAAGAACGCGGCGGCCCGCGACATCGCCCTGGCCTTCGGCGTGCCGCCCCTGATCCTCGGCCTGCCCGGCGACAGCACCCACGCCAACTACGCCGAGGCCAACCGCGCCCTGTACCGCCAGACGCTGATCCCGCTGGCCCGCCGCACGGGCCAAGCCCTCGCGCACTGGCTGGAGCCGGTCTTCGGCATGGTCGAGATCGAGCCCGACCTCGACCGCATCGAGGCCCTGGCCTCGGAGCGGGAATCCCTTTGGCGCCGGGTCCAGGCGGCGGACTTCCTCACGGCGTCCGAGAAGCGCGAGGCGGTGGGATATCCGGTGGGATCGCCGGAAGGGTGATCCTGCCCGCCGAATGCAATCCCCCGTCATTGCGAGCGTAGCGAAGCAATCCAGGGACGCGCCACGATCGGAGACGGCCCGCTACCCTGGATTGCTTCGCTCCCGCTCGCAAAGACGGCGAGGCTTTCACCCACCTCAACCACCACACCCGGGAAATCCCCATGGATGGCCATTTCACCGGCTACGCCAGCCTGTTCGGCGTGCCCGATCTCGGTCGGGACGTGGTTCTGCCGGGGGCGTTCGCCGCCAGCCTCGCCCGGCGGGGTGCGGCCGGCGTGCGGATGCTGTTCCAGCACGATCCGGCCGAACCCATCGGCCGCTGGCTCGACCTGCGGGAGGATGCCCGCGGCCTCTACGTGGAGGGCCGCCTCAACCTCGCCGTGCAGCGGGCGCGGGAGGTCGCCGCTCTGATGGCGGAGGGTGCCCTGGACGGGCTCTCCATCGGCTTCCGCACCCTCAAGTCCAGGCCGGGCGCCGACGGGTCGCGCCAGCTTCAGGGCATCGACCTCTGGGAGATCTCCGTCGTCACCTTTCCGATGCAGCCCTCCGCCCGGGCGGCCTCGGGCCCCACGCCGGAAGCCATCCGCGGCCTGGCCCGGCTCGTGGCGCCGGCCCGGTTCCGCGCCGCCTGACCCTTTCGCCCTTTCCGCCTTCACCCCCCGAGACGAGGCCAACCCATGACGCAGCACGCCATTGAGACCAAGGACGCGGCCCGCCACACGCCCGTGCAGGGCCTGCCGCCCCTGGAGAACAAGGCCGGCACCGGCCCGGTCCGCTCCGCCGTCGACGACTTCGCCCACGCCTTCGCGGCCTTCAAGGAGACCAACGACGAGCGCCTGCGCCAGATCGAGGGCCGCCTCGGCACCGACGTGGTGACGGAGGAGAAGCTCGCGCGCATCGACGCCGCCCTCGATTCCGCCCGCACCCGCCTCGACCGGCTCAGCCTGGAGCGCGCCCGGCCGGCGCTCGCCGAAGGCAAGGCCCATGAGGACGGCGCGGCGCAGGAGCATAAGGCGGCCTTCGACCTCTACGTCCGGGCGGGCGAGAGCGGCGGCCTGAAGCGGCTGGAGGCCAAGGCGATGTCGGCCGGCTCCGGGCCGGATGGCGGCTACCTCGTGCCGAACTCGCTGGAGCGGACGGTGCTCCAGCGGCTGGCGAACCTGTCGCCGATCCGCGCCATCGCCAGCGTCCAGCAGATCTCCGGCGGGCAGTACAACCGCGCGGTGAGCACCGGGGCGCCCGTGACCGGCTGGACAACGGAGACGGCCGCCCGCCCCGCGACCGATGCCCCGGCCCTCGCACAGGTCGCCTTTCCGGCCTCGGAACTCTACGCCATGCCCGCGGCGACCCAGACGCTCCTCGACGACGCGGTGGTGAATATCGAGGAATGGCTG
The DNA here is from genome assembly GCF_022179085.1 of Methylobacterium aerolatum. Classification (GTDB taxonomy): domain Bacteria; phylum Pseudomonadota; class Alphaproteobacteria; order Rhizobiales; family Beijerinckiaceae; genus Methylobacterium; species Methylobacterium aerolatum. The sequence continues at coordinate 227,557 of NZ_BPQE01000017.1, forward strand.
GCGAGCGAGGTCGAGACGGCCTTCGCGGAGCAGGAGGGAATCGCCTTCGTCACCGGCAACGGGCAGGGGCGTCCGAAGGGGTTCCTCGCCTCCGACACGGTGGCGAACGCCTCCTGGACCCCCGGCAAGCTCGGCTTCGTCGGCACCGGCGCGTCGGGCGCCTTCGCGTCCTCCAACCCGTCGGACGTGCTGTTCGATTTGGTCTACGGCCTGCGCGCCGCCTACCGCCAGAACGCCCGGTTCGTGATGAACCGGCGTACCCAGAGCGCCATCCGCAAGTTCAAGGACGCGGAGGGCAACTACCTCTGGGCGCCGCCCCTCGCCGCCGACCGGGCCGCTGTGCAAATACCCATAACTTGCAAATGACCCCCATAACCTGAGTCGGATTGACCCCATATCCTGAGTTTCGGGCCCGCCCCTTCCTAACGGGCCAGGGGCCCTCGCAGGGGTACGGACGACGATGACGCTGGAAGAGATCTTCGAGGCCGACCGCGATGCAGACATACCGCCCGAGCTCCCCGAGCTCGTGGTGGACGTGTCCGAGGCGCTCCTTCTCTCGTTGGGGCGCGACCTGAACGAAGGCCGGTGGACGCCCTCCTGTGTGAGGGGGCTCTACCAGCGCGTCGACCCGGAGCGCCCCGAGATGAAGCAGCGGCGGCATGTCCACGTCGCCGCCGAGAAGCACCTCAAGGCAGCCGGAAAGCAGGTCTCTTGGAACGACGACGGCTCGCGCCACGACAGGCACAAGTTCAATGCGGCCCTCGGCCAACGGAAGGACTACAGGGCCGTCGCCCGGGCGGCGCTCGGGCTCGGCGACGACGTCCAGCTTGAACACGTGACGGGCCAAACGCGAGGGAGCGCGACGACGGTGAGCATATACGAGCACCTTGTCGGTCCAGCGCACCATGAGCGGGTCTTCCTCCTGATCCCCTGAGGCTGACCGGGACGCGGTGACGCCCGCGGTGTACCCGCTGTGCCTTGCCGGGGCGCCGGCTAGCATCCGAATCGAGAGGTTTGGAGCACGCCATGCGCGCCGGGACGTACGACCGACAGGTGATGGTGGGGGTCGACAAGGAGCTCCTCGCCATCGGCATGGGCAACGGCGGCGGTGCCCAGCACAAGGGCAGCATGCGGGGCTTGGTCCGGCGCCTCGGCGTGCTGCCGGTCGCCGAGACCGTGCAGGAGGCCTGCATCGACCCCTCCACCCTCACCGGCCGGACCCTCTACGACCATCGTGACAAGGGCCCGCTCGCCGGCACGGTGTTCGCCCTGACGCGCAACCCGCGCGAGTTCGCCCGCCCGATCAACATCTACAGCCTGCTCGCGGAGGAGGGCCGGAACTCCTTGTTCCGCGCCGACGAGGACATCGACGCCCCCACCGGCCTCGTCACCGCCTGGCTCGACGACGGGCTCGTCATCGTCGCCCACAAGACGCTGTTCCGCGACTACCTCGTCGAGGTCGAGGCCGCGCTGCGCCGCGGCGCCCTGGCGCTGATCCACCCGGACATCATGCAGGGGCCTTTCCTCGTCATCTCGGACCGCGTCCCCGAGACGCTCACCATCCCGACGTTCAAGCGCGAGGCCGACGAGAACCTCGCCGGCCGGTACGGCCCCGGGTGCGTCTTCAGCGTGCCCATCTACCAGTCGGACTTCCGCCCGCTCGTCCCGGCCATCCGCTTCTAGCCGCGCCTCAGGCGGCGTCGTCCTCCGGCCGGCGCCGACGGTACCGGCCCGAGCCCTCGGCGGCGAACAGCTTCTTGAACTTGACCCGCTGGTCGATCACCCCACGCAGCAGGTCGGTCCCCCATTCCCCCGGGTGCTCCTCGGCCTCCTTAACGAACTCGTGCCCGATCCGCGGCAGGATGTCGGACAGGTGCATCGGCTCCCGCTCCGGCAGGATCTCCCAGACCTCCTGCGCCACCCTCCGCCAGAAGGCGCGCGCCCGGACGAGGTGCAGGTGCTTCCTCTCCCGTTCGAGCTCGCCGGCCAGCCGCGCGATCTCGGCGCGCTGCGCCTCGATGACCGCCTCGCGAGCGTCGACCATCCCCAGCGCCTCGTTCCGGAGTTCGCGCTCGATCGCGACGGCCTCGGCCATGCGGACGCGCTCGCGCTCCAGCACCATCGCCGCCTCGGCTTGCGCCGCCTTCCACAACTCCACGCCGGCCTTGGCGAGGTGCGCCGAGACCTTATCCGGTATCCCCGCAAGCTCGATGACCGGGCTGTAGCCGCGGTCCTCCGCCCACTGCGCCAGGTGCTCGCCGACGACCTGATTGTTGCCCGCCACGCCCGCGTTGCGCTTCACCCGCGCCCACACGTTCCGCAGGGCCACCCGCTCCGTGCCCTCGGCCCGGATCTCGTCGGCCGCCCGCCAGACCTCCCACTTCCGGCGGTCGTTCACCGGCATCGCCCGAGCCCGTTTCCCCGCCATCGCCCGGTCCTCTCCGCAGGCCGCCAAGGTGCGAGGACACGGTTAACGAAGGCCGAACGACCCTTAGCAAGACTCGCGTAGCGCCACCCGGTACGCGCTACCTTCCGAGTCGATCCGGACAGGCCGGTGCCCCGCACCGCTCCCAGGGCAGCGCAGCGGTGGCCAGGCGTCCCCACGACGGCTATCGCATTGAGCCTCCACAGCTATCCCGGGAACAAAACGGGCCCGAAAATCCTGTCCTGGACTTGGCCGTCACGCTCCGGAGGGACCATGGCCGCGCGCAACCGCACCCGAACCGCGAAGGTGCCCCCCGCATCCGGGGCGCCGAAGCCCCGGACGCCGAAGGCCCAGGGCGCGGCCGCGGCCAACGCGCGCACCCCGACGGGCAAGCCCGAGGTCAGGATCTTCGTCTCCTACTCCCACGTCGACGCGGCCGCCCGGGCGAAGCTCGAAACCCATCTCGCGCCCCTCATCAGGGACGGGGTCAGCACCTGGTTCGACGGGCGGATGGACCCGGGCGACGCGCTCGACGCCGGCATCTCCAGGGCCCTGAGGCAGGCCCATATCCTCGTGGCCCTGCTCAGCCCCGAGTACATCTCCAGCCGATACTGCCAACTCGAATACAACCGCGCGATGACCCGGAGGGCGAAGGGCCTGATGCGCGTCGTCGGCGTCGTGGTCCGCCCGTGCGGGTGGAAGGAGACCACGGCCGCCGGTTTCAAGCTGCTGCCCGAGGACGGACGGTCGGTGCCCGAATGGCGCAGCGCCGACGCAGCGTTCCTCGACGTCGCCCAGGGACTCGGCAAGCTCGTCCGGACCGTTCGCGCCGAGATGGCCAAGGGCGCCGTGGCCCCAGTCAAGCCCGCGGCCCGCTCGCCAGGGGCGAAGCCTTCGCCCAAGCCGAAGGCACCGACGGCGGCCCCGAAGGCGAAGGCCCCGGCCAAGGTCGCCGGGCCGAAGCCCGGGAGGCCCAAGGCCACACCGGGTCGGAAGGCGGCTTCGCCATCGAAACCGCGGGATGGCGCCGGTGGCGGCAGACGGCCACTCTCGAAGGTGCGTTGATCCGAAGTATCCCGAAGCCTGCGGCAGAACGGCTAGGGCGACGAGATGTGCGGGCGGCACCCCTCGCAAGCCGGTCAATGACGGACCGCCAGACGCCCGCCACATAGCCCGTGGTCGCCCCTACGGCTTCCCGCTCGGCGCCACGAACGGGTTCCTCTCGGTGGCCGAGCCGTTCTTGGCGTAGCACGCCTCCAATCGGTCGAGGGCGGCCGCGCTCTTGTCCAGCGCCACCTTGATGGTCGCGCCCTCGCCCTTCACGTCCAGGCCGTCCGCGAGCTTGAGCGACCGCAGGAACTTCTCGTCCTTCACCGGCAACGACACCGTATTGCCGGAGGCGGCCACGTCCGCCTGCAGCGTCGAGGACCCGGCGGCGAGTTCGACCGGATAGCTCTTCCCGCGCCCGAGCTTCCACTTCGGCGAGCTCATCGTCAGGTCGAGTCCGTCCGCGTCACGGGTGAACCGTACCTCGACCCCGTCATCCGTCGTCCGAGTCATCGTGCATCGCTCGAACTTCGGGCCTTTCGAGACCGCCTCAACCTTCCAGGGACCGATGGCCACGGCATCCGCTGGCGCTTCCGCACTTGCGGCGAAGCTCATCCCCGACAGGGCGATGGTAGCGATGGCGAGGCGCATGCGGGGCTCCCAATTCGTTGGACGGGATCAGGTCACGAGAACGCCAGTGGTTCCCGAACGACCTGTCACCATCCATGGCAGCCACCGACGACGGGGGAACGAGCCTACCGGTCGGACGCATAACGCGCCGCAACGGCCGCAGCATACGTCCCACCCTTGCGCCGCGAGCGGTCGGTCATCCTCCTTCGTCCGCTTCGGAAGTTGGGCCTCGTTCGTCCGGGGGCGGCGGCAGGTGTGGTGGCGGCAACCGCCCCGGGCTTGGCGGCGTCGGAAGGCCGGTCCCCTCGTCCGCCGGCGGCAGGTCGTCGGGTTTGGTGCCGTCACTCATCCTGATGTCTCCCGTGCCCGGGCCAACGCAAAGGACGGCACACGTTTCCGCCGTTGGACGGTCCCCTGTCTGGCATTCGGGCCAACACGGGCTTCGGCGCTCAGGTCTTGGGGACATCCATGCCGCGCATGACGGCCGGCCGCTCGCCGACCCGCGCCAGCCATGCATGCACGTTCGGGACGCTGCCGAGCGTGCCTGCAAGCGGCTCCTTCAAAAAGGACGTCGCCGCCAAGGTCCAGGCATAGCAGGCGATGTCGGCGATGGAGTAGTCCGCCCCCGCCAGGTACGGCCCCTCACTTAGACGCCGGTCCATGACGTGCAGCAGGCGGTCGGCCTCGTCAGTGAACCGCTTGATGGCGAGCGGCGCCTTCTCGTCGGAGCGTACCGCGAAGAAGCCGAGTTGCCCCAGCATCGGCCCGAGGCCGCCCATCTGCCAGTGCAGCCATTCCAGCGCCTTGTAGCGGGAAGCCCCCGAGGGGGCGAGGAAGCGCCCGGTCTTCTCAGCGAGGTATGTGAGGATCGCGCCGCTCTCGAACACGGATAACGGCCCGCCCTCGGCCTCGTCGTCGACGATGGCCGGGATCTTGTTGTTGGGCGAGACCTTCAGGAAGTCGGGGGCGAACTGCTCGTCCTTGCCGATGTTCACCGGCACCACCGTGTAGGGCAGGCCGCACTCCTCCAGCATGATCGGGATCTTGCGGCCGTTCGGGGTCGACCAAGTGTAAAGCGTGATCATGCGGTCCCTTCCGTCTCGCGGCTTCCGTCGGTCCCGGCCCCTATCGCAAGGTCGGGGGTTCGCCGGGCTTGAGGTGGGGATCGCCGCCATCGGGACCGCCGAGCGACACGTGGTCGTTGAGGCGGCCGAGGTGTTCAAAGACATGCTCGAAGGCATCGGTCACGGCCCGCTCGAAGGAGCCGTCCCCCTTGCCCTGCGCATCCCTGAGGGCACCCAGCAGCGCCCTGTGCTTCTCGATATCCGTCGACATCGCGTTCCTCCCAGCCGGTTGCAACCCCGGCTCGGGAAGCCAATCTGCCGACGGCACGCCGGTTCCCGGCGTACCGGTCCCGCGATGCGGCCCTTCCAGGGTGCGGTGACGGGCAAGCCGACAAGGGGTATGCGGGTCCGGCCGCATTCCGAGCCCATCGCCAAGGAGACCCGCGCGTGGAGCGTGCCGCGAACCTGACCACGGACGACTTCCGCGCCCTTGCGGACGCGCTGCCGCAGATGGCTTGGGTCGCCGAGCCGAGCGGCGACATCATCTGGTACAACCGACGCTGGTACGACTACACCGGAACCACCATCGAGCAGATGAGGGGTTGGGGTTGGCGCGACGTCCACCACCCCGACCACGTCGAGCGCGTGGTGGACCGCATCGCCGAGGCGTTCCGGACGGGCGAGCCGTGGAAGGACACATTCCCGCTCCGCGGCGCCGACGGCGAGTACCGCTGGTTCCTGTCGCTGGCCCAACCCCATCGCGGGCCGGACGGACGCATCCTGCGCTGGTTCGGGACCAACACCGACATCACCGAGCGCAAGGGGATGGAGCGCCGGCTCGCGCGCCACGCCATCGACCTGCGCCGCTCGAACGAGGAACTGGAGCAGTTCGCCTATGTCGCCTCCCACGACCTGAAGGCGCCGCTGCGCGGCATCGAGAACCTCGTCGGGTGGATCGAGGAGGACCTGGAAGACTCCCTGACCGGCGACGTCCGGACCAACATGGAGCTCCTTAAGAGTAGGGTTCGGCGGCTCGACAGCCTACTTGACGACCTCCTCGCCTACTCGCGGGCGGGGCGGGCCGACGCGACGATGGACACGGTGAACACGAAGGCCCTCGTCGAGGAACTTGCCGTGCTGGTCAGCCCTCCAGAGGGCTTCGCCATAACGGCCGATGCGTCCCTGCCGACGTTACAGGCGGCACGGGCCCCGTTGACCCAGGCCTTGCAGAACCTGATCGGCAACGCCATCAAGCACCACGACCGGCCGGCCGAGGGACACATCCGGGTCGAGGCGAGGTCGGCAGGGGACGTGGTCGAGTTCGTCGTGACAGACGACGGCCCCGGCATTCCCGAACAGTTCCGCGAGCGCGTGTTCGGCATGTTCCAGACGCTCAAGCCCCGCGACGAGGTCGAGGGCAGCGGCATGGGGCTCGCCATCGTGCGCAAGCTGGTCGACCGTCAGGGCGGAAAGGTCTGGCTCGCCGATGGGCCGGACGGGCGCGGGCTGGCGGTGCATTTCACGTGGCCGCGCGACGGCCGGAAGGGACAGGCGGATGAGCTCGACGGTTAACATCCTGCTGGTCGACGACGACGAGGTCGACGTCCAGGGGCTCAAGCGCGCCTTCAAGAAGAGCAAGATCGGCAATCCGATCACCGTCGCCCGCGACGGCATCGAGGCCCTGGAGATCCTGCGCGGCGAGAACGGACGTGAGCGGCTGCCGAAGCCGCACCTGATCCTGCTCGACCTGAACATGCCGCGCATGAACGGCATCGAGTTCCTGGAGGCGGTGCGCGCCGACGAGGACCTGCGCTCGGCGGTGGTGTTCATGATCACCACGTCGAAGGCGGACGAGGACCGGATGCGCGCCTACGGGCACAACGTGGCCGGCTACATCGTCAAGCGCGATCCGGCCAACACCTTCATGGAGGCGGTGGCGTTGCTGGAGCACTACTGGAAGGTCGTCGAGTTTCCTGCATAGTCTTCGCTGTGACGAACCCGACCCGCATCCTCCTGATCGACGACGATGCGGTCGACCGTGCGGCCGTCCGGCGGGCGCTCGCCAAGTCGGGGCTCAAGCATACCCTGACCGAGGCGTCCGGCGGCGAGGAAGGCCAGCGCATCGCCTCCGAGGCGACCTTCGACTGCGTGCTGCTCGACTACCGGCTGCCGGGCATCGACACCTTCGCTCTGCTCAAGACGTTGCTCGCGGCGGAGGGCGAGGCGCGGGCGGTGCTGATGCTGACCGGCGAGGCCGACCCGGAGCTCGCGACCCGGCTGATGCGAGCCGGCGCGTTGGACTACCTCGACAAGGCCGAGGTCACGCCCTCAGGCCTCGCCCGGGCGATACGCTTCGCCGAGGCGCGTCGGGCGTTCCAGGACGAGCTCGCCGCCGCGCGGCGCGAGGCGGAGGCGAAGTCGCTCGAACTCGACACGCTGAACAGACAGAAGTCGTTGCTGTTCTCGATCATCGCCCACGACCTGCGCAACCCGTTCCAGGCTCTCCTTGGCCTGTCGGAGGTTCTCGGGAAAGCTGTCGCGGCGCGCGAGCCCGCCTCCATCGAGCGTCGGGCGAAGGGTATCCACGAGGCGGCGACGCAAGCCTACGCCTTGCTGGAAAGCCTGTTCTCCTGGGCGAGCCTGCAGATGGATACGATGGCGGTCACCCTGACCGACGTCGACCTCGAAGCCGTGACCAACGAGGTGGTGCGGGGCGCGGCGGAAGCCGCCTCGGACAAGGGGCTGACCATCGAGGTTTCCTGCGGCGGGATCATCGTCCGTGCGCAGCGGGACATGCTGACCACGGTGTTGCGCAACCTTGTCGGCAATGCCGTCAAGTTCACGCTGCCCGGCGGGACCATTTCCGTCGCGGGCCGCCAGGATGGGGACGACGTCGAGATCTCCGTTACGGATACCGGGGTCGGCATGCCGCCTGGCAAGGTCGACGACCTGTTCCGGCTGGACAGGCGGACCACTACGAACGGCACGGCGGGCGAGCGGGGAAGCGGGCTCGGTCTGCTACTGTGTCGCGACCTCGTCGAGCGACAGGGCGCCGTGCTGACCGTGACGAGCGCCGTCGACCGGGGCACGACCTTCCGGTTCCGTCTGCCTGCACCGCTCGTGGCCAGACAGGTTCCCCCCTCCGCGGCGTCGGCTTCCTGACCTCAACCGACAACCCTGACCGTTCGGAGGTGACGAAGCCTCCGTCAGCTCGGGAAAACGGCGCCTCCCTGGACGACTTTGGCGTCACTTGTCAGGTATCGGACATCTTCCCGCCAGGAAGTCCGCTAGTGGACAACCCGACGGCCAGCACTGCGACCATCCCCGTGAACATCCGACCTTCGCCCCCCATCGACGGCAACCTGCTGCTCGAAGCCCTCGACGCGGCCGACCGCGCCCTCCTGGCACCGTACGCCGAACGCCGAGAGGTCCGGCGCGGCGACGTGTTGTTCCGTGCCGGCGACGACGTCAGTCACGTCACCTTCCCCGCGCATCATTGCGTCGTCACCTTGGTGGTGCCGCTCATGGACGGGAAGTCCGTCGAGACCGCCACGGTCGGTCGCGAGGGCGCGATGGGCGGGGTCGTCAGCCACGGTTACCTACCGGCATTCGGACAGGCGGTCGTCCAGGTCGGCGGCCCGGTCATCCGGATCGACGCCGCGCGTCTGTCGGAGGCCAAGCAGGCCTCGAAGGGCATCCGCGACCTGTTCGTGCGCTACGCCGACTGCCTGCTGGCGCAGGTCCTGCAGTCGGTCGCCTGCAACGCCGCCCACACCATCGAGCGGCGCTGCCTGCGCTGGCTCCTAACCCTGCAGGACCGGATCGGCACGCCCGAACTCCCTGTCACCCACGAGCTCCTGGCCGACATGCTCGGGGTGCGCCGCGCCTACCTGACCGAGGTGCTCGGGCGGATGCAGCGCGACCGCCTGATCGCCATCGGCCACGGACGCATCACCCTTCCGGACAGGGAGCGCGCCGAGGCCGGCTCGTGCGAGTGCCACGCCGCCGTGCGGAAGCACTTCGAGGAGGTGATGGGCGCCGTCTACGCCCCGAGCGGCCGCATCGTCGCCGTCGACGTCGGCGAGCCGGAACGGCTGCGTCCCCCGTCCGTGCTCGTGAAGGACGCGACCCCGTGAACCAGGTCATGCGGCCCGCCCGGATCGAGGAAGACGCGCGGCTGGCCGCGCTCGCCGCGTTCGACATCCTCGACACCCCGCCCGAGCGCGGGTTCGACGACATCGTCCATCTCGCTCGCCGCCTCTGCGCGGCGCCGGTGGCACTCGTCAGCCTGGTCGACCGCGACCGCCAGTGGTTCAAGGCCCGCGCCGGCTTCCCGCCCTGCGAGACGGACCTCGACCGCTCGGTGTGCAAATTTGTGCTGTCCGAACCCGGCGTGCTGCAGATCCCGGACCTCACACGCGACGCGCGCACCCGCGCCAACCCGCTGGTGACCGGCGAGCCGAACCTACGCTTCTACGCAGGCGCGCCCATCCGCACGCCCGACGGGCAGGTGCTCGGCAGCCTGTGCGTGATTGACCACGTCCCGCGCCCGGGGGGCCTCTCCACGGAACAGGTTGCGGACCTGGAGGCGCTCGCCCGCCAGGTCATGGACCAGCTCCTGCTGCGCCGCTCCAGGTCGGACCGGGACCGCGCCGGGCGTCAGGGCGAGGCTGTCGCCGTGACCCTGGCCGGCGTCGCTGCGGCGGGTGGCGACCTCGACGAGAGCTTCCGGGCCGTGCTTGCCGGCGCGATGCGCGCCGTCCCCGCCGCCGAGGCCGGCACGGTCGAGATCCGCGAGGGGGATACCCTGGTCTACCGCGCCGTCACGGAGAGCCTCGCGCCGCATCTCGGCCTTCGCGTCCCGCTCCGGGGAAGCCTCGCGGGTGCCTGCTACAGGGAAGGCGTCCCGCTCCTCGTCCCCGATGTCCTGAGCGATGACCGGGTCGATCCTGAACTGGCCGAGCGGCTTCGCCAGCGCTCGTGCATGCTGGTGCCCGTCCGCCGCGGCGGGGTCGTGGTCGGTGTCCTGAAGCTGCAATCGAGCCGCCTGGGCGCGTTCGCGAAGGAGGACCTACAGGTTCTCGGCGTCCTCGCCGGTTCCGTCGCCTCCGGCCTTGCCGAGGCCGGCGAGCGCGCCGCCAACCGAGCGGCAGCCCTGACCGAGTACCGGCGCCGCGCCGTGTTCGACAGTGCGCAGGACTATGCCATCATCCTGCTCGACCTCGACGGCCGGATCACGGACTGGAACGCCGGCGCGACCCGCATCCTCGGCTGGCGTCCCGAGGAAATGTGCGGCCAGACCGCCGACGCGTTCTTCACGCCCGAGGACCGGCGCGACGGCATCCCGGCCATGGAGATGCAGTCGGCCCTTGAGAAGGGCACCGGCATCGACGAGCGCTGGCACCTGCGCCGCGACGGTGAGCGCTTCTGGGCCAACGGCGAGATGATGGTCCTGCGCGACGAGGCAGGCGCCGCAATCGGATTCGTGAAGATCCTGCGCGACCGGACGGAGCAGAAGGAAGCCGCCGCCCGCCTGCAGGAGAGCCAGGACCGCTACAGGCTTGCGGCCCGGGCCACCAACGACGCGATTTGGGACTGGGACCTCGCCGCCAACCACGTTCTCTGGAACGAGGCCCTCACCGAGGCCTACGGCCATGCACCCGAGACGGTCGAGCCGACCGGCGACTGGTGGATCGCGCAGATCCATCCCGAGGACCGCGCCCGCATCGACGCGTCGATCCACGCCGTCATCGACGGCGTCGGCACGACCTGGACGGACGAGTACCGCTTCCGCCGCGCGGACGGCTCCTACGCGCATGTCCTCGACCGCGGCCACGTCATGCGTGACGCCCAGGGCCGGGCCTGCCGAATGATCGGCGCGATGCTCGACCTGACCGAGCGCAAGCGGGCCGAGGACGCGATGAGGGAGAGCGAGCGCCGCCTCGGGATTGAGCGCGGCTTGCTGGAGTCGATCTTCCGTCAGGCCCCCGTCGGCATCTCCATCGCCGGAGCCGAGGCCGGCATGCCATCGTCGTTGAACGCCAAGGCCGAGGAGATCCTCGGCCATGGGCTCGGGACGGAGGGCGACGCCCGCTACGTCTCCTACGGCGCCCTGCACCCGGACGGTCAAAGGTACGAGCCGGCCGAGTACCCGACCCTCCGCGCCCTGCGGAAGGGCGAGACGGTGCGGGGCGAGGAGATGCGCTACCGCAACGCCGCGACGGGCGAGGTTCGCCTCCTGGAGGTGTCGAGCGGACCCGTGCGCGATGCCGAGGGCGCGATCCAGGCCGCGGTGACCGTGCTGGTCGACGTCGGCGACCAGCGCCGGGCCGATGCCGAGACACGCCGCCTCGCCGCCCTGGTCGAGCAGAGCCAGGACTTCATCGGCCTGGCCGCCCCCGACGGGAGCGTCGACTTCGTCAACGAGGCCGGCCGACGCCTCATCGGCCTTCCCGACCTCGCCACGGCCAGGGCCATGCCCATCGTAGACTACTTCGTGCCGGAGGAGCGCGCGCGCGTCCTCGACGAGGTTCTGCCGGCGGCGGAGCGGGACGGCTTCTGGGAAGGCGAACTGCACTTCCGCCACGTGGTCACCGGGGTGGCGGTCCCGGTCTTGTACAACCTCTTTCCCGTGCGCGACGCTGACGGGCGCAAGCTCGGCTACGGCACCGTCACGCGCGACCTCACGGAACAGCACCGCGCCCGCCAGGCCCTGCAAGCCAGCGAGGCGACGTTGCGGGCCGTGCTCGACACGGTACCGGTCGGCATACTGTTCGCGGAGGCGCCGTCCGGTCGCATCGTCGCCGGCAACCGGCGGCTGGAGGAGATCCTCCGCCATCCCATCCTGCCGTCGCCCAACGCCGACAGCTACGGCGAATGGGTCGCCTTCCACGAGGACGGCCGGCCGGTCGAGGCCGCCGATTACCCGCTCAGCCGCATCATCCGAGAGGGAATGGAACACGCCGAGATGCGCTGCGAGTACCAGCGTGGCGACGGCACCCGGCTCTGGATCGAGATCGCGGGTGCGCCGATGCGCGACGAGGCCGGCACGGTGGTCGGCGCGGTCGTCGCCGTGTCCGACATCGACACCCGCCGCCGGGCCGAGGAACGGCAGGACCTGCTCAACCAGGAGCTCTCGCACCGCATGAAAAACCTGCTGGCGATGGTGCAGGCCATCGCCGCCTCGACCCTGCGCGGCGCCACCGACATGGAGGCAGCGCGCGAGGTTCTGGGCAGCCGGCTGGTCGCGCTCGGCAAGGCGCACGACGTGCTCCTCGGCGGCGCTGCCGAGAGCGCCTCCCTGGCGGCAGTGGTCCGGGAGGGGGTCGGTGTCCAGGAATCGGCGGGGCGGCGCGTCGCGTTCGAGGGGCCGGACGTCGAGATCGGCGGCAAGGCCGCCTTGTCCCTTGCCCTGACCCTGCATGAGTTGACCACCAACGCGGTCAAGTACGGCTCCCTGTCCGTACCCCACGGCAGGGTCGCGTTGACGGCCTCGCTGGTTGGGCCGGGAGATGCGCCGCGGCTGCGCATCGCATGGATGGAAATTGGCGGTCCACCGGTCGTGCCGCCATCGCGAAAAGGGTTCGGGTCGCGGCTGATCGAGCGTGGGCTGACGGCACAAGTCAACGCCAGCCTTGCCCTCGACTACCGCCCGGAGGGTGTGGCATGCGTCGTCGAGGCGGCGCTGGCTGATTTCCAGGCGGTCGTTTGACGGGGCGACGCAACGAAGGATCGCGCGGGCCGTTGCCGCTCGCCATGACGGATGCCCCGGACGCGAAGAAGGCCTTGGTGGTCGAGGACGAGATGCTCTTCCGCTTGGAGGTCCGCGACCTCCTCGAAGCGAAGGGCTACGCCGTTGTCGAGGCCGGAAACGCCGCCCAGGCGCTGGAACGTCTGGACGGCACGGTCACCCTGATGATCACCGACGTGCGCATGCCGGGCACGATGGACGGCCTGGCGCTCGCGCGCGAGGTCATCCGCCGTCGGTCGGACGTGGCCGTCGTCGTCGTGTCGGCACAAGTGACGCCTCGCCCAGAGGCCTTGCCCGGGCACGTTCCCTTCGTCGAACGCCCATTCATTGAAAGCCGCTTCCACGCCGCCATCGACCGGGCCGTGTCGGCGAGGACCAAAAGCCGATCATGACGTCGACTTCCTGTTCGGCCAAACCGCACGAGGCCTCGACCCGACCAAAGGCCGCATCCGATTTCCGTCCCGGCGCCCCCGAGGGCGTTGGTTCCCGAATGGACGCCCTTTAGAGATCCAGGCCATGAGCATCGAGGATCTTCGGGGGGAGGTCGAGCGGCTGCGCCGGCGCGAGAGCGAGTTGCTGGCGGAGGTCGCCCGCCTGCGTGCCGGTCAGGAACCGCACGCACCTTCGACCGCCAGCGAGGCCGGCGTCGGGACCCTCAGGCCCGATCTGCTGTTCACCGCCGCCGACAAGACGCGGATGGCGATGATCGTCACCGACCCGAACCTCCCCGACAACCCCATCGTCTTCGCCAACCGCGCCTTCCTGGAACTTTCCGGCTACGCGGCGGAGGAGTTGATCGGACGTAACTGCCGCTTCCTCCAGGGTCCGGAGACCGACCCGGCCCACGTCGCCCGCATCCGGGATGCCATCGCGGCACGGCGGGACGTGGTCGTGGAGTTGTTGAACTACCGGCGCGACGGCAGCCCCTTCGTCAACGAGCTCTACGTCAGCCCGGTCTTCGGCCCGCACGGCGAGCTGCTGTTCTTCTTCGGCAGCCAACTCGACCTCACGCGTTTCCGTGAGCAGGAGGGCAACGAGCAGGAGGGCAACGCCGTCCGGCGGGGCGCCTCCTTCCGCAGCCTGCTGGAGGACGGCGAGGCCGGGTTTTGCATCATCGAGATGCGGTTCGACGGGGAAGGCCGGGCCGAGGACTACCGCTTCGTCGAGGTCAACGCCGCCTTCGAGCGCCAGTCCGGGCTCGCGAACGCCGAGGGCCGCTGGATGCGCGAGCTCGAACCCGAGCTTGAGCGGCACTGGTTCGACACCTACGGCGAGGTCGCCCGCACGGGACGCGACGCGCGGTTCAGGGGCGCGGCGTCCCGGCTGGGGCGCGTGTTCGACGTGCATGCGGTGCGCATCGGCAGCCAGGTGCAGAACCGGGTCGCCGTGCTGTTCGAGGACGCCACAGTCAGGCAGGAGGGCGAGGAGCGGCGGGAGGCCCGGGACCGCGACAACCTGGTCGAACGCGACCTGGTCTGGCGGACGAGCCGCGACCTGCTCGTCGTCTGTGGTCTCGACGGGAGTATCCGCGCCGTCGGCCCGGCCTGGACCGAGACGCTCGGCTGGCCGGCCGGCAGCCTCGTCGGGGTGCGCATCGACAGCCTCGTGCATGCGGACGATCAGGAGGCCGCGTCACGCGCCTTCGATATGCTGCGCGCCGGCCTGCCCCTCTCCGACCTAGACGTCCGCTTCAGGACGGCGGACGGCGGCCACCGCTGGATCTCGTGGAACGCCATCCCGCAGGGGGACCGCTTCCACGCCACCGGCCGGGACGTGACCGAGCGTCGGGCCCTTGAGGAGCAGTTGCGTCAATCGCAGAAAATGGAAGCGGTCGGGCAGCTGACAGGCGGCGTCGCGCACGATTTCAATAACCTGCTGACCGTCATCAAATCCTCCACCGACCTCCTGAAGCGCCCGAGCCTGAGTGAGGAGCGCCGGAGCCGCTACGTCGACGCCATATCCGACACGGTCGACCGTGCCGCCAAGTTGACCAGCCAGTTGCTCGCGTTTGCGCGACGGCAGGCGCTGCGCCCGACCGTATTCGATGCCGCGCAGTCGGTGGCCGCCATCGCCGACATGGTGCGCACGCTCACCGGCGCGCGCATCCGCGTTGAAACCGACACCGATGCCGGCCAGGATGCGGACGGCGAGCGGCTGCCCTGCCACGTCGATGCCGACCCGAGCCAGTTCGACACCGCGCTGGTGAACCTCGTGGTGAATGCCCGCGACGCGATGCAGGGCGAGGGTCGGTTGCGCATCGCGGTCAGGCGCGCCGCCCGCATCCCGACCTTGCGCTCGCACCCGGCAGTGCCGGGCGACTTCGTGGCCGTGTCGGTCTCCGACACCGGCGGCGGCATCGAGCCTGACTTGCTCGAACGCATCTTCGAGCCGTTCTTCACGACGAAGGGCGTAGGCCACGGCACCGGGCTGGGCCTGAGCCAAGTGTTCGGCTTCGCCAAGCAGTCGGGCGGCGACGTCGCGGTCGATAGCGAGGTCGGCGCCGGGACCACCTTCACCCTGTTTCTCCCCCGCTCCGCCGATGGCTCGGCTCGGGAACCCGCGCGTGACGATCCTGGACCCCTGCCCGAAGGCCACGGCACCCCGGTCCTGGTCGTCGAGGACAACGTCGAAGTCGGCGCCTTCGCCACGCAAGCGCTCGGCGAACTCGGTTACCAGGCCGTCTGGGTGAAAGACGCCCAGGCCGCCCTGGCGGAGATCGAAGCTTCAGGCCAGCGGTTCGAGGTGGTCTTCTCCGACGTGGTGATGCCCGGCATGAACGGGGTCGACCTGGCCAGGGAGATCCGGCGGCGGTGGCCCTATTTGCCGGTCGTTCTGACCTCCGGCTACAGCCACGTGCTGGCCTTCGAGGGCACCGACGGCTTCCCGCTGCTGGGCAAGCCCTATTCGGTGGCCGACCTCAGCCGGGCCCTGCGCAAGGCCCTGCGGGAGCGGTTGGCACTGACGTTCGGCTGACGGGTGATGCACGCGGTTGAAAGCGTCGGCCGAGTGCGCATCCGCCAGGGACCGCGCGCGTTGTCGTTCGGCGCCAGCCGGACGCGCCAAGGGGACAAGGTCATGCAATCGGACACGCCACGCCCGGGGGACGAGCCGTTGCCACCCATCGGCGACCCGCCGCCGGACCCGGCGCCGCCCGAGGGCGATCCGCCGACGGAGCCGCCGGCACCGCAGCCACCTGGTCCGATCAACGCGTCCTGACCGCACGCGCCGCTGCGGTCGGCCGCCATTTCCGACCGTGCCACCACATCATTGAGTTTGCGTCTTCCGACCCGTCGCGGGCGAAGCGGTCGGAAACTATCGAGCCATCATGCACGCACCCACACCGGACCCGGGAACGATGTCCCGCGAGGAACTGGAAGCCGAGGTTCGCCGGTTGCGTGGGCATTCGGCCTCCCTCGCGCAGATGTTCGAGCAGGCCCCGAGCTTCATCGCCCTCCTGAGCGGCCCCGAGCACCGCTTCACGCTGACCAACGCGGCCTACCAACGCATCGTCGACGGTCGCGACGTGGCCGACCGTACCGTGGCGGAGGCACTGCCGGAGGCTGCCGCCCAGGGTTACGTCGACCTGCTCGACGAGGTGTTCCGCACCGGCCGACCTCACACGGCGACGGGTGCCAGGCTCGATCTCCAGCCCGTCGCGGGAGGGGCGATCACGGAGCGCTACCTCGACTTCGTCTATCAACCGGTCGCCGGCCCGGACGGGCGGGTCGAGGGCATCTTCGTCGAGGGCCACGACGTCACGGAGCGCACACGCGCGGAGGTCGCTCTGCGCGAGAACGAGGCGCGCTACCGGACCCTGTTCGAGAGCATCGAGGTCGGGTTCTGCATCGTCGAGATGAAGTTCGAGGGCGAACGCGCCATCGACTACCGCATCGTCGAGGCCAACCCCGCCTTCGTCGCGCAGACCGGAGCAGACGTCGCCGGCAGGTGGGTGAGCGAGTTCGCGCCGGACCTGGAGCGGCACTGGTTCGACACCTACGGCCAAGTCGCGCTGACCGGTGAGCCCGCCCACTTCGAGCATTACGCCGACGTGTTCGGGCGTTGGTTCGACGTCAGGGCCCTGCGCACCGGCGAACCCTCCGCGCACCGGGTCGCGATCTTCTTCTCGGACATCACCGAGAGGCGCCATGTCGAGCAGCGCGCCGAGGCCGGCGAGCGCGAGTTGCGCCTGATCGCTGACGCCCTTCCGGTGCTTATCGCCTTCATCGGCGCGGACCACGTCTACCGCTTCGCCAACGAGGCCTATGTCGACTGGTTCTTTATCCCCGCCGGCGAGATTGTCGGCCGGGACGTCCGGGACCTGCTCGGGCCGGACGCCTACGCGGCACGTCGGCCGTACATCGACCGGGCCCTCGCGGGTGAACCCGTCACCTTTGAGATGGACTGGCCCCACCGCGACGGGCGTCCCCGCGTCGCCGAGATCCGATACCTGCCGCGCCGGGACGCCGACGCTCGCGTCGACGGCTTCCACATCTTCGTGCAGGACGTGACCGTCCGGGTGCAGACCGAGGCCCACCTCGCCCGCCAAGTCGCCGCCCGGACCGCCGAGCGCGACCAGATCTGGCAGGCCTCGTCCGACCTGCTGTGCGTGGCCAATTTCGACGGCTACTTCGTCGGCCTCAACCCGGCCTGGCCGCAAACGCTCGGCTGGACCGATGCCGAGATGAAGGCGCGCCCGTTCCTCGATCTCGTCCACCCCGACGACGTCGAGGCGACCGTGGCGGCGGCGGAGGGTCTGTCGCGCGGGGAGGCGCAGCTCACGTTCGAGAACCGCTACCGCCGCAAGGACGGCAGCTACGTCTGGCTGTCCTGGAACGCCGTGCCGCGCGACGGGCTGATCTACTCTTCCGTACGCGACGTGACCGAGAGCAAGCGGCAAGCCGAGGCGCTGGCAAAGACGGAGGAGGCCCTGCGGCAGTCGCAGAAGATGGAGGCGGTCGGACAACTCACCGGCGGCCTCGCGCACGACTTCAACAACCTGCTCGC
>NZ_BPQE01000018.1 GCF_022179085.1 Methylobacterium aerolatum
GGGCGCCGCGACCTACTCCTATTCGCGGTAGGCGCTCCGGCGCCGGGGCGGGCGGCGTTCCGTCACCCTTCGTTAACCCTCATGTCGCCTGAATTCGGGCCCAGTCTCCGCCCGCCGACCTGAGGACCAGCGCCATGCCGAAGCCGCCCACCGGACACACCACGGGCGCGGCCCTGAACTTGGTAACGGGCTTGGCGACCGGCTTGGCGACCGGCTTGGCCGCGAGCGTGGCGCTGGGTCTGCTCGCCGGCCCGGCCCTCGCCGATTTCGACGGGTGCCTCGCGGGTCTCCGCTCCCAGGCCGCGGCGGCGGGGATCTCGTCGCGGGCCTTCGACGCGGCCACCGCCGGCATCAGTTACGACGACAAGGTGATCGAGCTCTCGCAGGCGCAGCCCGAGTTCAAGACGCCGATCTGGGACTACATGGCCGCCCTCGTCGACGACGAGCGGGTCGAGGACGGCCGCGCCGCCATGCGCCAGCACGCCGACGCGCTCGCCCGCGCCGAGGCCCGCTTCGGCGTCGATCGCTACACCATCGCCGCCGTGTGGGGCGTCGAATCGAACTTCGGCAAGAACCTCGGCAAGATGCCGCTGGTGCAGTCCCTCGCCACCCTGGCCTGCTCCGGCAACCGCCGCCGGGACTTCTTCCGGGGCGAGCTGATGGCCACCCTGAAGATCATCGACCGGGGCGACATCGCGCCCTCGCGGCTCACCGGCTCCTGGGCGGGCGCCTTCGGCCAGACCCAGTTCATGCCGACCACCTACCAGCGCCTCGCCGTGGACGGCGACGGCGACGGGCGCCGCGACGTGGTGGATTCAGTCGCCGACGCAGTCGCCTCCACCGCCAACTTCCTGCACGTCGCCAAGTGGCAGAACGGCCAGCCCTGGGGCTACGAGGTCCGCCTGCCCGCCTCCTTCAGCGTCTCCGCCGCCGGGCGCAAGAACAAGAAGCCGGTCTCGCACTGGGCGTCGCTGGGCGTGACTCGGATCGACGGGCGCCCCCTCTCCGGCGAGGGCCCGGCGGGGATCATCGCGCCAGCCGGCGCCGACGGCCCGGCCTTCCTCGTGACGAAGAACTTCGACGCGATCTACTCCTACAACGCCGCCGAATCCTACGGACTCGCCATCGCCGTCCTGTCGGATCGCCTGCGCGGGCGCCCCGGCGTGCAGACGGCGTGGCCGACGGACGACCCGCCCCTGTCCCGCGCGGAGCGCCGCGACCTGCAGGTGCGCTTGGCCAGCATGGGCTACGATGTCGGCGAGCCGGACGGCAAGGTCGGCCAGAAGACCCGCGACGCCATCAAGGATATCGAGCGCAAGCTCGGCATGCCCGCCACCGGACGACCCGGCGGCAAGGTGCTCGAAGCCCTGCGGCGATAGGAGGTCCATCGCCCCGGCGCTCGCACCCTTCGTCGCTGCGAGTGACAGCGAAGCCATCCAGGGCAGCGGGACGCCTCCGAACGGTGCGCCTTCCTCGACGGCTTCGCTCCGCTCGCAGAGACGACCTGGGTTTCATCGACGGGTGTGGCTCAATCCGTCCGGCCATGGTCTAGGCTCGGGCCGTCGATTCGCAGGTCCGCGATGTCTCTCTCCGTTTACCTCACCTTCGTCGGCGCCTCGGTCGGGCTGATCCTGCTGCCCGGTCCCAACGTCGCGCTGATCCTGGCGACGAGCCTCACCCGGGGCGTGCGCGCCGGGCTCACCACCGTGGTCGGGGCGATGCTGGCCATGGTGATCCAGCTGACGCTCGTCGTGCTGGGGGCCGGCGTCCTGTTGACCCTCTCGGCCGCGTGGTTCGAGGTCCTGCGCTGGGTCGGCGTCGCCTATCTCGTGGTGCTCGCGATCCTCGCATGGCGGGCGGGTCCCGGCCCGGTGGTGGAGAAGCCCGTGGGCACGGGGCGCACCCTGGCGCGGGGATTCTTCGTCTCGCTGACGAATCCGAAGACGCTTCTGTTCTTCGGGGCCTTCCTGCCTCAGTTCGTGCAGCCCGGTCCCGAGGCGGTCTCGCAGCTCACGATGCTGGCCCTGACCTTCCTCGCCCTGTCGGCGGCCCTCGATTCGACCTGGGCCATCCTCGCCGCGCGCCTGCGGGCCGTCGCCGCGATGCCCGCGCGCCTGCGCAACCGCCTCGGGGCGACCTTCTTCTTCGGCGCCGGGCTCGGCCTGGCCCTCGCGCGTCAGCCCTGACGGTACACCGTCTTCGCGGGCGGAGCGACGCGATCCAGGGCGGCGGGACGCCTGCCGGCGAGGGCGCATCCCCGGATGGCGTCCGCTCGCGCTCGCAAGGACGGTCGGCGCCATGAAAAAACCCGCCGCGGCCAGGGCCGGGCGGGCTTTCGTCCGGGGCGGCGATCGCCGCCCCGATATTCCAAGAAGATTACTCGGCGGCGGCCGGCGCGGCGGCCGGAGCACCCTTGGCCGGCTTCGCGGTGCGGTCGTTGCGCTCGACGATACGGGCCGACTTCCCGCGACGGTCGCGCAGGTAGTACAGCTTGGCGCGACGGACCTTGCCGCGGCGGACCACCTTGATCGAATCGATCATCGGGGAGTGCACCGGGAAGACGCGCTCGACGCCCTCGCCGTAAGAGATCTTGCGGACGGTGAAGCTCTCGTTGAGGCCACCGCCGGACCGGGCGATGCAGACGCCCTCGTAGGCCTGGACGCGGGTGCGCTCGCCTTCCTTCACGCGGACGTTGACGATGACCGTGTCGCCCGGCTCGAAATCGGGAATGGTCTTGGCAAGGCGCGCGACTTCCTCGCGCTCCAGCTGCTCGATGATGTTCATGACAATGCTCCAGCCGTCGCGCCCGACCGCCCGTGTGGGGGGCGAGCACCAGGATTTCGGCGATCCTGTTGTGAGTTGGCGCGGTGCCTACACCAGCGCGGCGGCTTTGTCGACCATCCCGATGCGTCCTGCCCTCACGCCCGCCAGAACGGCTTCGTTGCCTCCAGGCGCACCGCATAGGGGTCGAGGTCCGCATCGCGGATCTGATCCGGGCTGAGGGCAGCGAGCACCTTGCGGCCCCGCCACCGCCGTAGCCAGAGGGCCGGCAGGGACGCTCGCGGAGCGGTGGCCTCCGAGGGCCTGCCGACGGTCTCGCAGGCCGGGAAAGCGGGTGACGCCGACGAGGGAAACGGGATGACGGACATGACGGCTGATCCTGACGAGGTGGGGAGCAGTCCGGCCGGGATTGCGTGGCTCGAATTGCACCGATATGCATATCGGTGCAATTGAAACATTGATCTCGGAGCAATTATGCCGTCGAGGGACTTTCGCGAGGTGGCCGACGAGGTCGCCGCCGACATGGCGGCCGGCCGCCTCCGCCCCGGCGACCGGCTGCCGCCGCAGCGGGAGTTCGCCTACGCGCGGGGCATCGCCGTCTCGACGGCGAGCCGCGTCTACGCGGAGCTGGCCCGGCGGGGGCTGGTGATCGGGGAGGTCGGACGCGGGACCTATGTCCGGACCGATCTCGGCGGGCCGCGGTCGGTGCCGGTGGAGCCCCCTTCAAGCGCCATCGACCTTCAACGGACGGTCACCTACCTGCCCGAGCAGGAAACGGTGGTCGCGGAAACCCTGGCGAGGCTCGCCCGCACGGGGGCCGTCGAGGCCGCACTCCAGCAATACGGCCCTACCGGCACGCCCCAGGCGCAGGCGGTCGCGGCCCGGTTCCTGACCTCGGGCGACTACGCGCCGAGCCCCGCCGACATCCGCTTCGCGGGCAACGGGCGCCAAGCCATCGCCGCCGCGCTGGCGACCCTCGCCTCGGCGGGCGAGCGGATCGGCTGCGAGCCGCTGACCTATCCCGTGGTGAAGGGCATCGCCGCGCATCTCGGCATCGCCCTCATTCCCCTCGCCATGGACGAGGAGGGGGTCTGCCCCGAGGCGATCCTGCAGGCCCACCGCGCCACCCCGCTGAGCGGCCTCTATCTCCAGCCGAGCCTGCAGAATCCGCTGGGCGCGACGATGGGCCTTCGTCGCCGGACCGACCTCGCCGCCGTCCTCGAACGCACCGGCCTCGTGGCCATCGAGGACGCGGTCTACGGCTTCTTCGGCGACCTGCCGCCGCTCGCCGCCCTCGCGCCGGCCCACGTCATCTTCGTAGACAGCCTGTCGAAGCGCGTCGCCCCCGGCCTCACGATCGGCATGTTGGGAGCGCCCCCCGGGACCGGCCTCGGCGACCGGCTGGGCGTCGCCCTGAGGCAGGGCGGCTGGTCGGCGACGGGGTTCCCCCTCGCGGCGGGCGTGCAATGGATGGGCGACGGGACAGCGGAGCGTCTGGCCGCGATCAAGCGCCAGGACGCGCGGGCGCGGCAGGACCTCGCCCGTTCCGCGCTGGCCGGACTGGAGGTGGTGGGCGATGGGCGAGCCTACCACCTGTGGCTGCGCCTGCCGGAGATCTGGCGGGCGGAGGCCTACGCCACCGCCGCCCTCCGGAGGGGAATCGCCCTCATCCCCGCCTCCGCCTTCGCGGTAGCCCCCGGCCATGCGCAGAACGCGGTGCGGATCGCGCTGGCCGCCCCGTCCCACGGGGATCTCGTCGGGGCGCTGGAGCGGCTGCGCGACCTCGCGCTGGCGGGCGATGAGCAGGTGGTGGAGTAGGCGCCGCGGTCAGTCGGACTCCGCCGCCGCCTCGATCCGGGCCATGTCGTCGTCCGACAGGCCGAAATGGTGGCCGATCTCGTGGACGAGGACGTGGGTGACGAGGTCGCCCAGCGTCTCGCCGTGCTCGGCCCAGTAGTCGAGGAGGGGGCGGCGATAGAGCCAGACGGCGTTGGGCATCCGGCCGGTCTCGACCTCGCCGGATTGGGCAAGGCCGACGCCCCGGAACAGGCCCAGCAGGTCGAACTCGCTCTCGCAGCCCATCTCGTCGAGGGTCTCGCCGTCGGGAAAGTCGTCCACGTGGATCGCGACGCCCTCGCACAGGGCCCGGAATTCGGCCGGGAGGGCGGCGAAGGCGTCGTGGGCCAGCGCCTCGATCTCCGCGAGGCCGGGCGCCCGCATCGTCGCGAGGTCGCTCACGCGCCCTCGGCCTGGGGCTGGACGCAGGTCGTGAGGAAGCCCGCGAGGTCGTCGGTGATGTGGTCGATATGGGGCTCCTGCACCGCCTCCTGCTCGAAGGCCTCCCGGTAGGGGTCGACGATCCGGGGCACCACCAGCACAGTGGCCATGCCGAGGTCGTGCGGCACGGCGAGGTTGCGGGCGATGTCCTCGAAGAGGGCGGCGCGGGTCGGCTCGACGCCGTGGAGGCGCATGAAACGCTCGTAGGTGACGCGCTCGGGCTTGGGCACGAAGTCGGCGGCGGCGATGTCGAACACGTCCTCGAAATGGTCGAGGATGCCGAGCTTGGCGGCGACGTTCTCCGCGTGGCGCCGGGAGCCGTTGGTGAGGATCAGCTTGCGGCCGGGCAGGCGCTCGATGGCCGCGCCGAGGGCTTCGTCGAGCTTGATCGTCGAGTGGTCGATGTCGTGGGCGAAGTCGAGGAAGTGGTGGGGGTCCACGTCCTCCTCCACCATCAGCGCCTTCAGGGTCGTCCCGTAGCGGTGGTAGAAGTACTTCTGCAGCGCCCGCGCCGAGAGCGCATCGAGCCCGTAGAGCTGCATGACGTACAGGGTGATTCGCTCGTCGACCTGCGGCCACACCATCGCGTCGCTCGGGTAGAGCGTGTTGTCGAGGTCGAACACCCAGGTATCCACGTGGCCGAAACCCCGGGAATCCGGTGCGGAGAAGTGATCGTGCGTCGGCTGGTACACGGGGGTCCGTCGCGGGCGAGAGGGGCGGCCGGAGCCGGGCGACATCAATGCGCGGAAACGGCCGAGGTTGCCAGCGCGCCCCCGCCGGGCACGCCGACGCCCGGCAAGAGGCGTGCCGCGCCGGCTTAGCCCCGGCGAATCAGCGTGCCGGCGCCGTAATTCGTGAAGAGCTCCAGCAGCACGGCGTGGTTCACCTTGCCGTCGAGGATGACCACCGCCTCCACGCCCCGGTCGAGGGCGTACATGCAGGTCTCGATCTTCGGGATCATGCCGCCGGTGATGGTGCCGTCGGCGATGAGCCGGCGGCAATCCTCCACCGTGAGTTCCGGGATGAGCTTCTTGTTCTTGTCGAGCACGCCCGGCACGTCGGTGAGCAGCAGCAGGCGCTTGGCCCGCAGCGCCCCGGCGATGGCCCCGGCGAAGGTGTCGGCGTTGACGTTGTAGGTCTGCCCGTCGGCGCCGTAGGCCACCGGCGCGAGGACCGGGATCAGCTCCGCCTTCAGCACCGCGTCGAGCACGCCGCGCTCGACGTGGTCCGGCTCGCCCACGAGGCCGAGGTCGAGGACCTGCTCCACGTTGCTCTCGGGATCGCGAAACGTCTTCATGGCGCGCTTGGCGCGGACCATGTTGCCGTCCTTGCCGCACAGGCCGATGGCCCGGCCGCCCTGGCCCGAGATCCAGCCGACGATCTGTTTGTTGATGGAGCCGGCGAGCACCATCTCGACCACCTCGACGGTGGCGGCATCGGTGACGCGCAGGCCGCCCCGGAACTCGGACTGGATGCCGAGCCGGTCGAGCATCTTGCCGATCTGCGGGCCGCCGCCGTGGACGACGAGGGGCTTGAGGCCCGACTGCTCCAGCAGCACCACGTCCTGCGCGAAGGTCTGCGCCGCCGCCGCGTCGCCCATGGCGTGCCCGCCATACTTGATGAGGACGATCTCCTGATCGTAGCGCTGCATGTGGGGCAGCGCCTGGGCGAGGATCTCGGCGCGCACATGCACGTTCGGCAGTTCGGTCATCGCGGTCCTTTGCCGGTCTCCCGCCCCCGTCCGGGGCTTCACGGCCCCGGAGGCGCCTCCGGGGCCGGGGCGTCCTTCGAGGGTGCAAGGCATCCCCCGGGGCGCCGTCTTCTACAGGAGATCGGCGGGCCTTGAGAAGCCGCGACGGGAGGCCGGGGCGCGGCGCCCGCAAGCCCGCGCGGCGTGTCAAAAAACCGTCGCGATTTCACGGTGTTGCTCCCCCGCATCAACGGAGGCCGCCGCGGGGGCGGTCCGGTTGCGTTGGCGCGGTTCCCGACGCATGCTGCGCTGCGGCATCGCGGGTGGGCCGCGCCGGGAGGCGCCATGCGCATTGCGATGACGGGTGCGGGGTATGTCGGGCTCGTATCGGGCGCGTGCCTCGCGGATTTCGGCCACGAGGTGGTCTGCATCGATCACGATCCCGCCAAAATCGCCGCCCTCGAAGCGGGCCGGATGCCGATCTTCGAGCCCGGCCTCGACGCGCTGGTGGCCGACAACGTCCGCCAGGGCCGCCTCTCCTTCCGCACCGAGCTGCGCGAGGCGGTGGCCCAGGCCGACGCCGTGTTCATCGCCGTCGGCACGCCCTCCCGCCGGGGCGACGGCTTCGCCGACCTGTCCTACGTCTACGAGGCGGCCCGCGAGATCGCCGGGGCGTTGTCCGGCTACACCGTGGTGGTGACGAAATCGACCGTGCCGGTGGGCACCGGCGACGAGGTGGAGCGGATCATCCGCGAGGCCAACCCGGCCGCCGACTTCGCCGTGGTCTCTAATCCCGAATTCCTGCGCGAGGGCGCGGCCATCGGCGACTTCAAGCGCCCCGACCGGATCGTCGTGGGCACCGAGGACGCCAGGGCCGAGGCGGTGATGCGAGAGGTCTACCGCCCGCTCTACCTCAACGCCGCGCCGATCCTCGTGACCGGTCGGCGCACGGCCGAGCTCACCAAGTACGCCGCCAACGCCTTCCTGGCCGCCAAGATCACCTTCATCAACGAGATGGCCGACCTGTGCGAGGCGGTGGGCGCCGACGTGCAGGCGGTGGCCCGCGGCATCGGCCTCGACAAGCGCATCGGCGGCAAGTTCCTCCATGCCGGGCCGGGCTACGGCGGATCCTGCTTCCCCAAGGACACCCTGGCCCTCGCCAAGACGGCCCAGGACGCGGGCACGCCGCTGCGGCTCGTGGAGACGGTGGTGGCGGTCAACGACCAGCGCAAGCGGGCGATGGCCCGGAAGGTCGTGCGGGCCTGCGGTGGATCGGTGCGCGGCAAGACCATCGCCCTGCTCGGCCTCACCTTCAAGCCGGACACGGACGACATGCGCGACGCGCCGTCGCTGGCGATCACGGCGGGGCTGCAGGATGCGGGGGCGAGCGTGCGCGCCTACGATCCCGAGGGGATCGAGCAGGCGCGCCCGCTCCTGCCGGGGGTCACATTCGCCGAGGACATCTATTCCTGCGCCGAGGGGGCGGACGCGCTGGTCATCGTCACGGAGTGGAACGCCTTCCGCGCCCTCGATCTCGACCGGCTTCGGACCGCGATGCGCGGCGCCGTGCTGGTCGATCTCCGCAATATCTACGATCCCGCGATCGCGGCGCAGCACGGATTTGCCTATCAAGGCATCGGCCGCGGCCAGGGAGATATGAGCTCACCCACCCGTTGACCCTCGCCGACTGTCGTTGCCAAGACGAATACACTATTTGTACCGAAGATGCTGGCGGGCAGTTTTGCCTTGTCCGCCGCTGACCTCGCAGGCTTTTTTCCCTGCCTCTGTTCGAAATTCGCCAATTCTGATAATCGACTTGGCAAGCTATTGACCACCGGCCACGATCGAACTTGGCTTTTCTGGGGCGGGATTGGTGACCGCCCCTGATGAATACATGTCACATGGGACAGCAATTTCTGTTTTCCCGGATGAGATGCGCCCGGCGCGTGTTGGACACCGCAATGACGCCATACTAAGGGGTGAGACGGTCCTTACTCGCTAAGAGCCGAGCCGCACTCCCTTCACGAGCGCCCGCGAACCGAACGTGACCAAACGCACAGACATCGCGATCGTCGGACGCGCCTGCCGACTCCCCGGAGCCCCCAGCGTGGACGGGCTCTGGCGGCTTCTGTCGGAAGGCCGTTGCGCCGTCGGCCAGATCCCCGGCGACCGTTTCTCCGTCGAACGCTTCCTCCACCCCCGCTCCCACGAGCGCGGCAAGAGCTACACCTTCGCGGCGGGCACCCTCGACGACGTCTGGTCGTTCGATCCGGCGGTGTTCGGCATCTCGCCCCGCGAGGCGGAGCAGATGGACCCGCAGCAGCGGATGCTGCTCGAACTGACCTGGGAGGCGCTGGAGGATGCGGGCCTGCGTCCGTCGGCGGTCGCGGGCAGCCAGATCGGCGTGTTCGTGGGCGCCTCGTCCCTGGATTACGGCAACCTGCGCGTGATGGACGCGCCCTCGGGCGACGCCTACGCGGCCACGGGCAACACGCTGTCGATCCTCTCGAACCGCATCTCCTACATCTACGACCTGAAGGGACCGAGCTACACGGTCGACACGGCCTGCTCGTCGTCCCTCGTCGCCTTCGACAACGCGGTCCAGGCGATCCAGTCGGGCCGGATCGACACCGCCATCGTCGCGGGCGTCAACGTGCTGGCGAGCCCGTTCAACTTCATCTGCTTCTCCGCCGCGCAGATGCTCTCGCGCACCGGCCTGTGCCAGGCCTTCTCGAAGAACGCCGACGGCTACGTGCGGTCCGAGGGCGGCGTGGTGATGGTGCTGCGCTCGGCGGAGGCCGCCCGCCGGGCCGGCTCCACCGTCCGCGCCGTGGTGGCGGCGAGCGGCATCAACTCCGACGGCCGGACCACCGGCATCTCGCTGCCCTCGGGCTACGCCCAGGGCGCGCTGCTGGAGAAGGTCTACCGCGAGGCGGAGATCGCCCTCGACGACCTCGCCTTCATGGAGGCGCACGGCACCGGCACGCCGGTGGGCGACCCGATCGAGGCGTCCGCCATCGGCTCGAAGCTCGGCAAGGGGCGCTCGCGCCCGCTGCCGATCGGCTCGATCAAGACCAATATCGGCCATACCGAGCCGGTTTCGGGCCTCGCCGGCCTGATGAAGGCGACGCTGGCCCTGGAGCACGACCTCGTGCCCCCGTCGCTGCACGCGGCCGAATTGAACCCCGACATTCCCTTCGGCGACCTGAACCTGCACGTCGTGCGCGAGGGGCTGCCGATCACCCGCGGCACGCGCCAGCGCTTCGCCGGGGTGAACTCCTTCGGCTTCGGCGGCACCAACGCCCACGTCGTCATCACCGATGCCGACCCGGTCCCGGCCGCCGCCGGGCAGGCGGCGCGCGAGCCGCAGGTGCTGCTGATCTCGGCCCAGAGCCGCGCGGCCCTCAACGACCTCGCCCTCGACTACGCCGAGCGCCTGGAGGAGGAGCCCGCCGCGCTCGCCGACATCGCCGCGGCCGTCGCCCACCGCCGGGAGCGGATGCCCGTCCGCCTCGCCCTGTCCCTCGACGGCAAGGCCGACGTCGCCGCGACGCTGCGCACCGTCGGCGAGGGCGAGGACGCGGAGGAGGCCCATACCGGCACCGCCGTGGACCGCGCCGCCGAGGTGGCCTTCGTCTATTCGGGCAACGGCAGCCAGTGGGCGGGCATGGGCCGCGAGGCCTACGAGGAGAACGCCGCCTTCCGTGCCGCCTTCGACCGGATCGACACCCTGTTCCAGGGCTATGCCGACTGGTCGCTGAAGGACGCCCTCTACGCCGAGGATCTCGACGAGCGCCTCGTGCTCACGAGCGTCTCGCAGCCGCTGATCTTCGCGATCGAGAGCGCTTCCACCGCCGCCCTGCGGGCCAAGGGACTCAACCCGTCCTACGTGCTGGGCCACAGCGTCGGCGAGATCGCCGCCGCCGAGGCCGCCGGGGTGCTGAGCCTGGAGGATGCGGTCAAGGTCATCTACTACCGCAGCCACCACCAGGAGACGACGCACGGCCAGGGCACCATGGCGGTGCTGCTGATGCCGGCGGAGGAGGTCCCTGCCTTCCTCAAGGACTTCCCGACCCTCGACCTCGCGGCCACCAACAGCCCGAAGGCGGTGACCGTCGCCGGTCCCGTGGCGGATATCGACGCCGCCCTGAAGGCCCTGTCGCGCAAGCGCCGCCGGGGCCGCAAGCTCGACCTCGCCTACGCCTTCCACGGAAGGCTGATGGACCCGACCGAGAAGCCGCTCCTGCGCGACCTCGCCGGGCTCAAGCCGCGCGGCGGCTCGGTGACCCTGATGTCCACCGTCACCGGCGACAGCCTGGACGGGTCGCATTTCGGCCCCGGCTACTGGTGGCGCAACATCCGCGAGCCGGTGCGCTTCAGCGATGCCGTGCAGGCGGCGACCCGCCAGGGCGCCCGCGTCTTCGTCGAGGTCGGCCCGAGGGCGACCCTGATGTCCCACGTAGGCGACGCGGTGGAGCCCCTCGGAATCGAGGTGGCGACCGTCGGCGTCATGCACCGCAAGGCCTCGGGCGGCGATCCGATCGCCAAGGCCGTGAACGCGGCCCTCGTGCTCGGCGCGGCGGTCGACGAGGACCTGCTGTTCGGCACGGCGCCGAAGGGCGACGTGAAGCTGCCGACCTATCCGTGGCAGCGCCGCCCCTTCCGCCTCGCAGACACCACCGAGAGCACGGGCGCCCTCAGCCCCCGGCCGTACCACCCGCTGATCGGCTCCCGGGCCGAGGCGGACGGGCTCGATTGGTACGCCCATGTCGATCCCGACGCGGTGCCCGAACTGGAGGACCACAAGGTCGACGGGCAGGTGATCATGCCCGGCGCCGGCTTCGTGGAGATGGCGCTGTCCGCCGTCCGCGCCGCCAAGCGCGACGACGAGGTGATCCTGTCCGAGTTCGAGATCGTCGCCCCGATGGTCTTCGCGGAGGACGCGCTGCGCGAGGTGACGGTGCGCCTCGCCGGTTCCGGCAACGGCATCCAGGTGTTGAGCCGCCCGCGGCTGACCCAGGCCCCGTGGCAGCTCCACGCCCAGGCCAAGGTGGTCGAGGGTGAGTTCGCCCCGCCGCGCAAGCCCGATCTCGGCGGCTTCGACCTGGAGGCCGGCGGCGAGCACGGCCTGACGGGCGAGGAACTGTACGCCCGCGCCGAGGCGTCCGGCCTCGGCTTCGGACCGAACTTCCGTCAGGTCGCACTCAGCGCCCGCCTGGACGAGGCGACCATCGTCTCCGACCTCGCCCCGGCGGAGGCCGACCCCCGCTACGCCCTGGTGCCGTCGCGGCTCGATGCCTGCTTCCACGGCCTGATCCTGCTCTTCGCCGACCTCCTCGGCGAGGGCGGCGGCAAGGCCTACATCCCGGTGCGCTTCGGCGAGATCCGCCTTGTGAAGCCGGGGGCGGTGATCGCCCGCTCGGTCATCCGGACCCGGCGCTGCAACGAGCGCTCGATCCTGGCCGACTTCACCCTCCTCGATGCCGAGGGTGAGGTGATCGCCACGATCCGCGAGGGCCGGTTCCAGGCGCTGCGCGCCAAGGGCGGCGACGACCTCGCCGCCTACGCCCTGTCGCAGGTGGCCGAACTCGCCACCGAGCCGACGGCGATCCCGATGGAGCGCCGCCCCTCCGTGGCCGCGCGCCTGCGGCCGCTGATCGCCGACTCCGTGGCGCCGGCCGACACGGGCCTGTCGCCGGGCCACCTCCTGCTGGAGGGCTGGGCGACTTCGCTCGCCTTCCGCGCGGCCGAGGGGCTGAGCGAGGGCGGCACGGTCCGCCTGGCCGACCCGCGCCTGCCCGAGGCGATGCGCCCCTGGCTCGTCAACGCCCTGTGCGCGCTGGAGAGCAGCGGCCTCGCCGAGCGCGAGGGCGAGACGTGGCGCCTGGGCGACGGTTCGGCCCTGCCCCCGCCCGACGAGATCATGCGCTGGATCGCGGCTGATCACCCCGAACTGTCGGCCGAACTCGTCCTCGTCGCCGATGTCGGCGCCAGCGTCGAGCGGCTGGTGGCGGGCAAGATTACCGAGCTTCCGAGCCCGCCCTCGAGCGCCGTCGACGCCTTCGTCATGCGCTCGGCGACCGCCCGCCATTCCGCCCAAACCCTCGCGGGCCTGATGGAGGCCGCCCTCGGCCAGTTGCCGAAGGAGCGTGCCCTGCGGGTGCTGCAGGTGGGCTTCGGGCCGCTCTCGGCCCAGGCCGCCGCCTTCGCCGGCGGCGCCGAGGCCCGCCTCACCATCTTTGAGACCGACCGGCGCCTCGCCGAACGCGCCCGCCTCTCCCTGGGCCGCAACGCAGTCGTGGTGGAGACGGCCGAGGATCTCGCTCCGGCGAGCGTCGACCTGATCCTGGCGGCGGGAAGCCTGCACCGGGGCGACCGCGGCCTGACGGCCGACCTCGCCCGGGCGCTGGCCACCGGCGGCCTGATGGTCGCCGTGGAGCCCGGCAACTCCCTGTTCCGCGACCTCGTCTTCGGCCTGTCCGAGGGCTGGTTCGAGGAGAGCGTGGGGGGCCTGCCCCTCGGGCGCCTGGAGGATATCGGCGGCTGGCAGCGCTCGCTGAGCGCCGCCGGTCTGGTCGCCGTGTCCGTGGACCGGGCGGTATCCGGCAACGGCGACGACCTGCTGCTCGTGGGCGAAGCCCCCGTGCGGCCCGCGCCGGCCCCCGCTCAGAGCTTCGCCTTCATCATCGGCTCGGACGACGACTTCGCCGCCGAGACCGCCTCCTCCCTCGCGACGCTCCTCGTCGCGGCGGGTGTGCATGTCTCGATCATCCTCGATTCCGAGACCTCCCTGAAGGAACTGGAGAAGGAGACGCCGGACACGGTGGTGTTCCTGGCCGGCGCCTTCACCCGGGGCGGCGAGGCGGCGGAGCGCCTGCGCGACCGCTGCATGAGCCTCAAGCGCTGCGTCGAGCATCTCGGCTCCCGCCCGACCTGCCTCTGGGTCGTGGCACCGGGGGCGACCCGTGACCGCGGCGGCCAGACGACGAATGTCGAGGCGGGCGTGTGGGCCTTCTCGCGGACGCTCGCCAACGAGGTGCCGACCCTCGACGTGCGCCGCATCGACCTCTCCGCCGAGATGACCTCGAAGCGGGCCTCCGAGCGCCTGCGCGACCTCATCCTCTCCGGCACGCCGGAGACCGAGATCGTGCTCGACGACGAGCGCACGCAGGTCATCCGCTTCCATGCGGGTCGTCCCCGCCACCGCAACCCGGCCGACACCGTGCCGGCCGAGGCGGCGCGGCTGGAGCGCAGCAACACCGGCGGCCTCAACGAGATGGTCTGGGGCCCCGCCGAGCGGGTGGCGCCGGGCAAGGGCGAGATGGAGATCGCCGTCGAGGCGACGGGCCTGAACTTCCGCGACGTGCTCTGGGCGCTCTCGATGCTCCCGGAGGAGATCCTGGAGGACGGCTTCGCCGGTCCGCGCCTCGGCCTCGAATGCGCCGGGCGCGTCACGGCGGTCGGGCCGGGCGTGAAGGGCTTCAAGGTCGGCGATCCCGTCGTCGCCTTCGCCCAGTCGGGCTTCTCCACGCATATCGTGGTGCCGGACCTCGTCGTCGCGCCGATGCCGCAGGGCCTCGATCCGATGGCGGCGGCCACCGTGCCGGTGGCCTTCCTCACCGCCTACTACGCGCTGGTCTCCTGCGCCCGGATGAAGCGCGGGGAATGGGTCCTCGTCCATGGCGGGGCGGGCGGCGTGGGCCTCGCGGCCCTGCAGATCGCCAAGCTCAAGGGTGCCCGCGTCATCGCCACGGCCGGCTCCCGCGAGAAGCGCGCCCTTGTCAAGGCGCTCGGCGCCGAGCACGTGCTCGACTCCCGCTCGCTCGCCTTCGTGGACGACGTCCGCGCCATCACCGGGGCGGGGGTGGACATCGTCCTCAACAGCCTGTTCGGCGAGGCGATGGAGCGGTCGCTGAACGCCCTGCGGCCCTTCGGGCGGTTCGTGGAACTGGGCAAGCGCGACTACGTCGCCAACACCCATATCGGCCTGCGGCCGTTCCGGCGGAACCTCAGCTACTTCGGCGTCGATCTCGATCAGGTGATCCAGCACCAGGGCGACGACGGCGCGCGGCTGTTCCGCGAGGTGATGGCCCTGTTCAACGACGGTGGCCTCAAGCCCCTGCCGTACCAGCCCTTCACCGCGGCCGAGACCTCGGACGCGTTCCGGCTGATGCAGCAATCGGGGCATATCGGGAAGATCGTCATCAGCCCGCCGAAGGCCGGCTCGGTGAAGCGCGACAAGGTCACGCCGTTCACCGTCTCGGCCGAGGGCGTGCACCTCGTCACCGGCGGCCTCGGCGGCTTCGGCCTGGAGGCGGCGCGCTGGCTCGCGGACCGGGGGGCGCGGCACATCGTGCTCTCGGGCCGCAAGGGCGCTGCGAGCGACGAGGCCAAGGCGGCGCTCGCCGAGCTGACCGCGCGGGGCGTGAAGGCCGAGGCCAAGGCCGTGGACATCACCAGCCGCTCGGGCGTCGACCGGATGCTCGCGGAGATCGAACGCGGCGGCGCCAAGCTCGCCGGCGTGATCCACGCGGCGGCGGTGCTGCAGGACGGCCTGATCTCGAACCTCGACGTAGCCGCCCTCGATGCGGTGATCGGCCCGAAGGTGATCGGCGCGCAGCATCTCGATGCCGCGACCCGGGACCGGGCGCTCGACTACTTCGTGCTGTTCTCCTCGGCCACGACCTTCATCGGCAATCCGGGCCAGGGCTCCTACGTCGCCGCCAACGGCTTCATGGAAGGCTTGGCCCGCCAGCGCCGCCGCAAGGGTCTGCCGGCCCTCGCGGTCGCCTGGGGTGCCATCGGCGACGTGGGCATGCTCGCCCGCAACAAGGCGGTGATGGAAGGTCTCGCGGGTCGCGTCGGCGTCACGCCGATGGAGGCCCGCCGCTGCCTCGACCTGATGGGCGAGGCGCTCTCCAGCCAGGGCAGCGACCCGGACGAGGGCGTGATCGCCATCGCGGCGATGCATTGGGGCAAGGCGCGCGAGCGCCTGGCGACGATGCGCTCGCCGAGCTACGCCGAACTCGGCTCCGACCAGCAGGCCGAAGCGGGCGCCGTGCAGGCGATCAACATCGCGGCTCTGCTCAAGGGCGGCGACATCGACGCGGTGCGCAAGACCGTCTCCGACGCCATCGTCGAGGACATCGCCCGCATCCTGCGCCTGCCGAAGGACGACATCAGCCGGGTCCGCCAGCTCTCCGAGATCGGCCTCGACTCCCTGATGGGCGTCGAACTCGGGGCGAGCCTGCAGGAGCGCTTCGGCCTCGACGCGCCGCCGGCGGGCCTCTCCTCGGGCATGACCGTGAATGAATTGTCCGAGTCCTTAATTCAGGCCGTTTCCGCCCCCATGGACGATACGGCCGGTGTCGCGATGAGCCTGATGGCCAAGCACATCGGTGGTGAGGTCGATGCGGGCACGGTCGCCCCGCTCCGGGACCTCATCGAGGCCAAGGAACGCGAGACCAAAGAGACTCAGCAATGACTCAATCGGCTCGGCCCGACGGTGGGCGGGCGGCCCTGGCCGGCTTCGTGACGAATCGCCTGGGGCGCACGACGCCCCGGCCGGCGGCGGCCAAGACGCCGGACACGTCCCGCTCCAGCGCGGCGCAGAACTTCGAGAACCTGCCGGGCTACCGGGAACTGAAGCTCCAGCGCTCGGCCGCCGAGCTGATCGGCCTCGGCAACCCGTTCTTCCGGGTTCACGACGCCAAGGCCGGCGCCACGACGCGCATCGACCAGAAGTCCTTCACGAACTTCTCCTCCTACGACTACCTCGGCCTGAACGGGCACCCGAAGGTCAGCGCCGCCGCGCGGGACGCCATCGAGTCCTACGGCACGTCGGCCTCGGCGAGCCGGGTCGTCGCGGGGGAGCGGCCCGGCCATATCAGCCTGGAGCAGGCGCTGGCCGCCCATTACCAGACGCAGGGCTGCGTCGTGATGGTGAGCGGGCACGCCACCAACGTCACGACCATCGGCGCCCTGCTGGAGGCGGGGGACGTGGTGTTCCACGATGCCCTCTCGCACAACAGCATCGTCACCGGCGTGCAGCTCTCGGGCGCGCAGCGGCGCTCCTTCGCCCATAACGACCTCGACGCCCTGGAGAACCTCCTCCAGGCGACCCGGCACGAGCACCGCCGGGCGCTCATCGTGGTCGAGGGCCTGTACAGCATGGACGGCGACGCGCCGGACCTCGCCGGGTTCGTCGCCCTGAAGAAGCGCTACGACGCGTGGCTGATGGTGGACGAGGCCCACGGCCTCGGCGTCACCGGCCGCACGGGTGCTGGCCTGTTCGAGCATTGCGGTGTCGATCCGAAGGAGGTCGACATCTGGATGGGCACCCTGTCCAAGACCCTGTCGGCCTGCGGCGGCTACATCTGCGGGCCCATCGCCCTGATCGAGTACCTGAAGCACTCGGCGGGCGGGTTCGTATACAGCGTCGGCATGTCGCCGCCGATCGCGGCCGCCGCCGAGGCGGCACTCGCCGTGATGCAGGCGGAGCCGGAGCGGGTCGAGCGCCTGCGCCGGAACGGCACGCTCTTCCTCTCCACCGCGCGCAAGCTCGGCCTCGACACGGGCTTCAGCCTCGGGCTGGCGGTAATCCCGATCATCGTCGGCGATTCGCTGAAGGCGGTGACCCTGTCGGACCGGCTGTTCAAGCGCGGCATCAACGTCCAGCCGATCATCCACCCGGCCGTGCCGGAGCGGAGCTCACGCCTGCGGTTCTTCCTTACCTCCGAGCACACGCCGGAGCAGATCACCGACACCGTGACCGCGGTGGCGGAGGAGATGGCGGCGATCGACAAGGGCGGCTCGCTGATCGAGCAGCTGCTCGCCAAGCGCTGATCGCCCTGGAAGGGGGGCTCGCCCCCCTTCCGCATTCCCGCCGCCGTCCTCGCGCCGCGCGGGGAGGCGCCGCTCCCTCGGCCCTGCGTCAGAAGTCCCGACTCAGGCCCATTCGCGCTGCGCGAGCTTCTGCTCGTAGGCGTCGATGGCTTGGCCGCGCGCCAGCGTCAGGCCGATCTCGTCGAGACCGTTCAGCAGGTTGTGCTTGCGGCCCTCGTCGATGTCGAAGTGCAGGGTGCCGCCGTCCGGCCCGCGGATCGTCTGGGATTCCAGATCGACCGAGAGGGTGGCGTTGGCACCGCGCTCGGCATCCTCGAACAGCTTCTCCAGATCCTCCGGCGCGACGACGATCGCCAGGATGCCGTTCTTCGCGCAGTTGTTGAAGAAGATGTCGGCGAAGCTCGTGGAGATCACGCAGCGGATGCCGAAATCGGCCAGCGCCCAGGGCGCGTGCTCGCGCGACGAGCCGCAGCCGAAATTGTCGCCGACCACGAGGATCTTGGCGTGGCGGTATGCCGGCTGGTTGAGCACGAAATCCGGGTTCTCGGATCCGTCCTCCCGGTAGCGCATCTCGGCGAACAGACTCTTGCCCAGCCCGGTGCGCTTGATGGTCTTGAGAAACTTGGCGGGGATGATCCGGTCGGTGTCGACGTTGATCGTCCGCAGGGGCGCCGCGACGCCCTCCAGGGTGGTGAACTTGTCCATCGTCTCTTCGCGTCCCGGCGATCTGGAATGAAGGCGGTTTAGCAGCCCCGTCGCCGGGCCGGAAGCGGCGGTCCGGTCAGGGCTCCAATGGTCGGCGCAGCGTCCCGTCGTGGAGCGCGGAGGCCACGAGGACCCCGGCGAGCCCCGCCGTCGCCAGGGCGCGCAGATCCTCCGGGCCGCGCACGCCTCCGGCGGCGTGGATGCGAGTGCCGGGCGCCATGGCCCGAATGGCGGCGAGGGCGGAGAGGTCCGGTCCGGCCCCGGCCCCGACGCGGGCGAGGGTCATCACGATGACGTCCCGCGGCCAGAGCGTGGGATCCTCGTGCAGGACCGGCGGCCCTAGCCGCGCGTCGCCCTTCGAGTCGAGGGACAGGACGGCCCGGTCGCTCAGCGCCGCCACGAGTCGCTCGTCGCTCTGGCTCTCGGTGCCGAGCACCGGCCGCCCGAGGCCGGTCCCCAGGAAATCCTCCGTCGCGGCCAGGGCGGAAAAGCCCGCATCGACCCACAGCTCCACACCGGGGCAGGCCGCCGCGATGGCGCGCAGGGCGGCGCGATCGGGGGGGCGCCCGTCAATGATCGCGTCGAGGTCGGCGATGTAAAGGCGCCGCGCGGGCCACGCGGCCAGCAACCCCGCCGCGACGCTTTCCGGCGCCGAGCCCTTTGCCAAGGGCGTCTCGATCGGGGCATAGGAGTCCCGCTCGCCCCGGCGTGCGCGGACCACGCGCCCGCCGCGCAGGTCCAGCACCGGAATCACCGCGAAGCCGGGGGTGCCGGCTCCCTTCCCCGAGACGTCGAAGCCCGTCATCCGCGCATGTCGATCCCAAAAACCATCGGGTGGGACCTCGGCGGGGTCCACGTCAAGGCCGCTCTAATTCGCGACGGCCGGATCGCCGCCGCCGTCCAGGTGCCGTGCCCCCTCTGGCAGGGGGTCTCCGCCCTCGATTCGGCCCTTGAGATCATGCCCGACTGGGCGCGGGAGGAGGCCTCCCACGCGGTGACGATGACCGGCGAGTTGACGGATTGCTTCGCGGACCGGACGGCCGGCGTCGCCGCCCTGTCGGACTGGGCCGCCGCGCGCCTCGAAGGCCCGGTGCGGATCTACGCGGGGCGCGACGGCTTCGTGAC
The DNA here is from genome assembly GCF_022179085.1 of Methylobacterium aerolatum. Lineage (GTDB taxonomy): Bacteria > Pseudomonadota > Alphaproteobacteria > Rhizobiales > Beijerinckiaceae > Methylobacterium > Methylobacterium aerolatum. Next base: position 19,424 of record NZ_BPQE01000018.1, read on the forward strand.
GCCCGAGGCGGCGCCGCGCTCCGCCTTCGCCATCGCCTCGGCCAACTGGCACGCCACCGCCGCCCTCGTCGGCCGGCTCGTGCCCGACGCGCTCCTCGTCGATATCGGCTCCACCACCGCCGACCTCATCCCCATCGTCGCGGGCCGCCCCGCCGCCACCGGCTACAGCGACGCCGAACGGCTGGAGACCGGGGAACTCGTCTATACCGGCGTGGTGCGCACGCCCCTGATCGGCCTTACGGACCACGCGCCGTTCCTCGGCCGCCGGACCCGGCTGATGACCGAGACCTTCGCCCATATCGCCGATGCCTACCGGATCCTCGGCGACCTGCCGCCGGCGGCCGACCAGCAGGGCACCGGCGACCGCAAGGGCAAGTCGGTGGCCGAGTGCGAGACGCGCCTCGCGCGGATCGTCGGCCGCGACCGGGGGGAGGGCAGTCCCGAGGCGTGGGCGGCGCTGGCCCGCCACTTCGCGGAGGCGCAACTGCGCCTCCTGCACGACGCGGCGGCCGCGCTGCTCTCGCGCCCCGACATGCCGCCGGAGGCTCCCCTCGTGACCTGCGGCGCGGGCGCCTTCGTGGGCGCGCGCCTCGCCGCGCGCCTGGGCCGCCCGAACCTCGGATTCGCGGAAAGCCTCGCTCCCCGGATTGCGCCGGACGCCTCCAGGGATGCAGCCTGGATCTCGACCTGCGGCCCGGCCGTCGCCGTCGGCCTCATTGCGGAGGACACCCATCCATGAGCGCCCTGAAGATCCTCGCCCGCATCCTCGCGACCCGGGTGGGGCCGCACATCGAGCTCGCGGTCGAAGCGGAGACGGGCGAGGTGCTCAAGGTGCTCGCCACGGAGGATCAGATCGACCGGCTCGTGGACGAGTTGGAGGACCTGCTCAACTCCCCCACCGGCCCCGAGGACGACGGACCGCCCGAGGCGGCGTGACCGCCTGCGCTCCCGCGCCGCCCCATCTCACCCCGTCCTCACGGGCGCGCAGTGATCCGAGGTGGGTCGAAACGGCCTCAGCCGGGGATGCGCCCAGTCTTCGGCGTCTGGCCGGAGAGATTTACCGGCCGATCCGTCATTGCGAGCGTCGCGAAGCAATCTAGGGCTGCGCGACTTCCGGGAAGACGTGGCGGCCTGTGCCACTTCTGGTGAAACGCCTCGGCGAAGAACCCGAGCGGGTGGGGGGCCTGTGACCCACGGCCGGGTTCATGCCGTCTCGTGTCCGAGAAAATAAAGGCCGCCGTGGCATCCCACGGCGGCCCTCGTCGGTCCGTCGGCGGCCGGCGCTTACGCGGCCGTGCGCTTGCGGGCTTCCTGCTTGGTGTCGACGCCCGATTCTTTGATCTCGGAGAGCTTCTGCGCGACGTTGCGCGAGAAGACGAACTCGGCCGGGCGCTGGTTCTCCAGGCTGACCTCGGGGGCCATGTCGCCCTCGGTCTTGATGCCGCGCAGCATCTGGATGACCGGCTTCCACGGCTTGCGGACCGAATCGACCACCGAGGAGGCCTCGTAGCCGGAGTGGACCATGCAGTCGGCGCACTTCTCGTAGTTGCCGGTGCCGTAGGAATCCCAATCGGTGGTTTCCATCAGCTCCTTGAAGGTCGCCGCGTAGCCCTCGCCGAGGAGGTAGCAGGGCTTCTGCCAGCCGAACACCGTCCGGGTCGGGTTGCCCCACGGGGTGCAGTGGTAGGTCTGGTTGCCGGCCAGGAAGTCGAGGAAGAGGCCCGACTGCTGGAAGGTCCACTTCTCGCGGCCCTTCTCCTTGCCGTGCCGGAACACGCCGCGGAACAGCTCCTTCGTCGCCTTGCGGTTGAGGAAGTGCTTCTGATCGGGCGCGCGCTCGTAGGCGTAGCCGGGGGAGACGGTGATGCCGTCGATGCCCATGCGGGTCACGCTGTCGAAGAAGTCGGCGATCTTCTCCGGCGAGGAATTGTTGAAGAAGGTGCAGTTGATGGTAACGCGGAAGCCCATCTCCTTGGCCTTCGCGATGGCCGCCACCGCCTTGTCGTAGACGCCGCGCTGGCACACCGACTGGTCGTGCATCTCCTTGTCGCCATCGAGATGGATTGACCAGGTGAAGTACGGGCTCGGCTTATATTCCTTGATCTTCTTTTCGAGGAGGAGCGCGTTCGTGCAGACGATCGCGAACTTCTTCTGGGCGATGATGCCCTCGACGATCTGCGGCAGGTCCTTGTGCAGGAGCGGCTCGCCGCCGGCGATCACGACCACCGGTGCGCCGCACTCGCGCACGGATTCGAGCGCCTCGTCCACGGGCAGACGCCTGTTCAGGATCTCCTCGGGATAGTCGATCTTGCCGCAACCGGCGCAGGCCAGGTTGCAGCGGAACAGGGGCTCCATCATCATCACGAGGGGGTAGCGTTTGCGGCCCGTCAGGTGCTGCTTGAGGATGTAGCCGCCGATCGTCGCGACATATCGGAGGGGGATACCCAAGTTGAGGCTCCTTAGCTTTGTCGACCCCGGATCGATCGGGGTGCTTAACGTGAAAAGTGTTCGATTTCCAGCAACGTAGCTTGGAACGATCTCAATCTGCCGGCCCTGGATCGTTCGAGAACGCTTTCGTCGAAGGCTGACGCAACGGCGCCACACACGGCGCGGCATCGGCCCATAAACGGTTGCCGACTTTCACGCGCACAATGCGACGGGAATGCGGCCACCGGCGCCGTTGGCGGGAACACGGTCGCGTGTGCGGTGCGGCAACGCACCGTTGTGGCCGGACGGATACGTCAGCGCTCGCTCGCGTTGCATTCCGGCGCCCTCCTCTTTACTGAGCCAAGCGGCCGCACTGCAAGGGAGCGTCCGGCACGGGATCACCCGCGCCATCCATCAGCGTGCCTCGGCGCGGCGGCTCCAGGGCGGGTCGTCCTCCGGGCGCGCCGTCCTGGCCGTGTGGTTCGGCTGTGGCGACCGGGGCGTGTCGCTCCGGCCACCGGGGACCGGCGACCGGCGCCGGGCGAATTGGTAGGGCACTCGTGATCGAAGGACTTGTCGCGCTCTCCGTCCGCTACCGCTGGATCGTGATCGCCGTGATCGCGGCCATGACCGTCGTGAGCGTCGGGATCAGCGTCCATCTGTTCAAGATCAACACGGATGTCGAGCGCCTGATCGATCCGAAGGAGCCGTGGCGCCAGGACGAGATCGCCTTCGAGAAGGCGTTCCCCCAGCGCTCCAACCTGATCGTTGCCGTCATCGACGGGCAGACGCCGGAGGAGACCGAGGAGGCCGCCGCCGCCCTCACGCGGACCCTCTCGGAGCGCAAGTCCCTCATCGAGACCGTCTACCGGCCGGATGGCGGCCCGTTCTTCCAGAAGAACGGCCTGCTCCTGATGCCCCAGGCGGAACTGGACAAGACCCTGGAGCAGCTTACGCAGCAGCAGGGCCTCCTCGGGCCGCTGGCCGCCGACCCGTCGCTGCGCGGCGTCATGCGGGTGCTGACGCTCGGCGCCAAGGGCGTCAAATCGGGCGACGCGACGCTGGCCGACCTCGACAAGCCGATGGCGCAGATCGACGCCACCCTCCAGCGGGTCCTGAAGGGCGAGCCCGCCCGCCTCTCCTGGCAGTCGCTCCTGTCGAACGGGGAAACCCGCGTCACCGACAAGCTGAAATTCGTGATGATCCAGCCGGTGCTGGACTTCAACGCCCTGGAGCCGGGCTACGAGGCGACGCGGATGATCCGCGAGACCGCCCGGGACCTGAAGATCGACGCCGCCCACGGCCTGCGGATGCGCCTCACCGGCCCCGTCGCCGTGGCGGACGAGGAGTTCGCGACCCTCTCGGAGGACGCGCTCCTCAACAACAGCATCATCGTCGGTGCCATCGTGCTGTTCCTGTGGCTGGCGCTGCGCTCCGGGCCGCTGGTCGTCGCCGTCATCATCACCACCTTCGCCGGGCTCATCGTGACGGCGGCGCTGGGCCTCGCGCTGGTTGGCGAATTGAACCCGATCTCGGTGGCCTTCGCCGCCCTGTTCGTGGGCCTCGGCATCGATTTCGGCATCCAGTTCTCGGTGCGCTACCGGGCGGACCGCTACGAGCAGCCGACCCTGCAGGCGGCGATCCGCGCCGCGGCGCGGGGCGTGGGCTGGTCGCTGACCCTGGCGGCGGTGTCCCTGCTCGCGGGCTTCTTCGCCTTCCTGCCCACCGCCTTCCGCGGCGTCTCCGAACTCGGCCTCATCGCCGGCGTCGGCATGATCGTGGCCTACCTCTTCTCGCTCACGCTGCTGCCCGCGCTCATCGCCATCTTCCGGCCGAAGGGCGAGAAGCAGGCGGTCGAGACCAAGTGGCTCGTGGGCGTCGACCCGTGGATCATCCGCAACCGCAAGCCGATCCTGATCGCCGTCGGCCTCGTGACGCTCGCGGGCATGCCGCTCCTCTACTGGCTGCCCTTCGATTCGAACCCGATGCACCTGCGCAGCCCGAAGGTCGAATCGATCGCCACCTATCTCGACCTCATCAAGAACCCCGAGACGAGCCCCAACGTCATCGACGTGCTGGCCCCGAACGTCGCGGCGGTGCCGGAGCTGTCGAAGAAGCTCGCCGCGTTGCCCGTGGCGAGCTCGGTCAACAGCATCGACACCTTCGTGCCGCCGGACCAGGACAAGAAGCTCGCGCAGATCGCCGACACGGCGCAGTTGCTCGATCCGGTCCTGAACCCGGCCCGCAGGCCGCCGCCGCCCACCGACGCGGACAACGTCAAGGCGCTCAAGGATGCCGCCGCCGCGCTGAAGGCCACGGCCGACGAGGCGAAGCCCGGCACGCCGGGGGCCGACACGGCCCGCACCCTCACGGGCACCCTGATCGCGCTGGCGGACGGGCCGGTACAGAAGCGGGAGGCCGCCTCGGTGGCCCTCACGAAGGATCTCGGCCCGCTGCTCTCCGGCCTGCGCGACCTGCTCCACCCCACCAAGATCACCCTCGAGAACCTGCCGCCACAGTTGAAGGCGGACTGGGTCTCGGCCGACGGACGCGCCCGGGTGGAGATCCACCCGAAGGGCAACTCCAACGACGACGAGGTGCTGCGCAAGTTCTCCGACGAGGTGCTGAAGGTCGCCCCGCACGCCACCGGCGCGCCGGTCTCCACCACGCGCTCGACCTACACGATCCTCGGCGCCTTCGTGCAAGCGGCCATCACCGCCCTCGTGCTGATCTTCGTCATCCTCTCCGTCGCCCTGCGGAAGCCCTGGGACGTGGCGATGACCCTCGGCCCGCTGGTGATCGCCACCCTGTGGACCCTGATGGCGATGAAGATCATCGGCATGCCGCTGAACTTCGCCAACATCATCGCCCTGCCACTGATGCTCGCGGTCGGCGTCGCCTTCCACATCTACTACGTGATCGCGTGGCGGGCAGGCGTCACGGACATGCTGGCCTCCAGCCTGACCCGTGCGATCTTCTTCTCCGCCATGACCACGGGCAGCGCCTTCGGCTCCCTCGTCCTGTCGAGCCATCCGGGCACGGCCAGCATGGGTGAGCTGCTGGCGCTCTCGCTGTTCTTCACCCTGCTCGCGGCCTTCTTCGTGGTCCCCGCCACCCTGGGCGAGCCCCCGGCCCAGCCCGACCGGAACCGCCCCGAGGGCGAGGCCGCCGGCAAGAGCCCGCTCCTCGGCCAGCGCAAGGCCGAGACGGTGGCGGTGAAGTAGTCGAATTCTCGGAACCGTCATCCGTCGTTGCGAGCGGAGCGAAGCAATCCAGGGTCGGCGCCTCGTCGTGAGGCGTCTCCCTGTCCTGGATCGCGTCGCGGCGCTCGCACCGGCGGCGAGAACTACGAGAAGTCCGAGAACCCACCCCTCGCCACGCCCGCTGCCGCTGCAAGGCTCGCGGGCGCGATCAGCGCGTCGCGCTCCTCGGCGTAGAGATAGCCCGGCGCCTCGCAGGGAAAGCCGCCGCCGGTGGCGGGGTGGGTGTAGAGTTCGGTGAGGCCGTCCGGCAGGTGGGCGAGGAGCCCGGCGACCCGCGGCGGCGTCATCGCGCCGGACCACGCGAGGCCGAGCGTCCGGTCCGGGATCAGCAGGCCCGCCCGCCGGGCGCGGAGCGCGAGGAGGGCGGCCCAGGGCGCGCTGTCGAGGGCGGCGCGGGGCCGGGCGCCGGGCTCGGCGCGGCGCAGGACGTCCCTCGGCTCCCGGGGCACCCGCAGGGCGCGCATCCCGTAGCGGCGGCCGATCCGCAGCACCGCCCCCGCGATCAGCGGGTGGACGTGGAAATGCTTGTGGGCGTTGACGTGGTCGAGGGGCAGGCCGGTGGCCCGGTACGCCTCGAACTGCGCCGTGAGCTCGGCGGCGAGCTGACGCCGGGCGCCCGCGCGGCGGGCGAGGTCGAGGCCGAGCCCCGCCATGTCGGCCCGGAGCAGGCCGTCCGGCCCGGCGAGGTCCGGCAGCTCGGCCGGCGGCAGGGTCGGCCACGCCTCGACGAGGACGAGATGGAGGCCCACCCGGAGCGACGGCAGCCGACGGGCCCGCGCCACCGCATCGGCGGCGGCGGGAGCCGAGACCATCAGGCTGGCGGCGGTGAGGATGCCCTCCCGGTGCGCCTGCTCGACGGCCTCGTTGACCTCGGGGCTCAGCCCGAAATCATCGGCGGTAACAACGAGACGCTTCACAGTACCCTCGGTCATGGGTGTCGAGAGGGCAAAGCCCTCTCGCGGGTCCAGGGCGGCGCCCTGGGACGATGCGGGGCGCAGCCCCGCACTCCCCGCCGGGGCCTCGAGGCCCCGGACCCCCAGGACTTACGCGGCCTTGGCGGTGCCCTGGCGCTCCTTGAGGAAGCGGTAGAACTCCACACCCTCGCGCAGGCGGCGCTTCATCATGTCGGGCGAGCGCACCATCTCCGAGACGATGGAGGCGATCTTCGGCGCGCGGAAGTAGAACTTCTTGTAGAACTCCTCCACCGAGGTGAAGATCTCGGTGTGCGACAGATGCGGGTAGTGCAGCGGGGCGACCTGCACCCCGTTCTCGTCCACGAGCTCGGCGTTCTCCACGTCGAGCCAGCCGTTCTCCACGGCCTGCTTGTAGAGGAAGGTGCCGGGGTAGGGCGCCGCCAGCGAGACCTGGATCGTGTGCGGGTTGATCCGCTTGGCGAAGTCGATCGTCTCCTGGATCGTCTCCTTCGTCTCGCCCGGCAGGCCGAGGATGAAGGTGCCGTGGATGGCGATGCCGAGGTCGTGGCAATCCTTGGTGAACTTCTCGGCCACCTCGACGCGCATGCCCTTCTTGATGTTGTGCAGGATCTGCTGGTTGCCCGACTCGTAGCCGACGAGGAGGAGGCGCAGGCCGTTCTCCTTGAGGACCTTCAGGGTCTCGCGGGGCACGTTCGCCTTGGCATTGCACGACCACGTCACGCCGAGCTTGCCGAGCTCGCGGGCGATCTCCTCGGCGCGGGGCAGGTTGTCGGTGAAGGTGTCGTCGTCGAAGAAGAACTCCTTGGTCTGGGGGAACTCCTTCAGGCAGTACTTGATCTCCTCGATCACGTGGGCGACCGAGCGGGTCCGGTAGGTGTGCCCGCCCACCGTCTGCGGCCACAGGCAGAAGGTGCAGCGGCTCTTGCAGCCCCGGCCGGAGTAGAACGAGATGTAGGGGTGCTTCAGGTAGCCGATGAAGTACTTCTCCATCTCCAGGTCGCGCTTGTAGACGCTGGTGACGAAGGGCAGCTGGTCCATGTCGGTCATGATCTCGCGGTCCTCGTTATGGACCACGGTGCCGTTGGCATCGCGATAGGACAGACCCTTGATCTGTGCCATCGGCACGCCCTCGGCGACCTCCTTGACCGTGAAGTCGAACTCGTTGCGGGCGCAGAAATCGACCACCGGAGCCTGGGCCATGGCGCCGGCCGCGTCCACGGCCACCTTGGCGCCGATCAGCCCGGCGATCAGCTTCGGGTTGGCGGCCTTCATCGCCTCGATGGTCTTCACGTCCGACTTGAAGGACGGGACCGAGGTGTGGAGCACCACGAGGTCGAAGTCATTGGCCTGGGCCACGATCTCGGACAGCTTGATGTTGTGCGGGGGCGCGTCGATCAGCTTGGAGTTCGGCACCAGGGCGGCCGGCTGGGCGAGCCAGGTCGGGTACCAGAACGACTTGATCTCGCGCTTGGCCTGGTAGCGGGAGCCCGCGCCGCCGTCGAAGCCGTCGAAGGTGGGGGCCTGGAGGAAAAGCGTGCGCATGGGGTTCAAGGCCTCAGTGCAGTGCCGGAGGTGCGAAAAGGGGGATCAGGCGGTCGGGGCTTCGGCGTCTCGGCCGAGGTCCGCGTCGGGGATCAGCGTGCCATCCGCAACCACGTGATAATCGTGACCTTTCCATGTCACCGCCCCCGATAGAAAGGCACAGGAGAAGTTCAAGAAGGAGAGGATGTCGCGAATCGGCAACAGCCACGTGGCGTGGGAGGGCAGGCCGAAGGCCCGCTCCACCTGGCGGCAGAGCAGGGCGCGGCAGGCCAGGGCCAGGGCGGCCATGCCGAGGGCCGCCGTGCCGGCCCCGGGCAGCAGGGCGCCGATCAGGGCGATTGGGAAGGCGTGGGTCACGACCGAGCCGGCATAGCCCGCCGGATCGACGGTGCGGATCGTCCGGTTCCAGCGCAGTTCGTGGCGCCACAGGCCGGATACCTCGGTGTCGACGCAGGTATGGCCGATGGTGAAGCTCGGGATCACCACCCGCCCGCCGAGGTCGCGCAGGGCCGCGCCCACGGCGTAGTCGTCCGCGAGGTCGTTGCGGAACCGGCGGAAGCCGCCCATCGCGTCGAGGCTCGCCCGCGTGAAGGCCACCGTCGAGCCGAAGCACGGCTTGGCGAGGCCGAGGCTCACGCCCATCACCACGTTCGGCAGGAACTGCACGTCGATCGCCAGGGCGGCGAGCTGGCCGATGGGGCCGCGGAAGGCGGGCACCCCGTGGTACAGGCAGGTGACGCCTGTCACGCCCGGCTGCGCCAGTTCGGCCACGAGGCGGGCGAGGTAGTCCGGCTCCACCACCATGTCGCTGTCGGCCAGCACGATCACCGGATGGGCGATCGCCTCGGCCATGTTGATGAGGTTCGAAACCTTGCGGTTCGACCCGTGCTGCCGCCCGTCCACCACGAGGTCGATCCGCGCGTCCGGGTAGGCCGCGCGGAGGGCGTGCACCACGCCGATGGCCGGATCGGCGGTGTTCTGCACGCCGAAGACGATCTGCACCGCGCCCGCGTAATCCTGCCGGATCACCGTCTCGAGGTTCTCGTAGAGGTTCGGCTCCATCCCGCAGAGGGGCTTCAGCACCGTCACCGCCGGGGGGGCGATCCCGGCCGGCAGGGCAGGGGCACGGCGGCTGCCGTAACGGGTGACGAACAGGGCCGCCGCCAACCCGTAGAGGCAGCCCGCGCCGGCGATCACGAGGCAGAGCGGTGACAGCCAGAGCAGCGCCTGCGACGCCAGGGAGGTCCAATCCATCCGTCGGGTCCGTGAGATGTCCGGCCGCCGACCGCGGCTGAGGGGCGTCGGCCTATTGGGCCGGTTTGGCGGCGAGCATGCCGTCGGCGCGCTCGTTCAGGAACTTGACCACGGCGTCGGCGCCGCCGCTGGCCAGGGGCTTCGACAGGATCGTCCGCTGGGCGGCGAGTTCGCTGACGTCGCCGTTCAGGAGCACGTCCTGCACCTTGTCGTCGCCGTTGACCACGAAGTCGACCTGCGAGTCGTCGCCGTCGGCGGCGGTCACCGTGGTCGGCACGACGCGCTGGGCACCGCGCGTCTCCACCTTGGGCGTCACTTCGAACTTGCCCCCCGCCGCCCGGCCGAGGCGGCTGGCATAGGTGACGTTCAGGCTGCGCTTGAAGGCCGCGATCACCGCCGCCTGCTGCTCGGAGGTGAAGCCGCCCCACTTGGACCCGACGGCGATGCGGGCCATGGCGGGAAAGTCGAAGGCCCTGTCGAGGGCGGGGCCGAGCACCTCCACCCGCGCGGGGAGGGGCCCCGCGCCATCCTTCACCGCGCCCGAGAAGGTGGCGTAGAGGTCGCCGACGGTCTTGATCGCTGCCTCGTCGCCGGCCCGGGCGGGCGCGGCGAGGACGGGAACCAGCAGGAATGCGGCGGCGAAGTGGCGAATCAGGCGCACTTCTTCAACTCCTTGTCGTCCATCCGGGCGACCATGCGCGGCGGGGCGTAGCTGTAGAACGGGCCCAGGGTTGCCGGGGGCGGCCGCCGACCCGGCGGGACGGCCTCCTCCCGCTCGGGCCCGGCCTCCTCCTCGCCGCTCGCCCGCAGGCGGGACTCGATCCGGTGCCACAGGAGCAGGCTCGGCAGGCCGACGCCGAGATCGGCGAAGCGCTTGACGAGGGAGAGGGCAAGCGCCGCCTCGGCGGGGATGCCGAACAGGCCGCACAGGGCGATGAGGCCGCCCTCCTGCGCGCCGAGGGCTCCGGGCACGGCGAAGGCCGCGCCACGGACAGCCTGGGCAAGGCTCTCGATCACGAGGGCCTGCATGAAATCAACGGGATAGCCCATGAAGTGCAAGCACAGGTAGACTTCGAGGGTGCCGACGATCCAGCCTCCGAAATGGATGGCGATCGCCGCCGTGACCCGGCCCTTCGCACCGTAGAGGCGGCGCAGGCTGTCGTAGAGCTGGTCGATGGCGCCGAGCGCCCGCCACTCGCGGCCGGAGGCGAACCGGGACAGCAGGGCCTGGATGACCCGGTGACCGGCCCTGCGCTGGATCAGGTAGAAGGCGGCCAGCGCCGGAATGGCCAGGGCCACACCCCCGCCGACGGTGCGGGCCACCGGCCCGTCGCCGTCGAGCCAGACCAGCAGGCCGAGGCCGAGGATCGTGAAGAGAAGCTGCGTCACCGCCTGGGTCATCAGGTCGACGAACATGCTCGCGCCGGCGAGCGCGCCCGGCACGCCGCGCTTGGCGAGCAGGCGGGCGCCCACGAAGTCACCCCCCACCGTCGCCACGGGCAGCAGCGTGTTGATGCCCTCGCGCACGAAGCGCAGGGAGATGCAGTCGCGCAGGCGCGGCCGGGGGCCCGCCGGGAACACGACGTGCCAGCCGAACCCCGCCCAGGCGACCGCCACGAATCGTGCGAGCACGACGAGGAGCGCGCCCCATCCGGCGCTGACCACGGCGGCCGACACGTCCTCCAGCCCGGAGGACGCGAACAGGCCCACGACCGTGCAGAGACCGGCAATCGAGGCCAGTGTCGTGAGACGCTTCATCTTCGTCTTTCAAGCTCGCAAATGGCTTGATGCGGGAAATCGGTCACGGTCGCGGCGGAAATAGGTCCGAACGACCCCGACAAGCACTTCCGTCACGTTGCAGCATGGATGAGCCCTGTCTATCACCCGTTTGCTACACCGAGGGGCAAAGCGGCGGGGGTGCTCGGCACCCCATTCGAGAGACCGCTGAACGTCGCAGAAGGACCACACGTCATGGACCGCGAATCACCCATCACGGCCGCCGAGGCCGTGGACGACACGTTGCGTGCCGACGGTTTCGCAGGCCAGCGCGAACCCGCCATCCCTTCCCCGCGCTCGCCGGTCATGGCGTGGAACGAATGGGACCCGCTGGAGGAGGTGATCGTCGGCTCCCTCGAAGGGGCCACGATCCCGACGCACCACCTCACGGTCATCTTCAACCTTCCCCGGGCGGCGCAGCCGTTCTACCGCCTCGCCTCCGGCTGGAAGTACCCGAAGTTCATGAAGAAGCTGGCCCAGCAGGAGCTGGACAACTTCATCGGGATCCTCGCGGGCGAGGGCGTGAAGGTCCGCCGGCCCGATCCGGTGGACTTCTCGAAGAAGTTCAAGGCGCCCCGCTGGACTTCCCGGGGCTTCTGCGTCGCCTGCCCGCGCGACCCGTACCTCGTCATCGGCGACGAGATCATCGAGAGCCCGATGTGCTGGCGCTCGCGCTACTTCGAGGGTGACGCCTACCGCTCGCTGTTCAAGGAGTACTTCCGGAACGGCGCCCGCTGGACCTCGGCCCCGCGGCCCCAATTGACCGACGACCTGTATAACTACGACTACCGGGTGCCGAACCTGAAGGCCGGCGAGCCGATGCAGTTCACGGTCAACGAGTTCGAGCCGGTCTTCGACGCGGCCGACTTCGTGCGCTGCGGCCGCGACCTGTTCGTCACCCGCTCGAACGTCACGAACCTCATGGGCATCGAGTGGCTGCGCCGCCACCTCGGCTCCGGCTTCCGCATCCACGAGATCGAGAGCCGCTGCCCGCAGCCCATGCACATCGACTCGTCCTTCATGCCTCTGGCGCCGGGCAAGGTGCTGGTGAACCCGGACTACGTCGATATCGAGCGCCTGCCGGCCGTGCTCAAGAAGTGGGACGTCCTCGTCGCCCCGCGCCCCGACCCGGTCGAGGGCTTCATGAGCAAGATCTCGATGTGCTCGCCCTGGACCTCGATCAACGTGCTCGCCATCACCGAGAAGAAGATCGTCGTGGACCAGAGCCAGCCGACGCTGATCAAGGCCCTCAAGGACTGGGGCTTCGACCCGATCCCGGCGCCCTTCCTCAGCTACGGCCCCTTCGGCGGCTCGTTCCACTGCGCCACCCTCGACGTGCGGCGCCGCGGAGTGCTGCAGTCGTACTTCTAGGAGCCTCTCCCCTCCCCCTTGCGGGGAGGGGCAGGGGGTGGAGGTGATGCCGGAGAGTTCGCAGCGGTGCCTTCTGCGCCACCCCCATCCCTAACCCCTCCCCGCAAGGGGGAGGGGGACAACGGGGAGGGGCAGGAGAATAGCCTCGCTACCGCCCGATTCCCTCGATCAGCGCGGCGTTGAACGCCTCCGGCTCCGACATCTGCGGCGCGTGGCCGGAATTGGGGAATTCCACCAGCCTCGCGCCGGGGATGGCCTTCGCTGCGGCCTTGCCGAGTTCGGGGTAGTTCCCGAGCGTGGCGCGCCGGTCGGCGGGGACCATGTCCTTGCCGATGGCGGTGTTGTCCTTCTGGCCGATGATCAGCAGGGTCGGCACCGCGATCTGCGGGAAGCGATAGACCACCGGCTGCGTGACGATCATGTCGTAGAGCAGCGCAGAGTCCCAGGCGACCGCCTCCTTGCCCGGTCCCCGGTAGAGCCCGGCGAGCATCTCGACCCAGGGCTCGTAGCGGGCCTCCCAATGGCCGGCATAGTAGGTCGCGGTCTCGTAGGCGCGGATCGAGTCCGCGCTCGTCTTGAGGTCGCGCTGGTACCACTGGTCGAGGGAGACCGGCGGAAGGCCCTTGGCGCTCCAATCCTCCAGCCCGATCGGGTTCACCATCACCAGCTGCTCCACCTCCTTCGGATAGAGCAGGGCGTAGTGGGCGGCGAGCATCCCGCCCGTCGAATGCCCGACGATCACTGGCCGCGTCACGCCGAGCTTCTCCAGCAGGGCGTGGGTGTTCTCAGCCAGTTGCCGGAAGGTGAACTGGTAGGCGGCGGGCTTGCTCGACTTGCAGAAACCGATCTGATCCGGGGCGATCACCCGGTAGCCGGCCCCCGTCAGCGCCCGGATCTGGCCCTCCCAGGTGGCCGCGCAGAAATTCTTGCCGTGGAGCAGCACCGCCGTGCGCCCGTTCGGCGTCTCCGGCCTCACGTCGAGATAGGCCATCTGCAGGGGCTGGCGCTGGGACGTGAAGGTGAACCGCTCCACCGGAAAGGGGTAGGCGTAGCCCTCGAGTTCGGGGCCGTAGGCCGGGGCGGGGTCGGCCCATCCGGGCATCGTCGCGGCGAGGAGCAGGGTGAGGGCGAGGGCGGGACGCGACATAGGGGCCTCGGGGACGGGGTTGCCACGGCGTCGTCGCGGGAGCGAGGACGGCGGCGGTCGGCGGTAGACGAACGCTACCGACATCGTGCACGGGGCCGCTTCGTCCAGTATGCTGGTCCCCTCCGCGCAGGACGCCCCCGATGCCCCGCTCCCTTTTCGCCGCCTGCCTGATGGGCCTGGGCCTCGCCACCCCGGCGGCGGCGGCCGACCCTTGCGATGTCCTGACCGCGAAGGTCATCCGCGTGACCGGCGCCTCGCTCGCCGGGCGGACGGGGGCCTACGCGGTGTTCCGGGCGCAGGATGCCGAGCGCATGAGCCTCGATTGCCGCAACCCGGCGCGGATCACCCTGGCGTCCCTGGATCGCGAACCCGCCAGAGCCTACTTCGCCCTCGTCGGCCTTGCGGCGCGGGCGCTGACCGGGGCGGATGCGGCCGAGGCCGAGGTGCTGGCCCTCACCCTCCATCAGGACAGCCTGCTCGCCGACGCCCCCCGGCGGGGCGGCACCGGGCCGACGCTCATGCAATGCGAGACCGGGCCGCGCACGGATGCGCTCGCCGGGGACCTGACCGTCTGCCGGGTGGTGCCGGCCAAACCGGTGATCGGGCTTTCGCATCGCCGCCGCGCGGGCTAGATCCGCCCCATGTCTCAGCCAGATCCCGGCGCCGTGGTACGCGTGCGCGACACCGCCTTCGCCAACCACCTGCCGCTGGCGCTCATCGCCGGCCCCTGCCAGCTGGAGAGCCGCAGCCACGGGCTGGAGATCGCCGCCGCCCTCAAGGAGCTGGCGGCCGGGCTCGGGATCGGACTGGTGTTCAAGTCGTCCTTCGACAAGGCGAACCGCACCTCCGGCACCGCCGCCCGCGGCATCGGCCTCGCCGGTGCGCTGCCGATCTTCGCCGAGATCCGTGAGAGCCTGGGGCTCCCCGTCCTCACCGATGTCCACGATGCGGACCAATGCGCGGCGGTGGCGGAGGCGGTGGACATCCTGCAGATCCCCGCCTTCCTCTGCCGCCAGACCGACCTGCTGCTCGCCGCTGCCGCCACGGGCCGGGCGGTGAACGTGAAGAAGGGGCAGTTCCTCGCCCCCTGGGACATGAAGCACGTCGCCGCCAAGGTGACGGAGGCCGGCAACCCCAACGTCATCGTCACGGAACGGGGCGCCTCCTTCGGCTACAACACCCTCGTCTCGGACATGCGCAGCCTGCCGATCATGGCCTCGGTCACCGGTGGCGCGCCCGTGGTGTTCGATGCGACCCACTCCGTGCAGCAGCCGGGTGGCCAGGGCGCCAGCTCCGGCGGCCAGCGGGAATTCGTCGCCGTGCTCGCGCGGGCGGCGGTGGCGGTGGGCGTGGCGGGCGTCTTCATCGAGACGCACCCCGACCCCGACCGCGCCCCCTCCGACGGCCCCAACATGGTGGCGCTGAAGGACATGCCGGCGCTCCTCGAAGAGCTGATCGCCTTCGATAAACTCGCCAAGCGCCGGAAGGGCTGACGCCAGGTCTGCGTGTCCAGAGGGCAAGCCCTCTGGCGGGTGCAGGGCGGCGCCCTGCAAGACCCAGGGGCCTTGCCCCTGGACCCCACCAAGGGACGCGGTCCTTTGGGATCCCTTATTCCGGCTTCAGCACGTGGATGCGGAGGGGCTGGACGAGGGCGTAGCCTTCAGCGGTCCGCTCGGCCGCACCCAGGAACGCCCGCTCGGCCGTGGCCCGGTCGGCGCGGATGACGTCGGCCCGGGCCGGATCGACGGCGGAAATGCGGGTGAAGAACGCCTCGCCATCCGCGAAGGTCTCCCGCCGCTCCACCACCACGTCGCGCTCGCAGGCGTAGCGGCCCGCCGCCACGGCCTGCGCGATGGCGGCCTGGGCCGCCGCACGGATGTCGGTCTCGTCCTCCACGGGCTTGAGCGCGTCGAAGAACGTGCCCTCCGCCAGGGGCTCGACCACCACGAGGCGGGCGCCAGGCCCCAGCACGCGGGCCGCTTCGGCGAGGGCGGCGGCCGGATCGGGCACGTGGTGCAGGGAATTCAGCATCACCGCCCCGTCGAAGGCTCCGTCCGGGAAGGGCAGGGCCTGCGCCGAGGCGGCTTCGAACCGCGCCTCCGGGACGGCAGCCCTCGCCTTGGCGAGGGCTGCCTCGCCGGGATCGATGCCGGTCACGGCCGCCCCGTCCGCGCTCAGCGCGCGGGACAAGTGCCCCGCGCCGCAGCCGATATCGAGGATCGCCCTGCGAGCGAGGGGAGCGAAGGTCTCGCGGATCAGCGTCAGGGCATCCATCGGCGCAGGCTCCAACCGCGCCCGATTCGCGGCGCCCGTCGTTTATGGACCTGTCGCGCCCGGCGAACAGCCGACCTCACGGGCCCGCGCATTTCCGCGAGGGCGGAGCCACCGCGCAGTTGAGCAGGCATTGCTGCCGCTCCGTGCAGAACCACGACAGCGACCCGCTCTTCAGGCACTCGCCGCCGCAATGCCGGTAAGGCCCCCCGTAGAGCGGCCGGACATAGACCGCATCGGTCACCGTCCGCCCCGGCGTGGACGGCGCGGGAAGGGCTTGGCCCGCGGCGGGCAGTGCCGCCGACACGAGGATGAGGAGGAGAAGACTGAGGCGCCGCATGGAAGGGCCGAGCATGGAACGGGGCCCGATCAAGGGCCCCCGGCGGGCCCGTGTCGATTAAATTGGCGTTCAGCATCGGAACCAGCATTGGGCTCCGCCCATCGCCTCCTGCAACGTTGTTGCAAGATCCCGTTTCGACACAGCGCAGCTTGGAGGGCGGCCGAGGCCGTCACGATTGATGACAGAGTGGCCATTCTGCTCATGAACGGCCGTTCATGGACGGGATTAAGGGAAATTCGGGCTCAGAAATCTCGGAACCACTGCCTGACCGCCCACGTTGTTGAGGCATAATCGATCAGTGATCGAGAAAGGATACGATGCGTAAGCTTGCTCTCATCACCGCCGCCGCCTCCCTCGCCGTGGGCAGCATCGCCGCCACCAGCAGCGCCGAGGCGCGTCCCTACGGCTGGCGTGGCGGTGGATATGGCCACCACGGCTACTACGGTGGCGGTCGCCGCGGCATCGGGACCGGCGCTGCCGTCGGCCTCGGGATCGCCGGCCTCGCGGCTGGTGCCATCGCTGCCGGAGCAGCCCGTGACGCTTACGGCTACAACCGTCCCGCTTACGGCTATGGCTACGGTGCTCCGGCCTACGGTTACGGCTCGGGCTACTACGGTTACGGCTACTAAGTTTCGGACCTGACGATGAAGGGGCGGTCGGCGTGAGCCGGCCGCCCCTTCGCGTGTTCGCTTCTCAGCGCCCGCGATACGAGCCGACGCCCGTGTCGGGGAGCCAAACGTTGGCCGGCGGCGCACCCGTCTGCCAGAACACGTCGATGGGAATGCCGCCACGGGGGTACCAGTACCCGCCGATCCGCAGGTAGCGCGGTTCCAGCAGCGCCACGAGGCGCTTGCCGATGGCGACGGTGCAGTCCTCGTGGAAGGCGCCGTGGTTCCGGAAGGCGCCGAGATACAGTTTCAGCGACTTGGACTCGACGAGCCATTGTCCCGGCACGTAGTCGATGATCAGGATCGCGAAGTCGGGCTGGCCCGTCACCGGACAGATGGACGTGAATTCCGGCGCGGTGAACCGCGCGAGATAATCCGTATCCACATGGGGATTGGGAACGCGGTCGAGGCGGGCCTCCTCGGGCGTCTGGGGCAGGGGAGTGGCCTGGCCCAATTGCAGGGCGGGCGCACCGGTGTCGGAAGGGCTGCTCATGGCGGCCCTATAGCGCGAAATCGCGTGTCCCGCACCGGCGTCGCCGTCCCTCCCGGACGGCCTGAAAAAACAACCGGCCCGGCTGCAAAGAATTCATCAGGACGGGACCGGCGGGCGGGTTGCCGGGGGCGGGCGCATGGCGGATAAGCCGCACCGCAGCGCGACGGCACCGATGCCGCGACGCAGACGGCCCGCGGCCCAGGAGACCATCATGACCGCGATCACCAATATCAGCGCCCGTGAGATCCTCGACAGCCGCGGCAACCCGACCGTCGAAGTCGACGTGATGCTGGAGGACGGCTCCTTCGGCCGCGCCGCCGTTCCCTCGGGCGCCTCGACGGGCGCCCACGAGGCGGTGGAACTGCGCGATGGCGACAAGTCCCGCTACGGGGGCAAGGGCGTGCTCCGCGCCGTCGAGGCCGCGCAGACGGAGATCCTGGACGCGATCGGCGGGATGGATGCCGAGGATCAGGTGGCCGTCGATGAGGCGATGATCGAACTCGACGGCACGGCCAACAAGAGCCGCATCGGCGCCAACGCCATCCTCGGCGTCTCGCTCGCCGTCGCCAAGGCCGCCGCCGAGGCGTCCGGCCTGCCGCTGTACCGCTATGTCGGCGGCGTGCAGGGCAGGGTCCTGCCCGTGCCGATGATGAACATCATCAACGGCGGCGCCCACGCGGACAACCCGATCGACTTCCAGGAATTCATGATCATGCCGGTCGGCGCCGAGTCGATCGCCGAAGCCGTGCGCATGGGCTCCGAGGTGTTCCACACCCTCAAGGGCGCCCTCAAGAAGGCCGGCCACAACACCAACGTGGGCGACGAGGGCGGCTTCGCCCCCAACCTGCCCTCCGCCGAGGCGGCCCTCGACTTCGTGATGCAGGCGATCGAGGCGGCCGGGTTCAAGCCGGGCGAGGAGATCGCCCTGGCGCTGGACTGCGCGGCCACGGAGTTCTTCAAGGACGGCGCCTACCATTACGAGGGCGAGGGCCGCACGCGGGACATCGCCGCCCAGGTCGATTACCTCGCCGAGCTCGTGGGCAAGTACCCCATCGTGTCCATCGAGGACGGCATGTCCGAGGACGATTGGGAGGGCTGGAAGCTCCTGACCGACAAGGTCGGTGCCCGCTGCCAGCTCGTGGGCGACGACCTGTTCGTCACGAACGTCGAGCGCCTGTCGCGGGGCATCTCCACCGGGACCGGCAACTCGATCCTGATCAAGGTCAACCAGATCGGCTCCCTCACCGAGACGCTGGCCGCCGTCGATATGGCCCAGCGCGCCGGCTACACGGCGGTGATGTCCCACCGCTCGGGCGAGACCGAGGATTCGACCATCGCCGACCTCGCGGTCGCGACGAATTGCGGGCAGATCAAAACCGGCTCGCTCGCCCGCTCTGACAGACTGGCCAAGTACAACCAGCTGATCCGCATCGAGGAGGGCCTCGGCCCGCAGGCGCTGTACGCGGGCCGCAGCGCGATCAAGCACCTCGCGAAGGCGTAGGGCAGGAATCCCCCTCTCCCCGTCCGCGGGGAGAGGCCCACCGACACCTTGTCGTGTCGGTGGGAAGCGAGGCGGCGGCCGGGGGTGATGTGACCCTCGCGCGAGCCCCCTAAACCCCCCGTTAACCCTTTCACGGCCAAGGTCGCGGCATGGTCGTCCGCCGCCGCGTCAGAATGGTCGTGTTGCCACTGGGTCTGTGGACCCTGTCGGCCCTCGTCTGCGGCTATTTCATCGTCCAGGCGGAGAGCGGCAACCGCGGCCTCGAGGCCAAGCGGGCCCTGAAGATCAAGGCCTTCGCCCTCAACCAGGAACTCTCCGCCGTGAAGGCCGAGCGGGCGGTCTGGGAGCATCGCGTCGGCCTCCTGAAGAGCGACCAGATCGACCGGGACCTGCTGGAGGAGCGCGCGCGGGTCGTGCTCGGCCGCGTCCACGCCAACGACGTCGTCATCATCGCGCCCTGAAACGGGGCTCCGGCCGTCTGCGCGACGCAGCCGGTCCGTCCCTGGCCGGTCTGACAACCGCGCGCCCCTGTCAGAGGGGCGGCCCTCGCTTTCGCGCCGCGCCTGTCCTACACCCCACTCACGATCGCGGAACGGGGGAGTAGTCGACATGGATGCTGGCAAGGTCGCTGAGTCCGGTCCCGCCGCCGCGTCGCCGGAGGCTGCCGAGGCTCACAAGCCGGCGCCCAACATGCCGCAGTTCACGCGCGACGAGGATCTCCACGCCTACCACGAGATGCTGCTGATCCGCCGCTTCGAGGAGAAGGCCGGCCAGCTCTACGGCATGGGTCTGATCGGCGGCTTCTGCCACCTCTACATCGGCCAGGAGGCCGTGGTGATCGGGATGCAGATGGCATCCGAGGACGGTGACCAGGTCATCACCGGCTACCGCGACCACGGGCACATGCTCGCCACGGGCATGGAGCCCAAGGGCGTGATGGCCGAGCTCACCGGCCGCCGGGGCGGCTACAGCCGCGGCAAGGGCGGCTCGATGCACATGTTCAGCCGCGAGAAACAGTTCTTCGGCGGCCACGGCATCGTCGGCGCGCAGGTCTCGCTCGGCACGGGCCTCGGCTTCGCGGACCAGTACCGCGGCAACGGCAAGGTCAGCCTCACCTACATGGGCGACGGCGCCGCCAACCAGGGCCAGGTCTACGAGAGCTTCAACATGGCGGCGCTGTGGAAGCTGCCGGTGGTCTACGTCATCGAGAACAACCGCTACGCCATGGGCACCTCCGTGGCCCGCGCCTCGGCGCAGACCGACTTCTCGAAGCGCGGCCTGTCCTTCGGCATCCCCGGCGAGCAGGTCGACGGCATGGACGTGCGCACCGTCCGCGAGGCCGCCGCCCGGGCGATCGAGCACGCCCGCTCCGGCCAGGGCCCGTACATTCTGGAGATGCAGACCTACCGCTATCGCGGCCACTCGATGTCCGATCCGGCGAAGTACCGGACCAAGGACGAGGTCTCGAAGATGCGCGACGAGCACGACCCGATCGAGATGGTGCGCAAGCGCCTCCTCGAACTGCACGGCGTGCCGGAGGCCGACATCAAGGCGACGGATGCCAAGGTGCGCGAGACCGTCAACGCCGCCGCCGAGTTCGCGACGAACGATCCCGAGCCGGATCCGTCCGAGCTGTGGACCGACATTCTGCTCGAGGTCGACGCCTGATCCCGGATCACGGCCCCATCCCGAGCCTCAACCCTTAGGCCGCCCCCGAAGAGAGCGACGCGAAGAACTCACATGGCGACCGATATCCTGATGCCCGCCCTGTCTCCGACCATGGAGGAGGGCAAGCTGGCGAAATGGCTCAAGAAGGTCGGCGATCCGGTGAAGTCCGGCGACGTGCTCGCCGAGATCGAGACCGACAAGGCGACCATGGAGGTCGAGGCGGTGGACGAGGGCGTCCTCGCCAAGATCCTCATCGACGAGGGTACCGAGGGCGTCGCCGTCAACACGCCCATCGCGATCATCGCGGACGAGGGCGAGGACGTGGAGGCCGCCGCCGCCGCGGGCGGCAAGGCGAAGGCCGAGGCGCCGAAGGCGAACGGCCACGACACCTCCGTCGAGCCCGGCGGCGACAAGCCGGCCACGATCGCCAAGACCGAGGACGACGCCCCCCGCGCCCCCGCCGCCCCGGCCACGATCACCGCCAAGGCGAACGATCCCGTCATGGAGGAATTCCCCACGGGGACCGAGATGGTCACGATGACCGTCCGCGAGGCCCTCCGCGACGCCATGGCCGAGGAGATGCGCCGGGACGGCGACGTCTTCATCATGGGCGAGGAGGTCGCGGAGTACCAGGGCGCCTACAAGGTCACCCAGGGGCTGCTGCAGGAATTCGGCGCCAAGCGCGTGGTCGATACCCCGATCACCGAGCACGGCTTCGCGGGCATCGGCGTGGGCGCGGCGCTCGCCGGCCTGAAGCCGATCGTGGAGTTCATGACCTTCAACTTCGCCATGCAGGCGATAGACCACATCATCAACTCGGCGGCCAAGACCCTCTACATGTCCGGCGGCCAGCTCGGCTGCCCCATCGTGTTCCGGGGGCCGAACGGCGCCGCGGCCCGCGTCGCCGCCCAGCACAGCCACGACTACGCGGCGTGGTACTCCAACGTGCCCGGCCTCAAGGTCATCGCGCCCTACACGGCGGCCGACGCCAAGGGCCTGCTGAAGGCCGCGATCCGCGACCCGAACCCGGTGATCTTCCTCGAGAACGAGATCCTCTACGGGCAGACCTTCCCGGTGCCGAAGCTGGACGACTTCCAGTTGCCGATCGGCAAGGCCCGCATCCACCGTCCGGGCACGGACGTGACCATCGTCTCCTTCTCCATCGGCATGACCTACGCCCTCAAGGCGGCGCAGGCGCTCGCCGAGCAGGGCATCGAGGCCGAGGTGATCGACCTGCGCACCATCCGCCCGATGGACAGCGCCACGATCGTCGAATCGGTGAAGAAGACCGGCCGCTGCGTGACCGTCGAGGAAGGGTTCCCGCAATCCGGCATCGGCGCCGAGATCTCCGCGCGCCTGATGGTCGATGCCTTCGACTTCCTGGACGCGCCCGTGCTGCGGGTCACCGGCAAGGACGTGCCGATGCCCTACGCCGCCAACCTCGAGAAGCTCGCCCTGCCGAACGTGGCCGAGGTGATCGAGGCGGCCAAGGCCGTCTGCTACAAGTGAGGGGCGAGGCACCCGCCTCCGCCCCACCGCTTTCCCGCCTCCTGCAGCAGACGGGCCGCGACCGATGAGCCAGGATTTCGCCGAACTCTCCGCTCCCCCCGATGCCCTCGAACAGGGCGGCATCGAGGTGTTGCGCGCGGCGGTGGTGGACGGCGCCGTGAGCGTTGCGCTGCGCCGCTCCTTCGACGATCCAGCCACCTGGGGGCGGCTGCTGGTCGATCTCGCCCGGCAGGCGGCCCGCGCCTACGCCGTCGACACCGACCTGTCGGAGGAGGAGGCGTTCGAGCGCATCCGTGCCGCGATTGAGGCGGAATGCCTCGATCCGGGTGCGTTCAACTGACGGCGGCCCGATGGCCCAGGCCGTGCCCCGTCCCGCCACCTATGCCGACCTCGAGGCGGTGCCGCCGCATCTCGTCGCCGAGATCGTCGACGGGGTGCTGGAGACGCATCCGCGTCCGCGGCCGCGCCACGCCTCGGTGGCCATAGGCCTCGGGGCGGAGCTTCAGTTTCCTTACGGGCGAGGCCGCGGCGGTCCCGGTGGATGGGTCTTCATGGCCGAGCCGGAGTTGCACCTGGGCTACGACGTAGTCGTCCCCGACCTCGCCGGCTGGCGTCGAGAGCGGATGCCGGTCGAGCCAGATAAGGCTTACATCGAAACCCCGCCCGACTGGGTGGGCGAGATCCTCTCTCCCTCAACCCGCCGCCTCGACCTCGGCCCGAAGCGGCGCATCTACGCCGAGGCCGAAGTGCCCTTCCTCTGGTTTCTCGATCCCGACGAGCGCACGCTGGAACCCTTCGCCCTGACCGGGGGCCGGTGGCTCCTGCTCGGCACCGTGGTCGGAGGCGAGAGCGTGTCGCTCGCCCCCTTCGACGCCATCACCTTTCCCCTCGACGACCTGTTCCCCTTCGCCGATCCGGCCGCTTCGGCCCCGCCCGAGACCTGACCACCATGCCGATCAACGTCCTCATGCCCGCGCTCTCTCCCACGATGGAGAAGGGCAACCTCGCCAAGTGGCTCAAGAAGGAGGGCGACGCCATCAAGTCCGGCGACGTGCTCGCCGAGATCGAGACCGACAAGGCCACGATGGAGGTCGAGGCCGTGGACGAGGGCGTGCTGGCCAGGATCGTCGTGCCGGAGGGCACCGCCGACGTGCCGGTGAACGACCTCATCGCCCTCATCGCGGGTGAAGGCGAGGATCCGGGCAGCATCCAGGCCCCGGCCGCCGGCGGCGGCAAGGCGCCCGAAGCCCCCAAGGAGACCCCGAAGGCCGAGGCGAAGCCGGCGGGCGACGCCCAGATGTCCTATACCCGCGTCAACGAGGCGCCCGACGCCGCCAAGGCGGTGAACCCCGCCGCCGGCCAGCCCTCGGCGCCCACCTCCGCCGGCGGGGAGGGGGGCCGCGTGTTCTCCTCGCCCCTCGCCCGGCGCCTCGCCAAGATGGAGGGGATCGACCTCTCCGCCCTCAAGGGCTCGGGCCCCCATGGCCGCGTCATCGCCCGTGACGTGACCGAGGCCAAGGCGAGCGGCGGCGCGAAGGCCAGCGACGGGACCAAGGCTGCCGCCGCGAAGGCCCCCGCCGCCGAGGCGGCTCCGGCGCCGAAGGCCGCCGCCCCGGCCGCCGCCGCGCCCGCGCAGGGCATGACCACCGAGCAGGTCAAGGCGCTGTTCGAGCCGGGCTCCTACGAGGAGATCACCCTCGACGGGATGCGCAAGACCATCGCCAAGCGGCTGGCCGAATCGAAGCAGACGGTCCCGCACTTCTACCTGTCCCTCGACGTCGAGCTCGACGCGCTGCTCAAGCTGCGCGAGCAGGTCAATGCCGGAGCGGGCAAGGACAAGGACGGCAAGCCCGCCTTCAAGCTGTCGGTGAACGACTTCGTCATCAAGGCCCTGGCGCTCGCCCTCCAGCGGGTGCCGAACGCCAACGCCGTCTGGGCGGGCGACCGGGTGCTGAAGTTCAAGCATTCGGATGTCGGCGTCGCCGTGGCGATCGAGGGCGGGCTGTTCACCCCGGTCATCCGCAAGGCCGAGCAGAAGACGCTCTCGACCATCTCCGCCGAGATGAAGGACCTCGCCGGCCGGGCGCGCTCGCGCAAGCTCAAGCCGGAGGAGTACAACGGCGGCTCCACCGCCGTGTCGAACCTCGGCATGTTCGGGATCAAGAACTTCCAGGCGGTGATCAACCCGCCCCACGGCACGATCCTCGCCGTCGGCGCGGGCGAGGCCCGTATCGTCGCCAAGGGCGGACAGCCGAGCGTGGTGCAGGCCATGACCGTCACGCTCTCCGTCGATCACCGGGTGGTGGACGGCGCCCTCGGCGCCGAGCTGCTCCAAGCCTTCAAGGGGCTGATCGAGAACCCGATGGGAATGCTGGTGTGAGTGGATTTCCCCTCCCCCTTGCGGGGAGGGGTTAGGGGTGGGGGTCGCGACGTGGGTCGACAGTGGCAGGATCGATGATGCCCTGGTCGGAGACTCCCTCTCGGCTTGTCACACCCCGTGCTGCCCGCCACGCCGCATCCCTGCGGCGAAATCCGACTGATGCCGAACGGCGGCTGTGGTGGCACCTGCGTCACCGGCTGCCGATGCCTGGCACCCACTTCCGGCGACAAATCGCCATCGAGAGCTATGTGGCCGACTTCTGTTGCCTGGGCCATCGTCTGATCGTCGAACTCGATGGCGACCAGCATGGCCATGAGCACCGTCTCGCCTACGACAAGCGTCGGACGGAGACCCTGGAGCGGCGCGGCTACCGCGTCCTCCGCTTTCCCAATCACGTCGTGATGCGCGAGATCGACAGCGTTCTCGACACCATCGCCGCCGCACTCTCGCTCGGCGCCCCCTCCGGAACCACCCCCACCCCCAACCCCTCCCCGCAAGGGGGAGGGGAGTAGGAGGTCTTGATGTCTGAAACCTACGACGTCCTCATCATCGGCGCCGGGCCCGGCGGCTACGTCACCGCCATCCGCGCGGCGCAGCTCGGCTTCAAGACCGCCGTGGTGGACCGCGAACACCTGGGCGGCATCTGCCTGAACTGGGGCTGCATCCCGACCAAGGCGCTGCTCCGCTCGGCCGAGATCTTCCACTACTTCCAGCACCCCGGCGAGTACGGCCTGACGGCGGAGAAGGTCGGGTTCGACACTTCGGCCATCGTCAAGCGCTCGCGCGGCGTCTCCGCCCGCCTCAACGGCGGCGTCGGGATGCTGCTCAAGAAGAACAAGGTCGATGTGATCTGGGGCGAGGCCACCGTCGATTCGGTCGCCAAGGGCAACCAGCCCGGTCAGGTCACCGTGAAGGAGACCAAGCGCGCCGAGGCGCCGAAGGGCGCCAAGGGGGCGGGGAGCTACAGCGCCAAGCACATTATCGTGGCGACGGGCGCCCGGCCCCGCGCCCTGCCCGGCATCGAGCCCGATAAGAAGCAGATTTGGACCTACTACGAGGCCATGGTGCCGGAGGCGATGCCCAAGAGCCTGCTGGTGATGGGCTCGGGCGCCATCGGCATCGAGTTCGCCTCGTTCTACCGCACCATGGGCGCCGAGGTGACGGTGGTCGAGGTGCTGCCGCAGATCCTGCCCGTGGAGGATGCCGAGATCGCCGGCATGGCCCGCAAGCGGTTCGAGAAGCAGGGCATCAAGATCCTCACCGGCGCCAAGGTGACGAAGGTCGAGAAGGCGGCGGATTCCGTCACGGCCACCATCGAGACCGGCGACGGCAAGACACAGCAGATCAAGGCCGAGAAGATGATCTCGGCGGTGGGCGTCGTCGGCAACATCGAGAATCTCGGCCTCGAGAAGCTCGGGGTGAAGACCGACCGGGGCTGCATCGTCACCGACGGGCTCGGCCGCACCAACGTGCCCGGCCTCTACGCCATCGGCGACGTGGCCGGGCCGCCGATGCTGGCCCACAAGGCCGAGCACGAGGGCGTCATCTGCATCGAGACCATCAAGGGCCTACACACCCACCCGATGGACAAGGGCAAGATCCCCGGCTGCACCTACTGCCAGCCGCAGATCGCCAGCGTCGGGCTCACCGAGGCCAAAGCCAAGGAGCAGGGCTTTGCCGTCAAGGTCGGCCGCTTCCCCTTCGCGGGCAACGGCAAGGCCATCGCGCTGGGCGAGCCGGACGGGATGATCAAGACCGTCTTCGACGCCAAGACCGGCCAGTTGCTCGGCGCCCACATGGTCGGGGCCGAGGTGACGGAGCTGATCCAGGGCTACGTCGTCGCCATGAACCTCGAGAGCACAGAGGAGGAACTGATGCACACGGTGTTCCCGCACCCGACGCTCAGCGAAATGATGCACGAGAGCGTGCTCGATGCCTACGGCAAGGTGATCCACACCTGAGGCTGTCCGCAGCGGGATGAACGGCCTTTTTCGCCGTTCATCCCAGTATTAAAACCCAGAGTTGCAAGACAACGTGTGTGGAGCCGCAAGCTCTCTTTTAGTCTTCGTCTTGCGTAGAGACCGGATCGTCTTCACACTCGCTCGGCTCGCGGAGGACGCGGCCCTGGAGTGTGAGCATGAAGTGTCGGCTCGTCGTAGCGGTGTTGGCGGCCGTTGGTCTGAGCGGATGCGCCTCGACCGCGCGCAAGGCGGGGATCCCGATGGTCTTCGTCTCGACGCCGCCGGGGGCGAGCGTGACGATCACCAAGCTCTACACCTGCTCCAGCACGCCCTGCACCATCCTGGTCGACCGGAACGACGCCTTCGATGCGACCTTCAGCCTGGCGGGCTACCAGCCGCAGACCGTCCCCGTGAGGAAGCTCCTCATCCCCAAGGGGCAGATGGCCAAGGTCGGCATGGGAATCGGGATGGTCGGCGTCGGCAGCGGCGGCGGCCTGGGCTTCGGAACCGGCACGGGAGTGGACGTCGAACTTGGGCCGAACCCCGTCATCGTCACCCTCGAACCCGAGAAGCCGCCCGCTCCGCCTCGCCGCCGCCTGAAATCGGCACCGCTTCCGGCGGCCGAGCCGGCGGCCCCGCCACGCCCGACGTTGGGCGTACGGGAGGGCGATCCGGCATCACCGCGCCAAGCTGCCCCTCCTGCGATCCCTCAAGCGACCCCTCCTGCCAGAACTCCTGCCACCCCTGCGGCCATTCCGGACGAGTTGAGGGGCCGGCGGTGATCGACGCCCGCCGGCACAATTCCAAGTATTAATGTGTCTTGTTGGCACAACTTTAGCGGTGATTTCTTCCACACTCCGAACCATGAGCTAACTTGTCGCAGGCTGATCGTCCGCCCATCGTCGGACGCCGCAAGGATGCGGCTGAGGGGAAGACGATGGACTTTCGAATAGCCATGGCCGTCGCGATGGCCATGGGATTGAGCGGATGCGGATCGATCGTCCGTGGAACGGACGAGCCCGTGGCGTTCGTGTCCGATCCCGCCGGCGCGCGGGTGACGACGGACAAGGGCTACGCCTGCCCGGAGACGCCCTGCCCCCGCAGATCAAGCGGAGCGACGAACTCATGGCGACCTTCGAGAAGGACGGGTTCCGCCCGCGCTCGGTGCCGGTCCGGACCGAGATCGTCGGCAAGGGCGGCGCGGCCGTGGCCGGAAACATCCTGGCGGGGGGCGTGATCGGGCTGGGCGTCGATGCGGCGACGGGCGCGGCCTATGACCATACGCCGAACCCGGTCAGCGTGACGCTGGAGCCGGCTCGCCCGGCGGCCGCACCGAAGCCGAGGCGGTCCCGGAAGCGGGCCGCCCCCGAGACCTGAGGCCGGCGGGAGGCGGGTGATGGACAGCCGGGTTGGCCGCGTCCGGGAACCCGGACGCGGCCAGGTGGTCGAGACCGATCAGCGGCCGGAACCGGTCGTCGCGCCGCCCTTGAAGCCCGAGGCGTTCGGCGAGCCGTGCATCTTGCCGTCCTGGGTCGCCGCGCCCGGCGCGGTGGCCGTGCTTCCGGTGACGTCGCCCCGGGCGGCGCCCTGCGCCCCGTCCTTGCCGAAGCCGGCCGCGTTCGGCGAGCCCTGCATGCGCGTCACGGCGTTGCCGGTGGTCGTCTGCGTCGCCGGTCCGCTCTCGGTGGCGAAGGCCGCCGTCCCGAGGCTGATGAGGCCGGCGGCGGCAATGAGTGTGGTCGTCTTCATGGCGGGTTCCTTATCCAGTGTTTCGCCCTCTCTGGGGGCCGTTCGTCCGATCCGGACCCGGGGGCGTGTGCCGGTTAACGTCGCCGCCCCCGCTCCGTTCAATTCGCCCGGCCTCGGCGGAGACCGGCGCGGACCCCGCTCAGGCGTCCTCCACCTGTTCGACATCCTCGGGCGACGGGACGTAGGCGCACCATTCACAGATCCCGCGCTCGGCACCCCGTGGGGCGTTGCGCTGGGAGCAGAGAGGGCAGACGAGGACGACGAGGCGTGATCCGAGGCGGAGGCCGAGGCCCCGGCCCCGGAAGGTCACGGGCGTACTGGCGCCCGGCACGTCGTCGCCGGTCATGGGGCGGTCGCGCGGTGCGGCGTGGTACGGTCCCGGTCTGGCATTGTGCGATCCCCCTGCGAGGGGATAATCCACGGCAACGCTAATGGCTCCGCTCGCCGTGCGGGGCCGCCGAAGGCGCCACGGGAGCGAGGACCGATGCCGGAGACCACCTTGGACGGGCCCGCCCTGCCGGGTGTCGCGGACGTGGAGGCGGCCTCCCGCCGCCTCGCGGGCGTGGCCCATCGCACCCCCGTCCTGACCTCGCGCACCGCCGACGCGCTGACCGGCGCCCGCCTGTTCTTCAAGGCGGAGAACCTCCAGCGGGGGGGCAGCTTCAAGTTCCGGGGCGCCTACAACGCGATCAGCGCCCTCCCGGAGGCGGTGCGGGCGCGGGGCGTGCTCGCCTTCTCCTCGGGCAACCACGCCCAGGCCATCGCCCTCGCGAGCCGGCTGCTCGGCGTCCCCGCCGTGATCGTGATGCCGGAGGATGCCCCCGCGGTGAAGGTCGAGGCGACCCGTGGCTACGGCGCCGAGGTGGTGAGCTACGACCGCTACAGCCAGGACCGCGAGGCCCTGGGGCGGGAGATCGCGCAGGCCCGGAACCTCACCCTCATCCCGCCCTACGACCATCCCGACGTCATCGCCGGGCAGGGCACCCTGGCCCTGGAACTGATCGAGGAGACCGGCCCCCTCGACATGCTAGTCGCCTGCCTCGGCGGCGGCGGGCAGCTTTCCGGCTGCGCCCTGGCGGCGACGGCGCGCTCCCCCGGCATCGCGGTCTACGGGGTGGAGCCCGAGGCGGGGGACGACGGTCGCCGCTCCTTCCGCGAGGGCCGGATCGTGACGATCCCCGTGCCGCGGACCATCGCGGACGGGGCGCAGACCACCTATCTCGGCCGTCTCACCTTCCCGGTGATCCGCGAGCGGGTCACCGACATCGTGACGGTGAGCGACGCCGAATTGGTGGAGACGATGCGCTTCTTCGCCGCGCGGATGAAGCTCGTGGTGGAGCCCACCGGCTGCCTCGCGGCGGCGGCCGTGCTGCACGGCAAGCTCGACGTGCGCGGCAAGCGCGTCGGCATCGTCATCAGCGGCGGCAATGTCGATATCGCGGCTTTCGCGCGGCTCGTCGGCTGAGGACGTTCCGGGCCCCGAAGGTCCGGCCGCCGGGGACCCTTCCTCGCCCCGGCATGGCGTGAGGGTCCGCGCGGCGTGTGGACCGGCGGGCAAGTCATGCTTATCTTAAAGGTCGTGGTCCAACGTCCCACGGGCCTTGAACCCGGTCGGGCCGGAGAGTGATGATGTCGAGCTTCAAGGTAATCTCGCTGACCGAGCGCGCGGCGGATCGGATCAAGGCGATTATGGCGCAGGCCGACACGCCCGTGGCGGGCCTGCGCGTGGGCGTGAAGAACGGCGGCTGCGCCGGCATGTCCTACACGATGGAATACGCCGACGAGCGCAAGCCCGGCGAGGACGTGGTGGAGGATCGCGGCGTGCGGGTCTTCGTCGATCCGAAGGCGGTGCTGTTCCTGCTCGGCACCGAGATGGACTTCACCACCAATAAGCTCGCCTCGCAGTTCGTGTTCAACAACCCGAACCAGACCTCGGCCTGCGGCTGCGGCGAGTCCGTGGCGATCACGCCGGTCTCGCCGGAGCGGGTGCCTGCCACGGTCTGACGGGGCTTCGCGAAGGCGACCTCCGGCCGGGCCGGGCCCCGCGCCCGGCCCTCGATGGGTCCGCCCCTCAGGCGGCCTCGGGGGCGGCGAGGGCCCCGTCGCTGACGACGCGGTTCCGCCCCGCGCGCTTGGCGGCGAACATGCAGAGGTCGGCCCGCTCCAGCAGGGAGGCGGGCGTGTCCCCGCCCCGGTACTCGGCCACGCCGAGGGAGACGGTGACCTTGCCGAGGGACTCGCCCGTCGAGCGCTTCACCAGTTCCCGGCCGAGGAGGTTCGTGCGGATCGTCTCGGCGGTGCGGACGGCGGTCGCCCGGTCGGCATCGGGCAGGATAATGCCGAACTCCTCGCCGCCGAACCGGGCGAGGTGGGCGGTGGGCCCCGTGCTCTCGCGCATCACCACGGCCACCAGCCTTAGCACCTGATCGCCGGTGAGATGACCGTAGAGGTCGTTGAACCGCTTGAAGAAATCGATATCCACGACGATCAGGCTGAGGGTGCCGGCGCGGGCGACCGCGCCGAGCGCCCCCTCCAGCGTCTCCTCGAAATGCCTGCGGTTGGCCAAGCCGGTGAGGGCGTCGGTGAGATTCTCGGTGCGCGTCGCCTCGAGCTTCTCGCGCAGGGTCTCGATCTCGTTGCGGCTCTCGTTCATCCGCAATTCGAGGACCCGGTTATTCGCCACGACCTCGCGGGTCGTCACCGCCAGGGAAGCCAGGATCTCGGCGAGACGCACGCCGCTGATCGCGTCCGCCGACAGGTCGTGCGTGAGGCTCGACAGCGACTCGCCGTAGAGGCGTGTGGAGCCGAGGGAGAGATCGAGGATCTCCATCACCGCCGCCAGTTCGGCCAAAATCGTCCTGCTGACGACCTCCGCCTCGGCGATCCGCCGCTGCTGGCCGATGTAGCACTCGTGGAGTTGGTCGATGTCGGCTTCGGTCAGGTGCCCCTTGTCGGCGGTCAGGCGCTTCACCGCATCGACGAGGGTCGGCATCTCCCCGGACACGTAGGCGTACCACACGGCGTAGGACCGCGGCGTCGCCGCTGGCCCGTAGTCGCGCATGAGTTCATGCGTCCGCTTCGCCAGGGCGAAGCTGCGATCACGATCCGGGAGAGCGCTCTGGGTCATCCTCACCTGCCGCACGGCGAGGCAATCCTCTCGGACCGCGTCGCGCAGGTTAAGAACTAACCGACGTTGGTAGATACTCGGTTAATAGGGCAGGAATCATACAAAGCAGGCGGACAGTCCGTCTCCGCGGGACCAATGTTCTCCCGCGGTCTAAGTCGCAGCCGCCGCACCGTTTCACCCCTCGCTCGACGGTTCACGACGGGCCCCGAGCCTGTGGCGGGACACGAAGGACCGTCCGCGACGGGGACTACCGCTCGCGCTTGACCGACGTCGGACGCAGCAGGAAGGCCGGCACGTGCGAGCCGAGACCGACGGGCGTGTCGTCCTCGGCCTCGTTCCCCCGGCCGGATCGCGGCGCCTGGCGGCGGGGGCTTTCGCGGCGGGCCGGTCCCGGCCTCGGCGAGGACGGAGCCTCGGTCGCGCGCTCGGCCCTGGGCGCCTCGTCGGCGCGGGCGGTCGCGCGTTCGGCCCTGGGTGCCTCGTCGGCACGGGTGGTCGCGCGGCTGCGCTCGCGCCCACCGCTCCGGCCGCCGCGGCCGGACTCGGTCCGGCCTCCCTCGCTCCGGCCCGACTCGGCGCGGGGCGTCTCGCTCCGGGCCTCCCCGCGCGATCCCTCCGTCCGGGCCGTCTCGCCCCGGCCGCCGGCCTTGGTGCCGCGGCCGCGCCGCTCGCCGCTCCGGCCCCGGTGGCGGCTGCGCGGCTCGTCATCGGAGGCCGCAACCGTCGACAGGTCACCGTCGAGCCAAGGGATCGGCTGGCCGATCAGCGACTCGATGGCTCCCAGCGACCGGTCGTCCTCCGGGCTCACGAGGGTGAAGGCTTGGCCGGTGCGGCCGGCGCGCCCCGTGCGCCCGATCCGGTGGACGTAATCCTCCGGGTGGCGGGGGATGTCGAAGTTGAAGACGTGGCTCACCGCCGGGATGTCGAGGCCGCGCGCGGCGACGTCGCTCGCCACGAGCAGGGCGGTCTCGCCGTTGCGGAAGGCATCGAGGGCGGCCGTGCGGGAGCGCTGGTCCATGTCGCCGTGTAGGGCGGCGGCGTCGAAGCCGTGGCTGACCAGCGACTTCTGGAGGGTCGCGACGTCGCGCTTCCGGTTGCAGAAGATGATCCCGTTGGTCAGGTGATCCTCGCTGCGGATCAGCTGCCGCAGCCGGTCACGCTTGGCGTAATCCGCCGCGCCCACGGCCACGAGGCGCTGGGTGATGGTGGCCGCCGTGGAGGAGGCGCGCGCCACCTCGACCCGCTGCGGGTTGTGCAGGAACATGTCCGCCAGCCGCTCGATCTCCGGCGGCATGGTCGCGGAGAAGAAGAGCGTCTGCCGGGTGAACGGCACCATCTTCACGATGCGCTCGATATCCGGGATGAAGCCCATGTCGAGCATGCGGTCCGCCTCGTCGATCACGAGGAGTTCGACGCCGGTGAGCAGCAGCTTTCCGCGCTCGAAATGGTCGAGCAGGCGGCCGGGCGTGGCGATCAGCACGTCGGTGCCGCGGGTCAGCTTCGCATCCTGGTCGGCGAAGGAGACGCCGCCGATGATCAGCGCCACGTTGAGCTTGTGGTTGGTGCCGTAGCGCTCGAAGCTCTCCTCCACCTGGGCCGCGAGCTCGCGGGTCGGCTCGAGGATGAGCGTGCGCGGCATCCGGGCCCGGGCGCGGCCGGTCTCCAGCAGCGTCAGCATCGGCAAGGTGAAGGCCGCGGTCTTGCCAGTCCCGGTCTGGGCGATGCCCAGAACGTCCCGGCGCGCGAGCACATGGGGAATGGCCTCGGCCTGGATTGGCGTCGGCTCGGTGTAACCGGCGGCCGTAACGGCCTGCAGGACTTTTTCACTCAGTCCCAGATCAGAGAACGGCATTGCGTGTCGGCAACTGTTGCGCGCCCGGCCGGCGCGAAGGACATCGTCGCGGCAACGATCCGGGATTGAGCGGACGCACGGACGGGCGCACGACCGCCGAGCGATCACCCCTCCACCTATAGTCTTGTCGTCGCTTGTCAATCTCGCGGGCCCGGGAAGGGCGGGACGACGCCCTAGCTCCGCGCCCGAAGAGGCGATCGCCGGCCGTCGCGCGGGCGCCGGGCCCAGTCCCGGCTGCGCGGGCGCGGCCGCATCATGGTTAAGCGAGCCTGACCGGCTCCGGAGCCATTGTGCCGAAAGCGTCCTGAAATAAAACGCCTGCCCTCCGCCCCGCCTCGGCCCACCAACCAAATGTTCGGTGCTGGACGCCACCCTTCTGCCGCATTTAGATCTCGATCGCCGCCTCAATATCGGCCGATCGACTGGTGGCGGACCACGTGTGCGCTGGGACACATCGCTTCTCACGTCGGCGTTACGACTGCATAACCTTCACCTTTCGTTGACTCGGTCTGTCTAATCTGACCCTGCTTGTTGCAGGAAAGCGACAGACCCGTTCGCCTCAAGCGCCTAGAAGGCCGCCGGCCTAAGCCAACCCAGGACGCAGTACCCCATGAAAAAGCTTCTCCTTGCATCGACCGTTCTCGCCGGCCTGACCGCGGCCGCCTCGGCCGCCGACCTGCCGCGCCGCGCCGCCCCGCCGCCGGTCTTCACCCCGGTTCCGGTCTTCACCTGGACGGGCTTCTACGCCGGTTTCAACGCCGGTTACGGCTTCGACGCCTCCTCGAGCCGCCCCGCCACGGTCGTCGGCGTTCCGGCCGGCACCGGCATCTTCGCGGATGCGGCCGGCGCCAACAACATCCCGGGCGTGCTCGCCTTCTCGAACCGCAACAACAACGAAGGCTTCGTCGGCGGCGGTCAGATCGGCTACAACTACCAGTTCACGCCGGGCTCCGGCATCGTCGTCGGTGTCGAGGCTGACGCCCAGTACGCCGACTTCGGCCGTCAGCGGAACCGCTTCGCCTTCAACACCCTGGGCGTTCCCGGCGGCATCGTCCCCGGCACCCTGGTCTACAACCCGAACGGCCTGTCGGGCCTCGACTACTTCGGCACCGTGCGCGGCCGCCTCGGCTACGCCTTCGACCGCACCCTCGTCTACGCCACGGGCGGCTTCGCCTACGGCGCCGGCGGCGGCCGTCAGTTCGGCACGGGCGTGTCCTCCGACGACTTCCAGACCGGCTACACGGTCGGCGGCGGTGTCGAGTACGCTCTCCCGACCGACTCGTTCCTGAACTTCTTCCGCTCCTCGGCCGTCACGCTGAAGGTGGAAGGTCTCTACGTGAACCTCGACCAGAACCGCCGCTCGGCCGGCGCCTTCGCCACCAACGCCGCCGGCACCACCTTCTCGACCGTGACGCCGGGCATCGCCCTGCTCGCCGGCCCGGCCAACGTCCGCCGCGAGACCGAGTTCGCCGTCGTCCGCGCCGGCGTGAACTACAAGTTCGGCTCGTACTAAGACCCTCTCACGGCACTCCCCCTGCGCCGACGAGGCCGGGGGGAGTGCTCCCGGTTGCCGGGGGTCCCGTGAGGATTTCTTCGATTCCGACGCTCCGCCGCGCCTGTCGGGCGCGGCGGGGCCTCACCCGGCGGAAGCCCGGCCCCACGGCCGGGCTTCCGTCGTTTCGGGGGAGGGGTTGCGGCGCGGTGACCGGGAACCCGCCCTCGCGGCGACCCATTGACCGGCACCGGCCACCACGCATCTGACCGCGTGGCTTCGCCCCCGTCGAGGTGCCTCCCGATGCGTCCGCGTCCCTGCGTCGTCCCGTTCGTCCTCTGCATCCTCTGGGGCCCGCCCGCATGGGCCCAGGAGGCCACGGTCATCGGCCAGGAGACGATCCTGCCTGGCACCGGCCCCGGCACCGCCACGGACGGAGCCGGCGGCGGCGGCCTGATGCAGGCGGGCAGCGAGACGGAGGCGCAGCGGCGCCAGAACCTGAAGCCCGCCATCCTGCTGGCCTCCCACGCCATCGGCATCACCGTGCGCAACCAAGCGGGGGAGAGCGTGGGCAAGATCGACGACCTGCTCCTGGAGGGCGGCCGCATCCGGGCGGTGGTCATCGATGTGAGCGGTTTTCTCGGGATCGGCGGCAAGCGCATCGCCGTCGAGCCGACGGCCCTCGTCCTGCGCCCCGGCGGCGACCGCTTCTCGGCGATCCTCCAGATGAGCAAGGACGCGATTGCCGGAGCCCAGCCCTTCGACCCGGCCAAGGCGATTCCCGCTTCGAAGTAAGAGGATCCTGAAGGACAAGTCCCTTGCCGGGGTCCAGGGGCAAGGCCCCTGGATGTTGGCAGGGCTCCGCCCTGCACCCGCCAGAGGGCTCGCCCTCTGGACACCCCGTTCAAATGTCGAGGTCGGCGCCCTCCGTGAAGGCCGCGCGCTCGGTGATGAAGGCGAAGCGAGCCTCGGGCTTGTTGCCCATCAGGCGGTCCACCGTGTCGCCCGTCGATTCCCGCGCCTCGTCGAGGACCGCAACCCGCAGGAGCGTGCGCTTCTTCGGGTCCATGGTGGTCTCCTTCAACTGCGCCGGCATCATCTCGCCGAGGCCCTTGAAGCGGCCGATCTCGACCTTGCCGCCCTTGAACACCGTCTTGACGATCCGCTCGCGGTCGGCGTCGTCGCGGGCATAGGCGACCTTCGAGCCCTGCTGCAGCCGGTAGAGGGGCGGGATCGCGAGGTAGAGGTGCCCCTTGTCGATCAGCTTGGGCATCTGCCGGTAGAAGAAGGTGATCAGCAGCGAGGCGATGTGGGCTCCGTCCACGTCGGCGTCGGTCATGATGATGACCTTGTCGTAGCGAAGGTCCGCCTCGCGGAAATTCGCCCCCGTGCCGCAGCCGAGCGCCAGGGTCAGGTCGCCGATGAGCTGATTGGCGCCGAGCTTGTCCCGGCTCGCCGAGGCGACGTTGAGGATCTTGCCCCGGAGCGGCAGGATCGCCTGGGTCGCCCGGTCGCGGGCCTGCTTGGCCGAGCCACCGGCGGAATCGCCCTCGACGATGAAGATCTCGGAGCCCGCCGTCCCGGCCGCCGAGCAATCGGCGAGCTTGCCGGGCAGGCGCAGCTTGCGGGTGGCGCTCTTGCGGGCGACCTCCTTCTCCTGGCGGCGGCGCAGGCGCTCCTCCGCCCGGTCGATCACCCAATCGAGGAGCTTGTTGGCCTGGGCCGGGGAAGCGGCGAGCCAATGGTCGAAGGCGTCCCGCACCGCCGTCTCGACGATGCGCTGCGCCTCGACGGTGGCGAGCTTGTCCTTAGTCTGGCCCTGGAATTCCGGCTCGCGGATGAAGACCGAGAGCATGGAGGCGCAGGTGGCCATCACGTCGTCGGTGGTCACCGCCGTCATGCGCTTGGCCTGGTTCACCCGCTCGGCGTGCTCGCGCAGGCCCCGGAGCAGGGCGACCCGCAGGCCCGCCTCGTGGGTGCCGCCCTCGGGCGTCGGGATCGTGTTGCAGTAGGAATGCGAGACGCCGTCGTCGGCCACCGTCCAGGCCACGGCCCATTCCAGCGAGCCGTGCGAGCCGGGCTTCGTCATCTTGCCGGCGAAGACGGTGTCGAGGACGAGGTCCTTCCCCTCGATGTCCCGGGCGAGATAGTCCGACAGGCCGCCGGGGAAGCGGTGGACCGCCTCGGCCGGCACATCCTCCATCCCCTCGACGAGGGAGGGGGCGCAGCGCCAGCGGATCTCGACGCCGCCGAACAGGTACGCCTTCGAGCGCGCCATCTTGAACAGGCGGCGGGGGTCGAACTTCAGCGAGCCGAAGATCTGCGCATCGGGGTGGAAGCGCACGCGGGTGCCGCGCCGGTTCTGCACCCGGCCGACCATTTCCAGCGCGCCCTGCGAATGGCCGCGCGAGAAGCACTGCCGGTAGAGGGTCTGGTTGCGGGCGACCTCGACCTCCAGCACGTCGGAGAGGGCGTTCACCACCGAGATGCCGACGCCGTGCAGGCCGCCGGAGGTCTCGTAAACCTTCGAGTCGAACTTACCGCCCGCATGCAGGGTGGTCATGATGACTTCGAGGGCCGACTTGCCCGGAAACTTCGGGTGCGGGTCCACCGGGATACCGCGGCCGTTGTCGGTGACGACGAGGGCGCCGCCTTCCTCCAGTTCCACCTCGATGAAGCTCGCATGGCCGGCCACCGCCTCGTCCATGGAGTTGTCGATCACCTCGGCAAAGAGGTGGTGGAGCGCCCGCTCGTCGGTGCCGCCGATATACATGCCCGGCCGCCGCCGGACGGGCTCCAGCCCCTCCAGCACCTCGATGTCGGAGGCGGTGTAGCCCGTCTCCGGGTTGGCCGCCGTCAGGGTCGCGGGCGAGGCCGCCTCCGTGAGGCGACGGCGGGGGTCCGAGGGGGAGGGGGCCTTCTGGGCCGCCTTCGGGGCCCCGTCGGGGCCGAAGAGATCGCGCGCCGGATCGCTCACGCGGGCACTCCCACGGACGGCGACGATGGGTGCGGGGGAAGCTTTGCGTCTGGGAGCATGCGCCTTCATCTCGCCAGCATAACGGAACAAAAAGGAAACATCAAAGCCCCGGAGGACCGCCTCGCGGCGGCCGAACGCCATCGTTCAGGAGGGCGAACGGGACCCGGCGCAGCCGGGAGGGTGCGACCGAGTGGTTAACGCTTCCCGTACCGGACCGGAAGCCCGGAACCAAAGGGCAGGACTATCGTTGCGGAGTCACAACCTTGACTATCGCAAGGGTGCCGACCATGACCCCGGAAGCGAACGAAGCCCGTCACCTCGACCTCGTCCGCTTCGAGCATGCCGCAGGCGCCGCCTTCGGCTATGAGGCCGACGACGACCGCACCCCCGCCCGCTTCGCCGTGGCCCCCGCCGCCTTCGCAGTGGCGACCTTCGCCACCGCCGTTGCGGCGACACTCACCTATCTGATCTGAGCCGCATCCGACCGGGCCGGCCCGCGCACTCCCGTCCTTAGCGGGAGCAGCGAAGCAGGACGTCCGCAACGGTGCGCAACCCTGAATTGCTTCGCTCGACGCGCACTGACCGCGCGGGCGTGCGTCGGGATGCCTACCCCGACGCCTTCTTCTTCGGTGCGGCCTTCTTCGCGGCCGGCTTCTTGGCCGGGGCTTTCGTGTCGCCGTCCGACTTACGGGCGGTCGCCTTCTTCCGCGCCGGCGCCTTCTTACCGCCGCCGGCCTCGCGCTTGGCGGCGATGAGTTTCAGGGCCTCGTCCAGGGTCAGCGCCTCGGCGTTGGCCGATTTCGGCAACGTCGCGTTGACCTGACCGTCGGTGACGTAGGGGCCGTAGCGACCCGCCTTCACCACCACGTCGCGCCCGCTCTCGGCATCCTTGCCGAGCGACCGGCCGGGATCGCCCGCCGGGCGTCCGCGCCCGCCGCCCTGCTCCTTGGCCACGATGAGGTCGATCGCCCGGTTGCCGCCGATCTCCAGCACGTCGTCGTCCCGGCCGAGGTTGGCGTAGGTGCGCCCGTGCTGGACGTAGGGTCCGAAACGTCCGATCCCCGCGAGGATCGGCTCGCCGCTCTCGGGGTGCCGGGCCACCTCCCGGGGCAGGGAGAGGAGCGCCAGCGCCTTGTCGAGGTCGACATCGCCGGGCGACAGACCCCGGGGCAGGGAGGAGCGCTTCGGCTTCTCCGCGCCCTTGTCCGGGCTCGCGTCGCCGAGCTGAATGAACGGACCGAACCGCCCGTCGCGCACCGTCACCGGCAGGCCGGTCGTCGGGTCGTTGCCGAGCACGCGCACCCCCGGCTGGCCGCCGTCGAGGGAGGAGCCGTCACCCTCGCCGTTGACGCCGCTCGCCGAGAGCTGCCGGGTGTAGGTGCATTCGGGGTAGTTCGAGCAGCCGATGAAGGCGCCGAACTTGCCGAGCTTCAGGGAGAGCTGCCCCTCGCTGCAATTCGGGCAGCCGCGCGGATCCTTGCCGTCCCCCCGGTCCGGGAAGATGTGGGGACCGAGCAAGCCGTTCAGGGCCTCCAGCACCTCCGCGACGCGCAACTCCTTGGTCTCGCCGATGGCGGCCGAGAAGTCGCGCCAGAAGTCGCGCAGGACCGTCCGCCAGTCGATCTCCGCGTTGGAGACGCGGTCCAGCTGCTCCTCCAGCCCGGCGGTGAAATCGTACTCGACGTAGCGGCGGAAGAAGCTTTCGAGGAAGCCCGTGACGAGCCGCCCCTTGTCCTCCGGCTGGAGCCGCTTCTTTTCGATTCTGACGTATTCGCGGTCGCGGAGGGTCTGGAGCACGGCGGCGTAGGTCGAGGGGCGGCCGATGCCGAGTTCCTCCATGCGCTTCACGAGGCTCGCCTCGGAGTAGCGCGGCGGCGGCTCGGTGAAGTGCTGGGTCGAGGCGATCTTCTCGCGCGTGAGGTCGTCGCCCGACGCCATCTTCGGCAGGCGGCGGCTCTCCTCGTCCTCCTCGTCGTCCTTGCCCTCCTGGTAGAGCGCCAGGAAGCCGTCGAACTTCACCACTTGGCCGGTGGCGCGCAGCTCGATCCGGCGCCCGCCGGCGGTGGCGTGGACATCGACGGTGGTACGCTCCAGCTCGGCCGATTCCATCTGGCTCGCCATGGTGCGGGTCCAGATGAGCTCGTAGAGGCGGGCCTGATCCGGCTCGAGGTAGCGGGCAACGCTCTTCGGAAGGCGGCCCATGTCGGTGGGGCGCACCGCCTCGTGCGCTTCCTGCGCGTTCTTCGCCTTCACGCTGTACTTGCGCGGGGCGCCCGGCACGTAGCGGTCGCCGAACTCGCGGCCAATCACCTTCCGGGCGTCGGCGATGGCCTCAGGCGCCATGTCGACGCCGTCGGTCCGCATGTAGGTGATGATGCCCACCGTCTCGCCGCCGACATCGACGCCCTCGTAGAGCCGCTGCGCGACGCGCATCGTCTGGGCCGGGGCCATCCCGAGCTTGCGGGACGCCTCCTGCTGCAGGGTCGAGGTGGTGAAGGGCGGCTGCGGATGGCGCTTGGCGGGCTTGGCCTCGACGCTCGCCACCTGGAAGATCGCGGCTTCCAGCGCCTTCTTGAAGGCGGCGGCCTCCTCGGCATTGCCGACGTCGAGCCGCTGGATGCGCTTGCCGTCCGCGCCGACGAGCCGCGCCTCGAAGGTCGCCCCGTCCTTCGTGGCGAGCGTCGCGACGATGGACCAGTATTCACGGGGGCGGAACGCCTCGATCTCCATCTCGCGCTCGACCACGAGGCGCAGCGCCACCGACTGCACCCGTCCCGCCGACTTGGCGCCGGGCAGCTTGCGCCACAGGACCGGCGAGAGCTTGAAGCCCACGAGGTAATCGAGCGCCCGGCGGGCGAGGTAGGCATCGACCAGCGCCTGGTCGATCTGGCGCGGCTTGCGCATCGCCTGCTCGACGGAGGACTTGGTGATGGCGTTGAAGGTCACGCGCTCGACGGGCACGCCCTTCAGCACCTTGCGCGCGGTGAGCGCCTCCAGCACGTGCCAGGAGATCGCCTCGCCCTCGCGATCCGGGTCGGTGGCGAGAATCAGCTTCTCCGCGCCCTTCACGGCCTTGGCGATCTCGCTGACCCGCTTCGAGCCGCGATCCTCCAGCTC
The DNA here is from genome assembly GCF_022179085.1 of Methylobacterium aerolatum. Lineage (GTDB taxonomy): Bacteria > Pseudomonadota > Alphaproteobacteria > Rhizobiales > Beijerinckiaceae > Methylobacterium > Methylobacterium aerolatum. The sequence goes on from NZ_BPQE01000018.1 coordinate 60,244, forward strand.
CCACACCATGTGGAAGTCCTGCTCGGGATCCACCGAGCCGTCCTTCGCGGGCAGGTCGCGGATATGGCCGAAGGAGGCGATCACCTCGTAGTCGCGGCCGAGATATTTGTTGATCGTCTTGGCCTTGGCCGGCGACTCGACGACGACGACTTTCATCCAGAACCCTCTGCCCCCTGAGGGGGCCGTGGCGCGACGGAATGTGCGGAGTGCGCGCGAGCCCGCCGCCGGCCGGGGTCTCGCGGGGCGGAGAAGTGGGTGACTGGCGGCGGGTTGTCAAATGGCGGGCATCGGCAACGCCGTCCTTGCGAGCGCAGCGAAGCAATCCAGGGCAGCGGGACGCCTCCGAACGGTGCGCGTCCCTGGGTTGCTTCGCTGCGCCCGCAACGACGGTCAGGGGTCCACCGACGGATGCGGCCCAAGGCCCTCGGCCGTGCCTCAGATCCCCGCGTACCACTCGTAGCCCCGGTCCTCCCAGTAGCCGCCCTTGCCCTCGCCGAGGCCGGCGAGGGAGGAGACCATCTCCACCCGCATGACGTATTTGGCGTTCTTGTAGCCGAGCTGACGCTCCACCCGCAGGCGCAGGGGGGCGCCGTTCGAGACCGGCAGGGACTTGCCGTTGAGGTCGTAGGCCAGGATCGTCTGCGGGTTGAAGGCGTCGAACAAGTCGATGCTCTCGTAGTAGCGGATCGGGCGGCGGCCCGCCTCCGCGTCGTCGTTGGCGGCGGCGTCCGCCGCGCCGGTGGGCGAACCGCCCCAGTCCCCGGCCGCCGCCAGCTGGACATAGGCCGCATGGGCCGCGCGCACCGTGCCCGGCTCCGAGGGGCGCAGCCACGCTCCGTCGGCGGAGGCGTATTCGAGGGTGTCGGCGCAGTGGAAAACGGCGTAGCGCGCCTGCGGTTTCAGCCCGGCCTTCTTCAGGAGTTCCGCGAGCGGCACGCCGGACCATTTCCCGATGCAGCTCCAGCCCTCGACGCAATCGTGCCGGGTGATCTGGGTGCGGGAGGGCAGGGCGCGCAGGTCCGCGAGGCTGAGCGACAGGGGCGTCTCGACGAGACCATCGACCGTGAGACGGAACTCGGAAAAATTCTTCGCGGCCAGAGCCTTGTAGGCGCTGTCGGGCGGATCGATCGAGCCGTTGGGCTTGAACCAGGGCGAGATCATCGAGTCGGGGAATTCCCGCGCCGTGGTCTGCCCCGACATGAGAAGGCGCTGCACGTAGAGGTTGGCATCCTCCCCGAGACGGAGGGTGCGGCGGCCGGCGTCCGTCTCGGCGAAGCGGTCGCAGCCGGTGAGCAGGGAGGTGCCGAGGAGGCCGGCGGTGGCGGTGATCAGGCGGCGGCGGTGCAGGATCATCGGGCGCTCTCCCCGGCAGGCCGAACCTTGCCGATGCTGAACCAGCCGGTGATCATCCCGCGCAGGTTGTTGGCGACGCCCGAGACCAGCACGAGCACGAGGTGGACGACCACGAAGAGCACCAGCAACCCGGCGGCGATGAAGTGGACGCTCCGGGCCGATTGCCGGCCGCCGAACAGCTCCGGCAGCCACGGCCACGCGGCATCGACGCCCGGCGACATGGCGAGCCCGGCGAGCACCATGGCGGGCAGCAGCACCAGCACCACGCCGCAATAGGTGAGCTTCTGGATGACGTTGTAACGCTTGGCCTCCTCGCCCTCGGGGAATTTCAGGAGCAGGTGCTCCTTCACCGAGCCGCCGAAGTCGCGGATCTGGTCGCCCTCGGGGATCAGGCGGCGGCGAAGCTGGCCCGAGAACAGGCCGTAGAGGAGGTAGATCGCGCCGTTGATCACGAGGAACCACGCGAACAGGAAGTGCCAGCGCCGCCCGGTGGCGAGGTCCTGGCCCGAGGGGAGGGTGGCCCAGGCGGGGAAGGCCCGGTCGGCCTCGACGCCGCCGCTCGTGGACAGCCCGAGCACGCCCGTCGTGTCGAACTTGCGCTCGCCGAGATAGACCACGCCCCGGTTCGCCCCGCCGCTCTCCTCGCTCGTGATGGCGAGCGCGGGCGTGTCGAAGGTCGAGACGGAGCCCCAGTACAGGGCCGGGTGGGCGTTGAAGATCTGCAGGCCGCTCATCAGCAGCACCAGCAGCACGGCGGCGTTGATCCAGTGGGTCAGGCGGATCACCAGCGGATGCCGGTAGATCAGGCGCCGCCCGTTCCGGCCGATCCGCTCGGGGGCATCCTTGTCGGGGGCGTCGATGGCAGGCGAGGCGGTCACGCGTCCTGTCTCCCGGGCGGTGCTTCGATTTTGCGCAATACGTGTGGCAGCGGCCGCCGGTTACCAGCCGCGACGAAATTGTCGCGGGGGGAGAGGGTGGCGGCACTGATCCCGACCGCTTCGCCGTCTTTGCGAGCGCAGCGAAGCAATAGAGGGCAGCGGGACGCTTCCAGAAGGTGGCGGATCCCTGGATGGCTTCGCTGCTGTCGCAAGGACGCCGAGGATTTTAGCGATGGTCCGATTCGTTCGGCCGGTCACACGGCATGAGCGAGCGGCTCGGACGAGGGCCAGCAGCTTGTCTCAGGCAGGCGAGAGCCAACCAATCGCTTGCGGGACGCACCCCCACCGCCTACACCCGGCCCCTGCCATGACCGCTTCCGCGCCCGCGCCGTTCCCCCACCGGCACCTCCTCGGCATCGAGGGGTTGAACCGGCTCGACATCGAGGGGCTGCTCGATGCCGCCGACGCGGCGGTGGACGTTTCCCGGCAGGTGGAGAAGAAGCGCACGACGCTCCGGGGCCGGACGCAGATCAACCTGTTCTTCGAGCCCTCGACGCGGACGCAATCCTCCTTCGAGCTGGCCGGCAAGCGCCTCGGCGCCGACGTGATGAACATGTCGGTGGCCTCCTCGTCGGTGAAGAAGGGCGAGACCCTGATCGACACCGCCGCGACCCTGAACGCCATGCGGCCGGACATCATCGTGGTGCGCCACCAGTCGGCGGGGGCGGTGCATCTGCTCGCCCGCAAGGTCGATTGCTCGGTGATCAACGCCGGCGACGGCGCGCACGAGCACCCGACCCAGGCCCTGCTCGACGCCCTGACCATCCGCCGGAACAAGGGGCGGATCGAGGGGCTCCGGGTCGCCATCTGCGGCGACGTCCTTCATTCGCGGGTGGCCCGCTCGAACCTGATCCTGCTCCAGGCGATGGGCGCGCAGGTGCGCCTCGTGGCGCCCTCGACCCTGCTGCCCGCGGGGATCGAGCGATTCGGCGTCGAGACCTTCACCGACATGCGCAAGGGCCTCGACGGCTGCGACATCGTCATGATGCTGCGCCTCCAGCGGGAGCGGATGAACGGCTCCTTCGTGCCCTCCGTGAAGGAGTATTTCCGCTATTACGGCCTCGATGCCGAGAAACTGTCCTGCGCCGCCCCCGACGCCCTGGTGATGCATCCGGGTCCCATGAACCGCGGCGTCGAGATCGCCTCCGAGATCGCCGACGGGGCGCAATCCCTCATCCGCGAGCAGGTGGAGATGGGCGTGGCCGTGCGCATGGCCGTGCTCGATGCCCTGTCCCGGCACCTGCCCAACGGGTGAACATCCCCGGGTAAACCCTTCCCAAACAAAGCGGCTCGCCTTTCACCAAGGTCGGCTTGCCTAGGGTGCCGACCTGACGCAGTTTCAGGGCCGAGACCCGCGCCGGCGGCGCCGCGACTGCAGAATCGTTCATGAGCACCTACACCCTCGCCGACCTCGACCGGCTCGTAGCCAGCCGGGCCGGCACCGATCCGGGCGCCTCCTACACCGCCAAGTTGCTTTCCGAGGGTCCCGCCAAGGCCGCCAAGAAGCTCGGCGAGGAGGCGGTGGAGGCGGTGATCGCCGCGGTGCAGGGCGACCGCGAGGGCCTGAAGAACGAGGCGGCGGACGTGCTCTACCACCTCCTCGTCGTCCTCAAGGCCGGCGGCGTCGGGCTCGATGCGGTGATGGCCGAGCTGGAGCGCCGCACCGGCCAGAGCGGGCTCGCCGAGAAGGCCTCGAGGCGTCCAGCGTGAACCCGCTGCCGAACCTCGGGGCGGGCGGCGACAGCCTCTCGCCCTACCGCCAGTTTAGCCGGGACGAGTGGGCGCAGCTGCGCGCCGACGCGCCGCTGACACTCAAGGCCGAGGATCTGGAACGCCTGAAATCCCTCAACGACCCGATCTCGATCGAGGAGGTCGTGGAGATCTACCTGCCCCTGTCGCGGCTGCTGTCCTTCTACGTCGCGGCGACGCAGGGGCTGTTCAAGGCGACGCAGCGCTTCCTGATGGCCGAGCGCGAGACCAAGCTGCCCTACATCATCGGGCTCGCCGGCTCGGTGGCGGTGGGCAAGTCCACCACCGGCCGCATCCTCGCCGCCCTGCTCGCCCGCTGGCCCAACACGCCGAAGGTCGACCTCGTCACCACGGACGGCTTCCTGCTCCCCAACGCGGAGCTGGCCGCGGGCGGGCTGATGGAGCGCAAGGGCTTCCCTGAGAGCTACGACACCGCCGCGCTCCTGCGCTTCCTGCACGACGTGAAATCCGGCCAGAAGAGCGTCAGCGCGCCCCTCTACTCCCACCTCGTCTACGACCGGGTGCCGGGGGAGGAGCGGGTGGTGGAGAGCCCCGACATCCTGATCGTCGAGGGGCTCAACGTGCTCCAGCCGGCCCGCCTGCCCAAGGACGGCACGGCCATCCCCTTCGTGTCGGATTTCTTCGACTTCTCCATCTACCTCGACGGGCACGAGGACGACCTGCACCGCTGGTACGTCACGCGCTTCATGCGCCTGCGCCAGACCGCCTTCCGCGACCCGCGCTCCTACTTCCGCAAATACGCGGAGATCCCGGAGGCCGAGGCCCTGGCCGTGGCCGACCGGCTCTGGACCACCATCAACCTGCCGAACCTGCGCGAGAACATCCTGCCCACCCGCCAGCGGGCCAGCCTGATCCTCACCAAGGGGGCGAGCCACCGGATCGAGAGCGTGGCTTTGCGGCGACTGTGAGTGCAATCCCCGCGGGCGAAAGCTTGCGAATACGCCTGTTGCACAATGGATGCAGCCGCGAATGCCGCCGTGTGAGAGATTCGTTCGAAGGAACGAATCGGCGGGCGTTGCCATGAGGATCGAGGAGCGGGCACTCCTTCAGGAGCGGGTGAAGACCCTCGTCCTGGAGCACGCCCTGGCGGCGACCCTGGCGCGGTTCACCGCCCTTCGGGACCCCGCCGGGCAGGATGTGGGGGACGACCTGTCCCGGCTGGAGGACCTGCTCCTCGGCGCCGCGCGCGACCTGGCCGACCGGGCGACGCAGCAGAAGCTCTCGGTCCTCGTCGCGGTGGAGGACGTCTCCACCACCCTGAAGACGATGTTCGACGCGGCCCGCCTGCGGCTCACCTGCGCCGACGCGGAGCCGCAGGTCGCCTGACACGCGCTTCGCCACTGCACCCCGCGTCGTCTGTACGAACGCAGTGAAGCAATCCAGGGCAGCGGGACGTTTCCGGACGTGGCGTCTCCTTGAATTGCTTCGCTCCGCTCGCAATGACGGGGGGTGGTCGTGACGGCGGGTGAGCTCGCGGTGGCGCCGTGCCCCACAACGCCACGACGTCATTGCGAACGCAGTGAAGCAATCCAGGGCGGCGGGACGTTTCCGGACGTGGCGGATCCCTGAATTGCTTCGCTCCGCTCGCAATGACGGGGGGAGGTCGT
>NZ_BPQE01000019.1 GCF_022179085.1 Methylobacterium aerolatum
CGCCGGGCGCGGTCGATCCGTCTGTGAGGACCGCCGTTAGAATCGCGAATTCCCAACCCGAGTCAACCGAAGGGTGCCGCCCCGGCGGTTCGGGCGGCGGGGACGGAGTCCCGGCCCCGGCCATCGGCCTCCGTCGCGCCATCGGCCGGACCGGGGCCGGTCGATCCGCCGGGCCATCAGCGAGGTATGCCCATCATGGGTTGTCTTCGGGCGGTCGCACGGGGACGACGCCAATTGATGACTGTTGGACGATTTGAATTGTCGTAAGACTGATCATAATTTTATTATGATCGTTGTTTTCTGGTGATTTATTTGCAGTGTGCCCAACGAGGCGCTGAGCGCCGTGCTCGTGGTCAGCTCGCGGGCCGCCCCTCTCGACCGCGCCCGCGTCTGGCTGTCCGAGCTGGGGACCCTCGCCGCCGACCGGGAGCGGCAGCTCTTCGTGTACCGGATCCAGACCCGCTCGGCCAAGGAACCCGCGGCCGTCCTTCAGGGGATCGTGGCGGCCTCGCCGGGATCGCCCCGCTCGGCGGTGGGACGGCCCCGGGCCAGGGGCCCGGCCGCGGCTTCGGCCAGGGCTCGGGCGCGGCGGAGCTCCGAGGGGCGGGCTTGCGAAAGGCTGGCTTGCAAGGGGCGGGCCTTCAGGAGGCGGGCCTCGGCGGCGGCGGCGCCTGGGGAGCTGGCCGTGGCGGTGGTCGATTCCTTCGATCGCGAGATCGCCGAGGCGCTCGCGCACCTGGCCGACCGGCCCGTCGCCCGTCGCTTCGTGGGTCCGAACCATTTCGAGCGCCTGCACCGGACGGTCTACTGCGACGCGCCTCCGGAGGAGGACGGCCCGGTGGATGACGACCTCGCCCGTTTGCAGGACGTGGCGAGCCAGGCGCGCCGATCCTGCGGCTCGCCGCCCGCCTCGTGCGCAGGGCCTTCGAACTCTCCGGCCTCCGACATCCACCTCGAGGCCGAGGAGGCCGACATGCGGGTGCGCTACCGGATCGACGGCGTGCTGATCGAGGCGGAGCGGCTGGCGAAAGTCGTTGCAACTGGCGCTGACCACCCGCATCGAGATCCAGGCGGGGCTCGACATCGCGGAGCGGCGCCTGCCCCAGGACGGGCGCATGAAGGCGCCGGACCGGGGCTAGGAGGTCGATATCCGCGTCTCGACGCTGCCCACCGCCCAAGGCGAGAGCGTGGTGCTGCGCCTCCTCGACGGCTCGCGCCGGGTGGACGGCCCCACCGGCCTCGGCGTCGACGCCCCGGCCATCGCCCGGATCGAGGCGATGACGGGCCGTCCGAACGGCCTCGTCCTCGTCACCGGGCCGACCGGCTCGGGCAAGACCACCACGCTCTACGCGGCGCTGACGCGCCTCGACGGGCCGCAAATCAAAGTGGTCACCGCCGAGGATCCGGTGGAGTACCGCATGGCCGGGATCAACCAGGTCCAGGCCCATGCCGGCATCGGCCTCGACTTCGCCGCCGCGCTCCGCTCGATCCTGCGCCAGGACCCGGACGTGGTGATGGTCGGCGAGACCGGCGACGGCGATCACCGCCGGCGCCGCGAGGCTGGCGACGATGATCGGCACGGGCACCCGGGCGAGGCCGATCCGGGCGGTGGCGGCGGCGACGAACTTCACGCCGCCGAGCCCGTGCCCGATCCGGCCGCGCAGGCGGGTATGGAGCGCCCGCAGGCCCCACTGGAGGCCGAAGGCGAGGGCCGCCGCGACGAGCCGGGCCGCGGCGGGACGCCCTACGAGGTCAACTCCCTCGGCAGCGACAGCAAGGTCGGCGGCTCCGGCGAGGGCGCGGACGTCGCCAGCAACCGACGCGGCGGGCCCCCTCAGAGCTTCCGGATCGCCCGGCGGATCCTCTGCAGGCGGGCGCGGAGCGCCGGACGGGCGTCGAGGGCGGCCATCAGGGCGTCTCCGGCGCGCAGCGCGGCGAGGACGGCGAAGCCCTGGGGGGTCAGGGCTCGGCGGATCGTCCAAAGGTCTCCGGTCTCCACGCCGAAATCGTGCTTGTAGGCGTGGTTGCCGACGGTGAAGTCGAAGTAGTGCAGGCCCTCCTCCCGGGCCCAGCGGAGGCATTCGGTCACGATCTGCGCGCCGGGCGAGGCGTTGCGCCAGCGCTCGTCGCTCGTCGTCGTCAGAAGGATGCCGTGGAAGACGCCCCCGTGGACGAGGCAATAGGCGGCCGCGATCCACTCCCCGTCCACCGCGAGGCCGAGGAGGCGGGCCGGGCCGCCCGCGAGGCCGGCCTGCGCCGCGTCGCGGTAGAAGGCCTGGACCTCGGGGCGCGCCAAAAGATCGAACCGGCCCATCGCGGCGAACCGCGTCCGGCGCTGGACGACGAGGGCCTGGAACAGGTCCTCGACCGCCTCCGGCGTGTCGGCGCGGGTGACGCGCACGGCGCCCGCGCGTTCGAGGCGCCGCCGCTGCTTGCCGAGATCCTTGAGGGTGCTCGGGCGGCACAGCCGGGCCAGCAGCGTGGCGGGATCGCCGTCGATGGCCACGCCCGAGGCCTGCATCGCCATCGGACGGGCGGCGGGCAGGAGGGCCAGGGGGTTCGGCACGGGATCGGCGCCGGCGCCGGCGCGGGCTCCGACCGTGGCGGGGATCCGCTCGATCCGGACGAGGTCCGCCGGCGGAAGGGCCGCGCGGACGGCCTTCCAGAAGGCCGCCGCCTCCGCGGCACCGAAGGTCACGCCCGCCGCGAGGGCGGGGGCGGCGTAGTCGCAGACCCCCAGGTCGAGCCAGGTGAGGGTGCGCAGCCCCCGGCGGCGGAGGCGCGCCATCGGCACGAGGGCGACGACCCGGCCGGTCTCCCCCTCGCTGACCTCGATGAAGACCGGCTCGGCGCGCGACGGCCCGGCGAGATGGGCGAGGACCCCGGCGATCCAGTCGAACCGCTGATAGGCCGTGAGCGTGCCCCGCGCGGCGAGGTCGGCCCAGGCCGCGGCGGCGGCGTCGAGGGAGGCGAGGCGCCTCGCCCGGAACCGGGGGGCGGCCCGGGCGGGGGTGCGGGGTTCGGCGAGGGCGGTGGCGAGGCTCATGGGTGGGCTCGGGTCACGCGGGGGGTCGGGGCCGCGAGGGGTGGCGGAGGGCACGACGGAGGGACATGCACGGAGGGGCGCTCCGCGCCCGCCCGGCCGGGACGAAGGACGGCGGCGCAGCCGAACAGGATGAGGAGCTCCGACACGAGGAGCCCGAGGAGCGACCATGCGGGCGGCACCGTGAGGAGCAGGCCGCAGACCATCGCCAGCCCCGCCACCGCCGCGACGGCGGACAGGGCCGCGAGGAACCGGAACTCCTGGGCGATCTCCAGGAGGACCCGCAGGGGCGCGTAGGTGAGCGAGACGGTCACGACGGCCCAGAGGACGAGGACGATCAACCCGAAATCCTGGCCCGAAAACCGGGCGGCGAAGAAGTGCGTCTCGATCAGCGGCATCGCGGCGAGGAGGACCACGCCGTAGGCGGTGCAACCGACGAGGAGCAGGCCCGCCGTCAGGCTGGCGAGCCGGATCGCGCCCCGCCGGTCGCCGCGGCCGATCTGCGCGCCCATCTCGGGCTGGGTCATGTTGACGAGGGCCGCCGCGCCGAGCCGCAGGGGGGCGAACAGGATCAGGGCGGCGGCGATCGGCGCGTAGGCGTCGGGGCCCAGGAGCAGGGCCATGGCCAGGGTCTGGCCCTGCCCCTGCAGGTTCGTCGTCGTGACGCCGACGAGGGACCAGCCGAGTTCGCGCCGGATGGCGTGGTAGCGCCGCCAGGAGGAGGCTTTCAGGCTGAGGCGGATCGGCTCGCGCAGGGCCAGCAGCGCCGTGGCGATGCCCACCGCGTGCGCGCAGGCCAGGGCGACGAACACGCCGTCGGTCCGCGCGGCGTCGTCCCCGTGGACGAGGAGGAACGCCAGGGCCGTCCCGCTGAGGGCGAAGGTGACGTCGCTCGCCGTGGCGAACCCGGCGAGGTTCTTGGCGTAGAGCGCGAGGCGCAGGTAGCTGCGCAGGCACCACAGCATCACGAAGGCGCCGCCCGCCACCGGGTTCACGGTGTCGGCCACCACCAGGAACCCCGCGATCCCGAGGCCGACCACCGCCGAGACGGTGAGCGCGCCCGTGCCGAAGGTCACGTCGATGGCCCGGCCCGCCCGGCGGTCGCGGTGCGCGGGCAGGAAGGTCGAGATCGGCACGCCGGCCAGCGCCCGCACGTAGGTGAGGGCGAGGCCGCCGGCCAGGAAGACGATGGCGAAGACGCCGTAATCGTGCTGCGACAGGGAGCGCACGAGCAGGATGTTCAGGGCGAAGTGGAACCCGCTCTGGACGACCTCGCCCAGCAGCGTCACGGCGAATCGGGCGAGGCGTCCGCGGTTCGGGCTCATCGCGTCGCCGCCGTCGAGAGCGTGGCCGGGACCGCGGTGCCGGGGCCGGACAGGACGCGGCCGAACTCCGCGGCCAGGGCGTCGCCGCAGGCCTCCTGCCCGAACAGGCGCTCGTAGCGGCGGCGCCCCGCGGCCGGGAACGACGCCCAGGCATCCGGCGCGGTCACGATCCGCGCCAGGGCCTCGCCGAGCGCGGCGGCATCGCCCGGCGGCACGGTCCAGCCGGTCTCCCCGTCCGCCACCACCTCCGGCAGGCCGCCGATGTCGGAGACGAGGGGCGGCACCCCGTGGGCCATCCCCTCGATCGCCACGCGCCCGAGGGATTCCGGCAGCCGCGAGGGGACGACCACGATATCGGCCCAGGCGAAATGCGCGGAGGGGTCGGGGATGAAGGGCAGGAGACGCACCTGGCCAGAGAGGCCCGCCGCCTCGATCGCGGCGGCCAGGGCCGCCTCCCGCGCCTCGTCCTCGAAGGCGTTGCCGACGATCCGCACCGCGATCCGCGACCGCACGGCGTCGGGCAGGCGGCTCAAGGCCTCGACCAGCACGTCCTGCCCCTTGATCCGGCTGATCCGGCCGAGCATCAGCACCCGCAGGGGGCGGCTCCCGTCATAGGCGGCGGTCTTCGCCGGGCCGGGATCGGCGATGCCGTTGTAGATGACGGTCTGCGGGCGCGGGGCGGGGATCGCGAAGGCGGCCTGGGTGGCCCGCGAGTTGAAGATCAGCCGGGCGCCGCTCAGGCGGACCAGCAGGCGCAGGCCGAGGGCCACCGGGCCCTCCGCGATCTCGTGGAGATGCGCCAGGGTGCGCCGCCGGTCGAGGCCGGCGGCGAGGAGGTAATCGGTGACGACGCAGGTGTTGACGTAGACCACGTCGCTGCGCCGGATCCGCCGGAGGGCCCGGGCCACCGCCAGCGGCAGGGTCGCGAGGCCGAGCGTCATCAGCCGCGGCAAGTGGCGGCGGCGCAGGATCCACAGCGGCTCGATCGCGATGGACGAGGCGTAGGGCTCCAGCGCCCCGACGATGGGTCCGTCGCCCGGCAGCACGACGTCGATGTCCGCCTCCGGGAAGCGCTCCCGCAGGACGCGCACGCTCTCGATGAAGCTCCGGTCGGATCCGTACAGCTCGCAGCCCTGGTGGACGCAGGTGATCCGGGTCGCCCTGTGATTCATGTTTCCCTGCGGGACCGAAACAATAGACATCGGGCCATAATGCAAGCGCGGTGCCGTGGCTTGCCGCTTGCTAATACATCATTGCGGTCGGATGATGTGCTCCAAAGCAGTAAAAAATTTCCGCCGATGTTAGATTTTGGGAAAGCGTCCCGGATCGGATCCCTCGTGACCTAAGGACAGAGAACGGTGAGCAACGGGCGTCCCACACTCCTCATCCTCGGCACGCGCGGCATTCCGGCCAACCACGGGGGCTTCGAGACCTTCGCGGAGAAGCTGGCGCTGTATCTCGCCGGACGCTGGAACGTGAAGGTCTACTGCCAGAAGGAGGTCGACCGCGTGACCGACCGGATCACGTCCCGGTTCTGGCAGGGCATCGAGCTGATCGAGGTCGAGGTGGCCTCCACCGGCCCGCGGGCGACCCTCGAATTCGACCTCCAGTGCGTGTGGGACGCGGCGCGCCGGGACGGGGTGTGCCTCGTCCTGGGCTACAATAGCGCGCTGTTCCTGCCGATCCTGCGCCTGTTCCGCCGGCCGATCCTGACGAACATGGACGGCATCGAGTGGCGGCGGCCGAAATGGAGCCCGGCGGTCCGCGCGTGGTTCTGGGTCAACGAGTGGATCGCGGCGTGGTCGTCGCACCGCCTGGTGGCCGATCACCCCGCCATCGCCGACCACCTCGCGACCCGGCGGCCCCGGCGGGCCATCGTCACCATTCCCTACGGCGGCGACCCCGTGACGGCCGCGCCCGAGGCACCGGTCCGCGCCCTGGGCCTGGAGCCGGACCGCTACATGGTGTCGATCGCCCGGATCGAGCCCGACAACAACATCCTGACGATCGTGGAGGCGTTCTCGCGCCGCCGGCGGGGCATGACCCTCGTGGTGCTCGGCACCCTCGACGACCGGATCCCCTACCACCGCGCGGTGCGGGAGGCGGCGAGCGGCGAGGTGATCTTCCCCGGCGGGATCTACGAGCAGGACAGGATCGCGGCCCTGCGCTTCCATGCCCGCGCCTACATGCACGGCCACACCGTGGGCGGGACGAACCCGTCCCTCGTCGAGGCGCTCTGGGCGGGGTCGCCGGTCATCGCCCACGACAACCCGTTCAACCGCGGGACGGCGGGCGGCGGCCAGGCGTATTTCGCGGATGCGGACGCGTGCGAGCGCCGGATCGAGGAGCATCTGGCCGACGACGGCCTCGTGCGGCGCGCCCGGGAGGAGGCCCGGATCCAGGCCCGGCGCTTCGCCTGGGACGACATCCTGGCCCAGTACGAGAGCGAGTTGACCGCCCTCCACGGGGGCGCCGCGCGGGCGGGCGCCGCCGCGCGGCTGCGCCAGGCGACGGCCGAGGGCCGGCCCACGGGAACGGCGGGTTGAACGCGCCCTCGCGGCGCGGCCTCCTCCGGGCCGGATGCCTCGGCGGCCTCGCCGCCCTCGGTTCGGGCAGCGCCCGCCCGGCGCGTGCCGCCCCGGTGGTGCCGTCGCTGCGGCGGGGCATCAGCCTCTGGCCGTGGTTCTCCCTCACCCGCGAGTTCCCGCCGCCGAGCCGCGACTACGGCTGGCCCGCCTTCCAGACCGACAGGCCCGTGCCGACGCGGGACGACCTGCGGCGGCTCAGGGCGGCGGGGTTCGATTTCGTCCGCCTGCCCCTCGATCCCGGCCCCTTCGTGGCCCTCACCGGGACGAACCGGCTCGCGCTGAGGGACGAGCTCGACCGGGCGGTCGAGGCCGTGCGGGCCGCCGACCTCGCCCTCGTCCTCAACGTCCAGGCGAATGGGGCGACCCATGTCTACAACCCGGATGCGTTTTACGGCCGCCGGGACGCGCCCCTGCTCGGGGCCTACACGGCGTTCGTCGCGGACCTCGCCGGGCGCTACCGCCGCCACGGCGGCCTCGTGCTCGAACCCGTGAACGAGCCGCCGCAGGCCTGCGGGGCCGCCGAGTGGAACGCCATCCAAGCGGGGCTCTTCGCGGCGGCCCGGGCGGAGGCGCCGACGATGCCGCTCCTGGCCACGGGGGCCTGCGGGGGCATGATCGCCGGCCTGTCGGCCCTCGATCCGACGACGCTCGAACGCTTCGCCCCCCTCCTCTACGGCTTCCACTTCTACGAGCCGTATCTCTTCACCCATCAGGGTGCGCCGTGGATGGGCGAGCCGGTCTACCGCGACCTCACCGGCGTCCCGTGGCCGGCACGCTCCGGCACGCTCGATCGGACGATGGCGGCCGTGCATGGGCAGATGCGCCGCGACACCGCGCGCTCCGCCGCCGGGTCGGCTGAGGTCGAGGCCCTGACCCGCCGCAAGCTCGCCGAATACTTCGAGGGCTCCCCCGACCGCGCCTGGATCGACCACTATCTCGACGCGGTGGGCGCGTGGGCGCGGCGCCACGCGATCGCACCCGAACGGATCGTCATGGGCGAGTTCGGGGCCCTGAGAACGGACGACCGTTACCATGGCGCGGGCCGGGCCGACCGCCTCGCCTACCTGTCCGACGTGCGCCGCAGCGCCGAGGCCCACGGCTTCGGCTGGGCGCTCTGGAACCTCTTCGACGGGTTCGGCCTCGTCGATGCGGCGACGGGGCGATGGGACGGGGAACTCCTCGCCGCGCTCGGCCTGGGGGATCCGGGCTAGTGCAGTGACGCGCTCGCTTCGTTCATGCGTGTCTGCCCTGGCTCATGGTTTTCGCATCAATTCTTCCAGTCTCGGCTAATGCTTCCGACTGGATCGATGCACGAGCGGGGCCTCAGCGGCCACGCTCCCAGCGCGGGAGCGGCCGGTAGAGCGCCAGCAGCAGGATCGCGAACTTGGCGAGCAGGGTCGTCTTGCCGCCGAGACTCTCGAAGGTGTTGATGAGGATCAGGAAGGCGATCATCGGCAGCGCGATGCCCGGCCGGCAGCGGTGGGCCACCTCCCGCAGGAACAGGGCGGTGGTCACCGTCAGGACCACCGTGACGACGGCGCCCTGGTAGAGCAGCGTGCGGATGATCGGGTTCTCGATGCCCCATTCCAGCCCGTTCATGCGCCGGAGGGTCTCCACCAGGGCCGTGTCCGGCCCGATGATCAGGTCGCGCAGGGGGATGCGGTCGAAGAGGGCGAACATCTCCACGCGGGCGTTGGCGCTGCCGCCGTCGGCCGCGAACCGGCCCGCCAGCGAGTCGAAGAAGCCCCCCGCCACGAGCCCGGCCACGGCCAGCGGCACCAGGGGCAGGGCGAAGGCGGCGAGCATCGCCGCCGGCAGCGAGATCCGGTTGCGCACGAGGGCCCGGAACAGGAGAAGGCCGACCCGCCCGCCCCCGAGGAGCAGGGTGATGACGATCCCCGAGCGCCCGCCGAACGTCACGAGGGCGGCCGATTGCAGGAGGACGAAGCCGATGCGGACGGAGTCCGGAAGGCGCCCGCCTCCGGAGAGCAGCGCGAGCACGTAGCAGGCGGTGAGGGTGGCGTTGCCGAGGGGATGCCCCTGGAGCGCCGCCGAGCGGGTGTCGGTCTCGAAGATCGCGCCGTCGAGCCGGTAGGGGAAGAAGCGCTGCCCCGTGGCGAACTCCACGAGGCCCAGCACCGCGTTGGCCGTCATGACGGCATGGGTCAGCCATTCGAGGCGCCGCAGGGTCTCCTCGTCGGCATCGACGATCAGGATCGTCACGAGGGCGGGCAGCAGGAACGTGTCGAGGGCCCCCGCCATGCCCGGCGCGCCGCGCAGGACGATGTTGAGGAAGTAGGCGAGGCTCGCCACCAACAGGGCGACGCTCGCCGGATGGCGGGCGCAGCTCCGCGCCCCGTGGGCGACCGGGTTGCCCGCGCGCAGCATCGCGAGGCCGAACAGGATCGCGGCGAGGTAGGTCGCCGGGTGGAGCTTCTGGACCGGACTGCCGGTGAGCCCGTCGTAATTGATGCCGAGCGTCCATAGGAGCCCGCCCGAGACGCCGAGGACCAGCACGGCGCAGACGAGCAGGCCGGCATTCGCGGGCAGGCGGAGGAGCCTGCGCGGCGCGGGCGGCGCCCAGGCCGCCGACGGCAGCCTGTCGAGCATCAGGCCGCCCGGCCGTCGAAGAGCAGCGCGGCGTTGACCGCCCGCCGCATGGAGGCCACCGACTTGGCGAAGTCGATCAGGTCGCTCTGGTAGGTCTGCCCGCACCGGGCGACGACGAGGATGCCGTCCACCGCCGAGACGATGGGCCCGAGGCGCAGGGCGCTGCGGATCGCGGCGCAATCGAACAGGATCAGGTCGAAGCTGCGCCCGCTCTCCTTGAGGAACTGCCGCAGCATGTCCTCGTCCACCGAGGAGCGGCTGGTCCGCCCGGCCCGGCCGAGGCCGAGGCGCCGCACGCCCGTGGCCGGATCGGCCACGACGGTGGCGCCCAGCAGCCGGTCGCCGCGCAGGATCTCGAGGAGGCCCGGCTCCGCCGCCTTGCCGCCGGGGACGGCATCGACGATCAGCACGCGCTCGCCCCGCGCCGTGGCGGCGGCGGCCAGTTGCTCGATCGCCCCGCGGCTGGCCTTCGTCTCCGAGGCCGGGCCGCCGATGAGCAGGCTGAGGGCGTCCCCGCGATGGGTGGCCTCGTGGTAGGCGAACAGGGTGTCGAGGGCCACCGAGACCTCGGTGTCGGGGGCGGGCCCGTCCCGGGTGGGACGGCGCGAGACGGGGGGGAGCAGGGCGAGCACCGGGATGCCGAGCAGCCGCTCGAACTGCCGCCGGGAGAGCACGGTCGGCCGCCGGTATTCCTGGAAGAAGGCCAGCCCCGCGCCGCCGCCGAGGCCGAAGGCGAGGCCGGCGCCGAGGATGAGGAAGCCGAGGGGCCAGCTCTTGTCGTCGGGCGCGCGGGCCCAGGTGATGATGCGGGCGTTGGTGGGGTTCACGCCGGCCTGCTCGCCGAGTTCGCGGGACCGGAGCAGGAAGGCGTTGTAGACGGACCGGGCGGCGTCGGCCTCGCGCTCCAGCTCCCGGAGCTGCACGGCGGCCTTGCTCCGCTCGATCAGCTCGTTCTTCATCGTGTCGAGGTCGGCCGACAGGCTCTGCTCGTTGGACAGGGCGCGCTGGTACTCGACCTCCGTCGCCTGCACCACCCGGTCGAGTTCGAGGTCGATCAGGCGCTTCACCTCGTCCCGCTGCGTCCGGGCGGCCCGGACGAAGGGGTGGCGGTCGCCGAGCTGGGTGCGCAGGTCGGCCTCCTTGCTTGCGAGTTCGGCGTATTGCGAGCGCAGGCGGTCGATGGTCGAGGACTGGATCGCCTCCGGCAGGGCGCCCCGGTCGACGATCTTGCCGCGGGCGTCGCGCAGGGCCTCGAGGCGGCTGCGGGCCTCGGCGACCCGGGTGCGGGCCGCCGTGAGGCGGACGCTGCCGTCGGTGAGCTGCTGCTCGCCCACGATCCGGCCCGACGAAGACAGGAGGCCGTTCTCGGCCTTGAAGCGCTCCAGCTTCGTCTCGGCCTGGGTCAGGTTGGCCTTCAGGTCGTTGAGCCGCGCCTCCAGTTCGCCCGCCGCCCGCTGCGCCACGTCGGAGCGGGCATTGGATTGGTCCGCGAGGTAGGCCTCGGCGATGGCGTTGACGATCCGGGCGGATTTCTCGGCCCCGTTCGTCGTGACGATGACGTCGATGACGAAGACCTTGTCCGCCCGCTTCACCGCGAGCTTGCGCCGGAGCAGGCGGATCGCCTTCGACGGGCCGTCGCTCTGGCGCGTGAGGCCGACGAGGTCGAGGAGGGGGCGGACGGCCCGCGCGATGAGGCCCGTGCCCGGCGCGCCGAATTCCGGATCGGCGGTGAGGTCGGCCGCCCGGACCGCCCGGGACAGGACCACGTCCGACTCGATGAGCCGGACTTGGCTCTCCACCTGGGTGACGCCGCCGTCCGGGCCCAGGGCGCTCGGGTTGACGTCGTTCGTCACCACCTGCCGGTCGCGGGGATCCACAAGGATCTGCGCGGTCGCGGTGTAGAGCGGCGGCACGGCGACGACGTAGACGAGGGCCGCGAGCGAGACCAGCGCGGCCACGGCGAAGACCGTCCGGCGGCGCCGGGCGAGGATGCGCCAGAGGTCGCCCATCTCGGCGGTGGTGTCGGGCGACCACGACCGGACCTCGGCGGGTGCCGGCGTGCCCTGGGACGGGACCTGGCGGGGTCCGCGTTCCACGCTGAGCCACTGGTGGTTCACAATAAGACTCCGAGGCCCTCTCGTCCTGAAGGTTGCAATCTCGATGCCCGGAATGCCAGACATTGTATTAAGGAATTTGCTGTTCCGGGCACGCATCCCCGTCGATCGGTAGATCTGCTGCGCGAAAGCAGCGCGGGATCAGATCGCGATGTGTTCTTCCTCGGCGTAGAGTTGCGGCTTCCGGCGACGGCCTACCCTGTAGAGGCCGTGGAGGGCGTGGCGGGCGGCCGTGTTGCGCAGCCGCCGCAGGCGCCAGATCCCGCCCGCATCGACGGCGAGGGACCGGGCGTAGAGGCTGGTGCGCAGGGCCTGGGCGTCGGAGGCCGCCTTGACCGGGTCGGCGTAGAACTCCGCCGTCATCGCGCCGGTCACGTGGGGTGCGGCGAGCCATCCGGGCACGTGGGCGAGGAGCCGCTCGACATCGACCAGCACCTTGCCGATCCCGTTGCCGGGGATCGGGCAGGTGGTCTGGCAGGCGTCGCCGATCACCACCGCCCCGTCGCGGGCGGGCGCCTCGATCCGCATGAGATCCATGGAGCGGGTCTCGACGGGGCCGCTGATCGCGAAGTGGGGGCAGTGCCGCGAGAGGCGCGGCATCAGGGCGGCGAGTTCCTCGTGCGGGTCGGACCGGAACGCCAGGACCCAGTCCTCGCCCGGCTCGCGATAGACGAAGAGGTTCGCCCGCATCTCGTTCCCGATGGGAAACACGGTCAGGTAGGCGACGCGGTCGCCGGACGCCTCGCCGTAATAGGTCAGCGCCTCGAAGGGGAAGCTCGCGGGCGGCGTGCCGAGATCGAAGCCCATCGACAGCGAATGACGGCGGCTGACGAGGGTCCGGGTCAGGCCGATCTTGCGGCGCACGGTATCGTTGAGGCCGGTGGCGATCACCAGGAGCCGGGCACGGACGAGGGTGCCGTCCGCGAGCGTCACCGTGGAGAGGCCGGGGCCGATCTCCAGGTCGTCGACCCGCCCGATCGTCAGGTCGAGGCCCTCCGGCAGGTCGTCCCGCAGGCGGTTGATCAGGGCGGCGTAGGAGAAGCCGTACTCCCGCCGCGCCTCCCGCTCGTGCAGGCGGCCGTAGCGCACGACGTCGATGGAATCGACGGGCGTCGCGATCGCCCGCACGCTGCGATCGACGCCGAGGCGCCGGAACTGGGCCATCTGCTCGGGGCCGATCTTCTCGGCCCGGAACTCGGGCGGGTGCACCCGCCGCGCATCGATGAGTGTGACGCCGTACCCCGCCCGGGCGAGATTGGCTGCCGTCACCGTGCCGGCGACGCCGGCCCCGATCACCGCTACGTCATAGGTTCGCGCCCCTCGGCACGCCACGTTCATGTCTCATACTCCGCCCTGAGCCTGTCCCGAATTGGGTCATGACGACCGGGACCGCCCGTGCACCGCAATCGCGGTGCCAGCACCGGGCGAGCGGACCGTTCAGGGCAGCCGCGGCGCCCGGGCCGAGCCGTCGATGAACTCGAACCCCCCGCCGCTGTTCAGGGTGTGCAGCCGCGAGCCCGGCCATTCCGGCCCGGCGCGGAGCACGGTCTCGACGGTCTGGCCGAAGCCGCCGTCGTCGAGGCGGTCGATCCGCGCCAGCCCGAGGGCGCGGCCGTAGCCGTCGGTGCAATCCTGCACCGGACGGACGAGGCCTCCCGTCGCCCGGCGGACGATGGCCCCGGCCGGGCGCGCGGAGGCGATGTCGATGAGGACGGGGTTGCGGGCATGGGGCGTCCAGGGTCCCCGGAAATCGGGGGCGGACCACAGGTGCAGGGCGTCGGAGTAGGAGCCGAGACCGAGGGGCGCGCCCACGGGGGCATCCCGCACCGTCGCGAAGAGCCACCACCGGCCCTCCTGCTCCAGCAGGGTCGCGTCGCTCGCCACCACCCCCTGGACGAGGGTGGCCACCTTCTCCCAGCCCTCCGGGAAGGCCGTGGCCCGGTACAGGTCGATGGTCCCGGCGGCGCTGCTCTCGGGCACCATCCAGATCGCGCCGTCGCGGGCGAAGACGAAGGGGTAGGAGAGGTGGTGCGCCTCCTCGAGGACGGGGCGCGGCGTCCCGACCGGTCCGTCCCGGCCCATCGCGACGGCGGAGATCACGCCCTTCTGGGTCGCGTGGGGGAACTCCTCGACGAAGAGCCATGTCGTTCCCCCGTGCGCGAGGGGGAACGGGTCGGCGTAGAAGCGATGGCCGTCGTCGCGGAGCGTGGCCCAGCCGGAGGGCGGATGCCCCTGGAGGTCCACGACCCCCGGCCCGTCGAGGTGGCGCCAGCCGACCCGCCAGTGCGGCGCCCGGAAACAGAGCCGGTAGAGCCGCTGGACGATGGACTGGGCGAGCATCCGCCCTCCCCGCCTCGCCAGGGCGCCGGGGGACAGGTCGGGGACCGGCGCGGCAGGGGGGCGCGCCCCGCTCGGCCCCGCGCCGGGGGCGTCCTTCAGCGCGGCGAGGATCAGCGTCACGGTGTGGGCCAGCCCGTCGTCGAAGGCCGTGGCCACCCGCCCCTGCATCTCCGTCCCGAGCCGGGCCGAGGCGACGGCCCGGCCGCCCTCGGAGACGGTGGCCCAGGGCGCCCGCCCCGCGAGGAGCGAGGCAAGCAGCCCGGCCTCGCCGTCCTGCCCGTCGTAGCGGAGATGCCAGGTGCGGGGGTCCGCGGCGCCGTCCGGGTTGCCGGCCAAGTTGCCGGCCAAGTTACCGGCCAAGTCGCCGGCGAAGTCGAGGATCAGGTCCGGCGCACGGCCGGTCACGGCCGGCAGGCCCGCCCGTTCCGAAGCCGTCAGCGGCGCCGAGGCCGCGCGGGCGGGCAGGCCGAAGATCAGCCGTTCGAGGGTGAAGAGCGTCTCGGCGTTGCCCGGCAGCGCCGAGGGACCGGAGGCGGCGAACTCGACCTCGACGGTGGTGTCCGCCGCCGCGCCGAGGCGGCGCACGAGATCCCGATGCCACCGGCGGGGATGGCGACCGTCCAGGCGAAGCCTCACATGCATCGGCAGACCGATCCTGATTCCGTCGCGATCATTCGACGGCAGTCTATCGGCCGACCGGGTAAAGATTTCAGCGGGATGAGGTGGTTCAGCGGGTCGAATATGCTGTGCGCCGTGGCGGAGGTTCACGCGATCGTTCCGTTTCCACGCACGGCGTCCGACCGTTAAGTCGGCGCTTTCCCGTCCCCGTCCTCATCCCGAGTGTCCGGCCGGAAAGGTCGTCGCTCCAACCGCGCCCCCTCTTCCTGAGTGTCTGGCCGGAAAGGTCGCTTCCCCTCCGTCTTTGCGAGCGGAGCGAAGCAATCCAGGGCAACGGGCCGTTTCCGACCGTGGCGCATCCCTGGATTGCTTCGCTCCGCTCGCAAAGACGAGGAGGGCTTACCGGGCCACCAGGACCTTCTCGGCCAGTCTCCGAGGTGCGGCGAAGCCGCCTCGAAGGAGGGCTCCGCGACCCCCGAAATCCTCCTTCGAGGCCCCCGCCCCGCTCCGGCGCCTCGGGATGAGGGAGTTCGAGGGGAGACAGGGCCTCCCGGCGAGGATCTCAGGAAGCCGGGCGCCACAGGCGGGAGAGGCCCCGCCACGCGGGCGCCAGGACGAAGCCCGACAGCGGGATCAGCACGGCGCCGACCACCAGCCCGATCAGGCCGGAGGCGAGCGCGGTGACGAGCCATTCCACGACCCCCTTGGCGAAGGGCAGGGCCTGCCCGGCCCAATTCGCGGCCCAATCGGCCGCCTCGTGGGCGAGGTGGGCCGGCGCCGCGACGCCGTAGGTCTCGAGCCCGTGCATCAGGATGCCGCCGCCGACCCAGATCATCGCCGCCGTACCGATGACGGCCAGGATCCCGAGCAGGATCGGCATCCCCCTGACGATGCCCCGCCCGAGGCCGCGCAGGAGGGGGCCGAAGGGCGGACCGGCTTGGCTGCGCGCCATCGCGAGGCCCGCGTCGTCGGCCTTCACGATCAGTGCGACGACGCCGTAGACGCCCGCCGTGATGCCGATGGCCACGATGGCGAGCACGGCCGCCTTCATCCCGACGCTGCCCTCCGGCAGGGCGGCCAGGGTGATCGCCATGATCTCGGCCGACAGGATGAAATCGGTCTTGATGGCGCTCGCCACCCGGCGGTCCTCGAAGGCTTTGGCGTTGCCCGCACCGGCCTGCTGCTCGTCCTCCCCGTGGTCCTCGTGGGGGACGATCGCCTCGTAGACCTTCTCCGCCCCCTCGTAGCAGAGGTAGGCGCCGCCCAGCATCAGCAGCGGGGTGATGGCCCAGGGGGCGAAGGCGCTGAGCAGGAGGGCGCCGGGCAGGAGGAACAGGAGCTTGTTCTTCAAGGAGCCGAGGGCGATCTTGCCGACGATGGGCAATTCGCGCTCGGCGGCGAACCCGACGACGTAGCGCGGGGTGACGGCGGCATCGTCGATGACGACGCCCGCCGCCTTGGTGCCCGCCTTGGCCGCTTGGCCCGCCACGTCGTCGAGGGAGGCCGCCGCCGTCTTCACCATGAAGGCGACGTCGTCGAGAAGGGCGATCAGTCCGACACTCACAAACCCTGCCCCCGGCCGTGGAAACCCAGACACAGACGTATCACGGCGCCGTTTGATCCTCTCTGCCCGAAGATTGGGCCCGCGCGCGGGGCGCCGCCTCAGCTGCCCCGGTAGGTGGAGTAGCTCCACGGGGTGATGAGGAGCGGCACATGGTACTTGGCGGCCGGATCGGAGACGCCGAAGCGCACCGGCACCCGGTCGAGGAACGGCCGCTCGCCGCCGTGGCCCAGGCGGGCGAAGTAGTCGCCCACGGCGAAGACGAGCTCGTAGGTGCCGACCGTCAGGGCGTCGCCGGACAGGAGGGCGTCATCGGTCCGCCCGTCGGCATTGGTCGTCACCGTGGCGAGCGTGACCCCGGTTCCGTCCTCGGCCAAGCGCCGCAATTCGATCGCGACCCCCGCCGCCGGTCGGCCCGAGGCGGTGTCGAGGACGTGTGTGGAGAGGTGGCCCATGGCGGCGAGGTCCGACTGACGAGACGCCCGCGGCCCCTGCCCCTACCCGGGGGGAGGCCGGCCGGGCCGGTGGCGATGCGCGAGACGAGCATGGGGCGGCCCGCCCCGGCAACCCGAAAAGCGCCCTCGATTTTCAAAACGATTTTGAAGGTGCTTGGCGCGGCGACGGCTCGCCGCCGGGCCCGGTTCGAGGCACACCATTTGCTGCGGCCCGGACGACAATATGGGCCGACGGGCGGACCGGATCCGGTCCCGCCCGACGACACGCGGAGGAAGGCGTCTGATGGATCCGATTCTGCATGAATGGGGCGGGTTCCTCATTCGATGGACCCACGTCGTCGCCGCGATCGCCTGGATCGGCGCGTCGTTCTACTTCATGCACCTCGATGCCAGCCTGCGCGCGATCCCCGCGATCCCGGCGGGCAAGGGCGGCGAGGCCTGGGAGGTGCACGGCGGCGGCTTCTACCAAGTGCGCAAGTACCTCGTCGCGCCCGACCGGATGCCGGAGCACCTGATCTGGCACAAATGGCAATCGTACTCGACCTGGCTCTCGGGCTTCTTCCTGCTCTGCTGGGTCTATTACGGGCAGGCCGACCTCTACCTGATCGATCCCGCCGTCCGGGCGATCACGCCGCTCACCGGCGCCCTCGTCGGCATCGGCGCCCTGGCGCTAGGCTGGCTGATCTACGACGGATTGAACCGGTCGGCCCTGGCCAACCGGCCCCTCGTGCTGGCGAGCGCCGTCTTCGCCACCGTGGTCGCCTTCGCCTACGGCTTCCAGCAGGTCTTCTCCGGCCGGGCGGCGATGCTGCACACCGGCGCGGTCATCGCCACCTGGATGACCGGCAACGTCTTCTTCGTGATCATGCCCAACCAGCGCAAGGCCATCGCGGAGCTGGTGGCGGGGCGCGTGCCGAACCCGGCCTGGGGCAAGCAGGCCAAGAACCGCTCCTCCCACAACAACTACCTGACCCTGCCGGTGCTGTTCTTCATGCTCTCGGGCCATTACCCGATGGCGTGGTCCTCGTCCCTCAGCTGGATGATCGTCGGCCTCGTGGTGATCGCGGGCGGCGTGGTCCGGCACTTCTTCAATGTGCGCAACGCGGGCGGGGGCGAGCGCTGGTGGACCTGGGGCGTGGCGAGCGCCTGCATCGCCGCGGCGGTGGCGATCAGCGTCGCGACCTCCCCCGCGATGCGCGAGCGCGTCGGCCTCGGGGACCGGGAGGCGACCTCCCCCTCGCCCACCGAGACCGCGAGTCTCGTGGCCCCGGCGGCGGCTCAGGGGACGACCCGGACCGCCCTCCCCGTCGACGAGGCCGTGATGAACGTGATCGGCACGCGCTGCTCCATGTGCCATGCGTCCGAGCCCCTCTGGCCGGGCCTCGCCGCCGCGCCGAAGGGCGTGCTGCTCGACACGCCGGAGCACGTGGCCCGCTTCGCCCCGGCCATCCGCATCCAGGCCGTGCTCACCCACGCGATGCCGCCGAACAACATCACCGACATGCAGCCCGAGGAGCGGGACGAGCTGGCCCGCTGGCTCGCCGCGCGGTAACGCCCGTCCCTCCCACCCGCCCAGGATCCCACCCGTGACCTTCCCTCGCCCCGACGACCCGCCGCGGGACTTCCTCGGCTACGGTGAAACCCCCCCCGCCGTCCGCTGGCCCGGCGGTGCCCGCGTCGCGGTGCAGTTCGTGCTGAACTACGAGGAGGGCGGCGAGCGCTCCGTCCTCGACGGCGACCCCCACGCGGAAATCTTCCTCTCGGAGATCGCGGGCGCCCTGCCCTTCCCGAGCCGCCACATGAGCATGGAGAGCCTGTACGAGTACGGCTCCCGGGCGGGCGTCTGGCGGGTGCTGCGGCTCTTCCGGGATCGCGGGCTGCCGCTGACGGTGTTCGGCGTGGCCCAGGCGCTGGCGCGCAACCCCGCCGCCACGGAGGCCTTCCTGCGGGACGGGCACGAGATCGCCGGGCACGGCTGGCGCTGGCTGCCCTACCAGGACGTTCCGGAGGACGTGGAGCGCGAGCACCTCGCCCGCGCCGTCGAGACCATCCAGGGGCTGACGGGGGAAAGGCTGCTCGGCTGGTACACCGGCCGCGACAGCCCCAACACCCGCCGCCTCGTGGTGGAGCAGGGCGGCTTCCTCTACGATTCCGACAGCTACGCCGACGACCTGCCCTACTGGGTGCGGGTGGGGGGACGCGAGCACCTCGTGGTGCCCTACACCCTCGACACCAACGACATGCGCTTCTCGATCCCGGGGGGATTCCCCTCCGGCGAACAGTTCTTCGCGCATCTGCGCGACGCCTTCGACTGCCTCTACGCGGAGGGCGCGCAGGCCCCGAAGATGCTGTCCATCGGGCTGCATTGCCGCCTCGTCGGGCGCCCGGCGCGCCTGCCGGCCCTGGCGCGCTTCCTCGACCACGTCCTCTCCCATCCCGACGTCTGGGTCGCCCGGCGGATCGACATCGCCCGGCACTGGGCCGAGCATCACCCCGCGCCCCTGTAGGAGCCATCCGTCCCGATGATCGCCCTGTCCGACCTGAACGCGCTCCCGCGGGACGCCTTCGTCGCGAAGCTCGCCGAGATCTACGAGCACTCGCCCTGGGTGGCGGAGGCCGTCGCCGGGCAGCGGCCCTTCGCATCGCGAACGGCCCTGCACGGGGCGATGGAGGCGGTCGTCGCGGGCGCCGAGGAGGCGCGGCAACTCGCTCTGCTGCGCGCCCACCCGGAACTCGCGGGCCGCGCCGCCCAGCGCGGCGACCTGACGGCCCATTCCCGGAGCGAGCAGAGCGGCAGCGGCCTGCTCACGGCGCCGGCCGATACGGTGGAGCGGATCCAGGCGCTGAACCGGGCCTATGCCGAGACGTTCGGCTTTCCCTTCATCATCGCCGTGAAGGGCCTCGACCGCGAGACCATCCTCGCCCGCCTCGAGGAGCGGCTGCAGAACGGGGCCGGCGCGGAGCGGGAAGAGGCCCTGCGGCAGGTCGGGCGCATCGCGGCGCTGCGGCTGGAGGCGTTGATCGAGCCGGCCTGACCGGTCTCGCCGTCCTCGCTTCGCCCGGCGCGCGACGGGGCGGGCGAAGCGTCAGCCCGCCCGCTTGCCGACCAGGGCGAGCTGCTCGGCCACGTGCGCCCGCAGCGCCTCGTGCGCCATGTCCACGAAGGTCTTGGTCCGCGCCGACAGCATCTTTCGCGAGGGGTACAGCAGGCCGAGCGTCGCCGAGGTCGGCGGCGTGCCTTGCAGGAGGGGCACCAGACGCCCCTCGGCGATGGCACCGGCGACCTCGAAGAGCGGCTTCAGGACGATGCCCTCCCCCGCCAGCGCCCATTCGGTCAGGGTGTCGCCGTCGTCCGCGTCGATATGGCCGGAGACCGGCAGGGTCACGGTTTCCTCGCCGGCGGTGAGGGTCCAGCGGAACTGCTCGGAGCCGGGGAAGCGCAGGAGCAGGCAATCGTGCTCCAAGAGGTCCGCCGGCTCGGCGGGGGCCGGGTGGCGCTCCAGATAGGAGGGCGCGGCGCAGAGCACGCGCTCGATCTCGCCGACCTTGCGCAGGGTGAAGGTCGAGTCGCGCATCTGCGACAGGCGGATCGCCACGTCCACCGCCTCCTGCACGAGATCGAGGAGATGCTCCGACAGCCGCAGATGCACGTCCGTCTCGCCGTGCCTCCGGCGGAACTGCGGCACGAGGGGCGCCACGACCCGGCGGCCGAGGCCCAGGGGCGCCGTGACCTTCAGGACGCCGCGCGGGGCGGCGCCCGCGGTCTCCACGCTCTTCTCCGCCTGCTCCACGGCGGCGGTGATGTCGAGGCAGCGGTCGTAGAAGATGCGGCCCGCCTCGGTGAGGCTCATGCGCCGGGTGGTCCGCGTGAGCAGGAGGCAGCCGAGATGCTCCTCCAGGGTCTGGATCCGGTAGCTGATCACCGACGGCGAGAGGCGCAGCGAGCGCCCGGCCGCCGAGAAGCTGCCGCTCTCGGCCGAGCGCATGAAGATGCGGATGCTCTCCAGCGAAATCATCCCGGGGATCTTCAGAATTCGCCGGAAGGTGTCAACGAAATTTCCCCGCAGATCCAGCGTCTTCCGGCGCTAATCTGGCTCATTGTCGGCGAGGGGCGGCGCGGGCCGCGCCGCCCCTCGCCGACGGCATCTCCTTCGGATCGGGCCATGACGCATTCCCCCTACAATCCGCCGAGCGGCGGCCTTCCCGGCCAGACCTCCCTGATGACGGGCCGTGCGGTGTTCACCGAGGCCTACGCCGTGATCCCGCACGGGGTGATGAGCGACATCGTCACCAGCGCGCTGCCCTTCTGGACCGGCACCAAGGCCTGGATCCTCGCCCGGCCCCTGTCGGGCTTCGCGGAGACCTTCGCCCAGTACCTCATGGAGGTCGCCCCCGGCGGCGGCAGCGCGCAGCCCGAGCCCGACCCGACCGCGCAGGGCGTGCTGTTCGTGGTGGACGGCCAGGGCAGCCTCGAGGCCGAGGGCGGCACGCATCCCCTGCGGCCGGGCAGCTACGCCTACCTCGCCCCCGGCACCGCCTGGAGCCTGCGCAACGACGGCGCGACGCCCCTGCGCTTCCACTGGGTTCGCAAGGTGTTCGAGCCGGTGCCGGGCCTGGAGGCGCCCACCACCTTCGTCACCCACGAATCGGCGGTGGAGCCCGTGGGCATGGTCGGCACGGAGGGCGCCTGGGCGACCACCCGCTTCGTCTCGCCGGAGGACCTGCGCCACGACATGCACGTCAACATCGTGACCCTGCGCCCCGGTGCCTCGATTCCTTTCGAGGAGACGCACATCATGGAGCACGGTCTGTTCATCCTCGAGGGCAAGGCCGTCTACCGGCTGAACCGCGACTGGGTCGAGGTCGAGGCGGGCGACTTCCTGTGGCTGCGCGCCTACTGCCCCCAGGCCTGCTACGCGGGTGGGCCGGGACCCTTCCGCTACCTCCTCTACAAGGACGTCAACCGCCACCCGGCCCTGCGCCTCCAGGGAGGTGCCCGGTGAGCGACCGCCTGCTGACCACCCGCCCGCTGACGGCGGAGGTCTTCGCGCCCTTCGGCTCGGTGATCGACACGCGGAGCGTGGCGCCGCGCGCGATGAATGCCGGCATGGCCCTGCGCTACCACGACCTCGCCGAGATCCGCGTCTCCGGCGAGGAGGCCCGCGCCGTAATCGGCCTCGTGGAGGCCGCGCCCTATCCCGTCCCGCTGGCCTTCTCCCTGGTGGAGCGTCACCCCTTCGGCTCCCAGGCCTTCATCCCCCTGAACGCCGCGCCCTTCCTCGTGATCGTCTGCCCCGACCAGGACGGCCGCCCGGGCCGGCCGCAGGCCTTCCTCACGGCGCCCTGGCAGGGCGTGTGCTACGCCCCCAACACGTGGCACGGCGTGCTGACGCCCCTCGGCGAGCGGCAGAACTTCGTCGTGGTGGACCGCGCCGGCGGCGGGGTGAACCTCGAGGAGTTCACCTACGACGCGGCCTGGACGGTCTCGCTGCCCGGGTGATGTCCACGGCGGTGCGCCGTGACCGGCCGGGCTCGTTCGAGATGCCGCCATCCCCTTCATCGCCCTCATCCTGAGGTGCGGCGAAGCCGCCTCGAAGGAGGGCTCCAGAGAGCGCTGCGCCGTCTGAAAGGCTCCTCCAAATCCTCCGCTGCGCTCCGGCACCTCAGTGTCTGGCCGGAAGGGTCGCTTCCCCTCCGTCTTTGCGAGCGGAGCGAAGCAATCCAGGGATGCGCCATGGTCGGAAACGGCCCGCTGCCCTGGATTGCTTCTCTCGCCAAGACGGGGCCGCCGTACGATCCAGGTTTTCCCGAGGAAGAGCTAGAACACGTGCAGCGCCACGCCCGCCAGAAAGCTCTTTTCCTCGGTG
>NZ_BPQE01000020.1 GCF_022179085.1 Methylobacterium aerolatum
GGTGGCGTCTCTCTCGACGGGGCTGAGTAACACCAACAGCTCGGTGGCGACGCTGTCTTCGGGGCTGAGCAATCAGGTGAGTGCCACGGCGTCCCTGTCGACGGGTTTGAGCACCACGACCAGCACGGTCGCGGCGATCTCGACTGGCTACAGCACCACGTCGAGCAACATCGCGTCGCTCTCGACCGGGGCCAGCACGACGGTGAGCAACGTGGCGTCGCTGTCGACCGGGTTCACCTCGCTGAGGCAAGATGCGCTGCAGTGGAACTCGACCCTCAACGCCTATGATGCAAGCCATGGGACGGGTGTCGCTCAGCGGATCACCAACGTCGGGGTGGGGACGGTCAGCGCAACGTCGACGGATGCGGTGAACGGTTCGCAGCTCTACGCGACGAACAGCTCACTCGCCTCCCTGTCGACGGCCTTCGCCGCCTCGGGGGCGGGATCCAACGGCTCCCTGTCGACGGGCCTGTCAAGCCTCACCACCACGGTGGCGGGCCTCTCGACCGGGGTCAGCTCGCTGACCGTCGGGTTGAGCAACACGAACAGTTCGGTCGCGTCTCTCTCGACGGGTCTGAGCACGACCAACAGCACGGTCAATGCCCTCTCCAGCAGCATCGGAGGCTATACGAGCTCGATCACCTCGCTTTCGACCGGCCTGAGTTCGACCACTGTGTCGATCGGCAGCCTGTCGACCGGCGTGGTTTCCCTCTCGACCGGGCTCGACTCGACCAACAGCTCCGTGGCGGCCCTGTCCACGGCCGTCGCCAACGGCGGGGTTCAGAGCCCGATCCGCTACGGAACGGGGGTGGCCTCGCCGGGCTCTGCCAGCACCACGCCGAACGACCTCTACCTCAAGCCCAATTCGGGAACGGGGCCGGTCGTCCTGCATAACGTGGGCGCCGGAAGCTTGGCGGCGAGTTCGACCGATGCCATCAACGGTGGTCAGATCTACACTCTGGGCAACAACCTGGCTTCGGCCCTGGGCGGCGGTGCAACCTTTAACTCCGCCACCGGCACGATCACGGCCCCCTCGTATCGTGTCCAGGGGCAGAACTATTCCAGTGTTGGTGGCGCCATCAACGCCCTCGATACAGGGTTGACCTCGATGCAGAACAACCTGAACGTCGTCACGGCCGCGTTGCAGCAGCAGATCACGAAGAATCGCAATATTGCCTCCGGCGGTACTGCTTCGGCCTTCGCGATGAGCCAGATGCGGTTCAGCGACAGGCCCGGGTCTCAGAGCCTGGGCATGGGCGGCGGCTTCTATGACGGTCAGGGCGCCATGGCGGTAGGCTACGGCTTCACCTCCGAGGATGGCGCATGGCGCGGCACCGCCTCGCTGTCCTACGCTCCCGGTGTCAACAAGATGGGTGTCTCCGGCGGCTTCACCTACAGCTGGTGATCGCCCTTCGCCGGGACGCTTTTGGAGCGTCCCGGCGGCTTGATCCTCGCGGTCCTCCCGCGTCGCGTGTCACCCGACATGCGGCGCATTTCGCGTGACGGCAGCTGGCCGGCCACGCGAAGGCATAGTTGTTCCCGAATGGGTTCAACGAGGCACGACGAAATCGGCATTAGCGAAGGACGCGCCTGAGGCACTGCTCACCGCTCGCACGGCCGCTCCGAGCGAGCCCAGCATCCCTTCCGTGTGGCCGTCGGCACGGGGGGCTGCCGGCAAGCCGCAGCTTGAGGCAATGGTGGAACGGTCTACGGAGCGAACGACGACAATAATTAGTAGCAATTGAAATCGATATTGAATTTACAACCAGTAGTATCTACATCATTTGATAATAAAATCACGATATCTTGGCTGTACTGATCGGAAACGACATGCTACTGGTCCGGATATGCACTGGCGATTCGAACTGACAGCCGCCCTGGTCGGCGGATTTTGTGTCTTGGCCATCCCGGCTTTCGCACAGAATCCAATCGCCACGCCTGCAATCGACGAATCTCTCTTCAAGGAGGGCTCAATTCAACTGCGTGAATTCAATTCGAAGGCTTGGTACGCGAAGTGCCAGGAAATCATCAAAATCAAAAAGCGCGTGTGCAATCTTCTCTCGACTCTGCCGGGCACGGATGGGCGACCCGATGGATCCATCCTGATCGCGACGACCGATGCCGGTGTTCCGGCCGTCATGATCGTGTTGGCGAAGGACGTCGCGGAGGGGCGTCCTATTTCGGTCAAGTCCAGTAATATCGCGCAGATCGACGGGAGGGCCGTCAAGGTCGAATACAATACGGTCGCCACGAGCCAGCAATGCGACGCGACATGCAAATACATGTTTCCCTTGGATTCTCGTTTGGTCTTCACCTTGAACGCCGGCGAGCCGGCTTCGATCTTCGTCCCGGCCGAAGAGCCGGCGCCACCCCCTGATCCGAAGGCGAAGTCCAGGAAGCAAAAACACAAAGCCGAGAAGAACGAGAAAGTGGAGAAGGCGGCGGCGCCCCTCTACACGATCTTGGGAGACGGGTTCGCGGACGCCCTCAAGGCCAGCACCCAGGGTTGGTGAGCTCAGGGTTCGGTGCGTCGTTCCTCCGGCTCGTCGGCGGGCCAGCCGTCGTCGGTCGAATACCCGGCGTCGCACGCGAAGTATTCCGTGATTTGAACGGTCAAGGTCGCGATAGTTCCAAGAGTAAAGGACGCCGATCTGGCGATCGGCGAGCATCACAACCTTTTGAAATTGAAGGCGGGCCAACTCGTGTTTTGCGGATGCGCCTTCGGATGCTTTTGACACCTCATCAATGCGGCGGAGTGGAAAATGCTTGGCAGTTTGAAGCAGAATATACTCTTTCTCATCTTCATATGCCTTGCCGCCAATATCATGGCTTTGACGGGCATTCACATCGCGTCGGTCATGAAGGCCATTCCACAGGCGCAAAACTACGAAGTCATCGATTGCGGTGATGCACAGGGGCGGATCCATAAATGCATCCGGATCGATCCGAAGGCCGGTGAGATCAACGATGCCAGTAAAGGCGCGAGCTATCGCGTGATATTCGGGCAATAACGCCCTCGTTGTCTTGCGATCATTCGAGCTCGAACAGAGTTTCGATATTCGAATGGATGGCGAGAATGGCGCGAGGGCGGCCATTGTGTCTTACCCAGAAAAGATCTCGTCAAAATCAGTCAGCCGTCGCGGTCGTGGATTTCCGCCGCCGTCTTCCCTCTGCAATGAAAACGGAATGGATCAGCCATGAGGACTTCGACTGCAATCGCGACCGGTTTCTGCGCCCTTCTGCTGGGCTACGGCGTGACGACCGTGGATGCTTTTGCGCAGGCACCTGCACCCACGCCCGCCCCCGCCGCGGGAGGTCATCATAGTGCCCCGGCCAAGCCTGCGGCGGTCAAGCACGCCGCCCAGAAGCCTGCGGCGGACAAGAAGGCCGAGCCGGCCAAGGCCGCCCAACAGGCTCCGGCCGAGCCGCCGCGGGACGTCACCACGCGGTTCGAGAACTGGACGGTGAATTGTGCCAAGAAGCAGCAACCGACCGATCCGTCGAACTGCGTGGCCCTCATTCCGGTCGCCCGGGACAAGACCGATCAGCGCAAGATCGTCATCATGGGCGTGACCAAGCGCGGCGACGCCTTCACCTTCTTCACGCACACGCCGACGGGGGTGGATATCAAGTCGGGTGTCGAGATCCAGTTCGAGGGCCGGGCGCCCCGCCATTTCGACTTCGGCAGCTGTGAGCCCGCCCTGTGCACGGTCTCGGCGCCGCTCGACAACCCGCTCCTCGACGAGCTGCTCAACGTACCCCAGGTGAGCGTCGCGTGGACCAGCCTCAGCGTCGGCCAAGCCAAGGTCGCGTTCGCGACCACCGGCGCCCGGCCGGCGCTCGAATTCCTGCGGGCCCAGTAGCCAAGCCGTCGGCCGAGGGGAGGGGGTGAGCGATGCGCATCGGCGTCTCGATCATGACCGGGGAGCACCAGCATGTCTGGAGCAACGGTCTCGTTCAGAACATCTACCATTTCGCGAAGACGCTGCAGAACATCCCCTTCGTCGAGGCCGTCTATCTGCTGAACTGCGGCAACAAGGAGGATCACCCCGCGGGTCTCGACGCTGAAGGGCGGGCGATTCCCCTGGTCTGGCCCGCCGAGGTCACCGACTCGATCGATATCGCCATCGAGTTGGGCGGCGCCGTTAGCATGGAGTGGATGCGGCGGATCCGCCGTCGCGGCGGGAAGGCCATCCTGCACCTCTGCGGCCAGCCCTACGTGGCCCTCGTCGAGCCGACCGTATTCAAGCGTGAAGGCTTCTTCCTCAACCCGGAGCGCTTCGACGAGGTGTGGGTGCTGGCCAAGGACATGATCTTCGCTCCGATGATGGAGACGATGTATCGCTGTCCGATCCGCGAGGTCCCCTACCTCTGGTCGCCGCGCTTCCTGGAGGAGACCTTCCTGCGCGACGACGAGGGGCGGCCACTCTTCGGGTATACCCCCGGCTCCCTGCGCCCCGGCAACGTCAATCCGGCGATCTTCGAGCCGAATCTGTCGCCGATCAAGATGGGCCTCGTCCCGATCATGATCTGCGAGGCGCTCGAGCGGCAGCGGCCCGACGCGATCGGCCGCCTGATCTTCCACAACACCGACAGGATGATGTCGCACGCGTCATTCGTCCATCTGATGCAGAACATGGACGTCTACCAGAAAGGTAAGTGCGAGCTGGTTGCGCGGGATTACTTTGCGCATGCCATGGGCCGGGGCAAGAACGTCGTCGTCAGCCATCAGATCAACTGCCCGCAGAATTACCTCTATCTCGACGCGCTGCATGGCGGCTATCCGCTTATCCACAATTCACCGATGTTCAAAGAACTCGGCTATTATTACCCGGATTGCGAGGTGGCCGCCGGCGCCGAGGCGCTGGCCCGGGCGATCGACCAGCACGACCATGGGCTGGTCGAGTATCGCCGCCGCGCGCGCCACGCGATCGACGCCCTCTCCCCCACCGGGCGCAACAACATCGACACCTACGCGCGCCTGCTCACCACCCTCGTATCCTCTGGCGACCGGCGGAGATTCGCGTGAAAGCTGCGAAGACACTCGATGGTGCCTCCGCGAAGGGCCGAGGCAAGACGCGGCTGCGGGTCGGCGTGACCCTCTACATCCGCGACGAGAACCAGACCCTCTGGGAGAACGGTATCTTCCAGAACTCGTTCTTCCTCCTCGATCTGCTGAAGCGCTCGCCCGTGGTCGAGGGCTGCTGCATCGTGGCCGGTGGGGACGGCGACCCTAAGGCGGCAAAGGAGCTTCTGGCCTTCGCCGACGTCGATGTCGTCACGATGGCCGAGGCCAAGGACACCCTCGACCTCGTCATCGAGCTGAGCGCCCAGCTCGACGCCGCCTGGGTCAAGGGCTTCGCCGAGGGCGGCGGGCGCGTGATCGCCATGCGGGTGGCGAACGATTTCATCATCGATTGCGAGCGGATGGCCTTCGAGCTGCCGCCGGCGCTGCTGATCTCGGGCGCGCCCTATGCCGAGATCTGGACCCTGCCGGCCTTCGCCCGCACCTGCCGCAGCTATTACGAGACCGGCTATCGGGCGCCAGTCAGGGTGATGCAGCACCTCTGGTCGCCCTCCCTGGTGGAGCGGACCGTGGCCGAGAAGCTCGGGGGCGCGAGCCTGCACTACAAGCCCGGCAAGACCCGCTGGAGCGTCGGGATCATCGAACCGAACATCTGTTCGGTGAAGACCTGCCATATCCCCATCCTGGCCAGCGAAGTCGCCTATCGCCTGCGCCCGGGCGCCTTCGATCACATCCGCATCTTCAATACCATCCCGCTGCGCGACAACGGGATTTTCATCAACTTCGCGCAGGCGACGCAGATGGTTCAGGATGGTGTCGCCACCTTCGAGGCGCGCTTCCCGATCTACACGATCCTCGGCCAATACGCCGATGCCATCGTCTCGCATCATTGGGAGAACGCGCAGAACTACGTCTATTACGAAGCGCTGTATTACGGCTACCCGCTCATCCACAATTCGGACATGCTCGAGGGATGTGGCTACCGCTACGCGGATTTCGATCCGCAGGATGGCGGGCGCGCCCTGATCCAGGCCAAGCAGCAGCACGACCTCAATCTAGAAGCCTATAAGGCCGATGGCCGGCGCCTGATCGCCACCACCGATCCGGCCTCCGAGCGGAACATCCGGTCCTACAGCGAAGCGATCTGGCGCGCCTATACGGGCGACCCGGACGGCTCGTTGCCCTCCGACCTGCCCACGATCCCGTCGGCGGCCTGAGGGGCGATCCATGGCTGGTCGCCCCCTCCGGATCGGCATCACCCTCGGCCTCGGCAGCACGGCCGAGAGCCTGTGGCTCAATGGGATCAAGCAGAACGCCCTGGCGCTGGCGAAGCTGTTCAAGGGCTCGCCGCACGGCCACCACGTTCTGCTGTTGAACACGACCGACGTTCCGCTCACGGCCGATCTGCCCTGGGACCTCACGATCTTCGAGACCAGGCGCTTCGCGGATGGGTGGCAGGGGCTCGACGTGCTCTTCGAACTGGGCGGACAGATCGACCCCGACCAGACCGACCTGCTGAAGCGTCAGGGCACGAAGATCGTCAGCTATTGCTGCGGGGCCGAGTACGTCCAAAACATGGAGGCCATGATCTTCGGGCGGCGTCTCTACGACTTCGTCTTCATCAATCCGCGATACGACGAAGTCTGGATCATCCCGCAACTCTGGACGCTGAACCGCGGCTTCTTCGAGACGCTCCGGCGTTGCCCGACCCGACAGGTGCCCTTTGTCTGGGATCCCGCCGCCCTCGAAGCGAGCGCCCGGCACCTGCCCGAGGGGGGCGCGTATCGCCCGCGGCTCGGCCCCAAGCGGCTCTCGGTCATGGAGCCGAATGTCGATGTCCTGAAGTTCTGCCTCTACCCGATCTTCATCGCCGAGCGCGCCTTCCGGGAGGTGCCGGACCGCATCGCCTTCCTGCACGTCACCAACGCCCAGGCCCTCGCCAGCACGAGCACGGAATTCATCCTGCTGATGAACCAGCTCGATCTCGTGAAGGCCGGGCGGGCGAGCTTCATCGGCCGCATGACCACGCCGGAATTCCTCAGCGGGCATACCGACATCGTCATTTCCCATCAGTGGGAATTGCCGCTGAACTACATGTACCTCGAATGCTGCTGGCAGGGGTATCCGCTGATCCACAATTCGGAGGCGATAGCCGACCTCGGCTATTACTATCCCGGGAACGACCTCCAGGCCGCGACCCACCAACTCGTCGCGGCGCTGTCCCGCCACGACGAGACCTGGGCGGAGTACACGGCCAGCCAGCGGGCGCGGATTCAGCGATACCACGCGGAGAGCCCGGCCCTGATCGACACCTACGACGATCTGATCTTTGCCCTCGTGGACGGCCGCCCGGCCTGAGGGGAGGGCGGGCCGCCTCCGAGCCGCGCGCCTCAGGCGAGGGCGAGACACCCGGCGATGACGGCGAGGCCCACCGCGAGCCACGCGACGTAATCGCCGATGAGCCCGCTGTGCCACGCCTCCAGAAGCCGGGCGGGTTGCGACTGCGTCGCGCTCAGCGGCCGGGTCACCGGGCGGGGCAAGCGATGGCGGAAGAGGGCGTAGCCCGCCAGCGCCACGGCGCCGCCGACGGAGGTCCAGGCGGGCAGGCTCGAACCGTCGGTGAGCGGTCCCGCGAGGGTGTTGCGGCTGAAGGCCGGCACCGCGCTCTGGACGACGTCGCGCACCCATTCGGAGGGCAGGGCGACGTCCAGCGCCAGCATCGCGCAGCAGGGAGCGAGCATCAGCCAGAGCGGCCGGTCGGCCTTCTCCCGTTCCTCCTCGCTCGGCGCGCCGGCCTCGTCGCCGGGATCCTCGCCGAGGCCGAGGAAGATGCGCCCCGCCGCCCGCAGCACCGCCGCTCCGGTGAGGGCGCCGCCGACCACCGTCGCGGTGAGCGCCAGGGGATGCTCGTGCTCCATGGCCCCGTGCAGCAGGCGCGCGCCCTGGTCGAGGACACCCACGGGCAGACCCGCCAGCAGCAGCCCGGCCGAGGCCATCGCGATCCCGGCGGGCCCGATGCCCCGGCCGAGGCCGCGCAGGGCGATCTCGTCGATGCTCGCCCGCGTGGCGAGCAGGATGCCCGCGAGCATGAACAGGCCGCCCTTCACCAGCCCGTGCCCCACTACGTAGACGAGCAGGCCGCCGGTGCCCCCGGCCGACAGCGTGCCGATGCCGATGAGCATGATGCCGGCATGCGAGATGGTGGAGAAGGCCAAGAGCCGCTTCAGGTGGCGCTGGAGCAGGGCCATCCAGCCGCCGAGGACCGCGCTCACCGCCCCGAGGCTGACGAGCAGCGTCGGCACCGCCCCGCGGATCTGTTCGGATCCGAGGAAGACGGCGGCGGTGAGCTTGGCGAGGCCGAGGATCCCGAGGGAGACCATCGCCCCGGAAAAGATCACCGAGACCGGGCTCGGCGCCACGGCATGGGCGTCGGCGAGCCAGAATTGGAACGGCACCGT
The DNA here is from genome assembly GCF_022179085.1 of Methylobacterium aerolatum. Classification (GTDB taxonomy): domain Bacteria; phylum Pseudomonadota; class Alphaproteobacteria; order Rhizobiales; family Beijerinckiaceae; genus Methylobacterium; species Methylobacterium aerolatum. The sequence continues at coordinate 8,485 of NZ_BPQE01000020.1, forward strand.
CGCGCCCTTGATCATCAGGGCCGCCGCCACGAGGCAGAAGCCGCCGAGCACAACGGGATCGCGGCCCGCCTTGGCGACGCCGGCCGCGATCCCGGCGAAGTCGAGGGTCTCGGTGCGGGCGTAGAGCAGCCCGATGCCGCCGAGCATGAGGAAGCCGGCGAGGCTGTTGATGACCGTGAAGTTCAGGGCGCCGGTGATCGAGGACTCCTCCAGGTGGTAGGCGGTCAGGGCGAAGGCCGCCACGCTCATCACCTCGAACCACACGAAGAGGTTGAACAGGTCGCGGGTGAAGCAGAAGCCCGTCATCGCCGCGAGGAAGAGCATCATCAGGATGTGGAAATGCCCGTGGGTGCGGCCGAAGAAGCCCCAGGCGAAGACGAAGGTACAGGCGTAGAGGAAGGCGATGAAGGCCGCGATCCAGCCGCTCGCCGCGTCGATCGAGAAGCCGATGCCGAGCGCCATCCCGTTCCGGGGCGTCCAGCCGCCGAACCAGTAATCCACCGTCCCGTCTCCGGCGCGATGGGCGATCAGCGCGCTCAGGGCGGCGCAGATCAGGGCCGTGAGGGTGCTGACGATGTCGAACAGGCGGGGCGGCAGGTAGTGGGCGACCGCCAGCATCGTTGCGCAGGCGACAAGGGGCAGCGCCACGGGCAGGGGGGCGAGAATCTCGGCCGGCCAATCCGGGAGGAGGGGGGCGATCATCATGCGGCCCGCCCCGGGTGGGCGCGATCCTGGCTCGAAGCCGCGCCGCGGCGCTTCCGCAGGGGTCTCAGTTGCTCGGGGTCGAGGGTCCCCGTCCGCTTGTAGACCTGCACCGTCAGGACGAGGAGGAGGGCGGTGAGCGTCGCGCCGACGACGATGTCCGTCAGCACCAGGGCCTGCATCACCGGATCGACGGCGGGCGTGCCGGGTGGGTGATCGTAGAAGATCGGTGCGATGCTGCCCCAGCGGAAGCCGAGACCGAGCAGCAGCACGTAGGTCGCCGACTGGCAGACCGAGAGGCAGCCGACGAGATGGATGAGGTTCCGGCTGGAGGCGAGGCCGTAGAGCCCGATCGCGAACAGCCACGCCGCGACGGCATAGGGAAGCCAGGTCATAGGGAAACCCCGGTCACGCGCTGTCCTCTCCGGGCTCCTCGGGGCCGTCCGGCACCCGCGTCTCCTCCATGAATTCGAGGAAGAGTTGGGTGAATCCGCCGCAGACGGCGAGCGCCACGCCGGCATTCTCGACGAGCATCAGCCCGCCGGAGAACACGTCCTTGAAGGTGCCGTAGGGCAGGACGTTCTGCATGAAGGCGGCGCCGACCAGCATGGGGGCGAGGCCGCACAGGGCGAAGAGCAGGGCGCCGCCGCCCTCCATCGCGTCGAGCCAGTGGCTGCGCACCGCGTCGCGCCACCCGGCATAGCCCTCGCCGAGATAGGCGAGCATGGTGCCGGAGGCGAGGATCACGCCGCCCTGGAACCCGCCGCCCGGCGTCACGGTGGCGTGGAGCACGACGTAGAGGCCGAACATCATCAGGAGGGGGCCGGTGAGGCGGCAGGCGAGCTGCACCGCCTCGGAGCGCGGCAGCATCGCCCGGCCGTGCAGGCGCATCGCCCGGTCGGTGTTGCCCTCGCCCCGCTTGCCCCGCAGCAGCACGACGGTGCCGGTGATGGCCGCGAGCAGCATGAACTCCTCACCGAGGGTATCGAGCCCGCGGATGTCGAAGTTGATGAAGCTCACCATGTTGGCGACGTGCCGCTCGCCCGGCGCGATGGCGTTGATCGTCTCGCCGTAGGCCGCGATCGTGGATCCGAAATCCGGCAGGTGCCCGATCGTGGCCGCCGCGCCGGGGAGGAGCGCGAGAAGCGCGAGGCCGAGAATGGCGAGGCGGAGGCGCGGGCTCATCGGGCGTCGCCCTCGCCGGAATTCTCCTCGCGGTGGCCGGTGCGTACGGCCATCAGCGCCACGAGGAAGAGCAGCGGCACCGCCACCGCCCCCACCGCGAGCTCGGACAGGGCGACGTCCGGCGCCTGGAGGGCGGTGAACAGGATCGTCAGCACGATCCCGTTGGCCGCGAGCACGAAGATCTGCCGCGAGGGATCGCGCACCAGCACCACGGCGGTGCCGGAGGCGGCGGTGAGCAAAAGGAGGACGCCGAGGATCGCGCTCACGCCGAGCGGCCCTCCCGCATCAGCAGCGCCCGCCCGGCGGCGTGGGACAGCACCGCGCCGGAGCCCACGAGGAGCGCCATGAGGAAGAGGATCTTCAGCGAGCGCACGGAGACTCCGTCCGCCGCGAAGCCCGCCGCCGTGACGAACAGCCCGGCGGCCACGTTCAGGAAGGAGACCGCGTGCAACCGGTCGAGGGCGCGGGGCTGGCGCAGCAGCGCGAGGGCCGCGAGCCAGGTCGCGGCGACGGCCAGCGCCAGGGGCAGGGCGACGAGCGCGGTCATATCCAACGCTCCAGGAACACCGACATGAGCAGCGTGCCGGGCAAATTGAGGATCGCCAGGGTCAGGGCGAGATCGATGACCGAGGCTTGGTCGGTGGCGAAGGTCAGCAGTGTCAGCACGCTCACCGCGATGGTGGCGGCGAGCTGGTAGGCGGCGAAGCGCTGGCCCGGCGTGCCGCGCCACGTCAGCACGGCGGCGAGGGTCAGGGGCGGTAGGAGGGCGAGGATCGCGGCGGTCCAGAGGCTCATGCGGTGGCGTCCTTCCGGGCGAGGGCGTGATCGACGATGCCGCCGTCGCCGCCGTCGTCCCGCAGGATGAAGGTGTCCGGCGACAGGGAGGCCGCGATCAGGCCGTAGGCGCGCTCGGCCGGCCGGTCTGCCGTCGCCCAGTCGCTGTCGGTCCCGCGCCGGTAGGCGACGGAGCCCTCGGGCGTGCCGCGGACGACGACGGAAAGAAGCTGGGCGCCGACTCGCACGGTCGCGCCGGGCAGCATCAGGAGGGCGCCGCCCAGCGGCCGCAGCGCCGGGAACCAATGGTCGAACCGCTTGCCACCGATCCGCCCGGCGCGGGCCCACCACACGCAGCCGACGAGGGCCGAGCCGCTGCCGGCGATGAGCTCGTCGATGCCGACGGATCCGGAGAACAGGAGGTAGAGCCCGAACAGCACGGCCCATGCGACGGAGAGACCGGCGACGAAGCGTCGGCGGGCCGTGTCTGGGTGGTCGGCTGGGGGCATGGCGGACGGTCCCGGCGGGGCGGGGGCGAGCGCCGTCTCCGGCCAAGCCTGGCGGCTCAAGTCGTGGCGCCGCCTTCGGTTCCGCCGCCTCCCGCGTGGAGCCGCGCCGCCTGTCACGAAGCGGCGAGGACGTCCGCCGTCTCCCGTGTCAGCCCGTCCCGAGATAGGCCGCGATGTTCCGCCGGATCCGCTCCAGCGGGGTGACGGACGGATCCGGCAGATCGAAGCGCTGCCCCGTGATGGTCTCGAAGGCACGGATGTAGACGGCGGCGGTCTCCAGCACGATGTCGGCCGGGATCTCGGGGATCGGGTCCTTGTAGGGATCGCAGCGGGCGACGACCCAGTTGCGGACGAAATCCTTGTCGAAGCTCTCGGGTGCCTGCCCCGCCTCGAAGCGGGCCGGGTAGCTCTGCGCGAACCAGTAGCGGCTGCTGTCGGGGGTGTGGATCTCGTCGGCGAGGACGACGCGGCCCTGTGGGTCGAGGCCGAACTCGTACTTCGTGTCGGCGAGAATCAGACCGCGGGCGGCCGCCAGCTCCTGGCCGCGGGCGAAGAGGGCGAGCGCCGCCCCGCTGACGGTGCGCCACTGCTCGGGGGTGAGCAGATTCCGGCCCAGGATCTCCGCCTCGGTGAGCGGCTCATCGTGGCCGCCGTGGTCGGCCTTGGTGGTGGGGGTGATGATCGGCCCGTCCAGGGCTTGGTTCGGGCGCAGGCCGTCCGGAAGGCGGTGGCCGTACATCGCGCGCTCGCCCGCCTTGTAGCGGGTGAGGATAGAGGTCGAGGTGGTGCCGGCGAGGTAGCCGCGCACCACGATCTCCACGGGCAGGATCGACAGGCGCTGGCCCACCACCACGTTCGGGTCGGGATAGGCGATCACGTGGTTCGGGCAGATGTCGGCGGTGCGCTCGAACCAGAACCTCGCGGTCTGCGTCAGCACCTGCCCCTTGAAGGGAATCGCGGCGAGCGCCCGGTCGAAGGCGCTGATCCGGTCCGAGGTGATGAGGATCCGCCGCCCATCGGGCAGGTCGTAGTTATCCCGCACCTTGCCGCGGTAATGGTTCGGCAGGTCCGGCAGCGTGGCGTCGTCGAGGACCTGCCGGGCGTAGGGGGCAAGGGCGGCGCTATCCATCGAAGTCTCCGGCGGGTCAGGAATCCGCCGCCGGTCTTTGCGCGCAACGGGCCGCGAAGGCCAGGGGGATCCGCGTACGGTCCAAGGGCCGTGTCCCGCCTGCGACGCGAGATCATCTCACTTCTGGGATGTGTCCGCCACGGCGGTGAGGGCCTTCCTCCACGTCTCGATCTCGTCCTGCGGCATGTCGTAGAAGCCGAGCGCCCGGCCCAGGGCGAGGCCGAGGATCGCGAAGAACACCACGGATCCGGAGCCGGTCCCTGCCTCGGCCTCGGACAGGCGGGTCAGCCGCTCCACGACGAAACTCCGGTAGTCCGCGAGCGCAGCCGGATTCTCGATCGAGGCCGTGATCAGGGCGCGGGAGAATTCGTCTTCGTCCCGGCAGGTCTCGCAGAAGTGGTCGACCATCGCCCTCGCCAGCCGTTGAGGGCCCTCCGCCTCCGCCGCTTCGGACTGTGCGATGCCGGCCCGGAGCGAGGCGAACTTGCGGGCCACCAGGGCGGCCACCAGCGCGTCCTTGGAGGCGTAATGATGCAGGACGCCGCCCTTGCTGAGCCCCGCGGCGGCGGCGACGGCGTCCATCGTGAGGCCGCCGGCCCCGCGTTCGCGCAGGACGGTATGCGCGGCATCGAGGATCGTCTCGGCACGGTCGGCCAACCGACGCTTCATCGCCCTGCTCCGATTTTTAAAAACCGTCTGGACGGTCGGTAACAGGCGGGGTATCGGTTTGTCACGGGCGAAAGCCCGGTCCGAACCCTTTTCTCTCCGTCGACTGACCCATGGCCGCACGCCACCGGAACCGATCCTTCCTGGTCGTCCCCCTTCTGGCCGTCACGGCGATCGCGGCTTGCGGCCCGAGCCTCGCCGCCGATCCGAACCTGCTGCGAGTGCGGGTCATTGAGGCGCGGCGCACGGTGGTGCCGGAGGACGTCGTCCTCAGCGGCGACATCCAGGCGCAGGCACAGGTGAACGTGTCCTTCCGGACCAATGGCAAGGTGGCGAAGCGGCAGGTGGAGGTCGGCGACCATGTGGAGGCGGATCAGGTGCTGGCCGAGCTGGAACCGCTGACCCAGCGCGCCAACCTCGACAACGCCCGCGCCGCGCTCTCGTCGTCCGAGGCGCAGCTGACCCAGGCCAAGCTGACCTTCGAGCGGCAGAAGCAGCTCCTCGGCGGCGGGTACACCACCCGCTCGTCCTACGACAACGCCGAGCAGGAGTTGCGCTCCGCGCAGGCCGCCGTGGAATCGGCCAAGGCGGCGCTCGGCACGGCCAACGAGCAGTTTTCCTTCACGGAGCTGCGCGCGGGCGTGGCGGGCATCGTGACCACCCGGACCTTCGAGGTCGGGCAGGTGGTGCAGGCGGGCCAGACCGTGCTGGCCGTCGCGCAGGACGGCGCGCGCGACGCGGTGTTCAACGTTTTCGAGGCGCTCACCGCCCGGCCGCCCTCGGACCATACGGTGGACATCACCCTCCAGGCCGACCCGTCCGTGAAGGCGGTGGGCCGCGTGCGCGAGATCTCGCCCACCGTGGACGCCTCGACGGGCACGGTGCGGGTCAAGATCGGCCTCGCCTCGACGCCGCCCGCCATGGGGCTCGGCGCGGTGGTGGTGGGCCGGGCGCAGTTCGCGCGCGAGGAGGCGGTCGTGCTGCCGTGGTCGGCGCTCTACCGCTACGGCAACGAGCCCGCCGTGTGGATCCACGACCGGGACAAGGGCACCGTGTCCGTCCGGCCGGTGGTGATCGCCCGGTATGGGCCGAACATCATCGTGCTGAAATCCGGCGTCGAGCCCGGTGAGAGCGTGGTCGTCGCCGGCATCCAGTTCCTGCGGCCGGGCCAGGCCGTGGCGGCCATCGACCTCGGCCAACCCACCTTCCAGGGAGCCGCAGCCCCGGCGGCGAGGCAGTGACGATGCTCTTCCTCCGGACCCGCCCACGCATCCTGCCCGGTGCGGCCCTCGCCGCACTCGCCCTCACCCTCGGCGCCTGCAAGCCGGAGGAGAAGCACGAGGCCGCCCCCGTGCGGCCGGTGCTCACCGTCGTCGCGGAACCGCGCGACGGCGAGATGTTCGGCCCCTTCGCCGGTACCGTCGAGCCGCGCTACCAGTCGCAACTCGGCTTCCAGATCCCCGGCCGCATGGTCGCCCGGGACGTGACCGTGGGCGATCTGGTGAAGGCGGGGCAGCGCCTCGCCGCCCTCGATCCGGTCGTGTCCCGCTTCGATCTCACCCGCGCCGAGGCGGACTTGGCCGATGCCAAGGCGCAATCGGAGAACGCCACTGCCGCGGAGGCCCGTTCCCGCCGCCTGATGGCGGGCAACGCCGTCAGCCAGGCGACCCTCGATCAGGCGATCGCCCGCCGGGACACCGCCCAGGCCCGCCTCGCCCAGGCGGAGGCGAGCCTGCAGAAGGCCCGCGACCAGATGGGCTACACGGAGCTGAAGGCGGAGTTCGACGGCGTCGTCACCCAGCGCCTCGCCGAGATCGGACAGGTGCTCAGCGCCGGTCAGGGCGTCGTCACGGTGGCGCGGCCCGAGGCGCGCGACGCGGTGGTGGACATTCCGGAAACCCTAATCGGGGCCATGCCCAAGGACGGGGTCTTCACCGTGGCGCTCCTCTCGGCGCCGGACCTGACGGTGCGGGCGAGGGTGCGCGAGGTCGGCCCCTTCGCGGACGCCAACACGCGTACGCGCCGCATCCGCATGACGCTGGAGAACCCGCAATCCGCCTTCCGGCTCGGTGCGATGATCACCGTGTCCCTCAGCCGGAGCATCCCCCGGCACTTCCTGCTGCCCGAGACCGCCCTCCTCACCGAGGACGGGCGGCGCTCGGTCTGGGTGGTCGCGCCGGACGGCCGCTCCGCCTCCCGCCGGGACGTGACGCTCGCCGAGGTCGCGCGGCCCCCCGGCACGATCGCCGTGACGGACGGGCTGAAGCCCGGCGAGCACGTCGTGACGGCGGGCATCCATTCCATCCGCGAGGGGCAGCCCGTGCGGCTCGCCGCCTCCGCCGAGTGACGGTCCGGGACCCGACGCACGTGAGTGATTTCAACCTTTCCGATTGGGCGCTGCGCCACCGGTCGATGATCTGGTTCCTGATGGGCGTGTGCCTGCTGGCCGGGGTGATGGCCTACGGCCGCCTCGGCCGCGAGGAGGACCCGCCCTTCACCATCAAGACCATGGTCGTGCAGGCGATGTGGCCGGGCGCCACGATCAGCGAGACCCTCGATCAGGTCACCGACAGGATTGAGAAGGAGCTGCAGCAGCTCAACGGGCTCGATTACGTCCGCAGCTACACGACGCCTGGACAGGCGACGGTCTTCGTCCAGTTCCGCGACACCACGAAGCCCTCCGAGGTCCAGCCCGCCTTCTACCAGACCCGCAAGCGGCTGGGCGACATCAAGGGCCAGTTCCCGGCAGGCGTGCAGGGACCGTTCTTCAACGACGAGTTCGGCGACGTCTACGGCAACATCTACGCCTTCACCTCGGACGGCCTGAGCTACCGCCAGTTGCGCGACTACCTGGAGCGGGTGCGCACCGAGGTCCTGAAGGTGCCCGATATCGGCAAGACGCAGATCATCGGCGCGCAGGACGAGGTGATCTACCTCGACTTCTCCTCCCGCAAGCTCGCGGGCTACGGCATCGACCTCCAGGCGCTGGTCAAGGCGCTCCAGGCGCAGAACGCCGTCTCGGCCTCCGGCGTGGTGCAGGCCGGGCCGGAGCGCATCTCCCTGCGGGTCAGCGGCTCCTTCACCTCGGAGGCGTCGTTGCAGGACGTGAACCTGCGGGTGAACGATCGCTTCTTCCGCCTCGCCGACATCGCGCAGATCAGCCGGGGCTACGAGGATCCGCCCGCTCCGATGTTCCGGGTGAACGGCAAGCCCGCCCTCGGCCTCGCCATCGCCATGCGGCCGGGCGCGAACCTGCTGCATTTCGGCGAGGCGCTGAAGGAGCGGATGCACACGATCGAGGGCAACCTGCCCCTCGGCGTCGAGGTCCACCTCGTCTCCGACCAGCCGAAGATCGTCGAGGAGGCGGTGGGCGGCTTCACGGAGGCGCTGGTGGAGGCGGTGGTGATCGTGCTCGGCGTGAGCTTCGTGAGCCTCGGCGTCCGGGCGGGGCTCGTGGTGTCGGTGTCGATCCCCCTCGTGCTCGCCATCGTCTTCGTCATCATGCAGGTGATGGACGTCACGCTGCAGCGGATCTCCCTCGGCGCCCTCATCATCGCGCTGGGCCTGCTCGTGGACGACGCCATGATCACCGTCGAGATGATGGTGGCCCGGCTCGAACTCGGGGAGAGCCTGAAGAAGGCCGCCACCTACGCCTACACCTCCACGGCCTTTCCGATGCTCACCGGCACCCTCGTGACGGTGGCGGGCTTCCTGCCCATCGGGTTCAACGGCTCGGGCGCGGGCGAATACACCTATTCGCTCTTCGTGGTGATCGCGGCCTCGCTCCTCGTCTCCTGGGTGGTGGCGGTGCTGTTCGCCCCACTGATCGGCGTCACCCTCCTGCCGAAGACCGTGAAGCACCACGCCGAGAAGCGCGGCCTCTTCACGCGCTTCTTCCTGGCGGCGCTGCGCGTGGCCATGCGCTGGCGGTGGACGACGGTGGTCGCCTGCGTCGCCCTCATGGCGGCCGCCATCGTCGGGATGGGCCATGTGCAGCAGCAGTTCTTCCCCTCGTCCGACCGGCCGGAGATCCTCGTCGATCTGACCCTGCCGCAGAACGCCACCATCGCCGAGACGAAGGCGCAGGCCGACCGGTTCGAGGCGTCGCTGAAGGGTGATCCCGACATCGCCGCGTGGTCGTCCTATGTCGGCCAGGGCGCCGTGCGCTTCTACCTGCCCCTCGACCAGCAGCTCGCCAACGCGTTCTACGCGCAGATCGTGATCGTCACGAAGTCGCTGGAAACCCGCGACAAGGTGATGGCGCGCTTGGCCGAGCGCGGGCGGCGGGATTTCGTGGGCACGGACATCCTTGTCCAGCCCCTGAGCCTTGGCCCGCCGGTGGGGCGCCCGATCCAGTACCGCCTGAGCGGGCCGGACCTGCAGGAGGTGCGCCGCCGCGCCCTCGACCTCGCCAACGTGGTGGCGGGCGATACCCGGCTCGACGTGCCGACCTTCGATTGGAACGAGCCCGGCAAGGTGCTCCGGGTGGAGATTCTCCAGGACAAGGCCCGTCAGCTCGGCGTGACGAGCCAGGACATCGCCGGGATCCTCAACGGGATCGAGGGCGGGCAGTCGATCACCTCGGTGCGCGATTCGATCTACCTCGTGGACGTGGTCGGCCGGGCGCAGGCGACGGAGCGCAGCTCCCTCGACACGCTGGAGAGCCTGCAGGTCGGCCTCGCCAACGGCTCGGTGGTGCCGCTCCTCGCCTTCGCCCGGATCGGCTACGATCTGGAGCAACCCATCGTCTGGCGACGCAATCGGCTGCCCACCGTCACGGTCCGCGCCACCATCCGCGACACCACCCAGCCCGCGACGATCGTCGATGCCCTGAAGCCCGGCATCGACGCCTTCGCCAAGGCCCTGCCGGCCGGGTATACGCTGGAGACCGGCGGCGCCGTGGAGGAGGCGGGCAAGGGCCAGGGCCCCATCGGCAGGGTCGTGCCGGTGATGCTTCTCACCATGGCGACGCTGCTGATGATCCAGCTCCAGAGCTTCGGGCGGATGTTCCTCGTCTTCACCGTCGCGCCGCTCGGCCTGATCGGCGTGGTGCCGGCCCTGCTGCTCTCCGACAAGCCGATGGGCTTCGTCGCGATCCTCGGCATCCTCGCCCTGATCGGGATCATCATCCGCAACGCGGTGATCCTCGTAACCCAGATCGAGGAGTTCCGGGCGGAGGGCCGCACGCCCTGGGATGCCGTCTTCGAGGCGACGCACCACCGGATGCGGCCGATCCTGCTGACGGCCGCGGCGGCGAGCCTCGGCCTCATCCCGATCGCCCGGGAAGTGTTCTGGGGGCCGATGGCCTACGCGATGATCGGCGGCATCCTGGCCGCGACCATGCTCACGCTCATCTTCCTGCCGGCCCTTTACGTGGGCTGCTACCGCATCCGCGAGGAAAAGCCGGCCGGGTGAAGCCGGAGGCGGGTCGGCCCGGGATCAGCGCCCGGTCCGCCGCCGGACCCTGACCGGGATCGCCTTTGGCTGGAGCGCGCGGTGGAGGACGGACAGGATCGCGGCCAAGGCGGCGAAGCTCGGCAACGCGATGTTCAGGATCGTCATGATGTGACCTCCGAACCAGAAAGGGGAGGGTGAGGCGCCGCCGGTTAACGTGTCGTTAACGCGTCTCCCGCCAGCCCGTCCCTTAACGAAGCATTTACCACGGCCCCGCACCGCTGGCGCAATGCGGGGATGGGGCGGCTCATGGTCTCGGGGGTCACGATAGCGGCGGGGCGTCGGCCGCGGCGTCCGGGTCTCGGCCCGGTGCTGCGTGTCGTCCTCGGTCTCGCTGGTCTCTGCCCGTCCGGCCCCGCCCACGCGCAGGAGGCGCTGTTCCTGCGGATCAGGCCCCGGCCCGATCCCGCGGCGCTGGGAACGGCGGGCGGCGCCGAGGCCGCGCTCGCCGCCCGCGAGGCGATTTGGGAGCGCAGCAACGCCCGGGCGCGGACCATCATCGAGTCGGTCTGCACGGGATGCCTGCGGCCGTGGGACACGCCCGCGCCGCGCCTCGTGACCGCCGCCGCGAACCCGGCTGCGATGCCTCCGGCCGCGGCGTCGTCGTCCGGGGGGCAGGCGCCCGCCCTGGCCGTCGCCACGATTCCTGACCCATTGGGGGTTGAATCCGACCCGCCCCTTGGGGCATCCGAGCCGACCTCCGATCCATCGTTCCCCGAGAGGCGACCATGACGCAAGCGCACCCGACCAGTGGCGCCGAGCCCGAGATCGATTGCCCCGTGAGCCTCGAGGTGCTCGGTTCGGTCTACCGTGCGGACGAGTACGACCTGCCGGAGATCCTGGCCCGGATCCCGGCGATCAAGCGCGCCCAGCTCGCCACCTACCTCTACGGCAAGAGCCACATGCACCAGCTCGGCCTGAAGGTCGCCCGCGCCTGCGACCGCGAGGACCTGATCCGCGTGGCGGGCGAGATCGGTTCGGTGATTCACGGGCAGGCCCACCTCAAGCCGGGTAAGCCCGCCGTGGACGTGGCGGCGGAGCTGACGAAGCACAAGCCGTTGCCCGGCCAGAAGAAGGTGAGCTTGGCGGGCGCCGCCAAGGGCGCCCCGAAGCCCGCCATCAGCCTCGGCGGCTCGGCCAAGATCCGCAACTTCGACTGACCTCCCGCGCGGCGGGCGAGACGCTGAAATGCGCGTCGCGCCGGGACCATGCGGATTCCGGATGCCAGCCTTCCCCAGACCGAACGGGCACGCGCGTTGCGTGCCCGTTCCGGCTCGTTTAACTGCCGCCGATGAATACCGACCACGATAAGATCCTGATCGTCGATTTCGGCTCTCAGGTGACGCAGCTCATCGCCCGCCGGGTGCGGGAGGAGGGCGTCTATTGCGAGATCGTGCCCTTCACCAAGGCCGAGGCCGCCTTCCGCGAGCAGAAGCCCAAGGGCGTGATCCTCTCCGGCGGCCCCGAATCGGTGACCGTCGAGGCCAGTCCCCGCGCCCCGCAACTGGTGTTCGAATCAGGCGTGCCGGTCTTCGGTATCTGCTACGGCCAGCAGACCATGGCGGCGCAGCTCGGCGGTGCGGTCGAGGGCGGCCACCACGCGGAGTTCGGCCGCGCCGAGATCGAGGTCCTGGCCGATTGTCCCCTGTTCAAGGGCGTCTGGCACAAGGGTGAAAAGTACCCCGTCTGGATGAGCCACGGCGACCGGGTGACGAAGCTGCCGGACGGCTTCACCACGGTGGCGATCTCAAAGAACGCGCCATTCGCGGCCGTCGCGGACGAGGCCCGGCGCTACTACGCGGTGCAGTTCCACCCGGAGGTGGCGCACACGCCCCACGGTGCCCTGCTGATCCGCAACTTCGTGCGCGACATCGCCGGTTGCTCCGGCGACTGGACCATGGGCGCCTACCGCGAGGAGGCCATCGCCAAGATCCGCGAGCAGGTCGGCAACGAGAAGGTGATCTGCGGCCTGTCCGGCGGCGTCGACTCGGCGGTTGCCGCGGTGCTGATCCACGAGGCCATCGGCGATCAGCTCACCTGCGTGTTCGTGGATCACGGGCTGCTGCGCCTCGGCGAGGCCGAGCAGGTCGTGGCGCTGTTCCGGGATCACTACAACATCCCGCTGGTCCACGTCGAAGCTTCGGAGATGTTCCTGTCTGCGCTTGAGGGCGTGAGTGACCCGGAGATCAAAAGGAAGACCATCGGCCGCCTGTTCATCGACGTCTTCGAAGCCGAATCCAAAAAAATCGGCGGGGCGGCGTTCCTGGCGCAAGGGACGCTCTACCCGGACGTGATCGAGAGCGTGTCCTTCACCGGCGGCCCCTCGGTGACGATCAAGAGCCACCACAACGTCGGCGGCCTGCCCGAGCGTATGAACATGAAGCTCGTGGAGCCGCTCCGCGAGCTGTTCAAGGACGAGGTTCGGGTGCTCGGCAAGGAGCTCGGCCTGCCGGACGCCTTCGTCGGCCGCCACCCGTTCCCCGGTCCCGGCCTCGCCATCCGCTGCCCCGGCACGATCACGGGCGAGAAGCTCGACGCCCTGCGCAAGGCGGATGCGATCTATCTCGACGAGATCCGGCAGGCGGGCCTCTACGACACGATTTGGCAGGCCTTCGCGGTGATCCTGCCGGTGAAGACCGTGGGCGTGATGGGCGACGGGCGCACCTACGACCACGTCTGCGCGCTGCGCGCCGTGACCTCCGTCGACGGCATGACCGCCGACTTCTACCCCTTCGACATGGCCTTCCTCGGCCGCGTGGCGACGCGGATCATTAACGAGGTGAAAGGCATCAACCGGGTGACCTACGACATCACGTCGAAGCCGCCGGGCACGATCGAGTGGGAGTAGGTGCAAGCCCCTTCAGGCCGTCGGCTTGAGGGGATTGAGGGTTTCGACACCGTCGAAGTCCCGCTCGTTGTCGGTGACGACGACGCAGCCGTGGACCTGCGCGACGGCGGCGATGATCGTGTCCAATGCGCTCCGCGGTCGCCCCCGCGCCTTGCCGTCTGCCATGAGCGCGGCCCAGGCCAGGGCGGCCTTCTCATCGAAGGCGAGCACCCGGCCCCCGAAGAGGGCCTGCGGCCCCTCGGGTCCTGAGAACCACGCTTCGAGATTTTCGCGCCGCTTTCCGTGCGGCATGTCGAGGATGCCCCGGCGGATCTCGGCCACCGTCAGGGAGGCGATGGCGAGGTCCTGATCGGCCTGCCGGCCGAGCCAATCGAGCAACGCCTCGGACGGCCTCGGCTCGATGACGTGGCTGATGATTGTCGTATCGAGCAGGAAGCGCATCAGAGGTCGATCGCGCGGCCATCCCCCCGCGACCGCTCCAGATCGAGATCGGCCCCCACCAGGGGCGAGCGCCGCAGGGCGGCGAGGATGCCGCCTTGACGCGAAGGCGAGCCCGCCATCGACCGGCCGACCGAGGCCCGCAATTCCTGCGCCTCGGGCGTATCCTCGGCCAGCCGGCGCGCCAGCGAGCGGATCAGTTCGCGATCAGTGTCACGGCCCAGCACCTCGAAACGGGCCAAGCCCCGCTCCCCGAGCCGAGAGCGGTAGTTCCGCATCGCACGCTGCTGGGCTTTTTCCGTCGTCGCTCCCCGATGTGCCCGGTGATGTAGCTGGGAAGAGGCGCGCCAGCAACGACGGCGGCGGGCTCACCAGCATCACCCCCCGCACAGCGCTGGAGACAGCTTCGCGAGTGCCGCCCTGAACCGGGCGAGGTGCAGTCCGTCGCGCAACGCGCCGGGCTCAGCGAAGCCGGTGTCGCCGTCGCGCAGGTCGGCATAGGGGTCGGCGAAGGTGCAGCCGAGGCGGCCGCAGAGGGCCTTCAGCCGCGCCGAGTAGTCGGCCACGGCCCCCGCATCGACCAGGCTGGCGATTCCCCGCCCCACCGGGGGGAGGGCGGTGACGACGACCCGGTCGGTCACCGCCTGGAGGCGCCGGACGATCCGTTCGGCCGCCGCCTCGAACCGGATTGCCGCGTCCTCGCCGCGGGGACGGTTCTTCAGCAGCAGATCGTTGGTACCGATGGTCAGCGAGGCCGCCTGCGGGCGCGTCGCGAAAGTCAGGCGGGCGAGGTCATCCGCGTAGGCGGAGGTGGTCGCGCCGCTGACGCCGCCGTTGACGAGGGGCAGGCCGCAGGGCCGCTGGTCGGCGGGCTGCAACTCGGATTGCGAATCGCCCGCCAGGAACACGTATCCGGCCGGCGCCTCGTCGAGGGCGACCTGCACCGCGATCAGTCGCATGGTCGCGTAGGCCCGGGAATCGGCGCCGGGCTTGTGCAGCCGCCAGCCCACCACGCCCCCGAGGCCGGCGAGGATCGCGGCCGCGAGGCCGAGCAGCACGATCCTTCTCATCGGGCGGCGCCCGCGCGGTCGACCTGCGCGTCCGGCCGGGAATCCGTCGAGGCGTAGTAGGGTTTGATGTCGAGGAGCGGCGTGCCGTCGAGGCAGTCCAGCCCGCGCACGCTCAGGCGGTCGCCGTCGCGGCCGAGGAGTTCGACCACCGAAAGGGCGATCGGGTTGGGCCGGGCGGGGGAGCGCAGGGAGAAGGTGCCGCGGGGGCCGTCCGCGTGGCGGGGCCGTTGCACGAGGAGGCCGCGGGTGGCCCTGTCCATCCAGTAGAGCAGGATGAGATGCGTGCAGCCGGTAACGTGGCTCAGGGCCGGCGCGTAGGCCGGATCGACCTCGACGGTGCAGGTCTCCTGCGTCTGGAGGCCGTTCTTCGGGCAGGCGGCGCGCTCGTGCCAGGGCGTGCGCAGGCGGCCGATGAAGTGCAGGCCGGCGTCGAAGGTGGCGGGCAGGTCCGCCGCGATCTCCCCCGGCCGCACGCCGAATGCCCCGTCCGCCATCGCTGTCCCCGCCGTTGCCGGTCGCCGTGTCGGCCATGCGGGCGCGGCGCGCAAGGGCCGCGGCGCGGGGCTCGTCTCGCGCCGGGGGCCGCGCCGGTGTATGGCCCGGAGCCAGCGGAGGTGACATGATCGAACGCGAATTGCGGCCGATGCAGGCCGTCACGGACGCGGCCGAAGCCATCGGCCAGCTCATCGCCCTCTACGACGGCGCCACCACGGCGCTGCGGGAGGCGCTGGAACGCTACCTCGACGGCGGCCCGCCGCCGGACGCCGCCGAGCGGCTGGCCTTCCGTTACCCGGAACTGCGCGTGACCTACTCGCCCGAGGGGCCGCTGCCGCGCCTGCGCCGGGCTACGGCCAAGCTCCAGGCGGGCGGGACCTACGCCACCACGGTCACCCACCCCCATTTCTTCCGCGACTACCTGCGACGGCAAATCGAGCCCCTGGTGGCCGATTACGGCGTCGCCCTGGAGGTGGGCCTCAGCGCCCAGGAGATTCCCTACCCCTACGTGCTGGAAGCCGGGCTGGAGCCGGGCGCGCGGTCGGTGGAGGCGGCCGAACTCGCGACCTTCTTCCCCGTCCCGTTGCTCTCGGTCGTCGGCGATGAGATCGCGGACGGGACCTTCGACATGGTGGAGGGTGAGCCGCGCCCGCTCGCCCTGTTCGACGGGGTGCGGGTCGATTATTCGCTGCGCCGCCTCGTCCACTACACGGGCTGCGACTGGCGCGAGGTCCAGCCCTGGATCCTGCTCACCAACTACCATCGCTACGTGGACCAGTTCGTCCGCCACGGCCTCGAACGGCTCGCCTCGGGCGAGGAGGGCTTCGAGCGGATGGTGCTGCCCGGCGGCGTCGTGGTCCGGCGGGAGGAGGCGGCCGGGGCCGACCCGGCGGCGGTGCTCGCCGCCTCACCCTGGCACCGCCACCAGATGCCCGCCTACCACCTCGTCGCGCGGGCCGCCGACGGCTCGGCCCAGGGCACGACGCTGGTCAACATCGGCGTCGGCCCCTCGAACGCCAAGACGATCACCGATCACCTCGCCGTGCTGCGCCCGGATTGCTGGCTGATGGTCGGCCATTGCGGCGGCCTGCGGCAGTCGCAGACCATCGGCGACTACGTGCTGGCCCACGCCTATTTCCGGCGCGACCGCATCCTCGACGAACTGGTCCCGCCGGACGTGCCCGTGCCGGCCCTGGCCGAGGTTCAGCTCGCCCTGCAATCCGCCGCCGCGCAGGTGACGGGGGAGCGCGCCGACGCCCTGAAGCAGCGCCTGCGCACCGGGACCGTCGTCACCTACGACGACCGGAACTGGGAGTTGCGGTTCACACAGGAGCGGCGGCGGATCAACCAGTCGCGGGCCATCGCCGTCGACATGGAAAGCGGTACGGTGGCGGCCCAGGGCTACCGCCTGCGGGTGCCCTACGGCGCGCTCCTCTGCGTCTCGGACAAGCCGCTCCACGGCGAGATCAAGCTGCCGGGCGCGGCGAACGCCTTCTACGACCGGGCGGTCTCGGAACACCTCAAGGTCGGCCTCGCCGCCCTCGATCACCTGCGCGCCGACCGGGCGGGGCTGCACTCGCGCAAGCTCCGCAGCTTCGACGAGCCGCCCTTCCGGTAGGGGTTTACAGGTCCACCGACATCGACAGCAGATAGGTGCGCGGCGCGCCCTGGAAGAAGGTCCCGTAGGAGGCGACGCCGGTCCAGTAGCGGGCGCCGGTCACGTTCTGCACGCCGGCGCGGAACACCGTGCGGCGTCCGCCGACCAGCGTCGCGTAGCGGGCGCCGAGGTCGAGCCGGGTCCAGGCCGGTACAGCCTGAAGGTTCGCGGCGTCGAGGAACTGCCGCCCAGTGTGGACGACCGCCCCGTCGAGGGTGAGGCCGGACGCACCGGGAATGTCCCATTCCGCCCCGAGGTTGAGCTGGACTCGCGGCACGCCGATGGGCGTGTGCCCGACATTCGCGGCGACGGCGGTCCGCGTGAGCGTGCCTTCGAGCAGGGTCACGCCGCCGAGGGCGCGCAGGCCGGGTGTGATCTCGCCATAGGCCCCGAATTCAAGGCCCTCGACCTGCGTTTCGCCAGTCTGCGCGAAAATTCGGCCGGGGCCGAGTTCGCCGCTGGGTTTCGTGATGCGGAAGGCGGCCAGCGTGGTGGTGAAGGTACCCCAATCCGCCTTCACGCCAATCTCGACCTGATGCGCCACGTAAGGTGCGAGCGCCGTGCCGGTATTGGCCGCGACGGCGGGGGCCACTTCGCCCCGGCTCAGACCCTCGATGTAGTTGCCGTAGACGGAGAGCGTGTCCGTGGCGCGCAGCACGACGCCGACGAACGGGCTCAGGGCGCTCCGATCGTAGCGGTTCGTAAGGATGGGAACATTCACCGCATAGTTGCGCGCCTCCACCGTCTGCCGCCTGACGCCGAGGGTGAGCAGCACACGCTCGTCGAGGACGGAGAGCGTGTCGGCGACCGACAGGCCCGTGAGGGTGCTGTCGTAGAAGCGCGGACGTGCGGCGCTCACCGGCACGGGGAAGGCCGGGATGAGAACGGGATCGTCAATATTGGAGCGGTAGCTCCGCCCGGCGGGCGAGAGCCAGCGGCCGATCGCTTCCTGGTAATAGGAAGCCTGAACCGTGAGGGCGTGGTGGACGAAGCCGGTGTCGAAGCCGGCTCGCAGGCCGCCATCGGCGGTGAGGCGATCGGAGTCGTAGCCGTAGAATTGCGGCGCGGTGAGCGTGTCGCCGCGCAGGTTCGTGATGGTCGGCGCTGAGGCGAAGATCCGCGAGAGTTCCGTTTGCGAACCGCCGACATCGCCGAACAGCGTGAGCGAGGGCGCGAGGTCGTATTCCAGGCGGAGCAGGCCGCCCCGGTCATCCCCGGCGTAGGTTTCCCAGGGTTGCGTCAGGTTCCGGCGGCCATCCGGCGCCTTCGGGACCGGGACCCCGGTCTTGAGCAGGAAGGGTCGAAGCGGCGCATCGAACCGGTCGGTTTGCGTGACGAGGTAGAGCCACGCCCGGAACCGCTCACCCTGGTAATCGAGGGCCAGCGCGCCGACCCCCGTCGTCTCGGATTGATGGTCGAAGGCGGTGTCGCCGCCGTGGACGCTGCCGACGAAGCGCACGCCCCACTCGCGATTCTCGCCGCCCCGGCGGGCGATATCGATCTGTCCGCCGCCCCGGGCGCGGGAGCCGAAATCGAGCGTGAGGCGGGTCAAATCCTCCCCCGCCCGCTTCGGCACGATGTTGATGGTGCCGCCTACGCCACCGGCGGGGGCGATGCCCGACAGGGCCGCCGAAGGCCCCTTCAGGACCTCGATCCGCTCGGCGTAATCGGCGAAGACCCGGAAATTCGGGGCAATCCCGTAGAGGCCATCGAAGGCGGTCTCGCCGCTGACGCCTTCGTTGCTGGGGAAGCCCCGGATGTACAGGGAATCGAAGGGCGCGCCCGTCGTCTGCGTGGCGCGGACGGAGGGGTCGAGCGCCAGGGCTTCCGAGGCCGTCGCGGCGTGCCGATTCTGGATGAACGTCTCCGTGTAGCTCGCGACGCTGAAGGGTGACTTCGCGGCCTCGACGTTGCCGAGGAGACCGAGCCGGCCCCCCGCCGCTACCTGCCCTCCGGCATAGGCGGGAACGACGCCGCGCGGACCGGCCGGAGCCTCCACTGTCAGGGCGTCGAGCCGAACCTCCGTGGCGGGCGCATCCTCCGCATGGGGATGGCCGATCCCACCCAGGCTGAGCAGGAGGCCGAGCAAAACGGACGTAGAGGCGCGCCGGGGCGCGCGGCAAAGAAGTCGGGTCATCGAGTCTGTCTTGGTTGGATTGCCGAGCGTTATTCGCGCGGAGTTGGGGCGTTGAGTCGCCGAACGGTGCCTAATCGCGCACAGCGCTTCGGTAAAATCAACGTCAATGCAGCTTGATATCGCCAGTTATGTTTTAGATATGTTTCAATGAAGATGTTTAGATCGCATTTATGCCAGCTTTTTAGCTAGATATTGCAGCGGTAAGTTGAGCGCTGCACGGCAATTCACGTGCGTTCTCGAGGGCGGGGCGACCCGACACCGGGGCCATGGTTCAACGCCGGGTCTCGCATCGTCGACGGCCGCCTCAATGTCCTCCCGTGGGGGAAGCGGTGTGTGCCTTCGCCAACCGCGAAGGCTGGGTGCACGACAGCCGCATTGCGAACGATTCCGAACTGCGCAGGATCCGGTGTATCGAAGGCGTGCCGGGGAGGGCTCGGGTCGTGGAGGGACAGGGCGCCTTGTGGGGCACGGCGGTCCTGCTCGTGCTCTGCATGGGGCTCTGGGCGAGCGCGCTCCTGCCCGAGATCGTCACGGCGCTCGCCTTCTTCGCGCTCGCGATGCTGTTCAAGCTCGCCCCGGCCGAGACCGTCTTTTCCGGCTTCGCGTCCCAGGCGTTCTGGCTCGTCCTGGCGGGGATGATCGTCGGGCAGGGGATGACCCGCACCGGCCTCGGCGCGCGGATGGCCCGCCTCCTCGCCCGCCGCCTCGGCGGCTCCTATGGCCGGCTCATCGCCGGGCTCGTGACCTTGAGCTTCCTGCTCGCCCTGGTGATGCCCTCCAATCTCGGCCGCATCGCCCTGATGATTCCGGTGACACTCGCCCTGTGCGATGCCTTCGGCCTGGGGGCCGGGCGGCTGGGTCGGGACGGCGCGGTGCTCGCCGTCGGCGTCGCGACGCCGATCCTCTCGGCGGCCATCCTGCCGGCCAACGTGCCGAATCTCGTGATGGCGGGCTCGGCCGAGCGGCTGCTCGGCCTGCACCTCTCCTATCTGTCCTACCTCGTGCTGCACTTCCCCGTACTAGCCCTGGCCAAGGGGGCGATGCTCGTCGGCCTGATCCTGCGGCTGTTCCCGGACCGGCTCAGCGCCCCGGCCGGCGACCTTCCGGCCCTGCCGCCCGCCTCGGGGGCGGAGCGGCGGCTCGCCGTCGTCCTGCTCGGCACGCTGGCCCTGTGGATGACCGACAGCCTGCACGGCCTGCCCCCCGCCTGGGTCGGGCTCGCGGCGGCGGTGCTCTGCCTGCTGCCGGGGATCGGCGTGATGCCCGCCGACGCTTTCGGGCAGGTCAGCCTGCGGACCTGCTTCTACATCGCCGCGTTGCTCGGCCTCGTGGCCACGGTGAACGCCACCGGCCTGGGGGATCGCCTCGGCCACGCGCTCCTCGCCGTCGCCCCGCTCTCGCCCGGTGCGCCGACGCAGAACTTCGCCGTGCTGACCGGCATCAGCACGGTGTTGGCGCTCCTCGTCACCGCGAACGGGGCGCCCGCGCTCTACACGGCCCTCGCGAAGGAGATGGCGCAGGCGAGCGGCCTCTCGGCGCTCGCCGTCGTCTCGATCCAGGTGATCGGCTACTCGACCCTGTTCTTTCCCTACCAAGCGCCGCCGATCGTCGTCGCCTGCGAACTCGGCCGGGTGACTCTGGCGCGCGCCGCGCGGCTGACGGTCCCCTTCGGTCTCGTCTCGCTGCTCGTCGCCGCGCCGCTGGATTACGGATGGTGGTGGCTGCTGGGACGGCTGGAATGACAGAATTGACGATCTGTCATCGGGTTCGATGCATTGCGCCGCACCATGCCGCCTTGCGATCCGAGACCCCAGACACTAGCGGTACCACATTAGAGACGGTCCAGTTCGAAACCGCGAGGTTCCCCCGCCGATGGCTCCCACTGCCCGACCGACGACGGCCCAGCCGCTCTCGCCGCACCTCCAGATCTACCGCTGGACGTGGACGATGGCGATGTCGGTGGCCCACCGCATCACCGGCACCGCCCTGTACGGCGGCACGGCCCTCGTGGCGATCTGGCTCGTGGCGCTGGCCTCCGGCCCGGCGGCCTATGGGTGGGTCGCGGGCTTCTTCGGCTCGTTCGTCGGCAAGCTGATCCTGTTCGCCTACACCTGGATCCTGCTGCACCACATGCTCGGCGGCATCCGCCACTTCGTGTGGGATGCGGGCATCGGCTTCGACAAGACTCAGCGCCTCGGCCTCGCCCGTCTGACTTTGATCGCCTCCGCCGCGCTGACCGTGATCGTGTGGGCCGTCGGCCTGTTGGCCCGCTAGGAAGGTACGGACATGGCCAAGGAAGCAACCCGCCAGAACCCCTCCGTCTCGATCCGCACGCCCCGCGCCCGGGTCCGGGGCCTCGGCGTCTCCCACCACGGCGTCGGCCATTGGTGGCTGCAGCGGCTCACCGCCGTCGCCAACGTCGTGCTGATGCTCGCCTTCGTGGTGATCATCGCCCGCATGGCCGGGCGGCCCTACCCTGAGGCAATCCGCCTCGTCGGTAGTCCCTTCGTCTCGCTCATCCTGATCCTGGCGGTGCTGTCGGTGACGATCCACATGCGTCTGGGGATGCAAGTGGTCATCGATGACTATGTTCACGCGCCCGCGACGAAGATCGCGGCGGTCTTCGCCAACAATTTCTACGCGGTCGTCGTGGCCGTGGCCTGCCTGTACGCGATCCTGCGCGTGAGCTTCGGCCAGCCGCCCGTGTGAGTTGCGGGAGCCGGATCCGGCTCCCACCCGTCCATCGACAGTGCTTGCTGCCCGACCGGCGGTCGCCCCGGCGGCAAGCACTCCAGCCTCGGAGCCGATCATGGCCGCGAACGGACAGAACGGCGGTGCCCCCGCCTACACCATCCACGACCACGCCTTCGACGTGGTGATCGTCGGCGCCGGCGGCGCGGGCCTGCGCGCCACGGTCGGCTGCTCCCAGGCCGGCCTGCGCACCGCCTGCATCACCAAGGTGTTCCCGACGCGCTCCCACACCGTGGCGGCCCAGGGCGGCATCTCGGCCTCCCTCGGCAACATGGGGCCGGACGATTGGCGCTGGCACATGTACGACACCGTGAAGGGGTCGGACTGGCTCGGCGACCAGGACGCCATCGAGTACCTCGTGCGCAACGCCCCGGCGGCGGTCTATGAGCTGGAGCACTGGGGCGTGCCGTTCTCCCGCACGGAGGAGGGCAAGATCTACCAGCGGCCCTTCGGCGGCATGACCACCGACTACGGCAAGGGCACTGCCCAGCGCACCTGCGCGGCGGCCGACCGCACCGGCCACGCCATGCTGCACACCCTCTACGGGCAGGCGGTGAAGAACAAGACCGACTTCTTCATCGAGTACTTCGCCCTCGACCTCATCATGGACGAGGAGGGCCGCTGCCGGGGCGTCATCGCCCTCGATCAGGCGACCGGCGAGATCCACCGCTTCCGCGCCCAGCAGACCATCTTGGCCACGGGCGGTTACGGCCGCGCCTACTTCTCGGCGACATCCGCCCACACCTGCACGGGTGACGGCAACGCCATGGTGCTGCGCGCCGGCCTGCCCCTGCAGGACATGGAGTTCGTGCAGTTCCACCCCACCGGCATCTACGGCGCGGGCTGCCTCATCACGGAAGGGTCGCGCGGCGAGGGCGGCTACCTCACGAATTCCGAGGGCGAGCGCTTCATGGAGCGGTATGCGCCGTCCGCGAAGGACCTGGCCTCCCGCGACGTCGTCTCGCGCTCCATGACCATGGAGATCCGCGACGGCCGCGGCGTCGGCAAGAACAAGGACCACATCTATCTGCACCTCGACCACCTCGACCCGAAGATCCTGCACGAGCGCCTGCCCGGCATCTCGGAGAGCGCGAAGATCTTCGCGGGCGTCGACGTGACCAAGGAGCCGATCCCGGTCATCCCGACCGTGCACTACAACATGGGCGGCATCCCCACGAACTATCACGGGGAGGTACTGACCTTGAAGGACGGCAACCCCGATACGGTGGTGCCGGGCCTGATGGCCATCGGCGAGGCGGCCTGCGTGTCGGTGCACGGGGCGAACCGCCTCGGCTCCAACTCGCTCATCGACCTCGTGGTGTTCGGCCGCGCCGCCGGCAAGCGCTGCGCCGAGATCGTCGAGCCCAACGGGCGGGCGATGGAACTGCCGAAGGGCGCCACCGACAAGGCGCTCGCCCGCCTCGACCGCTTCCGCTACGCCAACGGCAACACGGCCACCGCCGAACTGCGCGCCGAGATGCAGAAGACCATGCAGAACAACTGCGCCGTCTTCCGTACCGGCGAGGTGCTGGAAGAGGGCCGCGGCCTGATCCACAAGGTCCACGACGCCGCCTCCGACGTGAAGATCACCGACCGCTCGCTGGTGTGGAACACCGACCTCCTGGAGACCCTGGAGTTCGACAACCTCATCGGTCAGGCCGTCGTGACCATGGAATCGGCGGCCAACCGCAAGGAATCGCGCGGGGCCCACGCCCGCGAGGACTTCCCGGACCGCGACGACAAGGATTGGATGAAGCACACCCTCGCCTGGATCGGCGATGGCGGCGGCGTCACCATCGATTATCGCCCGGTGCATACCTACACGATGTCGAACGAGATCCAGTACATCGAGCCGAAGGCGCGCGTGTACTGATCCGCTCCATCGCATGACATCTCTCGGGAGCGGGTTCCTCGGCGATCCGCTCCCTCGCAATACCCTTGCGACCTGCCTTTGCGGACTCGATCAAGCCCATGGCCCAGTTCAACCTTCCGAAGAACTCGCAGATCACGGCGGGCAAGTCCTGGCCGGCGCCGGCGGGGGCGAAGAACCTCCAAACCTTCCGGATCTACCGCTGGAACCCGGATGACGGCCAGAACCCGCGGGTCGACACCTATCTCGTCGATCGGGACGATTGCGGCCCGATGGTGCTCGACGCCCTGCTGTGGATCAAGAACAAGGTCGATTCGACACTGGTCTTCCGCCGCTCCTGCCGCGAGGGCATCTGCGGCTCCTGCGCCATGAACATCGAGGGGCAGAACGCGCTCGCCTGCACCATGGGCATCGACGAGTGCAAGAGCCCCGACAACGCCCTCCCGATCCTGACCCGCAAGGACAAGGACGGCGCCATCCGCATCTATCCGCTGCCGCACATGCCGGTGCTGAAGGATCTGGTGCCGGACCTGACCAACTTCTACGCGCAGCACGCCGCCATCGAGCCCTGGCTCCAGACCGACACGCCGTCGCCGGAGAAGGAGTGGCGCCAGACGCCGGAGGACCGTGCCCGCCTCGACGGCCTGTACGAATGCATCCTCTGCGCCTGCTGTTCGACCTCGTGCCCGAGCTACTGGTGGAACGGCGAGAAGTTCTTAGGACCGGCGGCCCTGCTCCAGGCCTATCGCTGGCTGATCGATTCCCGGGACGAGAACACCGGCGCGCGGCTCGACAACCTGCATGACCCGTTCCGGCTGTATCGCTGCCACACGATCATGAACTGCGCCAACACCTGCCCGAAGGGCTTGAACCCGGCGAAGGCCATCGCCGAGATCAAGAAGATGATGGTCGAGCGCGCCGTCTGACGGACGGACCGCAGGTCCCTCACGCGTTTCCGAAGCGATGCGGCGGTGATCCCGCCGCATCGCTTTTTTCGTTGGCGCGGAGCGGGCCGCCGCCCGGCAGTGAGGCGCGCTCGCAACACCCCGGGGAAAAGCCCGTCCATCCCGCCCGATCGCGGCCCGGCGGCCGAGCCCGCCTTGTGGCGAGCGCAATTACCGGGAAGGCAGGCGGGGCATCGTCCGAGGGCGTTCCCCGCCCTCCGGAGGATGCGTGGTGACCCCAAGCTCCAGCCTGGTGGAACGATGCTGCGCCCGCGTTTCTCGACGATTGCCGCCCTCTGCCTCAGCGCGGGCCTCGGCGCCTGCGCCTCGGACCGTCTGGAAGGCCCGCGCACCCGCGCTCCCGGCCCCCGGGCCGATTTCGAGGCGCCCGTAGCAGCGATCCCCTCCGGTACGGTGACGGCGGAACCCCTGGCGCCCCCGCCGGGCGCCTCCGCCAGCCCCGATGTGATCCCCGCGCCGGGGCCGGTCGCCGCCGCCAACCCGGGTGCCTCCACCGTCATCGCCGAGCCGGTGGCGCCGCCGCCCGCGCCGCGCCCGGTGGTCAACACGGGCCGTGCGGGCGTCGTCGGCGGGTGGGATGCCCGCGACGCCACCGGCGCGACCTGCCGTGTCACCCTGTCGAGCTCGCCCTCCCTCGACCTGTACAAGGCCTCCACCTCGGGCTGCCAGAACAAGGAACTCAGCCGCATCTCGGCCTGGGATTACCGCGACGGCGAGGTCTACCTCTACCAGCCCGGCGGCACGGTGGCCGCCCGCCTGCGCCAGGGCGGCGTGGGTCTGGACGGCGCGCTCACGAAGTCCGGCGCTTCGCTGGCCCTCAATCGCTGAGCTTCGGCGCCCCGCGCGGGCGCCCGCCTCACCGGCACAGCGTCGCGGTCGCTTGGCCGCGGCGCCGCGCCCCTTACATGAAGGGGCCGACACCAGCAGCCGGTACAGCATGTTTCTCGATTGGCTCGAACGGCGAATCGACCCCTTCGCGCCCTTCGATGAGACGCGGATGCCCCCGAAGACGGTGGGTGGGTTTGTCGCCTTCTACCTGCGTCCCGTCCGGGGCGCCCTCGTCGCGCTGTTCGTCATTGCGGTCATCGCGGGCACCGTCGAGGCGTCCCTCTACCTCGTGATGCGGTGGTTCATCGATCTGCTCGCGACGGCGGACCGGGCGAACGTCCTCACCGATCACGGAACCGCCATCGGCCTCGCTGTGCTGCTCGTCGCGGTGGTGCGGCCCCTGTCGATCTGGGCGCACGAGGTGCTGTCGAACCAGCTCGTGGTGCCGCAGACCACCAACCTGATCCGCTGGCGCGCCCATCTCTACACGCTCGGTCACTCGCTCTCTTACTTCCAGGGCGACTTCGCGGGGCGCCTCGCCAACAGGATCGTGCAGGTCGGCCCGGCGGTGCGGGAACTCGCCGTCGTCTTCATCGACACGCTGCTCTACGTCGCGATCTACGCGCTGACGGCGGTCGGGCTGTTCGGCTCGATCTCGCCCTGGCTGGCGCTTCCGGTGGTGGTCTGGCTCGGCTGCTACGCCGCCCTCACGACGTGGTTCGTGCCCCGCGCCCGGACGCGCTCGCACGCCACTGCCGAGACGCGCTCGGCCCTGATCGGCCGGGTGGTCGACAGCTACACCAACATCCTCACCGTCAAGCTCTTCGCCCGGGACCGGGAGGAGCGGGCGGCGGTGCGCGATGCGGTGCGGCTCAACACCGACACCTATCTCCACCAGTTCCGGCTCGTGACCGCCACCACGAGCCTGCTCGGAATCCTGAACAGCGCGCTGCTGCTCGCGACGGCGGCCTGCTGCCTCCTGCTCTGGCAGAAGGGCGGCATGACCACGGGCGAGGCGTCGGCGGGCCTCGCGCTGGTGCTTCGCCTTATCGCCATGTCCGGCTGGGTGATGCAGACGGTGCGCGGCGTCTTCGAAAATGTCGGGGTGATCCAGGAAAGCATGCAGACGATCAGCCGCCCCCACGGCCTCGTCGATGCCCCCGGCGCTACGGCGCTGGCCGTCCGGGGTGGGGAGATCCGATACGACGGCGTCGGCTTCCACTACGGCCGGGGCGATGCCTCGATTATCGAGGATTTCACCCTCACCGTGCGGGCCGGGGAGCGTGTCGGACTGGTTGGCGTGAGCGGGGCGGGCAAATCCACCCTGGCCTCCTTGCTGCTGCGCCTCCACGACGTCGAGAGTGGGCGAATCCTGATCGACGGCCAGGACATCGCGACGGTGACGCAATCGTCCCTGCGCGAGGCGGTGGCGATGGTGAGCCAGGACACCTCGCTGCTCCACCGCTCGATCCGCGACAACATCGCCTACGGCCGCCCGCAGGCCACCGACGCCGAGGTGATGCGGGCGGCGCGCCTCGCCCATGCCGACGGGTTCATCGCCGACCTCGTGGACCACAAGGGGCGGCGGGGGCTGGAGGCCCATGTGGGCGAGCGCGGCGTGAAGCTCTCCGGCGGTCAGCGCCAGCGCATCGCCATCGCTCGGGTGATGCTGAAGGACGCGCCGATCCTGATTCTCGACGAGGCGACCTCCGCCCTCGACAGCCAAGTCGAGGCGGCGATCCAGCAATCCCTCGACACGCTGATGGCCGGGAAGACGGTGCTGGCCATCGCCCACCGCCTCTCGACCATCGCCGCGATGGACCGCTTGGTGGTGATCGAGGCCGGTCGCATCGTCGAGGAGGGCACCCATGCCGAACTCGTCGCCCAGGGCGGGATCTATGCGGGCCTGTGGGAGCGGCAATCGGGCGGCTTCCTGCCCGACCGCACCGCGCCCTTCGAAGACGCTGCCGAGTAGGGCACGGCCGGGTGACCCGACAGCGCAGGGCTTCGCACCTGCGATATCGCCCCTCGCGCAACGGGCGGCGGGACGCCCATGGCCGGGCACCTTTGTCCTGCCGGCAACAGGACCGGCGCACCGATGGAGTTTCTGCATCCTCCGCAGTGTCTTAGGGAGGAGCGCGGCGTCGTCGCCAACGGCCTGGCGAGCGCGGCCGCCTCACATTTCACCGGGAGTCTTCGCCGTTCTCGGAGACGGGGCGCGAAGGCGTCTTGACTTGAGGCGACGGCCGGTCGCATTGCACAGTTTAGAACCATAATGCTGTGGTCGTGGGGGTTCGCCGCCGGCGAAACCTGACCCGCGACCCGCGACCTCGGAGAGATGAGCCCTTGGCGAACAGCACCGCCGCTCCCGCCGATGCGTCTCACGACGGCAATCGCCGCGATTTCCTGTTCCTCGCCACAGGGGCCGGCCTTGCCGTGGGCGCGGGCGCCGTCGCATGGCCCTTCGTCGCCTCCATGGCGCCGGACGCCGACGTGATCGCCGCCGGCGCCCCGATCGAGGTGGACCTCGCGCCGATCCAAGACGGGCAGATCGTCAACGTCTTCTGGCGCGGCAAGCTGATCTTCGTGCGCAAGCTGACCTCCAAGGAGGTCACGGACATGAAGGGGATCGCGCTGTCTGCGATGATCGATCCCGCCGCTTTCGACAGCCGCGTGAAGAGCGGCCATGACCAATGGCTCGTGGTCTACGGCAACTGCACCCACCTGGGCTGCGTGCCGATCGGCCACCAGGGCAATTACGAGGGCTGGGCCTGCCCGTGTCACGGGTCCCAGTTCGATGCCGTCGGCCGCGTCCGCCAGGGCCCCGCGCCGATCAACCTTCCGATTCCGCCCTACGCCTTCCAGTCGGATTCCAAGATTCGCATCGGCGAACCGGCTGGCGGCAGGGGCGAGGCCTGAGAAGTCGAGGCTTGAGATGAGCGGTACCGCCAGCACCTACGTCCCCAAGGGACGCGTCGCGAAATGGTTCGAGGCCCGGCTGCCCATCGTCGGTCTCGTCCATTCGTCGTTCATTGCGTATCCGGTGCCCCGGAACCTGAACTACTTCTGGACCTTCGGCGCGATCCTCGCGGCCTTCCTCGGCATCCAGATCATCACCGGCGTGTGGCTGGCGATGCATTACGAGCCGTCCGCCACGGGGGCCTTCACCTCCGTCGAGAAGATCATGCGCGACGTCAACTACGGCTGGCTGTTGCGCTACGCCCATGCCAACGGCGCCTCGATGTTCTTCGTGGCGGTCTACGTCCACATGTTCCGCGCGCTCTACTATGGGTCATACAAGGCGCCCCGTGAGGTGCTCTATATCCTCGGCGTCGTGATCTACCTGCTGATGATGGCCACCGCCTTCCTCGGATATACGCTGCCGTGGGGCCAGATGAGCTTCTGGGGCGCCACAGTCATCACCAACATCCTGGCGGCGATCCCGGTGGTGGGCGACACCATCCAGAGCCTCCTCTGGGGCGGTTACTCCGTGGGTAACCCGACCGTTAATCGCTTCTTCTCGCTGCATTATCTCCTTCCGTGGATGATCGCCGGCGTCGTCGTCCTCCACGTCTGGGCGCTGCACGTCACCGGCCAGAACAACCCGACCGGCATCCCGGTGAAGTCGGGCAAGGACGTGGTTCCCTTCACGCCCTATGCCACGATCAAGGACGCCTTCGCCGTCGTGGTGTTCATGATCCTGTTCGCGTGGTTCCTGTTCTTCATGCCGAACTACCTCGGCCACGCGGACAACTACATCCAGGCGAACCCGGCGGTGACGCCCGCGCACATCGTGCCGGAATGGTACTTCCTGCCCTTCTACGCGATCCTTCGCGCGGTCCCGAGCAAGCTCGGCGGCGTCATCCTGATGTTCTCGGCGGTGATCATCCTGGCCTTCGCGCCGTGGCTCGACACGTCGCGCATCCGCTCGTGCAACTACCGGCCGATCTACCGGCAGTTCATGTGGGTGTTCCTCGGCGTGGTCCTGCTGCTGGGCTGGCTCGGCTCGCAGCCGCCGGAGGGTGGCTACGTCATCGCCTCGCAGGTCTGCACGGCCTACTACTTCGCGCACTTCCTGCTGGTGATGCCGCTCTGCGGCCTGTTCGAGACGCCGAGCCCGCTGCCGGGATCGATCCTCGAGAGCGTGACGGGTCCGGGCAAGCAAGTGCAGGGTGGGCCGGGCATGCCGGCGGGTGCCGCCGCCGCACCACCGACCAAGGGCTGAGGGACGACGGATTGTGATGACCATGACCCGCCTGTCTACGACCCGCCTGACCTCGGCGGCCCTCGCGGCCGCCCTGGCGTCCATCCTCCTCGGCGCCCCCGCGCGGGCTGAGGACGCCCACGGCGGCCCGGTGCCGCCGCGGGTGAGTTGGAGCTTCGCCGGCATGTTCGGCCGCTTCGACACCGCGCAGCTGCAGCGGGGCTTCCAAGTCTACAAGGAGGTCTGCGCCAGCTGCCACTCGATGAAGCTCGTCTCCTTCCGCAACCTCGCGCAGGACGGCGGGCCCGATTTCTCCGCGGCTCAGGTGAAGGCACTCGCCGCGACCTATCAGGTCAAGGACGGCCCGAACGACGCGGGCGAGATGTTCGAGCGGCCGGGCCGCCCGGCCGATTCCTTCCCGCCGCCCTTCCCGAACGATCAGGCCGCCGCGGCGGCCAATGGCGGCAAGGCGCCGCCGGACTTCTCGGTGATCGCCAAGGCGCGGACTTTCTCGCGCGGCAACCTCACCTTCCTCTACGATTGGCTGCCCTTCGTCGGCTACTCGGAGCAGGGCCCGGACTACATCCACGGCCTCCTCAACGGGTACGAGGACCCGCCGAAGGGGTTCCAGATGCCGGAGAGCGGTTACTACAACAAGTATTACCCCGGCCACGTCATCGCGATGCCGCCGCCGATCTCGGACGGGCAGGTGACCTACGCGAAGGACGACAAGGGCAACCCCGTCGCTCCTGAGACGAAGGATCAGTACGCCAAGGACGTTTCGGCCTTCCTGATGTGGGCCGCCGAGCCGCACATGATGGACCGCAAGGCCCTCGGATTCCGGGTGATCCTCTTCCTCATCGTCCTATCCGGCCTTCTCTACTACGTGAAGAAGAAGATCTGGGCGCAGGCCGGCGGCGAGGTCCACGGGCTTCAGCCGGAACTGCACAAGGCGTGGTGAGAGCCACCCGAGCGTGAACGTGTCGTGGGCCTCCCCCTCCGGGGAGGCCCATCTTTTTTGGGCGCCGGGGGCATGCTACCGCGGCCGGAGCGAGGCGCGGGACTATCGGCATGACGGCAGCGGTCTTGGGAGTGATCGGGGGATCGGGGGTCTACGACCTGCCGGGCCTTGAGGATCTGCGCGAGGAGCGCGTCGCGTCCCCCTGGGGCGAGCCGTCCGACGCCCTGCGGATCGGCCGGATCGGCGACACCAAGGTCGTCTTCCTCGCCCGCCACGGCCGGGGCCACCGCCTGTCGCCCTCGGGCATCGACTACCGCGCCAACATCGACGCGATGAAGCGGGCGGGCGTCACCGACATCGTGTCCCTCTCGGCCTGCGGCTCCTTCCGCGAGGAATTGCCGCCCGGCCTGTTCGTGCTGGTCGATCAGTTCGTGGATCGCACCCACGGGCGCGCCTCCTCCTTCTTCGGCAACGGCTGCGTCGCCCACGTCTCCCTCGCCCATCCGGTCGGACCGGCCCTGCAGGACCGCATCGCCGCCGCCGCCAAGGCGGAGGGCGTCACCGTCCATCGCGGCGGCACCTATGTCTGCATGGAGGGGCCGCAATTCTCCTCGCTCGCCGAATCCCGGGCCTACAAGGCGCAGGGGTTCGACGTGATCGGCATGACCAACATGCCCGAGGCGAAGCTCGCCCGTGAGGCGGAGATCACCTACGCCACCATCGCCATGGTGACGGATTTCGATTGCTGGCACCCGGGCCACGACGCCGTGGACGTGGCCGCTGTGGTCGCCGTCGCCCGCGCCAACGCCGACAAGGCGGCGCGTGTCGTGGCGCGCCTCGCCCGCGACTTCCCGGCCGAGCGTCAGCCCTGTCCGGTCGGCTCCCACACGGCGCTCGACGGCGCGATCATGACGGCGCCGTCCGTGCGCGATCCCGCGTTGCTCGCCAAGCTCGACGCCGTGGCGGGGCGAGTGCTCGGCGTGTAGGCCCCTTCCCGTGGGGCGAGTTCCTTCCCACGGCCCCGTCATCTAGAAGCAGTCGGCGGCCCCCGGCCGCGATCACCTCCGTACGGACACCATGCGCAGCGCGAGTATCAGCCGGAAGACCGCCGAGACGGACGTCGCGGTCAGCGTCGCCCTCGACGGCACCGGGACATCGACCATCGCCACCGGCATCGGCTTCCTCGACCACATGCTGGACCTGCTCGCCCGGCACGCCTTGTTCGACCTCGACGTGAAGGTCGATGGCGACCTGCACGTCGATCAGCACCATTCCGCCGAGGATTGCGGCATCGCGCTGGGTCAGGCCTTCGCCAAGGCGCTGGGCGACAAGAAGGGCGTGAACCGCTACGCCGACATCCACCTGCCGATGGACGAGGCCCTGACGCGGGTCTGCGTCGACATCTCGGGTCGCCCGTTCCTCGTGTTCCGCACGCAGTTCAAGGTCGAGAAGATCGGTACCTTCGACACCGAGCTGGTGCGGGAGTGGTTCCAGGCCTTCGCCATGAATGCCGGGATTACCCTGCACGTCGAGACGTTCTACGGCGACAACGCGCACCACATCGCGGAATCCTGCTTCAAGGGGCTGGCCCGCGCCTTGCGGCACGCGGTGACGGTCGATCCGCGCGAGGGCGGCCGGGTGCCGTCCACCAAGGGAACGCTGTAGGGGCCCGACCTGATGGCGATGCGCAGCTACACGCTCCACCTGCCGGCCGAGGCGCGGCCCGGCGAACCGGATGCCCTCGACAAGGCGGTCCTGGTGCCGGACGGCTTCTCCCGCCCGGCCTTCGCCTTCTCGGTGCTGTGGTTCCTCTACCACCGCCTCTGGCTCGCGGCCCTGGTCGTCGGACTGGGCCTCGCGGCGCTCGCCGGGGCGGGCTTCGCCCTCGGCCTGTCGCGCTCGGCGGGGACGCTCGTCACCCTGCTGGCCTCTGTCCTGATCGGCCTGGAGGCGTCGAGCCTGCGCCGCTGGACGCTGGCCCGGCGGGGTCGCCCGGCGCGGGACGTAATCGTCGCCCGCGACGAGGCGGAGGCCGAGGCCCGGCTCATCGCCCGCTGGCTCGATCCGGCCACGGCGGCGGTGCCGCCGCGCCCGCCGTTCCCGGGCGGACCCGTCCGGCGGCCCGAGCCGGTGATCGGCCTGTTCCCGGCGCGCGAAGGCGCACGGTGACGGCGGAGCCACGGCCATGAGCGGACAGACCGTCGCCATCATCGATTACGGCTCGGGCAACCTCCATTCGGCGGTGAAGGCCTTCGAGCGCGCGGCCCGCGAGGCCGGCCTCGAAGGCACCCGGATCGCGCTCACCGCCGACCCCGCGATCGTGGCCGCGGCGGACCGGATCGTCCTGCCCGGCGTCGGCGCCTACGCGGATTGCCGCTCTGGGCTCGATGCCGTGCCGGGCATGGTCGAGGCCATGGCGGGCGCGGTCTCCGGGAAGGGCCGCCCCTTCCTCGGCATCTGCGTGGGCATGCAACTGCTCGCCAGCCGCGGCCTCGAATATGCCGAGACCCCCGGCCTCGGCTGGATCCCCGGCGATGTCGGACCGATCCGCCCCTCCGATCCGGCCCTCAAGGTCCCGCATATGGGGTGGAACACCCTGCACCTCGCCCGGCCCCATGCACTGTTCGAGGGCATTCCGACTGGGGAGGGCGGGTTGCACGCCTATTTCGTGCACAGCTTCGCCCTCACTCCGGCGCGGCCCGATGACACCGTGGCGGTGGCCGAGTATGGCGGCCCGGTGACGGCGGCGGTCGCGCGGGACAACGTCGCCGGCACGCAGTTCCACCCCGAGAAGAGCCAGCACCTCGGCCTCGCCCTCATCGCCAACTTCCTCCGCTGGCGCCCCTGAGCGGTGCCGGCGGTGCCAACACGAAAGACGGTTCGGTGATCCTTTACCCCGCGATCGACCTGAAGGGCGGCCGGTGCGTGCGCCTCGTCCAGGGGGACATGGACCGGGCGACGGTGTTCGGCGACGACCCGGCGGGGCAGGCGGCGGTCTTCGCCGCTCAGGGATTCTCGTGGCTTCACGTGGTCGATCTCGACGGCGCCTTCGCTGGCGCGCCGCGCAACGCCGAGGCTGTCGATTCCATCCTCGCGAGCGTCGACATCCCCGTGCAACTCGGCGGCGGCATCCGGGACATGAAGACCCTTGAGGGCTGGATCGCCAAGGGCGTCGCCCGCGTCATCATCGGCACGGCGGCGGTGCGCGATCCGGGCTTCGTCCGGGAGGCCGCCCGGCTCCATCCCGGCAAGGTCGCGGTGGGCATCGACGCCAAGGACGGCCGGGTCGCCGTCGAGGGCTGGGCGCAGACCTCCAGCATGACCGCCGAGGAGCTGGGGCGCCGCTTCGAGGATGCCGGCGTCGCGGCGATCATCTACACCGATATCGCCCGGGACGGCATCCTGAAGGGGCTCAACGTCGAGATGACGCTGGCGCTCGCCGAAGCGGTGAAGGTGCCCGTCATCGCCTCCGGCGGCCTCGCCTCCATCGCCGACGTGCACCGCCTGCTGGAGCCCGATTGCGCCCTGATCGCCGGGGCCATCACCGGCCGCGCGCTCTACGACGGGCGGATCGACCCCGTGGCGGCGCTGGCGGCCATTGCGGCGGCGCGGGCCGCCTCGTCGTGATAGGATCGCGGCGATGGACGCTTCCCGGGAGGGCGCGATGGGTGTCGCCAAGGCCGTGAACCGCCCCGATTCGCCGCCGACGGCGTACGGGGACGACTTCTACACTTGGACCCAGGAGCAGGGCGCGCGCCTGCGGGCGGGGAACCTCGACGGCCTCGACCTGGAGAACCTCGCCGAGGAGATCGAGAGCTTGGGCAAGAGCCAGTTCGCCAGTCTGGTGAGCGCGCTGCGGATCGTGCTGCTCCACATGCTGAAGTTCGATCATCAGCCGGAGCGGCGGAGCCGGAGCTGGATCGTCTCCATCGCGACCCACCGCGATCACGCGGCCGAAGAGTTGGAGGAAAGTCCGGGACTGAAGAATCGTTTGAACGAGGCTATCGGCAAGGCCTACCGCCGCGCACGACTTGAGGCCTACGGCGAGACCGGGCTTCCGCTGGATGCTTTTCCCGAGGTTTGCCCCTACAGCTTGCACGAGATCATGAACCGGCCGTTCGCGACCGACCCCGACGTCTGACCGGAGAGCGAACCCCCCGTGCTCAAGACCCGCATCATCCCCTGCCTCGACGTGAAAGACGGGCGCGTCGTGAAGGGCGTGCGCTTCGAGGGCCTGCGCGACGCCGGGGACCCGGTGGAGGCCGCCAAGGCCTACGATGCCGCCGGGGCGGACGAACTCTGCTTCCTCGACATCACCGCCAGCCGCGAGGCCCGCGGCACGCTGCTCGACGTGGTGAGCCGGACGGCCGAGGCCTGCTTCATGCCCCTCACCGTGGGCGGTGGCGTCCGCGCGGTGGAGGATGTGCGGGCGCTGCTGCTGGCGGGAGCCGACAAGGTCGCGATCAACACATCGGCCGTGAAGGACCCGGATCTCGTCGCCCGCGCGGCGGAGAAGTTCGGCGCGCAGTGCATCGTGGTGGCGATCGACGCGAAGCGGGTCTCGGCACAGGGCGAGCCCGCGCGGTGGGAGATCTTCACCCATGGAGGCCGCGATCCGACCGGCATCGACGCCATCGCCTTCGCCCGCCTCGTGGCCGGGAAGGGCGCGGGCGAACTCCTCGTCACCTCCATGGACCGCGACGGGACGCGCTCGGGCTACGACCTCGCCCTCACGCGGGCCATCTCCGATTCGGTCAGCGTGCCCGTGATCGCTTCGGGCGGCGTCGGCGGGCTCGACGACCTCGTGGCCGGCGTGGCCGAGGGCGGAGCGAGCGCCGTGCTCGCCGCCTCGATCTTCCATTTCGGCCAAGCCACTGTCGGCGAGGCCAAGGCGCACATGGCCGCCGCCGGCCTCGCCATGCGCCTCGACGCCCTCGCGGAGCCGCGCCCGTGACCGACCTCCTCCTCGCCGACGCGACGCTCCTCGACCCCGCCAGGGGCACCCGCCGGCCCGGCGCCGTCCTCGTCCGCGATGGGCGGATCGCCGACATCGCCGAGGGTGCGGCGCCGGGGGTACCCGGCGGCGCGAAGCGGATCGACTGCGCCGGCCGGATCCTCGCGCCCGGCCTGATCGACATGCGGGCCTTCGTCGGCGAGCCCGGCGCCGAGCACCGGGAGACCCTGGCCTCCGCCAGCGCGGCGGCGGCGGCGGGCGGCGTCACCACCCTCGTCTGCATGCCCGACACGAACCCCGTCATGGACGGGCCGGCCATCGTCGATTTCGTGCTGCGCCGGGCGCGGGATACGGCCTGCGTCACCGTCCTCCCGGCGGCGGCGATCACCAAGGGCCTCGCCGGGCGCGAGATGACCGAATTCGGCCTGTTGCAGGAGGCCGGCGCCGTCGCCTTCACCGACGGGCTGCGGGCCGTGACCGATGCGCAGGTCATGCGCCGGGCGCTGACCTATGCCCGGGATTTCGGCGCCCTGCTGATGCAGCACGTGGAGGAGCCGAGCCTCGCCGCCGAGGGCGTGATGAACGAGGGCGAACTCGCCTCGCGCCTCGGCTTGATGGGCGTGCCCCGCGAGGCCGAGACGCTGATGCTGGAGCGGGATATCCGTCTCGCCCGGCTCACCGGAGCGCGCTACCACGCGGCGATGATCTCCTGCGCCGATTCGGTGGAAATCGTGCGGAGGGCGAAGCAGGACGGGCTTCCCGTCTCGTGCGGCGTCTCGGTGAACAACCTCGTTCTGAACGAGAACGACATCGGCCACTATCGCACCTTCTGCCGCCTCTCGCCGCCCCTGCGCGACGAGGCCGACCGGCAGGCGGTGGTGGCGGCCCTCGCGGAGGGCGTGATCGACGTGGTGGTCTCCGATCACAATCCGCAGGACGCGGACACCAAGCGCCTTCCCTTCGCCGAGGCCGCGAACGGAGCGCTGGGCATCGAGACCCTGCTCGGGGCGGCGATGCGCCTCGTCCACACGGGCGACCTGACGCTGGAGCGGCTCCTCGCTGCGCTGACCATCGGCCCGGCCCGGTTGCTCGGCCAGCCCTCGGGCCGCCTCGCGGCGGGCGCTCCCGCCGACCTCGTGCTGATCGACCCGGACCTGCCCTACGTCCTCGACAAGCGGCATCTGAAGTCGCGCTCGAAGAACTCGCCCTTCGACGAGGCCCGTCTCCAGGGCGCGGCGGTGCTGACCCTCGCAGGCGGCCGCATCGTCCACGCGGTCGACGACCTCGCGGCGGCGGCATGAGCCTGCGCACTCACCGGGGAAGGGCGCGGCGCGACGCGACGACGGCGCGCACGCGTGCCGCAAGGATTTCCTGGACCTGACATGCTCCCCTCCGACCTCGCCACCCTGCCAACCCTCGCCGGCCTCGGCCTCGGCTACGCCCTCGGCGCGATCCCCTTCGGCCTGATCTTCACGCGGATCGCCGGGCTCGGCGACGTGCGGGCGATCGGCTCGGGCAATATCGGCGCGACGAACGTGCTGCGCACCGGCCGGAAGGGGCTGGCCTTCGCCACCCTCCTCGGCGACGCCCTCAAGGGTACCGCCGCCGTGCTCATCGCGGCGCAACTCGGGGAAGGTCCGGCCCTGGCCGCCGGCCTCGGCGCCTTCCTCGGGCATCTCTTCCCGGTCTGGCTCGGGTTCAAGGGCGGCAAGGGCGTGGCCACACTGATCGGCCTGCTCCTCGCCTTCAGCCCGCTGGCGCTACTGGCCTTCGCCGTGGTGTGGCTCGGCCTCGCCTTCGCCTTCAAGTACTCGTCGCTCTCCGCCCTGGCGGCCTCGGCGGTCACGCCGGTCGTGCTCTGGTATCTCGGCCTGCCCGCCGCCGCCCTGCTGTTCGTGATCCTCGGCCTGCTGCTGTGGTGGAAGCACACCCCCAACATCCAACGCCTCGCGGCCGGCACCGAGGGGCGGATCGGCCAGAAGGGCTGAGAGGACGATGGACCTCTCCGACAGTCAGCGGATCGAGTGGCTGCGTCTGATCCGCACCGAGGGCATCGGTCCGCGCACCTTCCGGCAACTCATCAATCGCTTCGGCGGCGCGGCGGCGGCCCTGGAGGCACTGCCCGAACTCACCCGGCGCAAAGGGCGGGCGATCATCCCGCCGACGAAGGCGCAGGCCGAGGATGAGATCGCGGCCCTGGCCCGCCTCGGCGGACGCCTGATCGCCACGGGCGACGCGGCCTATCCCACGCTGCTGCGCCACATCGATGCGGCCCCACCGCTCATCGCCCTGCGGGGCGATGCCGCCGTGCTCGCCCGGCCGGCCGTGGCCCTCGTGGGCTCCCGAAACGCCTCGGCGGCGGGCGGCGCCTTCACCGAGAAACTGGCGCGGGGGCTGGGCGAGGCCGGCCTCGTGATCGTTTCCGGGCTCGCGCGGGGCATCGACGCCCGGGCGCACAAGGCGAGCCTCGCCACGGGGACGGTCGCCGTGATGGCTGGCGGGCAGGACCGGATCTATCCCGCCAACCACAAGGCCCTCGCGGACGAGATCGTCGGGGCGGGCGGCGCGGTGCTCGCCGAGATGCCGATGGGATGGGAGCCGCGCGGCAGGGATTTTCCCCGCCGCAACCGGATCATCTCCGGCATCGGCTACGGCAGCGTCGTGGTCGAGGCCGCCCGGCGCTCGGGCTCCCTCATCACCGCACGCTTCGCCCTGGAACAGAACCGCGAAGTTTTCGCGGTGCCCGGCTCGCCCCTCGATCCGCGCGCCGAGGGCACCAACGACCTGATCCGCCAGGGCGCGACGCTCGTGGCCGACGCGGCACACGTCCTCGATGTCCTCGGTCCGATCATCGAGCGAGGCCCGGATGCCGAGGCCGCGCCCGCCCGGCTCAAGCCCGATCTGGCCGATGAGGTGGCGGATGTCGGCGGCGATTATTGGGAGGAACTCGACCTCGACGGAGACGCTCCGCTCCCGGCACCGCCCGAGGCGCCGGTCGCGCAGCCTGCCGTTCTCGACGAGCGCAGCCGGATCCTCGCCTTGCTCGGCCCCGGCCCGGTGGCGACGGACGAGTTGGCCCGCGGCGCCGAGATCGGCGTGCGGACGGTGCAGACGATCCTGCTCGAACTCGAACTCGACGGGCGGATCGAGCGCCAGGGCAGCGGGATGGTGGCTCTGGTCCGGCGGTGATGGCGTTGGCGCACGGAAAACCCCTCGCTTCCGTGAGGAAGGAGGGGTCCGCGCCAGCTCAGACGGCGCCGCTCAGGCGACGGTCAGGCCGACATCGACGTTGCCGCGGGTGGCGTTGGAGTAGGGGCACACCTTGTGGGCCTCCTGCACCAGGCGCTCCGCATCCGCCTTGTCGAGGCCCGGCAGGCTGACCGTGAGGTCGGTGGTGATGCCGAAGCCGCCCTCGGAGCGCGGGCCGATGCCGACCTTGGCGGTCACGGTGGTGTCGTTCGGGACCTTCAGCGAGAGCTGCGGCGCGACGAACTTCATGGCGCCGAGGAAGCAGGCGGAATAGCCGGCCGCGAAGAGCTGCTCGGGATTGTTGCCCTCGCCCCCCGCGCCGCCCAACTCCTTGGGGGTCGAAAGCTTCACGGACAGGGCGCCGTCCTCGGTCTTGGCGGACCCGTCGCGACCGCCGGTGGCGGTGGCGGAGGTGCGATACTTCACGTCAACGGACATCGATCACTCCGGAGAAGTTGCGGGGGGCTTCCGATAGCCCCCTTCGTAGAATCGGACTTACAACACGCCGGGGCTGGAGAGGTTCGGAAAGCCCCATGAACAGCGGACGTCGCTGTCATAACGGCAATATAGATTGTGCGCAATGTAAATTCCGCAGTGCTCTTATGCAGGGCCTCATCGGGGGCGACCCGTGGCATCCCGCCTCCCGGCGCAGCGACCCGGTGTGACCAAATCTGCCGGGTCGGATTTTGCCCTTGCGCGCCGGAAATTCGCCGGTAGTGTCAAGCTATGTTGACACTGGCGGCGCAACCGCAGGCGAGGGAGGCGAGCGATCCACGGCCCCATGCCGTGGTGATCGGGTCCGGCTTCGGCGGTCTGGCGGCGGCGGTCAGGCTCGGAGCCCGCGGCTACCGGGTGACGGTGCTGGAGCGGCTGGAGCAGCCGGGCGGGCGCGCCCGCGTCCACCGCCGGGACGGCTTCACCTTCGATGCGGGGCCGACCATCGTCACCGCGCCCTTCCTCTTCGAGGAGTTGTGGCAACTCGCCGGGAAGCAGCTGTCGGACGACGTGACCCTCGTGCCGATGGATCCGTTCTACCGCATCCGCTTCGCCGACGGCTCCACCTTCGATTACACCGGCGATCCCGAGCGGATGCGCGCCGAGGTCGCCCGGTTCTCGCCCGGCGACGTCGCGGGCTACGAGCGCTTCATGGCCCACGCCCGCGCCGTCTGCGCGCTGGGCTTCGAGCGCCTGGGCGACGTGCCCTTCGGCTCGATCGGCGCCATGGTGAAGATCGCCCCCGATCTCCTGCGCCTGTCGGGGCACCGGAGCGTGCATTCGGTCGTCTCGCGCTTCATCCGCGACGAGAAGCTGCGCACCGTGTTCAGCTTCCACCCCCTGCTGATCGGCGGAAACCCCTTTCGCGCCAGCGGCGTCTATTGCCTGATCGCCGACCTCGAACGGCGCTGGGGCGTGCATTTCGCCATGGGCGGCACCGGCCGCTTGGTGGACGGTCTCGTCCGGTTGATCCGGGGGCAGGGCGGACGGGTGCGGCTCGGCGCCGAGGTTGCGCGGATCCGCGTCGAGGGCGGCGCGGCGACGGGCGTCACCCTCGCCAGCGGCGAGACGATTCCCGCCGACATCGTGGTCTCCAACGCCGATTCGGCGTTGACCCAGGCGCAGCTCCTGCCGGAATCCCGGCGGTGGAGCCCAGGCCGCCTGCGCCGGGCGCGCTCCTCCATGGGGCTGTTCGTCTGGTATTTCGGGACCAAGCGGCGCTTCCCGGATGTGGCCCACCACACCATCCTGCTGGGGCCGCGCTACCGCGAATTGCTCGCGGACATCTTCGACCGCAAGGTCCTTGCGGAGGATGCGAGCCTCTACCTTCACCGCCCGACGGCGACGGACGACAGCCTCGCCCCTCCGGGGCAGGATTGCTTCTACGTGCTGGCTCCCGTCCCGAACCTCGCGGGCGGGCAGGATTGGGCGACGCTCGCCGAGCCCTACCGGCTCCGGATCCAGGCCATGCTGGAGGACAGTGTGATGCCCGGCCTCGGCGCGGAGATCGCCACGAGCTTCGTGACCACGCCGCAGGACTTCCAGGACGACTTCCTGAGCTATCGCGGCTCCGGCTTCGGCCTGGAGCCGATCCTGACGCAATCGGCGTGGTTCCGGCCGCACAACCGGTCGGCCATCGCCAACCTGTACCTCGTCGGCGCCGGCACCCATCCCGGGGCCGGCCTGCCGGGCGTGCTGTCCTCCGCCAAGGTTCTCGATCGCGTGGTGCCGGATGCCCGTGTCACGGCCTGAAAACCTCCGTCCCGGCGATCACGCCGCCTGCCGCTCGGCGATCCGTGCGGGCTCGAAGAGCTTCCACGCCGCCGGGCTTCTGCTGCCCCGGGCGGTGCGCGAGCCCGCCCACGGGCTCTACGCCTTCTGCCGCCTCGCGGACGACCTCGTGGACGAGACCCACGACGCCGCCGGCCGCGTGGCCGCCGTGGCCCGGTTGCGGGAGCGGATCCGCCGGGCCTACGACGGCCATCCGGTGGACGCCGCCGCCGACCGCGCCTTCGCCGAGATCGTCACCGTCCATGCCATCCCCGAGACGCTGCCCCTTGCCCTGGTCGAGGGGCTCGAATGGGACGCGCAAGGACGGTTCTACCGGGATGTCGGCGAGTTGCAGGCCTATGCCGCCCGCGTGGCCGGCACGGTCGGGGCGATGATGACCCTCGTCATGGGCGTGCGCGAACCCGAGGCGCTCGCCCGCGCCTGCGACCTCGGCGCCGCGATGCAGTTCACCAACATCGCCCGCGATGTCGGGGAGGATGCCCGGATGGGCCGCCTCTACCTGCCCCTCGAATGGTTGGCCGAGGCCGGCATCGATCCCGACGCCTTCCTAGCGGACCCGCAACCGAGCCCCGCCCTGGCAGGCGTCGTCGCTCGCCTGCTGGAGGAGGCCGACCGGCTCTATTGGCGGGCCGAAGCCGGCATCGCGGCGCTCCCCGCCCGCTGCCGCCCGGCGATCCGCGCGGCCTCGCGGATCTACGCCGCCATCGGGCGCGAGGTCGCCCGCAACGGCTACGATTCCGTCACCCGCCGGGCGCGGGTCGGCGGGGGCGCCAAGCTGGCGCTGGCCGGTCTGTCGGCCTTCCCGAGCTACACCTTCGGCCGCCTCGGCGCGCCGCCGCTGCCGGAGACCGCTTTCCTCGTGGCGGCGGTGACGGCCCTGCCGGTGGCGAGGCCGGAGCGGGGGCTGCCCTCTTGGTGGGACCTGCGCGGCCGGGTGCTCCACGTCCTCGATCTCATCGAGCGACTGCGCGAACGGGAAAGCTTCGCCCGCGCCGCGCAATCGGAGATCGCCGGGTAACCGCCCGTCCTCGTTCCCTCGCCGTCTTAACGAGCGCAGCGAAGTAATCCGGGATAGGCCACGGTCGGAAACGGCCCGCTGCCCTGGATCGCTTCGCTGTGCTCGCAATGACGCGAGGCGTATCGAGGAGCGCGCCTACTGGAGCCGCGCGGTATAGGTCTCGCCTGCCTGCGCCTTTAGCGCCGCGCCGGCTTCCCGGCCGATCCGTTCCGCATCGGCGATGGGGCCTTCACCCGAGGCCGCCCAGTGGCGGCTGCCGTCGGGGAGGAACAGCAGGCCGTCGAGGCGCAGGCGGTCTCCGTCGATCCGCGCCAGCGCCGCGATGGGCGTGCGGCAGGACCCGTCGAGTTCCGCCAGCAGCGCCCGCTCGGCCGAGATGGCGGTCGTCGTCGTCGCGCAGGCGATGGGGGCGAGCAGCGCGCGGACCTCCGAATCCCCGGCCCGGCACTCGATGCCCAGCGCCCCCTGTGCGACCGCCGGCAGCATGGTCTCCACGGGCAGGACGCTGCGGGCAATGTCTTGCAGGTTGAGGCGCTGGAGCCCGGCGAGGGCGAGGAGCGTCGCGTCGCATTCCCCCGCCTCGAGCTTGCGCATCCGCGTGTTGGCGTTGCCCCGCAGGGGCACGACCTTCAGGTCGGGCCGGTGCATCAGCACCTGCGCCGCGCGGCGCAGGGAGGAGGTGCCCACGCGGGCGCCCTCGGGCAGGGCGAGCAGGGTCTCGGCATGGGGGGAGAGGAAGGCGTCGCGCGGGTCGTCCCGCTCCAGGATGCAGGCGATGACGAGCCCCTCGGGCAGCCACGTCTCCACATCCTTCATCGAGTGGACGGCGACATCGACCTCGTTGGCGTAGAGCGCCTGTTCCAGCTCCTTCGTGAACAGACCCTTGCCACCGATCTCCGACAGCGGCCGGTCGAGGATCTTGTCGGCCACCGTGGTGACCACCACGAGTTCCGTTTCGAGGCCCGGATTGGCGGCGACGATGCGGTCGCGGACCATGCCCGTCTGAGCCAGCGCCATGGGGCTGCCGCGGGTGCCGATGCGCAGGGGCCGGTTCAGCATGGGATCGGTGCGTCGCTTCTCGGAGGCGGATCGGACGCCGCACCTTACAGGGCGGCGGGGCGGGCTGCGATGCCCAGAAGCGGCACCGGAGGGCCGCCGTCAACCGGGCGATGCCCGGCGGGCCGACGGATGGACGCGGGAATTCGATCGCGCCTCAACGACGCGGACCTCCCTCGCCGGAATATCCGCGCTACATCGATAGGATGCGCGCGCTTCTCCTCGCCCTTTCCCTCATCGGCCTGACCGCCGGGTCGGCCATGGCCGACGAGTGCGGCGACCTCGTCGAGAAGGTCGCCTCGGAGACGGGCGCCAAGGTGGACCAGCAACGCAGCGACTACGCCAGCTTCACCTCCGGCGAGGACATGACCCTCACCCTGGCCTGCAGCGCGCCGAACTTTTCTTCCGTGGGCGCCCAGTTCCGCGGCGCCAGCCCGCCGGAGCGCTACTACGCGCTCTTCGGCCGGGCCGGCCACGCGGTGACGGGCATCGACGCCACCACCATCACCGAGGCCGCCCACCGCGCCCAGGAGACTGCCACGCGGATGCGCCACAGCAACGTCGA
This sequence comes from Methylobacterium aerolatum, assembly GCF_022179085.1. Lineage (GTDB taxonomy): Bacteria > Pseudomonadota > Alphaproteobacteria > Rhizobiales > Beijerinckiaceae > Methylobacterium > Methylobacterium aerolatum. Next base: position 52,256 of record NZ_BPQE01000020.1, read on the forward strand.
TCTCGGCGGGGCGCGGGTCACCTGCTCGGCGATGGTTTCCCCCGACAAGGGCCCCCTCACGCTCTGCGCGGTGATCGAGAACAGCAACCGGAGTTAAGTGGAGCGCGGAAGACGGCTCCCCGCCATTCCGAGCGGCGCGAAGCGATCCAGGGCAGCGGCACGGTTCCCGCCGTGACGCTGCCGGATCGCTTCGCGCGGCCTGAACGGTCGAGGCTTACAACGGGATGTTGTCGTGCTTCTTCCAGGGCTGCTCCATCTTCTTGGTGCGCAGCATCCCGAGCGCCCGGGCGATGCGACGCCGGGTCGAGTGGGGCATGATCACCTCGTCGATGTAGCCGCGCTCGGCCGCCACGAAGGGTGAGAGGAAGCGGCCCTCGTACTCGGCGGTGCGGGCGGCGATCTTGTCGGGATCGCCGAGTTCGTTGCGGAAGATGATCTCCACCGCGCCCTTGGCGCCCATCACCGCGATCTGGGCGGTGGGCCACGCGTAGTTCACGTCCGCGCCCACGTGCTTCGAGGCCATCACGTCGTAGGCGCCGCCGAAGGCCTTGCGGGTGATGATCGTCACCAGCGGCACGGTGGCCTGGGTGTAGGCGAAGAGCAGCTTGGCGCCGTGCTTGATCAGGCCGCCGTATTCCTGCGCCGTGCCCGGCAGGAAGCCCGGCACGTCGACGAAGGTCACGATCGGGATAGAGAAGGCGTCGCAGAACCGCACGAAGCGGGCGGCCTTCCGCGAGGCGTCCGAATCGAGCACGCCCGCCAGAACCAGGGGCTGGTTGGCGACGAAGCCGACGGTGCGGCCCTCGATCCGGCCGAAGCCGGTGATGATGTTGCGGGCGTAGGCCGACTGGATCTCGAAGAAGTCGCCCTCGTCCACCACCCGGCGGATCAGTTCGCCCATGTCGTAGGGCTTGTTCGGGTTGTCGGGGATCAGCGTATCGAGCGACATGTCCAGGCGGTTCACGTCGTCGAAGGATTCGATCTCCGGCACGCCCTCGATGTTGTTCGCGGGCAGGAAGTCGAGCAGGCGGCGGATTTGGAGGATGGCCTCCACGTCGTTCTCAAAGGAGCCGTCGGCGATCGAGGACTTGCTGGTATGGACCTTGGCGCCGCCGAGTTCCTCGGCGGTCACGACTTCGTTGGTCACGGTCTTCACGACGTCGGGCCCGGTCACGAACATGTAGCTCGTATCGCGGACCATGAAGATGAAGTCGGTCATCGCGGGGGAGTAGACGTCGCCGCCCGCGCAGGGTCCCATGATTACGGAGATTTGCGGGATGACGCCCGAGGCCATGACGTTGCGGCGGAACACCTCGCCGTAGCCGCCCAGCGCCGCCACGCCCTCCTGGATGCGCGCGCCGCCGGCATCGAAGATGCCGATGATCGGGGCGCGCATCTTCAGCGCCATGTCCTGCACCTTCACCATCTTCTGGGCATGCGCCTCGGAGAGCGAGCCGCCGAACACCGTGAAGTCCTTCGAGAACAGGAACACCGTGCGGCCGTTGATGGTGCCCCAGCCGGTCACGACGCCGTCGCCGGGGATCTTCTGGTTCTCCATGCCGAAATCGGTGGAGCGGTGCTGCACGAACATGTCGAACTCTTCGAACGACCCATGGTCGAGGAGGAGTTCGATGCGCTCGCGGGCGGTGAGTTTCCCGCGGTTGTGCTGCGCCTCGATGCGCTTTTCGCCGCCGCCAAGGCGCGCCTTGTCGCGGCGCTCGGCAAGCGTGTCGAGGATGTCCTTCATGGTCGTCCGCCCCTAGCCAGCCCTGCTCTCCCTGCTTCGGCCGGGTCGAGCTTGAGCGTTTCCTGTCGAAGCGGCCTTAGCACGGGCGTAAGCACCGGCAAACCGATCCGACGGGGGGTTGTGGAGGAGGGGAGTTGGTGGACGGTGCAGGGATCGAACCTGCGACCTTTCCCGTGTGAAGGGAACGCACTACCGCTGTGCTAACCGTCCGTACCCGCGGCCCGCGCTGGGCGCGGACGCGAAGCGGAAGCGGGGGGCTGAGCCGCCCGGCGACCGGATGACGGGGCTTCTAGGGCCGGCGGCCCCGCGCCGTCAAGCGGGGCGGGGCCACGAACTCGCCGAGCGGTTGACAATCGACGCCCGGCGGTGCGCTCTTGCGCCCATGAGCGAAGCGAAGGCGAGCCCGGTGCCGGAACAGGCCATCGGGGAAGCGCAGCGGCGGCTGCGCATCGCGATCACGTATTGCGTCCAGTGCAACTGGCTGCTCCGCTCGGCCTGGATGGCGCAGGAACTGCTCTCGACCTTCAAGGACGATCTCGGGGAGGTCGCCCTCATCCCCGCCACGGGCGGCGCCTTCCGCATCGAGGCCGACGGTGCGCTCCTGTGGGAGCGGGTGCGCGACGGGGGCTTCCCCGACGTGAAGGCGCTGAAACAGCGCGTCCGCGACCGGCTCGACCCGGCCCGCGATCTCGGCCATATCGACCGATGAGGATGGACCGGAACGCCCTCGGGCGCGTCGGCTGCCCGCATCCCGGAGCGTATGGCCGGTGAGTCGACGAGACGACACAGAGGAAGGCCCGCCTCCGGCATCCCCGAGCCGGTCGTGGTTCGCGCGCCGATACCGCCGCTTCGGCCGGAACGGCTTCTCGACGCAGGTCTATCTCGTCGCCCTGGTGGTGGCCCTGATCGGCCCCGGCCTTCTGTTCACGGCGATCCTGCTGATGCGCTACGCCTCCGCCGAACGCGCGCGGTTCGAGCAGGATGCCCGGGAGAACGTGCGCGGCATCAGCCTGTCCCTCGACCGGGACGTGGCCGGGCTGGTCTCCGTCCTGCAGACGCTGGCGACCTCGCCCCGCCTGCGCGACGGGGATTTCGCCGCCTTCGATGCCCAGGCCCGGCTGGTGCGCGCCTCCATCGACCTCGATGTGATGCTCCGGCGGCCCAACGGCCAGGAACTCGTCAACACCGGCGTGCCGCGCGGCGGCCCGCTGCCCGTGATCGGCCTGCCCTTCGATCAGGAACTGGCCCGGGGGCAGCTCAAGGCGCTCGTCAGCGGCTACGTTCCAGGCATGTCGAGCGAGGAGGCCACCTACGCCGTGGGCGTGCCGGTGATCGTCGAGGGCGAGGTCGCCTACATCCTCAGCTTCACCGTGCCCGTCGCCCGCCTCCAGGGCATCCTCGCCCGCGAGGTCGTCCAGGGCTGGACCACCGGCATGTCCGACCGCAACGGAATTGTGATGGCGCGGCTGCCCGATCCGAGCGCGGTGGTCGGCAAGCCGCGCCTCGCCAGCCTGCGCCAGTCGCAACTGGGCACGCCCGGCGTGTGGGAGGGGATCGACAGGCAGCGGCGGCCCGTCGTGGTGGTGGAGGCCCGCTCACGGCTGACCGGGTGGACGGTGGCGACGAGCATCCCCCAGACCATCGTGGATGCGCGGGTCCGGCGTTGGATCTGGGCCTTCTGCGGCTTCGGCCTCCTCGTCCTCGCCACCTCGTCGGTCCTGGCGGTGAGCCTGTGGGCGCGGGTCACGCGCCCCCTGCGGCTGCTCGCCGCCTCCGGCCCGGCGCTGGCACGGGGCGAGGCGATCCCGCCGGTGCCGTCGCCGGTCCACGAGATCCAGCGCCTCGGCACGGTGCTCTCCGACGCGTCGCTGCGCATCCGCACCCGCGAGGGCGAGCGCGACCGGGCCCTGGCCGAGACCAAGCGCGGCCTCTCGGCCCTGAAGGAGAGCGAGGCGCGGTTCCGGCACATGGCCGATTCCGCCCCGGCGCTGATCTGGATGACGGACGAGACCGGCGAGGTCAGCTTCGCGAATCTCCATTTCGACCATCTCTTCGGGATGCCGGCGGAGGCGCTCGCAGACGCGGGCTGGGAGCGGATCGTCCACCCGGACGACCTCGACGCCTTCCGCGCCACCTTCGACCGGGCCTTCGCCGCGCGGGGGCCGTTCCGCACCGAGACGCGGGTCATCGACCGGACGGGCGCCGTGCGCTGGCTGCGCTGCGAGGGCGTGCCGCGCCTCGACGACGACCAGCGCTTCCTCGGCTACACCGGCTGCAACGTCGACATCACCGATGCGAAGCTGGCGGAGGAGCACCTGCTCCTGCTCATCCACGAGTTGAATCATCGGGTGAAAAACACCCTGGCGACTGTGCAGTCCATCGCCGTCCAGTCCCTGCGCGGGCTCGACGGGCCCGAGGCGGAGATCGCCCGGTCCGCCTTCGAGGCGCGGCTGCTGGCCCTCGCCCGCGTCCACGACGTGCTGACCAGGGAAAGCTGGGACGGGGCGGAGCTCTCCGCCGTGGTGGCCGACGCGATCCGCCCCCTCGACGCGGCCGGCGACGCGCCCTCCCGTTTCCGGGTTGAGGGACCGCCCCTGCGGCTGTCGCCGCGGCTCGCGCTGTCCATCGCCATGGCGCTGCACGAGTTGGGGACGAACGCCGTGAAGTACGGCGCCCTCTCCAACGAGGCGGGGACCATCGTCATCGCCTGGTCGATCCGCCGCGGCGAACAGACCACCCTCAACCTCCGCTGGGAAGAGCGCGGAGGCCCCCCGGTGAAGAAGCCGACCCGCACCGGCTTCGGCTCCCGCCTGATCGAGCGCAGCTTGGCGCGCGAACTCGCGGGCGAGGTCGTCCTGTCCTACGAGCCGGGCGGGGTCGTCTGCACCATCGACGCGCCCGTGCCGCCGCCGGGCCTGCTGGAGCGCAAGACCGCCGCCGCGCCCACGCGCATCGCGCCGCTGCCGCTGGCGGGGTAGGATGTTTAGCGAAGAGGGAGTGGCGAACAGCGAATCGTTTGGGGTTCACATGCCCAGCAATGTCAGACTCGCTACTCGCTTCAGTGATACGGGTCCGCCGCGTCCCGCAGACCGTCGCCGACGAAGTTGAAGGCCAGCACCGTCACGAGCACAGGCACAACCGGCAGGAGCAGCCAGGGATAGAGCTGCACGGCTGCGAGATTCTGCGCGTCGTTGAGGAGCACGCCCCAACTCGTCACGGGCGGGCGCAGGCCGAGGCCGAGGAAGGAGAGGGCGGTCTCGCCGAGGATCATCGTCGGGATCGACAGGGTCGCCGAGGCGATCAGGTGGCTCATGAAGTTGGGGATCAGGTGGCGGGCGATCAGACGGGACGGCGAGGCCCCCATCAGTTCGGCCGCCTGGACGAAATCCTCCTCGCGCAGGGCGAGCAGCTTGCCGCGCACCGCCCGCGCCAGCCCGGGCCAGTCGAGGAGGCCGAGGATCACCGTGATCCCGAAGAAGATCAGCAACGGGCTCCAGTTCGGCGGCAGGGCGGCCGACAGGGCGAGCCACAGGGGCAACTCTGGAATCGAGCGGACCAGTTCGATCAGGCGCTGCACGGCGGCGTCCGCCCAGCCGCCGAAATAGCCGGCGATGCCGCCGAAGAGCATCCCCAGCACGAAGGAGATCGCCACCCCCACGAGCCCGATCGTGAGGGAGATGCGCGTGCCGTAGACGATCCGCGAGAACAGGTCCCGGCCCAGCCGGTCGGTTCCGAGGAGGAACAGCGTGCCGCCCTCCGGCGGACAGACGAGGTGGATGTCGGAATGGATGAGACCCATCCAGTCGTAACCGTCGCCCCGGCACAGGAAGCGCAGGGGCTGCGGGGCGCCGGTGTCGCTCCGGTAGTCCCGCCGGAACGTGTCCATGTCGAGGTGCGACTTGTACGGATAGACGAAGAGACCGGCGAAACGCCCCTCGTGGAACAGGTGGACGCCCTGCGGCGGGGCGTAGAGGAAGTCGCCGTCGCGCCGCGCCTGTCCGTAGGGGGCGATCATCTCAACGAAGGGGATGAGGGCGTAGAGGCCGAGGAGAATCGCCGCGAAGACCGTGGCGAGGCGATGCTTCAGGAACTTCCGGCCGATGAGGCGCCACGCCGAGGCGGAGCCGGCGGGGGTGTCCCTCACCTCGTCCGGCACGAAGGGCGAGGGATCGACGAAGTGGCGCGGTTCGCCCGTTTCGAAGGCCGGGCGGTTCATCGCAGGCCCATGCGGATGCGCGGATCAAGCCAGACCAAGGTGAGATCGGAGATCAGCATCCCGACGACGGTCAGGGAGGCGACGAACATCAGGATGAAGCCCGCCATGAACTGGTCCTGGTTGCGCAGGGCCTCCAGCAGCAGCGGGCCGACCGTCGGCAGGCTCAGCACCAGCGAGACCAGCACCGAGCCCGAGACGAGGTGCGGCAACAGGTTGCCGATATCCGCCACGAAGGGGTTCAGGGACATCCGGAACGGGTATTTTAGCAGGGCGCGGGTCGGCGGCAGGCCCTTGGCGCGGGCGGTGACGGTGTAGGGCTTGGCCAACTCGTCGAGGAGGTTCGCCCGCATCCGGCGAATCATCGCGGCGGTGCCGCCGAGCCCGATCACAAGCGTCGGCACAACGAGGTGGGCCAGCAGGGAGCGGATCTTCTCCCCGTCCCAGGGCCGGTTGGTGAGGCTCGATTCGTAGAGCCCGCCGATGGAGAGGCCGAACCAGCGGTTGGCGTAGAAGAGCAGGATCAGCGCCAGCAGGAAGCCCGGCACGGCGAGGCCGACATAGCCGAGCAGGGTCACCACCGCGTCGCCTGCCGTGTGCCGGTGGGTGGCGGAGTAGATCGCCGCCGGGATGGCCACGAGGTGGACGAAGATCACCGCCGTGAGGTTGACGAGCAACGTCAGCCATAGGGCGTCGCCGACCACGTCGGCCACCGGCTTGTCGTACTCGAAGGACCAGCCCCAATCGCCCTGGAGCAGGCCGGAGAAGCCCCCCGGCCCAGGCATCAGCCCGACCCACATCAGGTATTGCTGCCAGACCGGCCGGTCGATCCCGTATTGGCGGATCAGCAACTCGGCCTTGGCGATGGAGCCCGCATCGCCCGTGGCGCGCAGTTCCATGATCCGGTTGGTCAGGTAGTCGCCCGGCGGCAGCTTGATGACGAAGAAGACCAGGGCGGAGATGACGAGCAGCGTCACCGCCATCGTCAGCACGCGCCGGAGGATCGCGGGGATCATCGGGCCTCCGCCCGGGCTTCGGGCGCCTCGCCCCAGAAGAGTTCGTCGAGGCGCTGGACGCCGATCATCGCCGTGGGTTCCCAGGAATAGAGGGCGCGGACGGGAAGATTGACGAGCCGGTCGGCGGCGACGACCGGCTGCAGCGCGCCCGCCACGGTGCCGATGGTCCAGGTGTTGCGGGCGTGGTTCATCAGCATCTCGCGCCAGATCTCGCCCTGTCGGGCGGCATCGTCCGTCGCGCGCCACTCTCGGTCGAGGTCGAGGAGGCGCTGCGCCTCCGGCATGTCGCAGGGCTCACCGCTCTTGCCGCGGCTCGTGGCGTTCATGGACCAGCGCGGCCAGGAATAATGGTCCGGCTGGGCCGGGCTCAGGCCCGTCGGCGGCATGATCGCGGTGGGCACCGCGAGGTCGAGCCCCTGCGCGGCCACCATCACCGTCAGCCCCGCCAGTGAGCGGCGCCCCAGGTTGGTGCGCTCCTGCGGCTTGGTGACGAGGCGGATGCCGACCTCCCGCCAGAACTCGCCGATGAGGGTCAGCGCGTCGAGGATCTCACCCGCCTCGCCGTCGCTCTCCACCACGATCTCCAGGGGTCGCCCGTCGGCCATCAGGCGGATGCCCGAGCCGTCACGGTTGGTGAGCCCGATGGCGTCGAGGAGGCGGGACGCTTCCGCGAGATCGTAGGCGGCGTTGAGGGTGCGGTACTCGGGGGCGAACAGGGGGCTCTCGGGCAGGATCGTGTTGTTGCCCTCCGCGCCGAGCCCGAAGAGCAGCGTGTTGTTGAGGGTGCGCCGGTCGATCGCCCTGGACAGCGCGTGACGGAACCGGATGTCCCGGTTAAGGACGCGCCACGCGGGGTCCAGCGTCGTCAGGTTCGGGTAGAGGGCCACCTCCGACCCGCGGCCCAGCGGCCAGAGGTTGGTGCGGTAGTGGTGGACCTTCTCGCCCTCCTTGAGGCTCGGGATGTCCGGCATGGTCAGTCCCCGGAACATCAGGTCGGCCTCGCCCGCGTTGGTCTTGGCCACGAGGAGCCCGGTCGAGGCCACGTCCATGACGATGCGGTCGATGTAGGGCAGCTGCGTCCCGGCCGTGTCGACGCGGTGGTAGGAGTGGTTGCGCTCGAAGGCGAAGCGCGTCGCCGGGGAGCGGGTTCTGGGAACCCAGCCCTGGAGGGTCGGGCAATCGGGGTTCATCAGCTCGTAGTTGTCGTCGAGCTTGTTGTGCAGGGCCGCCCAGCTGCGGACCTTGGCGGCCTTCGCCTTGGCCTCGGCGGCCTCCTTGCCGACGTAGCGGGGATGGTACGGCTTCAGGTAATGCGCCGGCCGATAGATCAGCGGATCGCGGGGGGCGGCGAGCGCCGGCAGGAACATCGGGTTCGGGCGGTCCCAGCTGTAGCGGATCGTGCGCGCGTCGGGGAACTCGACCCTGGGCGGCTTGCCGTCCACCAGCAGGAACATCGGCGGCCCCTCGGGGCTCAGCTCCTTCTGGTTGGCGACGTCCTCCCACCAGTAGCGGAAATCCTCGCTGGTGAAAGGATGCCCGTCCGACCAGCGGTGTCCCTCTCGCAGGGTGAAGGTGAAGCGCCCGCCCTCGACCTCGTAGCGCTCCAGCACGTCGGCCTGCAGGGCGAGGGAGGCGTCGTAGCCGACGAGGCGGGTGTACCCGTAGACGGAGAGGTAGCGCACGTCCCGCGCCTTCGCGATCAGCGTGCGGATCGTCCCTCCGGCCTTGCCGACGCGGCGCCCGTGGGCGGCGAGGTCGGCGACGAAGGGCGTGGTCGGCGGCGCGGGGGCGTCCTCGGCGAGCGCCCGGCGGGGGAGGAGAGGCGTGGCCGCGAGGGCCGCCAGGAGCGCGCGGCGGGAGATGACGGTCGCCTCCCTCACCCGTGTGGGGATGGGTAGGGGTGGTGCAGGAGGCACCGCCACGCCCCATCCTGAATCACCCCCACCTCCGGCTCCTCTCCACAAGGGGGAGGAGGGCAGGTCGCGCTCCTTGTCCGTCACGGCCCACCCTCCTGCAACGCCACGTAGGTCAGCCGGGCCGGCGAGTAGCCGGTGGCGCGGTGCAGGTCGTCGAAGGGGTGCGAGCGGGCGATGAGCGAGGCAGCCCGCCGGGCCAGTTCGTCGCCGGCGGGCTGCTCGAAGGGGCGGCCGTTGCGGGTCCAGCGGATCGGCTCGGGGTCGCCGTCGAGGGATGTGATCATCGCGATGGTCGGATGAGCCGGACCGCCGTGGGAATGGATGCGGTGGGCGGGCACGTCGTCGTCGAACAGCAGCCGCGTGATCCCGCGCCCGTGCGCCTCCACCACGCGCCGGGCCTGGGAGACGTGGTCGTCGAAGAAGGCCACCGTCGCGGCGGGATCGAGCCTCGACCAGTCGGCCCGCGACCAGTCCTCCCGGCTGTAGCGGGCGCGGGCGTCGCGGTATTGCAGGCCGGACAGGTCCGGGTCGTGGCAGAAGATCGCCGCCTCGGGACACGCCTGCCGGATGATCCAGGTCGTGAGGCCGCGGAACACGCCGGACTCGATCACGAAACGCGGCTTCAGCACCCGCATCGCAACGTAGAGTTGCAGCGCGCCGTTGAAGCCGCTGCCGCCCCGGCGCTGGCGCACGGGCGCGGTGGGAATCAGGTGCCAGAAGGTCTCGGTGAGCGCGCGGATGTCCGCGTCCGGTGTCAGCCCGCTCGCCGCGAGGTCGGCCGAGAGGCTGTCCGCCGCCGCGTCGAGGAGGCGGGCCACCTCGCGCGGGGAGGTCGGGCGGTGGGTCCAGTCCGGCGCGGCGGGGACGAGATCGTAGCCGAGACGGTCGAAGAGCGGCCCGAGCACCTTCCGGCGCAAGCGTTCGAGGACGACGGGCGGGCGCGGCTGCATCAGGCGGCCCTCCGGGCGTCGGCCGCCGTGTGGCGGACCCAATGCCCCCCCTCGATCTCCACCATCGCGCCGGTCTCGTCGGGGGCGAGGCGGAAAGGCGCCTCCCAGCGGGAGGGATCGGACGCCTCGCCCGTCACCGCCGCCATGTCGAGGGGGTGGTCGAGGCTAGGGTCGGGCACGGCGGCGAGGAGCGCCCGCGTGTAGGGATGGACCGGGTGCCGGAACAGGGCGGCCCGGGGCGCCTCCTCCACGATCCGGCCCCGGCACATCACGCTGATCGTATCCGCCATGTAGTCGATCACCGCGAGGTTGTGGGACACGATGAGGTAGGACAGGCCGAGCGCCGTCTGCAGATCCTTCAACAGGTTGAGGATCTGCGCCTGGACCGAGACGTCCAGCGCCGAGACCGGCTCGTCGAGCACGAGGAGGCGGGGCTCCAGCGCCAGGGCGCGGGCGATGCCGATGCGCTGGCGCTGGCCGCCGGAGAAGGCGTGCGGATAGCGGGACAGGGCGCCCGCCTCCAGCCCGACCATCGCCATCAGCTCGCGGCAGCGGCGGCGGCGCTCCTCGTGCGCCACGCCGTGGATCTCCATCGGCTCCGACAGGATCTGCCGCACGGTCATGCGGGGATCGAGGGAGGCGTAGGGGTCCTGGAAGACGAACTGCACCGTGCGGCGGTAGGCGAACAGTGCCTCGCCGGAGAAGGCGTGGACATCCTGCGGGCCGGCGCCGCCGTCGAACAGGATGCGGCCCGCATCGGGGGCCAGCGCCCGCATGACCATCTTCGAGACAGTGGTCTTGCCCGAGCCCGATTCGCCGACGAGGCCCAGCGTCCGTCCGCCTTCGAGGCGCAGCGACACGTCCGCCACCGCCCGCACCGTACGGGGCTTGGCGAAGAGGCGCCCGGCGCGCAGCGTGAAGGTCTTGCTCACGCCCTCGACGGCGAGGATCGGCCCGGCGAGGCGCGGCGCCTCCCGCTGCGGCGGGATCTCGGCCTTCGCCGGGCGGATCGGCGTCAGGCGCTCGCCGGGCGCCATGTCGAAGCGCGGCACCGCCTCGATCAGGGCCTTGAGGTAGGGATGACCGGGGTGGCGCATCACCACGTCTTTCGGGCCAGCCTCCACGAGCCGACCCCGGTAGAGCACGGCGACCTCGTGGGCGATGTTGGCGACGACGCCGAGGTCGTGGGTGATGAGCAGGATCGCCATGCCGGTCTCGTCCTGCAACCGGTTGAGCAGGGCGAGGATCTGCGCCTGGGTCGTCACGTCGAGGGCGGTGGTCGGCTCGTCGGCGACGAGGAGGGCGGGCTTCAGGATCAGGGCCATGGCGATCATCGCCCGCTGGCGCAGGCCGCCGGACAGCTCGAACGGGTAGGTCTTGAGCGCCCGCTTCGGATCGGGGAAGCCGACGCGCGCCAGCGCTTCCTCGGTCCGGGCGTCGCTCTCGCGCCGGTCGGCGCCGGTATGGATGCGCAGGGCCTCGCCGATCTGGTCGCCCACCGTGTGGAGGGGCGAGAGGCAGGTCATGGGCTCCTGGAAGATCATCGCGATCTTCCGGCCCCGGATCGCCTGGATCGCCGGGCCTTCCTCGGGCAGGCGGGCGAGGTCGACGGTTTCGCCGTCGGCGCCGAACAGCATCTGTCCGCGGGTGATCTCCGCCGACCGGGGCAGGATGCGCAGGATGGCCTGCGCCGTCACCGACTTGCCGGAGCCGGATTCGCCCACCAGCGCCAGGGTCCGGCCGCGGGGGATGTCGAGGGACAGGCCGTGCAGGGCCTCGAACCGGCCCGCTTCGGTGCGGAAGGCGACGGCAAGGTCGCGGATCGACAGGAGCGCGCTCACACGGCCCTCGGGCGTTCGTGGAGGGGGGAGATAGGTTGGCGCGCCCGCACGTCCACCGTTCCGCCGAACAGGTCGCGGGGATCGTGAAACCGCACCGCCGGATGCGCGGCGAGCAGGGGGATCAGCCTTTCGAGGAAATCCCAGACCGCTTCGTCATGGGCGAGGTGATGGGTAAGGAGCCCGAGCGGGACCGCGCTTTCGCCCTCGGCGTGGGCGATCGCCGTGGCGAGGAGCGCGCCGGGGTCGCGGAGCGAGCGGGTGCCGCGCCAGTCGATCACGTCCCAGGGCGCGTCGGCGCGGACGAGCCCGTCGATGGCCGGTCCGCCCGCCGCCGAGAGGCCGCGATAGCCGAGGCCGGGCAGCGCCCGCGCGAGGTCGTCCGACACCCGGTTCCACGGCGGCACGAAGACCGGCAGGAGGCCCGGCAGGGCCAAGCGCTCGCGGGCGAGGGCCAGGGCGCGCGCCGCGTCGTCGCGCTGGGCGGCGAGGGGGCGATGGGGGCCGAACTCGGCCGCCTTGTCGCCGGGCGGCGCATGGTTGGCGTGGGCGAGGCCGTGGACCGCGAGGCTGACGCCGGGAGCGTCGGTCAGCCGCTCGCGCAGCGAGGACTCCGTGCGGCCGGTGATCGCCGCGATCAGGAGGGGCGCTCCCTTCGCGAGGGCGAGGAGCCGGTCGAGGGCTGGGGTCGCGGCGACGGCGTCGTCGTCGCGCCACCAGACGGGCATGCGGCGGCCCCGCGCCGCCGCCCGGTCGAGGGCGTCCCGCAGCCCCGCGACGGGGTCCGGGCGCGGCCGGGGGCGGCGCGACGCCACCATCTCCTCCACGATGTCCACGGTGCGGGCGCTGCCGTCGAGGGCGATGGTGCGCTGGGCGGCGCCCCCGCCGGGGGGCCGGGCGGCGTCGTGGACGGCCGCGATGAGGGCTTCCGGTGACAGCTCCGCCTCTCCCAGGATCCGGGCGAGGCCAAGGGCGGCGAGCCCCTCCGCCCGCAGGCGCTGCTCGGTCTCCCGCCCGGCCTCGAAGGGCACGAGCACGGCGGGCGTGCCGGTCGCCAGGAGATCGACGGCGGTGTTGTAGCCGCACTGGCTGACCGAGACGGCGGACTGCGCCATCAGCGCGCGATAATCGGGCCGCGCCCGCATCACCGTGCCGGGGGCCAGCCCCTTCGACAGGTCGGCCAGTTCCGCCTCCGGCACGCCGTGGCCGACGAGGAGGCGCCAGCCGAGGTCGGGACGCCGCCGGGCGGCGCCGATGGCGGCGCGGAACAGGCCGAGCCCGGCGCTGCTCGATCCGGCGGCGACGAGGATGCCCTCCCGGTGCCGCGCCGGGCGCACCGGATCGCCCTCATCGACGTAGCCGGTGTAGCGCAACGCGGGCGCCAGCGCGGCATCGACGGGCCAGGAGGCGCCGAGGGGCATGAAGGCCGGGTCGCCGTGGACCAGCACCGCGTCGTAGAGCGCGGCGATCCGGGCGTGGGCGTCCGCCACCTTGGCGGGCCGGTCGGGCGGCACGAGGATGTCGCGCACCGAGGCGAGGATCAGCGGGCTCTCCGGCCGGGCGCGGGCGGCCGTCACCAGGGCCATGAACTCGTCCGCCAGGATCCGGCGTCCGAAGGGGAAGAGTTCGCTCACCACCACGTCCGGCCTCGCGCGCTCCAGCGCATCGAGGAGCGCGCTCTGGCGGGCGGCGAGCAGCGCGGTGTCGGCGGGATTGCCGTCCTTGCCGACGAGGCGCCCGAAATCGAATCCCGCGCTGCGCACGGGCGGCAACTGGACCAGCCGGGCCCCGCCGGGGCGGACCAGCGGCGAGGGCATCCCGCCCGAGACCAGAACGGTCTCGTGGCCGGCGGCGGCGAAGGCGCGGGCGAGGGCCGCCGCGCGGGTGAGGTGGCCCGCCCCGAGGAGATGGGTGACGGCGACGAGGATCCTCATGCCGCCGCCTCCGGGCCGGACGCGGCCCCGGCGCTCCGCGCCAGCGCCCCGCCGATCAGGGCGATGCCCGCATCCTCGGAGAAGTCCTGCACCAGCCGCCAGCGGGCGGCGCGGCCGAGGCGCCGCCGCAGGGACGGGTCGGCCGCGAGCCGCGACAGCGCCTGCGCCAGGGCATCGGGGGCGCCGGGCGGGACGAGGAGGGCGTGGACGTCGTCGGCGAGGAACTCGGGCGTCCCGCCGAAGGCCGTCGCGAGGATCGGAAGCTCCTGGCTCGCCGCCTCCATCAGCACGTTGGGCAGCCCGTCGCGGTCGCCGCCCGGCGCAGGCTTCGTCGGCAGCACGAACAGGTCGGCCTCCCGCATGGCGGCGATGATGGTCGGCTGCGGCAGGGCGCCCCGGAACAGCAACCGGTCGGCGATGCCGAGTTCGGAGGCGAGCGCCTCCAGCCCGGCCCGCAACTCGCCGCCGCCGATCAGGTCGAGACGCCAGTGAAGGTCCGGGGGCAGGGCCTTCAGCGCCGCGAAGAGGTCGTCGTGCCCCTTCTTGGCGACGAGGCGTCCGACGCAGAGGAGCCGCAGCGGCGCGTCGGGATTCACACCGTCGCGGGGCTCGCGCCACTCCGGCGGCGGCGGGAAGCGCGTGAGGTCCAGCCCGTGATAGGCGAGCCGCGTCCGGCCGGGCGCCAGGGCGTCGAGGCGGGCGAGGCCGTCGCGGGTGCAGGTCACGCCCCAGGCCGCCTCGGCGAGCTTCTCGACGAGCTCCCAATCGGGCGTCGTCCAGATGTCCTTGGCATGGGCCGAGAAGCTCCAGCTCAGCCCCGCGAGACGGGCCGCGTAGCGGACGACGCTGCCCGGTGTGTGGAGGAAGTGAACGTGGAGATGCGTGGTCGCGGGGGTGATCTCGTCCGCGAGAACGAGGGCCTGCCCTAGGCGGCGCAGGCGGGAGGCGGTCGGGTCGCGGCGGAGGTCGCGCAGGAAGAGGCGGAGCACCGCCCAAAAGGCCGGCCTGCGCGACGCCCGCAGCGCGGCACGCAGGACCCGCCAGGGATCGTCGCGCAGGTATTCCGGCAGGTAGGCGACCGGCGCCGCGATCGCCTCGTGCATCGGGTGCCGGAACCGGTCCGTCGGCCGCCTCAGCGACCAGATGTCGAGGGACAGGCCACGGCGCTCCAGGGCCAGGATTTCCTGGGCGATGAAGGTTTCCGACAGGCGCGGGTAGCCCTTCAGCACCACCGCGATCCGAGGATCGTCCACGATCCGGGGAGCGCTCACGAGCAGGCCCGGATCGGCACGGCGTCCCGGCACGGTGCGAGCGCGCGCACCCGGTCCACCACTGTGTCGAGCCCGTCGAGGAGGCCCGGCACGACCACGCGCGACGGTTCCGGCTGGGAGGGCAGGGCGCGCAGGGCCGCCGCCATCCGCGCCGGCGCGCGCCCGTCCTCCTCCATCAGGACCCGGACGAGGCCGAGGCGTTCGGCGGCGAGGGCCCGGATCGCCTGCTCCCGCCGGGGCTCCGTGCGCGGCACGAGGATGGCGGGCCGGTCGAAGGACAGGATCTCACAGAAGGTGTTGTACCCGCCCATGGCGACGACGCCCGCCGCCTTGCACATCAGGAACTCGATCTCGCTGTCGAAGGTGATGGCCGCGATCCGCCCCGGCAGGGCGGCGATGCGGGCGTCGAACCCTGCGCGCAGGCCCGCGTCGAGGAACGGCCCGAAGGCGACCAGACAGGGGAGCGGGAGGGCCGGGTCGGCCTCGTAGGCCGCAATCACCCAATCGATCAGCCCGGCGCCGTCGCCTCCGCCGCCTGGCGTGGCCAGGAGGAACGGGCCGGTGGCGATGGACGGCTCCCGCCGCCCGGCCCTCGCCTGCGGCAGTCCCCGCCGGAGATAGCCGGTGTAGGTCAGGCGCCCGCCGATCCTGTCCGCGACCTCCGGCGGGAGGGGGAGGCCGGACAGGGGCTCGTGGATCCGGTCGAGGCCGTAGACCCAGATCTCGTCGTAGAACCGGTCCATGGCCTCGACGGCGCCCTTGCGCTCCCATTCCGGCGCGAGGCGCTCGGCCTCGTCCAAGACGTCGCGCAGGCCGAGCACTAGCTTGGTGCCCCGCGCCGACTCCCGTTCGAGGAGCGGCAGCATCTCGCCGTGGAATCCCGCCGGCTCCTTGTCGACGATCATCACATGTGGCCGGAAGGTCTCCGCCGTCCGCAGGAGCGCGGCCTTGCGCTCCGCGACGGTGTCGGTGAGGGAGGTTTGCCCGCCGCTGACGTAGCTGCCGTCCGCCAGCTTGTTCACGGGGGGTAGGCGCACGGTCCGCACGCCCCGGACGAAGGCGTACCGGTCGGCCACGGGCGAGCCCGAGACGATCACCGCCCGCGCGCCGGGGCAGCCCGCGACGATGGCGTGGGCGATGGCCCGCGAGCGGCGCAGGTGGCCCAGCCCGAAGGTGTCGTGGCTGTAGATCAGGACGCGCAGAGCGGAGGTCTCGTCCTCGGGCGTGGTCACGCGAGTCTCCCGCCGGCGGGAGCCGTCGCCCGCGCATCGGTCGGCCGGCCTACGGCACGGGCTTGAAAGGACGATGACCGCATTCCCCTGCCCGGTGACGCCCCCGCGGCACGAGCCCGGCCGGGCTCGCCTTCGCGCGCACAGGGCGGGAGCATCGCAGCCGCGACCGCACCGCACAAGTCCGGCGGAGACGATCCGTGAGCGTTAACGGCGCCCAAACCCTTCCCACCTAGGCTCACCTCGCCTCGATCAGCGCCAGGGCCCCATGATCGCCTCCGACACGCGCCTCGCGCCGGGCCGCCTCGATGCCCTGCGGGCGGATCTCGCGGACCTCTTCGGCAGCGATGCCCGCCTCCTGGCCTTCGGCCGCCGGGCCGCCTGGGTGCTCGTGCCGTTGATCGTCGGGATCGTCGTCGTTCTTTTCGGCACTGGGCCGGAGCCCCGGCGAAACTGGTACGGCGACTTCCTCGGCAACGACTTCACGCAGGTCTGGGTGGCCGGCCGTGCCGCCCTGGAGGGGAGGGCGGCCGAGCCCTACGACCTCGCCAAGCACCTCGACAACCTGAAGGCGGCGTTCGGCCCCGAGTGCCGCTTCGCGTGGCATTACCCGCCGGTCTTCCTGCTGCCCTCGGCGGCGATGGCACTCCTCGACCCCCAGGTGGGCTACCTCCTCTGGTGCGTCCTCTCCGCCGCGCTGTTCCTGTGGGCCATGCGCCTCGCGGGGGGGCGCTGGGACGCGGCCTTCATCGCCTTCGCCCACCCCCTGGTGTTCTGCAACCTGTCCTACGGGCAGAACGGCCTCTTCACCGCCGGGCTGATGACGCTGGGCCTCGTCTGCCTCGACAGGCGGCCCGTCGCGGCGGGCCTGTTCTTCGGGCTCCTCGCCTTCAAGCCGCATTTCGCGGTGCTGGCGCCCCTGCTGCTGCTGCTCACCGGCCGCAGGACGGCGCTCGCCTCCTGCCTCGCCACGGCATCCCTCTCCTGCCTCGCCTCCCTCGCCCTGTTCGGGGTCGAGCCCTGGCTCGGATTCGTGCGCACCCTCGGCGATACCAACCGCATCATCCTGCAGAACGCGGCCGCCGGGCTCGACCTTAACGCCAGCGCCTTCGGGGCCGTGCGGCTCGCGGGCGGCCCGATGGCGGCGGCCTGGGCGGCGCAGGCCGCGGTGGCGGTGCTCGCCCTCGCCCTCGTGGGCCGGACGTGGCTCCGTCCCGCTTCCCCGGAACTCCGCGCGGCGGCCTTCCTCGCCGCCGCGCCGCTGCTCTCGCCCTACGTCCCGGTCTACGACCTCGCGCCGCTGATCCCGGCGACGCTGTTCCTCGTCCTCGCCGCGAACCGGGCGGGCGGACTCGCCCGGCACGAGCGGGCGCTCCTCGCCCTCAGCCCCCTGGCCGCCCTGATCCGGGTGGGCGCGGGGGCGACGGGGTTCTCCTTCGGGCTCGCCCTCGCCCTCGGGACGCTCGCCTGCGTCTGGTGGCGGGCCGACCGCCGGATTACAGCGGTCGCGGCATCTTGAAGGGCAGCATCAGCTGCACCAACGGATTGCGGAACCGGCCGAGGGACAGGCTTTCGTGTACGGCCCGCACCGGTTCACCCGCCAGCGTCGAGGCCAGCAGCGAGCGCGAATAGAACGGCGTGTCCTCGAAGGTCTGGAGCACCCGCGAGCGCCCGTCGTCGCTGCGGGTCGCGCGGGGCATCCGCCAAAACCCGGTGGGCGGCAGGGCGGCGGGAAGCGGCGGACGGATGTCCCGCCGCGCGCCGTCGAAGCCGAACCGGAGGGAGAGGCTGCGCCCGCCGCCGTTGCGATGGTTCACGTCGTAGAGGATCGCCGCCCCGTCCGGCAGTTCGGCCCGGCACCACGTCCAGGAGGTGAAGGCGTCGCTCAGGGGCTCGTCGCCGTCGTTGGTGTCGAAGTACCCGCTGCCCTGCCACGACAGGCCCGGCTCGGTCAGCGCGACCTCCACCCGGGAGGCGGGCGCCATCGGCCACCAGCGGTGCCGCTCGCCCGCGTCGAGATGGAAGGGGCCCGCCGTGATGCCCGACGGCCGCAGGCGGATCGTGCCGCGGATCGGCCGGGGCACGGGCGCGCCGCGCTCGTCGATGCGGACCGTCAGTTCGGTCCCGTCCCAGTGCATGGAACTCGGGCCGATGGCGATGTGGTCCTGGCTGCGCGACAGGCTCCCGGCCTTGCGCTCCGTCATGGCGAAGCGGCCGGGGCGGCCGTAGAGCACCACGTTCATGGCGCAGTGGTCGAAGGGGTCCTGCGCGCGGCTCCAGCCGTAATAGGGCGAGAAGACGCTGCCGATGAAGGCGATGATCGTGAGCCCGTGGGCCCCGTCGTCGCTCACCGCATCGACATACCACCACGCGTAGCCGCCCCGGGCAACGGCACCGTCGAACCGAGGTCGGCGAGGATCGCTTCCGCCGCGAGCCTCCCCGATTGCGCCGCCATCGGCACGCCCGGCCCCGGATGGACCGAGCCCCCCGCGAGGTAGAGCCCCCGCACCTTCGTGCGCGCCCCCGGCCGCTTGAACGTCGCCGTCCAGCCCTGCGGCGCCCGTCCGTAGAGCGCCCCCGCGCTCCCCGGGAACAGCGCCGCGAAATCCGACGGCGTCGTGGTGGTGATCGCCGATTCCCGTGCCAGGGACAGCCCGCAGGCCTGGAGCCGCGCTCTCAGGGTCGTTTCGCATCGCGCGATCTCCGTGGAAGGAAGGGGACGGTCCGCCCCATCGGCCGGGGCGTTGACGAGGAGGAGCAGCCGCTCCGGCCCGGCCGGATCGCCGCCTTCGGCGGCGCGGTCCTGCGCGCAGACGTAGACGGTCGGGTCGGGCGGCAGGCGCCGGTCCCGGAGGATGGCATCGAACTCCGTCCGGTAGTCGCGGGAGAAGAACACCGTGTGGTGGGCGAGCGGAAAGCCCTGGGCCTCGGCCCGCAGGCAGAACGTCACCGCCGAGAGCGAGCGTTCCGATTGCCCGATCCGGTCGCCGGCCGGCGCCGCCCCACGGCCGAGGAGCCCCGCCCCGAGGGCCGAGACGTCGCCGTTGCAGACGACGACCTCCGCCGGGAGACGCTCGCCGCGCGCCAGCTTCACCCCCGTGACCCTGCTGGAGGCGACCTCGATCTCCTCCACATGGGCGCCGTAGCGGAACTCGACGCCGCGCTCGACGGCGAGGTCGGCCAGGGCGGCGGCCAGGGCGCTCAAGCCGCCCTTCACCGTCCAGACGCCCGCTTGCTCCACATGGGCGACCAGCATCAGGGTGGCGGGCGCCGTGAAAGGCGAGGCGCCGCAATAGGTGGCGTAGCGGCCGAAGAGCTGCATCAGGCGCGGATCGCGGAAGTACTCCCCGAGCGCCGACCAAAGCGTCGCGAAGGGCTGGATGCGCCAGAGGTCGCCGATGCCCGAGAGCCCGACCCGCTTGGCGAGGCCCGCCGGGTTGGTCTGGCCCGCGCGGATGAAGCTGCCCTCCAGCGTGCGGTAGACCTCCGCCGAGCGGGCGCAGAACCGGCGGTAGCCCTCGGCCTCGCGGGCGCCCGCGAAGGCCGCCACCGCCTCGGCCGACCGGTCGATGTCGGCGAAGAGGTCGAGGCGCTCGTCGCGGCTCCAGGCGTGGCGGGCCAGCAGCCCGGCGGCGGAAAGCTCGACGCGCTCCCCCAGCCGCGCGCCGCACTCGGCCAGCAACTCGTCGAAGACCCACCGCATGGTGAAGACCGTGGGGCCGGCCTCGATCCGCGTTCCGTCCACAGGCACGGAGCGCATCTTGCCGCCCGGCGCCTCGCCGCGCTCCGCCACGGTGACGGAGAAACCGTCCCGCGCGAGCCGGAGGGCGGCGGCGAGGCCGCCGATCCCGGCTCCGATCACGACGACACGCACTCCCGTCACGGTGTGGGACCTCCCGCAATCGGGATTGATCTCATTCCTCTGAAGTGTCAATTAAAGGTGACACAAAGTGCTGACAACACGCTTTGACAGGGAGGGCACTATGGAGCCCGGCACCCGAATCGAGTCGGCCCTGGACCGGGCCGTGGCCCATGCGGAGGCGCCCGGCGCGCCACCGCTGCTAGCCGAGGCCATCCGCTATGCGGTGTTTCCCGGTGGGCACCGCATCCGTCCCCGGCTCTGCCTCTCCATCGCCCGTGCCTGCGGCGAGGACGACCCCGCGCTGGCGGACGCGGCGGCGGCGGCGATCGAACTCCTGCACTGCGCGTCCCTGGTCCACGACGACCTGCCCTGCTTCGACGACGCGCCGACGCGGAGGCAGAAACCCGCCGTCCACATCGCCTACGGGGCGCCCATCGCGGTTCTGACGGGCGACGCCCTCATCGTCCTGGCCTTCGAGACCCTGGCCCGGGGCACGCGGCGCTATCCGGCGCGGCTCGCGCGCCTCGTCGGCCTGCTCGCGAAGTCGGCGGGTTCGCCGTCCGGCATCACGGCGGGGCAGGCTTGGGAATCGGAAGCGCACGTTGATCTCAGCGCCTACCAGCAGGCGAAGACCGGCGCCCTGTTCGCCGCCGCCACCGTCATGGGCGCCGCCGCGGCCGGCGCCGATGCGGAGCCCTGGCGGCATCTCGGCGAGGCGCTGGGCGAGGCCTATCAGGTGGCCGACGACCTCCGCGACGTGGCCTGCCGCCAAGAGGAGATCGGCAAGCCCGCCGGGCGCGACGCCACCCTGGGCCGGCCGAATGCGGCGGCACTGCTCGGCACCGGCGGCGCCCTCGACCGGCTCGCCCGGCTGACCCGCGAGGCGATCGGTGCCGTCCCCGATTGCCCCGGAGCCGCGAGGCTCACCGCCGAGATCGAGGCGCAGGCGCGGCTGTTCCTGCCCGCGAGCCTGCGGCCGGTGTCGGCCTGAGCCGGGACACCGCCCTGTCGGACCCGTCGCCGGGCGAGGCGCGCTCCCTGCCGGAGCGGTGGCTCGCCCTGCGCAACCGCCTCGTGGCGAGCTCACGCTTCCAGCGCTGGGCCGCAGGCTTTCCCCTGACGCGGCGCATCGCGCAGCGGAACGCCCGGACGCTGTTCGACCTCTGCGCCGGCTTCGTCTACGCGCAGATCCTCGCGGCCTGCCTGCGTCTGCGCCTGTTCGAGATCCTGGCCGAGGGGCCGCTGTCTTCCGAGGTCCTGGCCCGCCGCCTCGCCTTGCCGCCCGAGCGGGCGCCGACGCTGCTGCGGGCGGCCGCGTCCCTCGGCCTCATCCGGACCCTGCGGGACGGGCGCTATGCCCTGGCCGACCTCGGCGCGGCGACGCTCGGTAATCCGGGCATCGCGGCGATGGTCGAGCACCACGCACTGCTCTACGCCGACCTCGCCGACCCCGTGGCGCTGCTGCGCGGCGAGGCGGACCACACGCACCTCGCCTCCTACTGGCCCTATGCCGAGGGCGGCCCGGTCGAGGCCGGGACGGCCGCGCCCTATGGCGCCCTGATGGGCACCTCTCAGGCGATGATCGCGCAGGACATCCTCGACGCCTGCGACCTGTCGAAGGTCCGGCACTGGATGGATGCCGGGGGCGGCGAGGGGGCCTTTATCCAGGCGGTAGCGGGGCGCCTGCCCACGGCGCGCCTCAGCCTCTTCGATCTGCCGGCCGTGGCCGAGCGGGCGCGGGCGCGGCTCGACCGGATCGGCCTCGGCGGGCGAATCGCCTGCCTCGGCGGGAGCTTCCACGAGGGGCTTCCGGAGGATGCCGACACGATCTCCCTGGTCCGGGTGGTCCACGATCACGACGACGCCCCGGCCCAGGCCCTGCTTCGGGCGGTCCACACGGCGCTGCCCCAGGGCGGCCGCCTCGTCCTCGCCGAACCCATGGCCGGAACGCCGGGCGCCGAACCGGTCGGCGACGCGTATTTCGGCTTCTACCTCATGGCGATGGGCTCCGGCCGCCCGCGCACGGCGCAGGAGTTGACGCAGATGGCCCGCGAGGCGGGCTTCGACACCGTGCGCGAGCGGCCGACGCGCCGTCCGCTGCTCGCCCGGGTGCTCATCGCACACAAAACCGGCAGCTGACCGTCATCCGTTGTTGACGTTCCAAAGTGTCCATCTAGAATGACACTTACGAGAGTCCCCTAAGAGAACTCTCTCTGAGTCGGGCGGAATTCCAGCCATGGACGCTCTCGCCGTCATCCTCGAACGACCGGAAGGACTGGCGCTGCGGCGCCTTCCCCTGTCCGACGCGGGTGCCGGGGATGCGGTGGTGGACGTGGCCTGGAGCGGGATCAGCACCGGGACCGAGCGCCTGCTCTGGTCGGGCCGGATGCCCGCCTTCCCCGGAATGGGCTACCCGCTGGTGCCCGGCTACGAGACCGTCGGGCGCGTCGCGGAGGCCCCCGCCGGCTCCGCCGTCCGCGCCGGCCAATGGGTGTTCGTCCCCGGCGCCCGCTGCTTCGGCCCCGTGCGCGGCCTGTTCGGCGGCGCCGCCTCGCGTCTCGTCACGCCCGCCGACAAGCTCCTTCCCGTCGATGGCTCGCTCGGCGAGCGCGCCTGCCTCCTCGCGCTGGCGGCCACTGCCTGCCGGGCGGCGAAGGGGCTGACGGAGGGCGAGCGTCCCCTGATCGTGGGGCACGGCGTGCTCGGCCGCCTCCTCGCCCGCGTCGCCGTCGCCATGGGCGCCGAGCCGACCGTGTGGGAGACCGACCCCGCCCGCCGGCAGGGCGCCGAGGGATATGCGGTCGCCGCGCCGGACGACGACGCCCGTCGTGACTACGGCCGCATCCTCGATGTCAGCGGCGACTCGTCGGGCCTCGACGGGTTGATCGCGCGCCTCGCCCCCGGCGGCGAGATCGTGCTCGCCGGTTTCTACGAGGCGGCGCTCTCCTTCGCCTTCCCGGCGGCCTTCATGCGGGAGGCGCGCCTGCGCATCTCCGCCGAATTTCGGCCCGACGACCTCGCGACGGCGACCCGCCTGATCGCGGCCGGGCGATTG
Source organism: Methylobacterium aerolatum (assembly GCF_022179085.1). Taxonomy (GTDB): domain Bacteria; phylum Pseudomonadota; class Alphaproteobacteria; order Rhizobiales; family Beijerinckiaceae; genus Methylobacterium; species Methylobacterium aerolatum. Next base: position 75,287 of record NZ_BPQE01000020.1, read on the forward strand.
TCCCTCGACGGCCTGATCACCCACCGCGCGCCCGCCGCGCGGGCCGAGGAGGCTTACCGGACGGCCTTCGCCGATCCGGCCTGCCTCAAGATGGTCCTGGATTGGAGGGACGCTGCATGAACGTCCAGATCGACAAGGCCGCCCTCGCGAACGCCGCCCGCCTCCGGGCCGAGGCCGCCATCGAGCCCGATCCCGTCTCCACCGCTCCGGTGAAGAAGGAGACGCAGATCATCGCGATCTACGGCAAGGGCGGCATCGGCAAATCGTTCACGCTGGCGAACCTCAGCTACATGATGGCCCAGCAGGGCAAGAAGGTGCTGCTGATCGGCTGCGACCCGAAGAGCGACACCACCTCACTCCTGTTCGGCGGCAAGGCCTGCCCGACGATCATCGAGACCTCAACGAAGAAGAAGCTCGCGGGCGAGCAGGTCGCCATCGGCGACGTCTGCTTCAAGCGCGACGGCGTCTACGCCATGGAACTCGGCGGCCCCGAGGTCGGGCGCGGCTGCGGCGGGCGCGGGATCATCCACGGCTTCGAGTTGCTGGAGAAGCTCGGCTTCCACGAATGGGGCTTCGACTTCGTCCTGCTCGACTTCCTCGGGGACGTGGTCTGCGGCGGCTTCGGCCTGCCGATCGCCCGTGACATGTGCCAGAAGGTCATCGTCGTCGGCTCGAACGACCTGCAATCGCTCTATGTCGCCAACAACGTCTGCTCGGCGGTGGAGTATTTCCGCAAGATGGGCGGCAACGTCGGCGTCGGCGGGCTCGTCATCAACAAGGACGACGGCACCGGCGAGGCACAGGCCTTCGCGGCCGCCGCTGGAATCCCGGTTCTGGCCTCGATCCCGGCCGACGACGACATCCGCAAGAAAAGCGCGAATTACGAGATCATCGGCAAGCCGGACGGCCGCTGGGGCGATCTCTTCGCCGGTCTCGCCGCCAACGTGGCCGACGCCGTGCCGCACCGGCCGACGCCGCTCTCCCAGGACGGGCTGCTCGGCCTGTTCTCCAGCGAGACCACCGGCCGCGACGTGGTGCTGGTGCCCGCCACCTTCGAGGACATGTGCGGCACCGTGCAGGTCACGAAGCCGTCCCTCGAAGTCGTGTACGACGAGGTCTGACGCGCATGGCCGTCTCCCTCGACATCGCAGCACTGCGGGCCCGCCAGGCGGCCCCGGCCATCGACGTCGCCGCCACCCAGGGCGACGGGCTCGGCTGCCATGCGGGCAAGGTGGCGATGATCGCTGCCGCCGAGGCGTCGGGGATGTCGGAGACCCTGGCGCAGCTGCGCGAGGATTACCCGCAGGGACCCCACGACCAGCCGCAGAGCATGTGCCCCGCCTTCGGGTCGCTGCGCGTCGGCCTGCGGATGCGGCGGACGTCGACGATCCTCTCGGGCTCGGCCTGCTGCGTCTACGGCCTGACCTTCACCTCGCATTTCTACGGTGCCCGCCGGAGCGTCGGCTACGTGCCGTTCAACTCCGAGACGCTCGTCACCGGCAAGCTGTTCGAGGACATCCGCGAGGCGGTCCACGCCACCGCGAAGCCCGAGGATTACGACGCGGTCGTTGTCATCAACCTCTGCGTGCCTACCGCCTCGGGCGTGCCGCTCCGCCTCCTGCCGAAGGAGATCGACGGGGTGCGCGTCATCGGCATCGACGTGCCGGGCTTCGGCGTGCCGACCCATGCCGAGGCCAAGGACGTGCTGGCCGGGGCCATGCTGAAATTCGCCCGCGCCGAGGTGGAGCAGGGCCCGGTACAGGCGCCGAAGGGCGGCCGGTCCGAGCGCCCTACCGTAGCGCTGCTCGGCGAGATGTTCCCGGCGGACCCCATGGTGATCGGCGGCCTGCTGGCGCCGCTGGGCCTCGCGGCGGGACCGGTGGTGCCGACGCGGGAATGGCGCGAACTCTACGGCGCCCTCGATAGCGCTGCGGTGGCCGCGATCCACCCGTTCTACACGGCGAGCATCCGCGAGTTCGAGGCGGCCGGTCGCCCGATCGTCGGCTCGGCCCCCGTGGGCGTCGAGGGCACGGAGGCGTGGCTCGAGCGCATCGGCGCCGCCTGCAACGTGCCGACGGCCACCATCGACGCCGCCAAGGCCGGGATCCTCGCGGGGATCCGCGGCGCCCTGTCGGCCTCGCCGATCCAGGGCCGGATCACGCTCTCCGGCTACGAGGGCTCGGAACTGCTGGTGGCCCGCCTGCTCATCGAGAGCGGCGCCGAGGTGCCTTACGTGGGCACAGCCTGCCCGCGCACGCCGTGGTCGGATGCCGACCGGGAGTGGCTCGAAGCCCGCGGCACCGAGGTGCGCTTCCGCGCCTCCCTGGAGGACGACCTCTACGCCTTCCACCACTTCCGGCCGGACCTCGCCATCGGCACGACGCCCGTGGTGCAGAAGGCCAAGGAAGCCGCGACCCCGGCCCTCTACTTCACGAACCTGATTTCCGCCCGCCCGCTGATGGGCGCGGCGGGCGCCGGTTCGCTCGCGACGGTCATCAACGCCGCCCTGCGCAACAGGCCGCGCTTCGACGCGATGCGCGATTTCTTCGAGGGCGTCGGCACCGGCTACGCGGCGGGCGTCTGGCAGGACGTGCCCCAGAAGAAGCTGTCGCCCAAGGCCGAAGGTCCCAAGAAGCCGATCGGGGAGATGGCGTGATGCTGATCCTCGATCACGACAGGGCCGGTGGGTACTGGGGCGCGGTCTACGTCTTCACCGCGATCAAGGGCCTGCAGGTCGTCATCGACGGCCCCGTGGGCTGCGAGAACCTGCCCGTCACCTCGGTGCTGCACTACACCGATGCCCTGCCGCCGCACGAGTTGCCCATCGTGGTGACGGGGCTGGCGGAGGAGGAACTCGGCCGCCACGGCACCGAGGGCGCGATGAAGCGCGCCCACTCCACCCTCGACCCCGGCCAGCCGAGCGTGGTCGTCACCGGCTCCATCGCGGAGATGATCGGCGGCGGCGTGACGCCCGAGGGCACCGGCCTGCAACGGTTCCTGCCGCGCACCATCGACGAGGATCAATGGCAGGCGGCCGACCGGGCGATGACCTGGCTCTGGCAGGAATACGGGGCGAAGAAGTTCGCCAAGAAGGGCATCCCGGCCCGGCCCGCCCGCAAGGAGGGCGAGCGCCCCCGCGTGAACCTCATCGGCCCGGCCTACGGCACGTTCAACATGCCGAGCGACCTCGCCGAGATCCGGCGGCTGGTGGAGGGCATCGGCGCCGAGGTGAACCTCACCTTCCCGCTGGGCTCGCATCTCGCGGACGTGCCCAAGCTCGTCAACGCCGACGCCAACGTCTGCCTCTACCGGGAGTTCGGCCGGGGCCTGTGCGAGGCGCTGGAGCGCCCCTTCCTGCAGGCGCCCATCGGCGTGCTCTCGACCACCAAGTTCCTACGGGCGCTGGGCGAGATCCTGGGCGTCGATCCCGAGCCGTTCATCGAGCGCGAGCGCCACACCACCATCAAGCCGGTCTGGGACCTGTGGCGGTCGGTGACGCAGGACTTCTTCGGGACCGCGAGCTTCGGCATCGTAGCCACCGAGACCTACGCGCGGGGCGTGCGCCACTTCCTCGAGGAGGAGATGGGCCTGCCCTGCCACTTCGCCTTCGGCCGGTCCGCCGGGCTCAAGCCCGACAACGCCGCCGTAAGGGAGGCCATCGCCAAGAACCCGCCGCTGGTGCTGTTCGGCTCCTTCAACGAGCGGATGTACCTCGCGGAGGCCGGCGGCCGGGCGACCTACGTGCCGGCCTCGTTCCCCGGGGCGATCATCCGGCGGCACACCGGCACGCCCTTCATGGGCTACGCCGGGGCGACCTACCTCGTGCAAGAGGTCTGCAACGCCCTGTTCGACACGCTCTTCCATATCCTGCCGCTCGCCCGCGACATGGACAAGGTCGAGCCGACGCCCGCCCGCACCCACCGCGAGCTGCCCTGGGATGCGGCGGCGCTCGCCGCCCTCGACAGCGCCGTCGAGCTGCAGCCGGTGCTGGCCCGGATTTCCGCCGCCAAGCGGCTGCGCGACGCCGCCGAGCGCCGCGCCCGCGCCGGCGGTGCCGACGAAGTCGCCGCCGGCCACGTGGCCGGTGCCCGATCCGATCTCAGCGCGGGAGCCCCCGCATGAGCCGCCCTTCCGACAAGGAGACCTGAGGATGCGTACGATGGCCCCGACCGCGCGCCAGCATCAGGAAGCGCTCCAGTTCAAGCTGATCCTGGCCGCGACCTACCCCTTCTTCCTCGCCGCCGCCGCCGTGGCGCGGATCACCCACGGTCGCGAGCCCGCCCGCGCGGGGCTCCCCGCCCAGCATCGCTCGGTCTTCGGCGAGGCGCGGGCGATGGCCGTCCAGGCGATCCCCTTCGCCTTCATGGGCTGACTCCTTTTGGGCCGGACACCCCCACGGGGCCCGGCCCGCACACGAGACGCTTCCGTCCGGTGACGCGGGGGAAGTGAGGCCGCAGCCTTCAGCGGCACCACCCGTCGCGCCCTCCCCGGGGCGCGGCCAACACACGGAGGTCTAAAACCATGGCTGGTGGACCCATCACGACAGAAAGACCGAGCAGCCTGTCCGGGCTGACGGAACCGGAGGCCAAGGAGTTCCACGCGATCTTCCTGACGAGCTTCCTCATCTTCACGGCGATCGCCGTGGTCGCCCACATCCTCGTGTGGCTGTGGCGCCCGTGGCTTCCCGGACCGCAGGGCTACGCCTCGCTCGAAGGCGTGACCGATACGGCCCGCGCCCTTGTCTCGATGATCGGCTGAGGAGGATCGGATGCACAAGGTTTGGTTGCTGTTCGATCCGCGGCGCACGTTGGTGGCTCTGTTCACCTTCCTCTTCATCCTGGCGCTGCTGATCCACTTCATCCTGCTCTCGACCGACCGGTTCAACTGGCTGGAAGGTCCGAAGGTGAACAAGGCGGCGAACGCCATCACCCTCGCCCTGCCCGAGATGCCGGCCTGAGGCCACGACACGGAGGGGCGGAACGCCGACGCCTCCGCCCCTCCGAATACCTGAGCGCAATCCGACGAGGTGGATGCCGGTCCGTCGCCGGAATGCGCGTCGAAACGAGGTCCCGGAGCCGCCGAGCCGATGTCATCGGGTCGGTTACGGCTCTGGAACGGGAGGTCTCGCCATGGCGATGCTGAGCTACGAGCGCAAATACCGGGTCCGCGGCGGCACCTTGCTCGGCGGCGACCTGTTCGATTTCTGGATCGGCCCGTTCTTCGTCGGATTCTTCGGCGTGACGGGTCTGTTCTTCACCGTGCTGGGCACGGCGCTGGTGATCTACGGCGCGGCCCTGGGGCCGACCTGGAACATCTGGCAGATCAACATCGCCCCGCCGGACATTTCCTACGGCCTCAAGCTCGCGCCCCTGAAGGAGGGCGGGCTCTGGCAGATCATCACGATGTGCGCGCTGGGCTCGTTCAGCTCCTGGGCCCTGCGCGAGGTCGAGATCTGCCGCAAGCTCGGCATCGGCTACCATGTGCCGATCGCCTTCAGCATGGCGATCTTCGCCTACTTCACCCTGGTGGTGATCCGCCCGTTCCTGATGGGCGCCTGGGGCTACGGCTTCCCCTACGGCATCCTCTCGCACCTCGATTGGGTGTCGAACACGGGATACCAGTATCTCCACTTCCACTATAACCCTGCGCACATGCTGGCGGTGACGTTCTTCTTCACCACGACGCTGGCGCTGGCGATGCACGGCGGCCTGATCCTGTCCTCCACCAACCCGCCCAAGGGCGAGGTGGTGAAGACGCCCGAGCACGAGGACACCTTCTTCCGCGACACGATCGGCTACTCGATCGGCACCCTCGGGGTGCACCGGCTGGGCTGGTACCTCGCGCTCGCCGCCGGCTTCTGGAGCGCGGTCTGCATCGTGATCAGCGGTCCGTTCTGGACCCAAGGCTGGCCCGAATGGTGGGGCTGGTGGCTCAACCTGCCCGTCTGGCGCTGAGCCGGCTCACGCGCCGCATTCCCTTCCGCCGCGCCGGCATCCACGGCGGCGGAAGGTGCCCTGAAATCCCGCTTTCCGCGCGGGGGATGTCGCGGATGCACCGAGCCGGTCCGGGTTGACCGCACGGCCTCGAAGGGATCGGACGATGGCCTACTACCAGAATTTCTTCACCCTCGTTCAGGTCCGGCCCATCGAGCCGGAAATGGGCGTGCCCGTGGCCGTCGAGGGCCGCGTCGGCAAGCCGTTCAACAGCTACTTGTTCGGCCTTCTCGGCAACAGCCAGGTGGGGCCGATCTACATCGGCTACATCGCGGCGCTCTCGATGGTCTGCGGGCTGATCGCCTTCGAGATCATCGGCCTCAACATGTGGGCGTCGGTGAACTGGAACCCCGTGCAGTTCGTGCGGCAACTGCCCTGGCTCGCCCTGGAGCCACCGCTGCCGAAATACGGCCTGCGCATCCTGCCGCCGCTGGCGGAGGGCGGCTGGTGGCTGATCGCCGGCTTCTTCCTCACCACCTCGATCCTGCTGTGGTGGGTCCACCTCTACCGGCGCGCCCGGGCGCTCGGCCTGGGGACCCACGTCCCGTGGGCCTTCGCCAGCGCCATCTGGCTCTACCTCGTGCTGGGCTTCATCCGGCCGATCATGATGGGCTCGTGGTCCGAGGCGGTGCCCTTCGGCATCTTCCCCCACCTGGATTGGACGGCGGCCTTCTCGCTGCGCTACGGCAACCTGTTCTACAACCCCTTCCACATGCTCTCGATCACCTTCCTCTACGGGTCGGTGCTGCTCTTCGCGATGCATGGCGGCACCATCCTGGCCTGCTCCCGCTACGGCGCGGACCGCGAGATCGACCAGATCGTCGACCGCGGCACCGCCACCGAGCGCGCCGCCCTGTTCTGGCGCTGGACGATGGGCTTCAACGCCACGATGGAGTCGATCCACCGCTGGGCGTGGTGGTTCGCGGTGCTGACCACGCTGACCGGCGGCATCGGCATCCTGCTCACGGGCACCGTGGTGGACAACTGGTACCTCTGGGCGGTGAAGCACGGCGTTGCGCCGGCCTATCCCCAGGTCTACGGGCCGATCGTCGATCCGGCCCATCTCAACCCCGTCGTGAAGCCGTGAGGAGGGCGCCATGAAAATCGTTCTCTCTGTGGCCGGGGCCGCCCTGGCCCTCTTCCTCACCATCGCGATGTTCGGCGGCGCGGGCTGGACCCACCCGCCCATGGCGAACAAGCAGACCGGCTTCCGCGGCACCGGCATGGACCTCATCCGGACCAAGGCCGGCAACGAGGAACTCGCCGCAGCCAACCGTGCCCCGGCGCCGGCGGACCCCGCCGACGCCTCCGGCGACAAGGCCTCCGCCGTCTACGAGAACGTCCAGGTCCTGGGCGACCTCTCGGCGGAGCAGTTCAACCGCGTGATGGTGTCGATCACCGAGTGGGTGGCGCCGCAGCAGGGCTGCACCTACTGCCACAGCACCGAGAACATGGCCTCCGACGAGCTGTACCAGAAGCGCGTCGCCCGCCGCATGTTCCAGATGACCCAGCACATCAACTCGGCCTGGAAGGAGAACCACGTCCACGAGGCCGGGGTGACCTGCTACACCTGCCACCGGGGGAATCCCGTGCCGGCCAACATCTGGTTCGACACGCCCCCGCCCTCGGCTGCCTCCAAGTTCATCCCGCGCAACAACGGCCAGAACCTCGCCTCGGCCAATGTCGGGCTGACCTCGCTGCCCTATGCCGTCTTCGACGAGTACTACGCGAAGAAGGACGTGCCGGAATCCTACGTGCGGGTGAACGCGACGACGGCCCTGCCGGAGTCGAAGAGCAAGCCGATCCAGGATGCGGAGCGCACCTTCGCGATCATGATCACCATGTCCCAGGCGCTGGGGGTGAACTGCACCTTCTGCCACAACACCCGCTCGGTGGCGCAGTGGGACACCAGCACCCCGAACCGCGTCCAGGCGTGGCACGGCGTGCATTTGGTGCGCGATCTGAACCAGGACTACATGTACCCGCTGACCACCACCTTCCCGGCGGCCCGCCTCGGCCCGACGGGGGACGTGGCCAAGATCAGCTGCGCCACCTGCCACAACGGCGCCAACAAGCCGCTCAACGGTGCCAAGGTGATCGAGCCCTATCCGGAGCTCGCCAAGCCCACGACGCAGGTGAGCCTGCCCACCGGCGAGGCCAAGGATCCGATCCCCGGCACCACCACCCCGGCGGTCAAGGCCCCGATGTAAGCGAGGGGGCCGCTCTCCGAGAGGGGAGCGGCCCTTTCCGTTCGTCGCCCGCTAGGACGGTCGGAGCGTCTTCGGTTCGATCCGGGCCGCCTGCTTGCCGGTCTTTGCGGGCGACGCGAGACAATCCAGGGATCCGCCACGTTCGGCGATGTCCCGCTTCCCTGGATCGGTTCGCTGACGCTCCCGAGGACGGGGGCGGCGTTTGATCCACGTTTCGCTGAAAACGGTTTAGGATGCGACGCCCCGTCCGGGTTGCGCTTTTCGGCGATGCCGCGGCCCCGTCCCGCGTCGCCCTCGTCGAGAGCGGCTCCCGCGACGTTCGGACCTGGCTGGAGACCAATCCATGACGATCACGATCTCGAATTTGCAACCGGTCATCGCGATCGTCGCCGGTATTCTCATCCTCGTGGCGCCGAGGCTCCTGAACTATATCGTCGCGATCTACCTGATCGCGGTCGGCGTGATCGGTCTGGGCCTGTTCCGCGGCCTGTCTTGACGGCGACGTCTCCCGCCCTTCCTGAGACATCACGCCGTTCATCATTTGTCGGAAAGCATGCATCCGCCGCCGATCGTCAGTGAATGGAACGGCCCCCGGCCCATCGTTCATCTTGCGTTGCGGTACAGGATGGTTCACCCCGCCGGGAAGGGGTCACTCGACCCGGCTGCAGGCGACGAAACGGAATCGAGATGGCTGGCGACGTGAAGTGGGTCTACGCCTTCGGCGACGGCAAGGCCGAAGGCAAATCGCAGATGCGCAATCTGCTCGGCGGCAAGGGTGCGAACCTCGCCGAGATGTCGAACCTCGGGCTGCCGGTGCCCCCCGGCTTCACCATCACCACCGAAGTCTGCACCTACTACTACGACCACGGCAAGCAGTATCCGCCGGAGCTGCGCGACCAGGTCTCCGCCGCCCTCTCGCAGGTGGGCAAGCTCACCGGCCGCTCCTTCGGCGATGCGAAAGCCCCACTCCTCGTCTCCGTGCGCTCCGGCGCCCGCGCCTCCATGCCGGGCATGATGGACACGGTGCTCAACCTCGGCCTCAACGACGAGACCGTCCTGGCGCTGGCCAAGGAGGCGGACGACGAGCGCTTCGCTTACGATTCCTACCGCCGCTTCATCACGATGTACTCGAACGTGGTTCTCAACGTGGAGCACCACGCCTTCGAGGAGGCGCTGGAGCACTACAAGGAGACCAAGGGCTTCGACCTCGACACCGAACTCGGCGCCGAGGATTGGAAGACCCTGATCAAGACCTACAAGGAGATCGTGAAGAAGGAGCACGGCTCCGACTTCCCGCAAGGCGCTGACGACCAGCTCTGGGGCGCCATCGGCGCCGTGTTCAATTCGTGGATGATTCCGCGCGCGAAGAAGTACCGCGAGCTGAACAGCATCCCCGAGAGCTGGGGCACCGCCGTCAACGTGCAGGCCATGGTGTTCGGCAACATGGGCGACACGTCGGCGACCGGCGTCGCCTTCACCCGCAACCCCTCCACCGGCGAGAAGGCGCTCTACGGCGAGTTCCTCATCAACGCCCAGGGCGAGGACGTGGTGGCGGGCATCCGCACGCCGCAGAACATCACCGAGAAGGCCCGTGAGGAGGCCAAGAGCGACAAGCCTTCCATGGAGAAGGCCATGCCCGAGAGCTTCGCGGAGCTGACCCGGATCTACGGGATCCTGGAAGGCCATTACCGCGACATGCAGGACATGGAGTTCACCATCGAGAAGGGGAAGCTCTGGATGCTCCAGACCCGCAACGGCAAGCGCACCGCCAAGGCGGCCCTGCGCATCGCCGTGGATCTGGCGGCCGAGGGGCTGATCTCCCGCGACGAGGCCATCGGCCGGGTGGAGCCCTCTGCCCTGGACCAGCTGCTGCACCCGACCATCGACCCGAAGGCCGAGCGCAAGGTCATCGCCAACGGCCTGCCCGCCTCTCCGGGCGCCGCCACGGGCGAGATCGTGTTCAACTCCGAGGACGCCGAGGACCATCGCAAGGCCGAGAGGAAGTGCATCCTCGTGCGCGTCGAGACCTCGCCCGAGGACATCCACGGCATGCACGCCGCCGAGGGCATCCTCACCACCCGCGGCGGCATGACCAGCCACGCGGCGGTGGTGGCCCGCGGCATGGGCAAGCCCTGCGTCTCCGGCGTCGGCACCATCCGCATCGACTACAAGGCGCAGACGATGACCGTCGGCGGCCAGACGCTGAAGGCGGGCGACAAGATCACCATCGACGGCTCCACCGGCCAGGTGATCCTCGGTGAGGTGGCGATGCTGGAGCCGGAGCTGTCCGGCGACTTCGCCACCCTGATGGAATGGGCCGACGGCATCCGCACCATGAAGGTGCGCACCAACGCCGACACGCCCACCGACGCCCGCACCGCCCGCAACTTCGGCGCCGAGGGCATCGGCCTCTGCCGCACGGAACACATGTTCTTCGACGGCGACCGCATCGTCGCCGTGCGCGAGATGATCCTGGCGGACGACGCCGAGGGCCGTCGGGCTGCACTCGCGAAGATCCTGCCCTACCAGCGGCAGGACTTCCTCGAGCTGTTCAAGATCATGTCCGGCCTGCCGGTGACGATCCGCCTCCTCGATCCGCCGCTGCACGAGTTCCTGCCGCACACCGACCAGGAGGTGCAGGAGGTGGTGAAGGCCACGGGCGTGACCGAGGACAAGATCCGCCAGCGCACCCGCGAACTCTCCGAGCACAACCCGATGCTCGGCTTCCGTGGCTGCCGTCTGGCCATCGCCTTCCCCGAGATCGCCGAGATGCAGGCCCGCGCCATCTTCGAGGCGGCGATCCAGGCCGCCGCCGAGACCGGCAGCCCGGTGACGCCGGAGGTGATGGTGCCCCTAGTCTTCACTCGCGCCGAGTTCGACCTCGTGAAGGGCCGGATCGACGCCACGGCGAAGGCCGTGTCCGAGGAGAAGGGCGCCAAGCTCGACTATCAGGTGGGCACGATGATCGAGCTGCCCCGCGCCGCCCTCATGGCGGGCCAGATCGCGGAGACGGCGGAGTTCTTCTCCTTCGGCACGAACGACCTCACCCAGACGGCGCTCGGTATCTCCCGCGACGACGCGGCGACCTTCCTCGGCCCCTACACGCAGAAGGGCATCCTGCCCGCCGACCCCTTCATCACCATCGATCAGGAGGGCGTGGGCGAGCTGGTGAGGATCGGCTGCGAGCGTGGCCGGGCGACCCGCAAGGGCATCAAGCTCGGCATCTGCGGCGAGCACGGCGGCGATCCGGCCTCCATCGATTTCTGCCAGAAGGTGGGGCTCGATTACGTGTCCTGCTCGCCCTACCGGGTGCCGATCGCCCGCCTCGCGGCGGCACAGGCGGCGCTCGGCAACAGCCACGGTGGCGAGGGCTGAGTCCTCGCACCGGGACCGACCGTTCCGGGAACCCCGGGGGGCTCATCCCCCGGGGTTTTCCTATGCGGATCCTCCCGGAAATGTTGGATCAACCGTGGATCGCGAAAATCCGTGGATCGCCCGCAGGCCGGTCTTGAACCTCTGCCGTTTCCACACGTTGCATGATAGCGAAGGCCTGCAACCTCCGCCCTTGGCCGGATCGTCCTGCCATCGTGGCCGCCGGTGATTCAACCTCCCATGAGCGACCGCACCTCTTCCCCCCTCGTCCTGTCCGACGCGCTCGTTCCCCGGGCCGCCGTCCGGGCATGGCTGGCTGTGAGCGGCGGAATGGGCGCACTGGCCACGGGCCTGATGCTGATGCTGTCGGTCGCCGCCAATAGCGGCGGCGAGGCGGAGCGCATCACCGAGACGCAGGATGATGCCTACCTCACGACCCTCGTCTCCGCGCTTGCGGTCAATTTCGCCAAGCCGCTCCGGTAGGCAGGCCGTTACGACAGGGCCGGGCCTCGGTCCCACCGCCGTTCCCGACACTCCGTCGTCGTTGCAAAGAGCGCGAAGCGTTCCAGGGGATCGCTACGCCCTGAGACCTCATGCAGACCCGGATTGCTTCGCTCTCGCCCGCCATGACGATGCGGGCCGCGATCGCTGCGCCTACGCCATGCCGTCGATCGCCACGATCAGATGCTTCGGCCCCCGCAGGGCCGAGCCGTCCCGGTAGGGCGGCGGATCCTGCACGAGGCGCGGGGCCTTGAGGCGCCGGGTCAGCGCGGTGAGGGCGGATTCGGCCTCGAAGCGGGCGAGGGGCGCCCCGACGCAGTAGTGCAGCGAGCCGCCGAACCCGAGATGGCGCGTGCCGGCGCGGTCGGGGTCGAACCGGTCCGGGTCCTGGAAGACCGTGGCGTCGCGGTTGCCGGCCGCCAGGAGGAGCAGAACCTCGGCGCCCTCGGGGATGGTGACGCCCGCGATGTCGATGGGGCTGAGGGCCTTGCGCAGGCGGAACTGCACGGGCGGCTCGTAGCGCAGCAATTCCTCGATGACGCGCGGCGCACGGCCCGGATCGGCCTTCAGCTTCTCAAATTCGTCGGGGTATCGCAGCAGCGTCAGCAGCCCGTTGGTGATGAGGTTCACCGTCGTTTCGTGGCCCGCCACCAGCATCAGCACCGAGGTGGCGATGAGGTCGTAATCGCCCATCTTCACGCCGTCGGGGGTCGTCTCGTTGGCCAGCCCCGACAGCATGTCGTCCTGCGGATGCTTGCGCTTCTCCTTGATGAGGTCGCCCATGTAGGCGCCGATGGCATCGAAGGTGCGGCTGTTCTTGGCGCGGGTCTCCTCGTCGGTGAGGCTGTCGGGTTCCAGCGCCGTGGCGAGCTGCGTCGCCCATTCGTGGAACTGGGGCTCGTCCTCGCGGGGAATGCCGAACAGCTCGCAGATCACCGTGACGGGCAGCGGATAGGCGAGGTCGTCCACGGCGTCGAAGCGGCGGGCGTCGCGCTTGGCGTCGAGCAACTCGTCCACCAGCCTGTCCGAGCGGGCGCGCATTCCCTGCACGCGCTCGCGGGTGAATTGGTGCATCACCGCCTTGCGCAGCGCGTCGTGGTCCGGCGGATCGCGGAAGATGAAGGGGCGATGGTGATCGACGATCCGGTCCTTGATCGGCTTGATCAGGAAGTCCGTGATCGGGTTGCCCGTCCTCGGACGGTCGGCGGGGGGCAGGGTCTCGGAGCTGATGCGCGGATCGCCGAGCAGGCTCGACACCGCCCCGTGGCTGGAGGCGACCCAGACGCCGTCCTCCGTGCCGTCCTCCTGCCAGGAGACCGGGTTCTGCCGCAGGCGTGCGTAGAGCGGATAGGGATCGGGCCGGTTGGCGGGATCCTTGATCTGGGTCAGCAGCGTGGTGTCGGCCATGGCGGCGGGGCTCCGTTCGCCTGTGAGACAAGGGTCCGCGAAGGGGAAGGTCGGCTCAGGCGAAGCCCGGATCCCGGATGTCGAGGGATTTGCGAGGACGGTCGAGGGCGGGAGCGTCGGGCGGGAAGGGCGCGGCGGTCTCGATGAGCCGGGAATAGGCCGGGAGCCATCGGGCGCTGTCCACGGCGACGGCGGCGATGCACCGTCCCGCCCGTCCGTACACGGCGACGAAGCGGCGCTCCTTCGGATCGCCGTGGACGATGGCGACCGCGTCCGCCCCCTCGGTGAGGCCCACGGACTTCACCACCATGTCGCCCTGCGTGGACCAGAAGTTCGGCACCGCCGCATAGGGCAGCCCGCGATCCTCCCCGGCGAGGAGGCGGCCCACATGCTCGGCCTGCGCCACCGCGTGGCCCCAATGCTCCAGGGCGACGCGCCGGCCGCCGTAGAGCGGGTGCGGGAAGCGCGCGACGTCGCCGGCCGCCGCGATGAACGGGTCGGGACGGCCGCGTCCGTCGATGACGAACCCGTGCTCGTCGCAATCGACCCCGCCCGCGTCGGCGGACAGCCCCGAGCCTTCGAGCCACTCGGTGTTGCGCACCGCGCCGAGCGCGACGACGGCGATGTCCGCCGCGATTCGCGTGCCGTCCTTGAGGAGCACGCCCGAGAACCGGCCGTCCGAGGCTTCCAGCCGGTCGGCCTCGCAGTTCATCCGGAGGTCGACGCCCCGGCTCCGGTGGACCTCGCCGATCGGGTCTCCCACCGTCCGGCCGATGACCCGCGAGAGGGGCGACGGGCTCGGGTCGATCAGGCTCACGGGCAGGCCGAGGTCGCGGCATACGGCGGCCACTTCGCAGCCGATGAATCCCGCCCCGATCACCGCCACGTGCCGCGGTCCCGCCGCGAGGGCGGTCCGCAGGGCGGCGGCGTCGTCGCGCCCCCGGATGGAGAAGACGCCGGGGAGCCGCCCCTCGTCGTCGTGGACCCATGGGCGCGCCCGGGTGCCGCTGGCGATCAGCAGGGCGTCGTAGGACAGGGTGCCGCCGTCCGCGAGGCGGACGATCCTCCGATCCCGGTCGAGCCCCGTGGCGGCCACACCGAGGCGCCACGCGACGCCGTCGCCCAGGCTCGACGGCAGTTGCGTGACATCGGCCGGAAGGTGGCCGGTCAGGACATGCTTCGACAGGGGCGGCCGGTCATAGGGGCGGTACGGCTCGTCGCCGAGGATGGTCAGGGGGCCATCGAACCCCGCCGCGCGCATCGCCTCGGCTCCGCGCAGGCCGGCGAGTCCCGCTCCGACGACGACGGCGTGCCCTTGGAGGGGTGTCGTCGGCATCTCAAAGGCCCGGATCTTCGACCCGGATCGCCTGGACCGGGCAGGAAATACGGGCTCGCTCAATGTCGGCACGGGCCTCGGCGGAGGGCGCGGGGTCGTAGAACAGGGCCTCCCGTCCGTCGATGCGAAAATGCCTCGGCGCGGCGTAGCAGCATTGCGCGTAGGCTTGGCACAGATTCAGGTCGACATTGACCCTGAGCGGGTTGGTCACGGGACGTGTTGCGGGATCGGGCATGGCCTGCCAACCGGGGCGCGGCGTCTCGGTTCCGCCCTCCGCTGTTGCGGCGCGCAAAGGCCGCGACGTGATGTGTTTCCAAGCACGCTCCCGGCGATCAGCCTCCCGCCTTTGATCTTTATTCGAGCATGGCAGGATTGATCGATCCGGCCAAAACATCGGTGCATCGTGCGAGACATAGTTTGTCGGACTGAAATCACGGATAGGTCGAATCCTGTGGCCGTCGTATAAGCTGTATCCACCATCGGGACGCCCGCCCCTGACGCGCTTTGGGAGGTTCACCATGCCGACCGCAATGCGAAGCAGCCTGATCGCCGCCGGTCTCTGCGCGGGGCTCGGCGCGGCCATGGCCGCCGGGGAGCAGGGGCCCGGCAAGCCCTCCACCTGGTCTGATCCGCCTGCCCGCTCGACGGAGGCGCCCAAGCCCCCCGAGGCGGCCGGCAAGCCGGCGCTTCCGGCCGCCGCCTCGGCGGCGCAGCAGAAGCAGGGCGAGCGACACGCCGCGAAGGCGGCGACCCGCCGCGAACGGCTCGCCGCGTCCCGCGCCGAGCGGCGAGCGGCGCAGCTGGCCGAGAAGGAGCATCGCCCGCGCCCGGTCACGGCCTCCCGCCGCGCCGCGCCCGTGGTGTCCGTCAAGCCGGGCGGCCCGCCCGTCGTCTACCGCACCTATCCGGCCTACAGTGCCGCCACCGTTCCCCCGGACGAGGAGGACGAGCGCTTCGACCGCCTGAGCACGGCGGTGCCATCGGGCTATCTCGTCATGCGCCGCCGGACGATCGAGTATCCCGACGGCCGCACCATCCGCATCTATCGCCCGGCCGAGGACGGCTTCGCCGACTAAAGCGTTTCCGGGGAAACCCGGATCATACGCCGGTGCCGTCTTTGCGAGCGTCAGCGAAGCAATCCAGGGCGGCGGGACGTGACCGGACGTGGTGGATCCCTGGATTGCTGCGCTTCGCTCGCAAAGACGGTCAAGCAGGCGATCCGGATCAAACCGAAAACGCTCTAGTGCTGTGACGCACCCAACTCGTTCATGCGTGTCTGCACTCGCTCATTGTTTTTGCATCAATTTTTCCAGTCTCGGCTGATGCCTCCGACTGGATCGATGCCCGAGACGCCGCCCGCGCCGGGTTTCCCGCCTGGCGGTCTCCGCTCAGCGCGGGAGGGGCAGCAGCGCGGTGGATGAGCCGGTGAAGCGGTTGCGGGGCGCCTCGGAGCGCGAGGCATCGCGCACGAACTGCGTCGTCACCGTCTCGGGTCCGGCGGCGATGGTCTCCGGGGGCACCGTCTGCAGGGGCCGGGCCGTGGCCACATGGACGGGCACCTCGCGGCCGGCCGGGGCGGCGACCGCACCCATGGCGACGGCATCGAACAGGGCCTGCAGCTGCTCTTTCGCGTCGGCATCCGGCGCCACGAGGGCGGCGTGGGAGACGGGCTCAGCTTCGACCACCGGCGGGGATGCCAGGGACGGCTCGGGCTCGACGGAGACGGGCTCGTTCGACGCCGTGAGGTTTGCCATCCCGCCGTCGAGGGAGGCGAGCTGGACGGGACGGGCGGGCGGCAGGGGCATCGCCAGCGCCGCCGCGGCGACGATCAGCGCCTCCGCCGGACGGCGCGGCGGCAGGGGCGCCAGAACGGAGGGCAGGGCCTCGGCCAAGTCGGCGGCAGTGGCGGAGGCAGTGGCGGAGGCCGTGGCGGCGGAGGTCTGCGCCGGCTCGGCGGTCAGCAGGCTCCGGGCGTCGGCGGCGGGGGCCTTCGCGACGAGGGCGGCGCCCGCATCCGGCGCGGCGTAGGCCAGCGGCGCCTTCGCGCCGAGCGGCATGTCGGGGTCGGCGCTGGCCACGGCGACGACGGGCGCCGGTTTGCCCCTGCGCGGCGCCGGGGCCGGAGCGGCGGCGGCCACCGGCTGCGGCGCGGGCGAGCCGCCGCCGAACAGGCCCGCGAGGAAGCCCATCAGGCCCGGGCCGTCCTCCTCCTCGCCCCCGGCGAGTTGGGTGGTGATACCGGCGACGGTGCCGCCGCGGGCCAGGATCTCGGCCTTGGCCTCCTCGTAGCGGGCCATCGGATGGCCGTCCTGGGGGAGGTGCACGGTCCGGCCGTCGGGGAAGATCCGGGCCAGCTGGTCGCGGCTCATGCGTGGCCAGGAGCGCACCGACCCGACATCGAGATGGATGAACGGGTTGTGGGCGTGCGGATACCAGCCGACGCCGCCCCGGGACATCAGGAACCCAACCTCGCGGATCCGGTCGATCGGCACGTCGGGGAGGTAGAAGTCCATCGCCTTGCCGAGCATGTGCTGGCTGAACTCGGCGACGGCCCGGGAGCGGCGGCGGAGCATGGCGTTGGTGCCCGGCGAGCGATAGGCCGAGACGATGTTGATGGGCTGCGAGGAGCCCACCTGCCGGTAGGCCTCCCATACGGTGTCGAACAGGCGCGGATCCATCTTCGTCGGCTCGTTCATGCGCCAGTCGCGCAACAGCCAGTTGAGCTGTTCGAGGGCGGCCCGGTCGTAGCGGCCGTCCCGCTTGAAGGTGATCGTCGCGCTTTCCTGCGTATGGGTGTGGTAGATCGTGAGGGTGCGGGTATCGCCGTTGGCCACCGCATTCTCGGTCTCGGCGGTGGTGGCGAGGAGCGCGGCGGCGAGGCCGCTCAGGGCCAGGAGACTCCGGCGCAGCGAGGCGGCGGTCACGCGTCTGAACGGCACGGCACAGCCCTCTCGCAAACCCCTGCGGGTCGTGGATCCACGGCGGCGCGGGGCACCCGGCGCCGCCTTCCCAGGCGAAACGGCTAAGTCTGGACCGTGGCGAAATCTTGCCCGTTCGTTACCGGGCGCACAGCTTAAGCGTGTAGAGGTCGCGATGGGCGGTGGACGGCCGCCCTACCAGAACGAGCGCGTGACGGGCGCGGGCGCCGGCGACCAGAAGCCCGGCTCGCCGTCGTCCGGCCGCACGCCCGCGCCGGCCGAGCGGCCGTAGCCGAACGCATCGCCTTCGCCGGAGTAGCGGTGCGGGCGGGCGGCGAGACGCCGTGCCTGGGCGGTGCGGTGGCTGGAATGGGCGGCCGGGGCGGGCCGCTCGGCCACCGCGCGGGCGGGCTCCTTCGGCAGCTTGGCGATGGCCGGTCCACCCGCGCCCGGGAGGCCGAGCGCCGCCTTCATCGGCCCGTCGTAGCCGTAGAGATCGGGGAAGTGGCGGAGGGCGCCGCCCTCGTCCACTGCGGTGGTGAAGTAGGCGATGTGGACCGGCAGCTTCTGCGGCAGGCGCAGGGTGCGCTCGCCCTTGCCGATGAGCTTCTTCAGCCGCTCCTCGCTCCAGTCGGGCAGCACCGCGTCGGCGAAGCGGAAGGGATCGTCCACGCGCACGCAGCCGTGGCTGAAGGCGCGGGTCGCGGCCGAGAACAGCGAGCGGTTCGGCGTGTCGTGCAGGTAGACCGCGTGCTGGTTGGGGAACATGAACTTGATGAAGCCAAGGGCGTTCTTCTCGCCCGGCGGCTGGCGCAGGGAGATGTGGCCGCCCCGGCGGACGATCTCGTAGCCGCCCCAGGTCTTCCCGCCGTAGCTCGCGAGCTTCGGCACCATGGTCTTCAGGATCGAGGGCGGGACGTACCAGGACGGGTTGACGACGGCGTATTCCATCAGCCCCGAGAAGAGTGGGGTAGGCGATTCCGTCTTGCCGACGATCACCCGCGCCTCGTCGCGCACCTGCCCGTTCCGGGTGATCCGCAGGCGGAACTCCGGCACGTTCACGAGGACGTAGTCGCTCCCCAGGTCGCCGGGCAGCCAGCGCCAGCGCTCCATATTGACGATCAGTTCTGGCTCGTCCCCGCCCTTGGCCGGGCGACCGGCATCGGCGAGGGCCAGGACCGTCCGGGCGTTGAGGACGCCGTTGGCGGGCAGGCCCTGGTCCTTCTGGAAGCGCTTCACCGCATCGGCGACGGCGGCGTCGTAGATCGTGGCGTCGCCGCCGGCGCGATCCAGGCCGAAATAGCCGCGCAGATCGGTCACGCGGGGATCGCGCATGCCCTCCTTGAGGGTCGGCCCCTTGGCCAGCACGAGGGGTTTGCGCGCGGTACCGCGCGGGGCGCGCAAGGCGGCGAGGCGGGCCTTGAGGGCGAGATAGCCCTTCGTGGCAGGGTTGAAGCGCTGCAGCGCGTCGCCCGCGCCGCCTCCGGCCTCCGCGAGTTGGCCGAGCACCGCGTCCCCCGTGGGCAGGGCGAGTGTCGGCGTGATCAGGCGGGAGATCGATCCGGAGGCGATCCGGCCGCCCCTGGCATCGCGGGCATAGAGCACCGCCGCCGCGGAAAGGCGCAGGTCCGCCTCGGCCACGGCCTTGTCGTCGGGCTTGTCGGCGAGTGCCGGCACCGGGTAGGCGCGGGGCTCCAGCCCATCCTCTCCCGCCGCCGCCAGCCGCGCGGCCACGGCCTTGGCCGCCGGGGTCCAGGCGCCGTCCGCGATCCAGACGGGCTTGTCGCCCCGCGCGTCGTAGAAACCCTTGATCGCCTCCCGCTCCTTCCCGCCGAGTCGCGCGAGGAGCGGGGCGGGATCGGCGAGCCGTGCCGCAACGGCGGCGGGCAGGGGCTCGGCCGGGTTCACCGGCGCCGCGGCCGCCGGGGCGGGGACGCTGTCGGGGGCGGGGTCCGGCGCCTTGTAGTCGGAGGGCGCGTCCGTTCCGGCGGGCGAGGGCGATGCCGGACCGGCGGCCGCATCGGGCGACTTAACGGAAGGGGGCGCCGCAACCGGCGCGGCCGAAGGGGTCTCGGTGGCGGGAGCGACGGACGGCTCCTCCGTCGCGGAGCGGGCCGGCGCGGCGGCCATCATCCCGGCGAGGAGGGCGGCCAGCGCGACCTGATTGGAGCGCAGGGCTCGCATCGAACTCTCCCTCGGCACGGCCGAACTGCCGCACGACGAGACCTAGTCCTATCGCCTTAAGCCGAGCTTTCACAATGGCGCAGGACGCAAGGCTGTCGCCCCCGTCCCGAAATGCAACCAGAGGTGGTTACATCCCTCCGCGGGATCACGACGATCGCGCCAAGTCCTTGCGCGGGCGGAGAGATCGGCGGGAGAGCGCCGCTCCGGCACCCGCCGCGGTCCGGGCGCGACGCGGCGTGCGCCAACGCACGCCGTCTCGGATGCCCCTGTCAGGTCGGCCGGGCCAGCCCGGCGGCGTCGAGGGCCTTGCCCTGCCGCTTCATCAGGGCATCGATGGAGAATTGCTCGATCTCCGCCTCGAACAGCCGGTGATAGTTCAGCTCGGACTTCAAGTGCAGGAAGACAGCCCCGAGGCCGACGGCGGCCCTGTCCATGAAGACGAATTCCTGCGGCACGGTCACCGGCCCGCGCTCCTTGAGCGCCTGATGCACCTGGAACGCCTGCTTGCGCCCGTACTCGCCGGGCTTCACCCCGTCGGCCACCGTCCGCACCCGATCCTCCAGAAGAGGCCCGTAGATGAAACGCGCCCAGATGTTGAGGATCTCGATCTTCTCCTTGTCGAGGTCGCGGAAGCCCCAGGTCTCATAGGCGTGGACCGTCCGCGCCTCGTCGTTCGTCAGCAGGCCCCGGTACAGGTCCACCACGCCGCCGACGAAGCGGGGATGGAAGATGCGCACGCAGCCGTAATCGAGCAGGTTGATGCCCGCCGGCTCGTCGCCGTCGCGGAAGACAGTGTAGTTGCCGAGATGCGGATCGCCGTGGATCACCGCCGCCCGGCTGAACGGGTGCCACCACGCCTTGAACATCGCCTGTGCGATGCGGTTGCGGATCTCCACGTCCTGCTCGGTGAAGCCGAGGATCTTCTCACCCTCCAGCCAGCCGAGGCTGAGGAGGCGGCCGGTCGAGAGGTCTGGATGCACCGTCGGCACGCGCACGGCGTCGATGTCCTTGAGAACCGCGCCGTAGAGGCGCGCGTGCTTGGCCTCGCGCTCGTAGTCGAGCTCCTCGCGCACCCGGGCGCCGATCTCCTTGGCGATCTCGCGGGTATCGATCCACGAGTTCATGCGTCGATGCAGGGCGAAGGCGACCTCCAGCTGCTTGAGGTCGGCCTCCACGGCCGATTGCATATCCGGGTACTGCAGCTTGCACGCGAGGGGCTGGCCGTCCGTTGTGGTGGCCCGGTGGACCTGGCCGAGGGAGGCGGCGGCGGCGGGCTTCAAGTCGAAGCTACCGAACCGGCTCATCCATTGGGCGCCGAGTTCCGCCTGCATCCGGCGCTTCACGAAGGCCGCGCCCATGGGCGGCGCGTCGGCCTGCAGCTTCTGCAACTCGGCCGCGTATTCCGGCGGCAGCAGATCGGGCACGGTGGCGAGCAGCTGCGCCACCTTCATGATCGGCCCCTTCAGCCCGCCGAGCGCCTGGGCGAGGGCGGCAGCGTTCGTCGTGCCCTCTTTTCCGAATAGGCGCGACATGGCCATGCGGGCAGCGACGCCGCCGACATTGGCGCCGACGCTGGCATAGCGCCCGGCCCGGGCGGAGAAGCGGTTGGCTTCGCGGTCTCGATCAGCAGTGGACATCGTCTCGCGGTCTCGGGTTGCCTAGGAGCGAGATATGTCTCGGGTGGGCCGGTAGAAGGGCACCGGGGCGCTGGGACGCGGGCCCGTCAGGCGTCCGGCCAGTTGTCCCGGATCCAGCGGGTCAGCCCCGCCTCATCGATCTCGCCGGCGGCGAGGCCACGAATCGTTGCGACCTCCTACGTCTCATCGGCGGTACCGATCGATCCGAAGTATCTCGGCGCATCGCATATTAAGTCGGTCTGCTCATCGAATACACAGCGATGACTTAAATTTAATCCAGAAGTATGAATTCCGAAATTTGCGGAGAATGCAGGACGGATCTGACAAATGATCTAAAAATTAGATTTGAATCTGTTTCAATTGATGGATTATATAGATGAAATTCTTCACTGATTTCGGCTTTAGGCCCGTTCGGTAAGATATCGAATGAACCATCGCCGTTTGCGATTGCATGAACGCAGTCGCCTGGAGTTGCATTCAAGCGAAAAAAAATCTCGTCAGGCAAAATGACAGCGGTTGATTCGCCAATTTTCTTCACTTCGACTTTCACGTTTAGCC
Source organism: Methylobacterium aerolatum (assembly GCF_022179085.1). Classification (GTDB taxonomy): domain Bacteria; phylum Pseudomonadota; class Alphaproteobacteria; order Rhizobiales; family Beijerinckiaceae; genus Methylobacterium; species Methylobacterium aerolatum. The sequence continues at coordinate 97,403 of NZ_BPQE01000020.1, forward strand.
TCCTCGCATTGAGGCAGGGTATGGAAAAGTTTGCTGTTGCACAAACGAAAAAGGGCGGCCCCAAGGGACCGCCCATCGGTATCGCGAGACGGCGCAGCGGCGCCGGGCCGACGCTCAGCGCTTGCCGCCGAGGTTGCCGAAGCGCGAGGTGAAGCGCGAGACGCGACCGCCGCGATCGAGCATCTTCTGCTCGCCGCCGGTCCAGGCCGGGTGGGTCAGCGGGTCGATGTCGAGGTTGAGGGTGTCGCCCTCCTTGCCCCAGGTCGAGCGGGTCTTGTACTCGGCACCGTCCGTCATGACGACGCGGATGAAATGGTAGTCGGGATGCTCCGTCGGCGTGCGGGCCACCTTCGCGACCTTGATCGAGGCGGAGTTCGCCGGGGAGTTCTGCGAGGTGTTCGACGGGCTCTTCGCCGGTGTCTTGGCCATGACTCGTTCTTCCTCTTGTTTCTCGCACACGGCGGGAGGCGCGAAGGGCGCCGCCCGGCCCGAATGCCACTTTAAAACGGGTCCACGCTGTTGCATCGAACGGGGGGTTCGTGGCAACCGCGCGTCGGGAGCCGACCGGGTGACGGCCGCGGCCATACAACACACACAATCGGATAAGCGGCGGCGTATACCCCACCCGTCGGATCCGAACAAGCGTCGGGGGGAGTGCACGATGAGGCGTGATGGCCCGCAAAGGTAGAGACGCGTCGGCCGGCTCGGCGAGGGCCAAGGCACCGCTCAAGGCCCTGCGTCCGCTGCTTCCCTTCGCCCTGCGCTACCGGGCGCGGATCGCCGCCGGGCTCGTCGCCCTGGCCTGTGCCTCCGGCTCGACGCTGGTGGTGCCCATCGCCATGCGCCGGGTGATCGACCACGGCTTCTCGGAGGACGGCAGCGGCGTCATCGATGCCTACTTCCTCGCCCTGCTCGGCGTGGTCGCCTGCTTCGCCCTGTCGAGCGCGGCGCGGGTCTACACCGTCGTCACCCTCGGCGAGCGGGTGGTGGCGGACCTTCGGTCGGCGGTCTTCGCCCGGCTGACGATCCTCGATCCGGCCTTCTTCGACCGGGCGCAATCGGGGGAGATCGTCTCGCGCCTCACGGCCGACGCCACGCAGATTAAGTCCGCCTTCGGCGTCTCCGTCTCGATCCTGCTGCGCAACCTGTTCCTCTTCATCGGCGCCGTGACGATGATGGTGATCACGAGCCCGAGCCTGTCGGTGCTGGTGCTGGCGGCGATTCCCATCATCGTCTTCCCGCTGATCTTCTCCGGACGGGGCGTGAGGCGCCGGTCCCGGGCGGCTCAGGATCGCCTGGCCGAGGCGTCGGCCTATGCGGCGGAGGCGGTCGGTGCGGTTCGCACGATGCAGGCCTTCGGCCGCTCGGCGGACACCGCCGCCCGGTTCCGGGCGGCCTCCGAGGAGGCCTACGGCGCGGCCCGGGCCTCGATTCAGGCGCGGGCGCTCCTCACGGGGGTCGCCATCTTCCTCATCTCGTCCTCGGTGGTCGGCGTGATGTGGTACGGCGCGCAAGGGGTGCTCAGCCACACGATGACCGGCGGGCAGCTCTCGCAATTCGTGCTCTACGCGGTGTTCGGCGCCGGGGCGCTCGGGCAGTTGTCGGAGGTCTATGGCGACCTCGCCATGTCGGCGGGCGCCGCCGAGCGTCTGACGGAAATCCTCACCACGGAACCCGCCGTGAAGGCGCCCGTGCCCGCGCTGCCGCTGCCGCAACCGCCGCAGGGCTCGGTGGAGTTCGACGGCGTGCGCTTCGCCTATCCCACCCGGCCCGGCCATTGGGCGCTGGCGGGATTGAGCTTCACGGCCGCGCCCGGCGAGCGGATCGCCGTGGTCGGACCGTCGGGGGCGGGCAAATCGACGGTGCTTCAATTGCTCCTGCGCTTCTACGACCCGCAGGAGGGCCAGATCCGCATCGATGGCGTTGCGGTGTCGGCGGTCGATCCCGAGGACCTGCGGGCGCGGATCGCCCTGGTTCCCCAGGACCCGATCGTGTTCTCCGGCACGGTGAGCGAGAACATCCGCTACGGCCGCCCCGAGGCGAGCGAGGCGGAGGTCCGGCGGGCGGCGGAACTCGCCCACGCCCACGGCTTCGTGGAGGCGCTGCCCCAGGGCTACGCCACGCAGGTGGGCGAGCGGGGCGTTACCCTCTCCGGCGGCCAGCGCCAGCGCATCGCCATCGCCCGTGCGATCCTGAAGGACGCGCCGATCCTGCTGCTGGACGAGGCCACCTCGGCCCTCGACGCGGAGTCCGAGCGGGCGGTGCAATCGGCCCTCGATACGCTGATGCGCGGGCGGACGACCATCGTGATCGCCCACCGTCTCGCGACGATCCGCGCGGCCGACCGCATCCTCGTCCTCGACGACGGGCGGATCGTGGAATCCGGCACTCACGAGAGCCTGCTGGCCTACGGCGCGCTCTACGCGCAGCTCGCCAGCCTGCAATTCACCGATGCCCTGGACGAGACGGCCCGCGGCAAGGACGCGCGTCCCCGGGCGGCCTCGCTGACGCCGGGGGAATGAGCGGCGGGCGGCCTACCGCTCCGTGAGCTTCAGCTCGATGCGGCGGTTGCGGGCATAGGCCTCCTCGGTGGTGCCGCCGTCGAGGGGCTGGAACTCGCCGAAGGCCCCGGCCAGCAGGTGCTGGGGCGCGATGCCCTTGCCCGCGAGGTACTGAACCACCGCGATGGCGCGGGCGGCCGAGAGCGCCCAGTTCGAGGGGAACTGGCTGGTGGCGATCGGCCGGGCGTCGGTATGGCCGTCCACCCGCAGCACCCACGGCAGATCGGGCGGGATTTGCTTGGCGAGGTCGCCGATGGCGGCGGCGATCCGGTCGAGTTCCGGGGCGGCCTCGGGCTTCAGGGTTGCGGAGCCTGCGGGGAAGAGAACCTCAGATTGCAGCACGAACCGGTCGCCGACGATGCGGATGTCCGGCCGGCTGCCGAGGATCTGGCGCAGCCGCCCGAAGAAGTCGGAGCGGTAGCGCGCGAGTTCCTGCACCTTCTGCGCGAGGGCGACGTTCAGACGGCTGCCGAGTTCGGCGATGCGCGCCTGGCTCTCCTTGTCCCGGTTCTCGGAGGCGCTGAGGGCGTCTTCCAGGGCGGCGAGCTGGCGCCGCATGGCCGCGATCTGCTCGTTCAGGACATCCACCTGCGAGCGCGCGCGCTTGGTGGCGCCGCGTTCCGCCTCCAGCTGCGCGTCGGCGGAGGCGCCGGCCCCCGCGCTCACCGTGGCCGCCTCGGCCTGGGTCTTCGCTTGGTCGCGCTCGGCCTCGACCATCGCCAGGGTGGAGCGCAGGCTGCGCAGCTCGGTCTCGCTGGTCTGTCTGTTCGAGCGTTCGAGGGCCAGGAGGTCGGTGAGGTCCGCGAGCTGCCGGTTCAGCCGCGCCAGGGTCGCGTCGCGCCCGGTCAGTTCCTGGCCGAGGAAGAATTGGCCGACGACGAAGACCGTCAGCAGGAACACCACCGAGAGCAGCAGCGTCGCCAGGGCATCGACGTAGCCCGGCCAGACGTTGATCGTGCTGCGTCCCTTGCGGCCGACGGTGGAGACCATCAGACGCGCTCGCGGCCCAGCCGGTCGAGCACCTGCTTCAGCTCGCGTTCCCGGCTCGCCTGCGCCTCGACCCAATCGCGGATCATCTGCTGCTCGGCGCGCATGTGCTGCACGAGCCCCTGGATACCCTCCGCGAGGTTGGTCATCGCCTGCGTCGCGACGCGGTTGCCGCCGCCGTCGGCGACGATCGCGGTGAGGCGGTCGATCGCGTCCTTGAGTTCCTGCGTGGGCAGGGTGGCGGCGGGGGCCAGCGCCGCCGCCGGGGCCGCCGCCGGGGTGGCTTCGGGCGCCGGGCCCACCGCCATCAGCCAATCCTGCAATTCGTTGTGGAAACGTCCGTGCGCCTGCCCCGCCTGCAGGTCCAGGAAGCCGGTCACGAGGGACGAGGCGAGGCCGAACAGCGAGGCCGAGAAGGCGAGGCCGATGCCCGAGAGCGGCACGGCGAGGCCGGATTTCAGCTCATCGAACATCACCCCCGCGTCGCCGCCGCCGCGCATCCCCTTGATGACGCCGCCCACCGCCGACAGGGTGTCGATCAGGCCCCAGAAGGTGCCGAGCAGGCCGAGCAGGATGAGGATGCCGGCGATGTAGCGCAGCAACTCGCGCCCCTCGTCCAGACGCGCGGCGATGGTGTCGAGGAGCAGGGTCGTGCCGGGCACCGCCACGTTGCCGGCCCGTGCCACGACGGCGTTCTGCAGGGGGCGCAGCAGGTCGTGGTTGTTGCGCGGCGCCTCGCCCGCCGCCACGGCGTTGACGAAGGCGACCTCGCGGGACAGCCGGAACACCTGCGCGAAGGCGACGATGACCGCGATCAGCAAAACCCCGAGGATCAGCCCGTTCAGCCCCGGATTGGCCGAGAAGGCGGGGACGATCTGCCGGTACAGGATGAAGGCGAGGAAGCCGACGAGGGCGAGGAAGATCACCATTCGCGTCAGGTAGATGCCCGGCTGCGAGAGTGGCCTCGTCTCGGGATCGCGGGTCACTCGCGCGGCCATCGGGGGATCGTGCCTGTCCATCGGTGAGGCGAACCGCCTGCCGGCCCACCCGGCGGCACTCTGGCGGGATGCCCCCTCCCGATCAAGTCACGCCGGCGACCGGAAGACCGGGCCTCCTGACCGTTTCAGGGTGACATGAGCCCGATTCGATGCCCTCTGGCGCAGACCGGCGGCCCGGTCCGCGTGGTTCATTGCCGCGCCGGGGCGTTGAGGCCATAGCCCCGGAAGCGCCGCACCGTGTCGGCGATCTCCGCCTCCGACAGGATCTGGGGCGTGCCCACCTGCAGGGCCACGGCGAACTGGTGACACAGCGTCTCCAACTCGCTGGCGAGCCAGATCGCCCGTGCCATGTCCGCCCCGGCGGCGATCATGCCGTGGTTGGCGAGCAGGCAGCAGGAGCGCCCCTCCAGGGCGGCGAGGGCGAGCCTGGAAAGCTCCTCCGTCCCGTAGGGCGCGTAGGGGGCGCAGCGCACGGTCGCCCCGCCGAAGGCCGCGATCATGTAGTGGACCGCCGGGATCTCCCGGCCGCAGATGGCAAAGCCCGTACAGTAGATCGGGTGGGCGTGGACCACGGCGCCCACCTCAGGCCGGGCCGCGAGGATGTCGCGGTGGAAGCGCCATTCCGAGGAGGGCTTCGTCCCGGCGGGGCTCGTCCCATCCATGGCGAGGGGCACGATGGCCTCCGCGTCGAGGGCCTGGGTCGGGACGCCGGAGGGCGTGATCAGCAGCCCGTTCCCGAAGCGCAGGGAGACGTTGCCGGAGGTGCCCCGGTTCAGGCCCAGCGCGTCGAGTTCCCTCGCCGCCGCGACGACGCTCTCCCGTGCCGTCCGCTCCGCCGCCTGCATGGTCCCCTCCCTGTGGCGCGACCGGGGTAAGGGCTGCGGCGCTGCCGGTAAAGACGGGGGCTTTAAGATGTGGATTCTCGCCGCCGTCCCCGCGCGGGTCACATGATCTTGAAAATCCTCCCTATTCCCTCGGAGGTGTTTGGGTTACGCCCAAGTTGATCGTGCGACTGACCGGACAGGACATGGCGAATTCCGACCTTCTGAGCGTGAAGCCGATCGCTGCGACCACCAGCCTGCGCACCCTCGCATACGAGGCGCTGAAGTCGGCCATCACCAAGATGGACATCTACGGCCGGCCCGACGAGGTCCGGCTCGACGAGCGCAAACTCTCGCAGGACCTCGGGGTCAGCCGCACGCCCGTGCGGGAGGCCCTGACGGTGCTGGAGCAGGAGGGATTCGTCCGCTCCGAGGCCCGGCGCGGCATCTTCGTCGTCCGCAAGAGCAAGAGCGAGATCGTCGGCATGATCCACGCATGGGCGGCGCTGGAGAGCATGGCCGCGCGCCTCGCCTGCGACCGCGCCACCGACGCGCAGCTCGAAGATCTCCGCGCGGCCTTCCCCGAATTCTACGGCGGCCAGCCGGCCTCGCATATCGACGAGTATTCGGACGCGAACATCCGCTTCCATCAGACCATCATTCAACTCGGCCATTGCGAGGCGATCTCGGAACTGACCGGCAACCTCCTCGTCCACGTCCGCGCCATCCGCAACGCGGCCCTGCGCCAGGGCGAGCGAGCGGAGCAGTCGATCCGCGAGCATGTGGCCATCATCGCCGCGCTCCAGGCGCGCGACGCCCCCCGTGCCGAGACCCTGGTGCGCGACCACGGCCTCGGACTCGCGCGGCACGTCGACCGCTACGGCGACCATCTCGGCTGACGCCCTCCGGCGCGATCACGAATCTGTGAGCGACGGCCGTTCCTTCGCGGCTGCCCTCGCTCCTGCGTTCTGTGACTTCGGCCCGAGGGTTGAACCTTAATCCTTCTCAAGGTTAACGTATCACGAACACTTGTCCGCTATCAAAGCTCGGCGGCAGCGACCAGAATTGGGAGTCCGCGTGACCACGATCGCGGACGATTCAGCCAAAGGCCCGGCAGGCACCGGTTCCGCGGGAGCGGGCTCGGCAGCCACGTCGGCTGTGACGAGGCCCGCCACGGGGAACGCCGTGGCGAACCCCGCGAGGCTCGCGTCGGGCGGCGGGCACTTCGTCCTCCTCGTCTCGGACAGACCCACGGAGCGTCTCGCCCTCGAACGCGCGATCAACTTCGCCATCGATTGCCGCGCGGTGTCCCCCGAGGCGAAGTCCCTGCCCGGCCGCCCGCTCTTCGCCGTCCTCGATCTCACGCCGCTCGCCATGGAGCGGTGGCTGAGCCGCCTCGACGGACAGGTGCCGCCGGTGCCGCGCCTCGCCCTGGTGCGGGGGGAGCCGCATCCGCCGCGCCCGCATACGCGCTTCCTGCCGGCGGGGTTGCCCCGCAAGGAGGTGCTGTCGCAGGTCTTCGCCCTCGTGGAGAAGGCGGCGCAGACGGCCAACGGCCGCGCGCAATGCCTCCACGAGAAGGCGCAGGCGGCCAAGCTTCTCGTCGCCGAGATGTTCGACAGCGCGGCCATCGGCGGCAACCTCGATCATGCCGCCCTCGACCTCGGCACCGAGACCGTGCTCGCCGCCATCTCGGAGGTCGGCATCTCCGCGTGGCTCGCCGAGCTCTGGCGGCACGATGCGGGGGTCTACGAGCACACGTTGAGCGTGGCAGGTTATTGCGCGGCCTTCGGCGGCCGGATCGGCCTCGGCCAATCCGATCTCGCCCGCCTCGCCCGGTCGGCGCTTCTGCACGACATCGGCAAGTCCCGGATCCCGAAGGCGATCCTCGACAAGCCCGGCCGCCTCGATGCCAACGAGGAGCGCCTGATGCGCCGCCATCCGGAAATCGGCGCCAGCCTGCTGGTGGGGCAGGGGGGCTTCGACCCGGAGGTGATCGACGTGGTGCTCCACCACCACGAGCGGCTCGACGGGACGGGCTATCCCCATCGCATCAAGGCGGCGCAGATCGGCGACCTCGTGCGCATCGTCTCGATCTGCGACGTGTTCTCGGCCCTGACCGAACGCCGGTCCTACCGCACGCCGGCCAAGCCCGCCGAGGCCCTCGCGATCATGGTCGAGAGCGCCGGACATCTCGATCCGGCCCTGCTCGCGGCCTTCACCCCCGCCATGCTGGCCTGCGAGCCGCTGCCGGCGTGAGCGCCGTCCGGCGTGGCGTGGCGGCCACGCCGGGCCGGAACCGTCGCCCCCGCGGCCGCCGTGCCGCGCTTTCGCCGCAAGCGGGCCGGAGGGACCACGCGTCCGAATCGTACCCCGCGCCGCGCCCCGTGACTCCCTTCCGCCTCCTCGCCCTCGCCCTCGTCGCCCTGCCGCTCGCGGGCTGCGGCAGCCGCCTCTCGCTCACCGAGGAGCCGAAGGCCGCCTACGAGACGCGCACCACCATCCTCGACGAGGTCGCGGCGGCGGCGGCCATCTCGGCCTACCGGGTGCAGCACGGCCTGACGCCGGTGGTGGTCGATCCCGGCCTCGTGAAGGCAGCCGCGTGGCAGGCCGCCAACAACGCCCGGCACGGGCAACTCAGCCACGACGTCGGCGGCAGCTTCACCTCGCGGATGAACAACGCGGGCCTCGCCCGTTCCTACGCGGCCGAGAATCTCAGCGCCGGTTCGGAGACCTTCGATCAGGTCTTCGCCCGCTGGAAGGCCTCGCCGGAACACAACCGCAACATGCTGATTCCGCAACTGCGCCGCATCGGCATCGCCCGCGTCGATGCCCCCGCGACCCGCTACAAGCGCTTCTGGGCGCTGGTGATGGCCGGAAACTGAGCGCCGCTATTCGGTCCGGTTGTCCTCCACGCGGTTGCCGGTCCCGTTGTCGCGGTTGTCGAGGCTGCTGCCGAAGGGATAGCCGTCGTCGGCGCCGCAATGGATATCCCATCCGTTGCGGGAATTGACCACGACCGGCGCCGTGAAGAAGCCGACCCCGCGGAAGGTGTTGCCGGTCACCACGTTGTCCGAGGGCGTCTGGTGGCGCACCGTGCCGCCCTCGCCGCAGTTCCGGTAGAGCCGCACGGCGCCCTCGCCGTGAAGGTCGAAGGTGTTTCCGGCGATCGTGTTGCGCGCCGAGCCATCGACGGCGATGACCTCCCGCCCGGTGGTGATGGTGAAGGCGTTGCCGGTGATCGCGTTGTCGGCGCTCTCGGCATCGAGATAGACCGCGGTCGCCGAGGAGCGTCCGGCGATCCGCGATCCGCTCAGCGTCAGGTGGGTCACTCCCGGCCCGGCATAGACCGGGATCCGGCCGAAGGCGGTGAGCGCCACGCGATCCAGGGTGATGCGCGTGGGCGCGGCGGCCTGGGCGCGCTCCGTGTGGCCGGGGCTGTGGGACGACTCGCGCACGGCCGGGCCCTGGCCGTTCAGGCCCATGCCCCAGATCCGGACATGCCCGAGGATGGCGCATCCCCGGATCGCGACATCCGTCGGCCGGTCCCAACGGGAGCGGTCCGCCTCCGGCGGCCGGGAGCGGATCTCCACGGCGAAATCCGCAAGCCCCGTCCCGGCCTCGCCCGGCCCGATCGTTCCCCCGTCGCAGGTGATCGTCACGCCGGAGGAGGTCGCCCCTTCCAGGAGCAGGCGCGGGACGTGGTCCCCCGGCCCGAGGCGCAGGCTGCAGGCGAGTCTCACCGGCTCCCGTCCCCGCCCGGCGGCCGTGAGAATCCGGGCGCGGGTCGCGGCGTCGCAATCCTGGGCCGGGCGGACGATGGCCGGGGGAGGGGGGGTATCCATCGGGTCGGCAATCGTTCTCCGGGAGGCGGCGCCTATTCCACCGGTGCCATGTCGACGATCCGCACCTGCGCCCGTTCGGCGCCACGCCAGCGGTCGCAGGACAGCGTCCCGGCGATATGGACCTCCTGCCCGAGCGAGCCGAGGATCGCCCGGCCGAGGGGCCGCTCCGCCGCGCGGAAGCAGATGGCGCCGACGGCCTGCCCGTCGCGGCTGCGCAGCCGGGCGCGGACATGGCCGGAGCCGACGATCCCCGCATCCACGATCCGGTGGCGGGCCAGGGCGAAGACCGGCTCCGGCGAGCCCTGGCCGAAGGGGCCCGCCCGCTGGAGCAGCCGTACCGTCTCCGCCGTGGCGCCGCCCGCGCTGAGGGCGCCGTCGATGAGCAGGGCATCGACGGCGCGGGCCTGCGCCACGGAGGCGGCGAGGCTCTCGCCGAGATGCCGTCCGAACGCCGCGATGGCCGTGCCGTCGAGGGTGACGCCGGCGGCCATGGCGTGTCCACCGCCCTTGCGGGCCAGACCCGCCTCGACGCAGGCGCGCACGGCGGCGCCGAGATCGACGCCCGGCACGGAGCGGCCGGACCCCGTGGCGCTGCCGTCCGGCCGGATGGCGAAGGCGAAGGCCGGGCGGCCGAACCGCTCCTTCAGCCGCGCGGCGACGAGCCCGACGATGCCCGGGTGCCACTCGGCGTTGCCGATGACGAGGACGGGCAGCGACGGATCCTCCGTGAGAATCCGGTCCATCTCGGCTTCGGCCTCCAGCACCGCCTGCGCCTCGATGGCCTGCCGCTCGCGGTTCAGCCGGTCGAGATCGACGGCGATCCGGGCGGCCTCCGCCGGGTCGCGGGTGCCGAGAAGGCGCGCACCGAGGGCGGCGTCGCCGATCCGCCCCCCGGCATTGATGCGCGGGCCGAGGACGAAGCCGAGGTGCCATGCCTCCGGCGGCTCCGACAGCGACGAGGCGTCGAGCAGCGCCGCGAGCCCCGTGCGCCCCCGGTGCCTCATTACGGACAGGCCCTGGACCACGAAGGCGCGGTTGAGGTCGCGCAGCGGCACCACATCGGCGACGGTGGCCAGCGCCACGAGGTCGAGGGCGTCCGTCAGCTTCGGCTCCGGTCGGTCCGGCCCGAAGGTCCCGGCCCGGCGCAGGACCCGATTGAGGGCGACGAGGGTGAGGAACACGATGCCCGCTGCGCAGAGATGCCCGAGGCCGGAGATGTCGTCCTGACGGTTCGGGTTCACCACCGCGTGGACCGCCGGCAGCACCTCCGAGGCGGCGTGGTGGTCGAGGACGATGACGTCGAGCCCGTTGCCGGCCGCCCGCTCCAGGGGGCCGTGGCCGCTCGTGCCGCAATCGACGCAGACCAGCAGCGTCGCGCCGTCCGCCGCCAGCGCCGCGATGGCGCCCTCGTTCGGGCCGTAGCCCTCGGCGATCCGGTCGGGGATGTGCACCGGCACCGCCAAGCCGAAGCCGCGCAGGTACTCCGCCAGCATGGCCGCGCTCGCCGCGCCGTCCACGTCATAATCGCCGAACACCGCCACGGTCTCCCCGTCCCGGATCGCGCGGGCGAGGCGGGTGGCGGCCTTGTCCATGTCGAGGAGGCGGTCCGGGTCCGGCATCAGGTCCCGCAGGCGGGGGCTCAGGAAGGCATCCGCCTCGTCGGCCCGCACGCCGCGGCCGGTGAGCACCCGCGCGAGCAGTTCCGGCAGGGCATGGGCCTGCACCATGCGGGCGATGGCGCGGTCGGAGCCGAGGCCCTCGCAGCGCATCGCCCAGCGGCGCCCCGTAACGGAGGCCTCGACGCCGAGGAAGGAAGTGGGGGCGATCAGGGCGGATGCGGCGGACACGGAAGCCACCTTACACCGGCCGTTCGGGCAATGCTGTGGCGGCGGGGCTGCAAACGAGAAAGGGCAGGCCTGCGCCTGCCCTCGATCGGGGCGCCGCCCCGAAACCCCGCCGAAGGGCGCGACGCCCCTCGGGATACCCCGGATCAGACCGATTTGAGGATCGAGTCGACCACCTTCTTGGCGTCGCCGAACAGCATCATCGTGTTGTCGCGGAAGAACACCTCGTTCTCCACGCCCGCGTAGCCGGAGCCCATGCCGCGCTTGATGAACAGCACGGTCTTGGCCTTCTCCACGTCGAGGATCGGCATGCCGTAGATCGGCGAGGTCTTGTCGGTCTTGGCAGCCGGGTTGGTGACGTCGTTGGCGCCGATCACGAAGGCCACGTCGGCCTGAGGGAACTCGCCGTTGATGTCCTCCAGCTCGAACACCTCGTCGTAGGGCACGTTCGCCTCGGCCAGCAGCACGTTCATGTGGCCCGGCATGCGGCCCGCCACCGGATGGATGGCGTACTTCACGTCGACGCCCTCCTTCTTCAGCATGTCGGCCATCTCGCGCAGCGAGTGCTGCGCCTGGGCGACCGCCATGCCGTAGCCGGGGACGATGATCACGCGCTCGGCGTTCTTCATGATGTAGGCCGCGTCGTCGGCGGAGCCCTGCTTCACGGGGCGAGTCTCGACCTGGCCCGAGCCGCCCGCGGCTGCGGCGTCGCCACCGAAGCCGCCGAGGATCACCGAGATGAACGAGCGGTTCATCGCGTGGCACATGATGTACGACAGGATGGCGCCCGAGGAGCCGACCAGCGAGCCCGTGATGATGAGCGCGAGGTTGCCCAGGGTGAAGCCGATGCCGGCCGCCGCCCAGCCCGAGTAGGAGTTCAGCATCGACACGACCACCGGCATGTCGGCGCCGCCGATCGGGATGATGATGAGGCCGCCGAGCACCAGCGAGACAAGGACGATCAGCCAGAACAGGGCCTTCGACTCGGTGCCGATGAACAGGGCGATCAGCAGCACGAGGCCGGCGGCGAGCGCCGCGTTGATCAGGTGGCGCTGCGGCAGCATGATCGGCTTGCCGGACATCCGCCCGTCGAGCTTCGCGAAGGCGATGATCGAGCCGGTGAAGGTGATGGCGCCGATGGCGACGCCGAGCCCCATCTCGAACAGCGACTGCTTGTGGAAGTGGCCGTTCTCGATGATCCCGAAGGCCTGGGGCGCGTAGAGGGCGCCCGCCGCCACGAACACCGCCGCGAGGCCAACCAGCGAGTGGAAGGCCGCGACGAGCTGCGGCATGGCCGTCATCGGCACGCGCTTGGCGATCACCGCACCCGCGCCGCCGCCGATGCCGAGGCCGAGCAGCACGAGGATCCATGCGCCGAACCCGGCCGGCGGGTGGCCGACGAGGGTGGTCAGGATGGCGAGCCCCATGCCCACCATGCCGTACATGTTGCCCTGGCGGGAGGTCGTCGGGTGCGAGAGCCCCCGCAGCGCCATGATGAACAGGACGCCGGCGACGATGTAGAGGAGAGAGGAGACGTTCTCGGACACGAGCTCAGCCCTTCTTCTTGTACATGCCGAGCATGCGCTGCGTGACGAGGAAGCCGCCGAAGATGTTCACGCTGGCGAGCACGATGCCGATGAAGCCGAAGAAGCGGGCGACGCCGGTCCCCTTCTCGATCAGGGGCACGCCGACCGCGAGGAGCGCGCCGACGATGATGACCGAGGAGATGGCGTTGGTGACCGACATCAGCGGCGTGTGCAGCGCCGGGGTCACCGACCACACGACGTAATAGCCGACGAAGATCGCCAGCACGAAGATCGCGAGCCGGAACACGGTGGGATCGACGGCGCCGCCCGTGGCGGCGGCCACGCCGTGGCCCATGCCGTCCGCGATCACCTGCGCCTGGTCGGCGGCGTTACGGGCGACGGCGGCGGCGGCGCGGGCCGCATCGGCCAGCACCCGGGCCTGATCGGCGGCCTGGTCGGGAGGAACGACGACAACGTTTGCCATGACAGTTCTCCTCTCGACGGATCAGGCGGCGCCGGTGGCCGGGGACTTGCCCGGCTCGGCCTTCGCGAGACCGACGGCGCCGGCCTCGGAGGCGGCCCCCTCGGTCTTCGGCTGGAAGGATGCGTGGACGACGGACCCGTCCCGGGTCAGGTTCGTGGCCTTCACGAGCTCGTCGTCCCACTTGATCGCCAGAGCCTTCGACTCCTTGTCGACCAGGGTTTCGATGAAGGCGTAGAGGTTGCGGGCGTAGAGGCTCGACGCCGTGGCCGCGAGGCGGCCCGCGACGTTGAGGTGGCCCACGATCTTCGCGCCGTTCGGCGTGGTCACGATCTCGCCCGGCTTGGCCCCGGCCACGTTGCCGCCGCGCTCCACCGCGAGGTCCACCAGCACCGAGCCGGGCTTCATCGAGGCGACCATCTCCTCGGAGACGAGCTTCGGCGCCGGGCGGCCCGGGATCAGGGCCGTGGTGATGACGATATCCTGCTTGGCGATGTGGCCCTTCACCAGCTCCGCCTGCTTCTTCTGGTACTCCGCCGACATCTCCTTGGCGTAGCCGCCGGAGGTCTCGGCCTGCTTGAACTCCTCGTCCTCGACGGCGACGAACTTGGCGCCGAGCGATTCGACCTGCTCCTTCGTCGCCGGGCGCACGTCCGTGGCGGTGACGACGGCGCCGAGGCGGCGGGCTGTGGCGATGGCCTGGAGACCGGCGACGCCGACGCCCATCACGAAGACGCGGGCGGCGGGCACCGTCCCGGCGGCGGTCATCATCATCGGCATGGCCCGGCCGTACTCGGCGGCACCGTCCACCACGGCGCGGTAGCCCGCGAGGTTGGCCTGGGAGGAGAGCACGTCCATCACCTGGGCACGGGTGATGCGGGGCATCAGCTCCATGGCGAAGGCGTCGATGCCGGCATCGGCCAGACCCTTCAGGGCCTGCTCGTTGCCGTAGGGGTCCATGATGGCGACGACGGTGGCGCCGCGCTTGAAGATGGACAGCTCCTCGGCGGCCGGGCGGCGCACCTTCAACACGAGGTCGGCCTCGCGGGCCGCCTCCTCGGCGCTTCCGGCGACGGTGGCGCCCGCAGCCTCGAACTCACCGTCCGGGATGCCGGCCTTCGTCCCGGCGCCGGACTGGACCACCACGTCCGCCCCGAGGGCTTTGAACTTCTTCACCGTCTCCGGCACCGCCGCGACCCGCGGTTCCGCGGAGTCCCTTTCGGACAGCACAGCGATGCGCATGCGACGTACCTCAGCGATAGCGAACGATGTCTCGAATGGGCCAAGCGACGGCGCGTTTCGAGGGACGGTTCTCAATTGGTCTAGGGATTTGGAGGCAAATGTAACGCGCCGGCATCGCTGCCGGCGCGGGCCTCCGCCGAGCCGACCGGCCCTGGCGCCATTCGCGTGAGCGCGGGCTCAGGCGAAGAAGAGATAGGCCGCGAGCAGCAGGCCGACCACCAGGGGCGCGCGCCAGCCCACGGCCGGGGCGAGCGCCCCGACGGCACCGGCCGCGCCCGAGGCGACTACGCCGACGATCGCGAGCAGCCACGCCTCGCGGATGCCACCGATGGCCAGGGCGAGGACCCAACAGATCACGACGCCAGTGGCGATTTCTACGAAACGGACGAATCCACGATAGGTCTGTTCGTGGGTGGCCCCGTCCATTGCCGGGCTGTAGGCGTGCCCAGGCACGGTCTGACTATCCGCCATCTTCGACTGATCCCTCGGGCACAACTCTTTTTTCGTTGCTAGCTTATCTAGCCCACGGGCTCAATCGTCGCAATCGGCCGGATGGCCTTGTGGGACGGCATCCCGCACGGCTTTCTTCGACCAAAGTAGGGATTGTGGGCTCCAACGGCGATTCGCGCGGTCGTCGAGGCCTGAACCGCAGGGGTGGCCGCCGATCGCGCGCCGCAGTCCGGGAGTTCGACCGGATCGGTGGACGGCGCAGAGGATTTGGACGGACGGATCGGCCGGCAGCGAGTCCGGCCTGTCCCTCAGGCCGCGTCCTCGGTTTTGTCGTCGCCTTCGATGCCAAGGTCCTTCAGCTTGCGGTAAAGGGTCGAGCGGCCGATGCCGAGGCGGCGCGACACCTCGGACATCCGCCCGCGGTAGAATTGCAGGGCGAAACGGATGATGTCGGCTTCGAGGTCGTCCATGGTCTTGATCTCGCCGGTCTCCTCCGTGACCAGCGACAGGGCGTGCGGATCGCGGACCTCCACGCGGACGATCTCGCGCACCGGCTCCGGCATGGCGGAGGGCAGGGCGGCCTGGGTCGGCGCCGGGGGAATGCGGATGTCGAAGCCCTCGACCTGGGCGGCGATCTGCGGGAACTCGGCGACGGTCAACTCGTCGCCGTCGGCCAGCACCACGGCCCGGAACAGGGCATTCTCCAATTGGCGCACGTTGCCCGGCCAGGGGTAGCGGGTCAGCAGCGCCATGGCCTCCTGGCTGATGGCGCGGACGCGCTTGCCCTCCTCGGCGGCGAAGCGCGCGCAGAAGGAGCGGGCGAGGTCGGCGACGTCTTCCCGCCGGGCCCGCAGGGGCGGCAGGGTCATCGGGAAGACGTTGAGGCGGTAATAGAGGTCCTCGCGGAAGCGGCCTTGCTTCACGAGGTCGAGGAGCGACCGGTTGGTCGCCGAGATCAGCCGGATGTCCACCCGCACGGAGCGCTTGGCCCCTACGGGATCGACCTCGCCCTCCTGCAGGGCGCGGAGCAGCTTCACCTGCGCGTCGAGGGGCAACTCGCCGATCTCGTCGAGGAACAGGGTGCCGCCGGAGGCTTCCACGAACTTGCCGGCGTGTTTCTCGGTGGCGCCGGTGAAGGCGCCCTTCTCATGGCCGAACAGGGTCGATTCGACGAGGTTCTCCGGGATCGCCCCGCAATTGACCGTGACGAAGGCCTTGCCGCGGCGGTCGCCGGATCCCTGGATCGCCCGGGCCAGCACCTCTTTGCCGACCCCCGATTCGCCCTCGATGAGCACGGGAATCGTGGACTTCGCCGCCCGCTCTGCGAGGCGGATGACGCGCTCCATGTCGGGGCTGCGCGAGGCGAGGTCCTTGAAGGAGAGCGCGCCGGAGGCCCGGCGCCGCATCCGGCGGACCTCCTCTTCCAGATGGTCGACGCGCAGCGCGTTCTTGATCGAGACCTGGAGCCGCTCGGCCCCGGCGGGCTTCACCACGAAATCCACCGCCCCGGCGCGCATGGCGTTGACCACGGCGTCGATGGAGCCGTTCGAGGTCTGCACGATGACGGGGGTGTCGAGGCCGCTGCGGCGCATCTCCGCCAGCACGCCCAGCCCGTCGAGCCCCGGCATCACCATGTCGAGGAGCACCACGTCGGCGCCCTCGGTGCGCAGCAAGGCAAGTCCGTCGTTGCCGTTCTCGGCGACCCGCGCCTCGAAGCCGAAGCGGCGGACCGCGGCCTCGGTCAGCCGACGCTGAACGGGATCATCGTCGACGATCAGGACCACAGTCGACATGCACGCATCCTTGGGGCCGCGCCGGCCCGCGTCGCCGGGAGGCGCGCCACCGATTCGGCCGTTGTTTCGTTTCTGGATGCAGGCTGGCCCATAGTCGTAAAGTCGCGCTTAACGACGTTTTTCCTCCGCCGGGCGGGTCGGACGGGAGCCTCCGCCCCGATCCTCCGTTGAACGGAGGCGGCGTTCGCTCGATATCTGCGTGGGCGAAGCGCGCGGACGCGAGTCCGCCCGGACGTTTCCCGAGGACGACGTTTCCCGAGGACATGGAAGACCGATGACAGTGAGCCCCGCCGCCGCCTGGATGCCTGCCGTGCCGGCCGAAGGAGCCGACGCCGCCCGCGCGGCCGCGAAGGCCGCCGACCTCGGCCAAGTCCTCGGCCCCCTGCCCGAATGGGACCTGTCCGACCTCTATGCCGGCCTCGACGATCCCAAATTCTCCACGGACCTGACCCGGGCCGAGGAGGAATGCCGGCAATTCAGCGAATCCTATGCGGGCAAGGTCGCTGCCATCGCCGCCGGGCCGGACGCCCCGTCGCGGCTCGCCGAGGCCGTCGCGGCCTATGAGCGGATCGAGGATCTGCTCGGCAAGCTGATGTCCTTCGCCGGCCTCGTCTATTCCGGCGACACCACGGACGAGACCCGCGCCAAGTTCTACGGCGACACGCGGGAGCGGCTCACCAACGCGTCGGGCGACCTGCTCTTCTTCGCCCTCGAACTGAACCGCGTGGACGACGCGGTGATGGACCGGGCGATGGCCGAGGCGCCGCTGTCACGCTACGCGCCCTGGATCGACGATTTGCGCCGGGAGAAGCCCTACCAGCTGGAAGACCGCATCGAGAAGCTGTTCCTCGACAAGTCGGTCACGGCCAACGCCGCCTGGGACCGGCTGTTCGACGAGACCATCGCCAGCCTGCGCTTCACCGTGGCCGGCGAGAACCTGTCCCTGGAGCCGACCCTCAACAAGCTGCAGGACCCGGACGGCACCGTCCGCAAGGAGGCGGCGGGCGCGATCAGCGAGGTGCTGCGGGCGAACCTCCGGGTCTTCACCCTCATCACCAACACGCTGGCCAAGGACAAGGAGATCGCGGACCGCTGGCGCGGGTTCAAGGACGTGGCCGATGCCCGCCACCTCGCGAACCGGGTCGAGCCGGAGGTGGTGGCGGCCCTGGTCGATGCCGTGCAGGCGGCCTACCCGCGCCTCTCGCACCGCTACTACAAGCTGAAGGCCAAGTGGTTCGGCCGGGACGCGCTGCCTTACTGGGACCGGAACGCCCCCCTTCCCAAGGTCGAGCAGCGGACGATCCCCTGGGTCGAGGCCCGGGACACGGTGCTCACCGCCTACGAGGCGTTCTCCCCCGACATGGCGGGCATCGCCCGGCGATTCTTCGACCGCAACTGGATCGATGCGCCGACCCGCCCCGGCAAGGCGCCCGGCGCCTTCGCCCACCCGACGGTGCCCTCCGCGCATCCCTACGTCCTGGTGAATTACCAGGGCAAGCCGCGGGACGTGATGACGCTCGCCCACGAACTCGGCCACGGCGTCCATCAGGTGCTGGCCGGGCCGAACGGCGCCCTGATGGCGCCGACGCCCCTGACCCTCGCCGAGACCGCCAGCGTGTTCGGCGAGATGCTGACCTTCCGCAAGCTGCTGGCCGCGACCCAGAACACCGTCCAGCGCCGGGCGATGCTCGCGGCGAAGGTCGAGGACATGATCAACACGGTGGTCCGGCAGATCGCCTTCTACCTGTTCGAGCGGAAGGTCCACCTCGCCCGCGCCAAGGGCGAATTGACCACCGAGCAGATCAATTCGCTCTGGCTATCCGTGCAGGCGGAGTCCCTCGGCCCGGCGATCACGCTGGATTCGGGCTACGAGCCCTTCTGGGCCTACATCCCGCACTTCATCCACTCGCCGTTCTACGTCTACGCCTACGCCTTCGGCGATTGCCTGGTGAACTCCCTCTACGGCGTCTACCAGAACGCGGAGGACGGCTTCGCGGAGCGCTACATGGCGCTCCTGGCGGCGGGCGGCTCCAAGCCCTACGGCGAGTTGCTGGCGCCCTTCGGCCTCGATGCCCGCGATCCCGGCTTCTGGGATGTCGGCCTCGGCATGATCGAGGGCATGATCGCCGAACTGGAGGCGATGGAGGAGCGGTGAGAGAAGGGCTGAGCCCTTATCCTCACCCCCTCGACGTC
The DNA here is from genome assembly GCF_022179085.1 of Methylobacterium aerolatum. Lineage (GTDB taxonomy): Bacteria > Pseudomonadota > Alphaproteobacteria > Rhizobiales > Beijerinckiaceae > Methylobacterium > Methylobacterium aerolatum. Next base: position 116,144 of record NZ_BPQE01000020.1, read on the forward strand.
GTCGCGAGCGTAGCGAAGCGATCCGGGCACACGCCATCGTTCCGAGGCGTCGCGGGGCCCCGGATCGCTTGATGTCCGTTCGCAACGGCGGCGGAGACCGGCGAGATCAGCCCTGCCGGCCGCCGAAGGCCGAGAGGAGCCGCCCGTGCTGGGCCGCGACGGGGCTGTCCACCGGGCGCGGCGTCGGCCGGTCCTCGGCGATGAGCGTGTCCAGGTGCAGGATGCGGGCGTGCAGGCGCCGGGTCTTCAGGATAAGTTGCTGCAGGCGCATCGGCAGGAGCGTGAAGGCCTCGGCCTTCGGCGGCTCGGTGACGCCGAGGCGGACCCGGTGCTTCTCCTCCACGGCCTGGGCCGGGGTCATCTCGCCTTCGGCCACTGCCCGCTGGACGAGGAGCCACGAGGCGATCTGCATGAGGAGCGTCGTCAGCCGCATGCTCTCGGCGGCGTAGCTCAGCGTGGCATCCCGGGAAACGAGGCGGGATTCGTCCCGCCCGTCGCCGTCGAGATAGGCGGCCGTCTCCTCCACGAGGGCCATGCCCTCGCGGAACAGCGTGCGGAAGGCGTCGGAGTGAACGTAGCTCTGGCCGAACTCGACCCAGTCGCGCCTGTCCCGAAACGTGACGTCGTAGCCGTTCATCCTGCCTCCTCTGCCGCGAAGCGGTCCCGTCCTGTCCCGGGCTTGCAACCAAACCGGGATTCGCTCGGCGGCGGGGCAATCCTAGCGCCGAACGGGCAGGGGCGAAGCGTTGACCTTCCGTTAACCTTAAAGCGGGGGCGCGTTGATTCAATTTGTAGGCATCAACGCTTGCACCGGTTTCCTTCTGGCACCCCGAACCGGCCTGTGGATGATCGCGCCCCGGCCCGAGGGCGCGTTCGACTGTGGCCGGCGGGCCTCGCCCGGATTCCGCCCTCACGCCGCGTGCGCCGCCGCACGGCGATGCCACATTCCGGCCCATTCGCGGTCCCATTCGAGAGGGAGTCTTAAGCACGACTCGGCACGGTGCGGGCGAAACACCTTCGGTCCGCCCGGACCTTTCGATTACCGGACCAGAGCCAGCGACCCATGCGCACCAAGGCACCTTCGCGGCACGCCGCACCCCGCCTTTCCGCCCTCACCGCGTCCGTCGGCCTCGCCCTCGGCACGCTGACGGCCGTCTCGGCCCTCGCGGCCCCGGCCCGCGACCAAGCCGGCTACGCCCAGGCCGAGTGGGCGCAGGACTACGCCGCCCCGGCGGCGATGCAGGTGCAGCGCGAGACCGTGCCGATCCTCTCGCCGCAGACCATCTCCGCCACGGAGCAGATGGTCGAGAAGTACCGCGAGATCGTCTCCCGCGGCGGTTGGCGGCCGGTGACCGGCGCCGAGCGCCTGCGCATCGGCTCGAAGGGGCCGGCGGTGGCCGCCGTGCGCCAGCGCCTGATTGTGACGGGCGACCTCGACCCGTCGGCCACCAACACCGGCGTGTACGATTCCTACGTCGCGGCGGGCGTGAAGCGCTTCCAGGCCCGGCACGGCCTGAGCCAGACCGGCTCCATGAGCCCTGCCACCGAGCAGGCCATGAACGTGCCCGCCGAGATCCGGCTGCGCCAGCTCGAGACCAACGTGCTGCGCCTGCGCTCCTATTCCGGCGACCTCGGCCGCCGCTTCGTCATCACCAACATCCCGGCCGCCCTGGTCGAGACGGTGGAGGACGGCCGCATCGTGACGCTGCACGCCGCCGGCGTCGGCAAGATCGACCGCCAGTCGCCGATCATGAACACCAAGGCGACGCAGATCAATTTCAACCCGACCTGGACGGTCCCGGCTTCCATCGTGAAGAAGGACCTGATCCCGAAGATGCAGAAGGATCCGAACTACCTCACCGACAACAAGATCCGCATCCTCGCCAACGGCCAGGAGATCTCGCCGCGGTCGGTGAACTGGAACTCGGACGAGGGCACCCGCTACACCTACCGGCAGGATTCGGGCGCCGACTTCAACTCGATGGGCATCGTGCGCATCAACATCCCGAACCCCTACGGCGTGTTCATGCACGACACGAACACCAAGGGCGTGTTCGGCGACGACTTCCGCTTCATCTCCTCGGGCTGCGTGCGCGTGCAGAACGTGCGCGAGTACATCACGTGGCTGCTGAAGGACACGCCCGGCTGGGGCCGCGAGCAGGTCGAGCAGGCGATCGAGAGCGGCAAGCGCGTCGATGCCACCCTTTCGCAGCCGGTGCCGGTCTACTGGACCTACATCACCGCCTGGGCGACCCCGGACGGCTTGGTCCAGTTCCGCGACGACATCTACAAGCGTGACGGCGTGAACGTGCCCTCGACGATCAGCGCGCCGACCCCGGTGGCCAGCGCCGAATCGACGATGCCGCAGAACTTCGAGCCCGGCGACGAAGACAACAACTAGCGCCTTTACGAGCGCCTCGGCCGACCGGACCGAGCCACCCCCGTCGATGCATCCCGGGTCGTCTTTGCGAGCATAGCGAAGCGATTCGGGGACGCGCAGAGTTCGGAGGCGTCTCGCTGCCCTGGATTGCCTCGCCGTCGCCCGCAAGGACGGCGCGGAGTGAGCCCGGGGGACCGCCGAGACGGGGCGATCCAAGCCGAACAGACCCCGCCCCGAGCGGCTCTTCCGCCGGCCCTTTCGAGGCCCGCGCCCCTTCCCGGGACGCGGGCCTTTTTCGTACCGTGACGCCTGTCATGTGCCGGTCGCGGAAATCTGCTCCGTCGGCGGGGCTGAACACGGAGCCGCCCATGAAGCCGCTGACCCGCCGGGAGACCCTTGCCGGAGCCGCCGCACTCGCCCTCGCGGCGGGTCCGGCCGGCGCCGCCGCCGACGACGGCGCGGCGACGGGGACGGTCTACGGCGTCGAGGGCGGGGCGCGGGCGCCCCTGCCGAACGTCCTCGTCACCAACGGGCGCGAGGTCGCCCGCACGGATGGGCAGGGCCGCTACCGGCTGCCGCTCTCCGGCGACGGCATCGTCTCGGTGATCAAGCCCTCCGGCTACGCGCTGCCCTGCAACGCCGACAACGTCGTCCAGCACAGCGTGGTCCATCAGCCGGGAGGAACGCCCAAAGACCTGCGGATGCGCTACCGCGGCCTCGATCCCACGGGGCCGCTGCCCGCCTCCATCGACTTCACCCTGACCAAGGTCGAGGAGCCGGAGGATTTCGATGTCCTGCTCTTCACCGATCCGCAGCCGGAGAGCCGCCTCGAACTGAATCACGTCCGCGACACCGCCGTGGCGCGGGCCATGACGATTCCCGCCGCCTTCGGCATCACCACGGGGGACGTGCTCTTCGACGACCTGTCCCTCTACGGACGCTCGAATGCGATCGTCGGACGGATCGGCGTTCCCTGGTACAACCTGCCCGGCAATCACGACCTCAACTTCCAGGCGCCGGACGCCCGTCACAGCCGCGAGACCTGGAAGCGCGTCTTCGGCGCGCCCTCCTACGCGTTCCAGCACGGCCGGGCGCTGTTCGTCATGCTCGACAACGTGGTCTGGCTCGGCCCGGCGGTGGACGTGGTGGGGGGCAAGTACGAGGGCCGCATCGGCGAGACCAACCTCGCCTTCCTGCGCAACCTCCTGGCGCAGGTGCCCGCCGACACGCTGCTGGTGCTCGGGACCCACATCCCGCTGCACACCGACACGGCGCCGAACGAGCCGTTCAACAACACCATCGACCGGGCCGCCCTGCTGGAGGTGGTCGAGGGCCGCAAGGTTCTGGCGATCTGCGGGCACACGCACACGACCGAGCACCATTACCTCGCGGAGAGGCTGCACCACCATGTGCTCACCGCCGTCTCGGGCTCATGGTGGAGCGGGCCGGACACGCGAACCGGTATCCCGTCCGCCGACAGCCGAGATGGGACGCCCAACGGTTTCCACGTCCTCTCGGTGCGCGGGACGGACTACACCACCCGCTTCGTCCCGGCCCAGGGCGAGCCGGATGCGGTGATGCGCATCGCCTTCGAGAGCCAACTGCGCGGGGGGATGCCGGAGGTGCTGCGCACGATGCGCCCGATGGAGGCCCTGCGCCCGCCGGTGAGCCAGGATGCCCTCGCCGCGACGACCCTGGTGGTGAACGTCTTCGACGGCGGCCCGAAGACCCGGCTCGCCTACCGCCTCGGCTCCGGCGCTCCCGTGCCGATGGAGCGCACGCGGCGTCTCGATCCCTTCGTGGTCGAACTCTTCGCCCGCTATCCCGAGACGAAGAAGGGTTGGGTCCAGGCCACACCCTCGACGCACATCTGGACGGCCCGCCTGCCGGACGACCTGCCGCCCGGCGCCCACCGCGTCACGGTGGAGGGGACGGACGAGTATGGGCGCCCGATCCGCTCGGCGGCGGTGCTGGAGGTGACGCGCAGCGTGTGAGGACCTGCCGGCAGGCACCACGACCACCACAGCGTGTGACGAAGGGGCGTGGCCCGGCGACGGACCGGGCCACGCGGGAGACGCGTCAGGCCGCCAACTGGCGCTGCCCGTGGTTGCCCTCACCTATCTCCTCGATGATCTTCCTGCAGAAGGCGTCGAGGTCGTCCGGGTTGCGGCTGGTGATGATGCCCTGGTCGGTCACGACCTCCTTGTCGTGCCACTGGCCGCCGGCATTGATCACGTCGGTCTTGATCGAGGAGAACGACGTCATGTCCCGGCCCTTGGCGGCGCCGGTCTCGATCAGCAGCCACGGCGCATGGCAGATCGCGGCGACGACCTTGCCCGAGGTGAGGAATGAACGGATCACCTCCAGCGCCTTCGGCTCCAGCCGCAGCTTGTCCGGGTTGATCTGGCCGCCCGGCAGGACGAGGGCGTCGTAGGCATCGGGATCGACGGTTTCGAGGTCGGTATCGACCGTTACGTCCTTCCCCCAATCGGTCTTGTCCCAGCCGCGGATCGAGCCCTGGCTCTGGCGGGATTTCGGCGAGGCGACGGTGACGGTCGCACCCGCCTCGGCGAGCTTGGCCTGCGGGACGGTAAGTTCGCTCTCCTCGAAGCCGTCGGTGGCGAGGATGAGGATCTTGGCCTGCGTGATGTCGGTCATGGCGGGTGTCCGTTGTCGGAGGATTCGCGGCGCAAACCTGCCGGAGCCTCACCCGTTCCCGGTCCCGTTGCCTCACCCGCGTCCCCGGAACCGACCGTTGCCGCACCCGTTGGGCGGTATTCGGTCCACGACAGGAGGGCAGTCATGGCCAATCCCGGAATTCCCGAGCCGCCGCCCGGCGATCTGCCGCCGCCGCCGCCCGTGCCGGACGATGATCCCGATATCGGGCCGACCGGTCCGCGCACGCCTTACCCCGTGAACGATCCCGGTGTCGGCGAACCCGGCGGGCCGGGCTCCGAGCCGGACGTCTTCCCCGGCACGCCCACCGATCCCGGCACGCGGATGTGACGCGCGACGGGTTCGGGGCTTCGCCCGGACCCGTCAGCCCGGCTTGGTCGCCTCAGTGACCGCCGTGCGAGGCGCGCACGTCACGCGGCGCATTCAGGATCTCGTTCAGGCTCGTGGCGACGTGGCGGGCCTCCTCGTCCGAGAGGCGCAGCTGGAAGGGCGGGAGGGCGCCCGCTTGCAGGGCGATCACCGGCTGGCCCTGTCCGTCGGTCCCGACCTCGATGGCGGAGGACGTGACCTCGAGCATGGCGATGTCCTCGCCCATGGCCTCCGCAGTCTCCTGCTCGTCCGCCTCTTCCGGATCGTCGATCGCCGTCAGCAACTGCCCGACGGCACGCATCAGCGCGCGGGCGGCGCGGGCGTCCATCACCACGGCCGTGGCCTGGTCGTCCTTCTGAAACGAGAGCTGGATGTTCGCACCTTCCAGCGAGACCGAAATGCCTGCCATATACCGCCCGGAACCCACCTAAGCCCTGCCGCACCATGCGAGACACGGCGCCGGGCCGGTCTCATGACGCGGATGGCGTCGCCGCGTTAAGCGGCTGTCCGCCCTTCTCTATATGCACCGGTCCCCTGGCGAATCCCAGGGGTGCGGGAGGCCGCGCGACAACCGGGGATGGATTGGTTGGAACGATATGCCTTGTTGCCGCCGCAGGAGAAGCCTATCTAGGGACCTGGGGGGCACACTTTCGAGACCGACGCTCACGCGACAGGTTCTGTGTCTCGCGCCCCGCCGCTCGGCCTAGCCAGAAAGACCGTCGTGCAGAGTGCAGACTATGTTCTGCACGCGCGACCTATGGACGAACGAGGTACACTACGTGAATACCGGCACTGTGAAGTGGTTCAACGAGACCAAGGGTTACGGCTTCATTCAGCCTGACGATGGCGGCAAGGACATCTTCGTCCACATTTCTGCCGTCGAGCGCGCTGGCATGCGCAACTTGGTCGAGGGCCAGAAGATCTCCTACGAGGTCATCCAGGACAAGCGCAGCGGTAAGGATTCCGCCGCCAACCTCCAGGCCGCCTGAGTTTAGGTGACGCCGCGCGGGCCGCCGCCAACGGCCCGTCACGACAGCCGTCCCGGACGAGTCCGTCGCCCGGGGCAGCAAATTGGACGAATAACGAGAAACGACGCCGAGCGCGCGAGACGCGCCGGTCCAGATAAGAACTGATTAAACACATGCATTTCGAATTCACGCGGCGGCGTTCCAACCGCTCGCCGGTTACCGACGCGCCGACCTTCCGCGTCGGGCGTCTGGCGTCCGCCGGTCACACCGACCGGGACATGAGCCATCTCATCGACCGTTCCTACAACTACCATTCCCCGCGCGAGCTGCACTGGCATCTCGCGGATCGCCTCGGCGTCGCGCCGAGCACCGTGTCGGTGAGGGAGAGCCGGCTGGCCTGAGCGCCGCCGGATTTCTCGACGACGACGCGCCCGGCCGAAAGGTCACGGGCGCATCCCGCCGGCCCTGGGCCGGCTTTTTCACATGAAGACCGGACTGTCGGGGCGCTCAGCCGCCCCAGGCGGTCAGCACCGCCTCGCGCAGGCCGCGGGGCAGGGCGACCAGCTCGCCATGCACCGGCTCCGCCCGGTTGTAGACGGCGGGCTCGCCGCCCAGGCTGCACACCTCGCCGCCTGCCTCCCGCAGGACGAGATCGGCGGCGGCGAGATCCCAGTCCCGCGCATTCGGCGACACCATCCCCACATCCACCGACCCTTCCGCCACGCGCGCCAAGCGCAGGGCGAGGGAGGGGATGCGCTCGATCCGCGTGAAATCGGGATCGGGACCCGCACCCTTGGTCAGCCGGTCGAGCATCGGCTTGGGACCGGTGATGCGGGCGCTGCGCAGGGCGGGCTTGGCATCAACGGCCATGGCGGTGCCGTCCTTAAAGGCGCCCTGACCGCGGATCGCCTCGTAGGCGACGCCGAGGGCGGGAGCGTGGACGAACCCGATCAGCGGCTCGCCCCCAGCCAGCAACGCCACGGCGATCGACCAATCGTGGTGCCCCGAGAGGAAGGCGCGCGTCCCGTCGATGGGATCGACGATCCAGACGAGATCGCGGCCGATCCGGGCGGGGTCGTCCGCCGTCTCCTCCGACAGCCATGCCGCCTTGGGCACGAGTTCGCTGAGGCGGATCTTGAGGAAGGTGTCGACAGCGACGTCCGCCTCCGTCACCGGGGAGCCCCCGGACTTGTTCCAGACCCGCGCCGAGGTCTGGCCGCCGGGCCGGAAATACGGCAGCGCGATGCTCGCCGCCTCGCGCATCACCTCGCGAAGCTCCGGCATGAGGTGCGCCACGCTCGCGTCGGTGAGGGTCATGTGGGCATCGCGATCTGTCGTCTGACACGTTCGGGCGACACGGCTCCGAAACGCCTCGGAGCGAGGCCGGATCAGGCAGATCGCGCTCTGCGGAAGGGCGGGAGAAGGCTCCCTCCCTCCGTTCTAAGCCGTAGGGTCCGGGGCCACAAGCCGACGCCGGTGCCGCATGATGAATCGATATTGACGAGCTATCGCAATAATACGTTGAGCATTCAAGAAAGCGTTGAGCATCTCACGAGTGATGGCCGCATCCAGAATCGCTTAACGACGGTCTTTAAGGCGTACAGTGAGGTGGCCGTGCGATTTTGCTGCGCATAACGGACGATCCGACAGAGATCGCCACTTGCAGGGACCGCCTTCCGGCGACGAGGCTCGACAGATGGACACGCGCACCGACCTCCATGCCCAGGACCTGCCGATGCCCGGTTTCGCCGCGTCGGCCCTCCCGGTCTGCGGCCGCCTCGCCGGGGCGTCGCCCATCGCGGGCGTGGCCCTGTGCTTCGCGGACGACGCGGCCGACCTCGTCGATGAGGACCGCTTCCTGCTCCTCCTCGTCGATCCGGCGGGGGCGACCCTGCAGAGCCTCGGCCCCTTCGCGGAGGAGGACGTGGTGGCGGTCTGGCGCGACCTCTCGATCAAGGCGGGGCTGACCCGCATGATCGTCCGGGAGGACGGCTCCGTGACGCCGGTTTCCCAGCAGATCGGCCGTCTGATGCTCGGCCGCACGCGGTTCCGCCGCCGCCATGCCGGCCTCGGCAGCCGCCGTCCCCGCTTCCTCACCCGCCGCAAGACCGGCCGCCTGCCGCCGCGCCCGCAGATCTTCCGGGGTGAGGCCGAGATCATCGCCCGCTCGTAGGCCCAGCCCCCGTCAGAGCAGACCCTTCACCAGCGCGTCGGCCGTGAGGCCCGCGAACAGGATCAGACCCGCATCGCGATTCGAGCGGAAGAGCCTGAGGGCCCCGGCCCCGTCCCGCTCCCGCAGGCTGCGCACCTGCCAGCCGAGATGCCCCGCGAAGGCGGCCACCCCGCACGCTCCCACCACGCCCGCCCCGGCCCGCCACGCGGCGAGGGCGACGAGGAGCGCGGCCAGGGCGTAGCAGATCCCCACCGCTGCCTTGAGCTGGCGGCCGAACAGGCGGGCGGAGGAGCGGATCCCGGCGATCTCGTCGTCCTCGATGTCCTGCACGGCGTAGATCGTGTCGTAGCCGATCACCCAGAAAACCGTGCCCGCGTAGAGCAGCAGGGGCACGGCATCGAGCCGCGCGAAGATCGCGGCCCAGCCCATCAGCGCGCCCCACGAGAAGGCGAGCCCCAGCACGAACTGCGGCATCGACATGATGCGCTTCATGAAGGGGTAGACCGCCACTGGCGCCAGCGAGAACAGGCCGACGATGATCGCCGCCTCGTTGAACTGCACGAGCACCGCGAGGCCGACCAGGGCCTGCGCGATCAGGAAGAGGACGGCGTGCCGGACGCGGATCTGGCCCGAGGGGAGCGGGCGCAGGCGGGTCCGCTCGACCTGGGCGTCGAGGTCCCGGTCGGCGATGTCGTTGTAGGTCGAGCCGGCGCCGCGCATCGCCACCGCGCCGACAAGGAACAGCAGGCAGTGGACCGGATCGGGCAGGGTGCGGTCCGCCGCGATGGCCGCCAGCGCCGCCGACCACCAGCAGGGCAGGAGAAGGAGCCACCAGCCGATCGGCCGGTCGATCCGCGCGAGGCGCAGGTAGGGCCGCCAGCCCTGCGGGGCGAGGCGGTCCACCCAATGCCCAGCCACCGCGTCGGCGGGGCGCCTGTCGGGAAAGGGTGCTCCGTTGGCGGGAGGCTGCGCGCTCAGAGCGCGCCCTGGGGCAGCTTGAAGGAGCCGCTCAGGCCGGGGCCGCCGAGGAGGCCGCCGCCGCCGCCGTTCTGCGCCTGGGCGCGGGCCTGCGCCTCCATCTTCGTGGCTTGGGCCGCGACCTTGCAGATCTGGGTGCGGATGCCCTGAACGCGCTCGTGGTCGGCCTTGAAGCCTTCGCTGAACGAATCGGGGATCGAGCACCACTCGCGGTTCGCGCTGATCCACTTCAGCCCCTCGGAGCCGTTGACGACCAGCTTGCCGAACAGCGAGCACGCCTCCTGCGGCGTCATCTTCTGCTTGGAGGTCGAGGCGGCGTTGGCGCGGCCGACCAGGGCCTTCCGCTCCGCGAGCGTCTTCTGGATGCTCTGGCAATCCGCGGTGGCGACCGGGGGCGCGGCCGGAGCGGGCGCCGGAGCCGGGGTCGCCGACGGCGCCGCCGGGGTCATGGCGGGCGCCTGCATCATCGATTGGGCCGAAACCGGTCCCGCGATCAGGAAGCCGGCCGCCAGCGACGCCGCTCCCAGCACGATGCTCCTGTAAGTCATCCCTCGTCTCCTCGACGCACCCTGCCGCCCCGCACCGGTCGGTTCGAGATCCATCGCACCGCCTTCGCCATAGGATTGTGGCGTCAATCGAGCGAGAGCGCGCCTCAACGATGGGACGGTGGGGACGAGGCGAAAAACTTAACTTTGTCGCGCCCGCGCAACACCGGCCGGAGGGGCGGGGATCCGCGTTGACACCCGGCCGCCCGCGCGCGACCACGGCGCCATGCCGGCCTACGACTTCAAAGCGCCCCGCCTCTTCGTGGAGGCCGACCTCGCACCCGGCCTTGTCCTTCCCCTCGACCGGGCGCAGGCCAACTACCTGATCAACGTCCTCCGGCGGGGAGAGGAGGATCCCGTCCTCGTCTTCAACGGGCGGCACGGCGAGTGGCGCACGCGGCTCGTGGCCAAGGGCCGGAAGGACGGCGAGCTTCACTGCGTGGACCAAGCCCGTCCGCAGACCGGCCTCCCCGACCTGCACTACCTCTTCGCACCGCTGAAGAGCGCCCGGCTCGACTATCTCGCCCAGAAGGCGGTGGAGATGGGCGCCGGGCTGATCCGGCCGGTCCTCACGCGCTACACGCAGGGCGACCGGGTGAACCTGGACCGCCTCCGCGCCAACACGATCGAGGCCGCCGAGCAGTGCGGCATCCTCGCGATCCCCGGCCTCGCCCCGCCCGCGCGTCTGCCCGACGCCCTCGCGGCCCTGGAGCCGGAGCGCCTACTGGTGTTCTGCGACGAGGATGCGCCCATCGCCGATCCGGTCTGCGCCCTGCGGGGGGCGGCGGACCCCGCCGCGCCACCGCCGCTCGCCGTGCTCGTCGGGCCGGAAGGCGGGTTCTCGGAGGAGGAGCGGGAAACGATCCGGGCGCGGCCCAACACCGTCGCCCTGTCCCTCGGCCCCCGGATTCTCCGGGCGGACACGGCGGCGGTGGCCGTGCTGGCCCTGGTGCAGGCGGTGGTGGGGGATTGCCGCTGACTATGAATCCGTGTGCGCGGGCGCACATTGCTGGTTGACGGGGTGTCAGGCAGGGTTTCCCGCGCAAAGCTTCGCCGCAGCGGGACATCGCCCCGCGTTGTCCCCCGCGGGCCGCTCGATTATGTGCGATGCTGGATGCGGCCCGGGCCTCTCGTGAAGCCCGGGCCGCATCCCGTCCGAACCCCGGTTTCCGGGTCGCGGTGGAAACGGGTGGAGGGCCGGACGACCCGGCCCGCCGCCCTCCGAACGGATCAGGATTCCTGGGCAGGCAGCGCATGGCGCGCGATTCCGACGACACGACGCCGCTGACGACGCGCGCCGAACTGATCGACTGGTTCGCCGCCGGGGAGAAGCCGCGCGCGCGCTTCGCCATCGGGACGGAGCACGAGAAGATCCCCTTCTACACGGCCGACCGTCAGCCCGTGCCCTATGCCGGGGAGGCCGGGATCGGCGCCCTGCTGGTGGGGCTGGGGCGCGAGACGGGCTGGGAGCCGATCACCGACCGGGGCGAGGTCATCGGGCTGGCGGCGAGCGAGGGCGGGGCGATCTCCATCGAGCCCGGCGGCCAGTTCGAGCTGTCCGGGGCGGCCCTGCCGGACGTTCACGCGACGGCCGCCGAGCTGGCGACCCACCTCGCGGCGGTGAAGCGCGTGGCGGAGCCGATGGGCATCGGCTTCCTCACCCTCGGCATGAGCCCGAAGTGGCGGCGGGAGGAAACCCCCGTCATGCCCAAGAGCCGCTATCGCATCATGGCCGGCTACATGCCGAAGGTCGGCAGCCTTGGACTCGACATGATGCTGCGGACGGCCACCGTGCAGGTGAACCTCGATTTTTCCTCCGAGGACGACATGGCGCGCAAGATGCGCGCCTCCCTCGCCCTGCAACCCGTCGCCACAGCCCTCTTCGCCTTCTCGCCCTTCACCGACGGGCGGCCGAACGGCTTCCAGTCCCGCCGCTCGGAGATCTGGCGCGACACGGATGCCGACCGCACCGGGATGCTCCCCTTCGCCTTCGAGTCCGGCTTCGGTTACGAGGCCTATGCCGACTGGCTGCTCGACATGCCGATGTACTTCGTCAAGCGCGGGGACACCTATCACGACGTGTCCGGCGCCTCCTTCCGCGACCTGATGGAGGGGCGGCTGGCGCAGCTGCCCGGCGAGCGCGCCACGGTGTCGGATTGGGCGAACCACGCCTCCACCGCCTTCCCCGAGGTGCGCCTGAAGCGTTTCCTGGAAATGCGGGGCGCGGATGTCGGCGGCCCGGACATGATCGCGGCACAGTCGGCCTTCTGGACCGGCCTCCTCTACGACGACGGCGCGCTGGATGCCGCCCTCGACCTCGTGAAGGGCTGGACGGCGGCCCAGCGCGAAGCCGCCCGGGCCACCGCCCCGCGCCTCGGTCTCGCGACGCCCGTGGCCAAGCGGACGCTCGGCGAAGTCGCGGCGGAAGCCCTGGCCATCGCCCGCGCCGGCCTCAAGGCCCGCGGCCGACGGGATGCGGAGGGTTCGGACGAGACGCGGTACCTGCAGCCCCTCGAAATGATCGTCGCCTCCGGCCGCAACCGGGCGCAGGACCTCCTCGACGCCTACGAGCAGCGCTGGGACTCGACCGTCGATCCCGCCTTCGAGGAATGCGTGTTCTAGGGGCGTGGCCGATCGGGTTGAGCCATACCCGTCAAGGGATCCCCTGCCGCCGTTGCGAGCGCAGCGAAGCAACCCAGGGAACCGCGTCGTATTGCCAAGTTTCTCCGTCTGAGGCGGCGATCCCTCGGTAGTGATCGTGTTACCTTTCGCACGTCGCGATGGAACAGGATCCAGGGCTTTGCTGTTTCGACGTGCGGTTCCTGCTTAATCACTGGAGGATGTTCGCATGTCTCGCATCGCTACCCTCGCCGTCGGCACCGCGACGTCGCTCGCGCTGATCGCCGGCTCGCTGACCACCGCCCAGGCGGCGCCCCTGCCGGCCCGCTCCGCGGTGCAGCTCGCGGGTGACAACGCGATGGTCGATCACGTCCGTTACCGCGGTTACGGCTACGGCTACGGCTACCGTCGTGGCGGCGGCCGTGCGGCCGGCGCCCTGGCGGCCGGCGCCGCCCTCGGCCTGATCGGCGGCGCCATCGCCGCGAGCGCGGCCCCGCGCTACGGCTACTACGATTACGGCTACGCCCCGTCCTACGGCTATGGCTACGCCCCGTCCTACGGCTATGGCTACGCCCCGGCGTCGTCCTATGGCTACGGCTACGGCTACGCTCCGTCCTACTACGGCTACGGCTGGTAAGGCGCTGTTCTCCGGTCCGGCGCCGGCATGGCGCTGGCCCGGGGACGGGCTTGGTTCTAAAAGCTCCCCGTCTCCCATCCCGGAGGCGGGGAGTTTTCGTTCGTGGAGCCCATTCTGGAGCCCTGCCGGGATCCCGTGACCCTCGACCTCGCCGGCCTGAAATGCCCGCTGCCGGTCCTGAGGACCCGGAAAGCGCTGCGCGGCCTCGCACCCGGCACGGCGCTCGTCGTCGTCTGCACCGATCCCCTGGCGGCGATCGACATCCCGAATCTCGTTCGCGAGGAGGGCGCCCGCCTCGACGGCATGGAGCGGGAGCACGGCCTGTTGCGCTTCCGCATCACGACCATCGCGATGCCGCCGCATTCCTGACCGATCCGCGGGGCCTCACATCGGGGTGATCGGCGGGGGCGGCATGGCGGCACGAATCGGTGGAGTGCGCATCGCCCACGAGGGCTGGGCGCGGTTCCTCGTCGCCGAGGTGATCCAGGCCGACGGCACGCGCATCAGCCGCGAGGTCGAGGACCATGGGCGCGCGGTGGCCGTGTTGCCCTACGATCCGGAGCGCCGGATGGCGACGCTGGTGTCGCAGTTGCGCGCGCCCCTGCTCTTCGCGGGCGGGCCGCCGAGCATCCTCGAAATCCCCGCCGGCCTCTTGGAGGACGAGCCGCCCGAGGAAGGGGCCCGGCGCGAGGCATCCGAGGAGACGGGCCTGCGCCTCTCCACCCTCGAGCCCGTGACGAGCGCGTGGTCGATGCCGGGAATTTCCACGGAGCGCATGGACCTGTTCCTCGCGGCCTACACCGAGGCCGACCGGGTCGGCGCCGGGGGCGGTCTCGCGGGCGAGGGCGAGACCGTGAGCGTCCATGAGGTCCCCCTGTCGGAACTCGCGGCGATGATCGAGCGGGGAGCGCTGGCCGATATGAAAACGCTGGTCTGCGTCTTCGCCCTGCAATTGCGCCGCCCCGAATTGTTCTCGAAGCCCTGACGGCGAAAGCCCCGCGGCGCATTGGCGCCGCGGGGCTCGTGGTCCTCCGGCGAGGAGCCTGTCTCAGGCGTCCGCGGCGCGCAGGTTCGGGGTCACCGGCCCGGTCGGCCCGACGCTGCGGCGGCGGTCGGCGTCGGCGCCGAGCAGGTAGACGAGGCCCGCGCCCAGGCCGAGGCCGAGCAGGAAGGCCACCGGCAGGATTACCTTCGGCGAGGGCGGGAAGGTCCGTTGCAGGGCCGGCGTCGCCGTCGAGATCACCCGGACGTTGGTGGTGTTCAGCCGCTCCTGTTCGCTGGCCTCGCGGGCTCGGCGCAGGTACGCCTCGTACACGCCCTTGCGGGCATCGAGGGTCCGCTCCAGCTCGCGCAGGCCGACATAGGCCCGGTCGCTCGCCGTGGTCTCGGTCTTCACCGAATCGAGGCTCGCGCGAATCGCTGTCTCGCTCGAGGCGGCACGGTCGGCGTCCTTCTGCAGCGTGTCGATAATCCGCTCCTTCTCCTTCTGGATCATCCGCTCGAGGTCGCGCTGCTGGGCGTATTGCTCAGCCATGGCCGGGTGACGGGTGCCGAGGCGGGTCGCCAGCTCGGCGGTGTTGCGCGAGAGGGTGGCGTATTGCTGCCGCAGCGCCTGCATCTCCAGGGATTGCAGCATCTCGGGCAGGGCCGTGCTCGGGTCGGTGGAGCGCATCTTGCGGGCCTGCTCCAGCCGGGAGCGCGCTTCCGCCGCCTTGATCGAGGCGCTGACGAGCTGCTGGTTCAGGTCACCGAGCTGCTGGTCGGTGAGGAGACGCCCGCTCGACGCGACGAGGCGGTGATCCTCGCGGTAGCGCACGACCTGGCCCTCGGCCTCCTCGACATCCTTCTTCAGGCTTGCGAGGCGGCCGGCGAGGGCGTCGGAGGCGCGCTTGGCGGAATCCATGCGGGCGGCGGTTTCCTCGGCGAGGTAGGCCGCGCTGATCGCGTTGGCGATGCGCGCCGACTTCGCCGGATCGCGCGACTGCACGGCTACGTCGATCACGAAGGTCCGCTCCGGCCGCCGGACCACGATGGTCCGCTGGAGGGAGTCGAGGGCTATGTTCATCGGGTCGCGGCTCGCCCGGGGCGGCACCATGCCGAGGGCGTTCTTGATGAACGCGACGAAGGGGAGGGTGGATTCGGGCCGGACGTATTCCGGATCCTGATCCAGCTGGAGCTTCTCCACCACCCGGCGCAGGACGTTGTCGGACTGGATGACCCGGACCTGACTCTCGGCGATCGAGACGCCGCTGTCCGCCTGCGGGGCGCGGGCGTTCACGTCGTTGTCGATCACCCGCAGGTCCGTGGGATCCACGAGGATCTGCACGTTCGAGGTGTAGCTCGGCGGGAGCAGCCCCAGGACGAAGATCGCCAGGGCGACCATCAGGAGGCCGCCCAGCACGATGGTGCCCGCACCGCGCCTCAGGCGGTGCAGCACCGCCCGGAGGTCGGTGCGGGGCGACACCTCCGGCAGCACCATCCGGACGGGCTCGCCGCTGATCCTAGTCGAGAAATCGAACATGCGCCTCGCTCCTGATTTCTCCATCCTTCCGCGTCCCTTCCCAGGACCGGACCCGCGGGGGCCGCCGTGGGACAGGACGATTGCCGGGACGGTTCAACCGTGACCTCTGTCTCATCCGGCCGGGGCCGGGTCTGCTCTCACGCCCGCCTGACGGGGCGGGCCGAATTCCGGTCGGGGCGGCCCTCCCTCGGCCGGGCGCCCCGGATGCGAGGATCAGGCGATCCTCAGCCTTCCGTCCGCGTAGGCGCTCGGGTCGCCGTCGAGGAAGGCGTGGAGGCGGTCCGCGTCGAGGGCGGCAAGACCGTTCCAGCGAAGGACGTTGGAGCGGCTCTTCTCCCCGGCGCCCGCGAAGGCGTCGGCGGTGACGAAGGCGGCGATGTGGGCGGCCGCGTCCTGCGCGTCGTCGGGCCGGATCAGCAGGCCGGAGGCGCCGAGTACCTCGCGGAAGACGGCGCTGTCCGGCGCCACCACGGGCAGGCCGCCATGCTGCACCTCCAGGAGCGGCAGGCCGAGACCTTCCGCCTTCGAGGTGGAGAGCAGGAGGTGGCAGCGCTCGGTCAGCTCCAGGAGCTGTGAGTCGTCGAGGTAGCCGTGGAGATGCAGGAAGGGCGGCGGCGCCTCGAGAAAGGCGTGCTGCCCCCAGCCGGCCCGGCCGACGAGGTGCAGCTCCGCCGGGATGCCGGCCCGGTTCAGCGCGTCCACGATGGCGAGGGAGGCCGGGTAGTTCTTGCGCGGCTCGATGGTGCCGACGGCGAGCAGCCGCAGCGGTTCGCCCGGCCGGTAGGCGCCCGGCCCCCGGCGCCGCGACAGGCCGAACACGTCGCGGACGCCGGGCCGCAGGAGCGTTACCGTGGCCTTCGGCGAGCAGTAGCGCCGCACGTCCTCGCCCGTGGTCCGGCTGTTGACGAAGAGATGGCGCCCCCATCGCATCGCCAGGGCGAAGGCAGGGCTCATGTAGGCGCGGCTGCGCAGGCTCAGGTCCTCGGGCCGGCTCAGCAAAAACGTGTCGTGGATGTAGAGAAGGCAGCGATCCGCCGCCACGGCGCAGAGCGGTCCCGGCGGGAAACCGGGGAACAGGAACAGGGCGTCCGGGTCCCGCAGGAGCGTCAGGGGCAGGCCGACCTGCTGGCGCAGGATCATCCCCGGCAGGGACCGGCTCGACACCCAGCGCACGTCGTGCGGCGCGAGGCGGTCGCCCGAGAACAGATCGAGGGTGACGCGCTCGATGCCGGTGACGCGACCGCGCAGATGCGTCCTGTCGATGTAGATCCGGCGGCGGCGGGGCGAGGCGGCGTTCATCGGGCCGCGCTCCCGCGCAGGGCGTCCGCGAGGTACAGGCACCGGCGCACGAAGAGCGGCATCCGGCGGCCCAACACCGCCTGCTTCGTCCGGCGCAGGCGCCGGACGACGGGGGAGGACGGTGCCTGCACCGTCCCCTCGGCCCCCGGCAGCCGCTCGGCGGCGAAGGGGAAGTGGCCGAGGAGATCGGGCGCGAAGCCCGGGCGGGCGGCGGTGTCGGGGAGGAGACCGCGCTCCCGCAGGACCGCATCCACCGACAGGGCCGCCGAGGCCGGGCTGAAGCGGCTCTCCAGGCTGATCCGGGCGAAGGCGCCGAGGCGCCCCCGCGCCGCGCCGTCCGCCACGAGGTCCCGCAGGGCGGCGGCGAGGGAGGCGGGATCGCAATCCACGAGGCGGCCGGACACCCCGTCGATGACCGAGGTCGTCAGTCCGGAGGTCCGGTAGGCGAGGGTGGGAACGCCGCAGAGCCCCGCCTCGATGGGCGTCTGGCCGAGGGTTTCGTGCCGGCTCGCCGTGACGTGCAGGTCGCAGGCGCCATACCACGCGCCAAGTTCCTCCTCGCTGCCGATCAGCCCCGGCGCATGGAGGTTCGCGATGCCGAACCGGCCGGGATCGTCGAGGCGGCCGATGGCGACGACGCCGACGCCCGGCCCGGCCACGGCCTGGAGGGCGTCGCGCAGGTCGGAGAAGCCCTTATCGGGTCCGTCGACGATCACGGACGAGACGAGGATGAGCACGTCGGCGCCCGGCAGGCCGAGGCGGCGGCGCAATGCCCCGCGATCGCCGGGGCGAAAAATCCCGGTGGGAAAGGCGAGGCTCACCGGGCGGGTCTCGGCGCCGGCCGGGGCCAGGGCCTCGCTGCGGCCCTGCGTCCAGGCGGAGTTCGCCAGGAGGATCGGACCGGAGGGCGCGGCGAGGACGTCGCGCTTGCGGGCGTGCATTCCGGCGATGCGCCGGGGGCTCAGCTGCGGATACTCGTCGGGGCCGGGGCAGGCGCTGTCGCAGCCGCGCTCGGCCTTCGTGCAGTCGCGGGGATGGCAGCAGCGGCCCGTCAGGGCGAAGAGGTCGTGCAGGACGAGGGCGGTCGGCCGCTTGGCGGCGATGCGCCCGACGGCGTCGAGGCTGCGCGTCGCCCCGTGGACGTTGCCGACGAGGACGAAGTCCGGGTCGGCGGCGTCGATCTCCGCCTCGGCCTGGGGGAAGCGGTCGGTCCATTCGGCCGCCATCGGCCGCTGGCCGAGGATGACGGGCGTGACCGCGTGGCCGGCCAGGGCGAGGGCGTCGGAGAGGCGGCGGTGGGCGACGCCTGCCCCGCCCACGGTGCCGGTGCCGGTGAGCGACACGATCGACAGGGCGTCGTTCCGGGTGGCCGGTCGCCCGCGCTTCAGGAGAACCGGCCGTCCGATCCGGCGCCGGGCGGACGCGGGAAGGGTGGCCCAGGTCTCCGCCGGATCGGGGAAGCGCCGCAGGGCGAAGCGGGCGAGGGCGTCCCGGCTCCACAGGACCTCGCCGCAGGGGCCCTCCGCCCCCGTCTCCGTGCCGGTGAGGGAGGGCACGTCGAGGCCGGTGACATGATCGGTGTAGAGGACGCGCAGGCCCGCCACGGCGGCGGCGCCGGAGAGGGCGAGTTCGAGGGCCAGCGCCACCAGGGCGCCCGGTGCGAGGAGGTCGCCCGCCGGCAGCAGCAGTACGGCATCGGTCGCGGCGTCCGCCAGGATCCCGGCGAGGGCATCGCGCTCCATGCCGGGCGCCACGATGTCGTGCCGATGCTCGGGATAGCCCTGGCGGGCGACCGAGGCGGCGGCGGGGGCGGCGTCGCCGCCGCCGGACACGGTCAGCACCCGGATCTGCGGCCACGGGCGCCCGTCCGGCAGGGTATCCGGCCGCGCAACCCCGGCTTCGGCCACGGCGAAGGGCCAGCCATCGATGCCGCAAGCCGACTTCACTGGGACGCCTGGTCCGGACAAGGGCGGGCCACCGTTCTCTGCCGCCATCTCTGCAAAGTATTAACTATAAACAGAGAAGGCGATGTTGTGCATCCCGCCTACATGGATCGACCTCCCGTCGGGTGCCACCAGTAGAACGAGTCTCGGGCTCATTCTATAATCAGCAGCGGTGAAGATATTCTTCTCCCCCTAATCGCAATTGCGGCTGCCGCCGTCGCCCCGAAGGCCGGGAATCATCCTGGCCGTGGATCGACCGGGCGGGGTCGCGGGTTGCGCCGGGGCGACCCCGACGGTCGCGGGACGGGCGCACGGATGCCATGGCGGTCTTCTTCACGGCGGATACGCATTTCGGCGATCCCCGCGCCCTGCGGTTCGATCACCGGCCCTTCCCCGATCTCGACGCCCACGACGAGGGGCTGATCGCCGCCTGGAACGCCACCGTCGCCGCGGACGACGAGGTGTGGCACCTCGGCGATTTCTGCCTCGGGCCGGGGCCGGACCGGATCGCGGAGCTCCTGGGCCGCCTGAACGGCGCCAAGCACCTGATCACCGGCAACAACGATGGAGAGGCGACGCGGGCGGCCGGGGGCTGGGCCTCCGTCCAAGCCTATGCGGAGATCGCGGTCGAGGGCCGGGCGCTCGTGCTCTGCCACTACGCCTTCCGGACCTGGAACGGGATCGGACGTGGGGCGCTCAACCTGCATGGGCATTCCCACGGCAAGCTCGCGCCGATGCCCAAGCAATACGACGTCGGCGTCGATGCCATGGGGTTCGCGCCCGTCGACTTGCCCGGCATCCTGGCATCCCGCCGCCGTCGTGCCGCCAGGGGACCGGTGTGAGGTGCCGGTCTGGGGCACCGGGCCGGGACGGCAGGAACCCATCCCGCAGCTTCGCCGTTAAGCCGGGTAGTGATAGGGCACGCGAAAGATCTTCGGAAGCATTCGCTGTTCTGCGTTAACGATCACCGATAGCAACGATGTTAGCCATGCGTTCCGTCTCCCTCGCTCTTGCCTCCTGCGTGATGGGTCTCGTCGCAGGAACAGTGGCGGTCACCGCCGCCTCGGCCCGCCCCGCCTGCATCGAGGCCCGGAAGAAGGTGGAGGAGGCGGAAGCCCTGCGTTTCCAGGCGCGGCAGGACATGCGCCTCGGGGATCGCGGCCGTGTCTGCGATACCCTCGATGAGATCGGCGACCGCTATAACGATGCCCGCGATGCCTTCGACGACTGTGGCGAGGGCGTCGTCGCCATCGATCTGCGGAGCGAATTGCGGCAGCTCCGCATCGCCAAGAAGATTAACCGTTGTGATTGATACGGTGTGACTCCGCACAGCGGAGCTTGGCCTTTCCCGAATAGTCCTTCACGCAGGCGACCGCGGTCGCCCCTGAGAGAGTTTGAGTCATGTCCGACGCCTCGTCGCCCGCCACCGCCGTCTCCGCCGCCAGCGGCGGCCCGTCCTTCGCCGCCGCCCTCTGCGGCTTTCTCAGCTCCATGGCGGCGGGTGCCGCCCTCATCCTGCTGATCGGCGCGCTCTGAAGTCGTCGCCCGTCACGCGGGCGCCGCCCGAGCCAGTCCCGGCGGCGCCGCATCGCGCGGGGCCGCCCCGGAGCGCCCCGGCGGTCTCGCTCAGGGCGAGACGGACCAGAATCGCTGCCTGTTGAACAGGATGGCTTCGGCGTTGCCCGCGGACTTCGGCAGGGCCTTGGGCGGCACGCAACGCGGCTCGACGGGCTGGGCCAGGGCGACCGAGATCGGCGCTGGCGGCGCGGACAGCCCGATGCGGGTCTGGATCTCCGGGTGACGCACCGCCGCGACCGTCAAGACGGCCGCCGTCATCCCACCCGCGATTGCTCC
The DNA here is from genome assembly GCF_022179085.1 of Methylobacterium aerolatum. Lineage (GTDB taxonomy): Bacteria > Pseudomonadota > Alphaproteobacteria > Rhizobiales > Beijerinckiaceae > Methylobacterium > Methylobacterium aerolatum. The sequence continues at coordinate 137,106 of NZ_BPQE01000020.1, forward strand.
GAGAGCAAAGTTCCACATCCGTCTTCGACCCGCGGGATTCGCTTTGCGACCGTGGGGTCTTCCATGGCCAAACAAGTCGGCTGCAACAAGGCATTCCGAAGCCGGCCGCCTCGAATTCGGCCGGGCGCGACCGCGTGAGGTGCTGGTGGTACCCCCTTCGGCATGCCCTATAGGGGACATGACGGATATATATAGTTTCCAGCGGCAACTCCGGAGCAGAAAGTCGGAATTATTGCGCCGAAACCTCGCGATGGATGGAATCTATTCAGTTTCGGTCAACCGATGCGGCAAGTCACCGCGCGAACTAACGCGACCTTAACCGCAGGCTGTTTGAAGTGCGACGCGCCGACACCGGCTTCGGCGTGCCACTTTCTCGGGAATCGCGATGAGCTACGCTGCCAGCGCCTATGCCAAGACCTCGCGCAGCGTGATGACCCCGCGGGAAGCGGAATCGGCGGTTCTGATCAAGGCGGCGCAGCGGCTGCAGATGCTCCGCGACGACTGGGCAAACCGCACGGGCGACCTGGGCCCGGCCTTGAACTTCAACCAGAAGGTCTGGACGATCCTGGCGTCGGCGGTGGTGGAAGAGGGCAATCCCCTCCCGGCGGATGTGAAGCAGGGCTTCACCCGCCTCGCCGCCTTCGTGTTCCGGCACATGATCGAGACTCTGGCCGAGCCCGCCCCTGAGAAGCTCGACGCGCTGATCTCCATCAACAACCACGTCGCCGCTGGCCTCGCCGGACGCTGACCGGCCCCCGGACCCGCCCTCGCGGCGCCTGACGCGCTTATCCGCCCGTCATCGGCGGGAAGAAGGCGATTTCCCCGGCGCCGGCGATCGGCGTGTCCGGCTTGGCGTGGACGCGGTCGATGGCGGCGCGGACGATGCCCTCGTTCTCAAAGGCGTAGGCGTATTCCTCGCCCCGGCCCCGCAGCCAGACGAGGAGGTCCGCCACGGTGCGCACCTCCGGTGGCGGATCGAGGGTTTCCTCGGGTCGGCCGATCCGTTCGCGGACCCAGGCGAAATACACGAGCTTCATGATCTACCGCGGGTCGTCCATGACATGGCGGATGCCCGCCCTCATGTAGTCGTAGCCGGTCCACATCGTCAGGGCGGCGGCGAGCCACAGGAGGCCGAGGCCGATCACCTGCGTCCCCGGCAGGATTGTCTCGCCCGCCGGCCCGGCCACGAGGAAGCCCAGCGCCACGAGCTGCACGGTGGTCTTCCACTTGGCGATCCGGCTCACCGGCACGCCGACCTTCAACTCGGCGAGGTATTCCCGCAGCCCCGAGACCAGCACCTCCCGGCACAGGATGACCACGGCGGCCCAGATCGTCGGACCGCTGATCGTATGGTCGGCGGAGAGCATGAGCAGGCAGGCGGCGACGAGGAGCTTGTCCGCGATCGGATCGAGCATCCGGCCGAGCGCCGAACTCTGGTGGTAGGCCCGCGCCACGTACCCGTCGAGATAATCGGTCACGGCCGCCAGGACGAAAACGCCGAAGGCGGCCGAGCGCGCGGTGAGGGAGTCCGGCCAGAAGAGCAGCGCGACCATCACCGGCACCGCCACGAGCCGCCCGTAGGTCAGGCAGTTCGCGAGGTTCCATGCCGGTGAGCGTCGCCGGGGGAGAACGGCGGTCATCGGGGGCGTGAAATCAGAGCGTGGCGATCCCGTCAACGGCCCGGCTCCACTCGTGAACACCCCCCGGCTCAGGGGCCTGCGTGAAAGAAGTCGTAGACGGCCCTGGCCGTCGCGGCGTTGACGCCGGGCGTGCGGGCCAGATCCTCGTAGGCCGCGCGCTCGATCGCCTTCACCGTTCCGAAATGGTGGAGCAGCGCGCGTTTCCGAGAGGGTCCGATGCCCGCGATCTCGTCAAGCGGGTTCTTCGTCATCTCACGCTTGCGCTTGGCCCGGTGGGTGCCGATGGCGAAGCGGTGCGCCTCGTCGCGCAGGCGCTGCACGAAATAGAGCGTCGGGTCGCGGGGCGGCAGCTTGAACGGCGGCTTGCCGGGGATGAAGAACGTCTCGCGCCCGGCATCGCGGTCACGCCCCTTGGCGATCCCGACCAGCGGCACGTCCGCGATGCCGATGGCGGCGATGGCCGCGCGGGCGGCCTCGAGCTGGCCCTTGCCGCCGTCGATCAGCACGAGGTCGGGCCAAGCGGGGAAGGCGTCGCCGTCCTCGTCGGCGGGCGGGGGCGGTGGAGCCTCACCCGGCAACCCTTCGGCCGCGGCGATCGCCGCCTCGGGGGCGTTGCGCGGCGCTTCCTTGACCAGGCGCTTGAAGCGCCGTTGCAGCACCTCGCGCATCATCCCGAAGTCGTCGCCCGGCGTCAGCTCCTCCGACTTGATGTTGAAGGTTCGGTAGTACTGCTTCATGAAGCCGGTCGGCCCGGCGACGATCATCCCGCCGACGGCGTTCGTGCCCATGATGTGCGAGTTGTCGTAGACCTCGACGCGCTTCGGCGGCTTCGCCAGCCCCAGCGCTTGGCCGAGGGCGGTGAGCAGCTTGCCCTGCGACGCCGTGTCGGCGAGGCGCCGGGCGAGGGCCTCCTTCGCGTTGCGCTGGGCATAGTCCACGAGGTTCTTGCGCTCGCCGCGCATCGGCCGGTGGATCTCCACCCGGTACTCGACCCGGCTCGACAGGGCGGCGCCCACGAGTTCGGCGTCCTCCACCGCGTGGCTCGTGAGCACGACGCGGGGCGCGGGCTTGTCGTCGTAGAACTGACCGATGAAGGAACCCAGCACCTCGTCGGCGGTCATCGTCCGGTCGGCCTTGGGGAAGTAGGCCCGGTTGCCCCAGTTCTGGAAATTGCGGAAGAAAAAGACCTCGATGCAGAACTGCCCCGCCTGCTCGTCGAGGGCGAACACGTCCGCCTCCTCTACCCCTTGGGTGTTCACGCCCTGGACGCCCTGGATCGCCGACAGGGCGGCGATGCGGTCGCGGAACCGGGCGGCACGCTCGAATTCCAGCGCCTCGGAGGCCTCCTGCATCTCCGCGCGCATCCGGTCCTTCACCGCGTTCGATTTGCCCGCCAGGAAGGCGCGGGCGGAATCGGCCATGGCGGCATAGTCCTCGGACGCGATCTCCCCCGTGCACGGGCCGGAGCAGCGCTTGATCTGAAACAGCAGGCAGGGCCGCGTCCGATTCTCGTAGTAGCTGTCGGTGCAGGTCCGCAGGAGGAAGGCCCGTTGGAGGGCGTTGACGGTGCGGTTCACCGCCCAGACGCTGGCGAAGGGGCCGTAATAGTTTCCCTTCCGCCGCCGCGCGCCGCGATGCTTGACGATCTGCGGCGCGGGGCCGTCATCGGTGACGAGGATGTAGGGGAAGGACTTGTCGTCCCGCATCAGCACGTTGAAGCGCGGCTTCAGCTGCTTGATCAGGTTGGCTTCCAGCAGCAGCGCCTCGGTCTCGGTGGCGGTGGTGACGAACTCCATCGCCGCCGTCTGCGAGATCATCCGCGCGATGCGGTTCGAATGGGCTTGGCCCCGGGCGTAGGAGCCGACGCGCGCCTTCAGGTTCTTGGCCTTGCCGACGTAGAGCACGTCGCCGCGCCCATCGAACATCCGGTAGACGCCGGGGGAGGGGGGCAGGGTCGTCCAGAACCGGCGGATGACCTCGGTGCCCGCCAGGACCGCGCCCGGCTCGAGGTCGAAGTCGATCTCCGCCGCGAGGTCGCTCGCCAGCGCGACCTCCGCGTCGGCGGGATCCTCGACGTCGGCGTCACGGCCGTCGTCGAAGGTGTCCGGGGGCAAATCGTTCAGGGCTCGGCGGCTCATGCCGCAGATGTAGGCGCTTTCCCGGCGGATCGCACCGCGAAAGGCCGTCGCGACACGCGGAAGGACGCGATTCTCGCGCGCCCGCCGCCACGCTCGCCCCGGCGGCGAGGCCGCCTCACGCGATCCGCTATGCGTCGTCGAGGAGCGGCCGGCGCGGCTCGGGCGCCTCTTCCTCCTCGTCGTCCTCGACGGGGATGGCGTAGCGCTCGTTGAACCAGCGGCCGAGATCGACGTCGGCGCAGCGCTGCGAGCAGAACGGCGTGAATGCCGCCTCCGCCGGCTTCCGGCAGATCGGACAGCGCGCGGCCGTCACTTCGCCTCGCCCCAGGCCCCCCGGACGGGATAGCCGTCGCCGTCCAGCAGGCTCACCGTCTCGTAGAGCGGCAGGCCGACCACGGCGCTGTAGGAGCCCACGAGCTTCACCACGAAGGAGCCGGCGATGCCCTGGATGGCGTAGCCCCCCGCCTTGCCGCGCCACTCGCCGGAATCGAGGTAGCGCTGGATGTCCCGGCTCGACAGGCGCTTGAAGCGCAGCCGCGTCTCGACCACGCGCTCCCGGCGCCCTTTGGGCGAGAGCAGGCAGACCGCGGTGTAGACCCGGTGCGGGCGCCCGGAGAGGAGCCGCAAGCAATCGGCGGCCTCGTCGGGCAACTCGGCCTTCGGCAGCACTCGCCGCCCCACGGCCACCACCGTGTCGGCGGCGAGCAGCCAGGTCGGCGTGGTGTCGCCCCCGCGCAGCGCGGCCTCGGCGGCGGCGAGCTTCGCCCGCGCGAGACGGCGGGCGAGGTCGCGCGGCGGCTCAGACTTGCGCGGCGTCTCGTCGATGTCGGCAGGCAGGAGCGCGTCGGGCTCGATCCCGACCTGTTGCAGCAGGGCGAGGCGCCGGGGCGAGGCCGAGGCGAGCACGAGGCGGGTCGCGGGCTGGCCCGAGCCAGCGTCCTTGCGAGCATCCCTGCCGGCCTCCGTGCCGGAACCCTGGCTGGCGAGATCGGAAGAGGCGTCCATGGTGCTCCGGTGCGGGCCGGTGGCGGCCGCCGCGCGGCTGGCGGACGGTTGCCCGCCGCTTGATAGGGGATGGGCGTCGTCTTGTGAACACCGCTGCGGCGGGGCGGCCCGGGGCGGGCCGGCGCGGCTTACGGGAGTCGTCCGTCGCCGTCGTTCCGCCTCCTTCCAAATCGTTAACCGTGCGTTAACCATGCTGACGGAATTTCGTATCGTCCAACTGGGCTATCTCCGATGCCGAATACTGACCCTTGCAACCCCAGGCCGCATCTTCTTAGCCAGAACAGCTTAGTGGATGTGCTGAAAGAGCTGAAGCCCGCCGCCAATTCGACCCACGACATGTGGCGGCTGCTCACCGAACGGTTCGTGGTCGATCTCGATGCCGTCGCGAAGGTGCTGCCCGCCGAGGAACCCGAGACGGTGTGGCTCTCCGCCCGCGCCTGATCGCGGCCGGACTTCATCGCGGCCGGACTTCGCGTCCCGCTGCGCCGTGACGCGCACCGCCGAGACGGAAGCGCATTTCTCCCGCGCTGAATCTTGAATACACTCCGCGCAGGGCCGGGTTCAGGCCGCAAGGGGGGATGGGCGTGGCGGCAGGCACGGCGAAGACAGCCGAGAGCGCCCGCGCGGCGGCGCGGAACGATGCGGGCCTCGCCCGGAAGCTCGCCGAACGCCTCCAGGGTGAAGCGAGGTTCGATGCCTTCACCCGCGGCCGCTACGCCACCGACGCCTCGATCTACCAGATCATGCCCGCCGGGGTGGTGCTTCCGCGCTCGGCCGAGGACATCGCCGCGACCCTGACGGTCGCCGCCGACCACGGCGTCCCGGTGGTGATGCGCGGTGGCGGCACCTCGCAGAACGGCCAGCCGATCGGCGCCGGCCTCGTCGTGGACTGCTCCCGCCACTTCAACCGCGTGCTCGACTACGATGCGCAGGCCGGCACGGTGACGGTCGAGCCCGGCCTCGTGCTGGAGCGGCTGAACAGCCGGATCAAGGCCGATGGCTGGTTCTTCCCCGTCGAGCCCTCGACGGCGACCCGCTGCACCATCGGCGGGATGGCCGGCAACAATTCCTGCGGCGCCCGCTCGCTCCGCTACGGCACGATGCGGGACAACGTGCTGGCGATTCACGCCCTGCTGCACGACGGCGAGCCCTTCGGATTCTCGCTCTCCGGCAACGACGTCACGGGCGTGACGGGCTCGGCGCGGGCGGAGGATCTCGCGGCGCGGATGATCCGCCTCGCCCACGGTCACCGGGACGAGATCGAGGCGCGCTACCCGAAGGTGCAGCGCCGGGTCGGCGGATACAACCTCGACGCGCTGGTGGCCGACCGGCCGAACCTCGCCCACCTGCTGGTCGGCTCCGAGGGCACGCTTGCCGCGACCACGGCGGTGACGCTGAAACTCTCGCGCCTGCCCGCCCACCGGGTGATGGGCGTGTGCCACTTCCCCTCCTTCCGCGCCGCGATGGAGACGACCCGGCACATCGTCGCCCTCGATCCGGTGGCGGTGGAACTCGTGGACAACAACGTGCTGGTGCTGGGCGCCGACATCCCCCTGTTCCGCACGACGCTCGCCGACATCACCCGCGGCGCGCCGAACTGCCTGCTGCTCACCGAGTTCGCGGGGGACGACCTCGCCGCCCTGAAGCGCGACCTCAAGCGCCTCGACGCCTGCATGGCCGACCACGGCTTCCCCGACGCCGTGGTGGAGGTGGTGGAGCCCGCCCGGCAGAAGTCGGTGTGGGAGGTGCGGGAAGCCTGCCTCAACATCATGATGTCGATGAAGGGCGACGCGAAGCCGGTCTCGTTCATCGAGGATTGCGCCGTCCCCCTCGAGCATCTGGCCGACTACACCGACGCGGTGACGGAGGTCTTCTCCAAGCATGGCACCCGGGGCACGTGGTACGCCCACGCCTCGGTGGGGTGCCTGCATGTCCGCCCGATCCTCGACATGAAGCAGGGGGGCGACGTCGCCAAGATGCGCGCCATCGCCGAGGAAACCTCGGACCTCGTGCGCCGCTACAAGGGCTCCTATTCCGGCGAGCACGGCGACGGCATCTCGCGTTCGGAATTCGTGGAGCCGCTGTTCGGCGCCACCCTGACCCGCGCCTTCGAGACGGTGAAGGACGGGTTCGACCCGGAGAACCGCCTCAACCCCGGCAAGATCGTCCGCCCCCTGCGGATGGACGACCGCAGCCTGTTCCGCTTCAAGCCGGATTATGCCGTGACGGCGCCCGCTCAGACCGCCCTCGACTGGTCCGAGTGGGGCGGCTTCGGCGCGGCCGTGGAGATGTGCAACAACAACGGCACCTGCCGGAAACTCGCGGGCGGAGCGATGTGCCCCTCCTACCGGGTGACGGGCGAGGAGCAGCACCTCACGCGCGGCCGGGCGAACTCCCTGCGGCTCGCCATCTCCGGCCAGCTCGGCGCCGAGGCGCTGACCAGCCCGGAGATGAAGCGGACGATGGATCTCTGCGTGTCGTGCAAGGCCTGTCGCCGGGAATGCCCGACGGGCGTCGACATGGCCAAGATGAAGGTGGAGTTCCTGCACCATTACCATGCCCGCCACGGCCTGCCGCTGAAGGACCGGCTGATCGGGTCGATGCCGCACTATGCGGCAGTGGCGGCGCGCCTCGGTCCCCTCCTCAACCTGCGCGACAAGTTTCCCGTCCTGGCGGCGGCCTCGGAGCGGATCGCGGGCCTGTCCGCGCGCCGCAGCCTGCCCCGCTGGCGGCGTCCCTGGGCCGAGATCGGTGAGCCGGCCCACCCCTCCGACGTGACCGGCGATTTCCGCGACATCGTTCTGTTCGGCGACACCTTCAACCGCGCCTTCGAGCGCGAGAACCTGGAGGCGGCCGAGCGCGTGCTGGCTGCCGCGGGCTACCGGCTGCACCGGGTCTTCCCCGCGAAGGGCCGGCGGCCCCTGTGCTGCGGCCGGACGTGGCTGGCCTCGGGCCAGACCGACCGGGCGCGGGCCGAGGCGCGGCGGACCCTCGACGCGCTCCTGCCCTATGCCAGGGCGGGCGCGCGGATCGTCGGCCTGGAGCCCTCCTGCCTGTTGACCTTCCGCGACGAGTTCCTGGCGCTGCTTCCGGGCGAGGAGGCCGCGACCCTGGCGAAGCAGGCGGTGTTGATCGAGGAGTTGCTCGCCACCGACCTCGCCGCCGGGCGCATCGCCCTGCCGCTCTCCCACCAGGGAGGCCGCCGCGCCCATCTCCATGGGCACTGTCACCAGAAATCCTTCGGCGCGATGGGCGCCGTGGAGACCGTCCTGCGGGCCGTGCCGGGGCTCGACGTCCGGGTCATCGAGTCGAGCTGCTGCGGCATGGCGGGGGCCTTCGGCTACGGGGCCGAGACGGTCGATGTCTCTCTGGCCATGGCCGAATTGTCACTGTTCCCCGCCCTGCGCGAGGCCGGGTCCGACGACCTTGTGGTGGCCGATGGGACGAGTTGCCGGCACCAGATCCACGACGGTCTCGGGCGCGAGGCCGTGCATGTGGTGAGGGTCCTCGACGGAGCCTTGACGCCTCGACACTGAAAAGGTGTCCCCTTACACATGGCGGCTTCTGTAGATGACGATCTGCGATCCGACGCGTGTGTGCGCATGAACAAGATTGAGTCTGGCTTCGGCATCAACCGCCGGTACCTGCACGACGAGGTGGCCGACCGGATGCGCGCCTTGATCCAGTCCGGCGAGATGGAACCGAAGGAACGGATCAACGAGGGCGAGCTGACCGAGCGGTTCGGCATCTCGCGCACACCCCTGCGCGAGGCGATCAAGATCCTGGCGACGGAGGGCCTCCTGGAGCTCCTGCCGAACCGGGGCGCGCGGGTGGCGAGCATCAGCGAGTCCGAGCTGGAGGACGTGATCGAGGTGATCGCGGGCCTGGAGGCGACCGCAGGCGACCTCGCCTGCCGGACGGTCTCGGACGACGAGATCGACGGCATCCAGGCCGACCACGATGCGATGCTCGCGGCCTTCAAGGCGAACGACGAGGTGGGGTACTTCCGCCATAACCGCCTGATCCACGAGGCGATCATGGCTGCGGCCCGCAACGCGACCCTGGCCGGCATCTACCAGAGCCTGTCCGGCCGGGTGCAGCGCTCGCGCTACCGCGCCCACCAGACGCAGGAGCAGTGGCGGCGCGCCATGTCCGAGCACGAGGAGATGATCGTGCATCTGCGCGCGCGCAACGGCGCCGCCCTCGGTGCCCTGCTGCGCGAGCACATCCGCGGCAAGAAGGGGCCGATCGCGGCCAATTACGTCGATCACCGCGAGGCTTGACCGGCCGCTTTCCCTGCCGGTCCTCGCCGCCGCGACGATGCGGCGACGATCTTCGGGATTAACGTTGGCCCCTTGAACGTCACGCTGACGTAATGCTCCATCTCTCTGGATGCATTATGCAAAGCCGTTGACAAACTATACTGGCTTGCCTTTGGTGACGGCCAGCGCGGTATCGATCGAATACCGCACCGCAAAACAAAAACGTTGCTATTGTGCGACGCGGGAGAAAACGATGACGCCGACGCGACGGAGCTTCGTCACCGCGGCCGTGGCCGCACCCGCGCTCCTGCGGTTCGGCCTGCGCCCGGCGCAGGCGGCCACCACGCTGAAGCTGTCGCATCAGTTCCCCGGCGGCACGATCGAGGAGGGCGACTTCCGCGACCGGATGTGCCGGATGTTCGCCAAGCAGGTGACGGAGAAGACCAAGGGCGCCCTCGACGTCCAGGTGTATCCCGGCTCGTCGCTGATGAAGACGAACGCCCAGTTCGGCGCCATGCGCAAGGGCGCCCTCGACCTGTCGCTCTACCCCGCCCCCTATGCGGGCGGCGAGGTGCCGGAGATGAACATCGGGCTCATGCCCGCCCTCGTGACCTCCTACGAGCAGGCGATCGCCTGGAAGAACGCTCCGGTGGGCCGCAAGCTCACCGAGATCCTGTCCGCCAAGGGCATCGTGCTCGTCTCCTGGGTGTGGCAGGCTGGCGGCGTCGCCAGCCGCGAGCGTCCGCTCGTCGGGCCCGCCGACGCCAAGGGCATGAAGGTCCGGGGCGGCTCCCGCGAGATGGACATGATGATGAAGGAGGCGGGTGCCGCCACCCTCTCGATCCCTTCGAACGAGTCCTACGCCGCCATGCAGACGGGCGCCTGCGACGCGGTGATCACCTCGTCCACCAGCCTGATCTCCTTCCGCCTGGAGGAGCTGTCGAAGGCCCTCACCTCCGGTCGCCAGCACTCGTACTGGTTCATGCTGGAGCCGATCATGATGTCGAAGATCGTCTTCGACGGCCTGCCCAAGGATCAGCAGGACATCATCATGGCCACCGGCGCCGAGCTGGAGAGCTTCGGGCAGTCGGGCGCCAAGGCCGACGACACCCGCGTCGAGGAGCTGTTCGGCAAGGCCGGCGCCAAGGTCGATCAACTGGACGAGGCGACCCTCGGCAAGTGGCGCGACCTCGCCCGCGCCACCGCCTGGAAGGATTATTCCGGGAAGAACGCCTCCTGCGCCGAGCTTCTCAAGCTCGCCGAGCAGGTCGCCTGACGCCCGTCCCGCTGGGGTGATCCATGCCCCGGCCCGCCGCGATCCACCGGATCGCGCACCGTCTCGATCGTCCGGTCCGGACCGAAGCGCGGCTGAAAAGCCCGAACGCGTCCGCCCCGCAGGCGGGCGGGGCGCGGGCACACGGCCATTACCGGGGGGAAGCCAGTGCTCACACGTCGTCACCTGCTGGGTGCGGCCACCGCCATGGGTGGCCTGATCGCCAGCCCGGCCGTCCTGCGCGCGCAGGCGCCCAGGATCCTGAAGCTGTCGCACCAGTTCCCCGGCGGGACCGCCGACGAGGGTGATGCGCGCGATCGCATCGCCCGCCGGTTCGCGGCGGATGTGGAGAAGCGCACGGGCGGCGGGCTGCAGGTGCAGGTCTACCCGACCTCCTCGCTGATGAAGACGCTGGCGCAGTTCAGCGCCGTGCGGAAGGGCGCCCTCGACATGAGCCTCGTGCCCCTGTCCTACGCGGGCGGAGAGGTGCCGGAGACGAACCTCGCGCTCATGCCCGCCCTGGTGACGAGCTACGACCAAGCCGCCAAGTGGCGGACCGCCAAGATCGGCGAGGACTTCTCTGCGATGCTCGCGGAGAAGGGTGTCATCATTCTCACCTGGATCTGGCAGTCGGGCGCCGTCGCCTCGAAGGTCAAGCCGATCCTCGTGCCCGACGACGTGAAGGGCGTGAAGATCCGCGGCGGCGGCCGCGAGATGGACATGATGTTCCAGTCCGCGGGCGCCATCGTCTCCACCATGCCCTCCAGCGAGATGTATATCGGCATGCAGACGGGTGCCCTTGAGGCGGCGGTGAGTGCCTCCACCAGCCTGATCTCCTTTCGCCTCGACGAGATGACCAAGAACCTCACCGCCGGGCGCGGCCGGTCGTTCTGGTTCATCCTCGAGCCCCTGATCGTCTCGAAGATCGTCTTCGACGCGTTGCCGCCGGAGCAGCAGAAGGCCCTGCGCGACGCCGGGCAGGCCATGGAGGCCTTTTCCTTCGCCGCCGCCAAGGCCGACGACGAGGAACTCGTGAAGGTCTACGGCGCCCGGGGCGCGCAGGTCCACGACCTCACCGACGCGCATCTCGACAAGTGGCGCGACCTCGCGCGGGCGACGGCCTGGAAGGACTTCGCCGGCAAGAACGCGCGGTGCGCCGAATTCCTCAAGCTGGCGGAGCAGGTCTCGTGAGCCACGGTTTCGACGCGGCCACCGCCGCATCCGAGGTCCATGCGGCTCCCGAGCCCCGGGTGCCGGGGGCGCTCGGCGTGCTGGACCGGGCCTCGAAGGCGGTCAACCGGCTGATCATGGGGCTCGGCGGGCTGGCCCTGTTCGGGGCCTGCCTCGTCCTCAGCTACAGCGTCGTCATCCGCTACGTCTTGCACGAGCCCACCGAGTGGCAGGACGAGATGGCGGTGTTCCTGATCGTCGGCGCCACCTTCGGCTCGGCGGCGGCGGTGCAGGCACGGCGGGGCCACGTCGCCATCGAGGCCCTGACCGGCCTCTTGCCTCCCTCGGTCAACCGCGTCCGCCTCGTGCTGGTGGATTGCGTCAGCCTCGCCTTCTGCCTGTTCTTCACGTGGAAAAGCTGGTCCCTCGACCACGAGGCCTGGGTCGACGGGCAGGTCTCGCAATCCACCTGGGGGCCGCCCCTGTGGATTCCCTACACCCTGATGTCGGTGGGCATGAGCCTGCTGTGCCTGCAGATCGCCCTGCAGATCGCCGAGGCGATCCGCCTCGGCCCGAGCGGCGCCGGCTGGGCCCGGCCGAAGATCGGCCTCGGGGCCGACATCAACCGCGACCTCAAGGGACGCCCGGACGTGACCCCCGCCGGACCGGATCCGATGGGAACCACCGTCCGCACCGGCGGCCGGAGCACCAACACGGGAGTGAAGCGGTGAGCGTCGCGACGATCGGCTTCCTCTACGCGGGCGCCACCCTCGGGGCGATGCTCTCGGGCATCCCCATCGCCTTCGCCCTCGGGGCGGTGGCGCTGGCCTTCATGCTCGCGTTCATGCCCGCCGCCTCCTTGGATACGGTGGCGCAGAACGTCTACGAGGAGATGGCCTCCATCACCCTGCTCTCGATCCCGCTCTTCATCCTGAAGGGCGCGGCGATCGGGCGGTCGCGGGCGGGCCAGGACCTCTACTCCGCCATGCACGCCTGGATGCACCGCATCCCCGGCGGGCTCGGCATCGCCAACGTCTTCGCCTGTGCTTTGTTCGCGGCCATGGCGGGATCAAGCCCGGCCACCTGCTCGGCCATCGGCTCGGCGGGCATCCCCGAAATGCGCAAGCGCGGCTATTCCCCGGGCTTCGCGGCGGGCATCATCGCGGCGGGCGGGACGCTCGGCATCCTGCTGCCGCCCTCCATCACCATGATCCTCTACGCCGTCGCCGCCGAGCAGTCCCTCGGGCGGCTGTTCCTGGCCGGCATCGGGCCGGGGCTACTGCTGGTCTGCCTGTTCGCGGCCTGGGCGATGGTCCGGTTCCGGTCGGAATACGCCACCGCGAAGCAGGTGCTGGAGAGCGGCGGCCCGGCCTCGCCGATCCTGGCCGACGAGAACTACAGCATGGCCCAGCGCTTCTCGACGCTGCCGCGCGTGCTGCCCTTCGTGGTGCTGCTGACGGGCGTCATGGTCGCCCTCTACGGCGGCTACGCCACCCCTTCCGAGACGGCGGGCCTCGGCGGCCTGCTGGCGCTGGCCCTCATCGCCGCCATCTACGGCGTTTGGCGGATCAGGGACGTGAACCCGATCCTGACCGCCACGCTGCGGGAATCGACCATGCTGATGCTGATCATCGGCATGTCGCTCCTCTACGCGTATGTGATGAGCTATCTGCACATCTCGCAGTCGGCGGCGGCGGCCATCGTGGCCATGCAGCTCTCCCCCTGGGTGCTGCTGGTGACGATCCTCGGCCTCGTGATCGTGCTCGGCTTCTTCCTGCCGCCGGTCTCGATCATCCTGATGACGGCGCCGATCATCCTGCCGCCCCTCAAGGCCGCCGGGTTCGATCTGGTATGGTTCGGCGTGGTGATGACCATCACCATGGAGATGGGTCTGATCCATCCGCCGGTGGGCCTCAACATCTTCGTCATCAAGAACATCGCGCCGGACATCCCGCTGTCGGACATCATCTGGGGCACGCTGCCCTTCGTGCTGCTGATGGCGGTGGCGATCCTGATCCTCTGCCTCGTGCCGGGCATCGCCATGTGGCTGCCGGACCTGCTCCTGAGTTCGACGCGCTGATAGCCTCGCCGTCCTCGCGAGCGAGGCGACGCGATCCGGGGCAGCGGGACACCACAAGACGTGGCTGCCCCCGGATCGCTTTACCGCCTTTGCCGTGACGGAGCGGCGGGCGTGACGGCTACGCCGTCGGGTTGGCCGGGCCGGGCGGGCTGATCGGCTGGCCGCCCGGGCTGCCGGGATCGTTCACGGGGATCTCCGGCGGATGGATGCCCGGCGCCTCGGCGGGGGTGTTGCCGGGAATTTCGGGCTGGGGGCTCGGGCTCGGCACCTGCGGCGGATCGTAGGGCGTGTCCGGCGCGGGCGTCGGGGCCGGCTGGGGGACTTCCGGGATCTGTCCGGGATTCGACATCTGGCAGCCTCCTCACGCCCCGGCCCTTCGTGGCGAGGGCCGGTGGCTCCATCGAACGGGCCGCCGCGCCGGATGTTCCGGCTATTTCTTGGTGAGCAGCAGGGTGCCTTCCTTGCTCGCGACCTTCTGAATCTTCTCTGCGAACAGGGCGAGGAGGAAGGGCAGGCGCACCTCCAGGCGGACGCTCTCCTGACCGACATCGATGGTGCCGGCGACCTTCTGCGCCACGGCCGAGACGCCGAAATCGAGCCGGTCCCCCGTCCAGGCGAGCTGATCCACCGCGATGCCGCTCTTCATCAGCAGGGCGCGGACCTGTTCGGTCCCCTCCGAGAGGCGGCGCTTGGCCTCGGCCTGACCGAGATCGTGCGGAATGTCGACGATGAGGGGCTTCGGCATCGGGGCAACCGGGTTGGGCGCGGGATTCAGCCCCACGCGGGGTTTCGGACGGCGCGGGGCGGGACCGGTCGGTTCCGCCCGTGGCCGGGAGCCAGGAGATGGGCACTGAGGCGAGCCCCGGCAACGAAGCCCCAAAACGAAAAAACGGGACGGCTCGCGCCGTCCCGTTCAATCGTGATCCGTCGGGGCCGTCGGCCCAACCGAGATACGCCCCGGGCGGAGCACCGCCCGGATCACGCCGTCCTTGTGCGAAGGACGGCATGTCCCGCTTCTCGACCGTTACCGGCCGAGGAAGATCGAAGCCAGCCGCTGGAGCAGACCCCGCGGTGCGGGCGGAGGTTCGCTCTGCCCAGGGCCGTCCCCGATCTAAGCGTTGGCGGCGAAGGGGTGCTTGGCCGAGTTGCGCTGCTCGGTGACGGCGGCAGCCTTCGGCTCGCCGTTGACCGCGCGCTGGATCGACAGCTTCGTGGCCTCGTAGTTGTACTGCTGGATCTTGGCGTCGTCGGCCGCCTCCCAGTGGATGAACACGCCGACGAGCACGTAGACGTCGTCAGCCTCGTCCGCCGGAATGATGCCCTCGGCGACGGCATCCTGCACCGCCTTCGCGACGCCGTGCTGGGCCGGTCCGAACATCTGCACCGCCTGGCGGGCGTCGTTGATCGTGACCTTGTTGAACATCAGCGTGTTCGGCTTGCACGGCAGGTTCGGCGCGATCACGGCGAGCAGGCTGGTGAAGCCGTGCTTGTTGTTGATCAGGCCGTTGCAGAAAGCCGTCTCGGCGGGCGAGCCGCGCGGTCCGATGATCAGGTCGATGTGGGCGACCTCGTTGCCATCGCCGACGAGGGCTTCGCCGACCATAACCTTGTTGATCTTCGCCATTCGGTGTCTCTCCCTGAATCCGTAAGTGGCTGCGGCGCCGGGCGAAGCCGCTGCCGAAAAGCCATCCTTGTTATCGGCGCCCGCCCCGACCCGCAGGGGTCGAACCGGGCCGGTTGGGCCGGATAGCGGGGCGGACCCTACAGCGGGGCCCTATCTGTCACAAGGCACGCAACAGGCTGATTTTGAGGATTTTCTCCGTCCCGCCGCATGGAACCGTTTGCATTCGGTCCCATCGGCGCCTCCCGGATCAAACGAAGGCCGCTCCCTCATCGACCAGATGGCGCCAGAACAGGGTCGCCACCGTGAAATCGGCCGAGGTGCCGGGGTTAATTCCGCGGTCCTTCAACTGTGCGTCATGGACCAATAGTTGCGCCACGGGCCGTGCCGTCCAGTCGATCCGCTCGCGGAGCGCGGAGGCGGACTCGCGAACGGCGTCGGCGACCTCGCTTCCATGCTTTCGGAGGACATGGCTGTCGGGCACGGCGGCGAGGTAGGCGAGATGCACCGCGCTGGCGGTCCAGGCCGCATCGAGCCCCAGGGCGCGGGCCTCCGCGAGGGCCGGAAGGCCGATCCCGGTGATGTCGGCGAACCCGGTGACGTAGGCGCGGGCGATCCGGTCGCGCGGCGCGGCCTCGGCCATGGCGTGGGACAGGGGCGGCGGTTCGGCGTCCGTGGTCACGTCGTAGCGCTCGGCCCGGCCCAACCCCCCTGGCGAGGCGAGGCGAATCGCGGCGAAGACGTCCCGCGCATCCGCCGAAACCACGCTTGCCAGGACCTCCTCGAGGGGCCGACCGGTCTCGGCGGCTCTCGCGAGGGGTGCGCAGAGAAGCAGGATGCCGAGATTGGTGTTCTGCCCCACCGCCTCGCGGGTGGCGGCGACGCCCGCCAGCACCCGGGCGCCGATGCCCGCCCCCGCCATGGCCAGCCCCGGAGCCGAGACCTCCGCGCTCCGGACGAAGTCGGCCACCTGCATCCGGTGCCCGGCGGCATAGGCGTGGACGTTGCCGACCTTCAGCGCATCGAGTTCGGTGAGGCAGGCGGTCCGGTAGAGGTCCGCGATGGTCTCTGGCGGAAGCATCGCGCTCAGGCGACGACGAGGTGGGGGCGCGTGGCCGAGCGGACCGCCGCGAGGAAGCCGCGGACCACGCAGGCCGCGATGTCGGCGTCGCAGACGGTCTGCAGCCCGGACCACGCCGGCATCGAGTTCACCTCCAGCACCGCGTAGCCGCCGTCCCCGTCCTCCACGAGGTCGACACCGGAATAATCGACGCCCACGGCGGCGGCCGCCGCCTCCGCCAGGGCGGCCGCGGCGGGGGGCATCGCCCAAGGCAGGGGGCGGCCGCCCTTGTGGACGTTGGTGATCCAGCCGTCGCCCTCGCGAATCATGCCGGCCACCGCCCGGCCGTCGCAGACGAAGACCCGGTAGTCGCGCCAGAGCCCGTCCCGCCGGGGCACGTAGCGCTGGAGATAGTAGACGCGGGACACCGCCTCGGCCTCCGGCAGATCCTCCGGGCGTTCGATCAGGCACAGGCCCTCGCCCTGGGAGCCGAAGAGGGGCTTCAGCACCAGCGGTGCGCCGGCCCGGGCCTCCCGCTCCGTCACCCGGGCGGCGGCCTCCCGCGTCGAGACCACCCAGGTCTGCGGCGTCGGCAATCCGGCGCGAGCGATGAGCAGCGAGGTCGCCGCCTTGTCCACCGAGCGTTCGATGGCCGCGGGTGAGTTCCAGACCACGGTGCCCGCCGCTACGAGGGCGTGCAGCACCCCGAGGCGCATCGTCGTCGCCTCGAAGGTGCCCCCGGCGATGGTGCGCAGCAGGACCCCGTCCGGCAGGGCGCCCGCGAACCCCGGTACCCGCAACGGCTCGCCGGCGCCGGTCTCGACGGTGACGTCGGCCAGGGAGAACAGTACCGGCTCGACCCCCTGCGCCCGCAGGGCGGCCAGGAGGCGGGCCTTGTGCCAGTTGCCGTTATCGGCCGCGAGGGCGATGCGCATGGAGACCGTCCGGAAGGAATGATCGGTGGGGGTGGCGCGGAGTCCGCCACCGCGTCCCAGCCGATCCTCCGTCATTGCGAGCGAAGCGAAGCAATCCAGGGATCCGCTCCGTCGACAGACGTCGCGCTACTCTGGATTGCTTCGCGCAATGACGGGAAGAGCGAAGCGATCAGGCGAACGACGCCTCCACCAGGGACGGCTCCAGTCGTCCGCCGCGGAAGGTCGCGCCGGTACGCACCGAGGTGACGATGGCCTCGGCGGGGGAGAACAGCGCGCCGTCGATCTTGTAGAAGTCGCCGTTCACCCGGGAGAAGATGTCCGCGAAGGGCGCGCCGTGGTCCGCCGAGCCCGTGGAGGGAAGCTGCTCGGCGAGCTGCTTGGCGTCGGCGTCGTCGGCATCGACGAAGAGCTGGACCCGGCCGCCGTAGATGATGGCGTCGTTGGTGCGGCCCATCGCCTTCACGAAGTCGGGGTGCGGGGGCGAGAGCGGGGCCGAGCCGATCCCGTCGAGGATCGCGTGCAGGTCGAAGCCGACCGTGTGCGCCTTGTGGAGGGCCACCTCCAGCACGCGGGCCACGACCTGGGTCGATCCGGCGAGGCTCTGGGTCGGGGCGTAGATGAAGGTCAGGTCCTCCGGCCGCACGCCTGCCGCCTTGGCCACCTTGGCCATCACGCTCTCGGGCGGTCCGCCCGCCGATTCGAGGACGAGGGCCGTGGTGGTGGCCGTGTCGCGATAGCCGAGTTCATGGAACAGCTCCTCGACGGCGGCGACCGCGCGGCCGGGGCCGGAGCCGAGGGCGAAGAATCCCGTGCCGCCGGTCTCGTCCGCGAGGCTCCACCCGGCATACTGGCTGCCCAGGCAGGCGAGCACCGGATCGGCCGAGTGCACGGTCAGGGTGTAGGGCCACGCCGCGACGGGGCCGGTGGGCGCCACGGTGACGGTGCCGAGGCCGCCGAGGCAGATCTCGGCGATGCGCCGCCCGGCCTCGATGGAGCCCCGGGCGGTGGAGCCCGCATCCACCATCCGCGCGCCGCCCGGCGCCTGGGATACGGCGAGGCGAAGGGCCTGCGCGTCGGCGACGAAGCGCTCGACCAGGGGGGCACTCAGGGCGTTGAGGCTCGGGTGGCTCGTGCTGTCGCTCATACTCGGGCTTCCTCGGTTGTCGTTGTCTCGTTCAGGGCAATGCGCAGCCGGTCCGTCCGTGCGTCGAGGGCGGCGCGAGCCTCCGCGCCGTTCGCGCCCGTGGCGAAGACGGTGCAGAGCGGCGTATCCCGCCTCACGGTGCTGCCGGCGGCGGGCCGGTCGCGGATATGGGCGGGCCACGCGACGGCGGGGACCGGCGCATGGTCGGCCAGGGCGTAACAGATCGCCGAGGCTGCCGCATCCTCCGGCGGCGCGCCGATTGACGGCGGCGTGCGCGCGGACAGGCAGGCATCCACATGCGCGGCCAGAAGCGGCGTCGCCCGCCGGTCGAGCACGTCGAGGGTCGCGCCGGGTCGCGGGTTGACCTCCATCAGCCACCAGCCTTCGCCGTCGCTGAGGAAATCCACGCTGGCGAGGCCCGCGACGCCCGTCGCCGCCGCGATCCGGCGGGCCGCGTCCTCCACCTCCGCGAGGATCGCGGCCGGGAGCGGATGCGGCTCGCACGCCGCGTGCGCGAGCGCGCCACCGTAGCGGAACGGCTGCTCGGGTCCCGGCGCGGGCCATTGCGCCGTCACCGCCAGCACCTCCGCGCCGCCCGGACCGGCGAGGATGTTCACCGCGTAGGGGCGGCCGGCCACGCGGGCCTGGTGATAGTGGCCCGGCGGCGGCGCCGGCCCGGTGGCGGCACGGACATGGCCGCCGCCCGAGCCGCCGATGGCCTTCACGAGCCAGCGGGAGGGATCCTCCACCGGCCCGGCCGTGACGGGGGGATGGGGCACCCGCAGCCGGGCGCAGAGTTTCGAGAAGGCGAAAGGGTCCTTGAGGACGGTGACGCATTCGGCCGGCGTCCCGATGAGCCGGTGGCGCCGGGCAATCTCGGCGATCAGGCCGGGATCGTCCTCGAAACCGCTGCCGAGCACCACGCCGAGTGGCGCTCCCGCCTCCTCCGCGAGGCTATCGATGGCGCCGAGCGCCGCCTCCGGCACCATGCCCCGCCCGAACCGGCCGGGCATCACCCGGACGGCTTCGGCGCAGGCGAGAGTGTCGTCGTCGCCGAACAGGTCCGCCACGAACGGGCGGAAGCCCGCCCGCCGCGCCGCCTGGGCGAGGGCGCGCCCGGCCTGCGCCGCGATCACCACCGTCTCCGCCATCCGCGCTCGAGTCAGCCGGCGATCTCGACCGCGAGGGGGTAGGCATCGCGGAAATCGAGGCAGAGGGGCGTCTCCGATTCGAGCATCCGCTGGAACAGCCGCCGCTGGGTCTGGTACTTCACGTTGCCCACCGCCAGGGCGCCGATGCCGATGCCGCGTCCCCCCGGCAGGTCCACGTCCACGGCGTTGACGTCGATCCCGGCGATGCCCGCGGGAGGGACGGCGTTCACGTCCGAGGCCACGAGGAGCTTCGGCGCGTATGCGAGGTCCTCGGCCGTCAGGATCGGAATGCCGGCGGGACCGGCGGACAGGATCACGTCCGCATCGCGGATCGCCTCGCGCCGGTCGGCCGGGGTCGTGCCGTCGACGGCGCCGACCTCGACGCCGAATCGCCACTTCATGGTGAAGGCGATCTTGGACACGCGCTCCTCGCCGTCGTGGCCGACAAGGACGGTCTTTGCGCCTTCCAGCGCGCCGATCACCGCCGCGACGTAGGCCACCACGCCCGCGCCGCCGAAGATCACGATTCGCTTGTCCTTCAGGTCGGTCCCGAACTTCACCCTCAGGGCGCGGGAGACCTGCGCCACCATCGCGGCGCCGGTGGTGAAGGAGCCCGCCGGATCGGCGAAGACGTGGTTCACGAAGGGCGGCACGAAGGCCTTCTTCGCGCGGTCCACCATGTCCAGGGCGTCCTCGGCGTTCTTGCCGCCAATGAAGATGCCCGTGCGGGTGCCGTCCTGCGGCGAGCGGGAGAAGATCGAATCCTGGGTGAGGGACACCACGTCGGACAGGCTGACCTCGGTATAGGTCACGAGGGTCTCGAAGCCGGCATCGACGGCCATGTTCACGTCGAAGGGGCTCATGTGCCGGAGCGGCGTGAGCATGTGCAGGATCGAGCGGGCCATGATGTCGATCTCCCCCTTGTGCCGGAGCGGATGCGCCTTCCGGCTTTTGTCATTCTCGCGGAGGATCGGGAACCCTCCGGTCGCGCGGGGCCGCTGCGCCCGGCCGTCGGGGCGGGCCGGGGCCGCGCCGTGCCGCGCGTCGTCCGTAGGGGTAGGAACCCGTTCGGCGGTTCCGGTCAAGGGGCCGCGTCGAGGACGGCGCCGGTGTTGCGCCCGCGGGCGATGAGGAAGCGCAGGGGCGGCCCCCGGTCGAGGTCGGCCACGAGGGCGCGCGCCTCGTCCTCCGAGGCGGCGAGGAGGAAGCCGGTCGGCCCCCATGAGCTCTGGCCGTAGCCCGCGATGCCACGCTCGGCGGCGGCGGCGAGCGCCCCGGCCACGGCGGGACTCGCGTAGCGCCCGCCCTGATGGGGCGCGAAATGATCGCCGACGAGGTCCTGCATCCGGGTGATCCCGGCGCCGAAGGCCGTGAGATCCCCCGTGGCGCAGGCGGGCAGCACCTGCATCAGGACGATCCGGCAGATCTCGGCCGCCTGCGCCTCGGGAAAGCGCGGCAGCTCGCGGAACGCCTCGACCTCTCGGGTGCCGTGGACACCCTCCATCGAGGTGTCGAGAATCAGGACCACGCGCCAAGCCTCGGGGAAGGGCAGGCGCGCCACCACCGGGGGCGGCGCGGCGTCGGCGCCGCGCCCGCCATCGACGATCAATCCGCCCTCGGTGAAGGCCCTCAGGCCGACGCCGGAACGGTTGCCGCGGTCGAGGGCGTTCGAGAAGTCCTCCGGCGAGAACGGGCGCCCGGCGAGGGCCGCCAGGGCGGCGGCCACGGACAGTGCGAGCTGCGTGCCCGAGCCGAAGCCGGCATGGGCGGGAATCGGCCGCTCCAGGCACAGGGACACGCCGGTGCCGATGCCGAGATGGGCGGCGGCCGCCTCGGCGTAGCGCCGGACACGCTCGGCCTCGGCGCCCTCGACGGCGAGGGCGGGGGCGGGCTGGGCGGTCAGGAGGAGGGAGGGCGTGTCGATGGCGAGCCCGACGCTGCCGAACCGGCGGCCGAGGCCCCCGTGCAAGTCGAGAAAGCCGAAATGCAGCCGCGCGGGCGCCTCGATCCGCACGTGACCGGCCTTCGCCTGTTCAGCCTTCGCCTCGGGGATGTCGGCCACGGCGATCCCCTTCCTCCCGGTCCATGCGTCAAAGTCGGCGCGCTTCTCACACGCAAACCCCGGCGGGGCAACCGGGTTCGGACTCTTCCCGCTCGCCGCGCTTGGCGGTGATTCCCGGTCACGACGGGGGCGCAGGGGCCTTGCCGTCCGCGTCCGATGAAGGCAAACCTACGGCCGCGACGGCGCGCCGAGTTTGCCGTTCGCCCGGAGACCATCCGGGCGGGCAGGCCATTCCGAGCCGGCGGATTTCCTCGAGAGGAAGCTCCGCTCATCCGGTCTTACGGCCGTCGCCCGCCCGACAGAGATCACGACCGCCGGCCCATCCGGGTCCGGCCGGCCGCAAGAAAGATCGAGCGAGGGAGCATGCCAGCCTGGGTCAAGGGCGCGGCCGCCGACATGGACACCGCCCTCTCGGCGGCGGTGGAGCTGTTGGGCGCGGCGCGGACGCCCGTCATCGCCGGTTTGAACGCGGACGTCTCGGCCATCCGGGCCGCCTACGATCTCGCGGGGCGCGTCGGCGCCTCCGTGGATACGCTCGGCGCCGCCGGCACCTATGCGGAGCTCGGCGCCCTCAGCCGGGTCGGGGCGATGACCTCGACCCCCGCCGAGGTGGTGGGCCGGGCCGACGCCGTCCTCGTGGTCGGCAGCGCGCCGTGGAATGCCGCGTTGTCGGCGCGAATCCTGGACGCCAGGCCGTCGCGGGGCCGCGCGGCGGGGTCGGACCGCGCGCTCCTCGCCCTCGGCGGCAGCGCCCCCCAGGGCGGCACGACGATCCCGGCGGAGAACGGCATTCTGCCCGCCCTCGCCCTGTTGCGGGCGCATCTGCGCGGTCATCTCGCCGACGATTCGCCCATCGCCGGGGCGGCCGAGCGCCTGTCGGGCTCGCTCTACGTCGCGGTGCTCTACGACCCCGCCGAGATCGGCGAGTTCGGCGTCGAGACCGTCCAGGGTCTCGTGGTCGATCTCAACGACCGGACCCGCGCCTTCGCGCTGCCCGTCCAGGGCGGCAATCAGGACCGCGCCGTGGTGCCGGTGGCCGCCTGGACCACGGGGCAGGCGCCCCGCGTCGGCTTCGGGCGGCGCGTGCCCGAGCACGATCCCTGGCGCTTCGACGCCGCCCGCCAAGTCGCGGCGGGGGAGGCCGACGCCGCCCTGTGGATCGCCTCGGTTCCGGCTCCGGCGCCGGACTGGTTGGGCCGCGTGCCCTCCATCGCCCTGATGGGCGACGCCGCGGCCGATGCGGCGGAGGTGGTGATCGGCGTGGGCGTGCCCGGACGCGATCACGGCGGCGTTCTGTGGAACGACACGCGCGCCGCGCTGACGTACTGGCCCGCTCAGGGCGCCGGTGCCCCGGCGGACCTGCCGTCCGCCGCCGCCGTCATCGGCCAACTCGCGCAACGCCTCGCAGGCAGGAGTGAAACCGCATGCTGAGCGTGATCCGGGGCGGGCGCGTCGTCGATCCGACCGCGTCCCGCGACGCCGTCGGCGACGTGTGGATCGAGGACGGCCATGTCATCGAGGCGCCGGGGCGCGAGCCCGACCGGGTGATCGACGCGGCGGGCTGCGTGGTCATGGCCGGCGGCGTCGAGGTGCACTCGCACATCGCGGGCGGCAACGTCATCACCTCGCGGCTGCTGCTGCCCGAACTCTACGTGAGCGAGGCGGCCCCGGAGGGGCACCCCTTCGCCCATGCGGGCGGCGCGGCGGCCTGGATCGGCGCGACCTACGCGCGGATGGGCTACACCACCGCCGTGGAGCCGGCGATGCCGCCGACCCATGCGCTGGGCACCCAGCTCGAACTCGCGGACATCCCGCTCCTCGACCGGGGCGCGCTCACCGTGATGGGCAACGACGACCACCTGCTGCAACTGCTCCGTGACGGCGAGGGTGCGAACGCGGTCCGCGACCTCGTGGCCCTCAACATCGCCACCTCGCGCGGGCTCGGGGTGAAGTGCATCAACGCGGGCGGCGCCTCGGCCTTCAAGGACGGCGCCCTGAAGCTCGCCCTGGACGACGAGATCCCCTGTTACGGTCTCTCGACCCGGACAATCATGGGCGCGCTCCTCGACGCGGTCGAAGCGCTGAAGGTGCCCCATCCGCTGCACGTCCACTGCAACAATCTGGGCCTGCCCGGCGCAGACGATTCGTTCATGGCGACGCTCGACGCCGCCGAGGGGCGCCGCATCCACTTCGCCCACGCCCAGTTCTACGCCTACGGCGCCACCGACGACGGCAAGGGCTTCCGCTCCGCCGCCGAGCGGATCGCCAGGGCCATCGGCGACAACCCGCAGGCCACCCTCGATATCGGGCAGGTGGTGTTCGGACAGACGGTGACGGTCTCCCTCGACATCCTGCGTCAGTTCGCGGGGCGGAAGGGCGCCAACCCGAAGAAGTGGGTGGTGAACGCGGGCGACGCCGAGGGCGGCGGCGTGGTGCCGTTCCTCTACCGGCCGAAGGGCCCGACCTCGTCGCTGCAATGGGCGATCGGCCTGGAGATCATGCTCCTCTCGCCCGATCCGGAGCGGACGATCCTCACGACGGACCACCCGAACGGCGGCCCGTTCACGCAGTATCCGCGCATCATCCACCTGCTGATGGACAAGGGCGAGCGCGAGCGCGAGATCGCGGCCCTGCCGGGCGTCGTCGGCGAGCGCAGCGGCCTGCCGGGGATCGATCGGGAGTACTCCCTGTCCGAGATCGCGCAGCTCACCCGCTCCGGCCCGGCCAAGCTGCTCGGCCTGGCCGACAAGGGGCACCTGCGCCCCGGTGCGCGGGCGGACGTGGCGGTCTACCGGGACGATTCGAACCGCACCGCGATGTTCACCGCGGCCAAGCTCGTCCTCAAGGACGGCGTGCCCATCGTCGAGGACGGCGAGGTGGTGGAGTGGCGCTCCGGGCGGACGCTGTCCCTGGTCATGGACGCGGACAAGGCGATGGCCAAGCGCACCGATTCCTACCTCACCGATCGGTTCGGGACCGGGCTCGACAGCTTCACCGTGCCGGACGAGGCGTTCGACGCCCCGACCTTCGAGGCTGTGCCATGCCGGGTGTGATGAGTACGGCTCTTCCCCTCCCCGTCATTGCGAGCGCAGCGAAGCAATCCAGGGCAGCGGGACGTTGTGAAACCTTGGCGTATCCCTGGATTGCTTCGCTGGCGCTCGCAATGACGGCGGCGCTGTGGGGCCAAGATATTGCCCCACGGGGAAGCGAAGTCTGATGTCCACTGACCTCACCCTCAACGGCATCCGCGTCATCGACACCTTCGCCGAGGCGTTCGACGTGGCCGGCACCGCCATCGTCGTCACCAACGACACGGCGAAGTGGGCGATGATCGCCGCCACCACGATGACCGGCTTCGCCACCTCGGTGATCGGCTGCGGCGCCGAGGCCGGGATCGATGCCGTGCTCTCGCCCGACGAGACGCCCGACGGGCGGCCCGGCGTGCGCATCCTCCTGTTCGGCTTCGAGCCGAACGGCCTCAAGGAGCAACTGATCAAGCGGGTGGGGCAGTGCATCCTCACCTGCCCGGGCACCGCCTGCTACGCGGGCGTCGAAGGGCCGAACAAGATCAAGCTCGGCGGCGCGATCCGCTATTTCGGCGACGGCTTCGCGGTCGCCAAGCGGATGCCGGACGGGACGGGCAAGGAGCGCCGCTACTGGCGCATCCCGGTGATGGACGGCGAGTTCCTGTGTGAGGATTCCGTCCGTGCCGTCGAGGGCGCGGTGGGCGGCGGCAACCTGCTGTTCCTCGGACGCACCCATGCGGAAACGCTCAAGGTGGCGGAAATTGCAGTGGAGGCGGCCGCCGCGATTCCCGGCGCGATCCTGCCCTTCCCCGGCGGAATCGTCCGCTCCGGCTCCAAGGTCGGCGGGCGCACCAAGGGCATGATGGCCTCCACCAACGACGCCTACTGCCCGACGCTCAAAGGCCGGGCGGGCTCGGCGCTCCCGCCCGATTGCGGCGTGGTGCTGGAAATCGTCATCGACGCGCTCACCTCGCAGGCGGTCTCCGACTCGATGCGGGCCGGGCTCCACGCGGCCACCGAGATCGGCGAGCGGCACGGGCTCATCGCCGTCACGGCGGGCAATTACGGCGGCAACCTCGGCCGCCACCACTATCACCTGCGCGACCTCCTCGCGCCGGTCGGCAGCCAGGAGGGCTGAGCCTTGAGCACCCTCACTCTCCGCGAGGCGCCGCCGGAGCGCCTGGACTTCCTGTCCATCACCCCGCTGTCCCTCAGCGGCCTGTCCCAGGGCGAGGCGGAGCGGCTCGAGATCGGCACGAGCCGCCGGGGCCTGCGCCTCGGCGACTGTTTCACCGTGGCCCTCGATCGCTCCGACACCCTCGTCATCGCAGGCGGGCACGAGCGCCTCGACCGGGTCGGCGCCTCCCTCTCGGGCGGCACGATCCGCGTGGAGGGCGATGTCGGCCAGCGCCTCGGCGCGGGCATGGCGGCGGGCACCCTCACCGTCACCGGTCAGGCCGGCCCCTTCGCGGGCTCCGGCGCCACCGGCGGGACGATCACCATCGAGGGCGATGCCGGCGACCATGCGGGCGGCGCCGTCTACGGGGCCAAGGCGGGGCTCGACGGCGCGACGCTGGTGATCCACGGCCGGGCGGGCGACCATTGCGGCGACCGGATGCGCAAGGGGACGCTGCTCGTCGGCCAAGCGGGAGCCCATGCCGGTGCGCGCATGATCGCGGGGACGCTGGCGGCCCTCGAGGTCGGCGACCTTCCCGGCTTCGGGATGCGGCGCGGCACCCTCGTCGTCGGGCGCCACGGGACCCTGGCGCCGACCTTCGTCGAGACGGGCAGCCACGATCTCGTCTTCGTGCGCCTGCTTGCCCGGCATCTGGCGCGGATCAGCGAGGCCCATGCGGCGCTGCTGGCTCGCCCACTCCGGCGCTACTCGGGCGACCTCGCAACGCTGGCCAAGGGTGAGATCTGGGCCGCCGGCTGAGACGGCACGGCGCGGCGGCGCCCCCTGTGCGGGGAGCCTCCGCGTGCTCTATTCTCGCAGCAAGCCGGCCCGTCACGATGGCCGGCATTCGGGAGATCGCCGGTGCTGCTGCTGTTGTCCGTCTGCCTGCTCGCCCAGCCCGCCACCTGCCACGACGAGGAGATCCCGGTCGGCGGCGGCGCGGCGAACGCCTTCATCTGCCTGCGCAACTCCCAGAGTGTCCTGGCGCAGTGGCAAGAGGAGCACCCAGAGTACCACGTCGAGAAGTGGCGCTGCGCCAGCCGGGGCGCGGCGCCGAAGAAGCTGTGACATCCTCCCGCGCGCAGGCGCAGCCATGGGCTCCTTGAAGGCCCGGTTCGCTCTTCTCTTCGCCGGCACGGCGGCCATCGTGCTGCTGGCGGCGGCGGGCGTGCTCGTCTCGATCGGCGCGGCCGAGCGGACGGTGGAGCGCACTCTGGCGGCCCAGAACCGGCTCGAATTGCTCGCGGAGCTCTCCGGCCGCCTCACGCAGTTCGGCCTCGCAGCTGTGGAGACGGCCGGCAACCCGGACGGTCAGCCCGAGGCCATGGCCATCGCCCGGGACAACGTCGACAAGGCCCTCAAGACCGTGGACGAGGCGCTGGCCCGGAGCTTTCCGCCGAGCGACGACCCCGCCGACCGGATGCAATACGCCATGCGCTCGCGGCCGATGTCGCAGTTGCGCGCGGCGCGGGTCATCCTCGACCGGCAGGTCTCCCTCCTCAGCCGCCAGATCGATCCGGAGAAGCGGCAGGACGCGATCAAGGGGGCGCTGAACGGCTTCGGCGCGATGACCGGCCAGCCCCTGTCGTTCCTGATCGAGGCCGAGCGCCGGAGCATGACGCTGGGCTCGGAGGAGGCCCGCATCCTCTCCGTGCGCCTGCGGATCGCGGCCGCCGTCGCGGTGGCCGCCGCCCTCGCGCTGCTGCTGCTGCTCAACCGGGCGCTGACCCGGCCGATCCTGGCGCGGATCAACGAGGTCCGGCTCGCCGCCAGCGCCATCGGGCGGGGGGCCCTCGACACGCGCCTGCCGGTTCAGACCCGCGACGAACTCGGCCTGCTCATGGCCAACGTGAACCGCATGGCCGCGCGATTGTCCCGGCGCGAGGAGCATGTCGCCGCCGACCGGGCCGCCCTCGAATCGACCGTCGCCGCCCGCACCGCCGACCTGCGGGCGGCCAATGCCCGCCTGGAGGCGGTCGATCTCTCCCGCCGCCGGTTCTTCGCGGATGTCAGCCACGAGTTGCGCACGCCGCTCACCGTGATCCTCGGTGAGTGCGACATCGCCATGCGGGGCGTCGCCCGGGCCGCCGATCCGGTGCCAGCCTTCACCACCATCCGCAAGCGGGCGCAGCGCCTGAAGCGGCGGGTGGAGGATCTGCTGCGCGTCGCACGCTCCGAATCGGGTGAGATCGAGCTCAACCGGCAGCCGGTGAGTCTCGCCGCCTTGCTCGCCGAGGCGGTCGATACGATGAACTCCGAGGCGGCCCGCCGCCGGGTCGTCCTCACCCTCAGCCCCGGCCCCGAGGACGTGGAATGCGTGGCGGACCGCGAATGGCTGCGCCAGACCGTGGAAAGCCTGATCGACAACGCCTTCCGCCACGCCACCGGCCTCACCACGGTCGAGGTCTCCCTGGCCCGGATCGGGGACGGGCTCGCCCGCATCGCCATCTGCGACGACGGACCCGGCTTCTCCGCGCCGGAGGCGGAGCTCACCGAGCGCTTCCGGCGTGGGCCGAAGGTCGAGGGCAAGCCCTCGCCCGACTCGACGGGCTTCGGAATCGGCCTTGCCCTGGCCCGCTGGATCGCCGAACAGCACGGCGGTCGCCTCCACCTCGGGGCGGTGGAGAACGGGAGGGGAGCCTGTGTCCGGCTGGACATTCCAGCCAGCGACCACGCATGGATGGACGGAGCATCCGGTGAGACGGATGCGCCAAGGACCGTGAGGGAGCCGGCCGCATGACGCGGATCCTCATCGTTGAGGACGACATCGACATCCGCGGCCTTCTCGCCAGGGGGCTGGAGGCGGAGGGCTTCGACGTGGGCACGGCGTCCAACGTCGAGGACGCCCTGAAGGGCGCCCGTGACGCGACGCCGGGGGCGGTCCTGCTCGATGTCGGCCTGCCCGACGGCTCCGGCCACGACGTCTGCCGGTCCCTGCGGGAGGGCGGGTTCAGCGGGCCGATCCTGTTCCTTTCCGCCCGCGACGAGATCCGCGACCGGGCCGAGGGGCTGGCGCTGGGCGCCGACGACTACATCGTGAAGCCCTTTGAGTTCGAGGAGTTGGTGGCCCGCCTGCGGACGCACCTGATGCGGCGGCAGCAGGCCGAGGCGCCCCGCTCGCGCCTCACCGCCGGGCGGCTGATCTTCGACCTCGACACGCGCCTCGTGACCTGTGGCGAGGCGAGCGCCCGGCTCACTCCCCGGGAGGCGGAACTGCTCGCCATGCTGATGGAGCGACTCGGCAAGCCGGTCTCCCGCGCGGAGATCTTCGACCACCTCTGGGCGAGCCAGGGCGGGCTCTCCCTCAACGTGGTCGATGTCTATATCGGCTACCTTCGCTCCAAGATGGCGGATTTCGTCCGGCACGGCGGTCCGGTCCTCACCACCGTGCGCGGCAAGGGCTTCATGCTGGAACCGAAGGGGCCCGATTTCCGCCAGTGAGGGCACGCCAGAGCCCGCGCCACCCGTTCGACCGGCGCGCAAGGGCGGCGGTCTTGTACCTTTGGACAAGGGTGCGACGCTGCGCTGAATTATTTCGTCGGATCAATCAGTTCCAAGGTCGTCTCACGAAAAATTTGGGAGGATCCGGCAATTTGGTGCTTGAACGGCCGGGTCAAATGGACAATATCGGTTCTGCGCCGGAAATCAGAGCGCCATCAGTGTCTTAAGGTCTTCTTAGGTTGGATCTTTTGGCACTTGGTGAATCAATACTAAGGAGAAACACCATGGCCTGGGCTGCCCCCGTTGTGTCCGAGATCTGCGTCGGCATGGAAGTGACGAGCTACGAGTCGGCCGAGATCGACACCTTCAACTGAGTTTGCGCGGGCTGAGAATCGCGGGAGACGCATCATGCGCGTCGTGGTTCTCGGCTCCGCCGCCGGTGGCGGCCTTCCCCAGTGGAATTGCCGCTGCCCCAACTGCACGCTGGCCCGCACCGAGCCGGCCCGGGTTCGCCCGCGGACGCAATCGAGCATTGCGGTATCGGCTGACGGCGACGATTGGTTGCTGATCAACGCCTCGCCGGACATCCGGCAACAACTCTTCGACAATCCGTCCATGCATCCCCGCGAGGGATTGCGGCACTCGCCGATTCGCTCCGTTTTGCTGACGAACGGTGATGTCGATCATGTGGCCGGGCTGCTCACCCTCCGCGAGGGCCAGCCATTCACGCTTTACGCGACGTCCGGCATCCTCGAATCCGTCAACGCGAACCGCGTGTTCGACGTGATGGCCGAGGGTGTGGTCGTCCGGAAGACCATCGGGCTCGGCTCCTCCTTCGAGCCGCTGCCCGGCCTGACCGTGACCCTCTTCGCGGTGCCCGGCAAGGTGCCGCTGTGGCTCGAAGGCGCGCAGGTTGAGATCGGAGCCGAGACCGAGACAACGGTCGGCGCGATGATCGAGGCCGGGGGCAAGCGCCTCGCCTACATACCCGGCTGCGCCCAGGTGAACGACGACCTGCGTCGGCGAATCGCGGGTGTGGACGCTCTGCTGTTCGACGGCACCGTGCTCTACGACGACGACATGATCCGCGCGGGCGTCGGCACCAAGACCGGTTGGCGCATGGGCCACGTGCCGATGCGCGGCGAGAACGGCGCCATCGACGCCCTGGCCGGGGTGGAGATCGGCCGCAGGGTCTTCGTCCACATCAACAACACCAACCCCGTCCTCGTGGAGGAGTCCCCCGAACGGGCCGATGTCGAGGCGGCCGGGTGGACCGTCGCCCATGATGGGTTGAGCCTGGAGTTGTAGAC
This sequence comes from Methylobacterium aerolatum, assembly GCF_022179085.1. Lineage (GTDB taxonomy): Bacteria > Pseudomonadota > Alphaproteobacteria > Rhizobiales > Beijerinckiaceae > Methylobacterium > Methylobacterium aerolatum. Next base: position 167,601 of record NZ_BPQE01000020.1, read on the forward strand.
CTCGCCGTCATTGGGATCAGAGCACAGCAATCCAGGGCGGCGGGACGATCGAGAACGATGCGCATCCTGCAGTGCTGCGCTTCACTCGCCACGATGAGGGTGCCGCACCGGTTTGAGTCTTCACGCCGCCTCCCTACATTGCACCTCAAGGCATCGGCGCTCCTGTGAGGAGCTGCCCATAAAATCCAATAGGCATAAGCCGAGAACGGACGCCGGAAACGCCATGAACGCCATCTTCCCGACCCCGGACGCCTTCGACAGCGAGCGCCTGCTTTCGCCGGAGGAACTGGAAGCCGCGCTGCGGGATATCGGCGCCCGGCGCTATCACATCCTGCATCCGTTTCACCGGCTGCTGCACGACGGGAAGCTGTCGAAGGATCAGGTCCGGGCCTGGGCACTGAACCGCTACTATTACCAGGCGATGATCCCGGTGAAGGACGCCGCCGTCCTCGCCCGGATGCACGATGCCGAGCTGCGCCGGATCTGGCGGCAGCGCATCGTGGACCACGACGGCGATGCCCCGGGCGACGGCGGCATCGAGCGCTGGCTGAAGCTCGCCGAGGGTGTCGGCTTCGAGCGGGATTACGTCCTGTCCACGAAGGGCATCCTGAACGCGACGAAGTTCGCCGTGGAGGCCTACGTCCATTTCGTCTCCGAGAAGACGCTCCTCGAGGCCATCGCCTCCTCGCTGACGGAGATGTTCTCGCCGACCATCATCTCCGAGCGCGTCGCCGGGATGCTGAAGAACTACGACTTCATCACGAAGGAGACGCTGGCCTACTTCGACAAGCGTCTCACCCAGGCTCCCCGCGACGCGGACTTCGCCCTCGATTACGTGAAGCGCCACGCCACCACGCCCGAGTTGCAGCGGATGGCGATGGATGCGCTGACCTTCAAGTGCAACGTGCTGTGGGTCCAGCTCGACGCGCTCTACTTCGCCTACGTGGCGCCGGGCATGATCCCGCCGGATGCGTGGCAGCCGGGCGTCGGGCTCGTCGCCGGCGCGGACGGCGCAGCGCCGCCATCCGCCGGCCCGCGCAAGACCGCCCCCGGCGACACGCCGCGTCTGCCCCGGGGCGTGCGCCTGCGCAACGACGAGACCCGCGGCAAGTACGTGCTGCTGGCGCCCGAGCGGACCTTCGACCTCGACGACAATGCCGTCGCCGTCCTGAAGCTGGTGGACGGGACGCGGACCGTCTCGGGCATCGCCGACGAACTGGGTCAGATCTACGCCGCCGACCCGCGCGCGATCGAGGCCGACATCTGCGTGATGCTGGACGGGTTGGCCGAGAAGCGGGTGTTGGAGCGATGAACGCACAGGCGCCGATCCGCCCCGAAGCGCCCGCGCCGGTGGGGCTCCTCGCGGAGCTCACCCACCGCTGCCCCCTGCGCTGCCCCTACTGCTCGAACCCGCTCGAACTCGACCGGCGCTCGGGCGAACTCGACACGGCGACGTGGCAGCGGGTGCTGACCGAGGCGGCGGGGCTCGGCGTGCTGCACGTCCACCTATCGGGTGGCGAGCCGACAGCCCGCAACGATATCGTCGAGATCACCAAGACCTGCGCCGACCTCGGCCTGTATTCGAACCTGATCACCTCCGGCGTCGGCGGGGCACTCGACAAGCTTCAGGCGCTGTACGATGTCGGGCTCGACCACGTTCAGCTCTCCGTCCAGGGCGTGGACGCGCAGAACGCGGAGAAGATCGGCGGGCTGAAGAATGCCCAGCCGCAGAAGATGACCTTCGCCCGGAAGGTCGTGGACCTCGGCCTGCCGCTGACGCTGAATTCGGTGATCCACCGCGGCAACATCCATGAGGTCGAGGGCTTCATCGATCTCGCCGTGACGATGGGGGCCAAGCGGCTCGAAGTGGCGCACACGCAGTATTACGGCTGGGCCTACGTCAACCGCGCGGCTCTGATGCCGAACAAGGCCCAGGTGGACGAGTCGATCCGCATCGTCGAGGCCGCCCGCGAGCGACTGAAGGGCCAGCTCGTCATCGACCTCGTGGTGCCGGATTACTACGCGAAATACCCAAAGGCCTGCGCCGGCGGCTGGGGCCGAAAGCTCATGAACGTCACGCCCCAGGGCAAGGTGCTGCCCTGCCACGCGGCGGAAACGATCCCGAACCTCGAATTCTGGCACGTCACGGAGCATTCGCTCGGCGAGATCTGGCGCGACTCTCCGGCCTTCACCGCCTATCGCGGGACGGATTGGATGCAGGAGCCCTGCCGGTCCTGCGACCGCCGCGAGAAGGATTGGGGCGGTTGCCGCTGCCAAGCGCTGGCGCTGGCGGGCGACGCCGCCGCCACCGATCCCGCCTGTTCGCTCTCGCCGCTCCATGCCAAGGTCCGGGCGCTGGCCGTCGAGGAGGCCGCCGAGACGCCGCCCGACTACGTCTACCGGACCATCGGCAGCAACGTCCGCTCCCCACTGAAAGAAGGTGTGTCTTCGTGAGAGTTTCGACCGTCGCGACCGCCCTGGCCGTCTGGCTTTCGGCGGTGACCGGATCCGTTGCGGCCGAAGAGCCGGCGGCGACCGCCGCGCCGACTCCCGCCGCCGTAGGCGATTCAAAGCCCGCTGAGGCCAAATCCGCGGAGAAGACCGGCACGCCCTCCGCGAGCGACCTGCTGTTCGACTATCCGCAGATGAAGAACACGGCGCCCAACGCCAAGCTGACCTACGATTACATGCGCCGCTCCGGCATTGCGAAGGGTCCCTTCGGCGCGCCGCTGCAGGACACGGTGACCCTCTCCCTGGCGCCGGGCAAGCGGCCCGAGACGCGGGACGTGCAGGTCGAGATGTTCTCCGGCCTGAACCGCCGTCCCGCCGGACCCTTCGAGGACATGGAGGGCAATCCCATCGTGTCGCTGTTCCTGGAGAACCATCTCCAGGCCCTCGCCCGCGTCCTGGAGGCGAACCCGCGCTACCTGAAGCTCGCGATCCGCCGGGGCCTGCGCGACCGCGCCGAGGTCACGCCCACCAAGGTCACCGTTGGCGGCAAGCAGGTCGATGGCTGGCGCATCGTTACCCGGCCCTTCATCGACGATCCGCAGACCGAGCGGATGCGGGGCATGGAAGACCTGACCTACACCTTCGTCACCTCGCCCGATGTCCCGGGCGAGATCGTGTCCATGGAGGCCGCCTCCAAGGCGAAGGACGGCGGCGAGTTGCTTGAGGAGAAGCTCGGCTATGAACAGAAGGCTGGCTAGTCTCGGCGGCGCCGCCGCCCTCGCCCTCGGACTGGCCGTGGCTCCCGCCTGGGCCGCCGAGGAGAACGATTACCCGACGGATGCGCGGGTGGATTACGTCTTCGGCTGCATGGCCGCCAACGGCCAGACCCGCGATACCATGGAGAAGTGCTCCTGCTCCGTGGACCAGCTCGCCGCGATCCTGCCGTACGACAAGTACGTGCAGGCGAGCACGATCCTCTCCATGCGACAGGGCATCGGCAACCGCGCCAACGAGTTCAAGTCCACCAAGGTCTTCGACGACAAGGTGGCCGAACTTCGCCGCGCCCAGGCCGAGGCGGAGATCCGCTGCTACCGGGGCTGACATCGCAGTCATCCCTCCCCGCCAGGGGAACGGTGCTAGACGCGGCGATCCGGTCCTGAGTGGATGGCCGGCGAGGTCGTCGTCCTCTCCGTCTTTGCGAGCGGAGCGGAGCAACCGTGGGATGCGCCACGGTCGGAAACGGCCCGCTGCCCTGGATTGCTTCGTCTCCGCTCGCAGAGACAAGGCGGCTTCAGGGGCTGCCGGAACCCAACCGCCGAGACGCCGAAGTCGAGGGCGGGACGAATCCCGCAACGATCCTCACACGGGGGAGGGGAGAGCGAGGCCCGTTGCACCGCGAGCCGGTTTCCCGCAAACCGGCGTCGTGACCGACACCGCATCCCGCTCCCCCGCCCTTCAGACCCTCCTGCCCGATCTGGGCCGGCGGACCCTCGTGATGGGCATCCTCAACGTCACGCCCGATTCCTTCTCCGATGGCGGATTATTCGCGGGCGAGGCGGAGGCCCGCGCCCAGGCGGAACGTTTGGAGGGGGAGGGGGCCGCGATCCTCGACATCGGCGGCGAATCGACGAGGCCCGGCCACACCCCGGTCCCGGCGGACGAGGAGCAGGCGCGCGTGGTGCCGGTGATCCGGGCGCTCGCGGGCCGTTTGGCGATCCCGATCTCCATCGACACCTACAAGGCCTCCACGGCCGAGGCGGCGCTGCGGGTCGGCGCGACCATCGTCAACGACGTGTGGGGCCTGCAACGGGAGCCCGACATCGCCTCCGTCGCCGCCGCCCACGGCGCGCCGGTGATCGTCATGCACAACCGCGAGACGATCGATCCCGCCCTCGACATCGTGGCCGACATGCTCGCCTTCTTCGAGCGGTCGCTGGCCATCGCCCGCAAGGCCGGGATTCCCGACGCGGACATCGTGCTCGATCCCGGCGTCGGCTTCGGCAAGACCTGGGAGCAGCATCTGGAGGCCCTGCGGCGTCTGCCGGAAATCCGTCGCCTCGGCTTTCCCCTCCTCGTCGGCGTCTCGCGCAAGTCGCTGCTCGGCCGCCTGCACGATCGCGAGACCAAGCCCGCCGACCGCCTCGTCGGCTCGCTCGCCGCCCATGCGCTTGCCGGGACCCTCGGGGCGGACATCGTGCGGGTCCACGATGTCGCCGCCCATATCGACGCGATGCGCGTCGTGGATGCGGTGATGCGGCCGGAGTCGCGGGCATGAGCGACCATATCCGCGTCGAGGGCATCGCCGTCTTCGCCCGGCACGGCGTGTTGCCCGAGGAGGAGGTGCTGGGTCAGCGCTTCTACCTCGGCCTCGACGCCGAACTCGACCTCGCCCCCGCCGGGCGCTCCGACGACGTTGCGCACACGGTGAGCTACGCCGACCTCACGGCCATCGCCGTCACGATCGCCACGGAGCGCCGCTTCAAGCTGATCGAGGCGCTCGCCGAGACCATCGCCGCCGAGATCCTGGCGCGCTTCCCCACGGTCGATGCCATCACCGTCCGGGTCGACAAGCCGAGCGCGCCGATTCCCGCCGTGCTGGATCGGGCGGGCATCACCATCACCCGCCGCCGCGGAGCCGGGCGGTGAAGGCATGGCTCGGCATCGGCAGCAACATCGGCGACATGGCGGCGACGCTCGACCGCGCCGTGGCCGCCCTCGGCGCCGTGCCCGGCATCGCCGTGCTGGCCCGCTCGTCGGATTACCGCACGCCGCCCTGGGGCAAGACGGACCAGCCCTGGTTCCTGAACGGCGCGCTCGCGATCGAGACCACGCTGTCTCCCCACGCCCTCCTCGACGCCTGCCAGGGCATCGAGCGCGATCTCGGCCGGGTGCGCGAGGAGCGGTGGGGACCCCGCATCATCGACATCGACGTGCTGGCCTATGACGGCGCGGCCGTGGACGACGAACGCCTCGTCCTGCCCCACCGCTACGTGCGGGAGCGCGCCTTCGTGCTGGTGCCCCTCGCCGAGATCGCGCCCGATCTCGTGATCGGCGGGGAGCGCGTCGCCGACGCGCTGGCCAAGCTCGACCCGACGGGAATCACGCGCGCCTGAACCGCTGCGCTTGCCGTGACGGCGAACCTGCGATCGACGTTTGAAGAGCCGCCCGAGCACTGCCATAAGCGCGCCCATGGCCGCCCCTCCGCTTCTCACCCTTCAGGATGCCGCGCTGACCTTCGGCGGCACGCCGTTGATCACCCGCGCCGACCTCACCATCGCGCCGGGTGACCGGACCTGCCTCGTCGGCCGCAACGGCTCGGGCAAGTCGACCCTCATGAAGATCGCCGCCGGACTGGTGGAGCCGGACAAGGGGCGCCTGTTCGTCCAGCCCGGCACGACGATCCGCTACCTCGCCCAGGAACCGGATTTCTCCGGCTTCGCGACCACCCTCGATTTCGTGGAGGCCGGCCTCGCGCCGGGCGATCCGGTTCATCGCGCCCGCTATCTCCTCGAAAGCCTCGGCATGACCGGCGAGGAGGATCCCTCCCGTCTGTCGGGCGGTGAGGGGCGCCGGGTGGCGCTGGCCCGGGCGCTGGCGCCCGAGCCCGACGTGCTGCTCCTCGACGAGCCGACGAACCACCTCGACCTGCCAGCCATCGAATGGCTCGAGGCCGAGCTGAAGGGCATCCGCGCCGCCCTCGTCCTCATCAGCCACGACCGGCGCTTCCTCTCGGCCCTGTCGCGGGCCACGGTCTGGCTCGACCGGGGCGAGACCCGGCGGATCGAGCAGGGCTTCTCCGGCTTCGAGGCGTGGCGCGACGCCTTCCTCGAGGAAGAGGAGCGCAACCAGCACAAGCTCGACCGCAAGATCGCCGACGAGGAGCACTGGCTGCGCTACGGCGTCACCGCCCGGCGCAAGCGCAACGTCCGCCGCCTCGGCAACCTCCACGCCCTGCGCAAGGACCGGCGGGAGCACCGCCGCCCTGTGGGCTCGGTGAGCATGCAGGCGGGCGATGCGGAGGCCTCCGGCACCCTCGTGATGGAGGCCCGCGCAGTCGAGAAATCCTACGGCGAGCGCAGGATCGTGGACGGCGTGACCCTGCGCGTGATGCGCGGGGACCGCCTCGGCATCGTCGGCGCGAACGGGGCGGGCAAGTCCACGCTCATCAAGCTCATGACGGGGGAGATTCCCCCGGACGGTGGCGAGATCGTGCTCGGCACGAACCTCAAGCCGGTGATCCTCGACCAGGGCCGGGCCGCCCTGGAGCCGGGCATGACCGTGACCGACGTGCTCACGGGCGGGAGGGGCGACAGCGTCACCGTCAACGGCCGCAGCCGCCACGTCATCGGCTACCTCAAGGACTTCCTGTTCGCCCCCGAGCAGGCGCGCACGCCGGTCTCGGTCCTGTCGGGCGGCGAGCGCAACCGCCTGCTCATCGCCAAGGCCCTGGCCCAGCCCTCGAACCTCCTCGTCCTCGACGAGCCCACCAACGACCTCGACCTCGAAACCCTCGACCTGCTGCAGGAGATGCTGGACGATTACGAGGGTACCCTGCTGCTCGTGAGCCACGACCGAGACTTTCTCGACCGGGTGGTCGGCAGCGTGCTGGTCTCGGAAGGGGATGGACGCTGGGTGGAGTACGCCGGCGGCTACACGGACATGCTCGGCCAGCGCGGCAAGGGTGTCGAAGCCCGCGCCTCCGGGAAGTCCAAGGACAAGCCCGAGAAGGCCGAGCCACGGGAGCGGGCCGCCCCCCCGCCGCCGGGCAAGCCGAAGCTCGGCTTCAAGGACCAGCACGAACTGAAGACGCTTCCGGCGCGGATCGAGAAGCTGGAGAAGGCCATCGTCCAGTTGAAGGGCATCCTGGAGGATGCCGACCTCTACGCCCGCGATCCCGCCCGCTTCGAGAAGGCCAGCACGACGCTGGCGCAGGCCGAGACCGAACTCGCCGCCGCCGAGGACCGCTGGCTCGAGCTGGAGATGCTGCGCGACGGGTGATCCCGCGTCACCGCCTTCATGCCGCCCGAAACGCCCTGTGCTATGAGGGCGCCGCCCCTTCACCGGATCCGATCCGTGCCCCAGCCCGAGACGTCCGCCCGTGCCCTGCGCCGTGCCGGTTGGCTCCTCGGCCTGCTGCCGCTGGCCGGCATCTGGGTGGGCACGGCCCTGTGGTCCGCGCATCGGCTGTCGGCGCGTATCCTGGCGGCGGGCGAGGGCATCGTCTCCCGCACCGCGCCCGAGCATGGCGAGCCGTGGCTGCGCCTCTCCCTCAGCGGACGCGACCTGATCGCCGAGGGCGAGGCGCCCGATGCCGGGCGGCGGGCCATCGTGCTCGCGGAACTCGGCGTCCTCGAAGGCCCCCGGCGGATCGTCTCCGAGATCGGCCTCGTGGAGACGGCCGCCCCCTTCCAGTGGGCCGCCACCCGTGTGGGCCCGGCAAGCGTCGCCCTCGAAGGCCACCGGCCGGTGGAAATCGGGCGGCGGGCGCTGGAGGTGGAGGTGACCGGCGCCATCGGCACCGGCACGCAGGTGCGCGACGCAGCCCGGGCCGCGAGGGGGGCGCCCCCGGATTTCGCGGCCGCCGCCGCCTTCCTCGCCGCGCGCCTGCCCGGCCTCGCCCCCGGCGGACGGGCGACCCTCACGGACACGGTCCTCGCCGTCAGCGGCGAGGCGGTGGACCTCACGGCGTACGATTCCCTACGCACGGCGCTGGCGCGTCCCCCCGAGGGATTCAGCGTGGGCAAGGTGGAGATCCTGCCGCCGCGCATCGCGGACTACCGCCTCACCCTTACCCGCACGGGGACGGGCGTCGCTCTCACCGGCTACGTGCCCTCCGAGGCCGCGCGGCAGGCCGCCCTGGCCACGGCCACCGCCCTCGGTGACGGAAGCCCGGTGGACGACCGCCTGCAGACCGCCCGCGGCCTCCCGGAGGCCGTCGATCCCCGGGCCCTCCTCGACCTGATGGGCCGCGCCGCCGCGCTGATCCAGTCCGGCGAGGTGACCTATTCCGGCGGGGCCGTCTCGATCCGGGGCGACGCCATCGATCCCCAGGCCATCCCCGAGGCCGAGGCCCTCCTACGGGACGGGCGCCCGGGCGGCGTCGCCGCTGGGACGGTGGCCCTCTCCGCCCGTCCGCTCTCGCCCTACCGGGTCAGCCTCCGCCGCACCTCCGACGCCGTGACCGTGAGCGGCCACGTTCCCGACGAGGAGACCCGGCGCCGGATCGTCGCCGCCCTGCGCCAGCGCCTGTACCGGGAGCCGGTGCTCGACCGGACGCGCCTTGCCGACGGCGCGCCGCCGAACCTCGCTGCGGCCCTCGAAGCGGGGGCGGGCCTCCTGACCACGCTGGCCTCGGGCGAGGTCGCGGTGAACGACCGCAGGCTCACCCTCTCCGGCGAGACGCTCTACCGGGAGGCGGCCACCCGCGCGCCGGCCCGCCTCGCGGCGGTGCTGCCCGCAGGCTGGGAGGGCCGCGCGGAGGTCGCGGCGAGGGATCCCGAGGACCGACGCGACGCGGAGACATGCCGCCGGGGCGTCGCCGCCGCCACGGCCACCGCCGACCTGCGCTTCCCCGTTGGCAGCGCCAGCCTCACCGCGGCCTTCTACCCGGCCCTCGATGCGCTTGCGGCCCTGGGCAAGGTCTGCCCGGACCTGCACGTCGCCGTCTCCGGGCCTGCCGACCCGCCGGGGGCCAAGGCGCCGCCTCCGGAGAAGCCGCCGCAGGCCGAAAAGCCCGCCGATGCCGCAAAATCCTCCGCCAAGCCGGCGCCGAAGAAGGCGGCCAAGGCGGGCGAGCGGAAGCCGGATGCCAAGGAGGCGGAGGATGCCTCCGCCGCGGAGGCCAAGGCGAAAGCGAGGGCCGAGGACGAGGCGTCCGGCCTCGCCCGCCAGCGGACCAACGCCTTGGTCGAGTACCTGCTTCAGGCCGGGATGCGTCCGGGGCAGGTGACGGCGGGACCCGACCTCGGCGCCGGTCCGGCGGCCGTGGCCCTTCTGCCGTGAGCCGGCGCCGGATCGAGGTGGGGACGAGGCGCCGTTGATCCCGCTCCTGATCAACCTTTGGCCGGGCCTCGCCGGGGCGCTCGCCCTCGGCATCGTCGTGGGTGTCGTGACTGGATGGCCCCGCAGCCGAACCGTGTCCCTGGTCCTCTCCGGTCTGGCGCTCGTGCTCATCCTCCTGGCGACGGCCCAGGCGGTGCCGGGCGTGCCGGGCTTCTGGATCGAGGCGGCGGCCCTGATGCTGCCGCTCTACATCACCGGATGTGCGGTCGGCGCGTTGGGGAACCGAACGAACGACGCCGGACGTTGAAAAGGCGGACAGCGCGACGGGAGACGCCCATGGGGATGCTCGAATCGGTGATCGGCGGCGTGCTCGGTCAGGTCTTCGGCGGGCGACAGGGCGGTATGTCGCCCCTGGTGAAGGCCCTGCTGATGCTGCTCCTCGCCAAGGGCGCGAGCGGCGGCTTCGGCGACATCTTCGGCCGGGGCCGCCAGGGTGAGCCCGGCCCCGAGGCCGACCGCTCCGGTGCCGGTCCCTCCGGCGGCGACCGGCCCATGCCCCGGCCCCAGGGCGATTCCGGCGATATCGGCGGCTTCGACCAGTATGGCGGGCGGCGTGACACCGGCCCGGCGAACGGCGATTCCCAGGCCCAGCCCCCGGTGGACGATTCCCTGCCCGGCAGCGGTTTCGACGACCTGTCCGGGATGCTCGGCGGCGACGGCCCTTCGCGCTCCGCCGCCCGCCCGGATGCCGAGGAGATCGGCGGCCTCGGCCCGCTCGTCGACCGCTTCCGCCAAGCGGGCCTCGGCGACGTGATCGGCTCCTGGATCGGCCACGGCGGCAACCATGCCATCGGGCCGGATCAACTCGCGCGGGCGCTGGGCGACGATACGGTGGATGCTCTGGAGCGGGAGACCGGGATGGAACGCGGCGCGCTCCTCTCCGAATTGTCCCAGGCCCTGCCGGAGGTGGTGCACCGCCTCACGCCCCAGGGGCGGTTGCCCTAACGCCACCCGCGCTTGCGAGGGAAGCGAAGCACTTCACGGAGCCGCTTCGCTTTCAGAAGTTTTGCAAGCCCGGCCCGCTTCGGCTTCCCTCGCCACGGCAGCCAGGTCTCCAGGCGGCACGCCGAGAGCTGGCTGCAGCCGCCTTCGCGAGTGAGCGGAACGCGACGCTCCCGGAACGCTGCCCCGGCGAGGGCGGCGGCGCGGTCGTCAGACCCGCCGCATCACCAGCGAGGCGTTGGTGCCGCCGAAGCCGAAGGAATTCGACAGGGCCACGTCCACCCGCATCCGCTTGGCCTCGTGGGGGACGAGGTCCATGCGCGTCTCGACGCTCGGGTTGTCGAGGTTCAGCGTCGGCGGGATCACGCCGTCGCGGATGGTGAGGATCGAGAAGATCGCCTCCACCGCCCCGGCCGCGCCGAGCAGATGGCCCACGGCACTCTTCGTCGAGGACATGGTGGCCTTGGCGGCGTTGTCGCCGAGCAGGCGCTCGACGGCCTTCAGCTCCAGCTCGTCGCCCATGGGCGTCGAGGTGCCGTGGGCATTGATGTAGTCGATGTCCGACGGGGCGATGCCCGCGCGCTTCACCGCCGCCGTCATGCAGCGGAAGGCGCCGTCCCCGTCCGGCGAGGGCGAGGTGATGTGGTAGGCGTCGCCCGAGAGTCCGTAACCGATGATCTCCGCATAGATCTTCGCGCCGCGGGCCTTGGCGTGCTCATACTCTTCCAGCACCACGACCCCCGCGCCCTCGCCCATGACGAAGCCGTCGCGGTCCTTGTCGTAGGGGCGCGACGCCCGCTCCGGGGCGTCGTTGAAGCCGGTGGAGAGGGCGCGGCAGGCGGAGAAGCCCGCGATGGAGAGGCGGTTCACCGGCGATTCGGCGCCGCCCGCCACCATCACGTCGGCGTCGCCCAGCGCGATCAGGCGGCTCGCGTCGCCGATGGCGTGGGCGCCCGTGGAGCAGGCCGTGACGACCGCGTGGTTCGGACCCTTCAGCCCGTGCTTGATCGAGACCTGGCCGGCAGCGAGGTTGATGATGCGCCCGGGAATGAAGAACGGCGAGATCCGGCGGGGGCCCTTCTCGTGCAGGGTGACGGAGGCGTCGTAGATGCCGCCGATGCCACCGATGCCGGAGCCGATCAGCACGCCGGTGGCGTACTTGTCGTCCTCGGTGACGGGGGTCCAGCCCGAATCCGCCAGGGCCTCGTCGGCCGCCGCCATCGCGTAGACGATGAACGGATCGACCTTGCGCTGCTCCTTCGGGTCCATCGCGGCATCGGGGTTGAACGTGCCGTTCGAACCGTCGCCGAAGGGGATCTGGCAGGCGATCCGGCAGGGCAGGTCCGCCGACTCGAAGCCCCGGATCATGCCCGCGCCGCTGTCCCCGGCGACCAGGCGGCTCCAGGTGTGCTCGACCCCGCTGCCGAGCGGCGTGACCATCCCCAGACCCGTGACCACTACCCGCCGCATCGAAGCCGTCCCGTCTAACCTTCAAAACGCATAACGGCGCGGGGGCGAAATCGCCTCAGCCGCGCCGCAGGAAACCCGAACCGACGCCTCAGGCGGCCGTGTTCTTCTCCAGGAACTTCACCGCGTCGCCGACGGTCTGGATCGTCTCGGCGGCGTCGTCCGGAATCTCGACGTTGAACTCTTCCTCGAAGGCCATCACCAGCTCGACGGTGTCGAGGCTGTCGGCACCGAGGTCGTCGATGAAGTTGGCGCTCTCGACCACCTTCTCGGGCTCCACGCCCAGGTGCTCGACGACGATCTTCTTCACGCGCTCAGCGATATCGCTCATCGGTCTTGCGTCCTCGTCCTTAGCTGTGTGTTCGCGTTTTCTTGTGCCGTGGCCCGCCTCGCCTGAGGGCGGTGGATGGCCGGTGTTCGATCGCGCGTGTTTCGAGGTGAACCGGGTCAGCCCCGATGCAGGGGCCTTGGACTGAAAACCCGCTGAACCGTCAACCCCCTGTACGGCTGAACCGGGTGGTAGCACAGGGTTCCGGCGCTGGCGAGAGGCCGTTCACAAAGCGTTCAGAGGTGTGGTTTTTCAGTGCCTTGCCCCCGGATCCGCCTAGATCATCGCCATGCCGCCGTTCACGTGCAACGTGTGCCCGGTGACGTAGCCCGCCTCGGCCGAGGCGAGGTACAGGCAGGCGGCGGCCACCTCCGCGCCCTCGCCGAGGCGCCCGGCCGGGACGCGGGTGAGGATGCCCTCCCGCTGCTTCTCGTTCAGGGCATCGGTCATCGGCGAGGCGATGAAGCCGGGCGCGATGCAGTTCACCGTGATCCCGCGGGAGGCGACCTCGGCGGCGAGCGCCTTGGTGAGGCCGACGAGGCCCGCCTTCGCGGCGGCGTAGTTGCCCTGGCCGGGGTTTCCGGTGGTGCCGACGACGGAGCCGATACCGATGATCCGGCCGTGACGGCGGCGCATCATGCCCTTCACGGCGGCCCGCGACAGGCGGAAGGCGGCGGTCAGGTTCACGGCGATCACCGCGTCCCACTCCTCGTCCTTCATGCGCATGAACAGGTTGTCCCGTGTGATGCCGGCATTGTTCACCAGGATGTCGAGGGGGCCGATCGCCTTCTCGGCGGCGGGCACCAGGGCCTCGACCGCGCCCGTGTCCGAGAGGTTGGCCGGGACGGCGGCGGCGCGCTCGCCGAGTTCCTTCGCGAAGGCTTCCAGCGCCTCGGGCTTCGTGCCCGATAGGGCCACCGTCGCGCCGGCTCCGTGGAGGGTGCGCGCGATGGCTTGGCCGAGGCCGCCGGTCGCGCCGGTGACGAGGGCCTTGCGGCCGGTCAGATCGAACATGGGTCGGTTCCGGGTCAGGGGATGATCAGAGCGTGAAGGCGGCGACATCGGCCGGGGCGCCGACGGAAACCGCCTGGGCGCCCGGCGCGATGCGCTTCACGAGTCCCGCGAGCACCTTGCCGGCGCCGAGTTCGGTGAACTGCGTCACCCCCGCCTCCGCCATGGCGGCGACACTCTCGCGCCAGCGGACGGTGCCGGTGACCTGCTCCACCAGGGCGAGGCGGATGGCCTCGGCCTCGGAGACCGGCGCGGCGGTGACGTTGGCGTAGAGCGGAACGCGCGGCGCGCTCAGGGCGACCTCGGCCAGGGCCTCCCGCATCCGCCGGGCGGCGGGGGCCATCAGGCGGCAATGGAAGGGCGCGGAGACGTTGAGCATCACCGCCCGCTTGATGCCCTTGGCCGAGGCGAGGGCCACCGCGCGCTCCACCGCGGCCTTGTCGCCGGAGAGCACCACCTGCCCGCCGCCGTTGTCGTTGGCAACGTCGCAGACCGCCCCCTCGGCGGCCTCCTCCGCGAGGGCGTGGGCGGCGGCGAGATCGGTTCCGATCAGGGCGGCCATGGCGCCCGCGCCGGGGGAGACCGCCGCCTGCATGGCCTCCCCGCGGATCCGCAGGAGGCGGGCCGCGTCGGTGATCGTCAGGCTCCCGGCGGCGGCGAGCGCCGCATACTCGCCCAGCGAGTGACCGGCGACGCAGGCGACGTCCCGGGTGAGGTCGAGGCCCTTCTCCGCTTCGAGGACGCGCAGGGCGGCGAGGCTCGCCGCCATCAGGGCCGGCTGCGCGTTGGCGGTGAGGGTCAGTTCCTCCACCGGCCCCTCGGCCATGAGGGCGGAGAGCTTCTGGCCCAGCGCCTCGTCCACCTCGTCGAGGACGGCGCGGGCCGGGGCAAAGGCCGCCGCCAGATCCTTGGCCATGCCGACCGCCTGGCTGCCCTGGCCGGGGAAGATGAGTGCGCGCATCGCTGCCGCGGCGCCGGGCGCCGCCCCTCTTCGGGGCCCCCTGCCGCCGACGATGCCGAGGCGGAGACCAAGTCCCTGGAAACGAAGGCGGCGCAGTCGCACCCGTTGCGGCGCGTTGTCAACTGCGCGCCGCACAATGAGACTTGCCGGGGCCGCTCCCCAGAGACTCGGCCGGCGGAGACTGTCTTCGGCCGGTGGTCATGGATAGACACGATCCATGATCGTCCGTCCCCGCCCCACGCTCCTCACCGTCCTGTTCGCCCTGCGCGGGTCGGTGCTGCCCCGCGTGGCGCCCATCGTCGTCGGCCTCACGGCCTTCTCCGTGCTCGTGGTCGCCGCCGAGCAGCGCTGGCCCTCGGTCTTCCCGATCACGGCGGGGGTGGGGCCCTTCACGCTGATCGGCCTCGCCCTCTCGATCTTCCTCAGCTTCCGCAACAACGCCTGCTACGACCGGTGGTGGGAGGCCCGGAAGGCCTGGGGCACTCTCATCTTGGAGACGCGGAGCCTGTCGCGCACCTTCCCGGCGGTGCTGCCGGGCGCAGAGCACCTCGAAACCCGGCGGATCTGCCTCCTGCGCGTGGTTGCCTTCGCCAGCGCGCTTCATGCCGGCCTGCGCGGGGCGGATGAGACCAAGGCCGCCTCCCTGTGGCTCACCAAGTCCGACGGGGCGCTCCTCGTCGACCGGCCGAGCCCGGCGGACGCGATCCTGGCCCTGCTCCTCGCGGACCTGTCCCGGGCCTACCGGGCGGGATCCATCACCGACGTCCTGTTCGCCATGCTGGAACGGCGCGTCGCCGAACTCTCGGCGATCCACACCACCTGCGAGCGCATTCGGCACACGCCGGTCCCCTTCGCCTACACGCTGCTCGTGTACCGGACGGCGTGGCTCTACTGCCTTTTCCTGCCGGTGGGCCTGTCCGGCTCCCTGGGCTGGGCGACGCCGCTGGCGGTGGCCCTCGTCTCCTACACGTTCTTCGGCCTTGACGCCCTGGGCGACGAACTCGAAGAGCCCTTCGGCCGCGAGCAGAACGACCTGCCGATGGACGCGATGCTGCGCACCGTCGAGCGCACCGTGCTCGACGCCGTCGGCGGCCCGCTGCCCCCGCCCCTCGAAGCGGATCATTACTGGTTGAGATAACCGGCCGGACGGATCGGGGTGGCCGCTGTTCACCCCCGGAAACGAGAAAGGCGGCCCGGAGGCCGCCTCTCGTATCTCCCTGGCCCGTCAGGAAAATAATGGTCGGAGTGGCGGGATTCGAACCCACGACCCCTAGTCCCCCAGACTAGTGCGCTAACCGGGCTGCGCTACACTCCGACGCCCCGAAGGGTGCGCGCTCTTAGCTTCTCCTTGCGGGAGAAGGCAAGCCCTGAAACGCACTCCGCAGCACCGATCAGGCATTCCGGACGATCCGTTCCCGGTTTCCGCCTCCGCGGGCCGCGCGGCGGACGGACGATCCCGCCGGTGCGGGCGGGGAGGCCGACCCTGGTTTCGCGGCGCCGTCGCCTGTAGGCAGGGTGCGCATCCGCCCACGACGCGAGGTCAGGCCCCGACCGTGAAGATCCAGCGACCGATCGCCTTCGACCTCACGCGCCTCGTCACCCGCCTCCAGCACACGAGCCCCTCGGGGATCGATCGGGTCGATCTCGCCTATGCCCACGCGGTCCTCGACGGGCCGGGGGAGCGGATGGGCGTGGTCTCGACGGCGTTCGGCCCCCGCGTCCTGGACCGGGAGCGCTCGCAAGCCATCGTCGCGTCGGTGGAGGGGGGTTGGGTCGAGGATCGCCCGGCGGCGCTCGATCCGGCCTATCGCCGCCTCGCCGCCCGGCTCGGGCAATCCCCGGAGGCCGGCGGGCCGCCGGTTCCGGCGCGGCCCGGCATCCCGCCCCTGCGGCGGCGACTGATCCAGGCACGGACGGTGGCCGGGATCCTCGCGGGGTCCCGTCCGGTCGGGAGCCTGCCCCAGGGCTGCCTCTACCTGCACACGTCGCACCTGCGCCTCGACGATCCCCGCCGCTTCGATTGGCTCTACGACCGGCGCGACGTGCGGGCGGCCTTCTTCGTGCACGACGTCATCCCGATCTCCCATCCGGAATACGGGCGTCCCGGCGAAGCCCGGCGCCACGGGGAGCGGATGCGCACCGTGGGGCGGCACGCGGCGGCGATCCTCGTTAACTCCGTCGATACGGGCGACCGCCTGCTGCGGCTCCTCGCCGGATGGGGCCGGTCCCCGCCTCCGGTCGCAGTCGGCCATCTCGGTGTCGAGCCGGCCTTCGGGCGGGACGGACCGCGCCTGCGTCTCGACCGGCCGACCTTCGTCGTCTGCGGCACCATCGAGTCGCGCAAGAACCACTTGCTTCTGTTCCAGCTCTGGCGGGACCTGGCCGAGCGGCTCGGGGAGCGCACGCCGCGCCTCGTGGTGGTCGGACGAAGGGGATGGGAAGCCGAGAGCGCCATCGACATGCTGGAACGCTGCCCCGCCGTGCAGGCGCACGTGGTCGAAGCCACGGGCCTCTCCACCCACGGCCTCGCCGCCCTCCTGCGCTCCTGCACCGCCCTCCTCATGCCGTCCTTCACGGAGGGGTTCGGCATTCCCGTCGTCGAGGCCATGGCCTCGGGTCTGCCCGTCGTCGCCTCGGACATTCCGGCCCACCGGGAGATCGCGGGCGGCCTCGCCCTCCTGCGCGATCCCCTGGACGGTCCCGGCTGGCGGACGGCCATCGAAGCGCTGAGCGAACCCGAATCGGCCCTTCGCGCCGAGCTCGCCGCTCGGCTCGACGCCTACGCCCCGCCCGACTGGCCGGGGCACTTCGCGGCGGTGGCGCCGGTCCTGTCCGCCCTGCCGTGACACGGCGCAGCGCCGACTTGACTGCGACGCCCTAGCGCCCGAGTTGCGTCGCGGGGGACTGACGAATATGGAAAAGCGTCAGCCCCCTCTATCGGGCCGTACACGGAGCGCATGTGGATGACAGTGATCGACCTTGATCGCGAGGCGGTGAAGCAGGGCCTTGCGGATGGGTCCATCCTCGTCATCGACGTGCGCGAGGCCCATGAATACGAGGCTGGCCACATCCCCGGCGCGGTCTCGCACCCCCTGTCGGAGTTCGATCCGTCGGCCCTCGCCGAACTGGTCAGGGCGGATGGCCGCCGGCCGGTCCTCAGCTGCGCGGCCGGGGTGCGGTCCGCGAACGCGCTCGTCGCCGCGCAACGGTCCGGCCTCGAACTCACCGAGCATTATCGCGGCGGCTTCAAGGATTGGTACGCAGCCGGCGAAGAGATCGCCCGGTAATCCGCACGCCCAGACCGGGCGAGCGCTGTCATGTGTGTTCGCGCACAAGCGTTTCTGCCGAAGCGGTAGTAGCGCGCGGTAGCCAAGGGACGAAAAACAATTCCGATGCGCAGCCGACTCGCACGCACCTTCACGCTTCTCGTCGGCTTCGCCGCGGTCGCATCCACCCTTCCATCCGCCGCCCGGGCCCAGGCGCCCGGCGGTCCGCCGCCGAAGGTCACGGTCGCCAAGCCCGTCGTCCGGCAGATCGTCGAGCAGGATCAATATACCGGCCGGTTCGATCCGGTCGAATACGTCGAGGTGCGCGCCCGGGTGACGGGCTACCTGGAAAAGATCAACTTCATGGACGGCCAGACGGTGAAGAAGGGCGACGTGCTCTTCGTCATCGACCGGCGGCCCTACAAGGCGGCGCTGGAGCAGGCCCAGGCGGCCCTGTCTTCGGCCAAGGCCCGGCAGAACTTCTCCGTCACCGACTTGGAGCGCGCGCAGACGCTCTCGCGCAGCGGCAACATCTCGGAGCAGGTCACGGACCAGCGGCGGCAGGCGTCGCAGACCGCCCAGGCCGACGTCGACAGCGCCCAGGCGGCCCTCGACAACGCCCAGCTCAACTACAACTTCACGGAGGTGAAGTCGCCGATCGACGGGCGGATCAGCCAGCGCAACGTCACCGAGGGCAACATCGTCATCGCGGACCAGACGCTGTTGACCACGATCGTCTCCCTCGATCCGATCTATTTCAGCTTCTTCGTCGATGAGAAGGCGTTTCTGAAGTATCAGAACTCCCTCGGCATCGGCATGGGGCAGACCCAGCGGGGCAAGGGCGTGCCGATCGCCATCGCCCTGTCCGGCGAGGCGAAGCCGACCCGCAAGGGCACCCTCGACTTCGTGGACAACCGCGTCGACACCAACACCGGCACGGTGCTTTTGCGCGCCACGGTCGAGAATCCCGACAAGTTCATCAAGCCCGGCCTGTTCGGCATCGTCGCGATGCCGGCGACCAAGCCCTACCAGGGCATCCTCCTGCCCGACGACGCGGTGGCCGCCAACCAAGACAAGCGCATCGTCTATCTCCTCGGACCCGAGAACACGATCCAGCAGCGGGACGTGAAGCTGGGGCCGAAGGTCGATGGCTACCGGGTTATCCAGGACGGGCTGAAGGGCGACGAGATGGTGGTGGTCAACGGGCTGTCGCGGGTCCGCCCCGGTGCCAAGGTGACGCCGGAGACCATCGAGCTTCCGCCGAGCAAGACCTGAGCGGACGGGATTCGCGCGCCGGTCGCCCGGCGTCGCACGGACGACGCGGGGCGCAGGGCGGGGGACGAAACCCCCGCCACGCGCCATCGAGCGGTTCCTACAGGCGCGGATCCCGGATCCTGCGCCGGGGGCCGCGAGGCAGAGACTGACGAGGCGCGGCCGGGCCCACGGGCCGAATGCTCCTCCATGAGGTTCGACCGATGCGTTTCGCCCATTTCTTCGTCGACAGGCCGATCTTCGCGTCCGTCACGTCGATCGTGTTCCTGATCCTCGGCTTCGTCGCCTACGAGACGCTGCCGGTCTCGCAATATCCCGAGATCGTGCCGCCCACCGTGACCGTGCGCGCCTCCTATCCCGGCGCCAACGCCGAGACGGTGGCGGCCACCATCGCGACGCCGATCGAGCAGGAGGTCAACGGCGTCGACAACATGCTCTACATGACGTCGCTGTCGACCAACGACGGCAACATGCTGCTGACCGTCACGTTCAAGGTCGGCACCAACCTCGATATCGCCAACGTGCTGGTGCAGAACCGCCTCTCGGTCGCCCAGCCGCGCCTGCCGCCGGACGTGCGCAACCTCGGCGTCACCGTGCGAAAGGCGTCGCCCGACCTGATGCTGGTCGTGCACCTGCTCTCGCCGAACAAGACCTACGACCAGAACTACCTCGCCAACTACATCTACCTGAACATCCGCGACGAGTTGCTGCGCCTCGACGGCGTGGGCGACATCACGGTGTTCGGCGGCAGCGAGTATGCCGAGCGCATCTGGGTCGATCCCAACAAGCTCGCCGCCTACGGCCTCTCAGTCACGGACGTCACCTCCGCCCTGCAGGAGCAGAACGTCCAGGTCGCCGCCGGCCAGCTCAACGGGCCGCCCGCCGCCAAGGGCGAGGCGTTCCAGCTCGTCGTGCAGTCCCAGGCCCGGTTCAAGACGCCGGAGCAGTTCGCAGAGGTGATCATCAAGGCGTCGAACGGGCGCCTCGTCCGCGTGAAGGACATTGCCCGCGTCGAGATGGGGCAGAAGGACTACACCACCAACTCCTTCCTGAACGAGACGCCCGCCGTCGGAATCGGTGCCTTCCAGCGCCCCGGCACCAACGCCCTGGAGGCCGCGGCCTCGGTCAAGCGCGTGATGGAGCAGGTCAAGGCGAAGTTCCCGCCCGATGTCGAGTACCGCATCGCCTACAACCCGACCGAGTTCATCGAGGAGTCGATCCAAGAGGTCTACAAGACTCTGTTCGAGGCGGTGGGCCTCGTGGTCATCGTGGTGCTCGTCTTCCTCCAGAGTTGGCGGACGGCGCTGATCCCGGTGATCGCGATCCCCGTCTCGCTGATCGGCACCTTCGCCGCGATGGCGGCGTTCGGGTTCTCGCTGAACAACCTGACCCTGTTCGGGCTCGTGCTCGCCATCGGCATCGTGGTGGACGACGCCATCGTGGTGGTGGAGAACGTCGAGCGCAACATGGCCGAGGGGCTCTCCCCCGGCGATGCCGCGCACAAGACCATGGACGAGGTGGGCGGCGCGGTCATCGCCATCGCCCTGGTGCTGGCGGCGGTGTTCGTGCCCACCGCCTTCATCCCCGGCATCTCCGGCCAGTTCTACAAGCAGTTCGCCCTGACCATCGCGGCCTCGACGCTGATCTCGGCCTTCAACTCGCTGACCCTGTCGCCGGCGCTCTGCAAGATCCTCCTGAAGCCGCACCATGCACGGAAGGAGCCGCGCTTCTTCCTGACCCGGTTCGTCAACTGGCTGGCGAACGGCTTCAACCGCGCCTTCGACGCGACCTCGGAGTACTACGGCCGGTCCGTCAGGGTACTGACCGCCGGGGTCATCGGCCTCGGCGTAATGCTGCTGGTCTATGCGGGCGTGATCGCCGGGACGTTGCATCTCGCGCAGACCACGCCGACGGGCTTCATCCCGGATCAGGACCAGGGCTACCTGATCGGCGTGGTGCAGTTGCCGTCCGGCTCCTCCCTCGACCGGACCACCGACGTGATCCTCAAGGCCGCCGCGCAGGCGCGCAAGGTGGACGGTGTGACCAACGCCGTGATCATCGCGGGCTTCGACGGCGCCACCTTCACCAACACCACCAATGCCGGCGTGATGTTCCTCACGCTTAAGAACGCCAAGGAACGCGCGGAGACGGGCCGCACCGCCGCCGTCGTCACCGGCGACGTGCTCAAGGCCACGAGCGGTATCCAGGAGGCGCGGGTCATCGTGATCCCGCCGCCTCCGGTCCGTGGCCTCGGCAACGGCGGCGGCTTCAAGATGCAGGTGGAGAGCCGCCAATCCTCGGATATCGGCGCCCTCACCGCCGCCGCCGGCCAATTGATCGGCGCGGCCAACCAGAGCAACGACGTGCAGCGGGTCTTCACGACCTTCGACAACTCGACGCCGCAGCTCTACCTCGACATCGACCGCACCATCGCGCGGATGCTGAACGTGCCGCTGGCCAACGTGTTCTCGTCGGTCCAGGCGGATCTCGGCGGCACTTACGTCAACGACTTCAACACCCTCGGCCGCATCTACCAAGTGCGGTTGCAGGGCGACGCGGCGTTCCGCACGTCGATCCAGGACATCTCGCAGATCAAGGTGCGCTCTTCCACCGGGGCTCTGGTGCCGATGGGGACGCTCGCCAGCGTGCGGGACGTGACCGGTCCGCAGATCGTCCAGCGCTTCAACCTGTACTACTCGATTCCCGTGCAGGGCGTGGCCAAGCCCGGCGTCTCGACGGGCACGGCGCTCGCCGCGATGGAGGACCTCGCCAAGAAGAACCTTCCGGACGGCTATTCCTACGACTGGACCGAGATCGCCTACCAGCAGAAGGCGGCGAGCGGCACGGGCGCCTACGTCTTCGCGCTCGGCGTGCTCCTCGTCTTCCTCGTCCTGGCGGCTCAGTACGAGTCCTGGACCCTGCCGCTCGCGATCCTCCTGGTGGTGCCGACGGGCGTGCTCGCGGCCCTGGGCGGCGTGCAGTTCCGGGGGCAGGACAACAACATCCTCACCCAGATCGGCCTGATCGTGCTGATTGGCTTGGCCGCCAAGAACGCGATCCTGATCGTGGAATTCGCCCACGACATCGAGCAGCGGGAGCGGCGCGGGCCGGTTGAGGCGGCGGTGGAGGCTTGCCGCCTGCGCCTGCGGCCGATTCTGATGACGGCCTTCGCCTTCATCCTCGGTACGCTGCCCCTCGTCATCGCGACGGGCCCCGGCGCCGAGATGCGCCAGGCGCTCGGCACCGCCGTGTTCTTCGGAATGATTGGCGCGACCTTCTTCGGCCTGTTCCTGACGCCGGTCTTCTACGTGGTGATCCGGAAGCTCGCGATCCGCGTCGGGCGCTTCCGCAAGAAGTCCGGCGATGGGCACGGCACGGGAGGGGCGACCCCCGCCCACGGGTGATGCGCGCCCTCGGCCGTCTCGTCCTCGGCGGATTCGCCCTGCTCCTCGCGGTCACCGCGGGGGGCGTCGCCCTGACGCTCGCCCTGCTGTTCGATCCCGGTGCGAATGCGTGGCTCACCCAGGGGGCGCTGGCCGGGCTGGATGCCGCCTTCGGCGACATGGCCGCGGGGTTGCCGCCGGAGAGCGTGCTCATGCTCGTGGCGGGGCTCGCCAAGGCGCTGTTCCTGCTCCTCTTCGTGCCACCGGTGGTCGTGGCGACGGCCGGCGAGGTCATGGGCCGGCGCAGCCTTCTCTGGTACGGCGGCGGCTGTGGGCTGCTGACCGCGCTGCTGCCCTGGCTCGTGCGGGGGTCCCCCCGCCCCGGCTCCCCCGGCGTCGCCGCCGCTGAGGCGCGCCTGACGCTGATCCTCTTCGTGGTGGGGGCGTCGGCCGGCCTCGTTTACTGGCTGGTCGCCGGACGCAGCGCGGGCCGGACGGACGGTCCGGCACCGACCTGAGGTGGAATTCCCCCGCCGCCCCCGTCCAAGGCGGCATCCACAAAGGCCGAAAATGATCTAAAGGGAGCGTCCACGGAACGGTCCCGATGCTCGCCCTGCGCTCCCTCGCCTTCAACCTCTGCTTCTACCTCGCGACGACGGTCATCGCGACGGTCGGCCTGCCCGCTCTCGCGTCCCGGCGGGGCGTCCTGCGCGTGGCCCGCCTCTGGGGCCGGGTGAGCCTCTGGCTCCTGCACCACGTGGCGGGCACGGAGGTCGAGTTCCGGGGCCGGGAGAACATCCCTCCCGGACCGCTCCTCGTCGCGGCCAAGCACCAGTCCGCCCTGGAGACACTGGCGCTCTGCGTGGTCTTCCCGGAATTCGCCTATGTCCTGAAGCGCGAACTCCTCGCCATCCCGCTGCTCGGCTGGTTCTTCTCCCGGGGTGGAATGGTCGCGATCGACCGGTCCAAGGGCACGCGGGCGATGAGCCTGATGAACGCCTCCGCCGCGCGGGCCGTCGCGGAGGGGGCGCAACTCATCGTCTTTCCCGAGGGCACCCGCCGGGCTCCGGGGGCGCCCCCCGCCTACAAGCAGGGCCTCTCCCATCTCTACGTGGCGCTCGGCGTGCCCTGCCAGCCCGTCGCCCTCAACACGGGCCTGTTCTGGTCCCGCAACAGCCTGACCCGGCGGCCCGGCAAGGCCGTGATCGAGTTCCTGCCGCCCATCGCGCCGGGCCTCCCCCGGACGGAGTTCCAGACCCTCGTGCAGGATCGCATCGAGGCCGCCTCGAACGCCCTGATGGGCCGCGGTCTGAGCGATCTGGCGGGCGCGGGCTACGAGGTCGCGCCCGAGGAGGCGCCCGCCGCCACCAACCGGTCCTGAAGCGCGGGCCGAGGTCCGGGGCGCCCCGTCGCGACCTTGTGGAAAACGGGGGCAAAACCCACATACGACTGAGTGGCGAAGCGTCCTTGACGCCTGTGGAAAACTCGTTCTAAAAGAGAACAAATGTCGAACAAAAGAGCCCTGTCCTGGTCGGCCGCGCTCCGCGACCTGAAGGACGATCATCAACGGAGGCAGGACGTGCGTGAGGAACGTTTGAGGACGGCGCAGGGTCTGCGGGGCGCTCCCGCCCTCGCGCTTTCGGCATGGCGCGGCCGGTCGGGGCGCCGCTACGTGGTCGGCGTCCATCCGGCCGGGGAGTTCGATCCCGAGGATATGAACGAGGCGGTGACCATCGCCGTGCGCAGGGACGCCACCGGTATCGCGCAGATGGTGTCCGTGGCGAGTGCGAGCGAGAGCCCACGCGACCATCTCCGCCGGGTCTGGCTCGACCGGGCGCGCCAGCGCGGCGCAACGGAGCTGCACGTTCATCGACTCGCCGAGAGCGAGCGGGAGCGCGGCATCATCGTCGACGACCTTCGCTCCGAAACGGCGGAGCCGCGTCAGGTTTGACCATCTGCGGGCCTTGCGCGGGGGCGTGAAGGCGGGATACGGCCGCGGACCGAACGAACGGCCCGCGGAGGCTTTGGCGCATGACGCAGGGGATGGACAGCCGCAACCGGGTGACGCCCGATGGCGCCCGGCCGGCACGGCGCCGGACCCGGTTGGGATTGTTCCTCCCCTACATTCTCCTCGCCGTGCTTGCGGCGGCCTGGAGCGCGGGCTGGTTTTGGATCCGCGGGAAGGCCGAGGCCGAGATCGACGGCTGGACGGCCCGGGAGGCGGCCGCCGGGCGGACCTGGACCTGTGATCAACGCAGTATCACGGGCTACCCCTTCCGCATCGAATTGCGCTGCGCCTCCCTGGCGCTCAGCCGGTCGGACGGCGGCTTCCGCCTCGGCCCGACCACGGTGGTGGCGCAGATCTATCAGCCCCGCCTCGTCATTCTGCAGAGCCAGGGGCCGTTCCACGTCCAGCAGGGCGACCTGACCGGCGACGTCACGTGGCGCAGCCTCCAGGGCAGCTTCCACGGCGCCGCCGAGGGGTTCACACGCGCCTCGCTGGTCGTCGACGATCCTAACGTGACGGTCGCCGGCGCCGGCATGCAGACCGTCGCCGTGGCGGGACGCCACCTCGAACTGCACGCGCGGCCCGACCCCGTCCGCTACGGCACGGAGGGCGCGGTCGATGTCAGCCTGCAGCTGGCGCAGGCCGCCGTGCCGCTCCTCGACGCCATGACGGGGGGAAATGCACCCCTCGATGCCTCCCTCGACGCCACCGTGTCCCATGCCACGGTCATCGGCACCGGCGCCGTTCCGCGCGAACTGGAGAAGTGGCGGCAGGCCGGCGGCGTCCTCGACCTCGGTGCCCTCTCCCTCGCCAAGGGGGATCAGCGGATCCAGGCCCGGGGCGCCGTCGCCCTCGACGACGCCCACCGCCCCACCGGCCAGATCGACCTGCGCGCGGCGGGCGTCGACGGGCTGATCGGCACCATCGTCGGGCAGAGGTTCGGCTCGAAGGAGGGTGCGCTGGTCGGCCAACTCGTGGGCGGCCTGCTCGGCCTTGGCCGGGGCCGGACGCCGCCGGATCAACCCCCCTCGGAGTCCGGCCCGCCGCTCAAGGCCCTGCCGCCCCTCAAGCTGGTGGACGGGCAGGTGCTGTTCAGCGGCTTCCCGATCCCGAACGTGCGGCTGGCGCCGCTGTATTGAGGCGATCGTCGCCGGTCTGCCGCCGCCCCCGGGCAGATCACCCTGCGCCCTCGCGGACGAAGGGGGACAGACGGTGGGAAGCCGATGCCGTCGGCGAACCCGTCACGCCTTGCCGCCATCCTCCTCCGGCCGCGGGCGGCCGAAATCCGGGGCGGCCGTGTCCTGCCCAAGGGCGACGATGCTGCGGCGGATGGCGCGGGTGCGCGTGAACATGGCGTGCAACGCGTCGCCGTCGCCCCAGCGCACGGCCTTGGCCAAGGCGGCGAGATCCTCGTTGAAGCGGCCGAGCATTTCCAGCACCGCATCGCGGTTGTTGAGGAAGATGTCGCGCCACATCGTCGGGTCCGAGGCGGCGATGCGGGTGAAGTCGCGGAAGCCGCTCGCGGAGAACTTGATCACCTCGGATTGCGTCACCGCCTCCAGGTCGGCGGCGGTGCCGACGATGTTGTAGGCGATGAGGTGCGGGACATGGCTCGTGATGGCGAGAACGAGGTCGTGGTGCTCCGGGCTCATGGTCTCGACGAGGGCTCCCATGCCCTCCCATAGGGCGCGGACCCGCTCGGTGGCCGCGTCGGGCGTGCCGTCGGGCGGGGTGAGGATGCACCACCGGCCCGCGAAGAGGGTCGAGAAGCCCGCATCCGGCCCGGAATACTCGGTGCCGGCGATGGGGTGGCCCGGAACCAGGGCGACGCCGTCCGGCAGGTGAGGCTGGATCGCCGCCACGACGGAGCCCTTCACGGAGCCGACGTCGGACACGACGGCGCCGGGCTTCAGGCGCGAGGCCATGGCCTCGGCGACGGGCCCCATGGCGCCCACGGGCACGCAGAGCACGACGAGGTCGGCGCCCTCCACTCCCTCGGCCGCGTCTCCGGTGACGCGGTCGGCGATGGCGAGGTCCCGTACACGGTCGCGGACGGCCTCGTCGCCGTCGATGGCGACGATGTCGCGCGCGAGCCCGTATCGGCGGGCGGCGCGGGCGATGGAGGAGCCGATCAGGCCGAGGCCGACGATGGCGAGGCGATCGACGGGCGGCGCGGCGGCAGCGGGCTCAGCCACGGGCGCCCCGCACGAAGTCGCCGAGCGCCGCCAGGAACGCCGTGTTCGCCTCGGCGCCCGCCACTGTCA
Organism: Methylobacterium aerolatum; assembly: GCF_022179085.1. Taxonomy (GTDB): domain Bacteria; phylum Pseudomonadota; class Alphaproteobacteria; order Rhizobiales; family Beijerinckiaceae; genus Methylobacterium; species Methylobacterium aerolatum. Next base: position 194,016 of record NZ_BPQE01000020.1, read on the forward strand.
CCCGCAGAGCGTTGGGCAGGCCGTAGGCGGCGACCCGTCGGGTGATGAGGCCGCGCTCGGTGAGGAACGCATCCGCATCCTCGGCCGAACGGCCGGGCTCGTCGGGGAAGTGGATGAGTACGAAGTTCGCCACGCTCGGCGTGACGGTGAGGCCGAGCGCCCGCGCGCCGTCCGTGAGCTTCGGCAGCCACTCGGCGTTGTGGGCGGCCGCCGCCGCCATGTGCCCCTCGTCGGCGATGGCCGCGACGCCCGCCGCGATGGCGGGGCCCGACACGTTGAACGGCCCGCGGATGCGGTTGACGGCATCGACCACGTGGGCGGGCGCGAGCATCCAGCCGATCCGCACGGCGGCGAGGCCGTAGATCTTCGAGAAGGTCCGCGTCATCACGACGTTCTCGGACTCCAGGGCGAGTTCCAGGCCGGCGGTGTAGTCGTTCGCCCGCACGTACTCGGCGTAGGCGCCGTCGATCACGAGGAGCACGTGCGGCGGCAGGCCCGCATGCAGACGGCGGATCTCCGGAAAGGAGAGGTAGGTGCCGGTCGGATTGCTCGGGTTCGTCACGTAGACGATCCGCGTGCGCTCCGTGACCCTGGCGAGGATGGCATCGACATCCGTGGTGAGGTCGCGCTCCGGCGCGACCACGGCGGTGCCGCCCGAGGCCAGGATCGCGATCCGGTACACGAGGAAGCCGTGCTCGGAGTAGATGCCCTCGGCCCCCGGCCCGCAATAGGCGTAGGAGAGCAGCGACAGCAACTCGTCGGAGCCCGCGCCGCAGACGATGCGCTCGGGATCGAGCCCGAAGCGCTTGCCGATGGCAGTCCGCAACTCCGTCGCCCGGCCATCGGGATAAACCTCGAGCTTGGCCGTCGCGGCATGCAGGGCGGCCACCGCCGCCGGGCTCGGACCGAGGGGCGTCTCGTTCGAGGAGAGCTTGTGGATCTTGCCGCCGCCGGGCCGACCGCTCTTGCCGGGGACATAGGTGTCGATCGCCAAAACGCCGGGCCGGGGCTCGGGGCGGGCGGTGACGGGCGGGCGGGTGAGGCTGGCGGACATGGGTGATGACGGTCGGACGGCATCGCGGATGCGACGATGCGGTCCCTGTACAGCATTTCGCCCGGCGATGAAGCTGGGCCGGGCGACACCGAGCGACTGCGACGTCGTCGTGGGCGGCCGGATCCGGGTCCACCCCCGGAACAAATGTCGCGGGGCACCGGTCACGTTTCGGCCTGTTGTTTCCCTGAAGGGTCCCAATCTCGGTCGCCATCGCGGGGGCCGGACTGCTTTTGGTGTCGAAGAAACGATGCTTGGCGACTGGCTTCCCTGCTTTCTGTTCGTGGTCGGCATTCTCACGTCCGTCGCGGCCGATTTGCGCCTGAGACGGTGCGACACCGGTTCGTTCTCGAACGGCTGCATCACGGCGGCCGGGGCGGCCCTGGTCTTCGTCGCCTGCGCCGCCGCGCTGCGCTGAGGGGGCGGCCCGCGTTGACGCGCTGAGGGGAGGCGATTACCTCCGCTTGGCACTGCCCGATGGGGCGCCGCCGGCGGCCTGACCGGACCCTGCGGCTCCACGCCGTCGCCGAAGACTCGCCATGGACACCCAACTGGATACGGCCGCGAGGCCGAACGCCGCCGAGATTGCCCCGCCCCGCGCCGCGGAGCCCTCCCAGGCCCTGGAGCCGAAGGGCATGATCGCGCGCTTCGGGCCGGACAAGCCGCTCCTGACCGATGCGGGCGTCCCGCTGGCGCCCTTTCAGGTCGCCTACCAGACCGCAGGCACCCTCAACGCCGACCGCTCCAACGCGGTGCTGATCTGCCACGCGCTGACCGGCGACCAGCACTTCGCCCACACCCATCCCGTCACCGGCAAGCCGGGCTGGTGGGAGACCCTCGTCGGCCCCGGCAAGCCGGTGGATACGGATCGGTATTTCGTCGTCTGCTCGAACGTCATCGGCTCGTGCATGGGGTCCACCGGCCCGGCCTCCGTCGATCCGGCGACCGGCCGCCCCTACGGGCTCGACTTTCCCCTGGTGACGATCCGCGACATGGTCCGGGCGCAGGCGATGCTCCTCGACCACTTCGGCATCGACAGCCTGTTCCTGTGCATCGGCGGCTCGATGGGCGGGATGCAGGTGCTGCAATGGGCGGCGCTGTACCCGGAGCGGGTCTTCGCCGCCATGCCCATCGCCACCGGCGCCCGGCACTCGGCGCAGAACATCGCCTTCCACGAGGTCGGCCGGCAGGCGATCATGGCCGACCCCGCCTGGGCGGACGGGCGATACCTGGAAGAGGGCACCCGCCCCTCCAAGGGACTCGGCGTGGCGCGGATGGGCGCGCACATCACCTACCTGTCCGAGCCGGCACTCCACCGGAAGTTCGGCCGACGCTTCCAGGGCGGCTCGGCGCCGACCTTCTCTTTCAATGCCGACTTCCAGATCGAGAGCTACCTTCGCCACCAGGGGCTGAGCTTCGTCGAGCGGTTCGACGCCAACGCCTACCTCTACCTCACCCGCGCGATGGACTATTTCGACCTCGCCGCGGATCACGGCGGCGTGCTGGCCAACGCCTTCCGGGGCACGAAGACCCGCTTCTGCGTGATCTCCTTCACCTCCGACTGGCTCTTTCCCACGGCGGATTCGCGGGTCATCGTCCACGCGCTGAATGCCGCTGCCGCGCCGGTCGCCTTCGTGGAGGTCGAGACCGACAAGGGGCACGACGCCTTCCTGCTCGACGAGCCGGCGATGTTCGCCGCCGCCCGGGGCTTCATCGACGCCGCCGCGCGGGCACGGGGCCTATGAGCGCGGGTCCGCACGGAGGCACGGCGCCCTGGAGCGCGGCCGAGGGGCTACCCAAGGAGACCGCCGGCGCGCGCGTCGATCACCTGCTGGTGCTCGACATGGTGCCGGCCGGCGCCCGCGTCCTCGACATCGGCTGCGGCGATGGGGCGCTCCTGGCCCTGCTGCGCGACCGCCGCGGCATCGACGGGCGCGGGATCGAGCTGTCCCGCGAGGGGGTGAATGCCTGTCTCGCCAAGGGCCTGCCGGTGATCCAGGGCGACGCCGACACCGACCTCGCCAACTACCCCGACGGCGCCTTCGACGTCGTCGTCATGTCCCAGACCATCCAGGCGACGCGCCAGCCCCGCGCGGTGCTGGAGCACCTCCTGCGGATCGGCCGCCACGTCGTCATCTCTTTTCCGAACTTCGGCCATTGGCGGGTGCGGACGGAACTCGCCCTCCGCGGGCGGATGCCGATGACCGACCTCCTGCCCGAGGCGTGGTACGAGACCGCCAACATCCACCACTGCACGATCCGCGACTTCGTCGGCCTCTGTCGCCTCCTTGGCGCCCGGATCGAAACCGCCGCCGCCCTCGACTCGCGGGGGCGCGCGATGCGCTTCGCCCTGCCGTGGTGGGCGTGGAACCTGTTCGGGGCGCAGGGGGTGTTCCTGCTGACGAAGGAGGGGCGCTAGAGCGGGTTCGGTTTGACTTGGATCGTCGCGTCCCAGTGGGGAACGCGGGCTCCCTCCCCCTTGCGGGGAGGGGAAGGGGTGGGGGTGGTGCAGGAGGCACCGCCGCGCTCCGTCGGCACCGCCCCCACCTCCCACTTCTCCCCGCAAGGGGGAGGAGAGCGCGTCGTGCAAAGCCGATTCAGGTTCGAGCGAAACCGCTATAGTGCAGAGACGCACTCACCTCATTCATGCGTGCCTGCACTAGCGAATTGTTCTTGCATCAATTTTTCCAATCCCGGCTGACGTCGCCGACTGGATCGATGCACGTGGCTGCTACGCCGGCGTCATTGCGAGCGCAGCGAAGCAATCGAGGGATGCGCATCGTGTGGAGGCGTCCCGCTTCCCTGGATTGCTTCGCTGCGCTCGCAATGACGGATAAAGCGCGGTGAGGAGAGACGCTACTTCGCGCCCCGGCGCAAATCGCCATCGATCAGCAGGGCGCTGCGGCTGTCGAGGCGGGTCCGGTAGACCTGCAGGTTCTCCATCACCCGCTGGACGTAGTTGCGCGTCTCGGTGAAGGGGATGCGCTCCACCCAGTCGATCACGTCGACGTCGCCCTTGCGCGGGTCGCCGTAGGCGTCGATCCACTTCTTCACGTTGCCGCCGCCGGCATTGTACGAGGCGAAGGCGAGGACGTAGGAGCCGCGCCAATCCTCCATCAGCTCGCCGAGATGGGCTTGGCCCAGCTTGGCGCAGAAGGCCGGATCGCTCGTGAGGCGGTCGGGGTCGAAGGCGGTGGAGACGCGCTTGGCCGTGCGCAGGGCGGTCGCCGGCATCATCTGCATGAGGCCCCTGGCGCCGGCGCCGGAGCGGGCCTTCGGATCGAACTGACTTTCCTGCCGCGCGATGGCGTAGACCATCGCCCGCTCCACCTGTGGCACGGCGGTGAAGGTGTCGTAGGACGGGATGCCGATGGTCGGGAAGGCATGGGCGTCGAGGGGCAGGCCCCGGTGCAGGGCGAGCTTGCCGACGGCGACCAGGGCGCGGGCGTCCTTGGTCTCCGTCGCGACGTCGCCGAGAGCCTGGACCTCCCGGGCGTCGGTGAGGGCGCGCGCCGAATCGATGAAGAGCGGTAGGGCGAGGTCGGCGAGGCCGGCCTGTTCGAGCAGGCGCAGGGCGCGGACGGAGAGCCTGTCGTCGAAGGTCTGCCGCTCGGCCCCATCGAGCACGGGCACGGCCCGGAGGGGCAGGCTGGTCTGCCCCAGCTTGGCGCGGGCGACCTGCCCGTAATAGGCGATGGGCTGCGCCGCCGCCTTCTCGTAGAAGCGCCGCGCCTCGTCCGCCCGGCCCGACGCCTCGGCGGCCCGGCCTTGCCAATAGGCGCCGCGCGCCAGGGAATTCGGCCCCTCGGCCAGGGCGGCCACCCGCGCGAAATGCCCCGCCGCCCTGTCCGGCTCGTTGAGGAAGCGCAGGGCGATCCAGCCCGCATGGAACTCCGCCTCGATCCGCTTCTCCGGGCTGCGGGCGGCATGGCCCGCCACCACCGCGTAGGCGGTCTTGGCATCGCCCGCATCGAGGAGCTTGCGCGCGACGATCCGGCGCTCGACCCACCACTCGTCGCCATCGACCAGCACGTCGGGGTTGGTGGGAGCGGTGGCCAGCACGGCCGCCGCCTCGGCCGCCTTGTCAGCCCGGCGGAAGAACTGCGCGCGGGAGAAGATGTAGGAGGCGTCGTTGCGGAGCGACGGCGGCACGGCAGCGAGCGCCGAGGCGGCGCCGGAACTCTTATCCTCCACGGCCCGGCGGGCGCGCACGAGGCTGGCATAGCCGCCGCCGGCATAGCCCGCCGCCCGGCCGGCGGTCTCCCAATCCTCGCGCAGGAGCGCCCGCTCCATGCGGTAGCGGTGGTCGATGCGGGTGAGCAGGTCGGGGAAGGCGTCCTGCACCTTCGCTTCGAGGTTGCGCCCGAACGTCTCCGTCCGCCACAGGTCGCGCACGAGGTCGGCGGCGTCCGATTCGAGCCCGTCGGCGCGCAGCGCCAGGGCGAGGGCGAACTTGCCCGGCGCGCTCGTGGGCCTCGCTCCGGCGAAGAAGGCGCGGACCGTGGCGGGCGCCTTGCGCTCGCTGAGCAGGGTCTCCTCAGCCCGACGGCGCAGCAGCGGGCCGCCGGGCCAATCAGGGTTGGCGCGGGTGAAGGCCACCGTCCGCTCGAAGCCGATCCCGGCGCCAGCGCGGATCGCCACCCATTCGAGGAGGGCGCGGGCCGCCTTGTCGGTGAAGCCGTCGGCCATCCGGTCGGCGTCGGAGACCTGCCCCTTGCGGTAGAGGTCGATTGCGCCGCGCAGCAGGGTCAGATCGGTCTCGCCTGCCGCCTTGGGCCGGGCGAGGTCGGGCACCTCCGGCACGGGGGCGGCGGGTGTGAGCCCCGCATCCGGCAGGGGGAAGGCGATGGGCGCGTCCGGATCGGCCGAAGCGTAGGCCGAGGCGGCGGCGGGCTTGCGCTCCACGTCCTCGGCGTGGGTGGTGTCGGTCTTCAGCCCGTCTCCGGCGAGGTCGGTGGCGTCCTGCCGGGTCGGCGCGGCGGCCGCCTCTGGCGTGGCATCCATCGCCCGCGCGAGGGGTGCGGGGGCGGTGCCCATCGCGACGGCGAGGGCGGCGAAACGTGCGGACTTCCAGGCGACGGCTCGGATCACGACCCCACCCTCCTCATGGCCGCAGGGCGAAGGAGACAGGGTGCGCGATGACTGATTAAGGCCCCGTTAGTCCTGTTCGGGATCCGTTTGCGCGAGGCCGCGCGAACCCCTATGTCTTCGCGCTCGCGCCGATACGGCGCAGCTACGCGGCGGCGAGACGACCGCCTGGATCCCCTGGGATGCCCGAGATGACCGAGACGACGGCCCGCTTGCGGGGCTCGCTGACCGCCCTGGTGACGCCGTTCCGCGACGGCGCCTTCGACGAGCAGGCCTTCCGAAAGTTCGTGCGCTGGCAGATCGAGCAGGGCAGCCACGGGCTCGTCCCCACCGGTACCACCGGTGAGAGCCCGACCCTGACCCATGCCGAGCACGACCGGGTCGTCGAGGCCTGCATCGACGAGGCGGGCGGACGTGTGCCGGTGATCGCGGGCGCGGGGTCGAATTCCACCGCCGAGGCCGTCGAGCGGGCGCAGCACGCCGAAAAGGCCGGCGCCGATGCCGTGCTCGTGGTGACGCCCTACTACAACAAGCCGACTCAAGGGGGCCTCTACGCCCACTTCAAGGCGGTGAACGATGCGATCGGCATCCCGATTATCATCTACAACATCCCGCCGCGTTCCGTCATCGACATGAGCGTCGAGACGATGGCCCGGCTCTTCGAGTTGAAGAACATCGTCGGCGTGAAGGACGCGACCGCGAAGATCGATCGCGTCAGCCAGCAACGACAGGCCATGGGGGAGAGCTTCATCCAGCTTTCGGGCGAAGATGCGACGGCGCTCGGCTACAATGCCCAGGGCGGCCACGGCTGCATCTCGGTGGTCGCCAATGTCGCGCCCCGCCTGTGTGCCGACCTGCAGGAGGCCTCCCTCTCGGGCGATTTCGCCAAGGCGCTGACGATCCAGGACAAGCTCTACCCGCTCCAGTCGGGCCTCTTCGCCGAGGCGAATCCCGGCCCGGTGAAGTATGCCCTCTCGCGCCTCGGCCACATGGGCGAAGACCTGCGCCTGCCCCTCGTCGCCATCTCGGACGACACGCGCCGGATCGTCGACGACGCCCTGCGCCACGCGGGCCTGCTCTGATCCCCGACCCGAAACCGCGTCGCCCGGCCCGGCATCCATGCCGGCGGGCGGCGCGTTGAGGCGGAGCGAACGAGGAAAGACGGATACGACATGGCGCCGAAGACGGAGCCCGGGCGGAAGGTGGTGGCGGACAACAGGTCCGCACGCTACCACTACGCCATCGAGGACACGCTGGAAGCGGGCATCGCCCTGACCGGCACCGAGGTGAAGTCCCTGCGCGGCGGCAAGGCGACGATCGGCGAATCGTATGCCGGCCCCTCCGGCAACGATCTCATGCTCTTCAACGCCTACATCCCAGAATATCTCGAGGCGAACCGCTTCAACCACGACACCAAGCGGCCCCGCCGCCTGCTGCTGCATCGCCGCCAGATCGACAAGCTGATCGGCGCCACCCAGCGCCAGGGCTACACCGTGATCCCGCTGAAGATCTACTTCAACGAGCGGGGCCGCGCGAAGGTCGAACTCGGCCTCGGCAAGGGCAAGCAGGCCCACGACAAGCGCGAGGCCGTCAAGGAGCGCGACTGGAAGCGCGACCAAGCCCGCCTTCTGCGCGACCGGGGATGATCCGACCGGCGGACCCACGCGTTGGCCGGTGCGGTGTCTGAGGGGGAGGACGGGAATGAGCGTCGATCTCGCGAGCCTGCCGGCGGATCTGCCGGCCCCGCAGGACGATGGCGGCGCGGATCACCTGCGCGGCGCCCGCGTGCCCGACGTCGCCCTGCGGGCCACGGACGGCAGCACGGTGTCCCTGGCCAAGCTGAAGGGCCGGACGGTGGTCTACGCCTATCCCCGCACCGGTGAGCCCGGGAAGGCGCCCCTCGTCGACGATTGGGATGCGATCCCCGGGGCGCGGGGCTGCACGCCCCAGTCCTGCGACTTCCGCGATCACTTCCAGGCGTTGAAGGCGCTCGGCGTCGGGCAGGTCCACGGTCTCTCGACGCAGACCCGGGAGTACCAGCAGGAGGCGGCCACCCGCCTGCACCTGCCCTTCACGCTGCTCTCCGACTCGCACCGCGCCCTGGCCATGGCGGCGCGGCTCCCGACCTTGGAGGCCGGCGGTGAAACCCTGCTGAAGCGGCTGACCCTCGTGATCGACGACGGGGTCGTGACGCAGGTCTTCTATCCGGTCTTCCCGCCGGACCAGAGCGCCCGGCAGGTCATCGCGTGGCTGGAGTCGCAGGCGCGGGCTTGACCGTCCTCGTCACCGCTTCGCTCGCGATGGCGACGAGGGGCTTCTATTCCTCGTCCGGCTCCGGCTGGCGGATGCCGTAGCGGTTCTCCAAGGTCGGACGGCTGTCGGCGCGGTAGCGCGTGGGCGTCTCGGACGTGGCGCGCGCCGGGCGCTCGCTCGGCTCGCGGCCGATGCGGGCAGAGAGGCTCGACAGGTCGAGGAACTCGTCCGCTTGGCGGCGCAGCTCGTCCGCGATCATGGAGGGCTGCGTCTGGATGGTGGAGATCACCGTCACGCGCACGCCCCGGCGCTGCATGGCCTCCACCAGAGAACGGAAGTCGCCGTCGCCGGAAAACAGGACCATGTGGTCGATCCGGGGCGCGAGTTCGAGCGCATCGATGGCGAGCTCGATGTCCATGTTGCCCTTGAACCGGCGGCGCCCGGCCGAATCCGTAAATTCCCGCACCGGCTTCGTCACCACACGGTAGCCGTTATAGTCCAGCCAATCGATCAACGGGCGGATCGAGGAGTATTCCTGATCCTCGATCATGGCAGTGTAGTAAAAGGCGCGGATCAAGTTCTCTCGCGACTGGAAGTCCTTGAGGAGCTTCTTGTAGTCGATATCGAAGCCGAGGGCCTTGGTGGTCGCATACAGGTTGGCGCCATCGATGAAGATGGCGCACCGTTGGTTCGATTGCATCGAGTGTTTCCGCAGAACAAAGAACTAATGAATGTGATCGCCTGTTGCACGCCGCCATAAAAGGCAGCGGGGCAAGAAACATTGTTCACAATCGAAATAGTCGAAAAGGTGAGCGCCCTGTGGCGTTCAATTCGGGAGGATCGTTGAGCAGGTTCGCAGTGTCAAGGCCAGGGGCCTTCGCGCCGTATTTTTAGTCAATGAAGATCAATCTCTGCGCATCAAGAGTTCACGCAACCTTGAGTAAACGTTGTTTCATGTCCGAAAAATCCCGGGCGGCCCGTCGATGTGACCGCTCCTCATCTTGGGAGCGGAGCGCGGCAACCTCGAGCGGCGGCCAGTTGTCCGGCGCGGCTCCTCCACTCGAAGCCGGAGTCGATGACGTCGGCTCACACATCTCCGTCGTTGCGAGCGACAGCGGAGCCATCGAGGGAGGCAGGACACCTCCGAACGGTGCGCCTCCCTATTTGCTTCGCTCCGCTCGCAACGACGACCACGGAGCCATCGACGGGCGTGGCTCAACCCGATCGACGACGCCCTAGCCGTTTACGCGCTGCACGCTGCTGACCGGGCGCTTGCTGCGCAATTCAGCGATGATGGCGGTGAGGTGCTGGAGATCCCAAACCGAGAGATCGAGGGTGATGTCCGTGAAATCCTGGGTCCGGCGCTTCATGGAAATGTTGTCGATGTTGCCGTCATGGTCGGCGATGACTTGCGCGATCTGGGCGAATACGCCGGGCTCGTTGATGGATTGCAGGGAGAGCCGCGCCGGGAAGCGCTCCATCCCCGATGCCTCCGTATCCCATCGCACATCGAGCCAGCGCTCCGGCTCATTATCGAAGGCGGCGAGCGCCGCGGACTGGATCGGATAGACCGTCACGCCCACGCCGGGTGTGAGGATGCCGACGATCCGGTCTCCGGGCACGGCGCCGCCGTTGGGCGCGAAGGTCACGGGCAGGTCGCCCGCCAGCCCCCGGATCGGGATCGCGTCGAGGGCTTCGCCTTCGCTGCCGTTGAAGGTCAGGCGCATGGTCTGGTCGGGCGAGCGGACGAGGCGGCCCGCCCCGGTGGTGCCGGACTGCCCGGCCGAGGGGCGCCGCTCTTCCCGGTGGTCGGGATAGACCGCGCGCACCACGTCGCCGGAGAACATCTCGCCGCGCCCCACCGCCGCGAACACGTCCTCCACCGTCGCGCGGGCGAGGCGGGGCAGGGCGCCGCGCAGCTTGTCCTCCGTGAAGCTCTTGGCCGCGCGCTCGAAGGCCCGCTCCAGGATTTGCTTGCCGAGCCCGGCATATTGGCGCCGGACGGCGGCGCGGGTGGCCCGCCGGATCGCGGCCCGCGCCTTGCCCGTGACGACGAGGGATTCCCAGGCCGCGGGAGGCGAGGCGCCATCCGACCGGCTGATCTCCACCTCGTCGCCGTTGGCGAGTTCGTGCAGCAGCGGCACCATGCGGCCATTGATCTTGGCGCCGACGGCGGTGTTGCCGACATCGGTGTGGACCGCATAGGCGAAGTCGATCGGCGTGGCGCCCCGGGGCAGGGCGATGAGCCGCCCCTTCGGCGTGAAGCAGAACACCTGGTCCTGGAAGAGTTCGAGCTTGGTGTGCTCCAGGAACTCCTCCGGGCTGTCCCCCTCGGCCAGCAGTTCGATGGTCCGACGCAGCCACTGGTAAGCCCCGCTCTCGGTGGCGAGGCGCGGGTGGATGCTGCCCTCGGGCGTCCGGCCGGCGGCATCCTTGTAGTGGGCGTGGGCGGCGATGCCGTACTCGGCGATCTCGTCCATGGCCTGCGTGCGGATCTGCAGCTCGACCCGCTGGCTCTTCGGCCCGATCACGGTGGTGTGGATCGAGCGGTAGTCGTTTTGCTTCGGGGTCGAGATGTAGTCCTTGTAGCGGCCCGGCACCATCGGCCAGCTCGTGTGCACGACGCCCAGCGCCGCGTAGCAATCCTCCAGCCGGTCCACGATGACGCGGAAGCCGAAGATGTCGGACAGTTGCTCGAAGGCGAGGGACTTGCGCTCCATCTTCGACCAGATCGAATAGGGACGCTTCTGCCGCCCTGTGACCTCCGCCCGGATGCCCCGGGCCGAGAGCTTCTCCGTCAGCACCTGCTCGATGTCCTCGACCATCCGGCCGGATTTCGCGGTGAGGCGGGTCAGGCGCTCGGTGATCGTCGCGTAGATCTCGGGTTCGAGGAAGCGGAAGCCCAGATCCTCCAATTCCTCGCGCAGCTCCTGCATGCCCATGCGGGCCGCCAGCGGCGCGTAGATGTCGAGCGTCTCCTGGGCGATGCGGCGACGCTTGTCGTCGCGCATGTGCTCCAGCGTCCGCATGTTGTGCAGGCGGTCGGCAAGCTTGACGAGGAGCACCCGCACGTCGGCGGCCACCGCCAGAAGGAGCTTGCGGAAATTCTCGCCCTGCGCGGCCTGCTTGGAAACGAGATCGAGGCGCTTGAGCTTGGTCAGGCCATCGACCAGGGCGCCGATCTCGTCGCCGAAGAGGCGCCGGATCTCGTCGAGGGTGGCCTCCGTGTCCTCCACGGTGTCGTGCAGGACGGCGGCGATGATCGTCGCGTCGTCGAGGTGCAGATCGGTGAGGATCGCCGCGACTTCGAGGGGATGGGCGAAGAACGGATCGCCGGAGGCCCGCTTCTGCGTCCCGTGGGCCTGCATCGCGTAGACATAGGCGCGGTTCAGCAGATCCTCGTTTGCAGCCGGGTTATAGCGTTTGACCCGCTCGACGAGTTGATACTGGCGCATGATCCGCCGGGAAATCGCCGCCTCCTGAACGCTGCTTCACCACCGCCGCGGGGAAATTCTCCCGCAATGCGGCGGCCGACACCAGAGGCAAGGCGCCGCAATCGGCGCGGGTCTGCCATCTTTTTTCCCAAGGCGCGGCAGCGGGGATGGCGGCGCCGGGCGGAAACGAGTCAGGGCAGCGGATCCCGCTGCCCTGCAATGTCGCGCGTCACGCGCTTGGAGGTGGACAGGACGGGGCGATTCGCCCCGCCGGTCACTCGCCCTCGTCGTCGGTCTCGACCGGGGGAGCCAGGTTCTCGAGGCCGCGGAGGAGATCCTCCTCGCTCATGCGGTCGAACTGGACGCCGGCATCGTCGCTCGACGACTGAGGGGCCACGGCGGCGGCGGCGGGGGAGCTCGACAGCAGCGGCACCGCCTCGGCCTCCGGCTCGTCCACCTCGACGTACTTCTGCAGCGAGTGGATCAGCTGCTCCTTCAGGTCCTCGGAGGTGATGGTGCCGTCGCCGATCTCGCGGAGGGCCACGACGGGGTTCTTGTCGCGGTCGCGGTCGACGGTCAGCGGGGCTCCGGCGGCCAGGAGGCGGGCACGGTGGCTCGCCAGGAGCACCAGCTCGAACCGGTTCTCGACCTTTTCGATGCAATCTTCGACGGTGACGCGCGCCATGCCTGACGGCTCCTTCGCGGAACGAACTCTCTCGGGATGCCGGGCGTCTTACACCGGTTGCGGTTTGGCAACAAGCACAGAGGCTTGCAGGGCAGGCCGTCGATCGGCGGACGGCTCCGTCCCGGAGGAGGGCCGGCAAACCTTCGTTAGGGCCTTTCCCGCAATATCGTGAGAGTGTCCGGCGCTCCGCCCCCCTCGGCGGCGCTCCCGCCCCTTGAGGCGGAGACCCGCCCGTGGTTCGATTTGAGCCGTGGGCGCGGGCGAGCGCTCGCCCTGCGGAGCGTACTCCACACACAGGATGAGCGGCACCGGTCCTTTGACGCGGTGCGCCAATCGGTCTAAAGAGATGAAAACTTAGGCGATGCAAGAACCGTGCCGGGGCGGCGCCCCGGTCGTGCCATACAATGTGAGATCCGGGGCCGGTTATGAGTCTGCTGCAAAGGCTCGAGGTGCGTCAGGGCCAGGCCCTGGTCATGACGCCTCAGCTCCTGCAAGCGATCAAACTCCTGCAACTGTCGCACCTCGATCTCGCCGCCTATGTCGAGGCCGAGCTGGAGCGAAACCCGCTGCTGGAGCGTGCCGAGCCCGAGGCGCCGGCCGCGCAGGAGGCGGCCGGGACGGCCGACGAGCCGCGGGGCGGCGAGGAGTTCGACGGGGGCGACGGCGAGTCTTGGTCGGCCCCTGAGCTCGATCCGGGCCGCGGCGAGATCGAAACCGATCTCGACACCCGCCTCGACAACGTCTTCCCGGAGGAGACACCCGTCCGCGTCAGCGAGGGCGAATCGGGCGACATGCTCTCCCTCACCCCGGCGCCCTACGGCAGCACCGGCGGCAGCTTCGATGCGGAGGCGCCGGATTTCGAGGCGACCCTCACTGCCGAAGTGACCCTGCGCGAGCATCTGGCGAGTCAGCTCGACCTCGCCACCCGCGATCCCATCGAGCGGCTGATCGGCGGCTTCCTCATCGATGCCGTCGATGACGCCGGGTATCTGCGCGAGACGGTGGAGGCGGTGGCCGAGCGCCTCGCGGCCGACCCGGCGACGGTCGCCCGGATGCTGGCGCTGGTCCAGACCTTCGACCCGCCGGGCGTCGCCGCCCGCGATCTCGCCGAATGCCTCGCGATCCAGCTGCGCGAAAAGGACCGGTTCGACCCGGCGATGGAGGCCCTGGTCTCCCGCCTCGACCTCGTGGCCAAACGCGACTTCGCCGCCCTGCGCCGCCTTTGCGGCGTGAACGACGAGGACCTCGTGGACATGCTCGCCGAGATCCGGCGGCTCGATCCGAAGCCGGGTCGCGCCTTCGGGTCGAGCGCCGTGGAGGTGCTGGTGCCGGACGTCTTCGTCCGCGCCGCGCCGGACGGGTCCTGGCTGGTGGAGCTCAACGGCGAGGCGCTGCCCCGGGTGCTCGTGAACCAGAGCTATTATGCCCGCGTCTCCCGCAACGCCCGCGCCGATGGCGACAAGGCGTTCCTTTCGGAAGCGCTCCAGAACGCCAACTGGCTGACGCGCAGCCTCGAACAGCGCGCCCGCACCATCCTGAAGGTCGCCACCGAGATCGTGCGCCAGCAGGACGGTTTCTTCGCCCACGGCGTCGCCCACCTGCGCCCCCTGAACCTGAAGACCGTGGCCGAGGCCATCGGGATGCACGAATCGACCGTGTCCCGCGTCACCTCCAACAAGGCCATCGGCACGAGCCGGGGCACGCTGGAGATGAAGTACTTCTTCACCGCCGCCATCCCCGGCGCGGCGGGGGCTGCGGCCCATTCCTCGGAGGCCGTGCGCCACCGGATCAGGCAACTCGTGGACGGCGAGACGGCGGAGAACGTCCTGTCCGACGACGCGCTGGTGCAGAAGCTCCGGGACGAGGGCGTCGACATCGCCCGGCGGACGGTGGCCAAGTACCGCGAATCGCTGCGCATCCCGAGCTCGATCGAGCGTCGCCGCGAGCGGTCCGCGCAGGCCGGTCACGCCCAGGCGCGGGCGGCGGTGCTTGCCTGAGAGGACGGATCGGCCCATGCGTGCCGGCGAACCTGACCGGACCCCGTGATGACCGTCTCCCCGCCGCGCAGCCTCACCGCCATCGTCCTCGCCGCCGGCAAGGGCACGAGGATGCGCTCCGACCTGCCGAAGGTGCTCCACAAGGTGGCCGGGCGGTCCATGCTCGGGCATGTCCTGGCCGCCGTGCAGGCGGCGGGGGCGACGCGGGTCGGCGTCGTTGCCGAGCCGGGCCGGGCCGACGTCGCCGCCGAGATCGAGCGGCAGGCGCCGGGCGCGGGGGTCTTCCCGCAGGTCGAGCGGCTGGGCACGGCCCATGCGGTGCTCGCCGCGAGGGCGCTGCTCTCGGAGGCGGCGGACGACGTCATCGTGGCCTTCGGCGACACGCCCCTCGTGACGCCCGAGACCTTCACCCGCCTGCGCGCGCCCCTCGCCGCCGGGGCCGGCATCGCCGTGCTGGCCTTCGAGACGCAGAGCCCCACCGGCTACGGCCGCGTGCTGACCGAGGGCGAGCGGGTGCTGGCCATCCGTGAGGAGAAGGACGCGACGGAGGCCGAGCGTCGGGTCCGCCTATGCAACGCCGGCTTGATGGCCTTGTCCGGCGTGCACGCCCTCGCCCTCCTCGAGCGGATCGGCAACGACAATGCCGCCGGCGAGTACTACCTCCCCGACGCAGTGTCTCTCGCCGTCGCGGACGGGCTGGCCGTGGCCGTGGTGCCGGTGGACGAGGAGGAGGCGCAGGGCGTCAACGACCGCGTGCAACTCGCCGCCGCCGAGGCCGTGATCCAGGGTCGCCTGCGCCGGGTGGCGCTCCTCGGCGGGGCCACCCTGACGGCGCCCGAGACGGTGTTCTTCAGCCACGACACGGCGCTCGGACGGGACGTGACGGTGGAGCCGCACGTGGTGTTCGGCCCCGGCGTGCGGATCGCGGATGGCTGCACCGTCCGCGCCTACTGCCACCTCACCGAGGTCACGCTGGAGACGGCTGTGAAGATCGGCCCCTTCGTGCGGATGCGTGGCGGCGCGGTGCTGGAATCGGGTGCCGAGATCGGCAACTTCGTGGAGTTGAAGAACGCGCGGATGGGGCCCGGCGCCAAGGCCGCGCACCTCACCTATCTCGGCGATGCCGAGATCGGCGCGAAGGCGAATATCGGCGCAGGCACCATCACCTGCAATTACGACGGCGTGTTCAAGCACCGCACCACCATCGGGGCCGGGGCCTTCATCGGTTCGAATTCGGCCCTCGTCGCGCCGGTGACGGTGGGGGCGAACGCCACGGTCGGCGCGGGATCGGTCATCACCACCGACGTGCCGGACGGGGCGCTGGCCGTCGCCCGTGGCCGCCAGATCGTGAAGGCCGGCTGGGCGGTGCGGATGCGCGCGCAGCTTCTGGCCCTGAAGGAACGGCGTAAGGGCGGTTGAGGCCGAACAGGTCTCGGGGACGAAGGGGGAGTACCACCATGGCCCATGAATTCCGCGTCGTCGAAGGCGGCAAGATCGATCTCGCCTCCCTCGACCGGGAGGCTCTCTGGCAGGCGCGGGTCGACCTCGCGGCCTGTTTCCGCATGGCGGCCCGGTACGGACTGGAAGAAGGGATCTGCAACCACTTCTCGGCCGTGGTGCCGGGGCGCGACGACCTCTTCCTCGTGAACCCGTACGGCCTCGCCTTCTGCGAGGTCACGGCGTCGAGCCTCCTGATCTGCGACTTTCACGGGCGTGTGGTCGAGGGCGAGGGGCAGCCGGAGGCGACGGCCTTCTTCATCCATGCCCGCCTGCACAAGCACCTGCCCCGGGCGCGGGCGGCGTTCCACACCCACATGCCCTACGCCACGGCGCTGAGCATGACCGAGGGCGAGCCGCTCGCCTTCGCCGGCCAGACGTCGCTCAAGTTCTACGGCCGCACGGCGGTGGACGACCGCTACAACGGCCTCGCCCTCGACGAGGCCGAGGGCGACCGCATCGCCGCGACGCTGGGCGACGCCGACATCGTGTTCCTGCGCAACCACGGCGTGATGGTCACCGGGCCGACCATCGCGGAGGCGTGGGACGACCTCTATTACCTGGAGCGGGCCGCCGAGGTGCAGGTGAAGGCCCTCTCCACCGGGCGGAGGCTGCTACCGGTCGATCCCGCCGTGGCCAGGGTGGCGGCCGCACAGATGCGCGAGGGCGATCCCGAGAGCGCCCGGCTCCACCTCGAAAGCATCAAGCGCGTGCTGACGCGGGATGGCGAGGAGTTCGCGGAGTAGAACCGGCACCGACCGAGATGAGACGATTGCGGCCTGCCCGGTCTTCGGAAGTGTCCGCCCGAGAGGGCCATCGTTACCACCGTCTTCGCGAGCGCAGCGAAGCAACCCAGGGATCCCCTCCGTTCGGAAATGGCCCGCCGCCCTGGATTTCTTCGCCCTGCTCGCAAAGACGCGGAGAACGTCGTGAACGGCTGCGGCCTGTCCGGTCAGACACCAAGCATGAGAGCGGTGACAGGACGGCACACCCGTGGCTGTACCCTGCGAAGACACTCTTCGCGGGGGTGCGGGCCGGTTCCGCAGCGGTCTCGCCACGGGCCGGCGGCGCAATACAGGGCTTCGCCTTGGTATCGAGGGTAATGCAACTCATAATTGCTTCACCGAGCCAGCCGAATTGCAGGGGTTCAGCCTCCCTGATCTTTGGGCTGGGACTGGCCGGTGCAATGCGGTAACCTCGTCCCTCTAGGATGCCGTGACAGGTCGGCCTGGCCCTCAGCCGGGCTTGCGAATGGAAGTCGGAACATGTGCGGAATCGTCGGCATCGTCGGGCGTGACGCGGTTGCGGGGCAGGTGGTCGAGGCGCTGCGGCGGCTGGAATACCGGGGATACGACTCCGCGGGCATCGCGACCCTGGAGCACGGCGAGCTGCGCCGCCGCCGGGCCTCGGGCAAGCTCGTCAACCTCGAGGCCAAGCTCGCGGAGCAGCCCCTCACGGGGACGATCGGCATCGGCCATACCCGCTGGGCCACCCACGGCCGCCCGACCGAGGCCAACGCCCACCCGCACGCCACCGCGCGGCTCGCCGTCGTGCACAACGGCATCATCGAGAATTTCCGCGAGCTGAAGGCCGAACTGGAGGCGGACGGCGTCCGCTTCGAGAGCGAGACGGACACGGAGGTCGTCGTCCAGCTCGTGAGCCGCCTGATGGACCGGGGCGCCAAGCCGGTCGAGGCCGTGGCCGCAGCCCTGCCGCGCCTGCGCGGGGCCTTCGCCCTGGGCTTCCTCTTTTCCGGCGAGGACAACCTGCTGATCGGCGCCCGCCACGGCGCGCCGCTCGCCGTCGGCTTCGGCCACGGCGCGACCTATCTCGGCTCCGACGCCCTCGCCCTCGCCCCCTTCACCGACGCCATCGCCTATCTCGACGAGGGCGACTGGGCGATCCTCACCCGCGACGGGGTCGAGTTCCGCGACGCCACGAACGCCGTGGTGGAGCGCACCCGCCAGACCATCGCCACCCAGGCCTTCCGGGTGGACAAGGGCGAGTACCGCCACTTCATGGCCAAGGAGATCCACGAGCAGCCGGAGGTGGTCGGCCGGACGCTCGCCCACTACGTCGACATGGCCGAGGGCCGCGTGGTGCTGCCCGAGGCGCTGCCCTTAGATTTCGCCAACCTCAGCCGCGTCTACATCACCGCCTGCGGCACCGCCTTCTATGCCGGGCTCGTGGCCCGCTACTGGTTCGAGCAGATCGCCCGCCTGCCGGTGGAGATCGATGTGGCCTCCGAGGCGCGCTACCGAGAGGCCCCGCTGGAGAAGAACGGGCTGACGCTGGTCATCTCGCAATCCGGCGAGACCGCCGACACCTTGGCCTCCATGCGCTATGCGAAGGGCCAGGGCCAGCACACGCTGAGCGTCGTCAACGTGCCGACCTCGACCATCGCGCGGGAATCCTCCGTGGTGATGCCGACGCTCGCCGGGCCGGAGATCGGCGTCGCCTCGACGAAGGCGTTCTCCTGCCAGCTCACCGTGCTGCTCTGCCTCGCCATCGCGGCGGGCCGGGCGCGGGGCACCCTCGATGCGGCGGGCGAGCGGCGGCTGATCGACGGGCTGATCAAGGCGCCAGGCCTGATGGCCGAGGCGCTGGCCCACGAACCGGCGATCGAAGGTCTCGCCCGCGAGGTCGCGAAGGCGCGGGACGTGCTCTATCTCGGGCGCGGCACGAGCTACCCGATGGCGCTGGAAGGCGCCCTGAAGCTCAAGGAGATCAGCTACATCCACGCCGAGGGGTACGCGGCGGGGGAGCTGAAGCACGGCCCCATCGCCCTGATCGACGAGAGTGTGCCGGTGATCGTCATCGCGCCCCACGACGCGGTGTTCGAGAAGACCGTCTCGAATATGCAGGAGGTGGCCGCCCGCGGCGGGCGCATCGTGCTGATCGGCGATGCCGAGGGCGCGGCGGAGCACGGGCTCGACACGCTGGCGACCTTCACCATGCCGGCCCTCGACCCCGTGGTGGCGCCGATCGTCTACGCCGTACCGATCCAGCTCCTGGCCTACCACACCGCCGTCACCATGGGGAAAGACGTGGACCAGCCGAGGAACCTCGCCAAGTCCGTCACGGTGGAGTGAGCGGGCGGGCCGGTGCGGCAACGCTGCAATCGCAGGATGCAGAGATGCGTCCGGGTGATTGACCTTCCGAGAACGCTGACGCCAAGGTTCCGCCGCCGTCCGAAGGGGGCGGTGTAACCTTGGGTTGAGCATGCGCTTCGCCACCGTCCTGCCGGTCCTGATGATCGCCGCCGCGGGGGCGGCCGAAGCCCAGCCCGCCCCGGGTGCATCCCCGGCGCGCTCCGCCGCCTCCCGTGCGCAGGGCCGCCGCGTCCAGGCCCCGGCCCAGCCGATCATGGTCTACGACGCCCGGATCGAGGCGGGGGATCTCCGTCTCTCGGGCTCCGTGCGCAAGCCGGGCGCCATCGTGGAGATGGACGGCGACATCTCGATCCAGGCCGATGCCCGCGGGCGCTTCGTCTTCAAGCTGCCCTACCGGCCCTCGACCTGCGTCGTCACCCTTAAGAGTGGCGACGACGAGCGCGAGGCGGTGGTCGCCAACTGCGCGCCGGAGGGGCAGGCCGGTCCCGCCGGGCCGCAGGGCGTTCCGGGCCCCGCGGGCGAGACCGGGCCGAAGGGCGAGGCGGGAGATAAGGGGGAGACTGGCGCCAAGGGCGAAGCGGGCGCCAGGGGCGAAACGGGCGACAAGGGCGACAAGGGCGATGCCGGACCCCAGGGTCCGGCCGGACCTGCGGGGCAGGCCGGGCCGAAGGGCGAGCCGGGTCCCCGGGGTGAACCGGGACCGAAGGGCGAGGCGGGCCCGGCCGGTGCCCGGGGAGCGCCCGGCGTGGCGGGGACGCCGGGCCAGCCCGGGCCGGCGGCCTCGGGCCTGCGCCGCGTTCGCAAGACCGATTGCGCCGGCGGCTGCACCGTGACCTGCGAGGGTGAAGACACCATGGTCGCGGCCCGCTGCCTCGGCTCCGGGACGGTGACCTATGGCGGCGAGGATGCCTCCTGCCCCGATGGTGCGACGGGGATCGTCGGGTTCTGCGCCAAGCCCTGACGCGGCGGGGACCGGCGGCCTAATCTTCAAACGCCTCAGGCCGCCGCCGTCCCGAGCCAAGCCAGCATCCCCTCGGCGGAGGCGCGGCCACCCGCGATGGCGCCCTGGAGGAGGTAGCCGCCGGTCGGTGCCTCCCAGTCCAGCATCTCGCCCGCCAGGAACAGGCCCGGTCGCGCGCGCAGCATCCCGTTCCCGTCGAGGGCGTCGAGGGCGACGCCCCCGGCGGTGGAGATGGCGCGGTCGAGGCCCATCATGCCCGTGACGGTCAGGGGTGTGGCCTTGACGAGGCGGGCGAGGGCGGCGGCGTCCGTGGGAAGGGCGGAGCCGACCGATTCCCGCAGGAGGCCGACCGCCACCGGCGCGAGGCCCCCGGCCTTGCGCAGCCGGGCCGAGAAGGAGTCGCCCGCACGGGACCGGCTCAGGCGCGCCGCGATGGCGGCCTCGTCCACGTCCGGCCGGAGATCGACGACCAGCCGCGCGGAGCCGTTAGCGGCGATCGCCTCGCGCAGGAGCCGCGACAGGGCGTAGACGGCACCGCCCTCGATGCCGTCCCGGGTGATCACGGCCTCGCCGCGCACCGTCTGCCCGGCTGCACGAAGCGCAACCCGCTTCAGCGGCGTCCCGGCATGGCGCTCGCGGAAGACCGGCGACCACGCGACGGCGAAGCCTGCATTGGTGGGGCGAAGGGGCGCGACCGGCACGCCGAGGCCCTCCAGCAGGGGCACCCAGGCCCCGTCCGAGCCGAGGCGCGGCCAGCTCGCCCCGCCGAGGGCCAGGAGCGCGGCGCGGGGACGCACCGTGAGCGGACCGTCGGCCGTGTCGAAGTGGAGGTCGCCGTCGCCGAGGCCCGTCAGGCGGTGCCGGGTCCGGATCGTCACGCCCGAACCTTCGAGCCGCGTGAGCCATGCGCGCAGCAGCGGCGACGCCTTGAAGCTGTCGGGAAACACCCGGCCGCTGGAGCCGACGAAGGTGGGCTGGCCGAGACCCTCGCACCACGCCCGCAGGGCGGTGGGGGGAAAGCGCCCGATGGCCCCCGATAGGCTGCCCTCCGGGTGGTAGCGGGCGAGGAAGGCGGGCAGCGGCTCGCTGTGCGTGAGGTTCAGCCCTCCGCGTCCGGCCATCAGGAACTTCCGGCCGAGACTCGGCATCCGGTCGTAGATCGTGACATGCCGTCCGGCCGAGGCCAGCACTTCGGCGGCGGCGAGCCCCGCCGGGCCGCCGCCGACCACGGCGATGTCGGTCCTGTCCTGCATCCCGCGCAGAGGCGTGCTCCGGGTCCGGTGTGTCAAGCGGGGATAGCGCGGAGCGTCGCCCTTGATTCGCCGTGTTCGCCCACTTACGTCGCGGCCATCGGCTGCGGGCCCCTCTGGCGGGCGCTCCTTGAAGCGCTCGTGATGTCGGAGTCGATGCTTTCCCTTCCGGAAGGATTTTCAGGTCCCGCCTATGGTCGATCTTTTGTATGCCGACTGGCTCGGTAAACCCGTTTGGATGTGGCTGGGCTTCCACGCCCTCATCGCCGCCCTCCTCGCCTTCGATCTCGGTCTTCTCCATCGGGACAAGGAGCACGAGATCGGCGTGAAGGAGAGCCTGCTCCTCACCGCCTTCTACTTCACCCTCGGCGTCGCCTTCGGTGGGTTCATCTGGTGGGAGTTCGGCCGTCAGTCCGGTGAGGAGTACATCACCGGCCTCGTGGTCGAGAAGTCGCTGTCCATGGACAACGTCTTCGTCATCGCCATGATCCTGACGGGGCTCGGCATTCCCCGGGCGGCCCAGCACCGGGTGCTGCTCTGGGGCATCCTGGCGGCGGTCATCCTGCGCGGCCTGATGATCGGCCTCGGCTCTGCCCTCGTCCATCAGGTCCACTGGATCCTGACGCTCTTCGCCGCCTTCCTGATCTATGCGGGCGCCAAGATCCTGTTCTCCGGCGAGGAGGAGCACGGCGATTTCGGCAACAGCCCGACGGTGCGCTGGTTCAAGCGTACGTTCCGGGTCACCCCGGACTTGCACGGCAGCCGCTTCACCGTCCGCCAGACCGATCCGAAGACGGGCCGCAAGGCCCTGTGGTTCACTCCGCTGGCCCTCGCCCTGGTGCTGGTGAACGGCGCCGACGTGATCTTCGCCGTCGACAGCGTTCCGGCCATCTTCGCGATCACCACCGACACCTTCGTGGTCTACACCTCGAACATCTTTGCGATCCTGGGCCTGCGCGCCCTGTACTTCGCCCTCGCGGCGATGGTGGACCGCTTCGCCTACCTGAAGACGGCGCTGGCCTTCATCCTGATCTTCATCGGCCTCAAGATCGTCGTGGCCGACACGTTCGGGCTGTTCGACATCCCGCCGTGGGTCTCCCTCGTCGTCACCCTCGTTCTGCTCACGGGGGGAGTCCTGTACAGCCTGTGGCGCACGCGCGGCCAAGCCGGGGCTGTGCCGGCGCCTCCGCCCGCCGAGCGGCAGGCGAGCGCCCACCGGGTCTGAGGGCGATCCCTCAGGCCGGGTGGGCGGGGAGTGCGGCCAGTAGGTCGCGGAGGGTGGTGATGGTCGAGGAATCGGCCACGCCGTCCACCCGGGCCTGCCGGAAATGGCGCTGGAAGGCCGTCACCACGGCGACGGTGCGGGCATCGAAGGTGCCGGTGACCGGGATCTCGTAGCCGTAGAGGCCGAACATCGCCTGGAGCGCCTCCACCGGTTGCCCGGAATCGCCCCCCGCGAAGAACCGTCCGTCGCGCAGGGGGGCGGGGGGCACGCAGTGGCCGAGCCCGGCCCCGGCGAGGCGCAGCCAGGGGAAGGTCTCGCCGGGATCTTCCTTCCGCTCGGGCGCCACGTCGGAATGGGCGAGCACCCGCTCCGGCGGGATGCCCCACCGCTGAGCGATGTCCAGGCCGAGCGCGATCACGGCGTCGATCTGCGCGTCCGGATAGGGCGGCAAGCCGCCGACATGGCCGGGATGGACGATCTCGATACCGATGGAGCGGGAGTTGATGTCGCTCACGCCCTTCCAGGACCCGGCCCCGGCATGCCACGCCCGCGCCGCCTCCGGCACGAGTTGAACGGTGCCGCCATCCTCGAAGACGACGTAATGCGCCGAGACCTCGCTCAAGGGGTCGCGCAGCCGCGCGAGGGCCGCCGCCCCGCTCTCCATGCCGGTATAGTGCAGGATCAGCATGTCCGGTCGAGGCCCGCGCCGGGGACCGTGGTTCGGCGAGGGGGCGACCTTGCGGGCGAGGGGCGTGTCGGGGGTAAGGGCGGGCATGGCGCTACCGGAGCCCGCGCTCGGCCACGATGAGATCGTAGGCGGCGTTGATCGCGGCAAGGCGTTGGCTCGCGATGGCGACCGCCTCGGGTGGTAGGCCGCGCGCCAGGGCACGGTCCGGATGGTGCTCGGAGACGAGACTGCGGTGGCGGGCCTTCACCGTGGCGTCGTCGGCATCGCGGTCGAGGCCGAGGGCTTGGTAGGGGTCGTCCTTCAGCCGGACGTGGCGAGCGGCGATGCGGCGAAAATCCGCGTCGTCGAAGCCGAAGATGGCAGAGACCGACCGGAGGTAGCGTTCCTCCGCCTCGTGAATCGCCCCGTCCGCCCCGGCGATCTGGAACAGGCCGTCCAGGGCGTCCTCCAGCAGGGCAGGCTCGTCGCCGAAAGTCGTCGCGAGCTGGTGCGCGTAGGCTTCGTAGCCGTCGGTGGTGCGCTTGGCGAGGTCGAACAGGCGGGTGACGCCGGCCTGCGCGGCGGGCTCCACATGCACCACCCGGCCGAAGGCCTCGATCTCGGAGGGCAGGACCACGCCGTCCGATTTCGCCATCTTGGCGGCCAGGGCCACGAGCCCGGTGGTGAAGATCACGTCGCGGGGCGTCGGGCCGAAGGGCGCGCCGACCCTGTCGACGAGGAAGTGGCCGGCGACGCCGCCGATCAGCGCGCCAAGGGGGCCGCCGACCGCAAGGCCGATCCCGGCTCCGCCGAGCTTTCCCCAAAGTCCGGAGCCAAGAGGCGGAGGCGTCCGGTTTTCGTCACTCATCGCGCGGCAGGGGGATCATCCGCCGGGATGCCCCGGCCGACACCGGATAAACCGGCGGCGCCCGGGGCGGAAGGGCCGGCGCGGGGCCGGCCCGGTGCGGATCAGCGGCAGTACACGTTGCCGTAGGGATCGCGGTAGGTGCCGTAGGGGCAACGCGGGGCCGTGGAGGCGCCCACGATGGCGCCGCCGGCGCCGCCGATGGCCGCACCCGCGAGGGCGCCGCCGGCCCGGCCGGTCGCCGCGCCGCCGATGGCCGCTCCGGCGAGGGCGCCGAGGCCCGCGCCGCCGAGCGCGCGGTCCTCAGGAGTGTTGCAGGCGCCGAGCGACAGCGCTGCGAGGCCGGCGAGGGCGGCCGCGAGGGTCTTCTTCATGGTTGAGACAACTCCCTTGTGCATCGGTTCCGGCGTTTTGCCGTTGTGGTGGCAGTTCGAGCTTAGCAGGAACGCAACGCGATCCCTACGGCCAAGGTTCCCTTGCCGAAAACAGCGCAGTTGCATCGTCTTCCCCTCCGGTCCTATGCCACCGCGAGGATGCGGCGCCGCCCTGCCGCCACTGCCCCGGAGGCGACCATGCTGAAAGCCACGATCATCGTCCGCCGCCCGGCGGTGCGCGCCGACCGCGTCGCCGACACGGTTGACCTCGACCATGCCGGGCGCGCGGCCCCGCCCGCCACCCTCACGGCCACGGGCGGCCTCGCCTTCGGCGTGGACCTGCCGAAGGCGGGGGCCCTGGAGGACGGGGATGCGCTGAAGCTGGAGGACGGTCGCCTCGTGGTGGTGCGGGCGCTGGCCGAGGATCTGCTGGAGGTCCGGGCCGAGAACCCGGCCCGCCTCATGCGCCTCGCCTGGCAACTCGGCGGCAACCACGTCGCGGCGGAGATCGGCGGCGACGTGCTCCTCGTCCCGGCCTCACCCGCCACCGCCGAACTGGTCCGCGGCCAGGGCTGCACCGCCACCCCGGTGAGCCGCGCCTTCCGGCCGGAGAAGATGGCGCACGATCACAGCACCTGCGGCCACGACCACGGTCACGACCACCACGATCACGATCACGATCACGATCACGATCACGATCACGATCACGATCACGGGCACGGGCACGGGCATTCGCACTCCCATGACCACGATCACGGTCACAGCCATGCGCACTCCCATGACCATGGTCATCATGATCATGCGCACGAGCATTCCCACACCCATTCGCAGGAACACGACCACTCGCACGCTCACCCGCACGATCACGACCATGGCCACCGGCATAACCACTGACGCCGGCCGGGGATGGCGGCGGGCCGGAGTCGCGGTGGCGATGGCCGGCCTTCTCGCCGTCCCCGCGACGGCGGCGCCGGATCCGACCCGCGACGTCCTCTGGATGGCGCTGAAGACCTGCGTGCTGGCCAAGAGGCTGGCGAACCGGACCTTTCCCTGCCTCGCGGTGGATCTCGGCGAGGGCGACCGGCCGGGGAGCGCGGTGCTGCGGGCGCCGGGCGAGCCGACCCATCTCGTCGTCATGCCGACCGATACGGTGAAGGGGCTCGAAGCGCCGATCCTGCGCGGTCCGCGCGGCACGGCCTACTGGCAGGCGGCCCTCGCCGCCCGGCGCTACGTCACGGAGGCGCTGAACGGCAGGGTGCCGGAGAACGATATCGGCCTCGCGGTCAACTCCGCGAAGGGGCGGAGCCAGGACCAGCTGCACATTCACCTCGATTGCCTGCGCCCGAAGGTCGTCGAGGCCCTGAATGCCCACGGGCGCGGGGTCGGCCCCCAGTGGAAGCCATTCCCCGTGCGCCTCGCGGGCGACCGCTTCCTCGCCCTGCGGGTAGCGGCGGCCGAGGTCGGTGCGTTCAATCCCTTCGCGGCGCTGGCGCGCCTGCCCGGCCGCCGGGACCTCACCCGCACGAGCCTCGCCGCCGTCGCCACCCGGCCGGACGATCCCGTGCCGGGACTCATCGTGCTGGCCTACCGCGCGCCGCTCGCGAGCGCGGAGGACATCATGGACCATACGTGCGCCGTCGCCGGACCCCGTCCCCCCCGCGCGACGGGGTGAGCCGGTCCGCGCCGCGAAACAGGATCGACGCGATGCCCTCGCCCACCGCCACCCCCACGGCCCTCGACCTCGCCCAGGCGCTGATCCGATGCCCCTCCGTCACGCCGGAGGATGCCGGGGCGCTCGATGTGGTGGCCGAGGCCCTGGCCTCCGCCGGGTTCGCCGTGGAACGCCCGGTCTTCTCGCAGGACGGGCACCCGGACACGCCGAATCTCTATGCCCGGATCGGCTCCGAAGGGCCGTGCCTCGTCTTCGCCGGCCACACGGACGTGGTGCCGGTGGGGGACGAGGCCGCGTGGCACCACGCCCCCTTCGACGCACGGATCGCGGACGGGATGCTCTACGGGCGCGGGGCGGCGGACATGAAGGGCGGCGTCGCCTGCATGATGGCGGCGGCGCTGGCCTTCGTGGCGCGGCGGGATGGCGGCTTTTCCGGCTCCATCGCCTTCCTCATCACCGGCGACGAGGAGGGTCCCGCCGTGAACGGCACGGTGAAGCTCCTCGATTGGGCGCGGGCGCGGGGCGAGCGCTTCACCCACTGCCTCCTCGGCGAGCCGACGAATCCCGGGCGCCTCGGCGAGATGATCAAGATCGGCCGCCGGGGTTCGCTGACGGGCAAGCTCACGGTGCTCGGCCGCCAGGGCCACGTCGCCTACCCGCACAAGGCCGAGAACCCGATCCCCGGCCTCCTGCGACTCACCAGCGCGCTGATCGCCGAACCCCTCGACGGCGGCACCGCCCATTTCGACGCCTCGAACCTGGAATTCACCACGATCGACGTGGGCAACACGGCCACGAACGTCATCCCGGCCACGGCGCGGGCGACCTTCAACATCCGCTTCAACGACGACTGGACGGCCGAGACGCTCGGCGCCGAGATCCGCCGGAGGCTCGACGCGGCGGCGGGCAATGCGGTGCGGTACCTCCTCGACCTCCAGCCCTCGAACTCCCCGGCCTTCCTCACCCGGCCGGACGCCTTCGTCGGCCTCGTCGCGGAGGCGATCCATGCCGAGACCGGGCTCACGCCGGTGCTTTCCACCACGGGCGGCACATCGGACGCCCGGTTCATCAAGGACGCCTGCCCGGTGATCGAGTTCGGCCTCGTCGGGGAGACGATGCATCAGGTCGACGAATGCGTGGCGGTGGCGGATATCGAGCGGCTGACCGCGATCTACGGGCGCGTGCTGGACGCGTATTTTCCTTAGCGTCTGGCCGGAAAGGCCGTTGCCCTGGATTGCTTCGCTTCGCTCGCAAGGACGGCGGCGGTCAGGCGTAATCCACCCCCACGAAGGTCAGCCCGCTGGCCGGTGCCAGCGGGCCGCAGCGGGTCTTGTCGCCGGTCGCGAGGATGTCGGCCACGTCGTCGGCCGTGAGGCGGCGGCATCCGGCGAGCATGAGGGTGCCCACCATCGCCCGCACCTGGTGGTGCAGGAACGAGCGGGCGCAGGTCGCGACCACGATCTCCTCGTGGAGGCCCATCCGCTCGCGGGTGACGTCGAGCTGCTCCAGTGTGCGCACGGGGCTGTTCGCTTGGCATTCGGCGGCGCGGAAGGCGGTGAAGTCGTGGCGACCGACGAGCCGCTGGGCCGCCTCGTGCATCAGGGCCGCGTCGAGTGCCCAGGGTACCTGCCAGACATGGGCGCGGGTCAGCGCCGCCGGGCTGCGCCGGTTGAGGATGCGGTAGCGGTAGTGGCGGCGGATCGCGGAATGGCGGGCGTCGAAGGTCTCGGGCACGATCTCGGCGGAGAGGACCGCCACCGGCTGCGGGCGCAGGTGGGCATTCAGGGCATCGCGGACGGTGTCGGTGCGCCACGCCTTCGCGAGGTCGGCATGGGCGACCTGGTGGATCGCGTGGACGCCCGCATCGGTGCGCCCGGCGCAGGTCAGGCGGACGCCCTCGCCGGAGAAGCGCAGGAACGCCGCCTCGATGGCGCCCTGGACGGTCGGATCGTCGGCCTGCCGTTGCCAGCCGCAGAAGGGGCCACCGTCGTACTCGATGACGAGCTTGTACCGGGGCATCAGCCGAGGCGCGCGCCCGGCGCCAGCCGCGCGCCGCGCACGAACTCGGCCCCGGTGGCGCTGCCGCCCTTGCCGGCCCGGCGCAGTTCCAACAGGCGCACGGCACCCGATCCGCAGGCGACGGTCGCCTCGCCGTCGAGCAGCGTTCCCGGCTCGCCCGCGCCCTGGGCGGGGAGGGCGCGCAGGACCTTCACGCGCTCCGGCCCCTTGCCGAGGTCGGCCTCGAAAAAGGCGCCGGGGAAGGGCGACAGGCCGTTGATGTGGGCGGCGACCTGATCCGCTGCCCGCGACCAGCCGATCCGCGCCTCCTCGTTGGTGATCTTGTGGGCGTAGGCGACGCCCTCCTCCGGCTGGGGCACGAAGGTGAGGGTCCCTTCGTCGAGGGCCTTCAGCGCCTCAGCGGTCAGGCCGGCGCCGAGGGGCATCAGCGCGTCGTGCAACTCGCCGGCGGTCATGCCCCCGGCGATCGGCACCCGGGCCTCCAGGGCGACGGGGCCGGTGTCGAGGCCCGCCTCCATCCGCATCACGCCGACGCCGCTCTCGGCGTCGCCCGCCATCACCGCCCGTTGGATCGGCGCCGCGCCCCGCCAGCGGGGAAGGAGCGAGCCGTGCAGATTGAGGCAGCCGTGGCGCGGCAGGTCGAGGATCGCCTGGGGCAGGAGCATCCCGTAGGCGACGACCACCGCCACGTCGGCATCGTGGCCCGCGAAGGTCGCGGCGGCCTCGGGCGTGCGCAGCGTCGATGGGGTCAGCACCGCGGCGCCGAGCTCCTCGGCCAGCGCGTGGACCGGGGAGGGGCGCAAGGCCATGCCCCGCCCGGCCCTGGCCGGGGCGCGGGTGTAGACGGCGGCGATGGTATGGCCGTCCTGCGCGAGGCGCGCCAGGGTCGGCACCGCGAAGTCCGGGGTGCCCATGAAAACGACGCGCACGGCCGGACGGCTCAGGCGGCGTCGCGCTTGGCCGCCTTGGTGAACTTCTTCACCACGCGGTCGCGCTTGAGCTTCGACAGGTGGTCGATGAACAGCACACCATTGAGATGGTCGATCTCGTGCTGGATGCAGGTGGCCAGCAGACCGTCGGCCTCGATCTCCTGCTCCTTGCCGTCGAGGTCGCGGAACTTCACCCGCACCCGGTCCGGCCGCTCGACCTCGGCGTAGTATTCCGGAATCGACAGGCAGCCCTCGTCGTAGACGCGCTTCTCCTCAGAGGACCAGACGATCTCCGGATCGAGGAAGACTCGCGGCTCGCGGGCATTCTCGTCCTTCGACGTATCGATGGTGACCACGCGCTTCAGGACGCCGATCTGGACCGCCGCCAACCCGACGCCGGGGGCGTCGTACATCGTCTCCAGCATGTCGGCGGCGAGCGTGCGGATCTCGGCGGTGACGGGCCCCACGGGCTCGGAGACCTGCTTCAGGATCGGGTCGGGAAGGGTCACGAGGGGGCGGATGGTCATGGCGTCACCGGTCGGGCGCCGGCGGGCGCCTCAATCTGTTGTGGCAATATGGCGATGGGGAAGGGTGGTCAAATGGCCACCCCGCTCAAAACGCCGTCCGGCTGCGGATGGCCGCCGACAGCGTGCCCTCGTCGAGGTAATCGAGTTCGCCACCCACCGGCACGCCGTGCGCGAGGCGGGTCACCTTCCGGTCGAGGTGGCGGATCGCCTCCGTGATGTAATGGGCGGTGGTCTGCCCATCGACGGTGGCGTTGAGGGCCAGGATCACCTCGCTCACCACGGGGTCGGCCGCCCGCTCCACCAGCCGGGCGATGTTGAGATGGTCCGGGCGCACCCCGTCGAGGGCGGAGAGGACGCCGCCGAGGACATGGTAGCGGGCGCGCACGGCCCCCGAGCGCTCCAGGGCCCAGAGGTCCGACACGTCCTCCACCACCACCAGCGTCGTCGGATCGCGGCCGGGATCCTGACAGACCGTGCACGGGTCCGAGGTATCGACGTTGCCGCAATTGCCGCACACGACGATGCGCTCGCAGGCGATCCGCATCGCCTCCGCGAGGGGGGCGAGGAGCGTCTCGCGCTTCTTGATCAGTTGCAGGGCGGCCCGGCGGGCCGAGCGCGGTCCCAGGCCGGGCATGCGGCCGAGCAATTGGATCAGGCGCTCGATTTCCGGGCCTGCGACGGCTTGGGGCATCGGTTCTCGCGATGTTTGAAACAAAACCGGCGTCTCGTAACGGTTCGCCGCTTTGCAAGTGATGGACTACCTATAGACGGGCAGTGGCTCGGCCGTTCAGGTTACCGACAGGTAGATGCAGACAGATTGCAGACGTTCCCGCGAGACTTGTTTAATTCCGGCTGGCGCTCATGTTGCGGGGTGTGGACCAAAGTTTTATTGACAGCGCGGCATAGCTGTTTACGCAACCGAGTAACGGTCGTGGAAGTGCCTGTTCCGGGATGTCCCGGCGCAGTGTGAGAGGCGTCCTTCGCCCCTTTGCGGGGCGAGGGCTGCATCCGGTTTCGAGATCGCGCGGCGCGCGGGTGCTCCTGGAGATTCGCTCTTGAACAACATCGGTGATCATAACGCGGCCCACGGCGCCGAGGCAGCGGGTTTTCGCGAGCTGAAGGCCGTCCACTGGAACTTCGAGGCTCCCCGTCTCTACGAGGAGGCCCTGACCCGCAAGGAGGGCGAACTCGCCCGCGGCGGCGCCTTCGTCGCCACCACCGGCTCCCATACCGGCCGTTCGCCAAAGGACAAGTTCGTCGTCCGCGACGCCTCCACCGAGAAGGAGGTGTGGTGGGACAACAACGGCGGCATCACGCCGGAGCAGTTCGAGACCCTGCGCCAGGATTTCCTGAAGCACGCCGAGGGCAAGGAGCTGTTCGCCCAGGACCTCTACGGCGGCGCCGACCCGGCCCACCGCGTCAAGGCGCGGGTGTTCACCGAATTCGCGTGGCACTCCCTGTTCATCCGCAACCTGCTGATCCGGCCGGACCGCTCGGAACTCGCGGCCTACGTGCCCGATATGACGATCATCGATCTGCCGAGCTTCCAGGCGGAGCCCGCCCGGCACGGTTGCCGCTCCAAGACCGTGATCGCCATCGACTTCTCCAAGAAGCTCGTGCTGATCGGCGGCACGGCCTACGCGGGCGAGATGAAGAAGTCGGTCTTCACCTACCTGAACTACATCCTGCCCGGCCAGGGCGTGATGCCGATGCACTGCTCGGCCAACGCGGCGCTCGACGCCGAGGGCGGCTCGGCGATCTTCTTCGGCCTGTCCGGCACCGGCAAGACCACCCTCTCGAACGATTCGTCGCGGCAGCTGCTCGGTGACGACGAGCACGGCTGGTCGAACGAGGGCATCTTCAACTTCGAGGGTGGCTGCTACGCCAAGACGATCCGCCTCTCGCGGAACGCCGAGCCCGAGATCTACGCCACCACCGAGCGTTTCGGCACGGTGATGGAGAACGTGGTCATCGATCCGCTGACCCGCGTGCCCGATTTCGACGACGCCTCGCGCACCGAGAACACCCGCTGCGCCTACCCCCTCGACTTCATCGCCAACGCGAGCAGCACCGGCCGGGCCGGGCATCCGAAGAACATCGTGATGCTCACCTGCGACGCCTTCGGCGTGATGCCCCCGATCGCCAAGCTCACCGGTGCCGAGGCGATGTACCACTTCCTCTCGGGCTACACCGCCAAGGTGGCCGGCACCGAGCGCGGCCTGACCGGGCCGGAGGCAACCTTTTCCACCTGCTTCGGCGCGCCCTTCATGCCGCGCCACCCGAGCACCTACGGCAACCTGCTGCGCGATCTCATCGCCAAGCACAGCGTCGATTGCTGGCTCGTCAACACCGGCTGGACCGGCGGCGGCGTCGGCACCGGCCGCCGGATGCCGATCCGCGTGACCCGCCGCCTGCTCTCGGCCGCCCTGGACGGCTCGCTGTCGAACGCCGAGTTCCGCCGCGACCCGTATTTCGGCTTCGCGGTGCCGGTCTTCGTGCCGGGCGTCGAGCCCCACATCCTCCAGCCGGTGAAGACCTGGGGCAACAAGAGTGCCTTCGTCGAGACGGCGGCCCGCCTCGTGAAGATGTTCGAGGACAACTTCAAGCGGTTCGAGGACCACGTGGATTCCGACGTCCGCGCCGCCGGGCCGAGCGCCCAGGCGATCGCGGCGTAATCCTCACCGGCGGCGCCTTCGTGGCGCCGCCGACCTCGCCGTCATTGCGGGCATCGGCGGGGCAATCGAGGGACGCGCGACACTCGAAAAGGGTCCCGCTGTCCAGGATTGCTTCGCTACGCTCGCAATGACGGCGCGTGCGTTTAGAACGGCAGCTTCATGCCCGGAGGCAGCGGCAGGCCCTTGGTCAACTCGGCCATGCGCTCCTGCATGGTCGTCTCGGCCTTGCCCCGGGCGTCGTTGCAGGCGGCGACGATCAGGTCCTCGAGGATTTCGCGCTCGTCGGCGACCATGAGGGCCGGATCGATCTGGATCGTCTTCAAGTGGCCCTTGGCGGTCATCGTCACCCGCACGGAGCCGCCGCCCGAGGCGCCCTCCACCTCCACGGTGTCGAGTTCCGACTGGATGTTGGCCATCTTCTCCTGCATGGCCTGGGCCTGCTTCATGATGCCCATTAGATCGCGCATGCTCGGCTCCTTCCTCGTAAGGTGACAGCGACGTCCCGGCCGCCGGGCGGCCGGATCGTCCTACAGGTCGTCGTCTTCCGCTTCCTCGACCCGCGCCGCGTCGGCATCGCCCAGGATCTCCTGCTCGGCGGTCGGACGGGCCTCGGCGGCGGTCTCGCGCACATCGACGATCTCGGCGCCGGGGAAGCGACTCAGCGCCTCCCGCACGAAGGGATCGGCCGCCGCGTTCTCCCGGCGGGTCTCGGTGGCGGCGCGGATGTCCTCCGCAAGCGTCGGCGCGCCTTCCTCCTGGGACAGGGCGACGATCCAGCGCCTGCCCGTCCAGGCGGTCAGGGCGGCGGAGAGGTCGCCGGCGAGGCTGGCCCGGCCGCCCTGGGCAAGGCGCATCTCGATCCGCCCCTCCTCGAAACGCACGAGGTGCACCTCCCGCTCCAGGGAGGTTTTCAGGAGGATGTCGCGCTTGGCGTCGGCCAGGGCCACCACGTCCTCGAAGCGGGCGAGGCGCGGCCCGGAGGCGGGCGCCGGCTGCCGGGCGGGTGCCGGCCGCGACAGGGCCTGTGCGGCCTGCTGCATCACCGGTGCGGGCCCCTCGGCAACGGCACGCAGGTCCGCGCGGGGCGGGGCCTCGGCCTCGCGCAAGATCTCGGGCCTCGCTTCCGGGCGGGCCGAGGGCACGAGGGTCCGGGCGACCTCCTGGCGGATCTCCTGCCGCGGCGCGGCGGGGAGCACCGGGCGGGACGGCTCCGATCCGGCGGGCTCCGCATCGGCCTCGTCCCGCAGGCGGCGGAGCATCTCGTCCGGGGTCGGCAGGTCGGCGGCGTAGGCGAGGCGCACGATCGCCATCTCCGCCGCCGCCAGCGGCCGGGGCGCGGACTGCACCTCGGGGATCGCCTTGAGCAGGATCTGCCACGCCCGCGAGAGCGCCCGCGTGGAGAGCTTCTCCGCGAAGTCGGCGCCGCGCAGCCGCTCGGTCTCGCTGAGCGTGGGGTCGGCGGCGGCCTCGGGCACGATCTTGAGGCGGGTGACGAGGTGGGTGAAGGCCGCGAGGTCCGCCATCACCACGGCCGGGTCGGCCCCGGCATCGTACTGCGCCCGCAATTCGGCGAAGGCCGCCGGCACGGCGCCGCGCATCACGGCCTCGAACAGGTCGACCACCCGCGCCCGGTCGGCGAGGCCGAGCATGTCGCGCACGCCCCCGGCCGTGACGGCGCCGGCCCCGTGGGCGATCGCTTGGTCGAGGAGGGACAGCGAATCGCGCACCGAGCCCTCGGCCGCCCGCACCAGGGCGTTCAGGGCCTCCTCTTCCACCGGTACGCCCTCGGCCTCGCAGATGCGGGCGAGGTGGGCACGCAATACCGGCGCCTCGACCCGGCGCAGGTCGAAGCGCTGGCAGCGCGAGAGGATCGTCACCGGGACCTTGCGGATCTCCGTGGTGGCGAACACGAACTTGGCGTGGGGCGGAGGCTCCTCCAGCGTCTTCAGGAAGGCGTTGAACGCCTTCTCCGAGAGCATGTGGACCTCGTCGACGATGTAGACTTTGTAGCGCGCCGAGACCGGCCCGTAGCGGATGCCGTCGATGATGGCGCGCACGTCGTCGATGCCGGTATGCGAGGCGGCATCCATCTCCAGCACGTCCATGTGCCGGGATTCCATGATCGCCGTGCAGTGCAGGCCGAGTTCCGGCATGTCCACGGTCGGCCCGGTATCGGGGACGCCGGCGCGGGCGTAGTTCAGGCCGCGGGCCAGGATGCGGGCGGTGGTGGTCTTGCCGACGCCGCGGACGCCCGTGAGCATCCAGGCCTGGGGAATGCGCTTGGCCGCGAAGGCGTTGCCGAGCGTCCGGACCATGGCCTCCTGGCCGATCAGGTCGCCGAAATGCGTGGGGCGGTACTTGCGCGCCAGGACCCGGTAAGGCGTCGCCTGCGGCGGCGGGGCTGTGAAACCGGGAAGTCCCGGCTCGTCGTCAGGCGTGCCGGTCGGAGCGTCCATGCCGTATCGGATTCGGGAGCCGCGCCCTATCGGGAAGGTGGGAGGCTGGACAGAGACCCGCTCGGTCTCGTTAGGGCTGCTTCCTTCCGGACCTGACCCGGTTGGCGAGTGAAACGTCCCCCGCCAACCCCCCGCCGGCTATATGGCCGGGACGCTCCGCGAACGCAAGCCGCCTGTGCATCCCGGGCCGGGGGAGCCCCGTCGCATCGCAGCCGCCGGGAGCGGTGGCCGATCGGATCTGGCTGCGCCCGTCGAGGGTTCCCTCGTCGTTTTCGCCCACGCAGCCGGAGCTTGGCGCGAGCGTGGTCGGCTCCGGCGTCTAGAACGCGTTGCGGTAGGCCCGCCGCGAGACGACCGTCAGGATCAGGATGTGGATGTCTGACCAGATCGACCAGTTGTCGATGTAGTGGAGGTCGTGGGCGACCCGGGCGGCCATGGCCTCGTCGGTCAGGGTTTCCCCGCGCAGGCCGTTGACCTGCGCCCAGCCGGTGATGCCCGGCTTCACGTTGTGGCGGCGGGCGTAGAGGGCAATCCGCCGCTCAAAGCTCCTGTCGTGGGCCAGCGCATGGGGCCGCGGGCCGACCAGGGACATGTCGCCGCGCAGCACGTTCACGAGTTGCGGCAACTCGTCGAGGTTCGTGCGCCGCAGGAGCGCGCCGACCCGCGTGATCCGGCTGTCGTTGCGCGACGCCTGCCGGAACACCGCTTCGCTCCCCACCCGCATGGAGCGGAACTTGAAGACGTCGAAGGGCTGCTGGTTGAAGCCGTAGCGGCGCTGGCGGAAGATCACCGGGCCGGGGCTGTCGAGCTTGATCGCCGCCGAGACGACGA
Organism: Methylobacterium aerolatum; assembly: GCF_022179085.1. Lineage (GTDB taxonomy): Bacteria > Pseudomonadota > Alphaproteobacteria > Rhizobiales > Beijerinckiaceae > Methylobacterium > Methylobacterium aerolatum. The sequence continues at coordinate 229,585 of NZ_BPQE01000020.1, forward strand.
TGAGCAGGGGCAGCAGGGCCATCAGGGCCAGGAACGCGAGGATCGCGTCGAAGCAGCGCTTGAGGGCGATCTCGCCGAGGTTCAGCGGGCGGCGGCCGACATTGATCCCCTGCACGCGGCCGATGCGCGTCACCTGCATCTCGGGGAACCGGTCGAGCATCGTCCCGGGCCGCAGGTGAAGGGCCGCCGGGACGCGCAGGAACGCGTCGATGCAGCGTTCGACCTCCCCGGCCTCCGCCCAGGGGACCAGGACGAAGATGTCGTCCGGCCGCAGGAAGCGGATCACCGAGACGGCGAGGTCGAGATCCTCCTGCAACTGCTCCGCCCGGACCTGCGCCTCCACCCGGGAATCGGGGCGCCGCAGGTAGCTCGTGCCGACGATCCGCAGGCCCGGCCCCGTGGTCCCGTGGGTCGCGTGGAAGCGCTGGATGTCCTCTTCGTAGCCGACGAGGTGAACGCGGCTGACCGTCGGTGAGCCAGCATCGAGGGTGCGGCCGATGACGTGCATCACAGCCAGCCGCCCGGCGAACAGCGCGGGCAAGCCGACGACGAAGATCACGATCGAGACGAGGCGGGAATAATCGGTGGTCGTCTTGGTGAGGAAGCCGACGACCAGCACCGCCGCCCAAGCAACCAGCCACAGGGACACGACGTCACGCAGGGCCGCTCGTCCGGCGAGCAGGCGCTCCAGGCCGTAATCCCCCCGCAATGCATTGGTGGTGAGGATGATCAGGCTGAGGATCGCGGCAACTTGGATGCCCCGCGTTTCCATTGGCCAAGTCTGATTGTTCAGGAAGGCAAGGTCATAGGTGAGCTCGCCCGCAAGCGTCACGGTGGCAATGGCCAGGAGATCCGCGAGCGCGGCCCCGCCCGACAGCAGCGCCCGGTGGAAGGCTCGCCTGCGCTGCGGCAGCACCGCGTCCCACGCCCGCTTCCGCCGTGCGGGCACCACGGGAACCGCTTGGTGCCAGTGAGTGATACGCTCTTGCAGCATCACGATGCCTGTCCCATCCCAACCGGCGAATGTACCGTTCCGAAACAGTCACGCTGTCAGACGCGGCCTTTGCCGGTGTTCGGAGCAAACCGCGCGCCTGACAGTCGTCTTCGTCCAGCATCGCGCCGGACCAGCCTACGGGATCCCTCCCGGATCTGACGTCCGATCGAGCGCGAAGGCCCGCCGTGTCGAAGGCGGTACCCGTTCCCGCTCCGGTTCAGGGATGGATATGCGGTAGGGCCGCTGCGGAAAATTCGCAATTTGTGCGGAATACTTAACGGCTCTGCAATCTGCCGTTCTGTTCGCGGCGTGGCGCGGACGAATTGAAGACCACGAGGATCACGTGAATAGGCGACGGGGTAGGCGCAATACTTGTTCTACCCCGTCGCAGTGTACGTTATTCCACCGTCTCGAAACCCTCGAACTGCGGGTGGCCGAGATAAAGAGGCCGGCTCGAAGGCGCTCGGCTGTGCGCCTTGCGAAACTGTTCAGACCTCGTCCAGCTCTCGAAATCGGCCTTGGTCCGCCAAACCGTATGGGATGCATAAAGGATATGATCGTCATAGGTCGGGCCGCGCAGTAGATGGAACTCGACGAAACCTTCCATTTCACTGAGATGAGAGTCGCGTCCTAGCCAGACGGCCTCGAACTCGCTCGCCGCGTCATTGACGACCTTGAAGCGGTTCATCGCGATAAACATGAGTGAATGCCTTTCTTTAGGGGTCGTGCTCGGGATGCAGGTGACTAATGAAATATTATGACATTAAATTTTGAGCCGTTTCGTGTCACTATCTGTGTCAAGCTATTGGCAGAAGTATTGCTACTATAAAATCGACTTGCCGTAACTAGATCGGTTAGAAATCGATGTTTTAAACCAGAAGGTGTATCGAAACACTTGCGTTGCTCCAAGATTTCGGTTTTTTAGGAGTGGCTTCAGGGGCCTGGTGCGATTCGCCAATTGGCGATACGGAAGCCGAAGATTTGTCAGGCCAAATGGGGTGTGGTCCGGTGGGGAGTCATGACGGGGTGACGAAGATGACAGATCTGCAACATAAGGTCGGGCTGCCCTCGGGCACGGAGACGGCGCCTCCCTCAATGCCAAAACAAACGACCGACGTGGATCGCTTGGTGGGTCTGCGCATCACCGCCCTTCGCAAGGCACGGGGGTTGAGCCAGACTGCACTAGGTAATGCGGTCGGTGTCACCTTCCAGCAGGTCCAGAAATACGAGAAGGGCCAGAACCGCGTCGGCGCCGGCCGTCTCCGCGAGATCGCACGACTGCTCGAAGTGCCGGTGTCGGCCTTCTTCGAGGACAGCAACAATCCCGACAGCCCCCAGGAAGACGTGTTCGGCTTCCTCAACGCCCAGGGCGCCGTGGAGCTCTTGCGAGCCTACACGCAGATACAGGACGACCAGATGCGTCGCGATGTCCTCGCCCTGGTGCGGAGCGCTGCCCGCCTCGCCCATCTGCGCCTGACCACGCCGGAGCTCGTGACCCACAACTGAGTTCGGCCGCCGAGCCCTGGCGGGGATGGTCCCCCGTCAGGGCTCGGCCGAAATCAGGTGGAAGAAGCTCCCCGTGACATGGCCCACGCGATGCCCGGCCATGCCGAGATCGGTTCCCTCCGCGTCCGTGATGGCGGCGAAGGCGTTTCCCGCATCCGGCGGCGGCGACAACTCGCTGGCATAGTGAAATTCGTGACCGACGAGGCATGCACCCCGGCGGCCCAGCACACCCTGCTCCAGCAGCCGCGCGACGCGGTAGCCGAGATGCAGCTTGCGGCGGCGATAGGAGGTCGCCACCGGCAGCAGCCCCAGCATCGGGTGGGCCACCCCTTCGGCATCCTCGATGGACTGGCCGAGGACCATGTATCCGCCGCACTCGCCATGGACCGGCCGGGTCCGCGCGAAGTCCCTCACCCCACCGAGGAAGCGGCCCGCGGCGGCCAGCGGCCCCGCATGAAGCTCCGGATAGCCGCCCGGAAGCCAGCAGGCATCGCAATCGGCCGGGGGCGCCTCGTCCGCCAGGGGTGAGAAGGGTCGCAATTCCGCCCCGGCGGCGCGCCAGCCGATCTCCATATGCGGGTAGAGAAAGCTGAAGGCGGCGTCCTGCGCGATGGCGATCCGCTGGCCGGGGGGCACGAGGGCCTGTGTCGCGGCGACCTCAGGAATGTGCCCGCCCGCCGTGGCCACCAGCGCATCGAGGTCGATTCCACCCTCGGCGAGGTCGGCCAAGCGTTCCAGGCGGGCCTCAAGATCAGCGGTCTCTCCGGCTTGGACCAACCCGAGATGCCGTTCCGGGAGGACGAGGTTCGCGTCCCGTGACAGTGCGCCGAGGATCGGGATTCCCGCCCGCTCCATCCCCGCCTCCACGAGGCGTCGGTGCCGGGCGCTGGCGACCTTGTTGAGGATGACCCCCGCGATAATCAGGCGCGGATCGTAGGCGCGGCACCCCAGCGCCACGGCGGCCGCCGATTGCGCGGCGCCCGAGACGTCCACCACCAGCACCACCGGCCAGCGGTAGCGGGCTGCGATGTCGGCGTTGGCGCCGGTGCGTTCCGGCGCCGCGCGGACGCCGTCGAAGAGGCCCATCGACCCCTCCGCGATCACGATCTGCGCCTCGCGGGCCGCGGCGCAGGCCAAGCCGTCGAGGAGGGGCGGCGCCATGGCGAAGCTGTCAAGGTTGAGGCTCGGTTCACCCGTGGCGGCGCGATGGAAGGCCGGGTCGATGTAGTCCGGCCCGCATTTCGCGCCCCGGACACGCAGGCCCCGGCGCCAGAGAGCGCGCATCACGGCCAGCGTCACCGTGGTCTTGCCGGATCCGGAGCGTGGCGCGGCGATCAGGAGCCCGGGCGCGCTCACGCTTCCCCTCCGCCGGCCTGGCCCACCGCGCCTCCGGGGCGGAAGCGGCGGTCGTAATCGGGTGCGTAGAGAGCGCTCTCGCGAAATTGAGCGGCGTCGAGGGCAGGGCCGACGAAAATAAGCGCGGTTCTTTCCAGTCGTGCATCGACGGCAAGTTGTGCAATCCGGTCGAGGCGCGAGCAAATGACGGTTTCATCCGGCCAGGAGGCGCGAAACACCACGGCCGCGGGGCACTCGGGCCCGTAGAAAGGCAGTAATTCCCGCGCAACCTGCTCGATCACATGGATCGAGAGATGCACCGCCAGGGTGGCACCGGTCGCGGCGAAGGCCGACAGGCGCTCCCGCTCGGGCATCGCGCTGGCCCGGCCGGAAGTGCGGGTCAGCACGACGGATTGCGCGAGGCCCGGGACAGTAAGTTCGCGCTTAAGCGCCGCCGCCGCCGCCGCGAAGGCCGGCACGCCGGGGGTCAGGGTGTAGGGGATCCCGAGCCGCTCGAGGCGGCGCAGCTGTTCGGCCAGCGCGCTCCAGATCGAGAGGTCGCCGGAATGCAGACGGGCCACGTCGTGGCCCGCCGCGTCGGCGGCCTCGATCTCGGCCATGATCGCATCGAGGGAAAGGGGTGCGGTGTCGACGATCCGCGCGCCCTCGGGGCACCACGAGAGAATCTCGGGCGCCACGATGGAGCCTGCATAGAGGCAGACCGGGCAGGCGGCGAGGCGGTCGCGCCCGCGCACCGTGATCAGGTCGGCCGCGCCGGGACCGGCGCCGATGAAATGGACCGTCATGCGCCGATGCTCTCGCGGGTTTCGCCGCCGAAAGCCAGCGCGCAGGTGACGCTGCCCCCCGAAACTCGCGGGACGGCGAGGGTCCCGCCCGGCCCCGCGCCGGCGAGGGCCGCCGCCTCGCACAGGCAGCCGACGCCGCGCAGGGCTTCGATGCGGGCCGAGCGGGTTCGCACGCGCCCGTCGCAGGCGGCGAGGTGAAGCGGTGCGATGCCCGTGGGGACGAGGCCGAAGGTTGCCGCCGCCGCGACGAGGGCGGGGTCCTCCGCCCGATCTTCGGCCGTCGCGATCATCCGCAGGGCCCCCGGCGCGGAACCGGCCTCGGCCAGGGCGTGCCGGATCAGCCCTTCGATCTCCGGGGCGGTCGCGCTGCGGCGAAAGCCGATTCCGGCGATGAGCGGCCAGGCCGGGGCCGTCACGGCTTCGACCACACCCATTGCGTCACCGGCATCGCCGACCGCCAGCCGTGAAGGCCGCCGACCGCCCCGGCGCGGGCGATGGCGAGACGGCGGAGGACGCCGCCATGGGCCGCGTACGACGCGAGCAGGACGGCCTCGCCTTCGAGGGTCACCGCGTTGGCGACCAGCCGACCGGAGGGGCGCAGGGCGAGCCTCGCCGCATCGAGCAGGCCGGGCTCGGAGACGCCCCCGCCGACGAACACGGCGTCGGGGGCGGGGAGGCCGGCCAGGGCGTCGGGAGCGGGGCCTGTCACCACCGCGAGGTCTGGCACGCCGAAAGACGAGGCGTTCCGGCGGATGCGCTCCGCCCGGTCGGGCCGCGCCTCGATCGCCGTCGCCCGAAGGGAGGGGCCGCGCAGCATCCACTCGATCGAGACCGAGCCCGCCCCGCCGCCGATATCCCAGAGGTGCAGGCCGGGCCGCGGGCGAAGGGCCGAGAGGGTCACGGCGCGGATCTCCGCCTTGGTGAGCTGCCCGTCATTCTCGAACAGCCCGTCGTCGAGGCCGGGGGCCAGGGGCAGGCCCTCGGCCTCTCCCTCCACCGCGAGGGCGAGGGTGTTCAGGGGATCGATGCCGTCGAGGGCGAAGGCGGCGGCCTCGGTCGCGCGGATGCGCTCGCGGGGGCCGCCCATCGCCTCCAGCACGGTGATCCGGGTCTGGCCGAACCCCTTCAGGGTGAGCAGGGCCGCCAAGGCGGCGGCGGTCGATCCATCCCAGGACAGGACCAGCAGCCGCGCCCCGGGGCGAAGGTGCGGGACGATCCGCTCCAGCGCCCGCCCGTGCAGGGTCACGAGTCCGCATTCGGCGAGCGGCCAGCCGAGCCGCGCGCAGGCGAGGCTGAAGGCCGAGGGCTGCGGGTACGCCGCGATCTCGGCAGCCGGCACCAGGCGGGCGATCTCGGCGCCGATGCCGTAGTGGAACGGGTCGCCCGTGGCGAGCAGGCAGGTCGGGCGACCGCGCCGGGCGAGGATGCCGGGGTAGGCGTCGTGGATCGGGCTTGGCCACGGCCGGGCCTCGGCGGCGAAGGGCGCCGCGAGCGCGAGGTGGCGGCGCCCGCCATAGACCACCTCCGCTCCGTCGAGGGCGGCGGCGGCGGCCGGGGAAAGTCCCGTGCGGCCATCCTCGCCGATCCCGACGATGGTCAGCCAGCGCGCGCTCGACTCGGGGGCGTCAGAGGCAGACAAGGCGGCCATGTCCGAACACGGAAAGCGACTTCTGGTCCTCGGCGGAACCACGGAGGCCACCGCCCTCGCGAGTCTCCTCGCGCGCGAGGAGCGATTCGCCGTGATCCTGTCCCTCGCCGGGCGCACCCGCGCGCCGGTCGCGCCGCCCGTGCCGGTGCGGGTCGGCGGCTTCGGCGGCGTGGACGGTCTGGCCCGCTTCCTGACGGAGGAGCGGATCGACCGGCTGATCGACGCGACCCATCCCTTCGCCGCGCGCATCTCCGCCAACGCGGCCGAGGCCGCGCGGCGCGTCGGCGTGTCTCTGCTCGCCATCCGCCGCCCGGCTTGGGTTGCCGAACCGGGCGACCGTTGGACCGAGGTCGCCGACATGGCGGCGGCGGCCGAAGCCCTGGGCGAGCGGCCGCGCCGGGTGTTCCTCACCATCGGCCGCCAGGAGGTGGCGGCCTTCGCGGCGGCTCCGCAGCACGCCTACGTGGTGCGCAGCATCGAGCCCATCGGCGACACGCTGCCGGTGCCGCGCCTGCGCACCATCGAGGCCCGAGGCCCCTTCGACGCGGAGGCAGAGGCGGCGCTGATGCGCGAGGCGGGGATCGAGACCGTGGTGAGCAAGAACGCGGGCGGCGCGGCGACCTTCGGCAAGATCCTGGCTGCGCGCCATCTCGGCCTGCCGGTGGTGATGGTCCGCCGTCCCGCCAAGCCGGAGGTCCCCAGCGTGCCGGACGCCGCGGGCGCGCTGGCGTGGCTGCGGATCGGGGAATGAGGGCGCGCGCTTCCCACGGCCACGGCCGTCCTTGCGAGTGAAACGGAGCAATCCAGGGCAGCGGGCCGTCGCCAAGCACGGCGCCGCCCTGGATTGCTTCGCCGACGCTCGCAATGACGGTGGTACGCTCACGCCACCCCCTTCACGCTGCGCAGCGTGTAGACGAAGGGCGGCTTGCCCTCGCGGGGGATCAGCCGCGTGGTCGTGGCACCGAGGATGACGACGGTGGCCATGTCGGCCATGGCCGAGTCGGCCTCGCTCAGCGTCGCCACGCGGATCGCCTCGTCCGGGCGGCTGATGGCGCGGGCGAACATCACCGGCGTTTCGGCTGGGCGGATACCGGCGGCGAGATCGAGGGCCGCGCCGAGCTGCCAGGGCCGGGCGGAGGAGATCGGGTTGTACAGGGCGATCACGAAATCCGCCCGCAGCACCGCCTCCAGCCGGGCGGTCACCACCTCCCAGGGCTTGAGGTTGTCGGACAGCGACATGGCGCAGAAGTCCCCGCCGAGGGGCGCGCCGAGGCGGGCGGCGGCGGCGAGCATCGCGGTGATGCCGGGCTCGACGGTGATGGCGAGGTCGCGCCAGCCGGGCTCGCCCTGCTCCACCGCCTCGAACACGGCCGCTGCCATAGCGAACACGCCGGGATCGCCCCCCGACACCACGGCGACGCTACGCCCCTGCGCCGCGAGGGAGAGGGCGTGCCGGGCGCGGTCCACCTCGACGCGGTTGTCGCTGGCGTGGCGGACCAAGCCCTCGCGCTCGGGCACGCGGGCGACGTAGGGAAAATAGCCGATCAAGTCCGTGGCCCCGTCGAGGGCGCGCCGGGCGGACTCGGTCAGCAGCGACGGATCGCCGGGGCCGAGACCCACCACCGTGACGCGGCCGCTCACGGGCGCCGGCCCTCGCCGGGCACGAGGACCATCGAAAAGTAGGGCGCCTCGTCGTCGGCCTTGGCCTCCAGCGGGATCACCCGCTCGCCCGCCATGGTGCCGCGCTCGACATAGACGGCGCGGGCCAGAAGCCCCGCCTCGGTCAGCGCGGCGCGGACCTTCGGCAGGTGCCGCCCGAGCTTCATCACCACGGCAGCGTCGGTGCCCTTCAGGCGCTCGGTGAGGGTGCTGAGAGGCAGGGTCGCGGGGAGGACGGTAAGCACGTCGTCGCCCCAGGTGATCGGCGTGCCGGCCCGGGTCCAGCAGCCGGACATGCCGGTGACGCCGGGAATGACGTCCACCGGGAACCGGTCCTTCAGCCGCCGCCACAGGTGCATGAATGAGCCGTAGAAGAAGGGATCGCCCTCCGACAGGATCGCCACGTCGCGGCCGGCGTCGAGGTGGTCGGCGAGCTTGTCTGACGCCTCGTCGTAGAAGGCGGCCAGCGCCGAAACGTAATCCGGGTGCTCCGGGTGCAACTCGGTGGTGTAGGGGTAGGCCAGCGCCATCTCGCGGGAGGGGTCGCGCAGGATCGCGTCGGCGATGCCCCGGGCGTTGCCGCGCTTGCCCTGCTTGCAGAAATGCACCAGCACCGGCGCTCGCTCCAGCACGCGCCGGGCCTTCACGGTCAGCAGGTCCGGGTCGCCGGGTCCCATGCCGACCCCGAACAGGGTGCCGGTCCTGGCCGCGCGGGGCAATTCTTCCGTGTCGCCCTCGAAGGGCATGAGACCGTCCATCACTCGACCTCGCTGGCCAGCGCGTTGACGGCCGCCGCCGTCATGGCGCTGCCGCCCCGGCGCCCGTGGACGACGACGAAGGGCACCCGCCCGTCGCGCGCCAGCGCCTCCTTGGATTCCGCCGCCCCCACGAACCCCACTGGGATGCCGATGATCGCGGCGGGCGGCGCGACGCCCTCGTCCAGCAATTCGAGCAACCGGAACAGGGAGGTCGGCGCGTTGCCGACCGCGACGACGCTGCCCGGCAGGTGCTCGCGCCACAGTTCCATCGCCGCCGCCGAGCGGGTGGTGCCCATCGCCTTGGCGAGATCCGGCACGCGGGGATCGCGCAGGGTGCAGATCACGCGGTTCTCGGCCGGAAGCCGGGCGCGGGTGACGCCGTCGGCCACCATGTGGGCGTCGCACAGGATCGGCGCGCCCGCCTTCAGCGCGGCGGCCCCGGTCTCGGCGAAGTCGTCCGACATCTCCACGTCGCGGGGCAGATCGGTCATGCCGCAGGCGTGGATCATGCGCACCACGCACCGCTCCGCCGCGCCGGACCAACGGGTGAGGTCGGCCTCGGCGCGGATGATCGCGAAGGATTTCGCGTAGATCGCGCCGCCGTCACGGACGTAATCGTAGCGCGATTCCTCGGGGTGCGAATGCTCGCGGCGCATGGCGGTAGGGCTGGCGCTCATGCCGGTCTCCGGTTCCTCCCCAGGTCGGCGTCCGGCTGCATGAAGGCAGCGGCGAGCCCGACACTTGCCGCCCTTCCTAACCGCTCTAAAGCGGCCTCGATAGGGAGTTGCAGGTCCGAGGGATCGGTGGTCGTCCCACCGACGATGACGGCGTAGGCGCCGTCGCGGCCGACCAGGGTCAGGTCCGCCGGAGCGGGCTTGGCACAACCCTTGGCGCAGCCGGAGACGTGGGCCGACAGGCCCGCCTCCGCGAAGGGCCGGAACAGGGCCGCAACACGCTCCGCATCCGCGAGCGTCGGGGTGCTTCCGGAGGCGCAGGCGGGCGCGCCCGTGCAGGCCGCCACCGCCCGGCGGGGATCGTCGGCCGCGACGATGAAATCCGCCGCCAGGGCGGCGAGGTCCACCCGCTCGGGGCGGCCGGGCAGCAGAATCGCGCCCCGTGTCGGCGACAGGCGGATGTCGGGCGCGCCGATCGTCTCCGCGACGGCGATCAACCTTTCGAAGGCCGCCACGGTGCAGCGGCCGAAGGGAGCATCGAGGGCGAGGACGGGCAGGGCGTGGTGCAGGCTCAGGCCGGGCGAGGGCGCAGCCAGCTCCCTCCCCCTCCTGGGGGGGAGGGTACCCTGCGCAGCAGGGGGGGGAGGGAGGGACGCGGCGAGCGCATCTGCCCATTCCTCGGCCGTCACATCCCGCATCCGCCGTCGGCCGGTGCGGATGAAGGCGGTGAGGTGGAACGCCAGGAAGGCCGGAGCCTCGGAGGCCGCACACTCCGCCGCCGGAATCGCACCGGAGGCGGGCACGATCGCGACCCTCTCCGCCGCTGTCGGCACGACCGACCAATCGGCCTCCTCCAGCGCACACCCGACGGCCACGAGCGTCTTCGCCGGCAGGCCGGGCACCGCCCGCCCCGCCGCCTCGATGGCGCGGGCCAGGGCGGGGACATCGAGGATCTCGGACGGGTCGCGCCCGGCGAGGGGACTCGTGAGCGTCAGGCGCTGCGGGCCGCCGTCGGCGCGGGTGTCACCCAGCCCGACGTCGCCGAGCAGGGCGGCGAGCGGCGCGGCGGTCGCCTCGGTGACGCCCCGGATCTGGAGGTTGGCCCGCGCGGTCAGATCGAGATGGCCGTTGCCGTGGCGCCGGGCACCCTCGGCCACGGTGCGGGCCTGGGCCAGGGTCAGGACGCCGAGCGGCGGATGGATGCGGGCCAGGAGCCCGTCGCCGGTCGGCATGGGGCGGGCGAGGCCGGGGCACCAGCCCCGGCGGGCGGCATCGGGCAGGCCCCGGCGGGCAGTATCGGCCCCGCCCCGGCGGGTGTTATCGGAAATGCCCCGGCGGGCGGTATCGGCGAGGGGGCGCGGGCTCATTCGGCCGCCTCGCCCATCATCGCGTCGGCGGGGAGTGCGTTGCGGCGGCTGGTCCAGAGGCCCCGGTCGCGGGCCTCGTCGAACCGGTCGAGGATCGCCCGGGTGGCGGCGGGGTTGACGGCGCGCAGGCGCTCGAACACCTCCGGGTCGGCGATCCAAGCGGAATAGAGCGCCTCGAACCCCGCATCGGTGACGGCATCGCTCCCGGCAGCCAGCACGAACACGGCGTCGAGTCCCTGGGCCAGCTCCTGCGCGCCGCGATAGCCGTGGCGGAGCTGGCCCGCGATCCAGCGGCGGTCGGCGAGGCGCCCCCGGATCAGCCGGGCCGCATCCTCGGCGGCGGTGCGGGCCTTCGGGCGCTCGGGTTCCGAGACGTCCAGGCTGTAGAGGGCCGGTCTGGCCCCCGTCAGCGTCGCTGCGGCACTGAACCCGCCCATGGCGTCGACGGCGGCATCGCCGTCGAACAGGTCACGCTCGGCCACGTCGAAGGCGTGGGCATAGGCATCCGCCTCGGCGACGCGCTGGCCGAAGCCCGCATCCGGTCCCTCCCGGTCGCCGTAGGCATAGCCGCTCGCGGCGAGGTAGGCGCGGCCGAGATCGTCCCGGCCCTCCCACTCCCCGTCGAGGGCCAGGGAGGCCGCGCCCGCACCGAAGCGGCCGGGCGCCGCGCCGTAGACGCGGGCGGCGGCCTCGCCCCGGCGGGCGGCGGCGGCGAGCGGGTTGTCCTCCTCGTCCTCGTCGCGGGCGGCGACCGCCCGGACGGCCCGGTCGAGCAGCGCCAGCGTGTCGGGGAAGGTATCGCGGAAGGCGCCGGAGACGCGCACCGTCACGTCCACCCTCGGCCGGTCGAGGCTCGCCAGCGGCAGCACCTCGAACCCGGTGACGCGGGTGCTGGCATGGTCCCAGACGGGCCGGACGCCCATCAGCGCCAGCGCATGGGCCACGTCCTCGCCGCCGGTGCGGAGCGTGGGCGACGCCCACAGGTCCATGACGATCCGGGCCGGATAGGCGCCCTCGTCCTGCAGGTAGCGTGTCACCACCGCCGAGGCGGCCTTCTCGCCGAGGAGGGCGGCGGCGCGGCTTGGGATGGCGCGGGGGTCGAGGGTGGTGAGGTTGCGGCCCGTGGGCATCACGTCGAGGCGCCCGCGCGAGGGCGAGCCGGCCGGGCCGGGGGGCACGAAGCGCCCGCTCAGCGCCGCGAGCAGTCCGGCGCGCTCACCCTCGGCGCTGGCGCGGACGGCCTCGGGCGCGTCCTCGGGCGCCCGGCCGAAGACGTGGAGCCCATCGCGAAAGGCGGTCTCCCCGATGTCGCAGAGATGGGCATCGAGGGCGGTGAGGGCCTCCTCCATCGGCGCGCCGGGGGCGATGCCCGCGCCCGCGAGGAGCCCATGGCCCTCAGCCTCCTCCAGGATGGCCGCGGCGAGCAGCGTCGCCCGGCGGGGATCGAGCACCGTGGCGGCGGAATACTCTTCGACGAGCTCGCGCAATCGGGCCGTTTCCGGCGGGAGACCCGCCCTGGCGACGGTCGGGGTCAGGTGGCCGAGGGCCACGCCGCCGAGGCGTCGCTTGAGCGGCGCGGCTTCGCCCGGATCGTCCACGATGAACGGGTAGACCACCGGCAGGGATCCGACGCAGAGCGCGGGCCAACAGGCGGGCGAGAGGGCCACCGCCTTGCCCGGCAGCCACTCGGTGGTGCCGTGGGTGCCGAGCTGCGCCAGCACGTCGAAGTGCCGTCGCAGGCCGAGGTGGAAGGCGAGGTAGGCGTGCGTCGGCACCCGGTCGGGGTCGTGGTAGCCTGCCTTCCTGTCGGCATCCCGGCCCCGGTCGGGCTGGAGGAAGAGGGCACAGGCGCCGCCGTCGCCCGCACCGTCGTGGCGCGTACGAGCGAAGCCATCAGGGGAGGCGCCGTCGCTTGCGAGCGTGTCGCTGCCCTGGCTTGCTTCGTTCTGCTCGCCAGGACGGGGGTGGACTGGGCCGCCCGCCATGCGGAACCGGAACGCCCCGTCACGGCAGGCCGGGTCGTCCTCCGGCGCTCCCCAGGCGTCGTGAAGCGCCATGCGCGCCTCTTCCGGCAAGCTGCCGAGCCAAGCCCCATAATCCGCGAGCGGTACGGCGAAGTTGGGCTCGCCCTCCGTCAGCGGGCGCATCACGTCGTCCGGCAGCGGCGCAGCGGGGTAGCCCGCCCCCGCGAGGTCGGCGAAGACGGCGCGGGCGCTTTCCGGCGTATCGAGCCCGACCGCAAAGCCCGCCCGGCCGCCGCGGGCCGGATAGTCGGACAGCACCACCGCCACCCGCCGCTCGCCCGGCGGCAGGGCGGCGAGACGCAGCCAGCCGCTTGCGCGCTCGGCCAGCGCCGCGATTCCCTCGGCGAAGGGCACGAGGCGCCGCTCGGAGAAGCCCGCCACCTCGGGGGCTTCCTCCTTGAAGGCGATGGGGAAGCCGGACAGCCGCCCATCGAATTCCGGCAGGGCGATCTGCATGGCGAGGTCGGAGGCGCCGAGCCCGCGGGCCGACGCCTCCCAGGCATCCCGCGGGGCGCCGACCGTCAGGGCCTGCAGCACCGGGCAACCGGCCCGGTCGAGGATGAAGCCGGCGTCGTCCCGTGCGGAGAAGGCCGTGGCGGCGATCACGATATCAGGCCGCCGGGCGGCCAGCGCCGCCTCCACGGCGGCCACGGCCTCCGGGTCCTTCAGGCTCGACACGGCCAGCGTCAGCGTGCCGATGCCGCGATCGCGCAGGGCCAGCGCCAGGGCTTCGAAGGGGGCGGTGTCGCCGCCGAGCACGGCAGAGCGGTAGACGAGGACGAGGGCGACGGGAGGCGCCGCGCTGTCCCTGCCCCCTCTGCGGGGGAGGGTACCCTGCGCAGCAGGGGGGGAGAGGGGAGCGACGGTGCAGGATGTGGCACCGGCCGTGACTTTTCCGGCCCCGTCGTTCCCCTCTCCCGACCTCCTTCGGGGGCCACCCTCCCCCGCAGAGGGGGGATGGCGAGCAGGTGCGAAGGGCAACGCACTCTGTCCCGCCGCCAGGGCGACATCCGTCGCCACCGGGCCACAGCCGGGGCACCACGCGAAACCCCTCGGAAGCGGCACCGCCGGCTCCACCGGGCCGCCGTCGCCGATCCGCGCGGCGAGGCGGCGCAGCATCCGCGCCAGATTCTCCGGCCCGCCCGCGCGGAAATAGCCGTCGAGGTCGGCGGCGAGGGCGGGGTCGGTGCAGAAGGCGGTCAGGCGCGGGTCCGGCCGGTCGTCGCCGGGCAGCACGGCGAGGACGACGCCATGCGCCCGCGCCGCCTCGGCGCAGCGCTCGACACCGTAGCGCCAGTAATCGAGCCCGCCGAGGCAGCGGATCACCACCGCGCGGGCGCGGGCGACGACCTTGTCCACGTAGAGATCGACGGAGAGGGGGTGGCGCAGCTTGGCGAGCTTGGCGAGCCGCAGCGAGGGCAGGCCCGGCTCGGCTGCGTGGACGCGGGCCAGCCCCGCGAGGTCGCTGTCGGTGAAGGACAGGATCACGAGGTCGCCCGGCTCCTGGCCGAGGTCGACCGCCGCCTCGCCCTCGTCGAGGGAGACCGAATCGACACGCAGGAGGTGCATGGCGCGCCTCCCTCAGCCGGCGCGCGGCAAGGCGTGCGGCCGGTCCGGCGCCGCGCTCATCCCGCCAGAGCCTTGGCCACGGCGGACTGGTCGAAGCCCTTGAGGCCGATCACCACGAGGCGGCCGTCACGGGCCTCGCCCGCGCGCCACGGCCGGTCGAAATGGTGGGACACCCGGCGGCCGACCCCCTGCACCACGAGGCGCATGGGCTTGCCCTCGACCTCGACGAAGCCCTTGATCCGCAGCACGCCCTCGGTCTCGGCCGCCTTCTCGACGCGGGCGGCGAGGTCGCCCGCCGTCACGGCCGGGCGGACGGGGAGCGCCACCGTCTCGAAGTCGTCGTGGTCGTGATCCTCGCCCTCGCCGTGGTGCGAGGGGCGGTTGGCGAGGTCGTCCTCGGCCGCCGCGCCGAGGCCGAGCAGCACGCGGGGGTCGATGGCGCCGTTCGACGTCTCCACCACCTTCACCGCCCGGGGCAGGTGGCCCTGCACTTCGGCGCGCACCTTGGCGAGGCCAGCCTCGTCCATCAGGTCGACCTTGTTCAGCACCACGAGGTCGGCGCAGAGGAGCTGGTCCTCGAAGACTTCTTCCAGCGGGTTGTCGTGATCGACGCTCGTGTCCGCTGCGCGCTGGGCGGCGAGCGCCTCAGGGTCCTCGGCGAAGGCGCCGGTGGCGACGGCGGGGCCATCCACCACCGCGACGACGCCATCGACTGTGACGCGCGAGCGGATCGCCGGCCACTGGAACGCCTGGACAAGGGGCTTCGGCAAGGCGAGGCCCGAAGTCTCGATCAGGATGTGCTCCGGCGGCTCGGCGCGGGACAGCAGGGTCTCCAGGGCCGGCACGAAGTCGTCCGCCACGGTGCAGCAGATGCAGCCGTTCGGCAGCTCCACGATGGACTCCTCCGTGCAGCCCTCGACGCCGCACGCGGCCAGGAACGACCGATCGAAGCCGACATCGCCGAACTCGTTCACCAGGATCGCGAGCTTGCGGCCCTTGGCGTTCTCCACGACGTGGCGGACGAGGGTCGTCTTGCCGGCACCGAGGAAGCCGGTGACGATCGTGCAGGGGATCTTCGCGACGATGGTCATTGCGCGGCCTCGGGCAAAGGGGAAAGCGGGGGAAAGGGCGGGATGCGGGCGATCACGCCCGTGCGGAATTCCTTCGGGCGCTCCCGCCAGGGCACGATGCCGTCCGGGGTGCCGTCATAGGCCATGAGGCCGTCGAGGATGGTGGTCGCGGCGGCCTCCGGGTCGAGGTCACCGTAGACGTAGGTCCAGCGGCCGGGCGATGCGACGGCGACCGTGCAGGGCCGCTTGCACACCGAGAGGCACTCCACCGGCTCGACGCGCAGGCCCTCGGCCCGCTGTCCGGCTTGGCGAACGAGTTCGGCATGGAGGCGCGCGCCGGCGCGCGGCCCCTCGGGGTCGTCGCCCTCCCGCTTGCAGGTGGTGCAGACGTAGAGGGTGGTCCCGGTCTCAGGCATGGCGGCGCCCCGCGGAGCCGAAGCTCTGCCACGCCCAGCCGAAACCGAGGCCGATCATCGTCCAGAACACCGCCGACACCGCCAGCGACCGGGCGGCGAACTGCGCCGCGAGGGCGGCCGGCACGGCGGAGGTGGTGTCCGGCGGAGGCGGCGCGCCCACCACGTGCGGCGCGACGATCAGCACGAGGCCGCCGAGGATCGCGATCAGCGAGCGCCGGACGCCGATGAGGTACAGGCCCATCGCGGTCCCCGCGGCGGTCATCACCCACCATGCCTGCCGGGCGAGGATCGGCGCCGCCTCCTGTCCCGGCAATTCCGGCGGCAGGCCGAGTGCCGGGGCGAGGGACACGCTGGCGAAGCCGGCCAGCGCGAAGGCGAGGCCGGTCTGCAGCGTCGGCTCCCGCCCGAGGGCGATGAGCACCGCACCGAGGATCAGCGCCCAGCCGACGCCGCCGACGAGGGTGGCCAGCCCGGTGAAGGCCATGCGCTGGAAGCCCGGCGCCGGCTGCCAATCCGGCGCGGCGTCGGGGGCGGCATGGTCGTGGCCGGAATGGGCGAGGACGATCGGCAGGGCGCGGGTCGTGCCTTGCGCCGCTTGGCCGGGGGCCGGCGTCTCGTAACGCTCGGCCGCGACGATCAGCGGCGAGGTCAACGAGAGCTCGAGCCCCGTGGCGACGATGGCCGCGAGGAAGCCGGCGGCGAGCGCCGCCGACAGAAGCCGGAGAATCATGCCTGGCGCGTGGGCGTCAGTGGCAGGGGAAGTTCTGGGCGTGCCGGAAATCGTGCGCCGCGTTGTGGAACGCGATGGCCGGCGAGAAGCCCGCCATGAAGATCAGCCCGAGGCCGAGGAAGGCCGCCAGCGCAGCCGCCATCAGGCGCTCGTTGGCGCGGACGGCGACGGGGGCGAGGGAGGAGGTCGTGGTCGTCATGATTGGTCTCCAGCCGCCCCACCGGCGGCGTCGCGAAGTCACGGGATGACGGCAGGTCTCCTGGCTCGCGGCTCGGCGCGCCCGCCGCCTTCCCGGATCGCTCCGGTGGCTGCTGGCGGGCGCTCGCCGCTTACAGTTGCGGGGGCAGCCGCGGGTTCGGGTGGTCCCTCACCGCGTTCCCTTTTCACCCCTTGCGGGGCACCGTCACCCGCCCTGTGTAGACGGAGTCGGGGTTGCGCACAACGGCGCTCTCCAGGTGCTGGTCGTTCTGTCTTCCTTGCGAGTGCAGCAAAGAGCTACGGGGGCGTTGGGACGCTGTCCGACCGTGGCGTATCCCCGGATTGCTTCGCTGCGTTCGCAAGGGCGGAAACGGTGCCGCAATGACGGCGCGGATGTCAGATCGGCGCCACGACCCCGTGCTGGGCCGAGCGGGCGGGCAGCGTGAGGCGAAGCGTCGGTCCCGAGACGCGCTCCGGCGCGCCCATGGCGGCCACCTCCCGGTGGTGGGCGTCGAAGCCGTAGCGGGTCAGCGTCGAGGGCGGCAGCGGCTGGTCGAGGGTCACATCGATGGCCTGCGGCGCCGTCGAGCGATTGATGAGCACCACGTGGAGGCGGTTCCCGTCGCGGCCCGCGCGGGCCGTCAGGCCCTCCGGCCTGGACACCTCCACCGGCAGGCCGTGATCGGGGAAGCGCCCGCCCTGGCCGTCGTAGTTCCGGTAGAGCCGGAAGGCCGTGCCGAGCCAGCCGTCGAGGGCGCCCCAATGGGCGGCCAGCAGCATCTCCGGCCGGGCGAGGCGGGCGAGGGCGTCGGCCAGGGCGAGGCCGGAGGCGAGTTGGCCGGGTCCGCCGTAATTGTACTCGGTGACGGCGATCCGCGTGCCCGGATAATGATCCCGCGCCAGCCGTTCCAGGCTGGGCAGCAACGGCAGGGAGAGGCCGCCCGAATCCGACACGGGCAGGGCATCCGAGACCCAGCTCCGCTCGCGGAAGCCCGGCTCGGTGAGGGAGCGGGGCGCGTCGAGGAGGGCAGCCGCCAGCGCCGGATCCTCCGTGCGGTAGAGGGTGCCGGCTGCGCTGAACGGGTACCAGTGGACGTCCAGGGCATCGAGGAGGCGAAGGCCCTCCCGCTCCGAGGCGTCGCGGAAGGCGGCGAGGTAGGCCGCGAGGACGCTGCCGTAGCGCCGGTACTCGGCCCAATCCGGCGCGTTCTGGAGGCTGACCATGCCGGTGACGCCCCAACTCGCCGGGCCGATCACCCAGGCCGTGGGGTCGATCCGCTTGATGGCGCTGGCGGCCGCGATGGAGCGGGCCAGCAGGTCGGCGATCCTCACCGGGGATGGGACGATCCGCGGGTGCTGGGTCGCCCACAGGCCGGGCTCGTTGTCGAGGATGTAACCCCGGATCCCGCTTTCGCCCGTCGCGGGACCGAAGCGCGCCACGAGGGTCGCGAGGCAATGGGGGATGTTGGCGACATCGGTTTCGACGGGCTCACCCGCTCCGCGCCGCCCAGCCCAGGAGACGGGCACGAAGCGGGGGGACGGCGCGGCCTCGCCCGGCGGGACCGGGCCTCCCTTGTCCGCCGCCACGTAGCCGGCCAGCGGCAGGGCGACGATGCTGCCCGCGCCCATGGCCAGCGCGGCGCGGTGAGTCGCCGTGATCGCCGCCGCCGGACGATTCCGCGCGGCGGGCGGAAGACCGATCATGTCGGCGAAGAAGTCGCCGTTGGCGTGCTGCCAGTCCTTGCCGGCGTTGCAGGCGTTGGTGACCCAATTGTAGGTGGTCGCGAAGTTGCCGCCGAACCGCCGCAGGGTCACTCCGGCGGCCCTGTCGAGCGTGGCCGAGGGTGGCCCGCCGTCGAGGGTGCCGACTTCCCCAGATCCGTAGATGAGCGGGCTCACCGCGAAGCCCGGTGCCGCGTCGCGGATCCGCACGCGCGCCACCCCGTCGGCGCGGGCCGGCGCGACCGAGAGCGCGGCGCCGATCCCCCCGAGGACGGACCGCCGGTCCGGTCTCACGAGACGAGGCCGGTCCCGTAGAGCGAGCCCCGGAAGCGGGGCATCCACAGCACCTTGCCGAGGCCGCCGCAGGCCGCGATCCGGTGGTGGCGCGCGGCGGGCGGGTTGAAGGGCTTCAGGACGAGCGAGAGCGTGCCGGAGATGACGGTCTGCGCCGCGCCGACCACCATCCAGCGGGCCACCGAGGTCCGGCTGCGCGGGCTCGACATGTCGTGGACGAAGGTGCGGATCTGGCCGCTGAGGAATCGCCGCCGCCGGACGTAGGCCCAGTCGAGGCGCCGCCGCGGCACCCATTCGGTGACCTTGGCGGCCTCGGACCAGCCGAAGCGCTTTCCCTCGCGGGCGAGCCGATGGAGGAACAGGCTGTCCTCTCCGCCGATGCTGTTCAGCCGTTCCTCGAAGGGGCCACCCGGCACCCGGCAAAGGGCGGCGGCGAAGAGCGAGTTGTTGGTGCCGAGATAGGCAGAGTACCGCGTGATGTCGGCGCCGTCGGAGGCTTCGACACCCCGGGCGAAATAGTCGGCGAAGGCGCCGATCTCGTCGCCCTCCTCGGCGCGGGCGGAGACGGGGCCGAACACGGCGTCGAAGCCCCCGTGCCGGGCCATGCCGACCAAGGCGGCGAGCCAGTCCCGTCCGCCGGTCTCGTCGTCGTCGAGGAAGGCTATCCATTCGCCGGACGCCGCCGCGATGCCGGCGTTGCGTGCCGTGGCGATTCCCGGCCGGGGCATGGCGACGTAGCGGATTGGCAGGGACGACCCGGCGGAGGCCGCCTCCACCACGGGGCGGGCGTTGCCGTCGAGGGAGTTGTCGACGACGACCACCTCGGCCCGGAGGTCCGGCGGGAGGCTCTGCGCCACGACGCTCGACAGCGCCCGCGCGAGGGCCCTGTGCCGGTTCAGCGTCGGGATCACCACGCTCACCGTCGAAGGCTCGGTCCGGGGCATTCCGTCTCCGATAAAAGCGACAGGGTTCATCAATAAATAACCGCAGCCCTATAGTCCAGCGAGGGTTACGAAATGTCCTAGTTCGCAGATATGCCAACTTCAATTATCGTTAAATCGCCGCTTATCCGGCGGGCCGGTTTATCGGAGATTGGTAAATACATTTCACGTCGAAGCGTTCGTCATGGCTGAACGGGTGCCGATGCGTATAGCGATCGTCGGTTGCGGCTACGTCGCCGACATGTACCGGTATTGCCTCGATCTCCACCGGGACGGCCTCGTCCTCACCGGCGTCTACGACCGCGACCCCGATCGTCTCGCCGCCTTCGCCCGCACCTGGGGCGACCACGCCTACGCCTCCCTGGCGGATCTCCTGGCGGAGCCGGGCCTCGGCATAGTCCTGAACCTCACCGACCCGGAGAATCATGCGGCGGTGACGCGGGCCGCCATCGCGGCGGGGATCCACGTCTATTGCGAGAAGCCGCTGGGCCTCACCCTGCAGGAGGCGCAATCCCTGGGCGAGGCGGCTCAGGCGGCCGGGCTGCGCCTCGCCGCCGCGCCGAGCAACGTTCTCGGGGAGCAGGCGCAGACCCTGTGGCGGGCGGTACGGACCGGCACGGTCGGCCGGGTCAGGCTCATCTACGCCGAACTCGACGACGGGATGGTCCACAAGGCCGATTACCGCCGCTGGATCAGCCGCAGCGGCCGCCGCTGGCCGGCGGAGGGCGAGTTCGAGACCGGCTGCACCTTCGAACACGCGGGCTACGTCCTGACGCTGCTGGTCGCGATGTTCGGCCCGGTGCGCCGGGTCACGGCCCATTCCGCCCTGTTGATCCCCGACAAGGAATGCGACGTGCCGGTGCATCCGGCGCCGGACTTCTCCTGCGGCCTCCTCGAATTCGACGGCGGCATCCTCGCCCGCGTCACGAACTCCATCGTCGCGCCCTACGATCACCGGTTGCGGGTGATCGGCGACGGGGGCGTGCTCTCGGTGGACGAGCCCTGGGACTTCGCCGGACCGGTCCGTCTGAAGCGCACGGCGACGGGCCGCCTCGACCGCTTCCTGGAGCGTCGCTTCCCGGGGCGCCGGGGCAAGGTGATGCCGGCGGCGCGCCGGGTGCCCTTCCGGGGCGGGCGGGGCAGGCCGACCATGGATTTCATGCGCGGCGTGCGCGAGTTCGCCGACGCGATCCGCGAGGGCCGGCCGGGCCGGATGGATGCGGACCTCGCCGTCCACATCACCGAGGTGACGGAGATGCTCCAGCATCCCGACCGCTTTCCCGTCCCGGCCCCGGTGACCTCGACGGTCGCCGCCATGCGGCCGATGGATTGGGCGCAGTGACCGACGACCGGAAGGATCAAGCATGGGTACGCCTCCGACCCTGATCACCCTGTCCTTCTCGGGCGATCTCGAATGCTGCCGCCTGCTGTGCGAGACGGCCGACCGCTTCGCCCCGGCCGGGGCGGCGCATCTCCTCGCCGTGCCTGCGGCGGACATGCCCCTGTTCCGGCCCCTCGCCGGGGGGCGGCGCTCCCTCGTCCCGCAGGAGGAGTTGCTGCCCGGCTGGCTGCGCAAGGTGCCGCTGCCAGGCCCGGAATGGCGCAGGCGCCTCTTCCTGCCCCGGCGGAACGTCTACCTGTCGTTCAGGGGGCGGCCGGTCCGCGGCTGGATCGCCCAGCAGATCATGAAGCTCAACGCCGCCGCCGGGGCCGGGACGGAAACGATCCTGCATCTCGACAGCGACACGGCCTTCGTGCGGCCCCTGCCGGCCGAGGCTCTGGGGACCGCCGGGCGGGTGCGCCTCGCCCGGTTCCCCGGCGCGGCGGACGACGCCATGCACGCGCCCTGGCACCGGGCGGCCTCGACGCTCCTCGGCCTGCCGCCGTCGAACTATCATGGTGCGGATTACATCGACCAGTTCGTTACCTGGCGGCGTGACAACGTCCGCGGCCTCCTGGCGCGGATCGGCGAGACCACCGGCCGCGATCCCATCGAGGCGCTTGCCGCGACGCGGGACTTCTCCGAATACGTCCTCTACGGCGTCTATTGCGACCGGGTGCTCGGTTTGTCCGCCTCCGGCCATGCCGAGACGGCGCTCAGCCTGTGCGAGACGGTCTGGTCCGAGGCCGAGGGCGGCGGGATCCCGCAGGTCGGCGCCGGGCGCTACGGGCTGGGGATCCAGTCCACGATTCCCCTCACGCCCACGGCGCGGCGCCGGATCGTCGCCGAGGCGATCGACCGGGCCGCGTGAGGGTGACGGTCCATCACCGGGCGGGGCGGCGCTCCCAGACGATGCGGAAGATGCGTGGCCCGTCCATGAGGTAGCGGCGGCCGAGCCGCCTCGGCTCGCAGGCGAGGCGGAACAGCCATTCGAGGTTCGTCGCCCGGAAGAAAGAGGGGGCGCGCCGCCGCGCGCCGACCAGGAACTCCAGACCCGCGCCGATGCAGAGGCCGACGCCCGTGGCCTTGCCCCGCCGGGCGAGGGCATGGGCGAGCATCTCCTGCTGCGGCGAGCCGACGGCGAGGATGACGAAGCGGGCGAGGACGGCCTCGATGGCCTCCACCGTTGCGGCGAGGGCGGCCGGGTTCCGGCGCAGGCCCATGGGCGGGCAGATCTGCGAGACGTCGGTCAGTCCGGTGCGGGCGCGGACCTCCTCCACCAGGGTTTCGCCGCCGCCGACGATCAGGATCGGCGACGCCTTGTCCAGGGAGGGGTGGGTGAGGAGCGCGGCCACGAGATCCGAGCCCGGCACAGCCGGGAGGTCCACCCCGTGGCTGCGGGCGAGGAGGTTAAGGACGCGGCTGTCGTTGATGCAGAGCCACGCCTCCCGATAGAGCTTGCCGACCTCGGCATCCTGCGTGATCCGCAGCATGTGATCGACGTTCGGGGTGACGAGGTAGCGGAAGCGCTCACCGGCGGGCACCGCGAGCAGGGCCGCCAGGGTCTGTTCGAGGTTCAGGCGGTCGAAGGGCAGATCGAGGAAGACCGGACGGGTCGGGCGTAGGCCGGCGACGGCGGCGGGCAGGCTCGTCCTGTGGGCGATCGTCGCCATGGTTTCGTCCCTTCGCGGCGCAGACTGATGCGGGACGGCACGGAAATGTGCCGGTCCGGAACGGTCGAGAGCGACCGTCCCGCCCGTCACCCGTCCCGGCGCAGTAGGCGGACCACGATCCCTCTTTGGGAGGGATTTTGAGGCAGAAAAGCAGTAGAGCGCGTTAAAGGCTTCGGTAAAAACTTCCTGAAACCCGCTAAATATGGCAGATGGCCGAGCTTGTTCGCCAGGCAATTAGAGCCTCTCACGAAACTCCCGCTGCGCCGTTGCGGCCGGAGGGGAGGACACCCGATGGCCGGGATGTTCGTGAGGAGCTTTCAGGTCTGGAGACTGTCGGCCAGTCCCTGGGCGAGGGGCGTCGTGGCGCGGAAGCCGAGTTCGGCGCGGGCCCGGTGGGTCTCGTAGCGGGCCGCGCGGGCGAAGAGGCGCAGTTCCCCCGGTGCCGGAACGAGGCGCAGGGCCCGGGGCACGGGCAGTCTTAGGCGGGCGAGGGCCTTGGCGGGCAGCGACAGCGCCCACAGGAGGGCGAGCCGGCGGGGCTTCAGCGGCCGGGGTGGCGGGAGGCCCGCGGCGGCGGCGAGGCGGGCGAAGTAGTCGTTCCAGCGGGGTGTCTCGGGGCCGATGAGATTGGCGGCCAGGAGCCCCGGCCCGGGGCCGGACAGGGCGGCGAGGGCGCAGCGGGTCGCCTCCGCGACGTCCGCCACGTGGATCAGGGCGGCGATCCCGTCGCCGCGCGCCCCGAGGTCGCCGAGGCTGCCGGCTTCGAGGGCGGCGAGGGGCCGGTCCACCCACAGGGTGCTACCCGGACCATAGACGATCCCCGGTCGTAGGATCACCGCCCGTCGCCCGGGGCGTGCGATGAGCCAAGCCCGCAGCATCGCCTCGCAGGACCGCTTGGCGGCGCAATAGGGATCGTCCGGCGCGGCGATGTCCGGCGGCGTGTCGGGTTCGCCGACCTTGCCCTCGGCCGGGCCGTAGACCGCGACGGAACTGAAGAAGACGATCCGGTCGATTCCCGCCCCGTCGGCCGCCGCGAGGAGGGCGCGAAGCTGAGCCGTCATGCCGGCCACCGCCCGCCCGGCCGCATGGACGATCGCGCCCGCGCCGTCGCAGGCCAGGGCGAGGCTCGTGGGATCGTCGAGGTCGCAGCCCACGAGGTCGGCGGCGGGGGAGGGGCCCTCCGGCAGGCGGCGCAGGCCCGCCCGCACCGGCAGGCCGGCCTTGACCAGCCGCGCCACCACGGCGGAGCCGATGAACCCGCCCGCGCCGGTGACGAGGACCGGCCGGTTCATCGCGCCCCCGCCAGGGCCGTGCGGCCGAGGAGCGGTCGCAGCCGTCCGACCAGCGCGAGGGCGTTCGCCCGCCCGAACAGGAACAGGAGCGGCAGGTACAGGAGTACGCCCGCCGGCACGGCCACGACGAGCGCCGCCAGCGGCCCGTAAGCCGTCGCGAGCTGGATGCCGAGCCACGCCACCGCCACCGCCATCAGGCCCGCCGCGAGCCAGACCCCGGCGAGGCGGCGGAGCAGCGGCCAGGGCGCCAGCCCGATCAGCGGCCCGCTGATGAG
The DNA here is from genome assembly GCF_022179085.1 of Methylobacterium aerolatum. Lineage (GTDB taxonomy): Bacteria > Pseudomonadota > Alphaproteobacteria > Rhizobiales > Beijerinckiaceae > Methylobacterium > Methylobacterium aerolatum. Next base: position 253,917 of record NZ_BPQE01000020.1, read on the forward strand.
GACGGTGGTCAGGGTCTGCGCGAAATCACCGGCGAGGCGCGCGAGGCCGATGCCGGCGGGATCGAGACGAGTCGAGGCGAGGAGCGAGAGGGTCAGCACGACCAGGCCAACCACATAGGAGAGCAGAACGTTCTGCGGTCGCCCGCTCGCGGAGAGCGCGGTCTGCACAACCTGGGAGGGCAGGGCCAGGAGTCCGCCCGCCGCCAGCGCCGCCGCGATGGGCTCCGCCGTGGCCCAGCCCGGCCCGGCGAGCAGGGGCACGAGGAGCGGGCTGACGGCGGCGATGCCCATCATGGTCGGCGCGATGAGGGCGGAGGTCTCGCCCGCCACCTCGGCCGCCGCTTCGCCGGTGTTGCCCCGCGCCGCCGCGTTGGCGCGGAAGTGGGGGAAGCACAGGTTGTGGGTCACCGCGACGATGGCCCCGCGCACAGGCTCGATCAGCCGCATGGCGATGTTGAGGTAGCCGAGCACGGTGAGCCCGAAGAGGCTGCCGACCAGGGTGTTGTAGACGACGTAGGTGCCGTTCTCGACAAGGCGCGAGGCGAGAACCAGCCCCGCGAAACGGTTGTGGCGGCTCAGGTGCGGCCAGGACCAGCGGGGCCGCACGGCCAGCCGCAGCATCCACAGGAGGCTCGCGGCGCTGACGAAGACCAGCACGACGCGCATCGCCACCAGGGCCCAGATCCCGGCTCCGGCGAGCCCCAGCCCGATGGCCGCCGCCGCCCCGGCGAGGTGCCCGACGATGCTCGATGCGTTGATGACGTAGAAGGACTTCCGCCGCCTCGCGACCGCCGTCGCCATGGTCATCGGCCCCTGACCGAGCAGGAGCAGCCCCGTCGCCGGCAGGAGGATCGCGAGGTCGCCCCGGCCGTAGGCGTGGTCGAGGAGGATCCCGACCGGGATGCACAGGCCGATGAAGGCGAGCGCCGCCGCCAGCGAGATCGCGAGGACCGCCTCCAGATCCTTCCTGCGGACGACACGCGCCTGCGTCAGCGCCTCCTCGTAGGGCGTGCCCACCGCCATGGAGAACACGGTGACGATGCTCAGCGTCAGGGCCGTGGCGCCGAAATCGCCCGGCGTCAGCGTTCGGGCGAGGAAGGCGGTGGTGGCGGAGAGGATCACCAGACGCCCCGCCGCGTCGGCGAGCCCGGCCCCGACCCAGCCGCCGATCCGGCGGATGGTCATGATCCCTCTCCCATGCGCTCGCCCGGCGGCTCCCGGCGGAAGGCCAGGAGGCTGATCAGGATCGTCAGGTTGGCCAGGACCTGGCCGCGCATCCAGAAGCTCGATTCGGTCTTGTTGTGCACGAGGACGAGGACGGCGATCACGAGGAAGGTCGCCGCTGCCACCGCGTCGGCGCGGCCGAGGGAGCGGGAGAACAGCTTCCGGGTCAAGGCGAGTACGGTGAGGATCTGCGCCACCACGGCGAAGACCAGGGCCGGAAGACCGCCCTGCAATTGCAGGTCGAGGTAGCCGTTATGCGCCTCGTTGATCACCACGTCCGCGCGCTCGCCGACCTTCAGGGTGGCGAGCCACGATCCCGGCGGCGCCCGCAGGAGGGGGTCGTTGGCCTCGCCCACGTCCCAGAAGGAGCCGAAGCCGTAGCCGGTCCAGGGCCTGCGGGCGATTTCGCTCGCCGCGAAGTCCCAGATCTGGGTCCGGCCCGTGAAGCTCGCGTCGTTGCCGGGGGTGAGCAGGCCCATGAAGTCCCCGCCGAAGCCCGTCACGCCGAGATAGGCGACGAGGACGGCGCCGACGCCGAGGACGGCCACGGCGA
>NZ_BPQE01000021.1 GCF_022179085.1 Methylobacterium aerolatum
ATGGGGTATTCGGCGACTTGGTGTCCGACCTCGCGGGCGCCCTCGCGCAGGGTATGGCCGCCGCGCTCGTAGGCGTCCTCGGCAAGGTCGTAAGCCTCGTCGGCCACATGCCGGACGGTGTCCTTGGCCTGTCCGTAGGCGTTCTCCGCCCGGCCGGCCGCCTCGCGCGCCCGCCCCTCGACGGAGTCCCGCCGGGATCCGGTGAGGTCGCCGACCGCGCCCTGCACCTTGCCGCCGAATTCCCTGGCGGCTCCCGTGATCCGATCCGTATCGACCATGCCGTGTTCCCTCGTGTTCGCTGGTTTCGTGGGCGGAGGCGACGAGCCCCCGCATCCCGTCTCGGCGGAGCTGCCGGTGCTCCGCACGTCCCTCGGCCTCGACCCGGACCTTGCCGGGCGTTCGGCCTTACCGGTTCCGCACCGCGCCGCGAGCCGAGGCTTCTGGGCCGATGGTGTGGAGATGAAGTCGTGTCTGTGATCGCCGACCGACCGCCCTTCGAAAGATGGTACCGTGTCGTCGTCCAGATGTGCGCTGCGTGGCGGCAATCAATAGTAACGGCGTACTGGTAGGCTAATCTTCATTCTCCAAGTGCATGAAGGGGGAATCCGTTCTCCCGCCCCCAAACGATTGCCTCACTACGCTTGTGGATGCCGAGCTTGCGGTAGAGCGCGGCGCCGTGATTGCGCACGGTGTTCCGGGACAGGTTGAGCTTGCGCGCGATCGCGTCGTCGTTCAGCCCCGAGCAGATCAGGTTCAGGATCTGCCGTTCCCGAACCGTCAGGGTGGGGAGCGACGGGTCGTGGTCGCTCCGGCTCGGGCGGCGCAGGTTGGCGAGCTTGTCGATCAGGCCGCGGCTGAACCACGACGTGTCGGCCATCACCGTCTCGATGGCCTCGAACAGCTCCCGCTCCGTGTGCTTCCGGTCGGTGATGTCCTGCAGGACGAACAGGGCGAAGGGCGCGCCGTTCATCTCGACCCGCTCCACAGAGACGAGGCAGTCGAGGTTGATGCCGCTGCCGTGCCGCAGGCACACTTCCTGGCCGAGGGCGCAGCCGTCCGCGCCGAGAATCGCCTCGACGTGCATCCGCTGCTTCGGGTTCACCCACAGCCCGGCCTCGTCGAGGCTGCGCCCGATGAGGCCCTCCTCGCTCATCCCGAAGACGCGCGTGAAGGCCTCGTTTACCCCCGTCACCTTGAAGTCCTCGGCCCGCGTCAGCGCCGTGGGGACCGGCGTCATGCGGAACGCCTTGGCGAAGCGCTCCTCACTCTGGCGGAGCGCGGTCTCGGCCTTCCGGCGCAGTTCGAGGTCGGCGAAGGTGAAGAGCATGCAGGGCTCGTCGCCCATCTCGATCGGTTGGCCCGCCACGATGACGAAGCGGCTGCCGCCGTCGGGCAGGTCGAGGCACGCCTCCATCTGCGGAACGGTCCCGCCCTCCTTCAGGCGGCTGACCGCGAGGTCACGGTTACGGGCGCCGGCCAGGACATCGACCTCGTAGACGCTCTGGCCGATCACGGCGTCGCGGGTGAGCCCGGTCATCTCGAGGAACCCGAGGTTGACCTTTACATGGCGCAGGTCCGACAGGCGGGTGATCACCGCCGGGGCGGGATTGGCATTGAAGGCTGCCTCGAAGCGGGCCTCGGCCTCGAACTGGTCGGTGACGTCCTTCAGGATGAGGGCGAGGCAGCTCGGCTTGCCCTCCCGGTCGGTGGCCACGAGGCTGCGCAGGGAGTGCACGAAATCCGTGTCGGGCTTGTCGGCCCGGCGGACCTCCACCACGACGTCGTGGAACTCTTCGCCCGCCACCACCCGCTCGATCGGATACTGGTGCGGCTCGATCTTGTTGCGGTAGCGCAGGCAGAAGCGCTCGCGGTAGTCGTCCACGGTGGGCCCGAGCTCGTCGAGGCTGCCGGCGCCGTGCATGGCCAGCGCCGCCTCGTTGGCATAGGCGATGGTCTGGTCGGGTTCGACCAGGATCACGCCCTCGCTCAGCCCGGCGATGATCTGCCGGAGTTCATGCCTGTCCACACCCGCCGTCACCCTGAGCCTGCCTCCCACTCCTTCGATCGACGCCGGTTCGACCGTCGAGGGGCACAAACGGGTTGCGTGCAAGCGGGTTCCGGTTTTGCAGCGAATTCTTTGGTACGCATGTATCACAGGAGCGAAATTTTCGGATTAACTCCAGATTGGCCCTGGCGCGAAAACAGGCGCATCGTGAGGAAGTTACGACCGCTCGGACCCTGCCGGGTCCGGCACCTGGCGGCCGGGGCCTTTCCTGGCCGGCCGGGCCTCGACGTAGGCCCCGACTGGGCGGGACGCCTCGCCGCATCGCCCACCGGGCGAGCGGACGCCCTTCGGAGCGATCGAGACATTCGGCCCGCCATGCGGCCTTTCCTCAGGTGATCCGAAGAATTTCTCGCGTACCGGTAGACCTGTCTCAGGGCGCGCGAGCAGATCTCCCCCATATCCACTGTAGCGAGGCCGCGAAGCATTGCCCGATGGCCCCGCGCAGAGTTCCACGAGGTTGTGCCGCCGCGTTGTCCGACCGGCGCCCGGCACGGCCGCGAGGCCGGGCGTTGCGCTGCTCCGGGCGCGCGCCCGGCCCGTTGCGGACTCGATCCTCCAGGCGCGACGCGCTGGAGCCCCTGCCCCCTTCAGCCCCTGCCCCCTTCGAGGAGTTCCGATGGCCAATCCAGGCCCTCCCCCGCCCGCACCGGCCGACCCGGAGCCCGGCGACGCGCCGGACCGTCCCAGGCCGCTCGGACCCGACGAGCCCTCCGCCCCCCTGGACGACCAGCCGAAAGGGCCGCGTCCGGGCATCGGCCCGGACGATCCGCCCGGCGACCCGAGCGGGCCGGACATCCGGGCCTGAAGTCACAACGGCTGCGGCCTCATTCTTTACCGCTTGCGCCCATGATGGGCGCAAGCCCCGTACGATCACTCTGACGAGACGACGATGAAGCGACCCTTCCCCACGGCTCCCGCCCTCGCCTCGCTGGCGCTCCTCGGCCTCGCGGCGCCCGCGGGCGCCGCGCCGGCCGCGAACCGCTTCGACGGCGGCTGGTCTGTCACGGCGACGGGCGAGACCGGCGATTGCGCCGGTCCCTACCGCTACGCCATCGTGATCCGGGACGGGATCGTCGACGATGCCGGGGGCAGCGATGTCGATGCCTCCGGCCGCACGGCGTCCGACGGGCGGATCACCGGAACGATCCGCAAGGGACTGGCCAACGTCGCCGTCTCCGGCCGCCTGCGCGGATCCGCCGGCACCGGCCGCTGGACCCTGACCGGGCTCGGCTCCTGCTCAGGCCGCTGGACGGCCCGCCGCTCGAGCTGACAGGCGGCGCCGGGACGGCGTGCATCGGCTTGAATCCGTGCTGTTGCGTCTGCGTACGAGGTCCACGCGGTGCGAGACGATTCTGCTTCCGCCGGCGCGCCTGTCGGATACCTCGACCCCACCGTCCACCCCCGGCAGGCCGGCCAGAGGGTGATCGACGTGTTCGTCCACATGGCGCGCGACAAGGACGCCGATGCGTGGCACCGCCGCTGGCGGGCCGGGGATCTCGTCGGCGTGAACGATCCCACCCCCTACGGCTACGGCCGCGCGGAGGCGATGGGATGCCGCGTGCGGTTCTCCACCTCCCGGCGCGAAAATCCCCTGGAGACCCTGCTGCGGCTGGGCCTGCGGGCCCTCACCGGGTTCGATCCCGTCCATGCCTTCCGCCAGCGCCGCGCCCTCCGCGCCGCCGACGTGGTCTGGACCCACACCGAATCGCAGTTCCTGGCCGTGGCGGCGGTGCTGCCGAGGCGCGGCGGCCCGAAGGTGATCGCGCAGAGCGTGTGGCTGTTCGACCGCTGGGAGGGCCTGCACCCCCTGCACCGGTGGCTCTACACCCGGCTCATCCGCCGCCTCGACGTCCTGACCTTCCTCTCGCCCGTCAACATGGCGGTGGCGCAGGCCGCCTTCCCGGAGAAGGCGTGCCGCTTCGTGCCCTTCGGCATCCCCTCCGAACGAATGCTTGAGGTCGGCCCCCGCCGCCGGGCCCGGCTCACGGTCGTCGCCCCCGGCAACGACCGGCACCGCGACTGGGCGATCCTCGTGGAGGCGGCCTCCGCGCTGCCGGACGCGCGCGTGACCATCCTGTCCATGACGGCCCCTAAACGCCTCGCGCGGGGACGGGCCGGGGTGAGGATCAAGGTGGCCGAATCGAACGAGGAGTTGAACGGCCATCTGGCCGGCGCGAGCGTGGTGTGCGTGCCCTTGAAGCCGAACAGGCACGCGAGCGGCATCACGGTGATCCAGGAGGCCGTCCTGGCCGGCGTGCCCGTGGTCGCGACCCGCACCGGCGGGCTCGACGCATATTTCGGCCCGGACGAGATCAGGTTCGTGGAGGCGGGCGACGCCGGGGCGCTGCGGGAGGCCCTGGCGGAGATCGCCCGCGATCCCTCGGGTGCCGCCGCCCGGGCGAGGCGCGCTCAGGAGCGGATGCGCCGCGACCACCTCGGCGCGCAGAGCTACGTCGCACGCCATGTGGCGCTGAGCCGGGAGCTGCTCGGCCGGGCGTGATCCCGGCCGCCGTCGGGCGCGGTCAGGCGGCCTCGCCGAGGCCCTTCTCCCGGCGGAACACGGCTTCCATCTCCTGCCGGAAGGCGATGGCCTCGTTGGCGCCCGCCGTCCCGTCCTTCAGGCGCACATCCGTCCAGCGGACGGGCTGTCCGGCGGCCACGGCCTGGCGCAGGGTCAGGCCGTGGGCGAGCCCGATCGGCACGGCGCCGAGCCGGAGCGAGGTCTCGGCGGGCACGACCTTGCCGTAGACGGTGTAGCCGCCTTCGCCGTCCAGGGTCTCCCCCTCCTTCAACGCCCGCTTCGAGACGGCGATGACGTCGCCGCGCCAGTCGAGGGTCGATCCGGTGGGCTCGCCCCGCGTCGCGATGCTGGCCACCGAGGTGCCGAGTTCGAGGCCGATCAGGTGGTAGGGCTTGTACATCGCGGCGTAGCGGCCCGATTCATCGGTCTTGAGCCCGTATTGCCGGAAGCAATCCTCCACGTACCGCGTCGGCGCCTCGAACACGGCGTAGACGCCCCAGCGCAGGTCGCGGAACACCGGACGACCGTCGCGCTCGATGGAAGAGACCACCTCGACCGTGCCCTTCCGGGGGAGGATGCCGCCCTCCGAGACCGGCCGCAGCACCGTCGGCAGGTCATCCACGCCGCAGGCCGGGAAGGCGAGGCCGTCGTCGGGCGGACTGAGGTCGCAGCCGTTGGCCACCGCCGCCATCTCCAGGGCGGACTTGGTGCCGTCGAGGAAGGAGTTGAACATCTGCGGGTTGAAGTCCCCCCCCGCCACTTGGCTTTCGCTGAAGCCGTAATGGCCCCAGACCGTGTCGGGGGTCGATGCGTGGTAGACCGGCAGGTACTTCGTGCCCTTCCCGGCGCAGACCACCTCGAACCCGGTGGTCCGCGCCCAATCCACCAGTTCGGCGATGAGGGCGGGCTGGTCGCCCGAGGCCATGGAGTAGACGATGCCTGCCTCCGCGGCCCGGCGGGCCAGCAGCGGGCCGGCCAGCGCATCCGCCTCGACGTTGACCATCACCACGTGCTTGCGGTGCGCGCAGGCGGCGAGGACGTGCCGGATGCCGGCGGCGGGGCTGCCCGTGGCGTCGATCACGATGTCGATGAACGGGCTCGCGATCATCGCCGCCGAATCGTCGGTGACGAAGGTCCGCTCGGAGCGGGCGGCATCCTCCAGCGAGGCGGCGGCGAATCGCTCGTCGGCCCAGCCGACCCGGCGCATCGACGCCCGCGCGTTGGCGGGGGAGAGGTCGGCGACCCCGACGAGATGGATGCCCGGCGTGCGCCACGCCTGGGACAGGAACATCGAGCCGAACTTGCCGGCGCCGATCAGGCCGACGCGGACGGGGTTCCCTTCCGCCGCCCGGCGCTTGAGCTTGGCGAACATCGACATGGCGTTCCTCCGGTGGGCGTGTCCCGGCCCGCCCCGCGATGTGACGGGCTTCGGCAGCGCGTTCTTGTGGAGCTTGTACCGGCACCGGCCCGATGGACCTATCCGAGGGGCTGTCAGATCCGGCATTTTCTCTCGCGGAAGACGCAAGGGGATGGTCCGGATCAGGAGACGGTCGGCCTGTGAGGGTGATCGGCCCTTTCGCACGGCCGCGCCCGGCCCGACGCGACACGGCCTATGGTCCTCACGGCGTTGGGTTTTGGATCAGTCGAGCCGGCGGAGAAAAACAGAAATCGCGCCGCGCGCGTCACGATCCGGCCTTAGATCGGACGCCGGTGTGCCCTCGCCGACACAGTCTGCGGCCCCGCTTTCCGTTATGGTCGGCATCGATCGGGACAGAGTTCTGGGGATCGTTTAGTTATGAAGACACTCGTTACCACGTTGGCCGCCTTCACGGCCCTCACCGCCGCCGCCTCGGCCGCCGACCTTCCGCGTCGCGCCGCCCCGCCGCCGGTCTTCACCCCGGTTCCGGTCTTCACCTGGACGGGCTTCTACGCCGGTTTCAACGCCGGTTACGGCTTCGACGCCTCCTCCGGCAACCGCGCCCCGACCGTGATCGGCGTTCCCGCCGGCGCCACCGTCCCCGGCAGCGTCTTCGCTGACGGCGTTGGCCCGACCACCGGCGTCGTCGCCTTCGGCAACAACCGCAACAACGAAGGCTTCGTTGGCGGTGGTCAGATCGGCTACAACTACCAGTTCACCCCGGGTTCGGGCGTGGTGGTCGGCCTCGAGGCCGACGCCCAGTACGTCGACTTCGGTCGCCAGCGGAACCGCTTCGCGTTCGCCGCCCCGGCCGGCTCGACCATCGTCCCCGGCACCCTCGTCTACAACCCGAACGGCCTGTCGGGCCTCGACTACTTCGGCACCGTGCGCGGCCGCCTCGGCTACGCCTTCGACCGCACCCTCGTCTACGCCACGGGCGGCTTCGCCTACGGCTCGGGCGGCGGCCGTCAGTTCGGCACCGGCGTCTCCTCGAACGACTTCCAGACCGGCTACGCTGTCGGCGGCGGTATCGAGTACGCTCTCCCGACCGACTCCTTCCTGAACTTCTTCCGCTCCTCGGCCGTGACGATCAAGGTCGAAGGTCTGTACGTGAACCTGCAGCAGGACCGTCGCGTGGCCGGCGCCTTCGCCACCACCGCCAACGGCACCACCTACTCGATCAACTCCCCCGGCGTGACCCTCGTCTCGGGCCCGGCCAACCTGCGCCGCGACACCGAGTTCGCCGTCATCCGCGCCGGCGTGAACTACAAGTTCGGCACCTACTAGGATCCGAATTCATAGCGCCGGTCCCGACCCCGTCGGGACCGGCCACCTCGAAGGGCGTGGGGTTCTCCCCGCGCCCTTTTTCGTGTCCGCCTTCCGCCCCGCGGGCCGCGTCGGCCGTCGCCGCCGCGATTGTCAGCGTATTTGTCCGAGTATAGAACCGGTCTCGCGTCCGCCGCGACGCGCCGACCCCGGCGCCGCCGCGACCCCCGTTCTCGCATCCGGACCGGCCCGCCGATGACCGCCTCCCGCCCCAAGCTCCGCTCCCGCGCGTGGTTCGACAACCCGGACAACATCGACATGACGGCGCTCTACCTGGAGCGCTACCTCAACTACGGGCTGACCCTCGACGAGCTGCGCTCCGGCAAGCCGGTCATCGGCATCGCTCAGACCGGCTCCGACCTCTCGCCCTGCAACCGCCACCACCTCGTCCTGGCCGAGCGAATCCGCGAGGGCATCCGCGAGGCGGGCGGGATCGTGATGGAGTTCCCGGTCCATCCGATCCAGGAAACCGGCAAGCGCCCCACTGCCGGCCTCGACCGCAACCTCGCCTATCTCGGCCTGGTCGAGCTGCTCTACGGCTATCCCCTCGACGGCGTGGTGCTCACCACCGGCTGCGACAAGACCACCCCGGCCTGCCTGATGGCGGCGGCGACGGTGAACATCCCGGCCATCGCCCTGTCCGTCGGGCCGATGCTCAACGGCTGGTACAAGGGCCAGCGCACGGGCTCGGGCACCATCGTCTGGCGCGCCCGCGAGATGCTGGCGGCGGGCGAGATCGACCATGACGGCTTCATCAAGCTCGTGACCTCGTCGGCCCCCTCCACGGGCTTCTGCAACACGATGGGCACGGCGACCACCATGAACACGCTGGCCGAGGCGCTCGGCATGATGCTGCCCGGCACCGCCGCCATCCCCGCCCCCTACCGGGACCGGCAGGAGGCCGCCTACCTCACCGGCAAGCGCATCGTGGCGATGGTGGCCGAGGATCTGAAGCCGTCCGACATCCTCACCCGCGACGCCTTCCTCAACGCCATCGTGGTGAACTCGGCCATCGGCGGCTCGACCAACGCGCCGATCCACCTCGCGGCCATCGCCCGCCATGTCGGCACCGAACTCGACGTGACCGACTGGCAAACCCACGGCCTCGACGTGCCGCTCCTCGTGAACCTGCAGCCGGCCGGCACCTACCTCGCCGAGGACTATTACCGCGCCGGCAGCCTGCCCGCCGTCGTCGCCCAGCTGATGGACAAGGGGCTGATCCGCGAGGACGCCCTGACCGTGAACGGCCGGACCATCGGCGACAATTGCCGGGGCACCGAGATCGGCGACGAGGACGTGATCCGCCCCTTCGACCGGCCCCTGAAGGAGGCGGCCGGCTTCCTCGTGCTCAAGGGCAACCTGTTCGACGCGGCGATCATGAAGACCAGCGTGATCGGCGAGGAATTCCGCAACCGCTACCTCTCGAACCCGGACGACCCGGAGGCCTTCGAGGGCCGCGTCGTGGTGTTCGACGGGCCGGAGGACTACCACCACCGGATCGACGATCCGTCCCTCGACATCACCGAGGACACGCTCCTCGTGATGCGGGGCGCCGGACCCGTGGGCTATCCCGGCGCCGCCGAGGTGGTGAACATGCGGCCCCCCGCCCACCTCATCAAGGCGGGCGTCTTCGCCCTCCCCTGCCTGGGCGACGGGCGCCAATCGGGCACCTCGGCCTCGCCCTCGATTCTCAACGCCTCCCCCGAGGCGGCGGCGGGCGGCGGCCTCGCCCTCTTGCGCACGGGGGACCGGGTGCGGATCGACCTGCGCCGGGGCACGGCCGACATGCTGATTCCCGACACGGAGATCGCCGAGCGCCGCAGGGCCCTGGAGGCGGCAGGCGGCTACGCCTATCCGGCCTCGCAGACGCCCTGGCAGGCGATCCAGCGCGCCGCCGTCGGCCAGATGCACACGGGGGCGATCCTGGAGGGAGCCGAATCGTTCCAGCGCATCGCCCAGACGAAGGGCCTGCCGCGGGACAACCACTGAGACGGTGACATCGCCTCTCCCCGTCCAGGGCGTCTTCGGGTCGATCCGGGTCGCTTGCTTGACCGTCTTTGAGAGCGAAGCGACGCAATCCGGGGCAACGGGCCGTGTCCAGGCATGGCGCATCCCTGGATTGCTTCGCTCACGCTCGCCATGACGGAGGGGGCGACGACCTTTCCGGCCGGACAATCAGGACGAGGTCATGGCCGAGGGTGCGTTGCCCCGAGTGTCCACCCGATGCCGCACGCGCGCAGGGGAAGTCCCCCTCACGCCCTCATCGACAGTTCGGTATCCGCCAGTGCCAAGCGCACGAGTTCGGTCATCGCCGCGCGGGCGGCCTCGGCGTCGCCCGCGACGATGGTGTCGAACAGGGCCCGGTGGTCGGCGATGGGGTCGCGGGGGATGCCCCGGCGGCGATGCTTGTAGATCGTCGTCCAGGTGACGGCGGCGGCGATGGAGCTCGACAGGGCCAGGAGCGGCCCGTTGCCGGCCGCCTCCAGGATGGCGTTGTGGAAGGCTTGGTCTGCGGCGCGGCCCTCCTCGCTCGCGAGGCCGAGGCGGGCCATGTCGTCGAGGGCCCGGTCCATCCGGGCGATGAGGGGCTCGGTGCGCCGGGCGGCGGCGAGGGCGGCGGCGGCCGGCTCGACGATCATGCGCAATTCGAACAGGTCGCGGATGAGGGTCTCGCTCGGCTCGCCCTCGAAGGCCCAGGCCAGGATGTCGGGATCGAGGAGGTTCCAGCGGCTGCGGGCGCTGACCCGTGTCCCGGTCTTGGGGCGGCTCTCCACCAGACCCTTGGCGCTCAGGATGCGGATGGCCTCCCGGTAGGCCGTCCGCGACACGCCCAGTTGCTCGGAGAACTCGATCTCGCCCGGCAGGACGTCCCCGGGCCGGTGCCGTCCGGCGAGGATCGCCGCCCCGAGGGTGCGCGCGACCGAGCCATGAATGCGTTCGCCGACCGTGGCCAGCGGCAGTCGGACTTCCTCGCCTGCGCCGCAGCCCCGCACCGTCGCCCCTCCTCCCGGCGCGCCCTGCTGCACGCCGCGTCCAAGGCGTAGAACCCGGGCTGCACGCACGCAAGGATGGAATGGGCGGGTCCGCCCATCCGCTTGTGGGACAAAGCGAAACGCGCCAGCCGCGGCCGGTCAGGCTGCCTGCATCAGGTTGATCTCCTCGACGACGGCGGCGCTGTGCGCCCTCAGGTCGGCCAACACATGATCGTAGTCGAGGCCGGAGCGGCAGGCGGCCTCGACGTCCCGGCACAGGCGCGCCAGATCGACGAAGCCGAGCATGGCGGCGGCGGCGATCATCGCGTGGGCGTCCTGGGCCACGTCCTCCCGCACGGGGCGGAGGGACGCCTCGCCGAAGCGGGCGTTCAGTTCGTCGGCAAGCGACTTGAGCAGCCCGAGCACGCGCTCGCGGCCGACCACGTCGGCGATGGCATCGAGGGCGGCAGCCTCGGGAACGGGGCGGCCCCGCCCCGGATCGCCGGCACGGGCCTGCGCCAGCCGGTCGATTGCATCGAGGAGGTCGCCCCGGATGAAGGGCTTGCCCACATGCCCGTCCATGCCCGCCTCGCGGAACTCCGCGATCTGCTGCGGCAGGACGTTGGCGGTCAGGGCGATGATCGGCACCCGGCCGAGGGGCGCGGCCAGGGCGCGGATGTGCCGGGTGGCGCTGACGCCGTCCATCACCGGCATCTGCACGTCCATGAGCACGACGTCGTAGCGGTTCGTCTCGACCGCCCGCAGGGCCGCCGCGCCGTCGGCCACGACGTCGACGGTGTGCCCCACCCCCTCCAAGATCGCGCAGGCGAGGTCCTGGTTCAGGGGCACGTCCTCCGCGAGGAGGATGCGGCGCGGCTTGCGCGCCCGGCCATCGCCCTCGTCGCGGGCGGAGGGGCGCACCGGGGCGGCGAGGCGCAGGGCGACGAAGAAGGAGAAGACCGAGCCGGCGCCCTCGGTGCTCTCCACCGAGACCGTCCCGCCCATCAGCTCCACGAGGCTCTTGCAGATGGACAGGCCGAGACCGGCCCCGTCATGGGCACGCCGGTAGGAGCCGTCCACTTGGCTGAAGCGCCGGAACAGGCGGTCCTGCTTGTCGGAGGGGATGCCGATGCCGGTATCCGTGACCCGGAAGGCGAGCCGCACCATCTCGCCCTCGCAGCGCTCCACCGCGACGGAGAGATCGACCCCGCCGGTGGTGGTGAACTTGATGGCGTTGTTGAGGAGGTTCAGCAGCACCTGCCGCAACCGGTCCTCGTCGCCCGCGAGCCAGGGCGGCAGCGCGGGGTCGAGGGAGACGGCGAGCGACAGGCCCTTCGCCTCGGCGAGCCCGCGCACGATGGAGAGGGTGTTGTCGATGAGGGAGGCCGGGGAGAAGGGCCTGCAGGCGATCTCGAACTGCCCCGCCTCGATCTTCGACACGTCGAGGATGTCGTTCACCACCGTGAGCAGGGCGGCCCCGGCGGAGCGGATGCGCGTGCCGTACTGCCTCAGGCGGCCGCCGATCCCGCTCTCGGCGAGGAGCAGGTCGGCATAGCCGATGATGCCGTTGAGCGGTGTGCGGATCTCGTGGCTCATGGAGGCCAGGAACTCGGACTTGGCGCGGCTCGCCGCCTCCGCGAGTTCCCGCGCGGCCTCGGCCTCGCCGGTGCGCTCCGCGACGCGCTGGGCGAGGGTGGCGTTCAGCGTCCGCAGGGCGTTCTCGGCGGCGTCGCGGGCCGTGTCGTCGCGGACCGTGAGGACGGCGCCGATCTGGAGGCCGTCGGCGTCGCGCAGGGGTTGGGCGTTGCCGATCGCCAGCACCTCCGCCCCGTCCGGGCGGCGGATGCGCCAGCGGACCTCCCGGAGGGTCTCGCCGCCCACGGCCCGGCTGAGCGGCAAGTCGAGGGGCGGATAGGGCTGCCCGTCCTCGGTGAAGAGGGAGTAGGTCGCGCTGTAGTCGTCGGGCTCCACGTCGAGGCGGGAGACCCCGTGGATCGCGGCGGCGGCGGCGTTGACCAGGGTGATCCGGCCGGTAGCGTCCGTGACGATCACCCCCTCGTCGAGCTGGGCGAGGATGGCGGCGCTGGCGGCGGCGTCGAAATCCGTCTGGGCCTGCATCTGCCGGAGGCGTTCCTGCGCCTCCGCCCAGCTCTGCGCCTCGCCCCGCCGGGCCGCCTCCTCGGCGGCGACGCGGGCGCTCACGTCGCGCAGCGTCGAGACGAAGCCGTCCGGCTCCCCCGTCACCGGATCGCGGGCCAGGGCGAAGGCGAGTTCGAGCCAGACCCAATGCCCGTCCCGATGCCGGTAGCGCAGGGGCAGCGGCTGCCGGTCCTCCCCGGCCAGCAACAGGGCGAGGGAGCGGGAGAAGGCGGGCTCGTCCTCGGGATGCACGAAGTCGATGGGCTTCGTCCCGATCAGATCCTCGGGGTCGTAGCCCAGGATCGGCGTGACGGCGGGGGAGACGTAGCGGCGGGTCGTGTCGGGATCGCTGAACACGATGATGTCGCTCGCGTGTTCGGCGATGAGCCGGTAGCGGCGCTCGCTCTCGCGCAGGGCGCCCTGCGCCCGCCGCTTCACCGTGACGTCGCTGAAGCTCCACACGCGGCCGCCCTGGGAGAGCGGCTCGCTGCGGACCCGGAGGACCGTCCCGTCCGGGCCGACATGCTCGCCCCCCGCCTCGTTGAGCGCGGCGGCACCCTGGTCCTCCCGGTGCGCCCGGACGGCGGCGAAGGAGGCCCCTTCGGCGAGCAGCGCCTCGGGTACCCCGAGCATCGGCGCGATCCGGCCGTTGCGGAACCGGATCCGGTCCTGCCCGTCCGTGACGACGAAGCCCTGCTCGATGGTCTCGCCGGTGACGCGCAGGAGTTCGGCGGCCTCCGCCCGCGTCGCCTCGGCGCGCACCAGGGCGGTGACGTCGAGGCAGATGCCCTGGAGGGCGATAAGCTTGCCGGCGGGGTCGCGCTCGTCGATGCCGCGCACGCAGACGTGGCGGATCTCGCCGTCGGGTCTGACGACCCGGGAGCGGTGCTCGTAGCCCCCCCGGGCGAGCTTGCCCCGCCCGTTGAGGGCGGCCTCGACCCGGCGCATCACCTCGGCGCGATCCTCGGGATGGTAATAGCCGAAATGCGTCTCCAGCGGCAGGGCCTCCAGGAGGGCGTTGCGGCCGAAGATGGTGGAGATGCCCGCCGACCACGCCAGCGTCCGCGTGGCGACGTCGAGGCGCCAATGGCCGAAGGAGGCGGTGGCCTCCGCGATCCGGCGGGCGGCCTGGGCGGAGACATGGCGCGCCTCGCTGATGCGCAGGCGATACTCCGCATCGACCGCGCGGAGCGCTCCCGTCGCCAGCCGGGCCGCGTCCGCGAGGCGCCGCCAGACGAGGTCGTCGGGATCGGACCGCTCCGCGTCATCGACGACGCAGAGCGTGCCGATCCTGTCGCCGTCGACGCCGTGGAGGGACGCGCAGACGCAGAACGCCACCCCGGCGGGTAGGTCGGTGAGCCGCACGGTCCCGTCCGCGCGCTCCATGCCCTTACGAAAGGCCCCGTGCGCCGCGATGGCCTCGGCGCGGTCGGCCTCGATCCCGCTCCGGCCGGCCACGAAGGCCCCCCCGTCCCGGTCCAGCACCGCGAAGGCGGCCGGCGCGCCGAGGAGGGCGCAGGCGACCGAACAGGCCGGATCGAGAATCGTCCCGGCTTCGTCGCTCGGAAAGGTCACCAGGGACGAGGCGTATACCGCACCGAACAAGGGGCTCATCTCTCCAGGCGCAGGGGGCGGACCACGACCGGATCCGCACTCGTGGACCGGCGTCCACGCGCTCCATGCTTTTTGATACAGTTGTCCGCGCTAATCTTACAGCGAATCGAATTTCACTGTTCTCGCCCAGCCAATAGACACGATAAATCTGATCAATCCACTATCAACCGTGTCATAAATCAGCATTCGCGGCGGGCTTGGTCGCGGCCGGACGCCGCAACCGGCGGCGCCGCCCGCGGATGGGCGCGGGTCATTGCGTGCGCATGATCTGGATCACCGCCGGGGTGATGATCACCACGAACAGCACCGGCAGGAAGAACAGGATCATCGGAACGGTCAGTTTCGGCGGCAGGGCGGCGGCCTTCTTCTCCGCCTCGATCATGCGGGCGTCGCGGCTTTCCTGCGCGAGGACCCGCAGCGCCTGCCCCAAGGGCGTGCCGTAGCGCTCGGCCTGGCTGAGGGCGGTCGCGACCGCCTTCACCGGCTCCAGCCCGGTGCGCATGACGAGGTTCTCGTAGGCTTGGCGCCGGTCCGGCAGGAACGACATCTCGGCGACCATCACCGCCAGCTCCTCCGCGAGCACCACGGAGGAGACGGCGATCTCGGTGCTGACGCGGCGGAAGGCGTTCTCGATCGCCATGCCCGATTCGACGCAGATCAGCGTCAGGTCGAGGGCGTCGGGCCACGCCTTGCGGATCTCCGTCTGCCGCTTCTTCGCCGCGTTCACGAGGAAGAGCTCGGGCGCCTTGATGCCGAAGAACGCCGCGCCGATCGTGATGGCGATGCGCATCAGGACGGACACGTCGATCGCTTCGAGGATGAAGAGATAGAACAGCGAGGCGATGACGGCGCCCACCGGCGTCACGAGGCGGAAGAACAGGAAGGCCGTCTCGGCCCCCTGCCCGCGGTAGCCCGCCATGAGGAGCTTGCGCTTGGCCGTGTCGGTGCCGAGCCAGCGGCGCAGGTTGTAGCGCTCCACCACGTCCTTCATGTACGCCTTCGGCTCGGTGCGAAGGCTGCCCTTGTTGGCGATCTTCTCGCGCTCCCGGCGGCGGATGATCTCGCGCTCGTCGCTCACGAGCTTCATCCGCTTGCCGAGCCTGTCGGGCTCCAGGAAGGGCTGCACCACGACGAAGGCCGTGGCCGCCGCCGCGACGGCCGCCAGCGCGGTGCCGATGAAGCTCGGATCGAACAGCTTCTGGGCGATCACGTCGATCATGGCGGCGACCTCAGATCTCGAACGCGATCATCTTCTTGATGACCAGCACGCCGATGGTCATCCAGATCGCCGAGCCGACGAGGGCGATCTTTCCGGCATCGGTCGTCCAGAGCATCGAGATGTAGTCCGGGCTCGTGAGCGAGGTGATGCCGGCCACGCCGAACGGCAGGGCGGCGATGATGGAGGCCGACGCCTTGGCCTCCATGCTCATCGCCTGGATCTTGCCGCGCATCTTGGCCCGGTCGCGGAGCACGCGGGACAGGTTGCTCAGCGCCTCGGAGAGGTTGCCGCCCGACTGCTGCTGGATGTTGATGACGATCGAGAAGAAGTTCACCTCGGCGGTCGGCACGCGCTCGTGCAGGCGCGCCACCGCCTCGCCGAGCGACAGGCCGAGGGCCTGGGTCTCGACGATGGTGCGGAACTCGCCGCGCAGGGGCTCCTCGGCCTCGCGGGAGACCATGCGGAAGCAGTCTCCCACCGGGATGCCGGTCTTGATGCCGCGCACCACCACGTCGACGGCGTTGGGCAGCTCCTTGTTGAACTTCGCCACCCGGCGCAGGCGCATCCGCCGCAGTAGCAGGGGCGGCAGGCCGAAGGCCCCGGCGAAGACCCCGGCCAGGGCGGCGAAGGGGCTGTCCGTGAGGATGAACAGGAAGAGGCCGATGACGAAGCTTGCGACACCCGCGAAGGTCCAGTAGGTGCGCTTCGACCAGTCGAGGCCCGCCCGGGCGATCTTCAGCTCCAGGGTCACCTTGGCCGCGCCCTTGGCCTTGGCCTCGATTTCCCCGAGGGTCTTGGCGACCTGATCGCGGCGGTTGGCGCCGCTCGCACCGCCGCGCGCCAGGGAGGCGGCGGGGGTGACGCTGATGGTCTTCAGGCGCTTGGTCGCCCGGCGCTCCCCCGGCAGCAGGGCGAGCACGCCGGCGTAGGTGACGAGGGCGATGGCGATGCCGGCGAGGCCGGTCGCGACGGGCAGGCCCGGCATGAGGGCGGAGAGGTCCGGCATCGGCCTAGCTCGCCTCGACGACTTCGGCGGCGTCGAGGGCCGCGCCGAGGCGCGCCTCCAGGCCGTAATAGCGCGCGCGCTCCCAGAAGCGGGGGCGGCCGACGCCGGTGGAGCGGTGGTGGCCGATGATCTTGCCCGCCGCGTCCTCTCCGACGATGTCGTAGAGGAAGATGTCCTGGGTGGTGATGACCTCGCCCTCCATCCCCAGCACCTCGGTGATGTGGGTGATGCGGCGCGAGCCGTCGCGCAGGCGGGTCGCCTGGACGATCACGTCGATCGAGCCGCAGATCATCTCGCGCAGCGTCCGCGAGGGCAGGGTGAACCCGCCCATGGAGATCATCGATTCGATACGCGAGAGGCATTCGCGCGGGCTGTTGGCGTGGAGCGTGCCCATCGAGCCGTCGTGGCCGGTGTTCATGGCCTGGAGGAGGTCGAACGCCTCCGGGCCGCGCACCTCGCCGACGATGATCCGCTCGGGTCGCATGCGCAGGCAGTTCTTCACGAGGTCGCGCATCGTCACCTGCCCCTGCCCTTCCATGTTGGGGGGCCGGGTTTCGAGGCGGACCACGTGCGGCTGCTGGAGCTGGAGTTCCGCCGCGTCCTCGCAGGTGATCACGCGCTCGTCGTGCTCGATGAAGGCGGTGAGGCAGTTGAGCAGCGTCGTCTTGCCCGAGCCGGTACCGCCGGAGATGACCACGTTGCAGCGGGACTGGCCGATGATCTTCAGGACTTCCGCGCCCTCGGGCGAGATGGCGCCGAAGCGGACGAGCTGGTCGAGGGTGAGCTTGTCCTTCTTGAACTTACGGATCGTGAGCGCCGGGCCGTCGATGGCCAGCGGCGGGGCAATGACGTTGACGCGGGAGCCGTCGGGCAGGCGCGCGTCGCAGATCGGCGAGGCGTCGTCGACCCGGCGGCCCACCTGGCTCACGATGCGTTGGCAGATGTTCATCAGTTGCTGGTTGTCGCGGAACCGCACGCTGGTGAGCTGGATCTTGCCCGCGACCTCGATGAAGGTCCGCCCGGCGCCGTTGACCATGATGTCGGCGATGTCGTCGCGGGCCAGCAGCGGCTCCAGGGGGCCGTAGCCGAGGACGTCGTTGCAGATGTCGTCGAGGAGCTCTTCCTGCTCCGAGATCGACAGGACGATGTTCTTGAGCCCGATGATCTCCGTGACGATGTCGCGGATTTCCTCGCGGGCGGTCTCCGCGTCGAGATGGGCGAGCTGCGTGAGGTCGATGGCCTCGATCAGGGCGCCGAAGATCAGGCTCTTGGTGCGGTAGTAGTCGTCCGAGCGCACGGCCTCGACCACGACCGGCGCGGGCCGGGCGGGCGCGGGGGCCTCGCGCGCGGGGGCGGCCTGCGGGGCCTGCGCGGCGCGGGGCTGCTGGGGAACGGGCGTCGGCGCGGGCGCCGATCCGGTCTGGCGTCTACCGAACATGGTCGTTCCGGGCGCGCATCACGAGGCCTTGCGGCGGGCGGCGAGCTTGGCGAGCAGCGGTTCGAGCAGGCTGCCCGCGCCGCCCTTGCGCCGCGTCTCCACCCGGCCGATGGCGGTGGCCGCGAGGTCGTTGAACAGCTCGGCGACCTTCGAGCCCGGCTGGACCTCGGCGATCATCTGGCCGTTGTTGGCGGCCGTGCCGAACAGGGCCGGCTCGAAGGGGATCGCCGCCGCCAGCGGGGCGTCGAGGGCCTTGGCGAACTCCGCCGCCGCGATCTCCGGGCGCTTGGCCATGCCGGTCCCGTTGAGGAGCACCCGGGGCGGCGCGTCGTTGGGGCGGCCGTGCTTGAGGGCGCCGAGCAGGTTCTTCGCGTTGCGCAGGGAGGCGAGATCGGGACCGGACACGATCAGGATCTCGTCCGAGGCAGCCAGCACGTGCTTCGTCCAGGCGTTCCACTGGTGGGGCACGTCGAGGACGAGGCAGGGCACGCTGGAACGCAGGTGCTCGATCAGCACGTCGAAGGCGGGCTCCGCGAGGTCGATGGTCCGGTCGAGGCTCGCGGGCGCCGAGAGCAGGCTGAGGTTGTCGCTGCACTTCGACAGCAACCGCTCCACGAGGTTGGCGTCGAGGCGCTCGGGCGCGAACACCGCCTCGGCGATGCCCTGGGGCGGATCCTGGTTGAAGTTGAGGGAGGCGGTACCGAAGGCGATGTCGAGGTCGGCGATCACCGTCGGAACGCCCTGGCTCTTCGCCACGGACCACGCGAGATTGTGCGCCACCGTGGAGGCGCCGATGCCGCCGCGCACGCCGTAGACCGCGATGGTCCGGCCGATCGGCTTCGTCCCCGCCGCCGCGAACATCTCGGAGATGGCGGCGATGAGGGTCAGGGGCTCCACCGGGGCCATCAGGTAATCGGAGACGCCCCGGTGCAGGAGCTGGCGGTAGAGCGTGACGTCGTTCAGATGGCCGATGACGAGGACGCGGGTGCCCTCGTCGCAGACCTCGGCCAGGGCATCGAGGCACTCCAGCGGCTTGGAGCGCACGCCCTGCACCTCGATGATGATGACGTTCGGGGTCGGGGCGTGCCGGAACGCCTCGATCGCCGCCGCGCCGCCGCCCATGCGGACCTTGACGCGCGCCCGCTGCATCCGCCGGTCCTCGGCGGCCGCCTCGATCATCGCGGCCGTCTCGGCGGATTCGCAGAAGGCCTGGACCGTGATCCGGGGGACCGGAGCGATCACGCGCTCGGGAGTATCACCGTGCTCCGTCATCAGAACACTCTCGGTTTGGAGCAGATCGCTGCGGCTCGGTGGCGGGGCATGTCTGACGTGGCGTCGCGGGATGCCGGCATTTAATTGCCGACCTGGGCCTTGACGGAGTTCTGACCATCCTGGCGCCACTGGGTTGACGGATCCTTGCCGTCGCGGATCGCGCCGACGTCGCGGACGCGGCGCACCGTGTCGATCCGGCCCTCCTGGCGGCCCCTGACGAGGTCGAGGGGATCGGCCACCTGGGCGGCGAAGGTGGCCTGCGTGGAGCAGCCGAAGTTCCAGTAGGAGCGGTTGCTGTTGTCGACCGCGAAGTCGCTGGCGCCGATGTCCTGGGGCCAGGTCCCGCAGGCGTCGGCGACCTTGGCCTGCATCCGGCTGAAGCTCAGGCGGATCGGCGCGGCAAGCCCGGGGGCAGCCACGCCGTAGGGGCTGGAGACGATGGCGCCGCGGCCGACGCCGTCCTGCCCGGCCCGGGCGAGGAGGGCGGAGGCCGTCCGCCCGGTGGCGGCGGCGAGCGCCGGCGGGAGGCCCTGCGGCACCTCCATCAGGATCCCGCCCCGGCCGTAGCGCCGGTATTCGAGGATGAAGGCATCGACGTCCTGCGCTTGGCGCGGGTCGAGATGGCCGGGCCCGGTGGGGAAGATGTCGAGGCTGCGGCTCGCATCCGCGAGGACGATCGGGTGGCGCGCCCGGTAGTCGGCGGTGGCGATCGACCCAGTGAGGGGCGGATCGCCCTTGCAGGCGCCCGCGAGCGCCGCCACGGCGCAGACGCAGAGCAGGCTGCGCCCGGCCCGGCGGGACACCGGCTTGGCTGGCTGCGAGGGGGCGGGCGGCAGGCGTCCGGTCATCTCGGTCCTCGGAAGGGGGCGCGGGGTCGCGGGGTCTATTCGACGATGAAGCCGACGCGGCCGCGGTAGGACGGGGCGATCGGCGCGGCGCCGGTCTTGCCGTAGAGGCGGTTGAACTGGCCGAGCAGCACCGTCTGGGAGTCGGTGGCGTCGACGAAGTTGTCGTCGGGGCGGGTCACCTGCTTCGGCTCCATCGGCTTGGCGATGAAGGGGGTGACCATGATCATCAGCTCCGTCTCCTGGCGCTGGTAGTCGCGGGAGCGGAACAGGGCGCCGAGGATCGGCAGGTTGATCAGGCCGGGCAGGCCGCTGAGGGCCTGCTTGTTGACCTGCTGCATCAGGCCGGCGGTCATCATCACGCCGCCGGAGGGCAGCTCCACCGTCGTCTCGGAGCGGCGGACGCGGGTGCCGGGGATGGCGACGGTCGCGTTGCCGATCGTGTAGTTGAAGCTCTGCTGCGGATCGATCTCCGTCACGTCGGTGGCGACGCGGATGGAGATCCGGTTGTCGGCGAGGACCACCGGGGTGAAGGACAGGGATACGCCGTACGGCTTGTACGTGATGCCCGGCGTACAGGCGCCGATGGTGCACGAGGCCGAGGAGGGCACGGCGAACTCGCCGCCCGCGAGGAACTTGGCCGCCTCGCCGGAGATCGCCGTGAGGGTCGGCTCCGCCAGGATCCGCGAGACGCCGGCCTGCTCGAAGGCCTTCAGGGTCGCCTGGAGCGAGAAGCCCGCGCCCCGCACGGAGGCGGCGAGCTGGTTGCCCGCCGGCGTGGTGCCGCCGGTGATCGGGAAGGGCAGCGAGTTCTGCAGCGCCGGCGAGTTCAAGACGTTGCCGGAATTCGGATCGACCAGCGCGTTCAGCGGGTTGATCGCCGACCAGTTGCCGTTCAGGTTCACGCCGAGCTGCTTGATGACGTTGCGCGAGATCTCCATCACGGTGACGCGCAGCATCACCTGATCCTTGTTGCGGATCGTGAGGTTGTTGATCACCGCGCCGCGGGCGCCGGCGATCACGCCCCCGGAGGCACCGCCGCCGCCGGCCCCGCCGCCGCCGAGACCGACGAAGGCGTTCGAGATGTCGATCGCCTGCTGCGCGTCCGACGAGGAGTTCACCGAGCCCGACAGCAGCACCGAGGCGCCCGAGGAGCGCACGTCGAAGCGGCCGGAGGGGATGCTCTGCGTGAGCAGGTCGCGCAGGGTGCTGAGGTTCAGGTCGCGGGCGACCGTGACGTCGAGCGCCGCGATCTGGCGGCCCTCCGCGTCCATGAGGAAGATCGTCGTGGCGCCGTCGGCCATGCCGATGACGAAGACCTTTCGGGTCGAGCGCACCACCGCGTTGGCCACGGCGGGGTTGGCCACGAACACCTCCTTGGCGTCCCGGGGCAGGTCCACGATGACGGAGCGGCCGGCGGTGAGTTCCACCCGGCGGCTGGTATTGGCTTCGGTGGCGCCGATCGTGACGACGGGAGCCGGGCCGATGGTGGCGGTCCGGTCCGGCACCGGCCGGTCCTGCGAGCCGCGCAGCTGGGCGGAGGCCGAACCCGGCGGCAGGGCGGCGAGGGCGGCCAGCGCCAGGGCGCCGAGGCGCCGCGAGGCCGCGCGGGCGGGAACGCGATGGGACATGGCGGTCTCTCTCATGGCGCTCACGGCGTCTGCTGCCGGGGGACGCCGAAGCGCACGATCGTCAATCCCTTGTCCGTGCTCTCCTCCGGAGCCGGGGCGTCGGCGTCGGCGCTGCGGCCGGCATCGGCGAGGCTGCGCAGGGCGAGCGACAGGGAGCCGACCTTCTGGGCCAGCGTCACGGTCTCGGCCTGGGCGGGGGAGAGGGCCAGGGTCGCGGTTTCGCCGGTGACGACGTTGGTGCCGTTCTTCTCCGAGATGAGCTGGCCCACCGCCAGGACGCGGATGTCGCGCAGGATCGTCTGGGAGACCTGCACGTCGGTCCCCGCCGACTTGGAGGCGGCGTCGTCGTGGTAGGTGCGGATCACGTCCACCCGGTCGTTCGGCAGGATGAAGCCGCCGGCGGAGTTGGTGCCCCGGCTGTCGGTGACGATGGCCACCGCCCGCATCCCCGAGGGGAGGATCGCCGCCATGAACCCGCTCTCGGGCCGAACCAGCTTCTGCGCGCGGATCGGCTCGCCGGCCAGGAAGGGCGAGCGCACCGTGGCGCCGATGGTGGTCTCCAGCGCCTGCGGGTTCTCCTTGCGGGTGACGAAGCCCGGCGAGACGGCGCTTTCCGGCCAGATCTGCCAGCGCAGGTCGGCGGCCTGGAGCACTTGGCCCATCGGCTCGTCGGCGGCCGCGACGAGGACCTCGGTCGTGGGCGGGGGCGGCGCCTGGACGATCTTCTCCGGCGGCGGAGGCGGCGGCGGCGAGCTGCCCCCCATCAGGTAGGCGGCTCCGCTGCCCGCGAGGAGGGCGATGCCGAGGACGGCGAGGCGGGCGGGCTTCATCGGGCTTCCGGTCGGACCTGGAGTTCGTGGTGTGCCAGATCGGCGAATGTGACCGTAAGTTGCGCACCGATTGGTGTAAGCATGGTTAAGGGTCCCTCACCTCCGCCCGGCCTGCGGCCGCGGAAGGAAGCGAAGACCGGCGGGATGCGTCACCCCTTGCGCGGTTCCCGCCGTGGCGCCGCCGCGTGGCTTGGCCTAGCGTCCCGCAGCCCCGGCGCAGTGGAGTGCCCGGAGAGCCAACGAAACGGGATGGGACGCATCATGGTGAAGGGAATCGGCGGCGCGGCTTTCGCGGTCGCCCTCGCGGGGACGGCGCTCGGCTCGGGCGTCACCGCGTCACAGGCTCAGGACTCCGCGCAGGGCGCCTATTCGGGCGGGGTCGTGCGGATCGGCATCCTCAACGACCAGTCCGGACTCTACGCCCAGTTCGGCGGCGCGGGCTCCGTCGAGGCGGCGCGGATGGCGGTGGAGGACATCGGCGGCAAGGTCGGCGGCGTGCCGGTCGAGATCCTCTCGGCCGACCACCAGAACAAGCCGGACATCGCCTCGGCCATCGCCCGTCAGTGGTACGACCGCGACGGCGTCGATGCCATCATGGAACTCACCACCTCCTCGGTGGCGCTGGCGGTCCAGGGCCTCTCGAAGGAGAAGAAAAAGATCACCATCACGACGGGGGCCGCCTCCAGCGACCTTACCGGCAAGGCCTGCACCCCCTACGGCTACCACTGGGCCTACGACACGCACGCGCTGGCCGTCGGCACCGGCGGCGCGCTGACCCGGTCGGGCGGCAAGACGTGGTTCTTTCTCACCGCCGACTACGCCTTCGGCACCGCGCTGGAGAACGACACCGGCGCCGTGGTGAAGGCCAATGGCGGCACGGTGGTCGGCTCCGTCCGCCACCCGCTCTCGAACCAGGACTTCTCCTCATTCCTGCTCCAGGCGCAGGGCTCGAAGGCGCAGGTGATCGGGCTCGCCAACGCCGGCCTCGACACCTCGAACTCGATCAAGCAGGCCGCCGAATACGGCATCACCGACGGCGGCCAGAAGCTCGCGGCCCTGCTCTTCACCCTGTCCGAGGTCCACGGGCTCGGCATCAAGGCGGCGCAGGGGCTGACGCTGACCGAGGGCTGGTACTGGGACCTCAACGACGAGACCCGCGCCTTCGGCCAACGCTTCATGAAGCGCACCGGCCGGATGCCGAACATGATCCAGACCGGCACCTACTCGGCGGTGCTCTCCTACCTGAAGGCCGTGAAGGCGGCGGGCACGGACGAGACCGACGCGGTCAACGCCAAGCTGAAGGAACTGCCGGTGGACGACGTGTTCACCCATAACGGCCGGGTCCAGAAGACCGGCCTGATGGTCCACGACATGTACCTGTTCGAGATCAAGAAGCCCGCCGACTCGAAGGGCGAGTGGGACCTGTACAAGCTGGTCTCCACCATCCCCGGCCAGGAAGCCTATGCCAGCGAGGCCGAGAGCGGCTGCCCGCTGGTGGCGGCGAAGTAGCACCGACGAGGCCCTTCCGGCGCGCGATGGCGCGTCGGGAGGACCGAGAATTCGCCCGAAGGTTTTTAAGCTATTCGCAAATACATCCGAGCGTTGCTTGAGCAGAGGGAGCGGGACGGCATAGTTCCTGGAGATCGTCGCAGGATGTTCCGCGCGACATCGCCCCTCCGCGAGAGCTGCCGTCGATGTCCTTCCTCGCCAAGCTGCGACGCTCCCGCCCGGTGCGGGAAGACAGCTCGGTCACGATCGTCGCGGGCAGTCCGCTCTTCGATCGCATCGGGTATGCCCGGCGGATCGGGGGACTCGCCCCGGAGGAGGCGGCGGCGCACTACGTCGCGACGGGGTGGCGCGACGGACACGATCCGAGCCCCTACTTCTCGACGGGCTGGTATCTCGACACCTATCCGGACGTCCGGGCGGCGGGCCTCTGCCCGCTGAGCCACTTCCTGGAAAACGGCCTCGCGGAGGGGCGCTCGACCAGCCCCTTCTTCCTCGCCCCGAGGATGGCACGGTCGATGGGCCTTCGGGAGGCCGGGCATCCGCTGCTGGCCTATCTCGCCGGCTGGCGGGAGCTGGCTCGGCCGGACATCCCCCTCTTCGACATCGACTTCTTCCTCGCGGGCCTGCCCGCCGACCTGCGGGCCCACATTCGCGAGCCCTTCGCCGCCTACATGGCCGAGGGTGTCCTGCGGGGCTGGGACCCCCATCCCCTGTTCTCCACACGCTTCTACCTGGAGCGGAACCCGGAGCTCGAGGCGGCCTGCATCAACCCGCTGGAGCACTTCGTGACGGAGGGCGGCGCCCGGCTCCGCGATCCGCACCCGGATTTCGACAGCGGGTTCTACGTCAGCCAGCTCACTCCCGAGACGGCCTCCGGGATCGGCATTCCGGTGCTCCATTACCTCGCCGCCGGGGTTCCGCGGACCCTCGACCCCAGCGAGGGCTTCAGCACGGCGGGCTATCTCAGCCTGAACCCGGACGTCCGGTCATCGGGCCTCAATCCCCTCGTCCATTACGTGCGCTACGGCCGCGCGGAGGGGCGGCCTATCCTGCCGTCGCGCCACCGTCCCGCGGGGCTCCTGCCGACGCCCCCCGTGCCCACGCCCCCGCTGCCCGCGGTGCCCGACGGGTCCGACGCGGCGGTCCTGCCGACGCCCGTGGGCGAGGCGTGGCGCCCCCTCTCGGTCATCATCCCGACCTACAACCGCCTCGCCGTGCTCCGGGACACTCTCGCGGCCTGCGAGCGGCACCGGGGCGGCGTCCCCCTCGAGTACGTCGTGGTGGATGACGGTTCGAGCGACGGCACCTTCGCGTATCTCACGAGCCTCTCCTTCCCCGAGTCCGCCATCGTGCCGCTTCGGGTCCCGCACGGCGGAAGCGCCGCGGCGCGGAATGCGGGAGCGCGGGTCGCCTCGCACGACGTGCTGCTCATCATGGGCGACGACATCCGCCCGGAGACCGACGACTTCTTCCGCGCCCACAGCCGCTTCCATGAGCGGCGCCCCGGCCGGGGCGAGACGATGATCGGCAAGGTCGTATGGCCGAGTTCCCAGGTGCTCCCCGTCACCGTCGTGATGGCGCATATTCAGGGGCGGTACGGCCAGCAATTCCCCTTCTCGAACTTGATCCCGTACACCCGTTACGACTTCCGTCACTTCTTCACGTCGATCGTCTCGATCAAGAAGGCCCTGGTGGACGATTGGGACACGGACGGTTTCAGCAAAGATTTCAATCTCTACGGTTTCGAAGACACTGAATTCGCCTATCGCACCAGCAGGAAGGTCGCGGATTTTTCCATCTACTACGATCCGCTCTCGGTCGGCAGCCACATCCACCCGCACACCATGGCGAGCTTTACGCAGCGCCAGCTCAGCGCCGGACGGATGGCGAAGGTCTTCACGGACAAGCATCCGGAGATCGCGCACATCCTCACCCTCGACGACGTGCGGCGCGCCCTCGACGCCTCCGTGGACACCACCGCGATCGCGGCGGCCGACCATCGCGCCATCTTCGAAGGATTGCGGGCCTGGATCACCCTGCAAGAGGCGCAGGGCCTCCTCGGCACGAGCGGCTACCACGAGGACCTCCTCGCCGCCTTCTTCGAACTCGCCTTCTTCGTCGGCTACATCGAGGCCGATCCGGCGCCCGATTCCGGCAAGGCGAACGCCCTGCGCCTCGCCTTCGGCCGGTTCCTGCAGAGGATGAGGCACTCGATCAGCCGCGAAATCGCCGAGGGGTTTCCCTGCCTCGTGTAGGGCGCTAGTGCAGTGACGCACTCACTTCGTTCATGCGTGTCTGCACTCGCTCATTGTTCTTGCATCAATTTTTCCAGTCTCGGCTGACGCCTCCGACTGGATCGATGCACTAGCCGGAGGCCCGCACCGGCTGCACCCGGACGGGCGACCCCGTCCGGGGCGGAACGCCGCTACCCGGCCCAGACCTCCCGGTACAGGGCGGCGATCTCCTCCGCCGTCGGCACCTTCGGGTTGTTGCCCGGCGAGCCCGAGGCGAGGGCCTGCTCGGCCATGGTGGGGATGAGCGCCTCCCACTTCCCCGCGTCCAGGCCGTATTCCCGCGGGCTCGGCACGTCGAGGTCGTCGTTGAGGGCGCGCAACTCATCGACCAGGGCGCGGGCGGCGGACTCGTCGCCGGATCCGACCTTGAGGCCCATCGCCCGGGCACAGGCGGCATAGCGGTCGCTGGCGCTCGGCGCGGAAAAGGCCGTCACCGCCGGCAGGAGCATGGCGTTCGACAGGCCGTGGGCCACATGGAAGTGCGCGCCGATCGGGCGGCTCATCCCGTGGACCAGGGCGACGGAGCTGTTGGAGAAGGCGATGCCGGCCTGGGTCGCGCCCAGCATCATCGCCTCGCGGGCGGCGCGGTCGCCCGGATCGGTCCAGACCCGGCGCAGGTTCGGGGCGATGAGCCCCATCGCCTGGAGGGCGAGGCCGTCGGAGAACAGGTTGGAGCGCCGGGAGACGTAGGCCTCGATGGCGTGGGTCAGGGCATCGATGCCCGTATCCGCCGTGAGGCGCTTGGGCTTCGTCAGCGTCAGCTCGTAATCGACCAGCGCGGCCACCGGCAGGTAGGCGAGGCCGATGCAGAGCATCTTCTCGTCGTTGGCCTCGTCGGTGACGATGGTGAAGCGCGTCGCCTCCGAGCCGGTGCCGGCGGTGGTCGGGATGGCGATGACGGGCAGGCCCGCCTCGTCCTGGAGGTGGGGCGCCTTGTAGCGCCGCATCGGGCCGCCGTGGCGGGCGAGCACCGCCACGGCCTTGGCCGTGTCCATCGGGCTGCCGCCGCCGAAGCCGACGACGCAGTCGTAATCACCCGCCTCCAGGGCCGCCAGCGCCGCATCGACGGAGGCCACCGTCGGATCGGGCACCGTCTCGGAGAAGACCTGCGGCGTCACGCCGCCGGCCACCAGCCGCTCGGTGAGGGTCCGCACGGCGCCGCTGCCCGCGAGGAACGGATCGGTGACGACGAAGGGACGGGAGAGGCCGAGCTGGCCCAGCACCTCCGGCAACAGGCGGGACGCGCCCGCGCCGACACGCATCAGACGGGGCAGGGCGATCGACGCGACCATGTATTCCTCCGCACATCCCCCGCCTTCGGGCGGGATCTCCGCCCGGTCTCCGGGCTTGTGGCAGCATCCATAGGCGGCCGGGGCGCAGCGGGAAACCGGGTAAGCATCCCGGTGCGTGACGTTCGCGGGGCGCGGTCTCGAATTGCTGCATTGCAAAAGCCGGTATTGCTGGAGCCGATCCTTCGCCCATCTTCGAGTCTCGCCCCGGCTGCGCGATCTCCCGTCGCGCGCCGGGTTCCACGCCCGTCGCCCATCTCAACCCCGGACCAGGAGGCCGACATGAGCGAGCATCCCCACGGCCCCGAGCCGCACAACCCCGCGACCGCTGTCCCCGCCGCCTCGCCGGACGCGGTCTCCCCCGAGACGGCCCCGGCCGCGGGCCATCTCCTCGCCGGCCCCCGGGCCGAGAAGGCCGTCGCGCTGGCCCTGCAGGGCGGGGGCGCCCACGGCTCCTTCACCTGGGGCGTGCTCGACGCGCTCATCGAGGACGGGCGCCTCGCCTTCGAGGCCCTGACCGGTGCCAGCGCCGGGGCGATGAACGCCGTGGTCATGCTCGACGGCTGGCTGAAGGGCGGGCCGGACGGGGCGCGCGAGGGCCTGGAGCAGTTCTGGCGGGAGGTGAGCCTCGACGGCGACCTCGGGCCCACCCAGCGCAACGTCGTCTCGGGCCTGCTCAACCTGTGGAAGGGCAACCCGGTGGCGGAGTTCTGGCTCAAGGCGCTGACGCCGAGCCCCTACATCTCGAACCCGCTGAACATCAATCCCCTGCGCAAGGCCCTGGCGAACCAAGTGGATTTCGACCGGCTGCGCGACACGCCCACCGCCGGCCTCTACGTCTCGGCCACCAATGTCTGGACGGGCAAGCTCGCCGTGTTCGAGCGCGACAGGCTCACCGTCGATCACCTGATGGCCTCGGCCTGCCTGCCGACGGTGTTCCAGGCGGTGGAGATCGACGGCGTGCCCTACTGGGACGGCGGCTACCTCGGCAACCCGCCGCTCTACCCCCTCTACCGGGGCGCCCGGACCCGCGACATCCTGCTCGTGCAGATCAATCCCGTCGAGCGCCGGGAGACGCCCCGGACGGAGGCGGAGATCCGCGACCGGCTGAACGAGATCACCTTCAACGCCAACCTGATGCGCGAATTGCGGGCGATCGACTTCATCGACGGCCTGATCGAGGAGGGCACCCTCTCGCGCAACGGTTACGAGCGCGTGCTGATCCACCGGATCGACGGCACGGACGCCCTGGAGGACTACAACGCCGCCTCCAAGCTCGACGCCCGCTGGAAGGTCTTCCTGCGCCTGCGCGACAAGGGCCGCGCCGCCGCCAAGGCGTGGCTCGACCAGCACTATGCCCAGGTCGGCGAGACCTGCACGATCAACCTGCAGCAGGCGTATCAGTAGCGAATCACCACGCGCCCTCCTCCCCCTTGCGGGGATGAGTGGGAGGTGGGAGTGGTGCCGGATAAATCTCGGCGGTGGCTCCTGTCCCACCCCCAACCCCTAACCCCTCCCCACAAGGGGGAGGGGAACAACGAGGGTTGGCGGGATTAAAACCACCCGCCCCGGCGTTCACCCCACATGGCCGAGAAAAACGCGTTCCCGGATATCGTCGATCTGCTCGTCCCGCTGCGGCGCTACGCCCGGGCGCTGACGCGCGACGCCCTGAAGGCCGACGACCTCGTGCACGACACGCTAGTGCGGGCGCTGGAGGCGAAGGGCAACCTCCGCCCGAACACCAACCTGCGCACGTGGATGATGACGGTGCTGCACAACGTCTTCATCGACGAGCAGCGCCGCCGTCAGGTGGAGGTGCGCCACGCAGACACCCTCGTGCGCATGCACGAGGACATGAGCCCCCCGGCCCAGGAGGGGCAGGTTCGCCTCGCCCAGATCCGCGAAGCTTTCGCCACCCTGCCCGAGGAGCAGCGCGCCGCCCTCCACCTCGTGACCATCGAGGGCATGGCTTATGCCGACGCGGCGGCGGTGCTCGGCATCCCGATCGGGACGCTGATGTCCCGTCTCGGCCGCGGGCGCGCCGCGCTGCGGGCCTTCGAGGAAGGGCACCGGGGCGGCCGCGAATCCGAGAGTCCCCCGAGTGCGCCGCGCCCCGCCCTGCGCCTCGTGTCCAGCGACGGCCCCCTGCGCCGGGCCGCCGGAGATTCGTGACGCGGAGGCACGGCCCCCGCGCACACTCCCTCCCCCCGGTCTGCCGGGGGGCGGACAACCGGACTATCCAAGGATTCCCCCGATGATCGATCCGATCACAGACAGCGATCTCATCGCTTTCGTCGACGGCCAGATCGATCCGATGCGTCGGATCGAGGTCGAGGCGCACCTCGCCGCCCACCCGCAGGCCGCCGCCCGGGTGATGGCCGACCTGCACGACCGGGACGCCCTGCGCGCGACCTTTCGCGAGCGGATCGGCCCCGGCCCGGAGCGCAACGTCCACCTCGCCCGGCGGCTCGACCGCTCCCTGCGCTGGAACCTCGTGGCCTCGCGCCTGAAGCGGGCGGCGGCCATCGCGGTGATGGTCGGGGCGGGCTGGCTCGCCCATGACGAGATCGGCAGCTTCGGCGTGCCGGGCACCATGGCCTCGACCATCGACGCCAGCCTTCTGGACGACGCCCGGCAGGCCCGCACCGTCGCCCGGCTTCGCGCCGCGACGGCGGGGGATGGGATCACCTACGACCGGGAGCGCCTGCGCCGCGTGACCGGCGTCGAGCTGCCGCCGCTGCCCGAGGGCTGGAACGTGCGCGACCTGCAGGTCTTCCCCTCCCGGCACGGCACCGGCATCGAGGTGACCTTCGACGCCGACCTGCTCGGCGAGGTTTCCCTCTTCGCCACCCGGGCCGACGGGCGCTCCGGGCCGGCCATGCTCGGCGACACCGCCGAGGGCCGGGTGCTGGCGTGGTCCGCGGACGGCAACGCCTACGCGGTGAGCGGCCCGAAGGGCGATGCCGTGCTCCAGCGCGCGGCGGGATTGCTCGGGGGCTGAGGCGTCCCGGCGCCGCGTCGCATCTCGACGCCCGGCGCGCTTGGTGCGAAACAGGCTCCATGCAGGGGAGCGCCACGGCATTGGACGACGACGGGCTCGCGGCCCTGTTCACGGCGGCGCTGGCCGTTCGTGAGCGCGCCTACGCGCCCTATTCCCGGTTCGCCGTCGGGGCGGCGCTGCGCGACGAGCACGGCGCGATCCATGCCGGATGCAATGTCGAGAACGCCGCCTACCCCGTCGGCACCTGCGCCGAGGCGGGCGCCATCGCGGCGATGGTGGCTGCCGGCGGGCGTCGGATCACGGCGATCCTCGTCTGCGCCGAGGGCGCCGGGCCGGTGACGCCGTGCGGCGCCTGCCGCCAGCGTATCCGGGAATTCGCGGGTCCGGACGTGCCCGTCCACGCCGCCGGGCCCGGCGGCCCGGTGATGCGCGCGACGCTCGGGGAATTGCTGCCCTTCTCCTTCGGACCCGAGACCCTCGGGTCCGGCCCCCCCCGGAGCCCGCCGTGACCGGCGGCGCCCTCGCCGTCCTCCGCGAGGCCGGGTTCGACGGTCCCTATGCCTGCGCCGTGGTGACGGGCACCGGTCTCGGCGCCGTCGCCGCGACGCTCGACGGGGCGCGGAGTCTCGACTATGCGGCGATTCCCGGCTTCCCCGGCGCGGGGGTCAGCGGCCATCGCGGCCGCCTGCACCGGGGGCGGATCGCCGGGCGGCCGGTGCTGGTCTTCGAGGGCCGCGCCCATGCCTACGAGGTGGGCGACGCGGCGGCGATGCGCCTGCCGCTGACCTGCGCCCGCGACCTTGGCGCCCGCCGCCTGCTGCTCACCAACGCCGCCGGCTCCCTGCGGCAGGAGGTCGGGCCGGGCCGCCTCGCGATGCTCGCCGACCACATCAACCTCTCCGGCCTGAACCCGCTGATCGGCGAGGGGAGCGACGCGCGCTTTGTGCCCATGACCGACGCCTACGATCCCGCGCTCCGCGCCCTCCTGGCGGAGGCGGCGCGGGACGAGGGCATCGCCCTGGTCGAGGGGATCTACGCGTGGTTCTCCGGCCCGAGCTTCGAGACGCCCGCCGAAGTGCGCATGGCCGGGATCCTGGGGGCGGACCTCGTCGGCATGTCGACGGTGCCCGAGACCATCCTCGGCCGCTTCCTCGGTCTGCCCGTCGCCGCCGTCTCGGCGGTGACGAACCTCGCCGCCGGCATTGCGGGCGGCGCCCCCCACCATGCCGAGACGAAGGCGGTGGCCGCGGCGGCGGCGGGCGACCTCGCCCGGCTCGTGCGCGCCTTCGCCGCCCGCCTGCCCCTTCCCGAGGAGACCGCATGACCGCCTCCGATCCCAAGACGGTCGCCGCCCGCGCGATCCCGCTCCTCGACCTCACGGACCTGAGCGACACCTGCACCGCGCCGCGCCTCGACGCCCTCTGCCGGGATGCCCGCGCCGGGGGCGTGGCGGCGGTCTGCGTCTGGCCGCACTTCGTGCCGCAGGCGATGCAGGTCCTCACCGGGACCGGCATCCGCATCGCCACGGTGATCAACTTCCCCGAGGGCGAGGAGGACGCCGCCCGCGCCGCCGACGACGCGGCGGAAGCCTGCCGCGACGGTGCCGGGGAGATCGACCTCGTCCTGCCCTACCGCGCCCTGCTGCGGGGCGAAGAGCGGGTGGCCCGCGAGGTGGTCGCCTCCGTTCGCGAGACCTGCCCCGACACCCTGCTCAAGGTGATCCTGGAGACCGGCGAGCTGCGCGACCCCGAGACGATCCGCGCCGCCGCCGACCTCGCCCTGGCGGAGGGGGCGGACTTCCTGAAGACCTCCACCGGCAAGAGCCCGGTCTCCGCGACGCCGGAGGCCGCGCGCATCCTCCTCGACGCCGTCCGCGCCTCGGGCCGCCCGGCGGGGGTGAAGATCTCCGGCGGCCTGCGCACGGTGGCCGATGCCGCCACCTATCTCGCCCTCGCCGACCGGGCCATGGGCCCCGAATGGGCGCGGCCCGCCACCTTCCGGCTGGGCGCCAGCAGCCTCTACGGCGCGCTGATCGACGCCCGGGACGCCTGACCATGCGGCTGCCGCAGGAGACGATTCGCGCCAAGCGCGACGGGGGCACCCTCGACGACGGGGCCATCGCCGCCTTCGTCGCCGGTCTCACCGACGGGTCGGTGACCGAGGGGCAGGCGGCGGCCTTCGCCATGGCCGTGTTCTTCCGGGGCCTCTCCGTCCCCGAGCGGGTCGCCCTGACGCGGGCGATGACGCATTCGGGAGAGGTCCTCACCTGGGACCTGCCGGGCCCCGTCCTCGACAAGCATTCCACCGGCGGCGTGGGCGATACGGTGAGTCTGGCCCTGGCGCCGATGGTGGCCGCCTGCGGCGGCTACGTGCCGATGATCTCCGGGCGGGGCCTCGGCCATACCGGCGGCACCCTCGACAAGCTTGCGAGCATCCCCGGCTACGACGTGGCGCCGGAGCCGGACCTCTTCCGGCGGGTGGTGGCGGAAATCGGCTGCGCCGTCATCGGCCAGACCGCCCGGATGGCGCCGGCCGACAAGCGCCTCTACGCGATCCGCGACGTGACCGGCACGGTGGAATCGCTGGACCTGATCACCGCCTCGATCCTCTCCAAGAAGCTGGCGGCGGGGCTCGGCGGCCTCGTGATGGACGTGAAGCAGGGCTCCGGCGCCTTCATGGCGAGCCTGCCCGAGGCGAGGGCGCTGGCCGGGAGCATCGTCTCCGTCGCCGTCGGCGCGGGCCTGCCCACCACCGCGCTCATCACCGACATGGACGCGCCGCTGGCCTCCAGCGCCGGCAACGCCCTCGAGGTCGCCTACGCCATCGACTACCTCACCGGCGCCCGCCGGGAGCCCGCCTTCCACGCCGTCACCCTGGCGCTCGGCGCGGAGATGCTGGTGCTGGGGCGCCTCGCCGCCACGCGGGAAGAGGCCACCGCCGCGCTGGAGGACGCCCTCGCCTCCGGCCGGGCGGCAGAGCGGTTCGGCCGGATGGTCGCGGCGCTCGGCGGCCCGGCCGACCTCGTGGAGCGGCCCTCGGCTTATCTGCCGGCCGCGCCCGTCCGCCGCCGCATCGAGGCCGCCGGGACGGTGGCGGCCGTGGCGACCCGCGACATCGGCCTCGCCGTCATCGGCCTCGGCGGCGGACGGACCCGGCCGCAGGACGGCATCGACCCGGCGGTGGGCTTCACCGACCTCCCCCGGCCGGGCGAGGCGAGCGGGCTGCTGGGCATCGTCCACGCCGCCGACGAGGCCGCCGCCGACCGCGCCGAGGCGGCCCTGCGGGCGGCCATCCGGATGGGCGACCCGCCCCAAGGGCGCCCGGCGGTGATCGAGCGGATCGACGGATAAGCGGCGCTCGACTGTCGACGCGAGACGAGGCGAGCCCCTTTCAGCCGAAGAGACCGGTGGGAGTCTCTTGATCTACCGGTTGTGTGACTTTTCGTTTTCACAACTCAAGGATAGCGTCTGCCCGCGGCCAGAGCCGCGACTGGGAGACGTCTCATCATGATCCGCGTGCTCGCCCCGGCCGGGCTGATCGGCCTGGCCCTGGGATTGTCCGTCCTGCCGGCCTCTGCGCTGACGACGAAGGAATGTTCGGTCAAGTATCAGGCCGCCAAGCAGGCCAACACGCTCGGCGGGAAGACCTGGAACGACTTCCGCAAGGCCGAGTGCGGGGCCGATGCCCAACCGGCCGCCGCCACCACCACCGTGCCGAACCCCGTGGCGCCGGGCGCGGCCAAGCCGTCGCCCACCGCCGCCCCTGCGCCCGCCCCTTCGCCGGCTCCTTCGGCCACGGCGGCGACCGCCGGCAGCGCCGGCTTCCCGGCGCGGGTCGATCCGAAATACGCGAGCGAGCCCGCCGGCAAGCAGCGGATGCACACCTGCCTCGACAGCTACAACGCCGCCAAGGCCGCCGGGACGCTCGGCTCCCTGAAGTGGATCCAGAAGGGCGGCGGCTACTACAGCGAGTGCAACAAGCGCCTGAAGGGCTGAGACGCGCCCCGCATACGTCGCCGGAGCGTCGGGTTGGTCCGACGCTCCGGCGCCGCGCCGTGACGCACCCACTCCAGTCATGCGTCCCTGCGCGAGAGCGTTTTCGGGGAAACCTGGATCGTACGCCGCCTTCGTCTTTGCGAGCGTCAGCGAAGACGGTGGAGCAGGCGACCCGGATCGACCCGAACTGATCGTCTTTGCGTCAATTCTTCCAGGCTCGGATGACGCCTCCGTCCGGATCGATGCACCAGGGACCGTTCCGCATGAAGACCCTGTACACCGCCACAGCCACCGCCGTCGGCGGCCGCCAGGGGCGCATCTCGTCCCCGGACGGGGTGCTCGATCATGTCCTGGCGCATCCGAAGGAACTCGGCGGACCGGGGGGCCACGCCACGAACCCGGAACAGCTCTTCGCCGCCGGCTACGCGGCCTGTTTCGAGAACGCGCTCCTGCGGGTGGCACGGGAGCGCAAGACGCCGCTCACGCAATCCTCCGTCACCGCCCATGTCGGCATCGGCCGCGAGGATGACGGCTACTTCCGTCTGGAGGCGACGCTCGAAGTCTCGGCCCCCGGGCGGGACCGCGCCGAGATCGAGGAGCTGGCGCGCATCGCCCACGAGGAGGTCTGCCCCTATTCGCGGGCGACGCGGGGCAACATGGCGGTGACCGTCAAGGTCGTCTGACGGCCCTCCCCGCCGCGCCTCGGCCGGCGCCTACGGCCGCGTGAGGAGCGACTGGCCGGTCATCTCCTCGGGCTGCGGCAGGCCGCACAGAGCCAGCAGGGTCGGCGCCACGTCGGCGAGGCGGCCGTCGCGCAGGCCCATGCCCTCGCGTCCGACGAGGATGACGGGCACCTCGTTGAGGGTGTGGGCGGTGTGGGGCTCGCCGGTCGTGGGATCGCGCATCAGCTCGCAATTGCCGTGGTCGGCGGTCACGAGGAGCGTGCCGCCCTGCGCCGCGATGGCCTCGGCAATGGCCCCGAGGCCCGTATCCACGGTCTCGACCGCCTTCACCGCCGCCGCAAGGTCGCCGGTATGCCCCACCATGTCGGGGTTGGCGAAGTTGATGATCACCACGTCGAACAGCCCGGAGCCGATCCGCTCCACCGCGCGCTCGGTGAGTTCGGGCGCCGACATCTCCGGCTGCAAGTCGTAGGTCGCCACCTTCGGCGAGGGGATCAGGACCGAGTCCTGGCCCGGCCAGGGCTTCTCGATGCCACCGTTGAAGAAATACGTGACGTGCGGGTACTTCTCGGTTTCCGCCATGCGCAGTTGCTTGAGGCCGGCGGCGGAGACGGTCTCGCCGAAGCCGTTCTTGAGGGAGAGCGGCGGGAACATCGTGGCGAGGAAGCGGTCGAGCTCGACGCTGAACTGCACGATGCCCACGGCGCCCGCGAAGCGGACCGGGGTGCCGCGGTCGAAATCCGCGAAGTCGGGATCGAGGAGGGCCGTGAGGATCTGCCGGGTGCGGTCCGCGCGGAAGTTCACGCAGAGCAGGCCGTCTCCGTCCTTCATGCCCTCGTAGCCGCCGATCACGGCGGGCAGGGCGAACTCGTCGGAGAGGTTGTCGGCATAGGAGGCGGCGAGCGCCTCCTGAGCGGTGGCGAAGGGCTTGCCCTCCCCGGAGACGAGCAGGCGATAGGCCTTCCCGACCCGCTCCCAGCGCCGGTCGCGGTCCATGGCGTAGTAGCGCCCGCAGACGGTGGCGATGCGCACGCCCTCCGGCAGGCTCTCCTCCGCCTGGGCGATGCAGGCGGCGGCCGAGCGCGGGGGCATGTCACGCCCGTCGAGGAAGGCGTGGAGCTTCACCGGGACGCCGGCCTCGCTGACGATCCTGGCCAGCGCGATAGCGTGCTTCTGGTGCGCGTGGACGCCGCCCGGCGAGAGCAGACCGAGGAGGTGGCAGGTGCCGCCGCTCTTGCGCAGGGTCTCGATCAGCCCGGTCAGGGCCTCGTTGCGGGCGATGGATCCGTCGGCGATGGATTCGTCGATCCGGGGGAGGTTCTGCATCACCACCCGGCCGGCGCCGATATTGAGGTGGCCGACCTCGGAGTTGCCCATCTGCCCCTTGGGCAGGCCGACATCGAGGCCGCAGGTCTTCAGCGAGGCGTGCGGCGAGGACGACCAGAGCCGGTCGAAGACGGGGGTCTTGGCCTGGAGCACCGCGTTGTCGGCGGCGTCCCTCCGGCTGCCCCATCCGTCGAGGATCACGAGCACGACCGGCCTCGAAGATCCCTCAGGCATACTCATCCTCTCGTTGCATCACGCAGACACCGTGACCCGCCCGGGCGTTCCGGGCGGGATCGTGGCCGGTGCGTTACAGCATCGCCTTCGCCGTTGCGAGATGGCGACTCTGCGCACGCCCGGCCCGCACGGGACGGATTGCGCCATCCGTCATCGGCCGAGCCCGCCGAACCATGCGGAGAGGGCGGCGAGGTCGCCCTGGCCGAGGCCGTGGCCGGCGGGCAGGGTACGGTGCGTGACCTTCGCCCCCGCCTCGCCGAGCTGCCGGGCGAGGGTGGCGGCGTTCGCGGCGGGCACGATCGGGTCCATCGCACCGGAGAGGATCAGCACCGGGCGCCCGCCGAGGTCGGCCTGCGCACGGTCCGCCCGGGGTGGCTCGGCCAGCGGCGTCATCGCGCGGACGAGGGCCGCCCCGGCCAGCACCTCCGGCCGCAGGAGCAGCATCGCCGCCGCGATGTTGGCCCCGTTCGAGAAGCCGAGCGCCACCGGCGCGGGCAGGCCGTAGGCGTCCCGCGCTTGCCCGATGAAGCCCGCGAGATCCTCGACCCTGCGCCGCAGGTCCGCCTCGTCGAACACGCCCTCCGCGAGGCGGCGGAAGAAGCGGGGCTGGCCGTGCTCCAGCACCTGCCCGCGCGGCGACAGCAGCGCGGCGCCCGGCGCCACCGCTTGACCCAGCGGCAGGAGGTCGGACTCGTCCCCGCCGGTCCCGTGGAGGAGGAGCAGGGGCGCCCGCCCCGGCCCGGTGGCGGGCAGGAAGCGGTGCGCGAAGGAGAGTTCTTGCGATGTCATGATGCCGTCTCCTTGTCGTCGGCTCCGCCCCGGCGTCAGGCGACGGCGGGGAGAACCTGCTCGATGTGGCTGCGGTGCGGTTCGAGGAAGGCCGGGAGCTTCAGGGCGCGGCCGAGGCCCTCGACGGGCTCGTCCACGGTGAAGCCGGGGGCGTCGGTGGCGATCTCGAACAGCACCCCGCCCGGCTCGCGGAAGTAGACGGAGCGGAAGTACTGGCGGTCCCGCTGCTCGGTGACGGCGAGGCCGAATTCCGTCGTCAGCCGCTCCACCATCGCCGCCTGGGCCGCGTCGTCGGCGGCCCGGAAGGCGATGTGGTGGACCGAGCCGGCCCCGGTCCGCCCCCGCAGGAAGCCGCCCACCGCCCGCAGGGTCACGAAGGTGCCCTCCGCCGCCGTGCCGGCGTAGCGGATGGCGCTGCCCTCCCGGCCCGTCTCGGTGAAGCCGAGCACGCCCGTGAGGATCGCGCCGGTGGCCTCCGCCGTGTCGAGGAGCAGCGTGACGCCGTGCATCCCGCGGATTCCGTGCTCCGCCGGGACGGTCCCGCCGGTCCAGGCGGCCTCGGAGCCCGCCCCCTCGACGCCGACGAGCGCCAGCATCGTCCCGTCGGGGTCGCGCAGGCGCAAGGTCGGCTCACCGAAGACCTGGACCAGGGCCTCGTGGGTGACGCCCTTCTCGATCA
Source organism: Methylobacterium aerolatum (assembly GCF_022179085.1). Lineage (GTDB taxonomy): Bacteria > Pseudomonadota > Alphaproteobacteria > Rhizobiales > Beijerinckiaceae > Methylobacterium > Methylobacterium aerolatum. The sequence goes on from NZ_BPQE01000021.1 coordinate 38,095, forward strand.
GCCGGTGGGTCCACCAGCCGAGGGAGGCGCGGGGCACCCGGAAGGCCGTCTCCTGCGTCTCCCCGACGCCGACCCGGCCGGGCGCGGCGTGGGCGATGGGGAAGAAGGTCAGGATGGTGCCGGGGCGCCCGGTCTCGTCGCCGTAATACAGATGGTAGGTGCCCGGATCGTCGAAATTGACCGTCTTCTTGACGAGCCGCAGGCCGAGGACGTCGGTGTAGAACGCCGCGTTGCGCTCGGCCGCCCCGGAGAAGGCGGTGACATGGTGGAGGCCGGTCTCGATCATGGGAGTGATCCCTGAGTGGTCGCGGTGCCCCTCGGCGCCGCTGCGATGGGACCAATCTGGCCCTTGCGGGAGCACACCAAAATAGAAACGATGGAAAATCATCGTTTCGGGAAATGACCCATGCGGTTGCCGGATTTCGAGGCCTGGGCCGTCTTCGCGAAGGTCGCGGAGACGGGCTCCTTCAGCGCGGCGGCCGGGGAGCTCGGCCTGTCGAAGGCCACGGTCTCCAAGGCGGTGGGCCGCCTGGAGGCGCGGATCGGAGCCCGCCTGTTCCACCGCACCTCCCGCCGCCTGTCGCTCACGGAGGCCGGGCTCTCCGCCCGCGCGGGGGCGGCCCGGATCCTGGCGGAGGGCGAGGCCGCCGAGGCCCTGGCGAGCGCCGACGCCGCCGAGCCGCGGGGCCTCGTGCGGCTGGCTGCGCCCATGACCTTCGGGGTGATGCACGTGGCGCCCCTGCTGCCGGACTTCCTGGCGCGCCACCCGTCCGTGGCGGTAGACCTGCACCTGTCGGACGCGACGGTCGATCTCGTGGGCGAGGGCTTCGACATCGGCCTGCGCATCGCCGCGCTGCCGGATTCCTCCCTGAAGGCCCGGCGCCTGTGCGCCATCCGCCGCTCGGTGGTCGGCGCGCCGGACTACCTCGCCCGGCGGGGCCGGCCCGCGCACCCGGAAGACCTGCGCGACCACGCCTGCCTCGGCTACGCCTACCTGCCGAGCGCCGACCGCTGGCGCTTCACCCATCCCGACGGGCGGGCGGCGGTGGTGGTGCCGGGGGCGTGCCTGCGCGCGAACAACGCCGAGGCGCTGATGCCCGCGCTGCGCGCCGGGCTCGGCCTCGCCCTCCAGCCCGATTTCATGATCCACGCGGACCTGGCGGTGGGACGCCTGGAGCGCGTGCTGACCGGGTGGGAGGCGCCGCCCATCGCCCTGCACCTCGTCACGCCCCCCGGCGAGCCCCGCCCGGCGCGGGTCACCGCCCTGATCGACCACCTCGCCCGGGGGCTCGTCGCGGCGCCCTGGGCGAGGGGGTGAGGATCTACATAAGCGGTTCCATTCGAACCTGAATCGGCTTTGCACGACGCGCTCTCCTCCCCCTTGCGGGGAGGAGCGGGACGTGGGGGTGGTGCCGAACGAAGCGCGGCGGTGCCTCCTGCACCACCCCCACCCCTTCCCCTCCCCGCAAGGGGGAGGGAGCCCGCGTTCCCCATTCAGGCACGACGATGCAAGTCAAACCGAAAATGCCCTACGCCTGCTCCGCGAGCTTCAGGAAGCGCGCCGTCTCGGAGGAGCGGGCGGCGAAGTCCTTCCAGGCGCTGTCGCGGGCGACGTCGTGCCAGGGCTGGATCATCGCCTCATCCATGGTGTCGACGGTCAGCCCGCTCTTCCGGAAGGTCTCCACGAGGAGCTTGTCGTCCTCCTCGGAGGTCTTGCGCCCGAAGGTCTCGAGTTCCTCGCCCGCCGCCAGGACCGCATCCTGCTGTTCCTTGGGCAACCCGTCGAAGATGTCCTTCGACATCAGGATCGGTTCCAGGATGAAGAAGAAGCTGCTGGAGCCCGGCGCCAGGAGATACTTGCTCAGCTCGTTGAGCCGGAACGACATCAGGCTCGTTGAGCTGGTGGCGCAGGCGGTCACCGCCCCGGTCTGGAGGGCGAGGTAGATCTCGTTCGAGGGCATGCTGATCGCCCCGGCGCCGGCGGCCTTGAACATGATGTCCATCTCCCGCGAGCCGCCCCGGACCTTCAGGCCGGAGACGTCCGAGGGTTTCAGGATGCGCTTGTCCCGGGCCGCGATGCCGCCGGATTCCCACATCCAGGTGATGATCTTGACGCCCTTGCTCTCCAGGAGGCGGGTGATCTCCTGTCCGATCGGCGCGGTCTTCCAGCGGTAGGCCTGATCGTAGTTCGTCACGATGGCCGGCATGAAGGTGAGGTTCATCTCCGGGATCTGGCCGCCGGCATAGGTCGTGGGCACGAGTCCGAAATCCAGCGCGCCCTTCCGCAGGGCGTCGAACTGCGCGAAGGTCTTCATCAGCGACGAGCCGGGATAGACCTCGAAGCGCATGGCGCCCTCCGTGCGCTTCTCGACGGAGGCGGCGAAGCGGCGGCACATCCGATCGCGGAAATCGCCCTCGTCCCCGGTGGAGCCGGGATAGTGGTGCGAGATCCGGAAGGTGCGCGTGGCGGCGCGGGCCTTGGCGGCGAGGCCGAGGACGGCGGGTGCGGCGAGCCCTGCGAGGGCGGTCCGTCGCGTCAACATGATGAGCTTTCCTCCCGGGGGAGCCGCTTCCGGGCTCCGCGTTGGCGTTCACCGCTCTTCCGGCGGCCTGGATGAGGGATCGCGAGCTTGAATGGGGCTGTCAACGCGGTCACGGTGAGCCCATGCCGTCTTCGAACCCCGCCGCGCCGTCCGGCCCCTCCGCTCCCGAGCCCGGTGGAGGCAAGTCCGGTGGAGGCAATCCCGGCGGCGGCAATCCCGGCGGCGGCATGACCGGCCTGCTGTTCGCGACCATGTTCCCGCAGGCGGCCGTCTCGATGATGAGCCTGTCGCCGCCGGTGATGGCGGAGGCGGTGGCCCGGACCTACGGCATCCCGCCCGAGACGGCGGGCGCCTATTCCGGCCTCGTCTACGTCTTCGTGCTGATCGGCAACCTCGTGGCGGTGGGGCTGATCCAGCGGTTCGGCCCCCTGCGCCTGAGCTTCGCCTGCGTGGTGGGGGCGGCCGTCGGCCTCGCGATCTTCGCCACCGGCGGAATCCCGGGCCTGCTGATCGGCACCATGCTGATCGGCCTGTTCTACGGGCCGCTGACGCCCGCGAGCTCCCAGGCCATGGCCCATCAGATCGGCTCGCCCGCCTTCACCCTCATCGTCTCGATCCGCCAGACCAGCGTGCCGCTGGGCGGCGTGCTGGCGGGGCTGCTCGTGCCGCCCCTGATCGGCTGGCACGGGGGCCGCAACGGCTGGAGCGAGGCCTGTCTCGTCCTCGCCCTCGGGAGCATCCTCGTCGCGGGGGCCTTCAGCACCGCCTCGCCGCTGGTTCGCCGGGAGCGGGTCGCCGGACGCGGCCTGTACCGCCGCCGCCTGCTCGATCCGCTCTCCCTGATCCTGCGCAATCCCCGCCTGCTCCGGCTCGCGGGCATGTCCTCGGTCTTCGGGGCGATGCAGCTCGTGCTCAGCACGTTCCTCGTGGTCTACCTCGTCTCGGCCGTCGGCCACGACCTCGTCACCGCGGGCCTCTGCCTCAGCGCGAGCCAGGTCGCGGGCATCCTCGGCCGCCCGCTCTGGGGCCATGTGGCGGACCGGACGGGGGCGCCCCGTTGGGTGCTGGTCGTCCTCGGGCTCGGCATGGCGCTGTCGTGCCTGCTGGCCGCGGGCCTGTTCGAAGTCGGGCCGACATGGCTCTCCCTCCCGGTGGCGATCCTGTTCGGGGCCAGCGCCACGGGCTGGAACGGCGTCTTCCTCGCGGAGATCATGCGGGAGGTGGACCAAGCGGAGGTCGGGGCCGCCACGGCGGGCGGCCTGCTCTTCACCTATGCGGGCATCGTCGTCGGGCCGCCGCTCTTCGGCGCGCTGGCCCACCAAGCCGGCTTCCCGGCGGCCTACCTCGTCCTCTCGGTCTTCGCCCTTGGCGCGGTGCTGCTGGTGCGCCCGAAGCGGGCGTGAGGCGCCCGTCACGCCTCCCTCGCCACCCGGGCGAAAGCGCCGTCGAGGTAGAGCAGCGGCGCTCCTTCCTCGCGCCACAGGCGCACGTCCTGGACCTCGCCGACGAACACCGTGTGGGAGCCCGCCTCCATCCGCGTCTCGACGAGGCAATCGAAGCTCGCGAGCGCCTGCGGCAGGGCCGGGGCGCCGGTGGCGAGGGGCACCCAATCGAGGGCGGCGAAACGCGCGCTCCGGTCGGCGGCGCCGAACCGACGGGCGATGGCCTCGTCCTCCTCGGCGAGCAAATTCACGCAGAAGCGCCCCGTGGCCCCGATGCGCGGATGCGTGGACGAGGCGCGGTTGGCGCAGACGAGGAGGCGCGGGCGCGGCTCCGCCGAGACGGAGGTGACCGCCGTCGCCACGAAGCCGTGCGGGCCCTCGGCATCGAGGGTGGTCACGAGGCTGACGCCGGCCGCGAGCCGCCGCATCCCCCGCTTGAACAGGCCCGGATCGAGGGCTTCCGCCCGGATGGGGGTGGGAATCGCGTTCATCGGCCGTCCCCCTGCGTGCGCCACGCGTTCCGGGCGGGGCGGGCGAGGCCGAGGTTTTCGCGCAGCGTCCGCCCGGCATACTCCGTCTGGAACAGGCCGCGCCGCTGCAGTTCCGGCACGACGAGGCGCACGAAATCCTCGTAGGCGCCGGGCGAGTGGGTCGCGGAGACGACGAAGCCGTCGCAGGCGGTCTCGAACCAGTCCTGCATCTGGTCCGCCACCCGGGCGGGCGTGCCGCAGAAGACCGGCAATTCGCGGATCGTGCCCCGGCCGCTGGCCTTCACCAGTTCGGCCATGGTCGGGTTCGGCTTGCCCGACATCTTCACCGCCCGGTCGCGGATGTTGCGCATCCCGCTCAAGGATTCGAGTTCCTCGACCGTGAAGGGCTCGTTCGGCCGCTTGGACGAGAGATCGTAGTTCAGCACCTCGGAGAGGAGGGCCAGGGCGTCGGCGGGCTGCGCGAGGTTCTCGATCATCGCGAGCTTGTCCTCGGCCATGGTCTGCGTCTCGCCCACCACCGGGTAGACGGCGGGCGCCACGGCGGTCGTCTCGCGCCCCGCCGCCGCCAGCGTCTCGCGCATCTCCTTGTAGGAGGCCTGCCCCACCGCGAGGTTGGGATAGATCACGAAGACCAGCTCGCCCCAGCGCGAGGCGAATTCCTTGCCGCGCCCGCTCTGCCCGGCCTGGATGACCACCGGGTGCCCCTGCGCCGAGCGCGGCACGGTGAAGGGGCCGCGGGACTTGAAGAACCGCCCCTCGTGCGCCAGCCGGTGGATCTTGGCGGGGTCCGCGAAGCGGCCGCTCGCCCGGTCGTGGAGGATGGCGTCGTCCTCCCAGGTGTCCCAGTGGCCGAGGACCACCTCCATGAACTCGTCGGCGCGGTCGTAGCGCAGGTCGTGGGCGAGGTGCTCGTCCCGGCCGAAATTGGCGGCCTCCGAATCGTTCACCGAGGTCACGACGTTCCAGGCCGCCCGGCCGCCGAGCAGGTTGTCCATGGTCGCGAAGATCCGCGCCACGTGGAACGGCTCGTAATAGGTGGTGGAATAGGTGCAGCCGATCCCGAGATGCCGGGTGGCGAGCCCCATGGTGAGGGCGGTCATCATCGGATCGAGCTTGGCGGCGCGGATGCCGTGCTCGATCGTCAGCGCCACGTCGTCGGCGTAGCGGTCGGGGATGGCGAGGCGGTCGTCGAAGAAGGCGAGGTGGAACTTGCCGTGCTCCAGGATGCGCCCGATCCGCTGGTAGTACTCCGCCGTGTTCCAATCGGTCATCGAGGCGGGGTGGCGCCAGGAGGCCGGGTAGTTCGAGCAGTTCTGCGCCTGGAGGAAGGCGATGAGCTTCATCTGGCGGGACATGGGCGTCTCGTGTTCGGGCGCTGCGCGCCGTCATTGCGAGCGGGAGCAAAGACGGTGGGGACGTCGGCCTCCGGTCTAGGCCCGCGACGCCGTGATCGGCAAACGCGATTATCTCAACGATTGATCAGCTTTCGAGATCAATGGACGCCTCGCCCCGTCCGAACCGGGCGGCGAGGAGGTCCGCGAGCTGGCGGGCGGCGGGCGAGAGGGCGTGGCCACGCCGGGTAATCACATCGAGGCTGCGCTCCAGGCGCGGCTCGATGATCGGCACCGCCCGCAGCCGGGTTCCGAGCCGCGCGGGGATGGTGACCTTGGGCAGGATCGCGACGCCGAGCCCGGCCTTGGCGAAGGCGACGAGCGTGGGGGCGTGGAGCATCTCGTAGCGGATGTCGAAGGCGAGGCCCCGGGCCGCGAGCTCCCGCTCCAGGTTGCCGCGGAGCGCGGCGGAGCGCGCATACATCAGGATCGGCAGGCGGGTGAGGTCGGCGAGCGTGATCGCCTCCCGCGAGGGAGTGTCGAGGGCGGCCGGCACGAGCGCGAGGATCGGGTCGCGGGCGAAGGGCCGGAAGGCGAAATCCCCCGCGAAGGCCACGCCGGGGCCGATGCCGAACTCCACATCCTGCCGGGCGATGGCCTGGAGCAGATCCTCCGAGGGCAGTTCCAGCAGGGTGACGCGGATGCCGGGAAAATCCCGCTGGAAGGCCGCCAGCACGCCAGGCAGCGCGGTGGCCGCCACGCTCGGCACGCAGCCCAGGGCGAGGTGGCCCGTCTGCATCGCGGCGGCGTCGCGCAGCTGGCCGAGCCCGTCCTCCAGGGCGGCCATGGCCCGCCGGGCCGAGCCTAGCAGGAGTTCGCCCTCCCGGGTCAGCAGCACGCGCCGGGTGGTGCGGTGGAACAGGGGCAGGCCGAGTTGCTCCTCCAACTGCTTGATCTGCATGCTGACCGCCGATTGCGAGCGATGCACCACGTCCGCGGCCTTGCGGAAGGAGCCCGTCTCGGCCACCGCGAGGAAGACGCCGAGCGTCCTCAGGTTGACCTGCATGGTGCCGCCGTCTCCCGCCCCCGTCCGCAGGCCCGGGCGACACGATCCCGGTCTCGTACGGACGGGACCCTTGTGCGGGCGGTGGACGGCGCTCCGCAAGCGGGTCGACGGCGCCTGCGATGCCCCCCGGGCGCGCTCACATCGTCCCGAGATCTTGCTGGCATCTCCGGATGGCACCGCGCCCTTTCACAACTGCTGGTTGCGTAGTCTATGATATTTTCGCGCTATAGGCGCAAAATCTACATGACAGATCATCTTAACGGTCTCGTATTAGTCTTGCACACAGCAACAGGGACCCCCGACATGGACGCCAGCATCGCTTTCCTGGCCGCCGAGCGGCGCGACAATGTGCGGTTGTCGGACATCCTGGCAGCGCTCAGCCACGCCCTCGACCTGACCGAAGGCCAGCCCGAAGGCCATTGCGTCCGGGCGACCTTCGTCGGGATGAAGGTCGGCCGCGTCCTCGGGCTCGGGCCGCGGGATCTGTGGGAACTCTATTACACGATCATGCTGAAGGACCTCGGCTGCTCCAGCAACGCCGCGCGGATCTGCGCCCTCTACTTGTCGGACGATCTCGGCTTCAAGCGCGACTTCAAGACCGTGAGCGACAGCCTGCCCAAGGTTCTGGGCTTCGTGTTCTCCCACACCGGCCTGAAGGCGGGCCTCGCCGAGCGATTCCGGGCGGTGCTCAACATCCTGCAGAACGGGGGCGAGATCGTCGACGACCTGATCCAGACCCGCTGCCAGCGCGGCGCGGAGATTGCGAAGCGCCTGCGCTTTCCCCCCGCCGTCTGCGCGGCGATCCACGGACTGGACGAGCACTGGAACGGCAAGGGGCGGCCGGACCGGCTCGCGGGCGCCGCCATCCCCCTCTACGCGCGCATCGCCCTCCTCGCCCAGGTCACGGACGTGTTCCACACCGCCGCCGGGCCCGCGGCGGCCATCGCCGAGGTGAGGAGCCGGTCGGGGACGTGGTTCGATCCGCAGGTCGTGGCCGCCTTCGAGCAGGCCATCGCCGAACCGGGCTTCTGGGAGACGCTGGGCTCGGACGGGGTCGCCGCCGCCGTGTCGGCCCTCGAACCGGACCAGCGCCACATCGCCGTCGATGACGACTACCTCGACGACATCGCCCGGGCCTTCGCCCAGGTGATCGACGCCAAGAGCCCCTTCACCTCGGGCCACTCCGAGCGGGTCGCGGTCTACGCCGACATGATCGCGGCGGAACTCGGATGGGACCCCGCGCGCCGCCGCTGGCTGCGGCGCGCCGCGCTCCTGCACGACATCGGCAAGCTCGGCGTCTCGAACACGATCCTCGACAAGAACGGCAAGCTCGACGATGCCGAGTGGGCGGATATGCGCCGCCACGCGATCCTGTCGGAGACGATCCTGGCGCAGGTCCCCGTCTTCCACGAGATGGCGCGGGTGGGGGGCAGCCACCACGAACGTCTCGACGGCAGGGGCTATCCCCGCGGCTTGAGCGCGGAGGCGATCGCCGTCGAGACGCGGATCGTCTCGGTGGCCGACGTGTTCGACGCCCTCACGGCCGACCGGCCATACCGGAAGGCCATGCCCGTCGAGAAGGCGCTGGGCATCCTGCGCGCGGACCTCGATACCGCGTTCGATCCGAATTGCTTCGCGGCCCTCGAACGGGCGCTGTCCTCGCTCGAGGGCGATCTGGCGCGGGCGGCGTAGCCGGACGCCATCCATCGAAGGCAAGTCCGGGGGCGGTGGAGCCATTCCGCCGCGCTTAGGTCGCCGGGGTGTTGCCGATCGGTCCCGCGGGCCGATCTCCCCCCGCAGCATGAGCGCCGCCTCCGATCCCGCCCCCAGATCCGCCTCCCTCGGCCGAGCGCTGCGCGAGACGCTCGCCCCCTCGGCCAGGGCCTTCCGCCACCTGCCGGCGCTGGCGCGGCTCTCCTGGCGGGCGAGCCGGCCCCTGACCGTGGCGAGCGTCGGCCTGCGGCTGGCGCGGGCGCTGATCCCCGTGGCGAGCCTCTACCTCGCCAAGCTCATCCTCGACGCCGTGGTGGCCCTGCGGGCCGCCCCGCCCGCCTCGGCGGACTGGCTCGCGGACCCCCACGTCCTGCGCATCGGCCTGCTGGTCGCCGCCGAGTTCGGCCTCGCCATCCTCTCCGACGGGCTCACCCGGGCGACGACCTACGCGGACACGGTGCTCGCCGACCGCACGGGCAACGCCGTCACCTTGCGCCTGATGGACCATGCGGCGGCCCTCGACCTCGCGCAGTTCGAGGACAGCGCGGTGCAGGACCGGCTGGAGCGGGCACGCCGCCAGGTCACGTGGCGGGCGAACCTCGTCGCCCAGATGCTCGGCCGCGCCCAGGACCTCGTGACGGTGCTCTCCCTCGCGGCGGGGGTGGTCGCCTTCGCGCCGAGCCTCGTGGTGCTGCTCGTGGCCGCCCTGGTGCCGGCCTTCCTCAACGAGCTGCACTTCAACCGCCACGGCTACCGCCTCGCCTTCACCCGCACCGCCGAGAGGCGGGAGGCCGATTACCTGCGCTACCTCGGCGCGGGCGTGGAGAGCGCGAAGGAGGTGAAGCTGTTCCGCCTGTCCGGGCACCTCACCGACCGCTTCCGGCTCCTCTCCGAGCGGATCGTCGCGGAGAACGCCGCCCTCGCGGCCCGGCGCGGCCTGTGGGGCGGCCTGTTCGCGGCGCTCGGGACCTGCGCCTACTATCTCGCCTACGTCCTGATCCTGTGGCGGACGATGACCGGCGCCCTCTCGATCGGCGACCTCACCTTCCTCTCCGGGGCATTCCTGCGCCTGCGCGGCCTCGTGGAGGGGCTGCTGCTGGGCGTGTCGCAGATCTCGGGGCAGGCGCAGTATCTCGACGACCTGTTCGGCTTCTTCACCATCGCCCCGGCCATGCCCGTCCCCGCGCGGCCGGTGCCGGTGCCGCGCCCGCTGGCCTCGGGTTTCGTGTTCGAGGATGTCGGCTTCCGCTACCCGGACCGCCCCGGCTGGGCGCTGCGCCACCTCGACCTGACGCTGCGCGCGGGCGAGGTGGTGGCGCTGGTCGGCGAGAACGGAGCCGGCAAGACCACCCTGGTGAAGCTCCTCACCCGCCTCTACGACCCGACGGAGGGACGCATCCTCCTCGACGGGACGGACCTGCGCGCCTACGCCCCCGAGGACCTGCGCGCGCGGATCGGCGTGATCTTCCAGGACTTCCTGCGCCTCGACCTCTCGGCGGGGGAGAACATCGCGGCGGGCCGGATCGAGGCGGCGGACGACGCGCCCCGCATCGCGGCGGCGGCGGGCAAGAGCCTCGCGGATGCCGTGATCGCGCGGCTGCCCGGCGGCTACGACCAGCGCCTCGGCCGCCGGTTCGAGGACGGCGTCGATCTCTCCGGCGGCGAGTGGCAGAAGATCGCCATCGCCCGCGCCTACATGCGCGACGCGGAGGTACTGATCCTCGACGAGCCGACGGCCGCGCTCGACGCCCGCTCCGAATACGAGGTCTTCCGCCGCTTCCGCGATCTCGCGCAGGGCCGCACGGCGCTGCTCATCTCCCACCGCTTCTCGACGGTGCGCATGGCGGACCGGATCGTGGTGATCGAAGGCGGGCGGGTGCGGGAGACCGGCACCCACGTGGCGCTGCTCGCCGCAGGCGGCCGCTACGCCGAGCTGTTCGCGTTGCAGGCGGAGGGCTATCGCTGAGGCCCGCCCGGCGGGCCTCGGCGGGTCGGCGCCCCCCGTCCTCGCGGGAGAACTTTTAAGGCTCCGTGTTGGATCCGTGCTCTTGACCTGGCGTCACGGCAGTGGGGAAGTCGTCGCGGGGGGCATTCGTGTCGCCGGCATCGTTCCCGCATCGGGCTTCAAGGTTTCACCCCTATTTCATGCGTCAGGAAGCGGGAAGTACAGGGCCGCCCCGAACAGGCCGGCCGACCGGCCCGGGGGCGTGGCTCTGGGCGGCGGGGATCCGGCGTCCGTGGGCCCGGACGTCGCAGGCGGCCCCCGCCCCGCCGCCGATGCAGATCGCCTTCACCCCGCAGCGGGCGTTGCCGGATCCCGACCCGCCGGTGGCGCGCCGCATCCTGTTCTATCTCCCCGGCTACGACCCGGACGGCGAGCGCCGCTACCGCACCCTGTTCCTGCGCGAGATCCGCCGTTACGCCCGGATCTTCGGCGTGCCGCTTCCGCGGGTTTCCCGCCCCGTCGCGAGCGCGGACGGGCTGAGCCAGAGCTGGACCGTCGAGGCCGAGGACGGGGGAACCCGGACGCGTACCGAGTACGACGTCCTGCTCTGGAGCGACCTCGTCCGCCGGGACATGGCCCGGTCCCACTGGATCGGCGCGGGCCTCAACACCCTCGCGATCCTGCACGGGGCCGTGAACGGCACCCTGCTCCGCCTCTACCGCGCCAACTGGAAGTGCGGGAACGTCATTGTCTATCCCTTCGTCATGTCCCTCGTCCTGCTGGTGGGGGTACTCCTCTCCGGCGCCCTGGGGCACGGCCTGCTGGGCTACGATCACCTGGGTGTGGGGCTCGCCCTGCCGGTTTGGCTCCCGCTGCTGATCGGGGGCCTGGGCGGCCTCGTCGGGCTGCGGTTCCTGGCGCCGCGGCTCGACGGCACCTTCCTCTGGCAGCTGATGCACGATTGGGTGTTCCACTGGCAGCACGCCCGTGGCCGCCGGCCGGACTACCGGGCGCGGCTGGACGCCTTCGCCGGCCATGCGCTGGCGCGCCTCCGGGAGGTCGAGTTCGACGAGATCCTGCTCGTCGGCCACTCGACCGGCGGCCTCGCCGCCGTCGAGCTGGCCGACCGGATGCTGGCGGGTGATCCCCGCCTCGGCCGCGAGGGGCCGGTCCTCTCCCTCCTGACGCTCGGCTCCAGCCTGCCGATCGTCGCGCTCCAGCCCCGGGCCGACGAGACCCGCGCGGAGATCGCCCGCCTCGTGACCTGCCCCCGCCTCGTCTGGGTCGATTACCAGGCGCCGCAGGATTGGATGAACTTCCCCGGCTTCCGCCCGGCGCGCGACCTGCCCCTCGGCCTGAGCGAGGACGAGGTTCTCAACCCCTTCGTCCGCTCCGCGAAGTTCAAGGAGATCATCGACGCCGCGACCTACCGGCAGATCCGCCTGCGCCCCTTTCGAATGCACTTCCAGTTCCTCATGGCGAACGACCGGGCGGGGGTGTTCGACATCTTCGCCCTGACGCTCGGCCGACGCACCCTGCGCAGCCGGGTGCTGGGCGACCATGCCGGCCCCCTGGGCGAGCCGTGAGGGAGGCTTTTCCACGCGAGAGGACCCGCCCCGGAATGCCCGGAGCGGGTCCTTTGGGTTCCGGGCCCCGCCGCCCCCGCGAAGGGGGCGGCCGGCGGATCATTCGGCGGGCTGGAGGGCCGGCGCGGGAGGCGCCGCCCTGGTGCCGACCGTGGCGGCCAGCGCGGCCTCGTCGACCTCGCCCTCCCAGCGGGCGACCACGATGCAGGCCACCGCGTTGCCGATGAAGTTCGTCAGCGCGCGGCACTCCGACATGAACCGGTCGATGCCGAGGATGAGCGCCATGCCGACCACCGGCACGGAGGGGACCACCGCGAGGGTCGCGGCGAGGGTGATGAAGCCCGAGCCGGTGACGCCCGCCGCCCCCTTCGAGGACAGCATCGCCACGAGGAGCAGCAGGGCCTGCTCGCCGAGGCTGAGCGGGGTGTCCGTCGCCTGGGCGATGAACAGCGCCGCCATCGTCATGTAGATGTTGGTGCCGTCGAGGTTGAACGAGTACCCGGTGGGGACCACGAGGCCGACGACGGGCTTCGAGCAGCCCGCCCGCTCCATCTTCGACAGCAGGGAGGGCAGCGCCGACTCGGAGGACGAGGTGCCCAGAACGAGGAGCAGCTCCTCCTTGATGTAGCGGATCAGCTTGACGATCGAGAAGCCGTTGTACCGGGCGACCGCGCCGAGCACGACGAAGACGAAGATCGCGGAGGTCAGGTAGAAGGCGCCGACGAGGTAGGCGAGGTTGGCGAGCGAGGAGATGCCGTACTTGCCGATGGTGAAGGCCATGGCGCCGAAGGCGCCGATGGGGGCGACCTTCATGATGATGTTGACGACGCCGAAGATGGCTTCCGACAGCACCTTGATGATGTCGAGGACCGGCTTGCCGCGCTCGCCGAGGAAGGCCAGCCCGAAGCCGAACAGCACCGAGAAGAACAGCACCTGAAGGATCTCGCCGCCCGCGAAGGCGCCGACCGCCGTCGAGGGAATGATGTTCATCAGGAACTCGACGATGCTCTGTTCCTTCGCCTTGCCGGCGTAGGTGGCGATCGCCTTCGGGTCGAGGGACTTCGGGTCGATGTGCAGGCCGTTGCCCGGCTGGAGCACGTTCGCGACGATGAGGCCGACGATCAGGGCCAGCGTCGAGAAGGTGAGGAAGTACAGGAGCGCCTTGCCGCCGACCCGGCCGACCTTCTCCAGGTTCGTCATGCCGGCGATGCCGGAGACCACCGTCAGGAAGATCACCGGGGCGATGATCATCTTGACGAGCTTGATGAAGGCGTCGCCCAGCGGCTTCATCTCGGCGCCGAGCTGCGGGTAGAGATGGCCGAGCAGGATGCCGATCGCCACGGCGACCAGCACTTGGAAGTACAAGGTGCGGTAGAACGGCTTCGGCTTGGCCGGCGGATGCGGCGCGGTGAGGGGGGACGGTACGGCGGCCATCGTGGCGGTTCCTCCAAGGCAGGGATCGTGGTGCGACGGTTGCCGCCGGCCGAACGGCCGGGCCTTCCACCGCTGTTGTTGTTCCCGATGGCAGTCATGCGTTACCGGCAGGACTGCGATACGCTTTGGGAATGGCAACCGGTGTGCCAGCCCGGAACACCGGCATGGGATTTTTTAAACCATTGTGAGAGAACATCTTTTTCCACTCCGGCCCGAGGCGCCCGACGACGCCGTTCCGGAAATCCGCAACGCCGCCCGCGAAGCTGTCCGGGGAACCGCATCGGGGCGCGGGCCGTGAGCGCATCCCTGCGCGGTCCCGGACGCTGGCGCCCCGGCCGCCCCGCCGTCGTCGTCGCGGCCCTGGCGCTGACCCTCCTCGCGGCGTGGCTCGCCGGGCGGGCGGCCGAACGCTCGGCCCTCGCCGACCTTGACCGGCAGGCCCGCGCGACGCTGCTCATCCAGTCCGGCGCGCTCCGGGCCGAGATGCAGCGCCAGAGCGCCCTGCCCCTGGCGCTGGCCTCCGATCCCGAGATCGCCGCCGTGGTGCGGCCCGGCGCCGAGCCGGGCCTCGCCGACCGGGTCAGCGCCCGGCTGGCCGAGATCGCGGAGGCGACGGGCGCGGCGGTGATCTACGTCATCGGCCGGGACGGCGTGACCGTGGCGGCGAGCAATGCCGGCGGCGAGGGCAGCTTCGTCGGGCGCAACTACGGCTTCCGCCCGTATTTCCGGGACGCCACGGCGACGGGCTCCGGCGCGCAATTCGCCCTCGGCACGGTGAGCGGCCGCCCCGGCTTCTACCTCTCCCGCCGGATCGGCGACGGGGCCGGGGTCGTCGTCGTGAAGATCGAGTTCGACGGTGTGGAGGCGGCGTGGCGGACGGCCCACGAATCCGTCTTCGTCACCGACGCCCGGGGGATCGTGCTGGTGGCGAGCGATCCGGCGTGGCGCTTCCGCACCCTCACGCCCCTCGACGCCGCGACCCAGGCGCAGGCCCGGGCCTCCCTCGATTTCGGCGACGCGCCCCTGTCCGGGATGCCGCTGTTCCCCGCCGCGGACGGGCTGGTGCGGGTCGGCCGGGGCGCCGAGCCGGCGCGGCCGGCGATGCTGCGCGACGCCCCCGTCGGCGAGGCGGACTGGCGGATCTACAGCCTCACGCCGATCACCGGCGCCGTGGCACGGGAGCGCGACCAGGCGCGGCTGATCGCGGTGCTGGCCATGGGGCTCGCCGGATCCGGCCTCGCCGTCTGGGTGAGCCGCCGGGCCCGCACCCGGCAGAGGCTGGCCGAGGCGACGGCCCGACGCGCGGAGCTGGAGGCGCGGGTGGCGGAGCGCACCCAAGAGCTGAGCGCGGCCAACGACCGGCTGCACGAGGAGATCGCCGAGCGCGGCCGCTCGGAGGCCGAGCGGGAACGTCTGGGGCGGGAGCTGGCCCAGGCCGGGCGGCTCGCGGCGTTGGGCCAGTTCGCCGCCAGCATTGCCCACGAGATCAACCAGCCGCTGGCCGCGATCCGCACCTACGCCGACAACACGGCCAAGCTGATCGACCGGGGCCGGACGCAGGACGCGGCGGAGAACGCCGCCGCCATCGGGCGCCTGACCGACCGGATCGGCGCCCTCACCCGCCAGCTCAAGGGCTTCGCCCGCCGGGCCTCGGGGCGCCGGGAGCCGGTGCCGGTGGAGGCGCTCCTGCGCGGGGCCCTGGAGGTCGCCGCGTCGCGGGCCGAGGCGGAGGGCACGCCCCTCGCCGTCGAGGCGGCCCCCGGCCTCGCGGTGATCGGCGACGGGCCGCGCCTGGAGCAGGTGCTCGTCAACCTCGTGCAGAACGCCCTCGACGCCGTGGCCGGACGGCAGACCCGCCGGGTCGGCGTGGCCGTGACGGCCGAGGCGGCGCGAGTCGTGATCGAGGTCCGCGACAACGGGCCGGGCATTCCCGAGGCGGCGCGCGGGCAGATCTTCGAGCCGTTCTTCACCACGAAGGCGGACGGCCTCGGCCTCGGCCTCGCCATCAGCCGTGGCATCATCGAGGAGTGCGGCGGCACGCTCGGCGTGCGAGACGCGGAGGGGGGCGGCACGGTGTTCCGCGTGGACTTGGTGCGCGCGGCGCTCGAAGAGGCCCACCCAGGGGAGGAGGCAGGCGCATGAGCGGGGACGCGGCCGAGCGCGTCGTCTTCATCGACGACGAGGAGGATGTGCGCCGGGCCAACCGGCAGAGCCTGGAGCTCGAGGGCCTCAGGGTCGAGACCTTCGGCGACGCCGAGTCGGCCCTGGCCGCCATCCTGGCGGAGGCGCCGGGTGTGGTCGTGAGCGACGTGCGCCTGCCGGGGGCCGACGGGCGGACCCTGCTGGAGCGCCTGCACCGGGCCGATCCCGACCTGCCGGTGATCCTCATCACCGGCCACGGGGACATCTCCATGGCGGTGGCGGCACTGCGCGGCGGCGCCGTCGACTTCCTGGCCAAGCCCTATCCGGCCGATGCCCTCGTCGCCTCGGTGCGCCGGGCGCTGGAGCGGCGGCGCCTCGTGGTGGAGAACCGGCGCCTCCGGGCCCGCCTCGATGCCGCCCTCGACGAGGACCCCGCCTTCCTCGGGCTCTCGCCGGAGATCGTGAAGCTCCGGCGCCTCGTCCGCGACGTGGCGGCGGCGGACGTCGACGTGATGGTGCTGGGCGAGACCGGCTCGGGCAAGGAGGTGGTGGCGAGCGCCCTGCACCGCTGGAGCCGCCGGGCCGAGCGCCACTTCGTCGCCATGAATTGCGGCGCCCTGCCCGACAGCGTGGTGGAGAGCGAACTCTTCGGCCATGAGGCCGGGGCCTTCACCGGCGCCCTGAAGCGGCGGATCGGGCGGATCGAGCACGCGCAAGGGGGCACCCTGTTCCTCGACGAGATCGAGAGCATGCCCCTGCCGCTCCAGGTGAAGCTGCTGCGGGTGCTGCAGGAGCGGGCGGTGGAGCCGCTCGGGACCAACGAGGTCCGCCCCGTGGACATGCGCGTGGTGGCGGCCACCAAGGTCGATCTGGGCCAGGCGGCGGCCCAGGGCACCTTCCGCGACGACCTCTACCACCGCCTCAACGTGATCACGATCGCGATCCCGCCCCTGCGGGACCGGCGGGAGGACGTGATGCTGCTGTTCCAGCACTTCCTCGCCCGCGCCGCCGCGAAGTTCGGCCGCGAGCCGCCCGCCATGACGCGGGCCGTGCGGGACCATCTCCAGCGCCACGACTGGCCGGGCAACGTCCGCGAACTCGGCCATTTCGCCGAACGCTGCGCCCTGGGCTTCGCCCCCGAGGACAAGGCGACCGACGGCGGCCCCGCCCGGACCCTCGCCGAGCACGTGGAGCGGTTCGAGCGGGATCTCATCCGGGAGGAGCTGATCATCGCCGGCGGCGACGTGCGGCTGGCGGCGGAGGCCCTCGGGACGCCGCGCAAGACGCTCTACGACAAGATCGCCCGGTACGGGCTGACGCCGACGGACTATCGGTAGGGTCGCGGCCCTCACCGCGCCCCTGCCGTCATTGCGAGCGCAGCGAAGCAATCCAGGGGGCGGAGGGCCGCTGCCCGATCTTGGCGCGTCCCTGGATTGCTTCGCTGCCGCTCGCAATGACGATGAGGGTGTCAGGCCGCCATCGCCACCGCCCGCTCCACGCCCTCCCGCGAGCCCAGCACCGCCGCCTTCTCCGCCCGCGTCAGGGAGGCCCAGGCGGGCTCCAGGGTGTCGGCGTCGGCGAGTTTGGCGAGGCCGACCACGAGGGCGGTGTCGAGCGGTCCCTCGCCCCGCTGGCGCGGCGGCGGCAGGGCATCGAGATGGTGCGCCCGCAGTGCGTCATCCCGCAGGAGGCGGGACAGGGCCTCCTCCTCAGGCTGGCGGACGAGATCCCGGTAGAGCTCCCCGGCCCGGACGAGGGAGGGGGGCGGCGCGGCCTCCTCCACGGTGCGCAGCAGGCCGAGACGCCGCAAAGCCCGGCCCGCGCTGCGGCTCGACGTGAGCAGGACCAGCGGAACGGCCAGGCCGAGGCCGATCAGCACCGGGGTCATCCAGAGGAACAGCGGCGTCGAGACCGCGTAGGCCGCCCCGGCCAGGAGCAGCCCGAACACCGTGTATTGCCAGTAGCCCGCCACGACGGTGCGCAGGGGAACCCGGCCGTCGTCCCGGCGCTGGGCGTTCCAGCCGGAATCCCGGCCGAGCAGCACGCCCGCCACCGCCGAGGTCTGGATCAGCATGGCGATGGGGGCGATCAGGCCGCCGACGAGCGTCTCGATCAGCATCCCGAGGAAGGCACGCAGGCCGCCGCCGCTCGCCCGCCGGGCCGCCGGATCGAACAGCAGGGCGATGTAGGCCATCAGCTTCGGCGCCAGCAGCACCGCCATGGTCGCCCCGAAGAGTTGGCCGGCCAGCACCGGATCGACCTTCGGCCAGTTCGGGAACAGGGACCGCTCGTCGCCGAAATATTCCGGCCGGACGAAGCGCGCCTGGAGCGAGATCAGCACGCCCGCCAGCAGGAAGACCAGCCAGAGGGGCGAGGTGACGTAGCTGCCGATCCCCATCATGAGGTGAAGGCGGCTGACCCAGTGCAGCCCCTTGGTCGGCAGGATGGCGGCGTGCTGGAGGTTGCCCTGGCACCAGCGCCGGTCCCGGACGGCGACGTCGGTCAGGGAGGGCGGCCCCTCCTCGAAGCTGCCCCCGAGGTCCGGCACCATCCGCACGGCCCAGCCGCCCCGGCGGATCAGCGCCGCCTCCACGAAATCGTGGCTCAGGACGTGGCCGCCGAAGGGGGTTCGGCCGGGCAGGAGGGGCAGCCCCGCCTGCTCGGCGAAGGCGCGGGTGCGGATGATGGCGTTGTGGCCCCAGTAATTGCCCTCCGTGCCGTGCCAGAGGGCGATGCCGTGGGCGATGAGCGGGCCGTAGACCCGCCCGGCGAATTGCTGCATCCGCGCGAAGAGCGTGGTGCCGTTGACGATGACCGGCAGGGTCTGGATCAGCCCGGTGCCGGGCTCCGCCTCCATCATCGCGGACAGGCGCACGATGGTGTCGCCCTCCATCACGCTGTCCGCGTCGAGGATGAGCATCAGCGGGTAGGCGCCGCCGAAGCGGCGCACCCAGTCGGCGATGTTGCCCGCCTTGCGCTCGGTGTTCTTCGCGCGCCGCCGGTAGAAGATCCGCCCGTGCCCGCCGGTCCGCTCCCTGAGGGCGAGGAAGGCCGCCTCCTCCGCGAGCCACACGTCGGGGTCGGTGGTGTCGCTGAGGAGGAAGATGTCGAAATGGTCGAGCCGCCCCGTGGCGGCGAGGGATTCGGAGATGGCCTGGAGCCCCGCTGTGACCCGGGCCGGATGCTCGTTGTAGCAGGGCATGAGCAGCGCGGTGCGGCCGGTCAGCGTCGGCAGCGGGCCCGTGCCGGCGGGCTGGCGCCGACGCCGGCCGAGCATGTCGACGAGGCCGGCCAGCGCGCTGGTGAAGGCCAGTGCGATCCAGGCGAACAGGACCACGAACAGCACGAGGACGATCCAGCCCAGCGTGCTCTCCCCCGACCCGTTCAGGACGAGGAACATCTGCCGCCCGCCGATGGCCGTCATCAGCGCGGCGCCGCCGATGACGAGGATCCGCGTCAACACGAGGGAGCGGGGCGCCACGGGGGCGCCCTCCACCCGCGGCGGCCCCTCCCGCAGGGACTGGACCGGCATCGCCAGCGGCGAGGGCGGCGGAAGGGCCGGGGCGAGGGCGGAGGCCGGGACAGGCGCACCGGCGGGCGCGTCGGCGTGAGCCTTGGCCTGGGTGGCTTCCATCACGCGGTCCAGCGGTAGAGCCACGTCTCCGAGACCGGCCCCGCCTCGCCGAGGAGGATGGCGCGCAGCTCGACGAGCTTCTCGTTGCCGTGGATCAGGTGGAAGCTGATGCGCCAGCCGCCCGTCTCGGGGTTCGGGATCGCCGACAGGTTGGTGACCTTACCCTTGCTGGCGGAGACCTCGGGGCGCAGCTTCGCGTCCTCGCCCTTGCCCTTCACGCCCTCGCCCGCCACGTCGATGACGAAGAGGTGGCTCCCCTCCTCCGGCCCGGCGCCGATCAGGGTGGTGGTGATCCGGGCGAGCTGCGTCGGCCAGGGCGTGTCCCAGGCCCAGTGCATCCTGTAGGTGAAGGTGTACTCGCCGTTGGCGGACAGCTTGTCCTTCGGCCGCCAGAAGGCGACGATGTTGTCGTTGGTCTCGTTGGGCGTCGGGATCTCAACGAGGTCGACGCCCCCCTGCCCCCAATCGCCGATCGGCTCGATCCACAGGCTCGGCCGCTTCTCGTACTGCGCCTCCAGATCCTCGAAGTCCCGGTAGGCGCGGGCGCGCTGCATCAGGCCGAAGCCCTTGGGGTTGGACTGACCGAAGACGCTGAACTGCAGGTCCACGGGGTTGGCGAGCGGTCGCCACAGCTGCTCGCCTCCGCCGGTCCACATCAGCAGCGCCTCGGAATCGTGCACCGCCGGGCGCCAGTCGTCGAAGCGCCGGGCCTCCTTGGGGCCGAACTGGTACATGCTGGTCAGCGTGGCGATGCCGGGCTCGGCGATGTCGCGGCGGGGGTAGAGCACGCTCTCCACGTCGAACACCGTGGCGTCGCCCGGCCGCACGGTGAAGCGGTAGGCGCCGGTCACGCTCTCGCTGTCGAGGAGGGCGTGGATCACCAGGGTGCGGGAATCCGGTCCCGGCCGCTCCAGCCAGAAGGCGCGGAAGCGGGCGAATTCCTCGCCCTTCGGGTTGCCCGTGCCGATGGCCAGCCCGCGGGCGGACAGGCCGTAATGCTGGCCCTTGGCGACGGCGCGGAAGTAGCTCGCCCCGAGGAAGGCGCAGAGTTCGTCGCTGTCCCCGCCGTTGGCGCCGGGCGTGTGGATCCGGAAGCCGGCGAAGCCGATCGGCTCGCTCACCCGGAGCGAGGGCTCGTCGTAGGTGAACAGGTCGGGGCTGTAGGGGACCGGCGTCGCCTTGCCGTCGGCCACCTCGAAGATCTCGACGGCCGACCGGAACAGGAAGGCGCGGGGGAAGAACTGCACCTCGAAGGGCAGCTTCTGCTCGCGCCACAGCGCCCGGTCCTTCCGGAAGCGGATGCCCCGGTACTGGTCGTAGGTCACGGACTCGAGGGCCTTCGGCAGGTCCGTCGAGGGGGCCTTGTAGGGCTGCTTCGACAGGGCCTGCGCGAGGCGGCGGACGCTCGACGCCTCGAAGGGGCCGGGCGCGGGCGCCACGGCATCGTGCGGGGCGGCGGCTTCCGCCGGCGATGCGAGGGACGAGCCGAGCAGGCCGAGCAGGGTCGCGCCGGAGCCGCCGAGGAGGACAGTGCGTCGGTGCAAGGGGGTACTCTCGACAACGTGAGACGGGCTGGAGACGACAGATATAGCCACGTTGCATGAATGGTTCCGTGCGGGGGTCAAGGCCCCCCCGGCGCCGCCCCATCCGTTTCCCGTGTAACCCCTGCCCGT
Organism: Methylobacterium aerolatum; assembly: GCF_022179085.1. GTDB lineage: Bacteria > Pseudomonadota > Alphaproteobacteria > Rhizobiales > Beijerinckiaceae > Methylobacterium > Methylobacterium aerolatum. Next base: position 59,095 of record NZ_BPQE01000021.1, read on the forward strand.
TTTCCGTGTGACCCTTGAACGCGGCGACCGCCGCCGTCTTCCTCGCCAGACATTCCCCCCTAGGTGAGGGCGTGGATGGAGTGCGCGGCCCGGTTCGCACGATGGTGCGCGCGTCCTTCGAACGGGGAATCACATGGACGGCTTTGCGAACGACAAGACGGACACCACGAGCTACGAGATGGCGGGCCGATGCCCCTTCGGCGGCGACCGCATCGGCGGCGCCCAGGGCAGCCGCCCGACGCTGGAGAACTGGTACCCCCACCGCCTGCGGATCGAGGTGCTCCACCAGAACGGCCTCGCGGCCGACCCGCTCGGCCCGGACTTCGACTACGCCGCCGAGTTCGCCAAGATCGACCTCGACGCGCTCAAGGCCGACATCAAGCAGTTCCTGACCTCGTCGGTCTCCTGGTGGCCGTCGGATTACGGCAATTACGGCCCGCAGATGATCCGCATGGCGTGGCACTCCGCCGGCACCTACCGCATCGCGGACGGCCGGGGCGGCGCCGGCACGGGCATGCAGCGCTTCGCGCCGATCAGCTCGTGGTGGGACAACGGCAACACCGACAAGTCGCGCCGCCTGCTCCAGCCGATCAAGCACAAGTACGGCAACGCCCTGTCCTGGGCCGACCTGATGGTGCTGACGGGCAACTGCGCCCTGGAGATCATGGGCTTCCCGACCTACGGCTTCGCGGGCGGGCGCCTCGACGCCTGGGAGGCGGACAACGCCACCTACTGGGGTCCCGAGGTCGTCGACATGGGCACCGTGTCGAGCTTCGACGACATGGTGAACCGCGACAAGCGCTGGCGCGGCAAGAACGGTGACGCCGATTACGACCTGGAGAACCCGCTCGCCGCCTCGCACCAGTCGCTGATCTACGTGAACCCGGAGGGCCCCTACGCCAACGGCGACCCGCAGGGCTCGGCCCACGACATCCGGGTGACCTTCACCCGCATGGCCATGAACGACGAGGAGACGGTGGCGCTGATCGCGGGCGGGCACGCCTTCGGCAAGAGCCACGGCATGACCCCGGCCAAGGAGATCGGCCCGCCGCCGGAGATGGCGCCGATGGAGGCGATGGGGCTCGGCTGGCACAACCCGCGCGGCACCGGCGCGGGCAAGGACACGATGACCAACGGCATCGAGGGCAGCTGGACCCCCGACCCGACCAAGTGGGACAACGCCTACCTGGAGAACCTCTTCAAGTACGAGTGGGAGCAGACGAAGAGCCCGGCCGGCGCCCTGCAATGGACGCCCAAGGACCCGAACGCGCCCAAGACCCCCGACGCCCATGTCGAGGGTCAGATGCACCCGCTGATGATGATGACCTCCGACATCGCCCTCAAGGTCGATCCGGAATACCGCAAGGTCTGCGAGAAGTTTCTCAATGACTTCGAGGCCTTCACCCAGGCCTTCTCCAAGGCGTGGTACAAGCTGACCCACCGCGACATGGGCCCGCGCCACCGCTACCTCGGCAAGGAGGCGAAGCTGGAGGACGGCCTGCTCTGGCAGGACCCGATCCCCGAGGCGAGCCACCAGCCCATCGGCGAGGCCGAGATCGCCACGCTGAAGCAGGCGATCCTGGCCAAGGGCCTGTCGGTCTCCGACCTCGCCTTCACCGCCTTCTCGGCGGCCTCGACCTTCCGCGACAGCGACAAGCGCGGCGGCGCCAACGGCGCGCGCCTCGCCCTCGCCCCGCAGAAGGACTGGACCGTCAACCGCCGGGCCGCCCCGGTGGTGGAGGCCCTGCGCGCCGTCATGACCGAGTTCAACGGCTCGGGCGGCGGCAAGTCGGTCTCGCTCGCCGACCTCATCGTGCTCGGCGGCTGCGCGGCGGTGGAGAAGGCCGCCCAGGATGCCGGCGTTCCGACGCAGGTCCCCTTCACCCCCGGCCGGGTGGACACCACCCAGGAGCTCACGGACATCGAGATGTTCGAGTGGCTGAAGCCCGTGGTGGACGGGTTCCGCAACTACGTGGACGACGGCTTCGGCGCCATGTCCCAGGGCGTGTCCCCCGAGGAGATGTTCCTCGACAAGGCCAACCTGATGACCCTGACCGCCCCGGAATGGACGGTGCTCACCGCAGGCCTGCGGGTGCTGAACGCCAACCACGACGGCTCGCACAAGGGCGTCTTCACCGACCGGGTGGGCGTGCTGACCACGGACTTCTTCAAGAACCTGACGAGTGTCGATCTCGTCTGGGAGAAGGCCGATGACCAGGGGCACGCCTTCGTGCTCAAGGACCGCGAGAGCGGCCAGACGCGGTTCGAGGCCACCCGCAGCGACCTCGTCTTCGGCGCCAACGCGCAGCTGCGCAACATCGCCGACGCCTATGCCGGCGTGGACGGCCACAAGCGCTTCGTGGCCGACTTCGCGAAGGTCTGGGACAAGGTGATGATGCTCGACCGCTTCGACGTGAAGGGCCACAAGCGCTACGCGCCGATGGCGGCGTAGGCCGGCCCGACCCGACGACAGCACCCGCCGGTTCGTCCGGCGGGCCCCTTCCCCGGCGCCCGCGGATCACGTCATGGTCCGCGGGCGCCGCCGTCTCGGCGGGCCTCCAGGAGAAGAGGGTTCATGCCGAAGGTCGTCATCAGCGAATTCATGGACGAGGCGGCCATCGCCGCCGAACTGTCCGGCTTCGACACCCTCTACGATCCGACCCTCGTGGACCGCCCGGAGGATCTCCACGCCGCCCTCGCCGGCGCCGAGGCGCTGATCGTGCGCAACCGGACGCAGGTGCGCGGCTCCCTGCTCAAGGCCGCCCCGCGCCTGACGGTGGTGGGCCGCCTCGGCGTCGGCCTGGACAACATCGACATGGCCGCCTGCCGGGCGCGCGGAATCGCGGTCCACCCGGCCACGGGGGCCAATGACGGGGCGGTGGCCGAATACGTGATCGCCGCCGCGCTGCTGCTTCTGCGCGGCGCCTACGGGGCGAGCGCCGCCGTCGCCGCCGGGCAGTGGCCGCGCAACGCGCTGATGGGCCGCGAGGTCGCCGGCAAGCGCCTCGGCCTGATCGGCTTCGGCGCCAACGCCCGGGAGACCGCCCGCCGGGCCGCCGCCCTGGGGATGCGCGTCGCCGCCTCCGACCCGTTCGTCCCCGCCGGCGATCCGGCCTGGAACCAGCCCCACGGCCCCGTGGCGCGCCTCGACCGCGAGGCGCTGATCGCGGGCAGCGACGTGCTCTCGCTGCACGTCCCCCTCACCCCCGAGACCCGCGGCCTGATCGACGCGGACGTCATCGCCCGGATGCCGCGGGGCGCGGTGCTCATCAACGCGGCGCGGGGGGGCCTCGTCAACGAGACCGCCCTCGCGGAGGCCCTCAGGACCGGCCATCTCGGCGGCGCCGCCCTCGACGTGTTCGCCAGCGAACCCCTCGACGCCAAGGCGGGCGCGATCTTCGCGGACGTGCCGAACCTGATCCTCACACCGCACATCGCCGGGGTCACGCAGGAATCCAACGTCCGCGTCTCGGCCGTCACCGCGCGGGCGGTGTGGCGGCACCTGGCGGGGATTTGAGGACCGCGCTCCCGGTCGGGGAGCCGGGATCCTTGCCCCCCTTCCGGCAATACGCTATCCGTATCACGGAAGACAATGATCCAGAGCTACGCCGATAGGACCACCGAGGCGTTCGTGCGGGACGGGACCTGTAAGGCGGGGTGGCAATCCTGCGCCAAGGTGGCCGCCCGCAAACTCGACATGCTCGATGCCGCGACGGTGCTGGACGAGTTGCGTTCACCGCCGGGCAACCGCCTCGAGGCGCTGACGGGCGACCGGGAGGGCCAATGGAGCATCCGGATCAACGACCAATGGCGCATCTGCTTCCGATGGGGCGATGCCGGACCCGAAGCCGTCGAAGTCGTGGACTATCACTGACGAGAGGAAGCCATGCCGCGCATCCGCACCCATCCGGGTGAAGTCCTCCGGGAGGAATTCCTCGTTCCCCTGGACCTCAGCGCGGCGCGCCTCGCCGCACAGATCGGCGTGCCGACCAACCGGATCACCGAGATCGTCCGCGAGCGCCGCGGGGTGTCGGCCGACACCGCCATCCGCTTGGGCAAGCGCTTCGGCACGATGCCGCAATTCTGGACCAATCTCCAGACCGGCTACGATCTCTCCAAGGCCGAGGCCGAGAACGATTACTCCCGCGTGCTCGCGGCCACCGCGGCCTAAGAGCCTCTCACGACACTCCCGCTGCGCCGCCGAGGCCAGAGGGAGAACTCCCGGTGATCGGGACTTTTGTGAGGAGCTCTAACGTTTCCCCCGTTCCGCCGCACGGCGGAGGGCGTCGGCGAGGGCACCGGACGGTTCGGGGCGCGAACTGGACGGTTCGGGGCGCGAACCGGACGGCTGGGGGCGCGGCGGGGGACGATGATCCTTCGGACGCGGCTCGGGGCGTGGCTCCGGGCGGGCGCCGGGGGTCGGGCGATCGATCGGATCGTCGAGGCGCATCGACAGGCCGATGCGCTTGCGCGGCACGTCCACCGACAGGACGAGGACGCGCACCACGTCGCCCGCCTTCACCACTTCGGAGGGTGAGGCGATGCGGCGGCGCGCCATGGCCGAGATGTGGACCAGCCCGTCTTGATGGACGCCGATATCGACGAAGGCCCCGAAGGCGGCCACGTTCGTCACCACCCCTTCGAGCTGCATCCCGGGCTTCAGATCGGACAGGGTCTCGACGCCCTCCTGGAAGGTCGCGGTGCGGAAGGCCGGGCGCGGGTCCCGGCCGGGCTTCTCCAGTTCCGCGAGGATGTCGCGCACCGTGGGCAGGCCGAAACGCGCGTCCGCGAAACGTTCGGGCGCGACGGTCTGGAGCACGGCGCCGTTGCCGATGAGGCGGCGGATGTCGCTCTTCGTCGCCTCCAGGATGCGCCGGACCACCGGATAGGCCTCCGGGTGGACGCCCGACGCGTCGAGGGGGTTCTCGCCGTCCTGGATGCGCAGGAAGCCCGCCGCCAGCTCGAAGGTCTTTGGCCCGAGGCCCGCCACCTTCTTCAGGTCGGTGCGGGTGCGGAACGGGCCGTTTGCGTCCCGGTGCGCCACGATGTTCCCGGCCAGCGACGCGCCGAGGCCCGAGACCTGCGCGAGCAGGGCGGGCGAGGCGGTGTTCACATCGACGCCGACGGCGTTCACCGCGTCCTCCACGGTGGCGTCGAGGGAGCGCGTCAGCTTCCCCTCGGCGATGTCGTGCTGGTACTGCCCGACACCGATGGACTTCGGATCGATCTTCACGAGTTCGGCCAGGGGATCCTGCAACCGCCGGGCGATCGAGACCGCGCCGCGGTGCGACACGTCGAGGTCGGGCAGTTCGCGGCTCGCGATCTCGGAGGCCGAGTAGACCGAGGCGCCGGCCTCCGACACCGTGACCTTGGCCATCTTGAGATCCGGCTCGGCGGCGAGGATCTCGGTGGCGAGCTTGTCCGTCTCGCGGGAGGCGGTGCCGTTGCCGATGGCGATCAACTCCACCTTGTGCTGGCGGCAGAGGCGGGCCAGCGTCTGGACCGCCTCCCTCCAACGCCGCTGCGGCTCGTGCGGATAGGTGGTCTCCACGGCGACGACCTTGCCGGTCCGGTCCACCACGGCGGCCTTCACGCCGTTGCGGTAGCCGGGATCGAGTCCCAGCGTCGCCCGGCCCCCGGCGGGGGCGGCGAGCAGCAGGTCCTTCAGGTTCCCGGCGAAGACCTTCACGGCCTCGTCCTCCGCCCACTCGAACAGGCGCGTGCGCAGGTCGGCCTTGATGCCGGTGCGCAGCTTGGTGCGCCACGCCGCCCGCACCGTTTCGAGGAGCCAGCGGTCGCCGGGGCGGCCCCGGTCGGCGACGCCGTGGCGATGGGCGACGGCCGTCTCGAAGGGGCCGGGCTGCCCGGCGGGCGCCTCCTCCCCCTCGGCGGCGAGGTCGAGATCGAGGATCTCCTCCTTCTCGCCCCGGAACAGGGCGAGGATCCGGTGCGAGGGCATCCGGGCGAGCCGCTCCGACCAGTCGAAATAGTCGGCGAACTTGGCGCCCGCCGCCTCCTTGCCCTTGCGGACCTTCGAGACCGCACTACCCGCCCGCCAGAACTCCTCGCGCAGGCGTCCGACGAGGTCGGCATCCTCGGCGAAGCGCTCGATCAGGATGTGCCGCGCCCCCTCCAGCGCCGCCTCGGCATCGGGCACGCCCTTGTCCACCGCGACGAAGCGGGCGGCGACCGCGGCGGGCGCCTGCGACGGGTTGGCCAGCAGCGCCTCCGCCAGGGGCCCGAGCCCGGCCTCGCGGGCGGTCTGCGCCTTCGTGCGCCGCTTGGTCTTGTAGGGACGGTAGATGTCCTCCAGCCGCGCCTTGGTTTCGGCGGCGGCGATGGCCGAGGAGAGGTCCGCGGTGAGCTTGCCCTGGGCGTCGATGGCCTCGCGCACGGTGGCGCGCCGATCCTCGAGGTCGCGCAAGTAGCCGAGGCGCTCGGCCAGGGTGCGCAGCTGCGCATCGTCGAGGGAGCCGGTCGCCTCCTTGCGGTAGCGGGCCACGAAGGGCACCGTCGCGCCCCCGTCGAGGAGCGTGACGGCGGCGGCGACCTGCGCCTCCCGCACGCCGATTTCCTTGGCGATGATGGCGTTCACGGACGTCATGGTGTCTCTCCGCTCAGGCGGCGCCCGCGCGGGCGGGCCATCGGGGCGGGCGCGAGCCCAGGTGCCCGCGCAGGGTGGTGTGCTCGTAGGCTTCGCGGAACAGGCCCCGGCGGCGCAGCTCCGGCAGGACGAGGGCGATGACGTCGTCGAGGCCCCCGGGCAGAGTCGGCGGCATGATGTTGAACCCGTCCGCGCCCCCCGCCCGGAACCGCTCCTCCATCTCGTCCACGATCTGCGCGGGCGTGCCGACGATCTGCGAGTGGCCCCGTGCCCCGGCGATGCGCAGGGTGAGTGCGCGGAGCGTCAGCCCCTCGCGGCGGGCGAGGTCGAACATCAGTTGCTGGCGGGACTTGATGCCGTTGGCCTCCGGCAAGGCCGGGACCGGACCGTCGAGGTCGTAGCCCGAGAGGTCGAACCCACCGATCATCCGCTCCAGCAGGGCGAGGCCGACCACGGGGTCGATCAGCGCCTGCAACGCCTCGAACTTGGCCCGCGCCTCCGATTCGGTGCGCCCGACCACGGGAAACAGGCCGGGCATCACCTTCAGGTCGTCACGCTCCCGGCCGAACCCGGCCATGCGCTCCTTGAGGTCGCCGTAGAACTCGGTGGCCTCGGCGAGCGTCTGGTTGGCGGTGAAGACGATCTCGGCGGTGCGTGCGGCGAGGTCCTTGCCCGGCCCCGAGGCACCCGCCTGCACCACCACCGGCTGGCCCTGCGGCGTGCGCGAGATGTTGAGCGGCCCCCGGACCTCGAAATGCTTGCCGTGATGGTTCAGGGGACGGAACCCGTCCGGCTTCGAGAACTGGCCGCTCTCCCTGTCGATGATCACCGCGCCGTCGTCCCAGGTGTTCCACAGGCCGAGGACGACATCCACGAACTCCTCCGCCCGCTCGTAGCGGTCGGCGTGGCGGGCGATGGTGTCGTTGCCGAAATTGGCCGCCTCCGCGTCGGTGGCGGAGGTCACGAGGTTCCAGCCGGCCCGGCCGCCGCTGAGATGGTCGAGGGAGGCGAAGCGGCGGGCGACGTTGTAGGGCTCGTTGAAGGTGGTGGACGTGGTGGCGACGAGGCCGATCCGGCGCGTCACCGCCGCCAGCGCCGAGAGCAGCGTCACCGGCTCGAAATGCGTCGAGCGGGCGGTGCGCTCGCTGGAGCGGAGGTTCGCGTCGCGGATGCCGGTGCCGTCCTCCAGGAACAGGAGGTCGAACTGCGCCGCCTCGGCGCGCTGCGCCCAGCCGACGTAACGGTCGAGCACGAGCCCGCCATCCGCCTCGCTGGACGGGTGCCGCCAGCCGGCGACGTGGTGGCCGGTGGCGTAGAGGAACGCGCCGAGGCGCAGGGTGTCCTGTGTCATCGTCCGGTTCAGACCCATGAAGCGCGGCGACCTTGCCGCCGCCGGGGAGCCCGCGTCAACGAAGGACCGCCCTGCGGCCCGCTCGCGTGCGTGGGCTTGACGGGCCGGAGCGGTCGCGCCACTTCCAACCCGGCGAGGCCACGTCCTCCTGCTCCCGCAGCCCCTCCGCGCGGGGGCATCTCAAGTCCGGGACGGCCCGGCCCTTCGTCCCGGGGGCCGTCATGGCGTGGATCACTCTTCTCATCGCAGGACTTCTCGAAGTCGTCTGGGCCTTCGCCATGAAGCAGTCCGACGGTTTCACCCGGCCGTGGCCGACGGCGGTCACGATCGTCACGATGATCGCGAGCTTCGCCCTCCTGTCCCTGGCCATGCGGTCCCTGCCCCTCGGAACCGCCTACACGGTCTGGACCGGGATCGGCGCCGTGGGCGCCTTCCTCGTCGGCATCGTATGGCTCGGCGAGGCGGTGACCCCCGCCCGCCTCGCGGCGGCAATCCTCATCGTCGCCGGCCTCGTCACGATGAAACTGTCCGGCCCGGCCTGAGGGTTGCGCTCGGGGGACGCCGGTGGTCTGTCCCATCCGCATCCCGGCGTGTCCGGCGGAGATCCAGCATGTCGGCCCTGGTGGTGGCCTCGCTCGTCCGGGCGCTGACGGCGGCCACCGTCGTCGTGCTCGCCTCCGTCCTGGCGGAGGTGCTCGGCCCGCTCTGGGGCGCCCTGGTGATCAGCCTGCCGGTGACGGCAGGGCCGGTCTACGTCTTCATGGCGCTGGAGCACGAGACCGGGTTCGTCGCCGGGGCGGCCCTCAACGGCTTCGCGGCGAACGCCGCCACCGGGCTCCTGCTCCTCACCTATGCCCGGCTGGCCACGGACCGGAGCCTGCTGCGCTCCTTCGGCCCGGCGGTGCTGGCGTGGCTCGCCGCCGCCCTGCCCATCGCAGCGGTGACGTGGACACCGCTCACGGCGTTCCTCCTGAACGTCGCCGTCTACGGTGTCGGGATGGCTCTCGTGCGGCCCTCGGCCCGCAGCGTCCTCGCCCCCGCCGCCGCCGTGGCGCGCCCGCGCCCCCGGGACCTGCTCCTTCGGGCCGCCGCCGTGGCCCTTTTCGTCTCCGGCGTCCTGGCCGTCAGCGCGATCCTCGGACCGGCGCGGACGGGGGTGATCGCCGCCTATCCCGTGACGCTGACGAGCGCCTTCGTGATCCTGCACCGCCGCCTCGGGGGCGCGGCCATGGCCCGGATGGCGGCCATGACGATCCGCGGCGTCTTCGGCTTCGGCCTGACGCTGCTGACCCTGCACCTGTCGATCGAGCGGTGGGGCGCGCCCGCCGCCCTGGCGACCGCGCTCCTCGTCTCGCTGGTCTGGTCGGCGGGGCTGCTCGCCCTCCAGCGCCGCCCCGCTCGGGCTCAGGCGGCGCGGACGGTGGCGAGGAACCGGGCGACCTCGGAGGAGAGGTACTCCGACTGGCGGGACAGTTCGCCCGAGGCCGACAGGACCTGACCGGCCGCCGCCCCCGTATCCTCCGAGGCGCGGGCGACGACCACGATGTTGCTCGTCACCTCCGTGGTGCCGGTGGACGCCTGGGAGACGTTGCGCACGATCTCCTGGGTCGCCGCGCCCTGCTGCTCCACCGCGGCGGCGATCGAGGTCGCCACCGTGTTGATCTCGCGAATGCGGTCGCTGATGACCCCGATCGCCGACACCGCCTGATCGGTGACCCCCTGGATCTCCCCGATCTGCCCGGCGATGTCGCCCGTCGCCCGGGCGGTCTGGTTGGCGAGTTCCTTCACCTCGGCGGCCACCACGGCGAAGCCGCGGCCCGCCTCCCCGGCCCGGGCCGCCTCGATGGTGGCGTTGAGGGCAAGGAGGTTGGTCTGGCTGGCGATCTGCGAGACCAGGCCGACCATGTCGCCGATCCGGGCCGAGGTCTGGCGCAGGGCCTGGACCAGGGCCGCCGTCTGGTCGGCCTCGCCCACCGCCGCCTGCGCGAGGCTGGCCGAGCCCCGGACCTGTCGGCCGATCTCCTGCACCGAGGCGCCGAGTTCCTCCGCCGCCGCCGCCACGGTGCCGACGTTGGAGGCCGCCTCCTCCGCCGCCGCCGCCACGGCGGTGGATTGCACCGCCGTCTCCGATGCGGCCGAACTCATCTGCTGGGCCGTCGCCTGCAACTCGGTAGCCGAGGACGAGACCATGGCCACGATGCCCCCCACCGCCGCCTCGAACCCGTCCGCCATCTGGCGCATCCCCGCCTTGCGCTGTTCCTCGGCCGCGAGGCGCGCCTGCGCGGTCTCGGCCTCCAGGGCGCGGGTGCGGATGAGGTTGTCCTTGAACACCTGCACCGCCGCCGCCATCGTCCCGATCTCGTCCCGGCGCTGCCGGAAGGGAATCTCGGAGGCCGCGTCGCCCGCCGCGAGGCCGTGCATCGCGCCGGTCATGACCGCGATGGGACGGGAGATGCGCAAGAGCCCGAACAGGCCGGCGGCGCAGGCGGCGAGCAGCGACAGGGCGATGGCGACGGTCGCCGCGAGCGAGGCCGCGTCGGCGCCCGCCAGCGCGAGGTCCGCCTCCCGCTGCGCGCCGGTCTGGTTGAGGGCGACGTCCCGGAGGATGGCCTCCCGGATCTCGTTGAAGACCGCGACGGTCTCCCGCTGCCCCATCAGGGCAAGGGCCTCGCGGTTCTGCCCCTGCACGGCCATGGCCATGGCCTCGCGGCCGATGGCCTCGTAGCGCGCCCAAGCCTCGCCGAACGCCTCGTAGAGCCGCCGCTCCTCCGGTGAGGAGATCAGCGGCTCGTAGGTCTTGCGCAGCCCCTGGAGCTTGCCGATGGCCGCCGCCAACTCCTTTTCGTCGGCCGCGACGGTGGCGGGCGTCGTGAGGCCGGTCATCCGCAACTGCTTGATGCGCACGTCCGTCGCGGCGGCCCGGATGTCGTTGAGGACGACCACGGAGGGCAGCCAGTTCGCCGCCACCTCGCTCACCGCGTGGCGGATGCCCCCGAGCTTGGCGAGCGAGAGGACGCCCTGGCCTGCGCAGATCAGGGCGAGGAAGCCGAAGGCGGCCGCGAGGGACGCCTTGAGGGACAGGGTGGGGCGCATGACCGGACCGTCGCGGGAGTGCCGGACGGGCCGCCGCGCGGGATTCCGTCCGGTGCAGTTTCCGCGAAATCTCGATGACAATGCTTACGCTTGGATTGATCGCCGTCACCGCGGCACGGTTTTCTGGTCACCGCGTCCTCACGATTACGTTATCGGTCGCGAAAGTCGGTCAATCCGGAGCGTGGCCGTCTCGGTTTGCCACCAAACCGCGCGGAGCGGTGTCTCCGGGGGCCTCGCGAGGATCCGGGAGGCCCGGAGCGTGGAATGTATTCTGTTAGACAGAAGTGAGGTTTCGCCGCTGAAATCGCGCATTTTGAATGCATTCCCACCGCAAAACGCGGGATTTACCGTCCTCGGCGCCCTCCACGCGGAAGTCGCTCAGCCGCGTCCCATGGCGTAGAATTCGGGGTTCGCGCGCATGTTCGTGACGTTGGCCAGCCGATTGGACAGGCCGAAGAAGGCGGCGATCCCGGCGATGTCCCAGATGTCGTCGGGCGTGAAACCGTGCGCGTCGAGGGCCGCCATGTCCGCGTCCCCGGTGAGGTGGGCGGCTTGGCTGACCTTCATGGCGAAGTCGAGCATCGCCCTCTGCCGCGGCGTGATATCGGCCTTCCGGTAGTTCGCCGCGATCTGGTCCGCGATGAGGGGGTTCTTCGCGCGGATGCGAAGGATCGCGCCGTGGGCGATCACGCAATACTGGCACTGGTTGGCGGCGGAGGTCGCCACCACGATCATCTCGCGCTCCGCCTTGGTGAGGCCGCCGGGCTTGTCCATCAGGGCGTCGTGGTAGGCGAAGAAGGCCCGGAACTCCTCCGGGCGGTGGGCCAGGGCGAGGAAGACGTTGGGCACGAAGCCCGATTTCTCCTGCACCGCCTCGATCCGCTGGCGGATGTCCCCGGGAAGGTCCGCGAGCCTCGGGACCGGAAAACGGCTGACCGGTCGATCCTGCTCTGCCATCGCCCACTCCCCAGGCCCATACGCGCGCCCCGGCGGGACGATACGCGCGGGAGGACGCCGCATACAGCCCTCGTCCGTGCCTCACCCGTCCGGCGCCACTGCCACCCTCCGTCACCCTCGCCCTCTTCCTTGCCCTCTCCCTTGCCGCGCGGCGGCGGCGATCCATCTCCCCGGCCCGAACGGCGGGTCTGTGGCCCGGCCATCCCCCCTGCAGCGGAATTCGCCATGCGCCCTGGTCATCTCGCCGCCCTCCTGTGCCTCGTCGTGGGTCCGGCCGCCGCGCAGCAGCCGGGCCGGCCCGCCGCCGACGAGTCCGTCCCCGCCTGCGACAGCCTGATCGACCTGCGCCGCCTCGCCGCCGCCGCGGGGGACAACAGGGAGAAGGCCGTGGCCGAGATCGCCTCCCAGCCGGGGTGCCGCCTCGTCTCCCGGAAGGCGATCGGCACCACCGAGCGCCGGGCGGTGGTCGGCGGCGCACCCTACGAATGCCTCACCCAGCCCTCCGGCCCGTGCCTCTGGGTGCTGCCGTAGGTCCGCCGGTCCCCCCGCCTCGCGCCAGGGAGTTCGCCCGTGATCCTCCGCCCGGTCTGCGCCGCCGCGCTCGTGCTGGCTTCGACGATGGCGGCGGGCGCGGCGACCCGCTGCGGCTGGCTCGCCAACCCGACCCCCGGCAACTGGTTCTTCACCGACCGTGACGGGGACTGGACCCTCGGGACGCAGGGAGGCCCCCATGCGCGGGGCCTCGACACCCTGCCCGACCTGACCGTGCGCGACTGGATCGTGACCAATTCCGGCTCCTACGGCTACGGCTGCGCCTGCCTGAGCCTCGATGCCGGACCCGGCCGGACGGTGCGGGCCATCGCCGCCTTCCAGCAGCGTCCGCTCTCCGATTGCCGGAGGGACAGAGCCCTCCCAAACCGGGAGTGAACACCTCGCCCCGTCACGGCGCGCATCCCCCAAACGGGTGATGCGGCGGCCGCCGCACCGGCGCTACCAATGGCAGAAATTCTGCCAGGGAGACCACGGCCCGTGACGTCGGACAGATCCCCTCCATCCCGTTCGCTCCGTCGCCGGCCGGAGATCGGCCGACCGCCTGTGGACTGGCGGGGGGAGCGGCCGGGAGACAGGCCAGGCGTCCGGCAAGGCCACAAGATCGTCCGCTGGATCGGCGCGGCCAAGCGCCGGGCCGCGAGGCTCTCCCGTGGAGACGCCGCCGAGCGCAGCCTCGCGGAGGTGATCTCCCTGGCCTGGGCCGACACCTTCGGCCGGCCCGCGCGCCGGCACGACGGCACCTCGCCCGGCTCGGGCGGGGTCGTCCTGCTCTTCACGCCGCGGTCCTGAAGCCCGCGCCGCCCCGGCCCCGCTGGACCCCGGCGGCGAGACCGGGCATCAGGAGGGCTGCGGGGCGGAGCGGGGCCGGGGGACGGAATGCGGCGGGCAGCCTGGGGGACGGCACTGCTCGTTGCCCTGTCGATGCCGGGATCCGGCCGGGCGGCCGGCCCCTCGCCGGGGCGCGTTACCCAGGAGGGCGGGCGGGCAGTGGTCCGGCTGACCGAGGCGGAGCGCGCCCGCATCGGCGTGGCCACGGCCCACCTGCCGAACAAGCCCCACGCCGTCGAGATCCAGGCCTATGGCAGCGTCCTCGACCTCGCCCGGATCACCGACCTCACCAACAGCTATGCCGGGGCCGTGGCCGCCCTCAAGACCGCCAAGGCGCGGGCCGAGGTCTCCGCCAGCGCCGTGAAGCGGGCGCGGACGCTCGGCCCGGCGGGCATCGCGGCGGCGCAGCTCGAAACCGCCGAGGGCAGCGCCCACACGGACGAGGCGGCGGTGATGGCCGCCGAGTCGCAGCTCCGCACCCTGGCGGCCACGGCGCAGCAGGAATGGGGCCCGACGCTCGGCCGCGCCATCGTGGAGCGCGCGCCCCTCGCCACCCGGCTGATCGAGCGCACCGACCTCCTCGTGCAGGTGACCCTGCCGCCGGGCGAGTTCCTCAAGGAGGCTCCCGTCGCCGCCTTCGCCGAGGTGCCGCCGCAGAGCGAGCGGGTGGCGATGCGCCTCGTTTCGCCCGCGACCCGCACGGACCAGCGCATCCAGGGCCTCAGCTACTTCTACCTCGTGGCCGGCGACAGCGGCCTGTTGCCGGGCATGAGCGTCCAGGCCTTCCTCACCTCGCCCCGACGGGCGGTCGGCGTGGCGGTGCCGGAGAGCGCGGTGGTGCACTGGCAGGGCGGCGCCTGGGTCTACCGCGCCCTCGGCCCCGACGCCTTCGCCCGCCACCCGGTGAAGGCCGAGGCCGCCACCTCCGCCGACCGCCCGGTCATCGACGACCTCGGCGAGGACAGCGACATCGTCGTCACCGGCGCGCAGGCCCTGCTCTCCGAGGAGCTGAAGGGCCAGACCCAAGCCGTCGGCGACGCGGACGACGACTGAGCGCCCCGTGACCGGATCCCAGCAGCCAGACGGCCCCGGTGCAGGGGACGCCGGACACCGCGCGGAGGCGCCCCCCTCCGGGCCCCAGGCGTGGCTCGTCGGCTTCAGTGTGAGGCGGCCGGGGATCGTGCTCGCCCTGGCGCTGGCGCTGGCGGCCTACGCCATCCTCGCCCTCGGCGCGGCCCGGTACGACGTCTTCCCGGAATTCGCGCCGCCCACCGTGAGCGTGCAGACCGAGGCGCCCGGCCTGAACCCCGAACAGGTCGAGGTGCTGGTCACCCAGGCCGTGGAGGGCGCGATCAGCGGCCTGCCGGGGCTCGGCACCCTGCGCTCGAACTCCATCCAGGGGCTCTCGGTCGTGACCGCGACCTTCGGGCCCGGCAGCGACATCCTCCGGGCGCGGCAACTCGTCAACGAACGGCTCGCCGGCGTCGCGGGCCGCCTGCCCCAGGGCGCCGGCCCCCCGGCGATGACGGCGCTTACCTCCTCCACCAGTTCCGTCCTGCTGATCGGGCTGACCTCCGCCACGCGCTCGGCCATGGACCTGCGCACCGTGGCGGACTGGCGCGTGCGCCTGCGCCTGCTGGCGGCCCCCGGCGTGGGCGAGGTGCTGGTCTATGGCGGCGACGTCCGCTCGATCCGCATCCAGGTCCGTCCGCAGGACCTCATCCGCTACCGAATCGGCCTCAACGACGTGCTGACGGCCGGGCGGAAGGCGACCGGGGTGCGCGGCGCGGGCTTCATCGATACGCCCAACCAGCGCATCACCCTCCAGACCGAGGGTCAGGCCCTGACGCCCGAGGCGGTGGCCCGGACGGTCCTCGTCAACGAGGGCGGGGCGAGCCTCGTGATCGGCGACGTGGCCGACGTGACGAACGCGCCCGAGCCCGCGATCAGCGCCGCGCTCGTGGATGGGCAACCGGGCGTGCTGCTGATGGTCGGCGCCCAGTTCGGCGCCAACACCGTGACGGTGACAGAGGGCGTCGATGCGGCCCTCAACGAGTTGCGACCCGGGCTCGCCCGCGACGGCATCACCCTGCGGGCCGACCTCTTCCGCCCCGCTGCCTTCGTCGCGCAGGCCACCGGCAACGTGGTGCAGGCGCTGGCGCTGGGCGGCGTCCTCGTGGTGGTGGTGCTGCTGCTGTTCCTGTTCGACTGGCGCACGGCGCTCGTGAGCGCCACGGCGATTCCCCTCTCGCTGCTGGGCGCCGTCCTCGTGCTCGGCCTGTTCGGTCAGAGCCTCAACACCATGACGCTGGGCGGGCTCGCCATCGCCATCGGCGAGGTGGTCGACGACGCGGTGATCGGCGTCGAGAACGTCATGCGCCGCCTGCGCGAGAACCGGCGCCTGCCCGCCCCGGCCGGTGAGGCCCGCGTGGTCTTCGCCGCGATCCTGGAGGTGCGGGTCTCGGTGGCCTACGCCACCTTCGCGGTGCTGCTCGTCTTCCTGCCGGTGCTGGCGCTCACCGGCGTGCCGGGGCGTCTCTTCGGCCCGCTGGCGCTGGCCTACATCCTGGCGGTGCTGGCCTCGCTCGCCGTCGCGCTGACGGTGACGCCGGCCCTGGCGCGCCTGCTGCTCGCCGGGCGCCGGAGCCTGCCCGCGAGGGAGCCGCCGGTCACGCGGGCGGTGCGCGGGGTCTATGCCGGGCTGCTCCGGCGCCTCGTGCGCCACCCCTTCGTGACGATGGCCGGCGGCCTCCTCGCCGTCCTCGCCGGGCTCGCGCCCGCGGCCTTCCTCGGCGGGACGTTCCTGCCCGACCTGAAGGAGGGGCACTACATCCTCCACACCGCCGCGGCGCCGGGCACCTCGCTGACGGAGACCCTGCGCCTCGGCGGGCACCTGACGAGTGCCCTCAAGGCGATTCCCGGCGTGCGCGCCGTCGCCCAGCAGGTCGGACGGGCGGAGGCCGGCTACGACCTCGGCGGCACCCACGAGAGCGAGATCCACATCGACCTCGCCCCGGGCCTCGACGGCGAGGCCCAGGAGCGGGCGGAGGCCGGGATCCGCGCCCTGATGGCGGCGACGCCGGGGGCGACCTTCTCGCTCAAGACCTTCCTGACCGAGCGGATCGAGGAGGTGGTTTCCGGTTTCACGGCGCCGGTGGTGATCAGCGTCTACGGCGCCGACCTCGACGCGATCGACGCCGCCGCCCGGGAGGTGGCCAAGGAACTCGCGGAGGTGCGCGGCGCCGCCGACATCCAGCTCCGCGCCCCGGCGGGGCTGCCGCAGATCAACGTCTCTCTTCGTCCAGGCGACCTGCGCCATTGGGGGCTCGACGCCATCGAGGTGCTCGAACTGGTGCGCACCGCCTACCAGGGCGACACGGTGGGTCAGTCCTACGAGGGCAACGCCGTGTTCAACGTCGTGGTGGCGCTCGCCCCCTCCCCCGGCGCCCGGCCGTCCCGCCTCGGCGACCTGCCGCTGCGCACCCCCGGGGGCAGCTACATCCGCCTGTCGCACGTGGCCGACGTCTACGAGACCACCGGGCGCTACGCCGTCGGGCACCTCGGCGCGCAGCGGGTGCGGGTGGTGACGACCAACGTGGCGGGCCGCGACCTCGCCTCCTTCACCGAGGCGGTGAAGCGCAAGATCGCCCGCGAGGTGAAGCTGCCGCCGGGGGTCTTCGTCGGCTTCGGCGGCGCCGCCGAGGCCCAGGCCAGGGCCCGCCGGGACCTCACGGTCTATGCGGGCCTCGCGGGTCTCGGCGTCGTGTTGCTGCTCGCCCTGGTCACGGGCTCGGTGGCCAACCTCGCCCTCGTCCTCGTCAACACGCCCTTCGCCGTCATCGGCGGCATCCTCGCCGTCGCGGCGACCGGGGGCGTGGTGTCCCTGGGGGCGATCGTCGGGTTCGTGACCCTGTTCGGGATTTCGCTCCGCAACACCATCATGCTGGTCGCCCATTACGAGCATCTGGTGCTGGTCGAGGGTCGGCTCTGGGACACGCAGGCCGCCATCGACGGGGCCGCCGACCGGGTGGTGCCGATCCTGATGACCTCCCTCGTGACCGGCCTCGGGCTCCTGCCGCTGGCCCTCGGGGCGGGCGAACCCGGCCGCGAGATCGAGGGGCCGATGGCCATCGTGATCCTCGGCGGGCTCGCGAGTTCGACGCTCCTCAACCTCGCGGTCCTGCCCGTCCTGGCCCGCCGCTTCGCCCGGTTCCGGGCCCCCGGGCCGGTCCTCGTGTAGCGGGCCTAAGGCCCCGCCTCGCCCCTGCCTCGCCAGGACCGACGAGCCGGGAAAGCCGCGCCGGGATCCTCCCATGCATCGCTTGCATCAAAACTGATAGCTTACTATCTATAAGCAGGCGACGGGATTGCCCCGGCGCGCGGCCCGTCATCGCCGGCGGGCCGGACCTCCGACCGCGATGGGTCCGATGAGCGAGGATCTTGCCCGCCTCCGTCAGGGCTTCACCCACACCCTGCTCGTCGCGGGGCGCCAGTACCGGCGCGCGGCCAACGCCGTGGCAGAGGCCTACGGCCTGTCCGATGCCACCGCCCTGCCCCTGCTGCTGATCGGCCGTCACGGCGGCGAGCCCCGCCAGACCACCCTGGCCGAGGCGGTGGGGATCGAGGGCCCATCCCTCGTGCGCCTCCTCGACCAGCTCGGTGCCCAGGGCTTCGTCCTGCGCAAGGAGGACCCCACCGACCGGCGCGCCAAGGTGCTGAGCCTGACGCCCGCCGGCCGGGCGGTGGTGACGGCCATGGAGGCCGACCTCGATACCCTGCGGGAGGCGGTGTTCGGCAGCGTGAGCACCGCCGACCTGGAGGCCAGCCTGCGGGTGTTCCGGGCCATCCAGGACCACGACCGCCGCCATGCGACCGGGGAGGCGACGCCGTGACCCTCCCTGGCTGGCGCGACTGGGCCTTCGCGCTGAAGACCTTCGCCGCCGCGATGCTGGCGCTCTACCTCGCCCTCTGGATCGACCTGCCGCGCCCGTACTGGGCCCTCGGCACCGTCTTCATCACGAGCCAGACGCTGGCGGGGGCCACCCGGTCGAAGGCCCTGTACCGGGTCCTCGGCACGCTGCTCGGCGCCGCCGTGAGCGTCGTCATGGTGCCGAACCTCGTGAACGTGCCCGAGCTCCTGACCCTGGCGATCGCCCTCTGGGTCGCCCTCTGCCTCTACGTGTCGCTCCTCGACCGGACCCCGCGGGGCTACCTGATGATGCTCGCGGGCTATACCGCCGCGCTGATCGGCTTCCCGGCGGTGGGCGAGCCGGGCACGATGTTCGACACCGCCGTCGCCCGCGCCGAGGAGATCACCCTCGGTATCCTGTGCGCCAGCCTCGTGAACACGCTCGTGCTGCCGCGCTCGGTCGCGCCGCTGATCGCGGAACGCCTGGACCTGTGGCTGCGGGACGCCCGCAGCTGGGCCGCCGCCGCGACGGGGCGGGCGGGGGCCGGGCGCCCGGCGCTGGCCTCCGGAGCCCTGCGCCTCGCCTCCGACGCCATCGCCTTCGACGCCCTGGCCACGCCCCTGCGCTACGACGGGACGGGGGCGGAACGCGCGGCCGTCGCCATGGCGATTCTGCGCCAGCACATGCTGATGGTGTTGCCCATCGTCTCGGCCGCAGCCGACCGGATCGCGGTGCTCGAACGGGACGGCGGACTGCCGCCCCAGGTCGGCGCGCTCCTCGACGAGGTCGCCGCCTGGATCGCCTCCGGCACCGCCGACCCGGCGGAGGCGGCCCGGCTCCGGGCCAAGGCCGAGGCGCTCCGCCCGGATCCGGGCGGCGTGCCACGGGAGCCCTGGCGGGACCTCGTCCTCGCGAGCCTCGCCGCCCGGCTCGGCGACCTGATCGACCTGCGCCAGGACATCCGCGTGCTGCGGCGGCACCTCGTGGAGGGCCGCCCCCTGCGCGGCCCCCTCTCCTTCCGCTACACGGCGAAGGCGCGCAGGATCCGGCACCGCGACCACGGCATGGCGCTGCTGTCGGCTGCCTCGGTCTTCCTCGTGATCCTCGTCACCTGCGGCATCTGGATCGCCACCGGCTGGCCGGATGGGGCGGGGGCGCCGATGATGGCGGCGGTGGGGTGCTGCTTCTTCGCGGCTCAGGACGACCCCGCGCCCTCGATCCTCGGCTTTGCCAACTCCGCCATCCTCGGCGCCGTCGGCTCCGGCCTCTACCTGTTCGCGATCCTGCCCCAGGCCACGAGCTTCGAGATGCTCGCCCTCGCCCTGGCGCCGGGCCTGATCCTGTGCGGACTCGGCATGACCCAGCCGAAGGCCGCGCCGCTGGCCATGGGCGCGGCGGTCAATGGCTCGGCGCTGATCGCCCTCCAAAGCAGCTACACCGGGGATTTCGCCGCCTTCGCGAACTCCGCCGTGGCCGTCGTCGGCGGCATGTGGGTGGCGGCGGTGACGACGCGCCTCGTCCGCTCGGTCGGGGCGGGCTGGTCGGCCCGGCGTCTCCACCGCGTCAACCGTCGCAGCCTCGCCCTGGCCGCCGCGGGCCACGGGGCCGGAAGCGGGCTCGAACTCGCCGCCCTCATGCTCGACCGCGTCGGGCTCATCGCCCCCCGCCTTGCGGCCCTGCCGCCGGAGGACGCCGCCGCGACGGCGGACCTGATCGCCGAGGTGCGGGTCGGCATCAACGTGGTGGAGTTGCGCCGCGACCGGCGGCGGCTCACGCCCCCGGCGCGGGAGGCGGTCGAGACCCTGCTCGCGGCGGTGGCGCGCCATGCGGAGAGCGGGGCGGCACGGCCGGCCGCCGACCTCCTCGCGCGGATCGACCGCGCCCTCGACGCCGTCGGCGCCGACCCGTGCGCGCCCGGCCACGACGCCGCGCTGATGGGCCTCGTCGGCCTGCGCCGGGGCCTGTGCCCGGACGCCTCCCCCTATCCCGGCCGCCCGGCGGCTCCCCCCATCACGGCGCAGGCGGCATGACCGGCGAATTCGACATCGGCGGCGTCTTCATCCCGGCCCTCGGGGTCTGGATGCTCGCCGCCTTCCTCCTCAGCCTCGCCGTGCGGCGGGTGCTGGCGCGGCTCGGCGCCTATCGCGCGGTCTGGCACCGGCCGCTCTTCGACCTCGCGCTCTACGTCCTGCTGCTCGGCGCCGTCGTCTCCCTCACGCAATCCCTGACATCCTGACCCTCGGGATCCTTCGCCATGACCCGGTTCCTCGCCCCGTTCCTCCGCCTCGCCGTCACCGCCGCCATGGTGATCGCCGCCCTCGCGGTCGGCCACGGCCTCTGGGACTATTCCATGAACGCGCCCTGGACCCGCGACGGCCGGGTCCGCGCCGACGTGGTGGAGGTCGCCCCCGACGTGTCGGGCCTCGTCACCGATGTCCTCGTGGAGGACAACCAGGCGGTGAAGCGCGGCGACGTGCTGTTCAAGATCGATCCCGAGCGCTTCACCCTCGCCCTGAGGCAGGCCGAAGCCATGGTCGAGGGCAAGCGCGCCAATGCGGAGCAGGCGGCGGCGGACTACCAGCGCTACAGCAAGTTGAGCGATGCCGCCGTCTCCCAGCAGAAGGTGGAACTGGCCCGCGCCGCCGACCTCGCCGCCAAGGCGGCCTATGACCAAGCGGTGGCGGATCGCGACCTCGCCAAGCTCAACCTCGCCCGGTCCGAGGTGCGGGCTTCGGTCAACGGGCGGATCACCAACATGGAGTTGCGCCCCGGCCACTACGTCAACACCGGCAAGGGCGTGATGGCCCTGGTCGACGGCGACACGCTGCGCGTGGAGGGCTATTTCGAGGAGACCAAGCTGCCGCGCATCCATGTGGGCGACAGGGCCAGCATCCGCCTGATGGGCGAGGGCACGGCGCTCGGCGGCCGGGTCGAGAGCATCGCGGCGGGGATCGAGGACCGGGAGCGCTCCGCCGGGTCGACCCTGCTCGCCAACGTCAACCCGACCTTCGCCTGGGTGCGGCTCGCCCAGCGCATCCCCGTGCGGATCAAGCTCGACGCGGGGGCCGACCGCCGCCTGCTGGTGTCGGGCCGCACGGCGACGGTGGCGATCGAGACTCCCGGTGCAGCCCCCGCCGCCGGCCTCCTCGGCGGGTGGCGGCAGGCGATGGCCGAGGCCGGGTGGATGGCCCGGTAGCGGGGCGGGCGTCAGGCCGGCAGCACGACCACCTTGGTCTTGACCGGGGTGCGCTCGTAGAGATGGATCATGTCCTGGCTCAGCAGGCCGACGCAGCCGCTGGTGATGCCGTTGCCGATCGTCTCCGGGTCGCTCGACGCGTAGATCGTGTAGAGGGTGTATTTCCCGTTCTGGTAGAGATGCAGGGTGCGGGCCCCGAGGGGGTTTTCGAGGCCGCCCGGCATCCCGCGGGCGTATTTCGCGGCCTCGGGCTGGCGGCGGATCATCTCCGCCGGCGGGGTCCAGGTCGCCCACTCGGACTTGCGGCCGACATAGGCGTCCCCGCTCCACAGGAAGCCGTCGCGCCCCACGTTCGCGCCGTAGCGGGTGGCCGAGCCACCCTCCTCGATGTGGTAGACGTAGTAGTTCTTCGGATCGACGACGATCGTGCCCGGCGCTTCCTTGGTGTCGTAGCGGACGGTGCGGCGGTAATACTTCGGATCGAGCTTGGCGACGTTGACGGCGGGGATCGCGAACTTCTCGTTCGGCATCGGCCCATAGAGCGCCTGCGCGTCGGCGAGGCGCATCGTGTCGGCGGTGTTGCAGCCGCCGAGTTCCAGCGCGGCGAGGCCCGCTGCAGAGCCGAACAGGAAGGTCCGGCGATCGAACGTCCCGCGCCGGGATGGGGCTGCTCCGGTCACCGTCTTCATGGTCTGCGACGTCCCTGTCCTCGTCCGGAGGGAGAGTTCGTCGGCCTGCGCCCCGGTCCGTCCCCGTATCGGGGCGGTGCCGCCCTGCGGCCTGGCGGACAAGCTTCGGCCTCTCCCGGCGGACCGCCCTTCGGCGTCCGCGTGCGCGGAGTGAAGCGTGGCGATTGCGGCATCGGTGAGGTGAGGCGGGGTTTATCCCCGACTTCCTTCGCCTTCTCCCCGCCCCCGCGCGCGACGACGGGGTGCCTATCGCCCTATCGGGTGGGCCGGCGGGCAGGCCCCGTCGCAGCCCGCCGCCGCGACGCGCACCGGGTTTGCCCCGGCCAGGGCGCCCGGCACGGCGGGGAAGCGGTCCCGCGCCACCACCTCCGTGACCACATGGGCCGCACGCAGCTCGGCGGTGGTGGGAATCCAGATCTCGGCCGGGGCGACCTTCAGCGCCCGCGCCACGAAGGCGGCGGGAAGGCCGGCGGCGCGGTAGGCCGCCCGCTCCGGCGCCGGATCGACGGCGTGCACGCCTCCGTCCTCATCGACATCGTAGGGGGCGTGGAAGCCGAGGCGCCCGTCGGGTCCGAGGTAG
Organism: Methylobacterium aerolatum; assembly: GCF_022179085.1. Lineage (GTDB taxonomy): Bacteria > Pseudomonadota > Alphaproteobacteria > Rhizobiales > Beijerinckiaceae > Methylobacterium > Methylobacterium aerolatum. The sequence continues at coordinate 81,855 of NZ_BPQE01000021.1, forward strand.
CGCCTGCGGCCCTGCGCGAAGATCAGGGTGCAGGCGGAGGCGCAGGCGTCGGGCACGTAGGTGGAGAGGCCCCGCGCCGCCACGAGCCGCCCGATGGCGGTCGCCTCGTCCACGAGCCCGCCGTCGCTGTCGAGGTGCAGGCGCGTCACGCGGGGATGGGCCGCGAGCATCGCCGCCACCCTGGCGGCCACGCCCTCCGTGAGATCGCCCGCCAGGATCAGGTCCCGGCCGCCCGGTGCCAGGGTCAGGCGCGCCGGACGCTCACCGTCGCCGGATGCGCGCGGCCCGACGCGATCCGCCGGGGCGGGCGGCACCGTGAGCGCGGCGCGGTGCGTCAGGGCCCCGAGGGCGATCGCCGCCGCGGCGGCGGGCTCCGCGGCGGCGGGCTCCGCGGCGGCTTGGCAGGACGTCCCGGACCGCAGGGGAACCGACGGAAGCACCATGGCTGCCAGGGCGGCCAGTGCGAGCGAGGCGAGGAGCGAAGGAGCCCAGGCCGAACCGGCCCGGCGGAGGAGCGGGAGGTGCATGACGGGCTGTTCCAGCAAGGCGCGGACCAACGGGCCGGCGATCAGCCGTGACCGAGGGGCCCCGGCCGCGGTGGCGGCGCGGCCGGGGGCGGCATGGGGCGTCAGGAGGGAGGGCCGGGGGCGCGGCGCTACTGGAGATAGGAGACGAACATCTCCGAGACCGCCCGGGAGGCATAGGCCTCGGGACTCTCGCCCCAGCGCACGGGGAAGGCTTCCGCGACTTTCCGGCCCGCCAGGATGCCGAGCACCTCGTCCGGCATCAGGCCATCCTCGTAGGCGCTGGCCAGGGCGGCCTCCTCGTAGCGGGCATGGGCGCGCGGGGTCCGGGGGCGGTACGCGGCGCGCGGCGTCAGGGGCGCGAGGTCGTGGCTCGGGGCGCTATCGTGGGGCTGCATGGCAGTGGGCCTTTCGTATCCGTTGTCTCGATGAATGGGTCTCCTGGCTGGAATGGAGGCAACGACAACACGACATCGACTTGGCCACTTGCCCAAGATCAGTCATCGATCGATCCTCCGTGGTTGATACCGTCGAACTCGCTGCCGACGATGAAACTCTACCGGCGAACCGCAAGAATGTGCTGCCAAATGCATCCCCCGCCGCAATGAGGATGGGCTCCCGCGGCGGGCCCGCGTCACAAAACTCTTCCCAGGCTCGCCCTCGGCCTGGGTCCGTGACCGCAGAGGCCGCCGACCTCGCCGTCATGGCGAAAAGGGAAGCCATCCCGAGGCGCTCGCCTTCCGCCGAGGCTGACCCTTACGCCCTCACCCCCCTCATCCTGAGTGTCTGGCCGGACAGTCAGCCCTTGTCCCCACCGCGCCCTCATCCCGAGAGACTGGCCGAGAAGGTTCTGGCGGCCCAGGAAGCCCTCCTCGTCTTTGCGAGCGGAGCGAAGCAATCCAGGGAAACGGGCCGTTTCCGACGGTGGCGCATCCCTGGATTGCTTCGCTCCGCTCGCAAAGACGGAGGGGCGACGACCTTTCCGGCCAGACACTGAGGTGCGGCGAAGCCGCCTCGAAGGAGGGATCCAGAGAGCGCTGCGATCCCTGGAGCCCTCCTTCGAGGCCCGGCGAGCCGGGCACCTCAGGATGAGGCTGAGTGTGGGAAAACCGGCTTCCCGGCCGGACTCTGAGGATGAGAGCGAGACGGAAGCGCACTGTGCAGACGCCTTAAAAATTCTTGCTCCAAATTGCGCTCATTAGAGAATATTTCTCTCGCAGACTTGATAATTTTGCGGGCTCCTTTCATTGACCCGCCCGCAGGGCAGACGCGATACCGTCGCCTTCTTTCCCTCCCCGCTGGATGCCGGATGGCCGCGACGCTCCGGTCCAAGGAGCCCCGTGTGCCGGTTCGCCCGTCCCCGACCGATGATGCCGACCCGGCACCGCTGATCCGTTTCGAGGGCGTCTCGAAGGCGTATCCGGCCCGGGGCGGCTCCGCCCCGGTGGCGGCCCTGTCCGGGATCGACCTGTCCGTGCCGCGGGGGTCGATCCTCGGGGTGATCGGCCGCTCGGGCGCGGGCAAGTCCACGCTCATCCGGCTGATCAACGGGCTGGAGCGGCCGAGCGCGGGGCGCGTCCTGGTGGGTGGCGCGGAGGTCTCCGCCCTCGACGAGCGGGCCCTGCGCCAGGTGCGGGCCCGCGTCGGCATGATCTTCCAGCACTTCAACCTGCTGTCTTCGCGCACCGCCGCCGACAACGTCGCCCTGCCCCTGGAGATCGCGGGGTGGACGAAGGAGGCGATCCGCGCCCGCGTCGCCGACCTCCTCGCCCTGGTCGGGCTGGAGGACCGCGCCCACCGCTACCCGGCGGAACTCTCGGGCGGGCAGAAGCAGCGGGTCGGCATCGCCCGGGCGCTCGCCACGAAGCCCGACGTGCTGCTCTCCGACGAGGCGACCTCGGCGCTGGACCCCGAGACCACCCGGGCGATCCTGGCGCTCCTCAAGCGCATCAACCGCGAGCTCGGGCTCACCATCGTCCTCATCACCCACGAGATGTCGGTGATCCGGGCCGTGGCGGACGAGGTGGCGGTGATCGAGGGCGGCCGCATCGTGGAGGGCGGGCCGGTCTATGAGGTCTTCACCCGGCCGCGGGCCGAGATCACCCGCAGCCTGCTCGCGGGAGAGGCCGGGCACGGCCTGCCGCCGGGCCTTGCCGCGCGCCTCGCACCCAACCCCACGCCCGGCGCCGCCCCGGTGCTGCGCCTCGTGTTCCGCGGTCCCGGCTCCGACGCGGCGATCATCGCCCGCCTCGCCCGCGAGACCGGCATCGAAGCCGCGATCCTTGCGGGCGCCGTCGATGAGATCGGCGGCGAGCCCTTCGGCGCGCTCACCGTCTCCCTGTCCCCGGGGCCGGACGTGCTGGCCCGCGCCCGCGCCTTCCTCGCGGCGAGCGGCGTGGAAACGGAGGAACTGGGCTACCTGACGCAGCGCGGGGAGGAGTCCCATGTCGCCTGAAATCATCGACCTCGTCCTCAAGGCGACGGGCGACACCCTCGTCATGGTGGCGATTGCGGCCGTGCTGGGGACCCTGTTCGGTTTGCCGCTGGGCGTGTTCCTCGCCACGAGCCGCCGGGGCGAACTGTTGTCCGCGCCGGCGGTCAACGCGGCGCTGGGCTTCGTGGTCAACGCCACCCGCTCCACGCCCTTCATCATCCTCGTGGTGGCGATCATCCCCTTCACGCGGCTGATCGCGGGCACCTCCATCGGCACCAATGCCGCCACCGTGCCGCTGACCGTGGCCGCGACGCCGTTCATCGCCCGCCTGGTGGAGGCGGCGATCCGCGAGGTCGATCAGGGCCTCGTGGAGGCGGCCCGCGCCTTCGGGGCGAGCCCCCTCCAAATCGTGCTCAAGGTGCTGGTGCCCGAGGCCCTGCCCGGCATCCTCCTCGGGCTGACCCTCGCGGTCGTCTCGCTCATCGGCTACTCGGCGATGGTCGGGGCGGTGGGCGGGGGCGGCCTCGGCGACCTCGGCATCCGCTACGGCTACCAGCGCTTCCGGCCCGACATGATGCTCACCGTCGTCGTGGTGCTGATCGTGCTCGTGCAGGTCGTGCAAAGCCTCGGCGAGACCCTGGCCCGCCGCGTCAACCGGCGGATCCGCCGGGCCTGATTCCCCCTCCCCTTCAGCCCTCCAACGAACGGACCGACTCCCATGCTGCGCGCCCTGACGCTCGCCGCCCTCCTCGCCCTCACCGTCCCGGCTCAGGCCGATCCGCTCAAGCGCGTGCGCATTGGCGCCACGCCGGGGCCGCACGCGCAGATCCTCGAAGCGGTGAAGCCCGTGGCGGCCAAGAAGGGTCTCGACCTCCAGATCGTCGAGTTCTCGGACTACGTGATCCCGAACGAGGCCCTGGCCTCCGGCGAGTTGGAGGCGAACTCCTTCCAGCACCAGCCCTACCTCGACAACCAGAAGGCGGATCGCGGCTACAAGATCGTGAGCGTCGCCACCACGGTGAACTTCCCCCTCGGGATCTACTCGAAGAAGCACAAGAGCTTCGATGCCGTCCCCACCGGCGGCACCCTGGCGATCCCGAACGACCCGACCAACGGCGGGCGCGCCCTGTTGCTCCTGCAGGACAAGGGCATCATCACCCTGAAGCCCGGCATCGGCCTCAAGCCGAGCGTCGCCGACATCGTCGGCAACCCCAGGAAGCTCCGCATCATCGAGGTGGAGGCGGCCCTCACGGCCCGCTCCCTCGACGACGTCGATGCGGCGGCGATCAACGGCAACTACGCCACCCCGGCCGGCTTCAAGCCCTCCGACGCGATCCTCAAGGAGGATCCGAAGGGCCCCTACGCCAACGTCATCGCCGTGCGCGAGGCGGACAAGGACCAGCCCTGGGTGAAGGCCCTGGTGGAAAGCTACCAGACCCCAGAGACCCGCGCCTTCATCGAGAAGACCTTCGGCAGCACGGTGCTGGCGAGCTGGTAGGCGCGAGAAACGTCGGGGTTACAACCTGTACAGGTGCTGCACGGCGAGGTCAGAGCCGGTTCAAGGCGCGGCGGCGATGATGGCCCCATGGCATTCCGAAAGGGTATCCCCATGAAGCTTCGTCTCGCCGGCCTCGTCGCCGCCGCCCTCGTCCTCCTGCCCGGCGCGGCCTCCGCCCAGTGGTACGACCACGGTCCGCGCCACCACGGCTGGGGCCACCACCACCACCGGCATCACCACCACCATCACTGGGGTCACCACCACCGTCACCACGGCCACCATTGGGGCCACGGCCGCCACCGCCACCATCCCGGCTACGGCTACGGCTACGGGCGGTCCCACCACGGCCACCACGATTGGTACTGAGGGCGGCCCGGCCGGGCGGCCTCAGAACCGCCCGGCGACGGTGAGGCGCACGGCCGTGGGCTCCACGGGGTGGAACACCCGGTCGATCAGCCCCTCGGCAGGCTCGCCGCGCAGGCGCGAGACGTAGGCGTAGGTGATCTGGTCCGCCTTGGCGTTCGTCAGGTTCAGGATGTCGAGGGACACGCTGATCCCGTTCTCGAAGGCGTAGCCGATCCGGCCGTTGAGCAGCGCCGTCGGGCGCGAGCGGATCGTGTTGTCCTCGATCAGGGGACGCGGCCCGAAATAGCGGAAGCGCAGGGAACCGAACCAGCCCAGCGGTTCGCCGAAGGTGATCCCCGCCGAGGCGATGGTGGTCGGCGCCTCCGGCACCCGGTTGCCGACGGGGTCATAGTCCGAGAACCGGGCATTGGTGACGGTGAGGTCGCCCTCCAGCGACAGCCAGGGGGTGACCGCGTAGCGGTTGGTCCATTCCACGCCGAAGCGCCGGGTCGGGCGGCTCGGCTCCGTGGTGCCGCTGTCGCCCTGGAACAGGTTCTCGGAGGCGAAATCCAGCCGGAACAGGGCGAGGCTCGTGGTGAGCCCGGCGATGGAGCGGTTGCGCAGGCCGATCTCGTAGCCCGTCGAGGGCACGAGGAAGGGCGAGCGGGTGGTGTTGAACAGCGACGACGTCGGATCGACGGTGGCGGTCACGCCGCGCACGTCGTTCGAGTGGAAGCCGCCTCCGTAGTTCACGTAGAGTTCGGTGTCGAACCACGGCCCGAGGACGAGACCGAGCTTCGGGTTGACGATCGCGTCCCGCGCCTTGCCGGAATTGGCCGGCGTGTCCGAGACGACGCTGGCGTAGAAGCCGTCCGCCCGGAAGCCGAGGCTGGTGCGCAGCCAGTCGGTCCAGCGCACGCGGTTGTCGACGTAGAAGGCCGCGCTCGTCTCCAGCACCCGGTCGTCGAGCACGCCCGAGCGGAACTGCCGGTTGGTCGTGTTGAACAGGCCGACGCGGATCGAATCCGTGCGGGTCTGCACGCCGATCTCGTTCTCCATCGGCAGGCCGAACAGGTCGCCCTGGAAGATGTGGAGCGCCTCGCCACCGCCGAGGATGCGCTGGTCGAGCTGGTGGAACTGGTCGCCGTTGACGGGATCGTTCAGGACATACGTGAAGTCGTTGAACAGGTTGAGCTGCGAGCGGACGATATAGGCCGAGGCCCGCGTCACGCCGGTGGCGTCCGTCGCGCTGAAGCGCCCCGAGAGGGAGAAGCGCGAGGTGTCACCTCCGTCGGTGGGGTTCAGGGTACCGTACCGATCGAGTTGGCCGGACACCACGGCGCGCTCGGGGATCTGGTTCGTGGCCGTCCAGCGGGAGGCGTAGGCCATGCCGGTGACGGAGAAGCCGTCGAGCGCCGTGCCCTGGCTGTAGCGGGCCACCGTGCTGATCTTGCGCAGGGCATCGGGGACGACCCACGGTCCATCGTAGAGTTGCGCATCGGCGGCAAGCAGGAGGTTGCCCTCGGCAAGCGGCGCCGAGACGATGTTGAGGGCGCGCTTGTAGCCGAAGCTCCCAATCGAGGTGAGCGCGAGGTTCTTCGGCACGCTGTCGAGGTAGTCGATGCGCACCGAGCCGGCGGAGGCGAAGTCGCCGTCGCGGACGAAGTATGGCCCCTTGTGGAACTCCACCGCCCCGACGAGTTCGGGGATGAGGAAGTTGAGGTCGGCATAGCCCTGCCCGTGGGCATGGGTGCGCATGTTGAGCGGCATGCCGTCGAGGAACAGGGCGATGTCGGTGCCGTGGTCGAGGTTGAAGCCGCGCAGGAAGAACTGGTTGGCTTTGCCCTCGCCGGAATGCTGCGTGACGATCAGCCCCGGGACGGCCTCCAGCACCTCGCCGGGGCGCGTCACGGGCCGGTTGTTGACCTGCGCGCCCGTGAGGATCCCGGCGCTCGCCGAATCGACCGCGAGGAGGGCGCCGCCGACGCCCGTGACGCCCCCGACGTAGCCGGCGCTCGCGCTGGGACCCGGCGCGGGCGTCGCGGCCGCCGGGGCCGCCACGACGGAGATTTCCTCAAGCCGCGCCTCGGCGGGGCCGCCGCCGGGCGGCAGGGCCTGAGCGCGGAGGGCAGCGGGCCCGAGGCCGCAGCCCCAGGATACGACGAGCGCAAGGGACGCGCGGAGGGACGGACGGAACACGGGAGCCTCGAGGGCGGCAGTGGCACGTCACCGCGAATGACGTCTCCCCGCCCGAGCCTCCCGGCCCGGCGCTTCGACACCCGCCAGGACACCCCGCCCGGCGCGTTTCGCGTGTGACCACGACTGACGGCAGGTCTCCTGGCTCGCGGGTCGCCGCTCGTCCACCGTCTTCCCGGGCCGGAGCCCAGTGACGTGCGTGGTGGACGAGCTCGCCGCTCACAGTTGCGGGGGCAGCCGCGGCATCGGGGTCAAGTCCCTCACCGCGTTCCCTTTTGATCCCCGAGGGGAACCGTCGCCCCGAACGTAGGGAGAGAGCCGATGGCGCGTCAATCGAGGCTGACGCAAAACGCCGGACTGTGGCTTTCGGGCAGGGGCCCGGGACGCGCCCGATCAGGTGAAGCGGAGGTTGCTTCGGGTCAGGTCGGCGATGGACGAGCAGCCCATGAGCCGCATGTCGCGCTCGATCTCGGCCTTCATCAGCCCGAGCGCCCGCTCGACCCCCTTCTGGCCGGCGGCCGCCAGGGGGAACAGGTAGAAGCGGCCGAGGCCGACGGCCTTCGCCCCGAGGGAAAGGGCCTTGAGGACGTGGGTGCCGCGCTGCACGCCGCCGTCCATGATGACGTCGATCTTGTCGCCCACCGCGTCCACGATCTCCGCCAGCATGCCGAAGCCCGTGGTGGAGCCGTCGAGCTGGCGCCCGCCGTGGTTCGACAGGACGATGCCGGTGCAGCCGATCTCGACGGCGCGCTTGGCATCCTCCACCGACATCACGCCCTTGAGGCAGAACTGGCCGCCCCATTCCTGCACCATGGCGGCGACGTCGTCCCAGGTCATGCTCGGATCGAGCATCTCGGTGAAGTACCGGCTGATGGAGAGGGCGCCGCCGCCCATGTCCACGTGGTTGTCGAGCTGCGGCAGCTTGAACTTCTCGTGCGTCAGGTAGTTCAGGGCCCAGGCGGGCTTCACCGCGAACTGGACCATGCCGCCCAGCGTCAGGCGGAAGGGAATCGAGAAGCCCGTGCGCTTGTCGCGCTCGCGGTTGCCGCCGGTGATGCTGTCGACGGTGAGCATCATCACCTCGATGCCGGCCTGCTTGGCGCGGGCCATCATCTCGCGGTTCAGGCCGCGGTCCTTGTGGAAGTAGAACTGGTAGACCTGCGGCCCGCCGCTGATCCGCCTCGCCTCCTCCAGGCTCACCGTCCCGAGGGAGGAGACGCCGAACATCGTGCCGTAGTGGCCCGCCGCCGCCGCGACCGCCCGCTCGCCCTGGTGGTGGAACAGCCGCTGCAGGGCCGTGGGCGAGCAGTAGACCGGCAGGGCGAGCTTCTGGCCCATCACCGTCACCGACATGTCGATGTCGCGCACGCCCCGCAGGACGTTGGGCACGAGGCTGCACGAGTCGAAGGACGAGGTGTTGCGCCGATACGTGACCTCGTCGTCGGCGGCGCCGTCGATGTAGTCGAAGATCGGGCCCGGCAGGCGGCTCTTCGCCATCCGGCGGAAATCGTGGAACGAATGGCAATCGGTCAGGCGCATCGCATCAACTCCGCGGGGGCTCGCGATCCTTCGGGTACGGAGAGGGGGCGCCGGAGCGCCCCCTCTCGCAGCGTGCCTCAGTGCACCACGGCGGGGGCCACCGTCGGCGGCACCAGCGCGGTGAAGGGCGGCACGTAGGCCTGAAGCATCACCAGCAGGCCGACGAGGCAGGCCAGCGCGATCGAGTGAAAGAACACGTATCGCAGGATCTTCGATTCGCCGCCGTACCACTGGGTCGCGGTGGAGGCGACGACGATCGACTGGGCGTCGATCATCTTGCCCATCACGCCGCCCGAGGAGTTCGAGGCCGCCATCAGCACCGGCGACAGGCCGAGCTGCTCCGCCGTGATCTTCTGCAGGCCGCCGAACAGGACGTTGGAGGCCGTGTCCGAGCCCGTGAGCGCCACGCCGAGCCAGCCGAGCATCGCGCCGAAGAACGGGTAGATCCAGCCGGTCTGGGCGAACGCGAGGCCGAGCGTCGCGTCCGTGCCCGAGTAGCGGGTGACGTAGCCGAGCGCCAGCATCGCCGAGATGGTGATGAGCGAGTAGCGGACGATGTAGGCGGTCCGGGCGTATTCCCTGACGAGCCTCAGCGGGCTGAAGCCGAGGACCAAGCCGCCGACGATGGCCGACAGCAGGATGCCCGAGCCCGTGGCCGAGAGGATGTTGAACTTGTAGACGGCCGCCTCGCTATGTGCCTTGGCGACGACCGGCGGCACCTTGAAGACGAGGTTGTGCAGGTACGGGACGTTCAGATTGTAGATGAAGACCGAGTCGAGCCACGCGCGGAACTGCGGCGTCCCCCAGGCGAAGACGAAGACGGACAGGATCAGCCACGGCAGCCAGGCCCGGAACACCGCCCCGGCGCTGTGCGTCTTGGCGGCGACGACGGGGGCGGCGGCGGCAGCCGAGCCGGCGGGCGCCTCGGTATCGGTCGAGGTCCAGATGCGGGCGGGCTGCCAGACGCGCAGGAAGCCCGCGAGCGCCGCCATGGAGCAGATGGCCGCGATCACGTCCACGAGCCACGGGCCGTGGAAGTTCGAGACGAGGAATTGCGGGATCGCGAAGGCGAGCCCGGCGACCAGCAGGGCGGGCCAGACCTCCCACATGCCCCGGCGGCCGGCGAAGGCCCAGATCAGCCAGAACGGCACGATCACCGAGAAGAACGGCAATTGCCGCCCGATCATCGCGGAGAGTTCGATGAGATCGAGACCCGTCACGGCGGAGAGGGCGATGACCGGGGCGCCGAGCGCCCCGTAGGCCACCGGCGCCGTGTTGGCGATGAGCGAAAGGCCGGCGGCGGCGAGCGGGGTGAAGCCCAGGCCCATCAGCATCGCGGCGGTGACGGCGACCGGCGTGCCGAAGCCCGCCGCGCCCTCGAAAAAGGCGCCGAAGGAGAAGGCGATGAACAGGAGTTGCAGGCGGCGATCCGGGGTGATCCCCGCGATCGAGTCGCGCAGGATGTCGAACTGCCCGGTCTGCTCGGTGAGCCGGTAGAGGAAGATGACGTTGAGGATGATCCAGCCGATGGGCAGGAGCCCGAAGGCCGCGCCGTAGGCCGCCGTCGCGCCCGCCATCGAGGCCGGCATCCCGAACCCGACCACCGCCACCACGAGGGCCGTCACGAGGCCGAGGAGGGCGGCCGTGTGGGCCTTCATGTGCAGGAGGCCGATGCCGCCGAGCAGGACGACGATCGGCAGGGCCGCCAGGGTCGTCGACCAGAGGGCATTGCCCAACGGGTCGTAGACTTGATTCCAGGTCACGGCGGTCTCCTCCTCGGGGCGCGGGCCCTCACGTCCCCGATCCGTCGATCCGCTGGCGGCGTCCAGACGGGGATCGGGATGACGATGGCTTTTTCGGTGGTGCCGCTCCGGTCGCGGTTCGTGGCCGGAACGGGCCCCCCCTGACTGAAGCGGCCCAGCTGGTAAAATGTTTTTACCAACCCAGTCAATTGGAAATTTCAATTGTCCGCCGCGTCGCGAGAGGGCATTCCTAGGCTGACGAGGGGTTGGGGGGCACGGCCGTGGATCAGGACCCGATCAAGGGCGGGAGCATCGCGGTGAGCACCGCCCGCCATCTCAGGGACCTGATCGCCGAGGGCTCGCTCAGCCCCGGCGACCTGCTGCTGCCCGAGCGGGACCTCGCCCACCTCCTCAACGTCTCGCGTCCCACCCTGCGCCAGGGCATCAAGATGCTGGAGGAAGACGGCCTGATCGTCGCGACGCCCGCCGGCCGCTCGGTGGCGCCGCTGGGGCGGGCGATCACCGATCCGCTGATCGCGCTGATCGCGTCCCACGCGGACGTGGTGGACGACTACTTGGAGTTCCGGGCGACGACCGAGCGCATGGCCGCCCGCCTCGCCGCCGAGCGGGCCAATGCCGTGGACCGGGCACGCCTCGCCGCCTGCCTGGAGCGGATCGACCGCGCCCACGGCGAGGGCGCCCCCCTGGAGGAGGCCGAGGCCGACGTCGAGCTGCATCTCGCGGTCTACGAGGCGAGCCACAACCTCGTGGTTCTGCACACGATGCGCGCCCTCTCCGGCATGTTGCGCCAGGGCGTGATCGAAAACCGCGAGAAGCTTTTCGCCCGGCCCGAGACCCGCGACCGGCTGCGCGACCAGCACCGGGCGATCATCGAGAGCGTGCTGGCGGGCGACGCGGCGAAGGCGGCCGAGGCCGCCGAGGCGCATATCCACTACACGCATCGGGCGCTGACCGAGATCAGGGCCTCCGAGGCGCGCCTCCAGGTCTCCCTGCGCCGCCTGAACCACGGCGGCCTTACCGCGAAGCACAAGGGCGAACGGCCCTGAGAGCGTCGAAGGGACCGGCCGTGACGACGGCGAGCGGAGGCACCTTCGGGCCTGTCACCCTCGCCGTCGTGGCGAACGCAGGGAAGCGATCCAGGGATGCGCCACGGTCGGAATCGGCCCGCTGCCCTCGATTGCTTCGGCTCGCGCTCGCAATCACGGTGAGGACACGCGTGCAGGGTCAAATCCTTGCCGGGCGGGGGCGGCTTCCCGCGCCCGCCCGTGAGGAGCGCGTGGGCGGGCGAATATTGAACTTTCGGTCGGGATACCGCGCCGGCCCGTGGTGCTAGGATGGCGGCGGAACGCCGAGCGGCCCGTCACGTGGCCGGGGCGAGGAACGAGGGACACGCCATGGCCAATCCTGCCACCCTGCGGGGCCTTTCCGGTCTCAGCCTGGAACCGCCCGCCCTCAAGGGTTCGGCCCTGGTGATGGTCGATCTGCAGAACACCTACCGCGAGGGCGTGATGCGCCTCGAGGGCGTCGAGCCCGCGATCCGGGAGGCCGCCGCCCTGCTGGCCCGGGCCCGGGAGGCGGGAATCCCGATCTTCCACGTCCAGCACGATGCGGGGCCCGGCTCGCCCTACGACGTGCGGGCGGCGATCGGCCGGATCAGCGACGAGGTCGCCCCGCAGGGCGACGAGCCGGTGATCACCAAGGGCAAGCCGAGTTCCTTCGTCGGCACCGACCTCCAGGCCCGGCTCGACGCCACGGGGCGGCAGGACGTGGTGATCGTGGGCTTCATGACCCACATGTGCATCAATTCCACCGCGCGCAGCGCCTTCAGCCTGGGCCTCCGCCCGACCGTCGTCGCCGCCGCGACGGCGACCCGCGACCTGCCCGCGCCGGACGGCGCCATCGTCCCGGCCGCGCAACTCCAGGCGGCGAGCCTCGCCGCGCTCGGCGACCTGTTCGCCGTGGTGGCGCGCCGGGGCGCCGACATTCCGGACTGAACCTCCGCCGCGCCCACGCCCTTCCTGTGGCGTGGGCGAAAGGCAGCGCTTGACTCTGTAATGTTATACCATTCTAAAACGGCGATCCCCCCTCGTCGACGAATGGAGATCGTATGGACACGCGCGACGCCCGCCTCCCCGTAACGGTGCTCTCTGGCTTCCTCGGTGCGGGCAAGACGACCCTGCTCAACCACGTCCTCCACAACCGGGAAGGCCGCCGGGTGGCGGTGATCGTCAACGACATGAGCGAGGTGAACATCGACGCCGACCTCGTGCGCGACGGCGGCGCCGACCTCTCCCGGACCGACGAGCGGCTGGTGGAGATGACCAACGGCTGCATCTGCTGCACCCTGCGGGACGACCTGCTGGACGAGGTGCGCCGCCTCTCCCGGGACGGGCGGTTCGACTACCTGCTGATCGAGGGCACGGGGATCGCGGAGCCGCTGCCCATCGCCTCGACCTTCTCGTTCCGCGACGAGGAGGGCGGCTCGCTGTCGGACGTCGCCCGGCTCGACACGATGGTCACCGTGGTCGATGCGATCAACCTCCTGAAGGATTACGGCTCGAACGACTTCCTCCGCGACCGGGGCGAGACGGCGGGCGAGCAGGACACGCGGACCCTGGTCGATCTCCTCGTGGAGCAGATCGAGTTCGCGGACGTGGTGGTGATCAACAAGGCCCGGGACGTCACGGCCGAGCATCTCGCCCTGGTGCGCGCGGTGGTGCGGGGCCTGAACGGCGACGCGCGGATCGTGGAGGCGAGCCAGGGCCAGGTGCCCCTCGATGCGGTCCTCGACACGGGCCTGTTCGACGAGGAGCGGGCGCAGCGGCATCCGCTCTGGTTCAAGGAACTCTACGGCGCCGCCGAGCACCTGCCCGAGACGGAGGAATACGGCATCGGTTCCTTCGTCTACCGGGCGCGGCGGCCCTTCGATCCGGCGCGCTTCAAGGCGTTCATCGACGCAACCTGGCCGGGGCTGATCCGGGCCAAGGGCCATTTCTGGCTGGCGACCCGGCCGAACTGGGTCGGCGAGTTCTCCCTTGCCGGGGCCGTCGCCCACGTCTCCGCGATGGGGTTCTGGTGGACCGCCGTGCCCAGGGAGCGCTGGCCGGAGGCGGGGGAGTTCCACGAGCGCCTGAAGGGCGTGTGGAGCGACGTGTGGGGCGACCGCCGCCAGGAATTGGTCTTCATCGGCACCGGCATGGACCGGGAGGCCATCACGGCGGCCCTCGATGCCTGCCTCGTGGAGGCGGTCCGCGAGGCCGCCCCCTTCGATCCGGCCCCCTATCGCGGCCTGCCCGACCCGTTCCCCGCCTGGAAGCAGGCGGCCTGAGGGAGGCGCCTCAGGCGCGTCGGCGCATGAGCGCGTCGACGCTCCACGGGCCGGGACCGGCGGCGGCGATGTAGAGGAACACGAAGCTGTAGAGGGCGGCGAGTTCGCCCTTGTTGAGGATCGGGTAGAAGCCCATCGGCGCGTGGACCAGGAAATAGGCCACGGCGGTCATGCCCGAGAGCAGGAAGGCCACGGGGCGCGTCAGCAGCCCGATCACCAGGAGCGCACCGCCGACGAGTTCGAACAGGCCGGCGATCCAGGCGGGCGAGAATTGCGGCGGGTTCACCGGCTCGGGGAAGCCGAGGAACTTGGCCGTGCCGTGCTGGAGCAGCAGCAGCGCCGAGGCGATGCGCAGGACGCTGAGGAGACGGGCGGTCCACACGGGATCGATCATGGTCGGGCAGGCTCCGGGCCGGACAAATCCGGCAAGGCCCACAAGGACAACGCCGAACGAATTGTGGCAAGGGCCAAGCTTGCCAAGCCGGACTGCGTCTCGCGCAGGGATCGAGGGAGGTGTCGGCTGGGAGGGGTTCTTCGTGCGCCCCGATGGATGTTGCCTTCCGGCGAGCCGATCCCGTAAGCGGAGCGGTGATCGCTCCTTCCTCCCGCCGGCCCGCCCCCATGTTCACGAGACGTCGCATCCTGGAGGCCGGCTCGCTCGCGGGTGCGGCGGCCCTCGTTCCGTCGGCGGGGCGCGCGCAAGCCCGCCCCCAGGCCCGCACCACGCCCCTGACCCTCAAGGTCGGCCTGATCCCGATCCTGGCCGCCGCGCCGATCACCGTGGCCGAGAAGGAGGGCTGGCTCAAGGAGGCGGGTCTGGCCACCGCCGTCACCACCTTCGAATCCGGCCCCAACGCCATCCAGGCCCTGGCCTCCGGCACCCTCGACGTCTACGTCGCGGGCGTGGCTCCCCTGATCGTCGCGCGCTCGCGGGGGCTCGACATCAAGGTGGTCGCCTCCACCGCCGTGGAGGAGAACGTGTTCGTGGCCGCGCCGAAGCTCGCCCGCTTCGCCGAGGCGGGCATTCCGCCGGCCGAGGTGTTCAAGCGCTTCCGCGCCGCCACCGGCGCCCCCGCCCGGCTGGCCACCCAGCCGCTCGGCTCCGTGCCCAACACGACGCTGCAATACTGGCTTTTCGAGGTGGCCAAGGCCGACCCGAAGGATGTGGCCATCGTTTCCATGGGGATCGACGCGACGCAGCAGGCGATCCTGGCCGGGGCGGTGGACGGCGGCACCCTGCGCGAGCCCGCCGTCTCCATCGTCACGGGCCGCAACCCGGAGATCCGCCTGCTGGCCCTCGGCGGGGAGATGTTCCCGAGCCAGCCGGGCACCGTGGTCGCCCTCACCAAGGCGTTCCTCGATCGCGAGCCCGAGGCCGCCCAGGCCCTCGTCACCGCCATCGTCCGGGCGATCGACCTGATCGGCCGCGATCCGGCCCGGGTGGCCCCGGCCATCGAGGGGGCGCTGGGCAAGGGCCTCATCGACACCGCCACCATCCGGCGGGCGCTGGCCTCCCCGGCGACCCGGTTCGCCGCCGATCCCCGGGCCATCGTCGAGGCCACGGCGGCGATGCAGCGGTACCAGGTGAAGATCGGCGCCCTCGACAAGGAGGCGCCCCTCGACGGCCTGTTCGATCCGCGCCTCTACGAGCGCGCGGTCGCCGCGCGATGAAGGCTCCGGCGTGAGGGCCCACCCTGCCGCGACGCTGCTGCCGCTCCTCGGCCTCGCCGCCTTCTTCCTCCTGTGGGAGGCCGTGCCCCTCTCGGGGCTCGTCAACCCGGCCTTCCTGCCGCCGCCCTCGGTGCTGCCCGCCGCCTTCCTGCGGGAGTGGCATTCCGGGCAATGGATGGCGGCGATCGGCGGGAGCCTCGGGCACTACGTGCTGGGGCTCGCCATCGGCGTCGGCCTCGGCATCGCGGCCGGCACCGTGACGGGCCTGTTCCGCACGGCCGAGGGGCTCACCGCGTGGGTGGTGCGGGTCCTGCGGCCGGTGCCCGGCCTCGCCTGGGTGCCCTTCGCCATCATCTGGTTCGGGGTGAACCCCTCGGCGGCGGTGTTCATCATCGCCATCGGCGTGTTCTGGATCGTCTACTTCGCGAGCCACGGCGCCATCCGCGGGGTGGACCGCGACCTCCTCGAACTCGCCGACGCCTTCGGCTTCCGCTCCGCGCCGGAGCGGCTGATCAAGGTAGTCTGGCCGGCGGCGATGCCGGGCATCCTGGTCGGCGTGCGCACCGCCCTCGGCCAAGCCTGGATGGCGGTGGTGGCGGCCGAGATCTTCGGCGTCCCCGGCCTCGGCCAGCGGATGATGCAGGCCTCGACCCTGCTCGCGACGGACATCGTCGTCGTCTACATGCTGACCATGGCGCTGCTCTACGGCCTGATCGACGCCGCCTTCACGGCCCTCCAGGCGCGGGTGCTGCAATGGCGGGCCTGATCGGCATCCGGGGCCTCGCCCTCACCTTCACCCGCGACGGCACCCAGACGAAGGTGCTCGACGGGCTCGACCTCGACATCGCGTCGGGCGAGTTTCTGGCCATCGTCGGCGCCTCGGGCGTCGGCAAGTCGACGCTGCTGCGGGTCATCGCGGGCCTCGTTCGGCCGAGCGAGGGGACGGTCACGGTGAGCCCACCGGAGCCGGGGCGGCGCTCGGTCGCCCTGGTGTTCCAGGATGCCCGCCTGCTGCCCTGGCGGCGGATCCTCGACAACGTCGCCTTCGGCCTGGAGAAGCTGAAGCTGCCCCGGGCCGAGCGCAAGCGCCGGGCGCAGGCCGCGCTGGCCCGGGTCGGCCTCGCTGACCTCGCCGGTCGCTGGCCCTTCCAGCTCTCCGGCGGCCAGCGGCAGCGGGTGGCGCTCGCCCGCGCGCTCGCCGTCGAGCCCCACGTGCTGCTGATGGACGAGCCCTTCTCGGCGCTGGACGCCCTCACCCGCGAGGCGCTGCAGGACGAACTCGTCCGCCTGTGCCGGGCCGCCGGACAGACGGTGCTCTTCGTGACCCACGACATCGAGGAGGCGGTCTACCTCGCCGACCGGGTGGTGGTCCTGGCGGGCGCGCCCGGCAGCATCCGCGCCACCCACACCCTCGACGCGCCGCACCCCCGCGACCGCACGGCGCCCGCCCTGCAGGAGACGGCGCAGCGGATCCGCGCCGACCTCACCCTGACGGACCGCGTCGCGGGCTGAGGAATCGGGCAAAACGCTTTTCGTCAGTGCGAGCGAAGCGAAGCAATGACGGCGTGGTGTGCCGCCCGGGAAGCCAAGCTCCGGGGCGAGCCCGTCATTCGATCGAAAGCCCCCCCATGACGCTGACCCCGATCACCCCCACCTTCGCCGTCGCGAGCCAGCCCGCGCCCGATGCGATCGCGGCCCTGGCCGAAACCGGCACCGTGCTCCTCATCAACAACCGGCCCGACGGCGAGGAGCCGGGCCAGCCGGGCGACGCCGCCGAGGCGCAGGCGGCCGCCGGGGCCGGCCTCGCCTACCGCCACCTGCCGGTGACCGGGGACGCCCTCAACCGGGAGGACGTGGCACGCTTCCGGCAGGCCCTGCGCGAGGCGGACGGCCCCGTGGTCGCCCATTGCCGCAGCGGCACGCGCTCCCTCACCCTCTGGGTGATCGGCGAGGTGCTGGAAGGGCACCTCGCCGCCGGGGACGTCACCGACGTCGGGGCCCGGCACGGCTTCGACCTCTCCGGCGCCGTGCGCTGGCTGCGGGCCAACGGCGAGGCGTGAGCGCGGATGCGGCACCGACCTTCCCCTCCGCGATCCGCCCCCGGGCGGCGCCCATCGGGTGGAGGGCAAAGGCACGGTTCGCGCGCGGTTGCCGTTCAGTCCCCGTCCGCCTCCGCTGTGCGGCCCTCGCCTCGGATCCGCGCGCCATGACAGCAGGGACGCGGCGCGACCTGCCCAGTTCGGCCGCCGTCACCGTCCTTCTGCGCGGAATCCGCATGACGAACCGGACTGACCTGTCGGCGCGGATGCGCTAACACGCGCCGCGCGGGAGGACCTGAGACCGGATGCGCCTGGAGATTGAGCGAAAGTTCCTCGTCGCCCATGACGGCTGGCGCGCCGGGGTCACGGCGGTCCGCCACCTGAAGGACGGCCTCGTCGGCCATTTCGCCCGGGGCAAGGTCCGCGTCCGCCTGGACGGCGACAGGGCGTGGCTCACGGTCAAGGGCGCGCGCGAGGGCATCGCGCGGGCGGAATTCGAGTACGAAATCCCGCCCGAGGATGGCCGGGCCATGCTGGCGCAGGTCTGCACCGGGTGCGTCATCGAGAAGACGCGCTTCTGCGTCCCGCACGAGGGCCTGCTCTGGGAGGTCGACGTGTTCCACGGCGCCCTCGACGGCATGATCCTCGCCGAGGTCGAGTTGGAGGAGGCCGCCCAGCCCTTCGGGCGGCCGGACTGGCTGGGAGCCGAGGTCACCGGCGACCTGCGCTTCCGCCAGTCCACGCTGCTCCACCTGTGCAGCGGCGCCGAGGGCCCGGTCACAATGGAGGACGTGCTGAGACTGCCCGTGCACCCGCGGCCGATGCCGGGCGACACCGGACATCTTGACGCACAAGAGTTGCGTACAATCTATTAACTTCTAGGCGCCTACTCAGTCAAAGGACGTGGTTTACAGCCTTAAACCAAAGGCTTTCGAGAAACATCCGATGCCGATGGCAAATCCTGAAGGCTCGATGTCGTCTACTCAGCCATCGCCGTACCGGCTGATCGCCTCCAGTGGGAGCGTGCTCCGGGACAGGCTCGACGACCGCTGCGCCGACCTCGCCGGGATCGTGACGAGCATGAGGCGTCTGCGGATGCCGGACGTCGCCAGCGTGATCGCCGTCCACAAGGGCCGCCTCCATCTCGCCCTCGAGGGGCCGCGGGAGGAGGTCGAGGCCGCCTGGGCCCAGATCGCCGCCGCTTTCCTCCACATGGAGGCGCGGATCCTGTGGCAGGGTGAGACCTCCGACCGCCGCCTGCCCCGCGGCCCGATGCATTTCGTCAGCGGCGAGCCCGGCGCGCAGCAGGTGCTGTCCCGCCTCCTCGATCCGCTCCCGGCCACGCCCTCCCGGGACGACGCCGGCACGATCCTCGAAGCCCTGGCCCAGGCGGCGGAACACCGGACCCGCCGGGCGCCCCCGCCCGAGAACCCGGCCGACATCCTGTTCGTCACCCGATCCGCCGAGGCCGAGGCGCTGGACGAGGGCTTCGGCACCGCCGTGCTGTCCCCGGACCGGGAGTTCGTGCGGGTCAACGCCTTCTACGGTGCGCTGCTCGGCTATGCGCCGGGAGACCTCGCGGGCCGCTCCTACGACAGCACCCTGTGCGTGACCGACGAGGATCACCTCGGACGGCTTTGGGAGGCGATGCGGCGCGGCGAGTCCGTTCAGGTGGACCGCCGCGCCATGCGCCGGGACGGCACCGAGGTCTGGCTGAGGAGCGTCTACCGGCCCCGCCGGGGCGGCGCGGGCGACCTCCGCGACGTCACCGAGATCGCGGTGGACATCACGCGGGAGAAGCTGCGCCAGCTCGACGAACGCGGCCAGATCACGGCGATCAACCGCTCGCAGACGGTCGTCCACTTCGCCCTCGACGGGACGATCCTGGACGCCAACCCCCTGTTCCTCGCGGTGATGGGCTACCGGCGCGAGGAGGTGATCGGCCGCCATCACCGCATGTTCGTCCGCCCGGCCGACGCGGGGTCGGCGGACTACGCGGAGCTCTGGAACGGCCTCGCCTGCGGGCAGGGCCGGACGGCCGAGATCCGGCGCGTGGGCAAGGGCGGACGGGCCGTGTGGCTGCAGGCGTCCTACAATCCGATCCTCGACATGGCCGGCCGGCCGTTCAAGGTCGTCAAGTACGCCACCGACGTCACCGCCGAGAAGCTGCAGCGCGCCGACTACGAGTGGCAGATCGCAGCGATCGACAAGTCGAACGCAGTGATCACCTTCGACATGGGCGGCGTGATCATCGACGCCAACGCCAACTTCCTCGATGCCTTCGGCTACACCCTCGACGAGGTGGTCGGCCACCACCACCGGATGTTCGTAGACGAGAGCTACTCCCACGGCGCCGAATATGCCCGATTCTGGCGCGACCTCGGCCGCGGCCTGCACCAGTTCGGCCAGTACACGCGCATCGACAAGGCGGGCCGCCGGATCTGGCTGCAGGCGACCTACAACCCGATCTTCGACATGGACGGCAAGCCGTTCAAGATCGTCAAGTACGCCACCGTCGTCACCGAGGAGCGGTTGCGGCAGGCCGAGCACCAGGGCCAGATCGCCGCGATCCACAAGGCCCAGGCCGTGGCGGCCTTCGACCTCGACGGCACGATCCTCGATGCCAACCGTCGCTTCCTCGACATCCTGGGCTACCGCCTCGCCGACGTGCGCGGACGCCCGCACGGGATGCTCACCCGATCGGGACAGGAGGAGAACCGCGCCTTCTGGGCCGACCTCGCCCAGGGCCGCCACGCGAGCGGCGAGTTCAAGCACCTGACGAGCGACGGCCGCGACGTCTGGCTCCAGGCGACCTACAACCCGATCCTCGACCTCGAGGGGCGGCCCTTCAAGGTCGTCCTGTACGCGACCGACGTGACCGCCGAGCGGGACCGCCAGGCGGCGATCGACGGGCAGCTCACCGCGATCCACCGATCCCAGGGCGTGCTCTTCCTGGCCCTCGACGGGACGATCCACGAGATCAACGACCACCTGCTGAGCGTGCTCGGCTACACCCGCGAGGAACTCGTCGGGCAGCATCACGGCGTGCTCCTGGACGCCGAGGACGCCGCGAACCCGGACTACGCCACCTTCTGGGAGACCCTGCGCGGGGGCGGCTTCCTCTCGGGCCGCTACCGCCTTTCCGGCAAGGACGGCCGCGAGGTCTGGCTCCAGGCGACCTACAACCCGATCCTCGACCTCGACGGGCGGGCCCACCGGATCGTGAGCCTCTCCACCGACGTCACCGCCGACGTCGCCATGGCCGACGCCTACCGCGACGCGCAGCGCCAAGCCACCTGCGACGCGGCCACCGGCCTGCCCAACCGCGTACGGCTCCTCAGCCACATGACGGCGGCGCTGAAGCCGCCGGTCCAGCGCCTCGCCGTGCTCTTCCTCGACCTCGACCGGTTCAAGCCCGTGAACGACACCTTCGGGCACACGGTGGGCGACCGCGTGCTGCGCGAGGTGGCCGACCGGATGCGGCGCACCGTGGGCAAGGACCAGTTGGCGGCCCGTGTCGGCGGCGACGAGTTCGTCATCGTCGCGCCGGGCCTCTCCGACGACGAGATCGCGGCCCTCTGCGGACGCCTGATCGCGGCCATCGCCGCGCCCATCGCCGACGAGGTCGGCGCCCTGAGCGTGGGCGTCTCGATCGGCGTGGCGATCGCCCCCGCCGACGGGTCCACGCCCGACACCCTGCTGCACGCGGCGGATACCGCCCTCTATCGCTCGAAGGAGCGGGGCCGCGGGATCTTCACGGTGTTCGAGGCGCCGGCCGCCGACACCCTCCGGCTCGGCGCCGCGTGACAGTCCGGTCGATTTCCCACAATCGATTGGCGTCTCACACAGTAATGCCCGGCGGATCGAGCCGCGTGACAACCTGATCCCGCCCGCAGGATCGTGCCGGGCACGTCGCTTGACAGTTCAAGCTCGACTGTAAAACAGGAGAGCGTCGGCAGGATTCTACACGTACGGGCCGGCGATCATTCGCGACGAGTCCGTCAATGAATTTTGTGATCTGTTTAGCCGCACTCTTCTTTTTGATGACTGTCGCCTATCGCGGCTACAGCGTGATCCTGTTCGCGCCGCTGGCGGCGCTCGGCGCGGTGCTCCTCACCGATCCCTCCGCCGTCCCGCCGATCTTCAGCGGCCTGTTCATGGAGAAGCTGGTCGGCTTCCTGAAGCTCTACTTCCCGGTCTTCCTGCTCGGCGCGGTGTTCGGCAAGCTCATCGAGATCTCCGGCTTCGCCCGCGCCATCGTCAGCGCCGTGACCGGCGTGCTCGGCACCAGCCGGTCGATGATCGCCATCGTGCTGGTGGGGGCGATCCTCACCTATGGCGGCGTCTCGCTCTTCGTGGCGGTGTTCGCGGTCTATCCCTTCGCGGCGGAGCTGTTCCGCCAGAGCGACATCCCCAAGCGCCTGATTCCGGGAACGATCGCGCTCGGCGCCTTCACCTTCACCATGGACACGCTGCCCGGCACGCCGCAGATCCAGAACATCATCCCCTCGACCTTCTTCAAGACCAACGCCTACGCCGCGCCGGTGCTGGGCATCGTCGGCTCGCTGTTCATCTTCACCGTGGGCATCGCCTACCTGGAATGGCGGCGGCGGACGGCGGCGCGCAATGGCGAGGGCTACGGCACCGGGCACACCAACGAGCCGGAGGCGGTGGAGACCGCGCGGCCGATCCATCCCCTCGTCGCCCTGCTGCCGCTGCTGATCGTCGGCATCGGCAACAAGGTGCTCCTCGGAGTCATCGCCTCGGCCTACGGCGCGCAGGCGAGCGTCGCCCTGAGCCCCGAGATGGCGAGCCACCCCGTCACGGTGGACGTGAAGGCGGTCACGGCGATCTGGGCCGTGGAGGGCGCGCTGATCCTCGGGATCCTGGCGACGCTGATCCTCGGCCAGCGCAACATCCGGGGCCGGTTCGCGGAGGGCTCGAAGGCGGCGGTGGCGGGCTCCCTCCTCGCGGGCATGAACACGGCGACGGAGTACGGCTTCGGCGCGGTGATCGCGGCGCTGCCGGGCTTCAAGGTGATCTCGGACGGCCTCGCCGTCATCCCGAACCCCCTCGTCAACGAGGCGATCACGGTGAACGTGCTGGCCGGCGTCACGGGCTCGGCCTCGGGGGGCCTGTCGATCGCCCTCGCCGCCCTGTCCGAGCGCTTCATCCAGGGCGCGCAGGCGGCGGGCATCCCGATGGAGGTGCTCCATCGCGTCGCCTCCATGGCGAGCGGCGGCATGGACACGCTGCCCCATAACGGCGCCGTCATCACCCTGCTCGCCGTCACCGGCCTCTCGCACCGCCAGAGCTACGGCGATATCTTCGCCATCACCCTCGTGAAGACGGCGGCCGTGTTCGTGGTGATCGCGGTCTACTACCTGACCGGCTTGGTCTGACGCGGGCGCCGACCTTGCCCCGGCCGGGCACCTCGGGCTAGCCCTGCGCCCTGCCGCGGCCGCGCCGCGCCAACCCCAGGGAGACCCCATGCCCGTCCGCCCCATCGGCCTTGCCCTCGCCGCCACGCTCACCGCCACACTCTCCGCCCCTTGCACCCTGGCGGCGGCGGAGACCCTGCCGACACGCAAGGCGGGCCTGTGGGAGAGCAAGACCGTCTCGGCCGAGGGCCAGACCACGGCGCGCCAGTGCATCGACGACAAGACGGATCAGTTGAGCCAGGGCGCCTTCGCGGGGAAGAACTGCGCGAAGCGCACCTTCGACAAGACGGGCACCGGCTATACCGGCGAGACCGAGTGTCAGATCGGCACCATCTCGTCGAAGGCCCGCACCCTGATCTCGGGCGACTTCGGCAGCAAGATCCACATGGAGGTGGACACGACGCTGACCGGCCTGCCCGGATCGAAGGATCCGGTCCGCCGCCAGATGACGATCGACGCGACCTATCTCGGTCCCTGCGAGGCGGGCCAGAAGCCCGGCGACATCATCATGCCGGACGGCAAGGTCGTCTCGATGCCCCAGCCGGCCGCCCGGTAGCGGCGAGGCTCCCGGAGAGGGCCGGGCCTTCCGCGGGCGAAGGGGCGGCCGGCCGTCGTCCTACCGGAGCGGAGGCGCCGCCCCTCTCCGCCCCCGCGCCTCCTGGACGGCGCGGCGGAGGATGCGGGACAGGTCGGCCACGGAATACGGCTTGCGCAGCAGGTCGAACCCGTGAGTGCCCTTGACCGCGAGCACGTCGCTGTAGCCGGAGGTCAGCACGACGGGAATGTCCGGCCGCCGCCGCCGGATCTCGTCGGCGAGCTCCACGCCGTTCATGCCCGGCATCACCACGTCCGAGAACACGACCTCGAACCGGAAGGGCACGCGCTCGATCTCGGCCAGAGCCGTGGCGGCGTCCGTCACCCACACGGTGGTATAGCCGAGTTCGCGCAGCGCCTGCTCGGCGAAGGCGCCGACCGCGAGGTTGTCCTCCACCACGAGGACGCGGGTGCCATGGCCCTCGGCCAGGGGTTCGGGCTCCGCCGCCGGGCCGCTGCTCTGCGCGACGGCGACGCGGGGCAGGAAGAGGGTGAAGGTCGTGCCGGTGCCGACCTCGCTCTCCACCGTGATCTCGCCGCCGGACTGCTTGGCGAAGCCGAAGACCTGGCTGAGGCCGAGCCCCGTGCCCTGGCCAACCCCCTTCGTCGTGAAGAACGGCTCGAAGATGCGCTCCATGTTCTCCGGGGCGATGCCGGACCCGGAATCGGTGATCGCGACGGCCACGAAGTCGCCCCGTTGCAGGGGATGCGCCCGGATGGCGGGAATGGTCGTGGCCCGGCGAAGCCGGATGCGCAGGTTCCCCTCCCCCGCCATGGCATCGCGGGCGTTGACCACGAGGTTCACGAGGGCGGTGTCGAACTGGCTCGGGTCGGCGTTCACGTGCAGGCCCTGCTCCTCCCCGGTGGGGAGATCGAGGGTGATGTGGACCCTGGCGCCCGTGAGGGTGCGCACCATGTCGGCCACCGCCGTCACGGCGCGGTCGACCGCGAAGGTCTCGGGCCGGAGGGCCTGCCGCCGGGCGAAGGCGAGGAGCTGGCCGGTGAGCTTGGCCGCGCGGTCCACCGTGTCGGAGATGGCACCCACGTAGCGCTGGCGCCTTTCCTCGGCGAGGTCGGCCCGCTTCAGCAGGTCCGTCGAGGACTTGATGACGGTCAGCAGGTTGTTGAAGTCGTGCGCCACGCCGCCGGTGAGCTGGCCGACCGCCTCGAGCTTCTGCGATTGCCGCAGCTGCTCTTCGAGGGCCCGGCGCTCGGTGATGTCGCGGCCGGCGGCGTAGAAATGGTCGCCCGTCGGGATGGCGTTCCAGGAGATCCAGCGGACGCTGCCGTCCTTGGCGCGCATCCGGACATCGAGGTCGTCGATCGGCAGGCCCGCGATCACGCGCTCGAAGGCCGCGGCGGCGGCGGCGCGGTCCTCGAGGTTGACGTAGTGGTCGAAGCGGGCGCCCACCACCTCGTCGATCTCCCAGCCCAGCGTCTGCGTCCAGGCGGCGTTGGCCTTGCGGAAATGCCCGTCGAAGCCGCAGACCACGAACAGGTCCCGGCTCGCGCGCCAGACCATGTCGCGCTCGTCGGTGCGCTCCCGCGCGGCGGTCTCCAGGTGGCTCTCCAGGCGGCGGCGGTCGGTGATGTCGTTGAACAGGATGGCGACCCGGTGCAACTCCGGCTCGCCCACCCGCAGGGCGTGCACGTCGAACCAGCGCCCCATCGAGACGGCGCCGCTCTCGAACCGCACCGGCCGCCCGGTGCGCGCGACCTCGCCGTAGGTGTCGAACCAGAACCGCTCCAGGCCGGGCACGACCTCGCTCACCCACCGCCCGGCGACGCCGTGCAGGCCCGTCTGCGCGGCGAAGGCGGGATTCACCTCGACGAAGCGGTAATCGACCGGCCGCGACTCGGCGTCGAAGCGCATCTCCACGATGCAGAATCCGCTGTCGACGGCATCGAACAGTGCCCGGTAGCGCGATTCGCTCTCGGCCAGGATCCCCTCCGCCGTGCGGAAGCGGGTGACGTCGAGCTGGCTCGCGAAGAAGTAGCGCAGGCTCCCGTCCGGGCCGAAGACCGGGCTGATGTAGAGTTCGTTGCGGAAGGGCGTGCCGTCCCGGTGATAGTTCGTGAGTTCGACCACGACGTCCCGGCGGCCGGCGATGGCGTCGCGGACCTTGGCGACATCCGCCGGGTCCGTGTCGGGCCCCTGGAGGAAGCGGCAGTTGCGGCCGATCAGTTCGCTGGCGTCGTAGCCGCACAGGCTCTGAAACGCCCGGTTGGCGAAGACGATCGGGTTGTCGGGCTGGTTGGGGTCGGTGATGATCTGCGGCATGCGGGTCTTCTCCGCAGCCGTGAACAGGAGGTCGGCCGACGCGGCGGAGGTGCGCTGGCCGTGATCCGGGCGTCTGACGCCCTGGCGCCGGTCCGCTTCCAGCATCGCCACGCGGTCCTCGAGCTCGCGCTCGCGCCGCCTCAGCCGTTCGATCTCGGCGTCCATCGTCTCCTCGTCGTGGGCGTCGATAGCGGGGGCAAAGGCCGGCGGCAACCGTCCCGCACGGACGTCCACCGCTGCGGGTCTCCCGCCGACCGGGGGCGCACCGCGCAGTGCAGCGTGCTGCGCCGCACCGCACGCGGAAGGGCGCCGGCCCATATTCCCATTAGACGAACACGAGGGGTCCCAAGGCGGGCCCCGCCCCCCGGCACACAAGGATGATTCCCATGATCCTCAAAGGCTTCTCCTACGCGATGATCGGCGCCTTTGTCGGCGGCCTCGCCATGACCGTCGCCGGCTCGGCGAACCTGCTCCTCGCCCTGTAAGCGCGGCGAGGGAATGAGGCGTCCCACGCGGGATTCTGCCGCGGGGACGTCGGCGCCTCCGCGCGGTTGCCTGAAGCCCATCAAGGAGACAGGCATGGCCGACAAGGCGGACGTGACGACCTACACCGTGAAGCAGGCGATGGCCGCGCGGATCGATGACCACATCGAGATCGCGGTGGAAGCCGAGGACGGGACCAAGCTGAAGCTGAAGGGGACCCCCGACCAGCTCGATGCCCTGGTCGGAGACCTGGAACTGATCCTCGACGGGGACGACGCCGCGGCGGACGCCGCCGAATAGGAGCCCGACCGGGCCCGCCCCCGGATTCTTCCAGGAGCGGGCCTTTGCGTGTGCGGGCCTGTGCGTCGGGGAGGAGGCGGCCTCGTGCGGTGACGCACCCACACCGTCCCCGCGCCCCTCGCCTGGACCTCTGATCCTGCAGCGGTTCTTTGCAGACCCGGCTGGATCGTTGGCCTAGCGGCCGCTCGGGGCCGCGCCGCTGCCGGTGGTGCCGTTGCCGCTGCCGCTGCCCGCCGCCGCGCCGGGCGTGCTCACCGGAGCGCCGCCGCTCGTGCCTGGGGCTCCCTGGGGCATCGCGCCGCCGGTCCCCGCGTTCATCTTCTGCTCCTGGCTCTTCACGCTGCCGGGGCTGTTCATGTTGCCCTCGGCACTGCCGGCGCCCGGCCGGGTCTGAGCGATGGCGCCGCCCGAGACGAGGATGGCGACCGTGGTCGCGACTGCAAGTGTTTTGAAAGACATGGCGTCATTCTCCGGGACGATCGTTGTGTCATCCATAACGTCAACTTCGGCGGCCAACCATTCGTTCAAGACAAATCCAATGTTGCATCGCAACTACCGACTCAGGCTACGACGACAACTCAATTGATGATCGTCAAGACTTCGTCGCCACGCGACGCAGAAGCCCCCGCATGGCGTCCATGCGGGGTCGATTCCATCGGGTGCGGCGCCGGCCAGTCCGTGACGCCAAGGCCCCGGCGGCGCCGGGGGTTCCCGCCATCCGCCGGAGGGAGAGGGTCCTACTGTGCCGCGGAGCGCCCCGAAACGGCGGTGCAGGTATGGCCGCCGTTTGCCCAGCCTCAACCGCCAAGCCTGTTCCGCCCCCGTGCAGGGTTGCCGGGTCACGGCCGCGTCGGCGGTGCCGTCGCCCGCGCGCTCGTTCGAACGGAACGGTCCTCACGCCCATCGCTCATGCTGTCGTGCAAGAAATCCGAGATATTTTCAGTATCGCGAAAATACGATCAGGCTGAAATCGCCACGCAAGTCGATCTTACGCGGCAAACGACAACCTCGAAACAGATCGAATTCGGTCAAGTAAGCTCCGACGCAAGGGCGTGATCCAGTCCCGCCGCTCGGGCATCCCGACGCCGCCGAAAACGTGACGGGAGCGAGAAGGTGACTTGCCGGACCGGGGAATCGCGGGCCGGTCCGTCCCCTTGCCAGCGGCGGAGCGGCGCGCCAAGCTGCCGCCAACGGGCGAAAGAGCTGGAGAACGGCCGGAGCCGGAAACCGTCCAGAGCCATGAAGCGTCCAGGGCCATGAAACATCTGCTGTGGGCCGCGGCGTGTCTCGCCGTCCTCGCGGGCGGGAGCGCCGCGCACGCAAGGGTCACGCGCCTCGAAATCGCATCCGAGCAGGCGTACGGGTCGTTCGCGGCCGGGGAGTACCGGAGGCTCGACGGGCGCATCGCCGGAGACCTCTCGCCCGAGGCGGAATCC
This sequence comes from Methylobacterium aerolatum, assembly GCF_022179085.1. Taxonomy (GTDB): domain Bacteria; phylum Pseudomonadota; class Alphaproteobacteria; order Rhizobiales; family Beijerinckiaceae; genus Methylobacterium; species Methylobacterium aerolatum. The sequence continues at coordinate 109,727 of NZ_BPQE01000021.1, forward strand.
GTCCCCGATCTCGACAAGGCGCCCCGCGACGCCGCGGGCCGGGTGAGCTACGGCGCGCGGATCGTCCTGTTCCTCCCCCGCGATCCCGCCGCCGGCAACGGCGCCCTGCTGGTCGACGTTCCGAATCGCGGCAACGCCTACGCGAACGCGCTCTACAACGCGCCGCGCACCGTCCCGATGGCCGCCGGCGACCTCAGCGCCGGCACGGGCTTCCTGGAGGATCGCGGCTATGCCGTCGCCGAGGTCTACTGGGAACTCGGCCGGGGCGCGGAGTTGCCGAGCTTCACCGATGCGGAGGGGCGGCGGCGCTTCGTGGAGGGTGTCGGCTTCGCCATCGTGCGCGATGCCGCCGACTTCCTGGCCCATGCCCCGGCGGATGCGGCGGGCACGGCGAACCCCCTGGCGGGCGTCGTCAACCGGACCCTCGGCACGGGCAAGTCACAGGACGGGCGATTCCTGAAGACGTTCCTGCTGCACGGCTTCAACCGGGCGGAGGGACGGCGCGTCTTCGACGGGATGCACGTCTTCGTCTCCGGCGCCGGGCTGCTGCCGATCCTGCAATCGGGCACGGGGCCGGTCTCCAGTGCGGACAGGACGCCGAACTTCTCGGACCCGGACTATCCCGGCGTCAACGACGGGCCGCTCACCATCGGCGAGGTCGTCGCCAAGGTGGAGGCCCGGGGCGAGGTTCCGCCGAAGATGATGCTCCTCAACTCGACGGTGGACTACGCCTCCCTGCGCGCCTCCCTCGGACGGACCGGCGCGCAGGGGACCGCCGACCTGCCCCTGCCGGGGAACGTGCGGATGTACGACGTCGCCGGCTCCTCGCACGTCACCGTCGTCGCCGCGCCCGCCTGCGAGCGACCGCCGGGTCGGCTCGACTGGGCGCCCGTCGCCCGCGCCACGCTGCAGCGGCTCGACGGCTGGGTGGCGCGCAACGAGGCGCCGCCCGCCACGCGCCTGATGCCGCTCCAGCCCGCCACGGACGACCCGACCGTGCTCCAGGCGCCGAAATCCTTCCCCGGGGCCGTCGTGCAGGTGCCCCAGCGCGATGCGGACGGCAATCCGCTGGGCGGCGTGCGCCTGCCCGACCTCGCGGTGCCCCTCGGCGTCCATGGCGGCCAGAACGCGCCGCTCACGACCTTCACCTGCTCGCTGGTGGGGACCTTCCGGCCCTTCCCACGGTCCCCGGATGCGACGGGCGGCGGGCCCGCCTCGCTCGCCGAGCGCTACCCGGACCGGCAGGACTACGTGAACAAGGTCCGCGTCGCGGCCCGCGCGGCGGAGGCGGAGGGCTTCCTGCTGCCGGAGGACGTGGCCGTGATCGTCAACGCGGCGGCCGAAACGCCCCTCGCCGATCCGAAGGCTCCGGCGAGCCCGCCCCGCTGACCCAGTTCGGCCTCGGGGCGGCGCTCACCACGCGGTTCCGGCAGGCGGCGGCCCCGCTCACCGTCTTTGCGAGCGGAGCGGCGAAGGGAATCTGACGGCGACCTGTCAGGCTTGCGCCGCGAAGGAGCGGATGCTCTGGACGAGCTGTCCTTGATCGAACGGCTTGTCGTGGAACACGCCCCGTTCCGGGATGAGCGCCAGGTCCGGCCTCACCGCGCCGGTCAGGATCAGCGCGATCGGCGGCCAGCGGCGGCGGATCATCGTCGCCAGTTCGAGCCCCATCGGCGCGCCGCGCACGTCGAGGTCGGCGACCACGACCCGGATGTCGGCGCGCCGTTCGAGGATCTGGATGGCCTTGACGGGGGTGTTGGCCTCGACAACGTCGCAGCCCGCCTCCTCGATGAGGTCGGACAGGACCATCATCTGGATCGGCTCGTTCTCGATGAGGAGAACGACCGGTCGGCGCTCGGTCGCTGACGTCACAGAATCCCCCTTCGAGGACCCGCGTCTGCCCCGATCACGATGCCACCACCTGAGAGATGGGCGCGCGGAACTCCGCGTCCAGGCCCCGCTCCGAATAATCGAGGCGCGTGTCCCGCGTTCCGATGAGGCCGGTCTCGATCAGCCGCGCCCCGAAGCCGCGCCGGGTCGGCGCAACGGCCGCCGGGCCGCCGCGCTCCTCCCATGCCAGGACGATCGAGCGCTCGGGCCCCTCCTCGACCCACCACGCCACCCGGACGAAGCCCGCCTCCCGGGACAGGGCTCCGTACTTGATGGCGTTGGTGGTCAGTTCGTGCAGGAGCAGGGACAGGGAGAGCGTCGCCTGCGGCGCCAGGGCGAGGCCCGGCCCCTCGATCCGGAAACGGTCGAGGGAGGTCTGCAGGGCCAGGACCTTCTCGACCACGGACCGGATCGGCGCCGCGGCCCAGCTGTCCTGCATCAGGACGTCGTGCGCCCGCGAGAGGGCGATCAGGCGCTCGGTGAAGGCCCGGACCGGGGCTTGGTCCGAAACCGACCGCAGGGTCTGGCCCGCGATGCCCTGGACCATGGCCAGGGTGTTCTTCAGCCGGTGGGACAGCTCGCCATTGAGGAGACCCTGCTGCTGCTCCGCCTGGACGCGGCCGACCGCGACCTGCACCCGGTCGGTGACCGTCTGGACGAAGGCGAGTTCCTCCGGCCGGAAGCTGCGGGACGTGGCGTAGTGGACGAAGCCGATCCCCACGAGGCGGCCCCGCTCCATCACGGGCACGTTGATCATCGTGCGGATGCCGAGGGCGAGGAAGCGCTCGGCCGTCGCGCGGCTGCGCGGGTCCCGCTCCACATCCTCGATGAGGACGATCTCGCCGCGCTTGAGATCCTCGATATGGCTGCCGTACTCGCGAAATTTGTACGATCCGGCGATGGAGTCGATCGCCGGCGCGCACCAATCCGTCGGGATGTCGAGGGTCTCGTCCACGGGCTCCACCAGCCCGTAGCCGGCCCGCGAGGCGCCGAGGACGTCCGCCACGATCTCGGCCGCGGCCTGGACGAGGCCGGGCACGGTGTCGAGGTCGCGCAGGCGGTCGCCGAGCCGGAGCAGCGCGTCCTGGCGGAGCCCGGCCTTCTTGACGGCGGTGATGTCCGTGGCGACTCCCGGATAGCGCAGGGGCCGCCCCTCGGCATCGTGGTAGCAGCGCCCGCGCGCGTGGACCCAGGTCACCGTCCCGTCCGCGGCCAGCAGGCGGTATTCCTCCGCGAAGTCCCCGGCGGTCTCGATGGCGTGGGCGATGCGCTCGCCCACCCAGGTCCGATCCTCGGGGTGGATGCCCGCGATGAAGGCGGCGAGGGGGGCGCCGGCGGCGGCCAGGGCGGGGTCGACCCCGTACATCCGGGCGAAGTACTCGCCCGCGTAGAGCCGGTCGTTCGGGATGTCCCAATCCCACCAGCCGAGGGAGCCCGACGCCTCGAAGGCGAGGCTCAGCCGTTCCTCGCTGACGCGGAGGATCTCCTGGGCGATGTGCCGTTCGGTGACGTCGCGGACCGTGCCGAACCAGCGGACGATGACGCCCGCCCCGTCGCGCGCCGGCTGCCATTGCCGGGTGATCCAACGCAGGGCTCCGTCGTCGGCGCGCCGGATGCGGTACTCGATGGGTTCGGCGGCGCTGCCGTCGGCCCGGGAGGCCTCGGTCGACAGCTTGGCCCGGTCCGCCAGGAGGATCGGGGCGGTGACGTCGGCGAGGGTGTAGACCGGCGCGACCGGCAGGCCGTGCAGGCGGCAATACTCCGCCGACACCGTGATGGCGCCGCTGGCCACGTCAAGTTCGAAGGTGCCGACCTGGCCGGCCTCCTGGGCGAGCCGCGAGCGGGTGTCGCTCGCCCGCAGGGCGATCTCCGAGGCGCGCCGGGCCGAGATGTCGTTGAACAGGATCGCGACCCGGCGGTCCTCCGGCGTGCCGACGCGGAAGGCCTGGACGTCGAACCAGCGGTTGGGGGCGACGGCCCCGCTCTCGAAGCGGACCGACTGCCCGGTGAGGGCGACGTGGCCGTAGAGATCGAACCAGTGCTGATCGTGGTCCGGCACGAGGTCCCGCATCCACCGGCCGACCGCGCCGACGAAGCCGGTCTGGGCCACGAAGGCCGGGTTGACTTCGAGGAAGCGGTAATCGGCCACCCGCTGGCCGCCGGGGGTATCCTCGAAGCGCAGCTCGACGGTGCAGAAGCCGGTGTCGATGGCCTCAAACAGCGCGCGGTAGCGGGCCTCGCTCCGGCGTGCGTCGTCGGCGCAGCGGCGCGAAGCCTCGGCCGCCTCCGCCCGGCCGCGCAGGGCGCCGCGCAGTTCGAGCTGGGCCACCACCTGCCGGGCCAGCACGCGCAGATCCTCGGCCTGCTCCGGCGTCAGCCCGCCGGGCCGGGGCGCGGTGTCGATGACGCAGAGCGAGCCGACCACGAGGCCGTTGCCGAGCCGCAGCGGCGCGCCGGCATAGAAGCGGATGCGGGGTTCGCCGGTCACCAGGGGGTTGGCGGCGGTGCGCGGGTCCGCCGCGAGATCGGGGATGACGAGGAGGTCGTCGGCGGACAGGGCGATCCGGCAGACCGAGCGGTCGAGGTCCGTCTCGCTCGCGGGGAAGCCGACGCGGGCCTTGAACCATTGCCGGTCCGCGCTGACCAAGCTGACGAGGCCCACCGGGACGGCGCACAGCCGGGTCGCGAGGCGCACCACGTCGTCGAAATCCGTCTCGGCCGGCGTGTCGAGCACGCCGAGGGCGTCGAGCGCCGCGAGGCGATCGGGATCACCGACGGTGCGATCCGTGAGCAGGGAATTCATTCGTGGGCCGTCAGGGCTCCACCGCGCCCCTGCGGCCTTGTGCCAGGAAGCTCCCCCGCTGGCCAGTGACCGCGTCCGCGCAGGCGCCGCCTCCCGTCGCCGGGGCGTCGCACCGGCGGGGGGGGCATTGAGACGGAACCATCCGCCCGCAGTGAGGTTCAGGGTCGAAATTCGAAAGGCGTTCGACCCATGATCATGATCCTCATCTGCTTCCTGGCGCCGTGGCTCGCGATGTTCCTGCGCGGCAAGGTGCTCCAGGGGATCCTCTGCATCGTCCTGCACTTGACCATCATCGGCTGGATTCCGGCGACGATCTGGGCTCTGATCGTGACGCGGCGCGAGAGCGCCGCCTGAGGCGCCGCGCCGCCCACAAGGAGGCTGTCCCCGTGAGGTCACGTCGGAAATCGGCGAAGAAGTCGGCGTCTTCGGCGGCGTCGTCGGCGAATGCCTGGATGACGATGGGCACCGAACTCGCCCTGCTCGGCGTCGAGGCGCAGATGGTCATCGGCCAGAGGATGGCGATGTTCATGCTCGGCGGCCCGAAGGCGCGGCGGGAGGCGCGGCTGATGGTGACCGAGAAGGTCAAGGCGGCCGGCGAGGCCGCCGCGACCCTCGCCACGGGCGGCACGCCCGAGAAGGTCGTGCGCGACTACCGGCGCAAGGTGCGGGCGAACCACCGTCGCCTCGGCAAGGGCTGACCCGCCGGGCCCGCCGGGGTGTTCCCCTCACCCCGGTGCGGCGCGGATCCGGATTAAGTCGATCGGGCAACCGTCTACTCTCCGGCGCACTCAACAACGCCCCGACTTTGTCATCCGCCGCCGGCCGCTCCCCGCAAGGGAGCCGGCTCGGGGCGGGCGACGGGGCGGGGGTCGGCGTCGCCCACCGACAACACAAGGGGAAACGATGCGGTCATCAGTATTCGGCGCCATCCTCGTGGCGCTGCTCTGCACGCCGGCCGGCGCGCAGGACGCGGGCGACGTGGCGGCCGGGGAGAAGGCGTTCGCGCCCTGCAAGGCGTGCCACAACTTCCAGAAGAACGGCGTCGGGCCGGACCTCAAGGGCGTCGTCGGCCGCAAGGCGGGGACCTACGAGGGCTACAGCTACTCGGCCGCCCTCAAGAACTCGGGCCTGACCTGGGACGAGGCCAACCTCAAGGAATGGCTGAAGAACCCGAAGGCCAAGGTGCCCGGCAACAAGATGGTCTTCCAGGGCATCTCGGACGACAAGAAGCTCACCGACCTGATCGCCTATCTCAAGTCGCAGTCCTGATGCGTCGATCCAGACGGAGGCACTAGGCGCGTCTGGGAAAAATCGCTGCAACCACACAGTGCGACGGCAGGGACGCATGACCCGAGTGGGTGCGTCCCTGCACTCGGTCCGGCGGCGGTTTCCGCCCGCCGGGCCTACAGGTGCCTCAGCCCGAAGCTTTCCAAGATGGGCAGCAGTTCGTCCCGGGCGCGCAGGCGGTGGTCGTGGACATGGGCCTGGGCGGCCTTGGCATCGCCGCTGCGGATGGCCTCGATGATGGCGCGGTGCTCGGCCACCGAGGAACCGAGTTCCCGGCGCAGCTTGAGCGTGATCATCCGCGCGCGATGCGACTGATCGTTGATGGTCTGGATGATCCGGGTCATCCGGCCGTTGCCGGCGCGCTCCACGAGGGTCCTGTGGAAGCGCGCGTCCGCCTGGCCCCAGGCGGGCAGGTCGCCCCCCTGCCCTGCTTGCGCCATGGCCTCCGTCTCGCGGGCGAGCTCGGCCGTGACCTCCGCGCGGGCGGCATCCGGCAGCGCGGCCAGCAATTCCGCCGCGCGTCCCTCGACGGCGACGATCACGTCGTAGATCTCGCGCATGTCCTCGGGCGCGAGGGCGCAGATCAGCACGCCGCGCCGGGACAGGACCCGCACCAGCCCATCCTCCTGAAGGCGGATCACCGCTTCGTGGACCGGCGTCCGGCTCATGCCGAGCCGCAGGGCGATCTCCTGCTCCGAGGCGTGGAAGCCCGGCGGGAAGCGCGAATCGAGGATCCCCTGCTTCAGGGCGGCATAGGCCTCATCGACCATCGAGGGCGGCCTTCCGGGCTCCTCGGCCCGTGGAGGTTTCGCCGCCGCCGGATCCCGAGCCATCGCACCCTCCCCATCCCGTGTCGTCCTACCAACTTCCATGCAAGCTGCAATGCGGGATTGACAACACCGCCGGATCGGCAGCATTTGATGCCATCTTGCATGCAAGCTGACATACAAAATCGGCGCATGATCGTCCGCCGGAGGAAACGATGGACACGTCCCTGGAGAAGGAGACCATGCGCCGCGTGGCGTGGCGGTTGGTGCCCTTCATCTGCCTGCTCTACTTCATCGCCTTCATCGACCGGGTGAACATCGGCTTCGCCGCGCTGACGATGAACAAGGATCTCGGCTTCAGCTCGGCCGTCTTCGGCTTCGGCGCCGGCATCTTCTTCTTCGGATACTTCCTGTTCGAGGTGCCCTCGAACATCGTGCTGCACAGGGTCGGCGCGCGGATCTGGATCGCCCGGGTGATGATCACCTGGGGCCTGATCTCCGGCGCCTTCGCCTTCGTGCGGGGCGAGTACACCTTCTACGGCCTGCGCTTCCTGCTCGGCGCCGCGGAGGCGGGCTTCTTTCCCGGCATCATCCTCTACCTGACGTACTGGTTCCCCGCCCGCTACCGGGCCGGCGTCGTCTCGCTGTTCATGGCCGCCGCGCCGATCTCCGTGGTGATCGGCTCGCCGCTCTCCAGCGCGCTCCTCGGGATGGAGGGCGTCCTCGGGCTGCACGGCTGGCAGTGGATGTTCCTGATCGAGGCGGTTCCCGCCGTGCTGCTCGGCGTCGTGGTCCTCGTCTACATGACCGACCGGCCCGAGAAGGCGGCGTGGCTGGCCGACAACCAGCGCGCCTGGCTCGTGGCCGAGATGAACCGGGAGCACGCGCAGAAGGCGGTCGCGGCCAAGGACGGTGCCGGGCACGGCATCCTTGCCGGGATGGCCGACATCCGGGTCCTGGCGCTGGCGCTGATCTATTTCGGCACCTCGGCGGGCCTCTACACGCTGGGGATCTGGGCGCCGCAGATCATCAAGGGCTTCGGCCTGTCCACCCTGGAGGTCGGCTTCCTCAACGCCGTGCCGCCGACCCTGGCGATCATCGCCATGGTCCTGTGGGCGCGGCACTCGGACAGGACCGGCGAGCGGACGTGGCACGTCGTCATCGCCTGCCTCGTCGCGGCGCTGGGCCTGATGCTGGCCGGAGGCGCGGGCTCGACCATGGCCGTCGTCGCCGCGCTCACCCTCGTCAATTGCGGCATCAGCGCCGCCAAGCCGCCCCTCTGGGCGATGCCGACGCTCTTCCTCTCCGGGCAGGCGGCGGCGGTGGGCATCGCCACCATCAACTCCATCGGCAACCTCGGCGGCTTCGTCGGCCCCTGGGCGATCGGGTGGATCAAGGACCGTACCGGCAGCTTCACCGGCGGGCTGATGGTGGTGGCGGGCTTCCTCGTCCTCTCCGCCGTCCTCACCCTCGCCGTCGCCCGCGCGGGGCGGCGGCGCGGGGCCGCGAACGCCGTCGCGCACTGAGTTTCGCTTCCCGCATCCCCGACACGGAGACCCGCCATGACGAAGACCTACAGGATCGCCGCCATTCCCGCCGACGGCATCGGCATCGAGGTGATCGCCGCCGGCATCGAGGTCCTCGACGCCCTGGCGGCGAAGACCGGCACCTTCGCGTTCCGGTTCGACCATTTCGACTGGGGCTCGGACTACTACAAGAAGCACGGCGTGATGATGCCCGCCGACGGCCGCGAGCAGATCCGCAACCACGATGCGATCTACTTCGGCGCGGTGGGCGCCCCCGACGTGCCCGACCACATCACCCTATGGGGCCTGCGCCTCGCCATCTGCCAGCCCTTCGACCAGTACGCCAACGTCCGCCCGACGCGGATCCTGCCCGGCATCACCAGCCCCCTGCGCCACGTCTCGGGGCCGGAACTCGACTGGGTGATCGTGCGCGAGAACTCGGAGGGCGAGTATGCGGGGGTCGGCGGGCGCGTCCACCAGGGCCACCCGGAGGAGGTCGCCACCGACGTCTCGATGATGACCCGCACGGGCGTCAGCCGCATCATGCGCTACGCCTTCACGCTGGCACGGAGCCGCCCGCGCAAGCTGCTCACCGTCGTCACCAAGTCGAACGCCCAGCGCCACGCCATGGTGATGTGGGACGAGATCGCCGCCGAGGTCGCGCGGGAATTCCCGGACGTGACCTGGGACAAGATGCTGGTCGATGCCATGACCATGCGGATGGTGGGCAAGCCCGAATCCCTCGACACCATCGTGGCGACGAACCTGCACGCCGATATCCTGTCGGATCTGGCCGCCGCGCTCGCCGGCTCGCTCGGCATCGCGCCGACCGCGAACATCAACCCGGAGCGCAAATTCCCCTCGATGTTCGAGCCGATCCACGGATCGGCCTTCGACATCACCGGCAAGGGCATCGCCAACCCCATCGCCACCTTCTGGACCGCTTGCCAGATGCTGGAGCACCTCGGTGAGAAGCCCGCCGCAGACCGGCTGATGCGGGCGGTGGAGCGGGTCACCGCCGACCCGAGCCTGCACACCCCCGACCTCGGCGGAGAGGCCACGACGCGCCAAGTCACCGATGCGGTGATCGCCGCGATCCGGGGCGACAACGCGTGACGGGGATGGCCCGCCCCTGAGCCCGGCGGATCCCCGCGACGCGCCCCGACACCACCGGGCGGATCGCGGCTTCCAAGGGGCCGCCCGGTGGCGGTAGTCTCGGGCCGCCGGCCCCCACCGGGGCCGGTCCGTCCCGCGCGATCCCGCATCGCCCGATCCGCCCACGCCACCAGAGGCGGCCGCTCCGTCCGGCCGGATGCCCATGCGCCGACACCGCCACGCCAAGATCGTCGCGACCGTGGGCCCGGCGAGTTCCGCGCCCGACCGGCTGAAGGCCCTGTTCCTGGCGGGCGTCGATACCTTCCGCCTCAACTTCAGCCACGGCACCCACGACGACCACGCCAGGGTCCACGCCGCCATCCGGGCGCTGGAGGCGGAGGTCGGGCGCCCCATCGGCATCCTGCAGGACCTCCAGGGGCCGAAGATCCGCGTCGGCACCGTCCGCGACGGGCGCCTCGACCTCGTGGCGGGCGAGAGCGTGCGCTTCGTGCTCGACGGCGCGGAGGGCGACGAGCAGGCGATCCCGCTGCGTCACCCCGAAATCTTCGCGGCGGTGGTGCCCGGCCAGGACCTGCTGATCGACGACGGCCGGGTGCGGGTGCGCGTCACCGGCCTGGAGTCCGAATCCCTCACCGCCGAGGTGATCACCGGCGGGGCCGTCTCCAACCGCAAGGGCGTCAACCTGCCCGGCACGCTCCTCGACCTGTCGCCGCTGACGGCGAAGGACCGGGCCGACCTCGCCTTCGGGCTCGACCTCGGCGTCGATTGGGTCGCCCTGTCCTTCGTGCAGAAGCCCTCGGACATGATCGAGGCGCGTGGCCTGATCGGCGACCGGGCCGGGCTGCTCGCCAAGATCGAGAAGCCGCAGGCGCTGGAGCGGATCGAGGACATCATCCGCCTCTCCGACGCGGTGATGGTCGCCCGCGGCGACCTCGGCGTGGAGATTCCGCACGAGGACGTGCCCGGCCGCCAGAAGGAGCTGATCCGCGCCTGCCGTCTCGCGGTGAAGCCGGTGATCGTCGCGACCCAAATGCTCGATTCGATGGTGGGCGCCCCCGCCCCCACCCGGGCCGAGGCCTCGGACGTCGCGACCGCGATCTACGACGGCGCGGACGCGGTGATGCTCTCGGCCGAATCGGCCACCGGCCAGTACCCGGTGGAGGCGGTCTCGATGATGGACCGCATCATCCGCAGCGTGGAAGGCCACAAGCTCTACCACTCCATCGTGGCCGCCTCCGACCCCGGCGAGGAGGAGACCCCGCCCCACGCGGTGGCCACCGCCACCGCCGTGCTGGCCGAGGCGCTCCACGCCAAGGCGATCGTGGCCTACACGGCGAGCGGCACCACCGCCGCGCGGGTGGCCCGCAAGCGGCCCGAGCCGCCGATCCTGGCGCTGACGCCCAACATCGACACCGCCCGGCGGCTCTGCCTGCTCTGGGGCGCGCACCCGCTCCAAACGGAGGACGTGAACAGCTACGAGGAGATGACCGCCAAGGCGGCGGACTACGTCCAGGCGGAGGGGTTCGCCAAACCCCACGACCTCATCGTCGTGGCGGCGGGCATCCCGTTCCACACCACCGGCAACACGAACAACATCAGGGTGTTGCAGGTCTGAGCGGCGCGGGCGGTCACTCGGCCAGACCGACCGCCAGCCAGAGCAGGACCGCCGCGCCCAGGCAGCGCCGCCACGGATTGACGCCGCGCAGGACCTCGTCGCCCGCCCAGACCGCCAGGGCGACCCGGGACGCGAGAGCGGCCCAGCGCCCGGCGCCCCCCTCCAGGCCCGCGATCCAAGCGACGGCCTGCAAGAGGCCGAAGAGCCAGAGCGGCGCGTTCGGCCATTGGGCGAGGACGATGCGCCCGCTCGTGCGGTCACGGAAGAACCAGTCGAGGGCGGGGCGCAGCATGGCAGGGAACCGGCGCGGGGCGGCCCCCGGTTCCCCCCGCGGCAAGACGCCGTCGCGAAGAGGAAGGCGGCTCAGCCCGCCTCGCCCCCGAAAGCGGCCCGGTGGATCTCGCGGAGATCGTTCTTCTGGACCTTGCCGAGGGCGTTGCGCGGCAAGCTCGGCATCGAGACGACGACCTTGGGCAGCTTGTAGCGGGCGAGTTCCCCGGCCAGCCGCGCCACGATGACGTCCGCCGCGGGCGGGGCGCGGCCCTCCTCCGGCTCGATCACCGCCACGACGCCCTCGCCGAAATCCGGGTGCGGCACCCCGATCACCGCGCTGTCCCGGATCCCCTCGATCCGGCTCAGGGCGGTCTCGACCTCCTGCGGGTACACGTTGTAGCCGCCCGAGATGATCATGTCCTTGGCCCGCCCGACGATGGCGATGCGGCCGTCGGGGGCGATGGTGGCAAGGTCGCCCGTCCGGAAGAACCCGTCCCCGGTCGTGGCGGCGGCGGTGGCCTCCGGCAGGTTCCAGTAGCGCTGGAAGACGTTCGGGCCCCGCAGGACGAGCTCGCCCACCGTCCCGGCCGGCAGCGGGCGGCCGTCCCGGTCGCGCACGGCGACATCCACGCCGGGCAGCGCGTAGCCGACCGTCCCCGGGGCGCGCAGCCCGTCGAGGGGGTTCGAGGCGACGATCGTGGTCTCCGTCAGGCCGTAGCGTTCGAGGATCGTGTGACCCGTGCGCGCCCGGAAGGCCTCGTGGACCGCGGCCGACAGGGGCGCCGAGCCGCAGGTGAACAGGCGCATCCCGGCGCAGAGCCCGGCATCGAGGCGGGGGTCCGCGAGAAGGCGGCCGTAGAAGGTCGGCACGCCCATGAACACCGTGGCGTCCGGCAGGGTCCGGATCACGGCGTCCGGCGTGAACCGCTCCAGGAACAGGGTGCTCGCCCCGACCCGCAGGGCGGTGTTGATGGCGATGAACAGCCCGTGGGCATGGAAGACCGGAAGGGCATGGAGCAGGACGTCGTCGGCCCGCATCCCCCACAGGGGCACGAGGGAGTCGGCGGAGAAGAGCAGGTTGGCGTGGCTGAGCACGGCGCCCTTGGGCCGCCCCGTGGTCCCGGAGGTGTAGAGGATGGCCGCAGGATCATCGCCCCCGAGGGGCACGGTCTCCGCCAGGGGCGGCATCGCCCGCGCGGCGGCGAGCACGCTGCCTTCCGCCCGCGCATCGAGGGGGAGCGCCGCGCAATCCGGCGGCAGGCCCTCCGCGCCGAGCGCCGCGATCATCGCCGCCCCGCCCACGAACAGGCGCGGCCGCGCGTCGTCGAGGATCCGGCGCACCTCCGCCCCGGTATACGCGGTGTTGAGCGGCACGTAGACCGCCCCGGCCTTGAGGCAGGCGAGATAGAGGCAGACCGCCTCGGGCGACTTCTCGACCTGCACGGCCACCCGGTCCCCCGCCCCGGCGCCCGCCTGCCCGAGGAAGGCCGCGAACCGGCCGGCGAGATCCGCGACGTCGGCCCGCGTCCAGCGCGTCCCGTCCTCGGCCCGGAACACCGGAGCCTCCGGCGTCGAGCCGGGACACAGCCGATCGTAGAGGTTGTCTGACATCGATCGCTCAACCCGAGGCGGGCGTCGTGCCCGCGTGCGTCCGGTCGCCCCCGCCCGCGATGAGCTGGAAGATGGCGCTGAAGTCGCGGTCGGCATAGCCGCCCGCGGCGGCCATCTGGTAGAGCGCCACCGCCGCGCCGGCGAGGGGCGTCGCGGCCTGGACACTGCCCGCCGCCTGTTGCGCCAGCCGCATGTCCTTCAGCATCATCGGCAGGGCGAAGCCCGGCGCGTAGCCGTGGTTGGCGGGCGAGGCCGGGACCGGCCCCGGCACGGGGCAGTATTTCTCCAGGGCCCAGCAATTCCCGGACGACTTGACGATCACGTCGTAGAGGATCTGGTGGTCGAGGCCGAGCTTCTCGCCCAGCGCAATCGCCTCGGACAGGGCGACCATGGTCATCCCGGCGAGCATGTTGTTGCAGATCTTGAGCGCTTGGCCGGAACCCGCCGGGCCCACATGGAAGAAGTTCGCCCCCATCGGCTCAAGGAGGGGTCGGGCGCGGGCATAGGCTTGCGCGCCGCCGCCGACCATGAAGGTCAGCCGCCCGCCCTCGGCGGCGGGCACCGCCCCGGAGACGGGGGCGTCCACCATGGCGAAGCCGGCGGCGGCGGCGGCGGCGCTCACCGCCCGGGCGCTCTCGATGTCGATGGTCGAACTGTCGATCAGCAGGGCGTCGCGGGGCGCAGCGGCGAGGATGCCGCCCTCGTCCTCGTAGACGGCGCGCACGTGCCGGCCCGTCGGCAGCATCGTGATGACGCATTCGGCCTCGGCCACCGCCTCGCCGAGCGTGGCGGCGGCGTGCCCGCCCTGGCGGGCGAGGCCCGTGCGGGCGGCCTCCGACACGTCGTAGCCGACGATCCGGTGGCCGGCCCCGATGAGGCGGCGGCTCATGGGCAAGCCCATGTTCCCCAGGCCGATGAAGGCGATGGTCGTCATGGCGATGCTCCCGGCTTCCGAGGTCTCACTTCTTCACGAGCGGGCACTTGCTCTCCGCCAGGGGCAGGGTGGCCTCGGCGGCGGGAATCGTCCGGAGCACGCGGTAGTAATCCCACGGCCCCTTCGATTCGGCGGGGCTCTTCACCTGGATCAGGTACATGTCGTGTTCCATGCGGCCATCGACGCGCACCTTCCCATTCTTCACGAAGAGGTCGTCGACCGGCATCGCCCGCATGGCCTCGGCCACGGCCTTCCCGTCGTCGGTGCCGGCGGCCTTCATCGCCTTGAGGTAATGCAGGACCGACGAATACACGCCGGCCTGGATCATGTCGGGCATCCGGCCCGTCAGCGCCATGTAGCGCTTGCCGAAGGTACGGCTGTCCTCGTTGCGGTCCCAGTAGAAGGCGGTCGTCGCGATCAGGCCCTGGGCGACCTTCAGGCCCAGCGCGTGCACGTCGCTGATCACGGTGATGAGGCCGAGGATCCGCTGCCCGCCCTGGGTGATGCCGAACTCGCCGGCCTGCTTCACGGCGTTCGTCGTGTCGACGCCGCCGTTGGCGAGCCCGATGATCTGCGCCTTGGAGGCCTGGGCCTGCAGCAGGTAGGAGGAGAAGTCCTGCGTGCCGGTCGGGTGGCGCGTCTGGCCGACCACGGTCGCGTGGTTCTCGGTGATGGTCTTCGTCAGGTCGGCCGCCATCTGGTGCCCGAAGGCGTAGTCGGCGGCGATCAGGAACCACGTCTTCCCGCCGTCCTGGATCACCGCCCGCGAGGTGCCCACCGCCTGCGAATAGGTGTCCCAGGGCCAGTGGAAGCCGGTGGGCGAGCAATCCTCGTTGGTCAGCCGGTTCGTGCCGGGGCCCGAGGCGAGGGTGATGCGCCCGCGCTCCCTGGCCATGTTCTGGACGGCGATGGCGACCGCCGAGTTCGTCAGGTCCGCGATCGCCAGGACGTTATCCTGATCGAACCACTTGCGGGCAATGCCGGCGCCGACGTCGGTCTTGTTCTGGTGGTCGGCCGACAGCACCTCGATCGGGCGTCCGAGCACGGTCCCGCCGAAGTCGGCGACCGCCATCTTCGCCGCCTCCACCGACCCGGCCCCGCCGAACTCGCTGTAGAGCCCGGATTGATCGTTGAGCACCCCGATGCGAACGGGACCCTCCGCCGCACGGCCCGGCGGGCTCGCGAGGGTCGCCACGGCCAGAAGCGTGAGCGCGGCGCGGATCGTTCTCGGCATGGTGACCTCCCTGGCGGCGGGCTTTGCGCCCGCTCTGGCATCGGTTGGGATCGGATCGGCCGGTCCGGGGCGCTGGCGTGTCGCCCTTTGCCGGCGCGGCGGCAGCGGGACTAGTGCAGTGACGCCCTCACTTCGTTCATGCGTGCGTGCACCAGCTCATTGTTGTTGCATCAATTTTTCCAGTCTCGGCTGACGCCTCCGACTGGATTGACGCACTCGTCGTCCGTGAAGCGCGGCAGGCGCTTCTCCTTCCACGCCCGCAGCCCCTCCTGCGCGTTGGGCGTGGTGAAGGCCGTGACGAAGCGGTCGTGGATCTCGTCCGGGTCGGCGCGGCCGCGGGCGATGGCGTTGAGGGACGCCTTCAGGCCGCGCACGGCATCCGGTGCCCGCGCGGCGACGGCGGCCGCCAGCGCATCGACGCGCCCGGCCAGCGCGTCGGGGGGAACGAGTTCGCCGAGGAAGCCGAGGGCGAGCATCGTCTCCGCGTCGATCGTTTCGGCCGTGAGGAAGAGGCGCTGGGCCGCCGGAAGGCCGAGGCGCTCCACGTAGCGCCGCAGGCCGCCGTAGCCGTACTGGATGCCGAGCCGGCCGGGGGGCATCATCATCTGCGATCCCCTCACGCCGATCCGCAGGTCGCAGGCCAGGGCGAAATCCGTCGCGCCGCCATACACGCTGCCGTTGAGGGCGCAGATCGTCGGCATCCGCAGGTCTTCGAGGCGGTCGCAGAGCCGGTTGAAGGCGAAGGCCTGCTCGTAGGAGCCGGCGCTGCCGATGGAGCCGATGTTGAAGCCCGCGCTGAAGCTCGGCCCGCTCGCCGTCACCACGAGCACGCGGACGCTCCGGTCACGCTCGATCTCGTCGAGCATCGCCGCGATGGCCTCGACGTCGGCCGGCTCGAAACGGTTGTGCTGCCGCGGCCGGTTGAGGTGGATACGTGCGACGGCGTTCTCGGCCGTGAGGGTCGGCAACCCGTCCGACGCTTCGATTGACATCACGGGGCACCCACCACGACCGCAAGCCGCATCTTTTTCAAACCGAAAAATATATTCGTCAATCCAAAAAAAATATGTCAGCGTCCTTTTCCAGCGATCGCCCCCCTTACCGGAAGGGGCTCGGCCCCCTAAACCGGGGTCCGTCGGCCGATGGCTTGGGGACGGCGGTGGCGGTGCAGAAGCTCAACCGGACGGGCGAGATCGCGAACTGGATTCGGTCCGGGATCGATTCCGGGGCGCTGGCGCCCGGAACGAGGCTGGAGGAGCGCCAGCTCTCCGAAATGTTCCAGGTCTCCAAGACGCCCGTGCGCGAGGCGCTGATCCAGCTCGCCTCGCGCGGGCTCGTGGACCTCCGGCAGCGGCGCGGCGCCACCGTGGCGATCATGAGCGCCGAGCAGTTCGTCGCCATGTTCGAGGTCATGACCGAACTCGAATGCATGGCCGCCCGGCTCGCGGCCACCCGGATGCCGCCGGAGCAGCGGCAGCAGCTCGTGGCCGTCCACGGGCGCAGCGAGGCCCTGCTCGACGACCAGCAGGGCTACGATGCCGTCAACACCGAACTGCACGAGGTAATCTATCGCGGGGCCTGCAACCCCTACCTCGAAGCCAGCATCCGGGACGCCCGGGCGCGGCTGCGGGTCTACCGCCGCTACCCGTTCCAGAAGCCGGGGCGGATCCAGCAATCCTTCCGCGACCACGCCGCCATCGTGGCCGCCATCGTGAACGGAGACCCCGAGGGGGCGAGCCTCGCGATGCACGACCACCTCACCACCGGAGGCCGCATCTTCGCGGACTTGGTGGCGCAGATGCGCAGCGCGAACGACGCGCCCTGACGCACGGATCCGCCTTCGACCCTCCACCTTCGGGCGAGACAGTCACGAGCTCGCCGAGACCATCACGGGAGACTGACGATGCGAGACAGCGCCGACACCGCGGGCCAGCAGGGCCTGCGCCGCCAGCCGATGCTGATCGGCGGCGAATGGGTCTGGGCCGCCTCGGGCGAGACCATCACCGTCGAGAATCCCTCGCGCCGGGTGCCCATCGCCGAGGTGCCCCGGGGCGGGGCCGCCGACGTCGACCGGGCCGTCGCGGCGGCGCTGTCCGCCTTCGCCACCTGGCGCAAGCTCCCGGCCCGAGAGCGGGGCCGCCTGATGATGCGGATCGCCGACGACATGGAGTCCCGGCACGAGGAGCTGGCCCGCACCATCGCCGAGGAGACCGGCAACGCCCTGCGCACCCAGGCCCGGCCGGAGGTCCGCACCGCCATCGAGATGTTCCGCTACTTCGGCGGCCTCGCCAGCGAAACCAAGGGCGAGACCCTGCCCCTGTCGCACGACATGCTGAGCTACACCCAGCGCGAGCCGCTGGGCGTCGTGGCGGCGGTGATCCCCTGGAACGCGCCCTTCATGCTGGCGACCGTGAAGATCGCGCCGGGCCTGTGCGCCGGCAACACCATGGTGATGAAGACCGCCGAGGACGCGCCGCTGGCGGTCCTGAAGCTCGCGGAGATCTGTGAGGCACATCTGCCGCCCGGCGTGCTGAACATGCTCGCCGGCACGGGGCCGGAATGCGGGAGCCCGCTGCTCCACCATCCCCACGTGGCCAAGCTGTCCTTCACGGGCTCGACCGGGGTGGGCAAGCTGGTGATGGAGGCCGCCGCCAAGCGCATCCTGCCTGTCTCGCTGGAACTCGGCGGCAAGAGCCCGTCCATCGTCTTCCCGGACGCCGACGAGGAGTGGGTGGTGGACGGCATCGTCGCCGCGATGCGCTTCACCCGCCAGAGCCAGTCCTGCACCGCCGGGTCGCGCCTGTTCCTCCACCGCTCCATCTACGACGGCTTCCTGGAGAAGCTCGTCGCGAAGGCGTCCCAGCTCAAGATCGGCGACGCCCTGGACGAGGCGAGCGACGTCGGCGCCATCATCAACGAGCGCCAGTTCAAGAAGGTCTGCGGCTACGTCGAGGACGGCCAGCGCCAAGCCGGCTCGCGGCTCGTCATGGGCGGCCTGCCCGACACGGACGGCCCCCTGGCCCAGGGCTACTTCATGCGGCCGACGGCCTTCGCCCAGGCCGACAACGACTGGCGCCTCGCGCGCGAGGAGATCTTCGGCCCCGTCCTCGTGGCGATTCCGTGGGAGGACGAGGACGAGGTCATCCGTATGGCCAACGACAGCCATTACGGGCTCGCCGCCTACATCTGGACGCACGACATCGGACGCGCCCTCCGGGCCGCCCGCGACGTGGAGGCTGGATGGGTGCAGATCAACCAGGGTGGCGGCCAGCTCCCCGGCCATTCCTACGGCGGCTACAAGCAGAGCGGCCTCGGCCGTGAGTTCTCGCTCTCGGCGATGCTGGACAGCTTCACGCAAACCAAGAACATCACGGTCAACCTGACACGGTAACGGTCACGGCCGACCTCGATGCCGGTTCGACACGGGGAGAACCGAAATCGCTCCAGCGTCTCGTGTGTGCATCGATCCAGACAGGGCCGACGCCTCCGTCCGGATCGATGCCCTAGATGTTCTGCTTCGCCGACTGGTCGGAGCACGCCTTCGCGACCTCCGAGATCGGCAGGCTTCCGTGGCCGGCGGTCTTCGCCGTGTCGTCGAGGCAGGACAGCACCTTGTCCCGGGCGGCGGACCCGCCGGCCAGGGAATCCATCTTGCGCAGCACCGTCTCCTTGTCGGCGCGTGGGGCCGCCGCCCAGTCCTGCATGCTGTCCCCGGCCTCCAGCGCCAGCACGGGCGTGGCCGCCATCAGGAGGGGAACCGCGGAAGCGAGAAGGAAGCGCATGGCCGAACCCTCAATCCGAAAAGAACCAGAGACCGGCGCGGGCGGCCCGGGACGACGGGGCCGGGACTGGAACGACAGCCCGGGGCGGCGCGCGGAAGTCGACTGATCCTGAACTAGGTCCCGGAGCGCCGTCGCGCGCGTTGGAGGGATTGAGGCAAATGGGCACAGTCGGCCCCCGGGCCCGCGCGCCGCGCGCCGAACGACCGTGATCGAGATCAGCGCGCT
>NZ_BPQE01000022.1 GCF_022179085.1 Methylobacterium aerolatum
TCCCACCAAACCCAACGAACTGACACACCAGGCTTAAACCACCGCCAGGCACGTCCCACTCGATTGTCCGGTAGAGCCGCCCGCCTCATCGCCGCCAAAACGACACCAGAGACAGACAAGCCAGCGTCCGGTCCACTTCCGCGGCCGGCGCCGATGAACAGGGGTATACGGACCCCAACCCCACCCGTCAACCGCAAAAATCGAGAAAGTTGGCCGGGGGGCCGGGCGGGGCGCATCGCCGTCGCCCCCACGGTTGCCCTCTTAAGAAGCCCCCCCGTCGTCACGCCTCAATCTCGACATCCTGCCCCATGACATGGTCTCTCGGCGGGGACGGCCTTCCGGTCCGTGCCCGAGCCTCTCTCGACGCCGACGCGATGCCGATGGCGGCGGGTGTTCAGCAGGACCTGCTCTAGTGAAGCGCGAGCGATACAAGATCGGCGGTCCGGCGCCGGCGTCGCACGGCGGACCGGCGCCCCTCGATCTCTTCGCCGCCGATGCGGGGCAGATCGACCGTCGCGCCGTCAATCTGCGATGGCTGTGCGCCAGTTCCCTCACCGGATTGACCGGCGCGGGTCTCATCGCGGCGGCGCTCCACGTCTCCCTCCAGGGCGACGTCTCCTTCGCCGCCGTGTCGGACCGGGCCGTCGTCGTGCAGCGCCTCCAGTCCAGCGAGGGCAGCGCCAACGTCGCACACAAGGGCGACAAGCTCGTCCGCAACCCGATGATCGCCTCCGCGCGCCAGAGCTTCCGCGCCCCGGTGACGGTGCGGCTCGGCGACCGCGAGATCATCAAGGCGAAGCCCTTCGTCCGGATCTCGACGCCGCTCTCCCTCACGGTCGGCACCTACACCACCGACCTGCCCAAATTCGATCCGATGAAGTTCACCTCGGACGAGCCCCTGGAGCGCGCCTCGGACGCGGGCGCCGACGCACCGGGCGCCGAGGTCACGGTGGTGAAGCGCGACCTCCTCGGGACGCCCGTCGGCCCGACCGCCCCGGCCCTCACCGACGACGACGTCATCGCCCAGGTCGAGGAGGAGCGCCGCCTCGCCGCGGAGGCCGGGCGCCGGACCTCGATCCCCGTCGCCCCCCAGATCATGCTGTCGCGGACCCTGCAGCAGGCCGCGGGCGCCCTCGACGGCAGCCCGAAGGAGAACAATCCGTTCAAGGCGATCGAAGTGCTCGTCGTGCCCGAGAACGTGACGAGGCTCGCCAAGACGGAATTGAAGCCGAACGAGGCGCCTCTGGTCGAGGAGCGCGACATCGCCCTGGCCCGCAACGAGACCCTGGAGGGGGTCCTGCGCGGGACGGGCCTCGCGACCGACGAGCAGATCCGGGGCATCGTGGCGGCCCTCGGCGGCAAGGCCCGCGTCGGTGCCCTCGCGGAAGGCCAGCAGATGCGGGTGCAGATCGCCCCCGGTCCCCGGCCCGGCGATCCGCGCCAGGTCACGCGGGTGGTGCTCTACGGCGAGACCGGGATCGAGGGCATCGCGGCGATCACCGATCGGGGCGCCTTCGTCCCGGTGGCGCCGCCCAAGGACGATGCGCCGCCCAAGGCACCGCAGCCCACCGAGGCGTCGGAGGACGAGGACGACGAGGATTCGGGTTCGGGTCCGCGTCTCTACCAGAGCCTCTACGAGACCGCCGGGCGCCACGACATCCCCCGGGCCACCGTCGAGGACATGGTCCGGATCTTCAGCTACGACATCGACTTCCAGCGCCGCGTGTCGAGCGGCGACGGGCTCGATCTCTTCTATACCTACGACGAGGAAGGCTCAGGCGCGGATCGCCCCGACCTGCTCTACGCCGCGCTGACCCTCGGCGGGGAGACCCGCAAGGTCTACCGCTTCCAATCCCCCGACGACGGCTCGATCGACTATCTCGACGAGCAGGGGCGCTCCCTGAAGAAGTTCCTGCTGCGCAAGCCGATCGCCGACGGCATCATGCGCTCGGGGTTCGGCTACCGCCGCCACCCGGTGCTCGGCTATGCCAAGCTCCACACCGGCGTCGATTGGTCGAACCCGATCGGCACGCCGATCATGGCGGCGGGCAACGGCCTCGTGATCCGCGCGGAGATGACCTCCGGCTACGGCCGCCGCGTGGAGTTGCAGCACATCAACGGCTACGTCACCACCTACAACCACATGTCTCGTTTCGGCCGCGGCATCACGGAAGGCGCGCGGGTGCGGCAGGGCCAGATCATCGGCTATGTCGGCTCCACCGGCCTCTCCACCGGCGCGCACCTCCACTACGAGGTGATCATCAACGGCCACTTCGTCGATCCGATGAAGATCCGCGTCCCCCGGGGCAAGGAACTCGACGGTCGCCTGCTCGCCGACTTCAAGCGGCAGCGCGAGCAGATCGAGGGGACGATGGCCAAGGCCAAGACCGCCACGGCCCTGGCCCAGCGGGACGCGGCGGTGCGCTGAGCGGGGCCGCCTTATCCGGTCGTTACGGTCGAACTCGGGTCCAGTCCGCCCCCCTCGTCCTTGCGTGCGCAGCGAAGCAGGGACGAAGAAGCGGGGGGCGATCCGGGCATCCCGGACAGCGCTCTCGCCATCAGAGCCCGAGCCTCGCGCGGATCGCCTCCGGCGTGACGCCGAGGTCGCGGAGCGTCGCGAGGCCCGGCGATTCCCGCGACTTGGCGAGCTTGCGCCCCTCCTCGTCCTGGACGAGGCGGTGGTGGTGGTAGCGCGGCGACGGCAGGCCCAGCAGGCGCTGGAGCAGGACGTGGAGGCTCGTCGCCGCCTCCAGGTCCTTCCCGCGCACGACATGAGTCACGCCCTCGACGGCGTCGTCGTGCACGACGGACAGGTGATAGCTGGTGGGGACGTCCCGGCGGGACACCACGGCGTCGCCCCAGAGGGCGGGCTCGGCCTCGACCCACCGCTCGCCCGCGCCGTCGCCGTCGAAGGCCCAGTAGCCGAAGGGGTCGCGGGTCCGGGCGCGGCCCATGTCCAGCCGCCACGTGTGCGGCTCGCCCCGGGCACACCGCTCCGCCGCCTCGGCGGGATCGAGGCCGCGGCAGGTCCCCGGGTAGAGCGGCGCCCCGTCGGGATCCCGCCCCGGCGCTTCGGCCGCCGCCGCCCGGATCGCGCCCCGGGAGCAGAAGCACGGATAGAGAAGTCCCCGCGCCGCCAAGCCGTCCCGCGCTGACCGATATTCGGCCATATGCCGGGATTGCACGCGGACCGGCTCCGGGTAGCGCAGCCCGAGCCAGGCGAGGTCCGCCACGATGGCCGCCGTGAAGGCGGGCTTCGAGCGGACGGGGTCGATATCCTCGATTCGCAGCCGGCAGAGCCCACCGAGCCGCCCGGCGAGGTCCGCGTTGATCAACGCGGAATAGGCGTGGCCGAGATGCAGGCGCCCGTTCGGACTCGGGGCGAAACGCAGGACGGGCCGACCACCCACGCCGTCGCCCTCACCCCCTCGCGGGACGCAGGCAGCGTTGCGGGCCGGGCTCGCAGGCGATGCCGGGCAGTGAGCAGGCCTGCCCCTCGGGAAGTCGCTGACAGACGCTGCACCCGTCCGACCATTCGAGGCAGGACGGATCGTCGGCCACGGCGCGGGCGCCGTCGGGCGCGCGGTTCGGCAGCAGCACGCCCGCCAGAACGGTGGCCACGACGACGGCCACAATGCCGCCGGCGGCCACGCGCTCGCCGGATGAGGAGGGTCGGTGAGAAGTCTCGGGCATGGGGTCCTGTTCGCGCGCAGGGCTCGCACCTGTCAACGCACGAGACCGATGAAAAGCCTTGGGCCGGGGCGTGACCGGCGCAGCTTGGCCCAAGGCAGCTTGGCCCAAGAGGGGTGCGCGGGTGGCCCGAGGAAGGCGCCCTTGCTGCAATAATAAACTATTTCAATTCTTTTTATATGCCCAAGCCTGGAGCAGCGACATTGATCACACCCCGGAAACCGAATTTAGTACATCCCTGTATTATATGGATTGGGCACAATCCAAAACTCTTGACTTGCTGGAAACTTCACCTTGTAGCAGATCAAAAATACCAAACCGGATAGTAAATTTTAGATTGTAAAGCGGTATAGGACGCATGTATGGATTGAGCGCCCCATAACGTCGTCCTGAACGCTCGTCGAGGGGAGCTTTAGGGATCATTTCGGGATTTCCCGCGCTCATGACAGCACCTTCTCTGCCCGATCCGCGACTTTTGCCCCTCGCGGTGAGAATCACCACGGCCTACGTGAGCCACAATCACGTTCAAGCCAGTGATCTCTCTGAGGTATTATCGGGCACGTTCCGCGCGCTCGTGGACATCACCACGGTGCCGCCGGTTCCCGACGGACCGCCGAAGCCGACCGCGCGCCAGATCGATCAATCGATCACCCACGAGCACATCGTCTCGTTCGAGGACGGCAAGCCCTACAAGACGCTGCGGCGGCATCTGGCGCTGTTCGGCCTGACGCCGGACGAGTACCGGGCCAAATGGGGGCTGCCGGCGAGCTACCCCATGACCGCGCCCTCGTACTCGGAGCGTCGCTCCGCGCTGGCGCGGGCCCTCGGGCTGGGGCTGCGTCATCGGCCGAACTATTCGCCCACGAACCCGTCCCGGCCCAAGCGCCCCCGGAGCACCAAGCCGGAGTGAGGCCGAGGCGACCATGCGGCCTCCGGTGAAGGTGTCGCGCGGTCGCCGCAATCGGCTCCGATAGGCTTGGAGCGAATGGCCCGCTTCCTCTAGGGGAGGGTGGGCCAGACTGTCCCGGAGCCTTGCATGACGACCCGCCTTCCCCTCGCAGCGCTCTTCGCCGCCCTCGCCGCGGCGCCCCTGGCCGCAGGCCCGGCCGCCGCGCAGATGGCGCGGACGGAGCCGCAGGAGCCTCCGGTCAAGCAGGTGCCGACGGCCCGCAGCGAGGTGCAACTCTCCTTCGCCCCGGTGGTGAAGCGCGCCGCGCCCTCGGTGGTGAACGTCTACGCCTCGCACGTCGACAAGCGGTCCAACGCGCGCACCAGCGCGATGGAGGAGTTCATGCGGCGCTTCTTCGGCGAGCCGGACGGAGGCCGCGGCCCCCGGGGCGAGCGGGCCCAGAAGTCCCTCGGGTCGGGCGTGCTGGTGGACGGTACGGGCCTCGTCATCACCAACGCCCACGTCATCGACAACATGAACGAGGTGCGCGTCGCCCTGGCCGACCGCCGGGAGTTCGAAGCCTCGATCGTCCTGCGCGACAGCCGGACGGACCTCGCCGTCATCCGCATCAAGGAGCCGCCCGCCGGCCTGAACCCGATGCCCTTCGGCGATGCCGACCGGCTGGAGGTCGGCGATTTCGTGATGGCGATCGGCAACCCCTTCGGCGTGGGCCAGACGGTGACGCAGGGCATCGTGTCGGCGCTGGCGCGCACGCAGGTCGGCTCGGCCGACTACCAGTACTTCATCCAGACGGATGCCGCGATCAACCCGGGCAACTCAGGCGGCGCCCTCGTCGATCTCCAGGGCCGTCTCGTCGGAATCAACACCGCGATCTACTCGCAATCCGGCGGCAGCCACGGCATCGGATTCGCGATCCCCGTGAGCATGGTCAAGGCGGTGGTGATGGCCGCCAAGGAGGGCCTGAGCGTCGTCCGGCGGCCGTGGCTCGGCGCGCGGATCCAGAATGTCAGCCCGGACATCGCCGACAGCATGGGCCTCGACCATCCGACCGGCGTGCTGGTGGCGAGCCTCCAGCCCAAGAGCCCGGCCGAGGAGGCGGGGCTGAAGCGCGGCGACCTGATTCTCTCCGTCGACGGGCAGCCGGTCGACGATCCCGAGGCTTTCGGCTACCGCTTCGCCCTCAAGGGCATCCAGGGGCAGGCCAAGCTCGGCATCCTCCGGGGCACGGCAAAGCAGACCGTGGCGGTGAAGCTCGCCCAGGCGCCGGAGACCCGGCCCCGCGACACGCTGAAGGTGCGCACGCGCTCGCCTTTCCTCGGCGCGACCCTCGTGAACACCTCGCCCGCCGTCTCCGAGGACATTCAGGTGGATTTCCCCGTCGAGGGCGTGGCGGTGGAGTCCGTCGAGGACAGCTCCTTCGCCGCCCGGGCCGGGCTGCAGAAGGGCGACGTGGTGGTGTCCGTGAACGGGATGCCGATCGCCAACACCAAGGACCTCGCCAAGGTGATCGCGATGGCGCCGACCGCGTGGCAGATCGCCATCAACCGCGGCGGCGAGGTGATGACCTCGCTGTTCAGCGGCTGACCGCGGGTGGCCGGAGGGCGAGCCCTCCGGCGGATGCGGGGCGTCGCCCGCCAAGGGACTTGTCCTTCGGGATCCTCGCTTTCCTCGCTTGCACCGACCGGACCGCGCGGTACTCATGCCCGCATGTCCGATCTCTTCGGCTCGCCCGAGCCCAGCCCCGTTCCCGAGCCTTCCGGCCTCCGGCCGCTGGCCGACCGGCTGCGGCCGCGCAGCCTCGATGAGGTCGTCGGCCAGGAGCACCTGACGGGGGAGGGCGGGGCGCTCACCCGCCTGCTCCGCGGGCGCAGCCTCGGCTCGCTGATCTTCTGGGGGCCTCCCGGCACGGGCAAGACCACCGTGGCGCGGCTGCTCGCCGGGGCCACCGACCTGCATTTCGAGCAGATCTCGGCGATCTTTTCCGGCGTGCCCGATCTGCGCAAGGTGTTCGAGGCCGCCCGCAAGCGCCGGGGCCAGGGACAGGCGACCCTGCTCTTCGTGGACGAGATCCATCGCTTCAACCGGGCGCAGCTCGATGCCTTCCTGCCGGTGATGGAGGACGGCACCGTCACCCTCATCGGCGCGACGACGGAGAACCCTTCCTTCGAGCTGAACGCGGCGCTCCTTTCGCGGGCTCGCGTCCTGCTGTTCCGCGCCCTCGATCCCGGCGCCATCGCCCGGCTGCTGGCCCGCGCCGAGGACCTCACCGGGCAAGCCCTGCCCCTCGACGAGGAGGCGAGGGCGGTGCTGGTCCGCATGGCAGACGGCGACGGCCGCGCGGCGCTCACGCTGGCTGAGGAGGTCTGGCGCTCGGCGACGCCCGGCGAGACCTTCGACGCCGAGGGCCTCCAGCGCATCGTGCAGCGCCGCGCCCCCGTCTACGACAAGGCGCAGGAGGGCCACTACAACCTCATCTCCGCCCTGCATAAGACCGTGCGCGGCTCGGATCCCGACGCCGCCCTGTACTACCTGTGCCGGATGCTGGACGCCGGAGAGGACCGGCTTTTCATCGCCCGGCGCCTCGTGCGGATGGCGGTGGAGGATATCGGCCTCGCCGACCCCCAGGCCCTAGTCGTCGCCAACGCGGCCAAGGACGCCTTCGATTTCCTCGGCAGCCCGGAGGGGGAACTCGCCCTGGCCCAGGCGGCGATCTACCTCGCCTGCGCCCCCAAATCGAACGCGGTGTACACCGCCTACAAGGCCGCGACGCGGCTCGCCAAGGAGGCGGGGTCCCTGCCGCCGCCGCGGGTGATCCTCAACGCGCCGACGAAGCTGATGAAGCGGGTGGGCTACGGCGAGGGCTACCGTTACGACCACGACGAGCCGGACGCCTTTTCCGGCCAGGATTACTGGCCGGAAAAACTCGGACGGCAGACCCTCTACGAGCCGACCGACCGGGGCTTCGAGATTCGCCTCAACGAGCGCCTCGCACGCTGGGAGGAGTTGCGCCGGGCGCGGCGACAGGCGCGTTAGCGATCATTCCGACACTCCTCCACGTCCTGAGAGACTGTCCGTAAAGCCCCTCAACCCCCCACATCCTGAGGTGCGGCGAAGCCGCCTCGAAGGAGGGCTCCAGGGATCGCCCTGCAGAGGGATCGCCTTGCAGTCTGGAAGTCTCCTTCGAGGCCTCCGCTGCGCTCCGGCACCTCAGTGTCTGCCCGGAAAGGTCGCTTCGCCCCCGTCTTTGCGAGCGCACCGCCGGGGTGCCGATCACCCCGCCTTGTCGAGGGATGCGAAGGCGGCGGCCAGGGCATCGGCTTCGGCGGCGCTCAGGTCGCTGAAGCAGAGATGCTCGCCGACGAACACCGTCCAGACACCGTCGTAGGTCGCTTCCTTGCGGATCTGCATGACCGGATCTCCGAACCGCGACCACGGTTAACGCGCCGCCGCTCCGGTCGTTGCACCGCTGCCGCCGGCTACTCCGCCGCCGCCGGAACCGCGATGTCGCCGGCCATCCAGGCGGCGAGGTCGGCCCGCGCCCGGTCGGTGAGGGCGCGCTTCTTCAAGGCGGCCTTCTCCGGCCCGCGCAGACGGCGCCCGGCCTCCCCGCGCGGCATCCGGTCGAGGGGCGGAAATAGCCCGAAATTCACGTTCATCGGCTGGAACGAGCGCGGACCGCCCCCCTCCTCGGCGGAGACGTGTCCGCCGGTGATGTGGGCGATGAGGGCGCCGAGCGCCGTCGTCTGGGGCAGCGGCTGCAAGGGCGCGTCCATCGCCTCGGCCACGGCGAAGCGCCCGGCCATGAGGCCCACCGCCGCGCTCTCGACATAGCCCTCGCACCCCGTGATCTGGCCGGCGAAGCGCAGGGCGGGACGGGCCTTCAGCCGCAGGGTGGCGTCGAGGAGGCGCGGGCTGTCGAGATAGGTGTTCCGGTGCAGGCCGCCGAGCCGGGCGAACTCGGCGTTCTCCAGGCCGGGGATGGTGCGGAAGATCCGTACCTGCTCCGAATAGGTGAGCTTCGTCTGGAAGCCGACCATGTTGTAGAGGGTGCCAAGGGCGTTGTCCTGCCGGAGCTGGACGATGGCGCAGGGCTTCCGGTCGGGCGCACGGGGGTTGGTGAGGCCCACAGGCTTCATCGGGCCGTGCCGCAGGGTCTCGGGGCCGCGCTCGGCCATCACCTCGATCGGCAGGCAACCGTCGAAGTAGGGCGTGCCCTCCCACTCCTTGAAGCCGATCTTCTCGCCCGCGCACAGGGCCGCGACGAAGGCGTCGTACTGCTCCCGGTCCATCGGGCAGTTCAGATAGTCGGCCCCCGTGCCGCCCGGCCCAGGCTTGTCGTAGCGCGACTGGAACCACGCCACCTCCATGTCGATGGAGTCCCGGTGGACGATGGGGGCGATGGCATCGAAGAAGGCGAGCGAGTCGCGCCCCGTGAGGCCGCGGATGCCCTCCGCGAGGGCCGGCGCGGTCAGCGGGCCGGTGGCGACGATGCAGGGCCCCCACTCCTCCGGCGGCAGACCCTCCACCTCCTCCCGCACCACCGTGACGTTCGGATGCCCGGCCAGGGCGGCGGTGACGGCGGCGGAGAAGCCGTCCCGGTCAACCGCCAGCGCCCCGCCGGCCGGGACTTGGTGGGCGTCGGCCGCCCGCATGATCAGGGAGCCGAGGCTGCGCATCTCCTGGTGGAGCAGGCCGACGGCGTTGCCGTGGGCGTCGTCCGAGCGGAAGGAGTTGGAGCAGACGAGTTCCGCAAGGCCCTCGCCCCGGTGCGCTTCGGTCCCCCGCCTCGGGCGCATCTCGTGGAGCACGGCGCGATGCCCGGCCTCGGCGATCTGCCACGCGGCCTCGGAACCGGCGAGCCCGCCGCCGACGATATGGATGGTCTGCGTCATACCTGAAAATAGCGGAGGGCCGCCGCCCGGATCAACGGGTGACGGCCCTCACGGATCGACGCGGCCTGCGGCGTCACCTCAGTGGCGGGCGATGCCCTGGATGTCGCTGCGGGTGATGCCGAGATCGGCGAGGTCGCGATCCGACAGGCGCGACAGCTGGGCGACCGTATCGCGGTAACGGAGGTAGGCGCGGACCCGGGAGAAAACGCTACGAGCGGCGGACATCGGTGTACTTGAGCCTCTTTCGAGGCAGACGGTGGCGGAAGAAACGGCACCGCTGCCTGTTGTTGATGCAACACACATATAGGCGCGCCGCGTCGCAACAGAACCCGAAAGCTCAAGCATCAGACCTGCGTCGTTCGCATGGGTAGGCCAGGAATGCGGCACTGTTAACCGCTGATTATTCTTTGAGCGCATGGAGCACGCCCGTCCCGAAACGAAAGAGGGCGCCGCCGCTTGAGCGGGGCGCCCTCTTGTCCAAAGCATCCGGCGCCCGGTTCCGAGCTCGGCGCCGCGATGCAACATATCTGGGCGGCGATGGCCCGATCCGGTCAGTACCAGGGGCGCGGACCGTAATATCCGTAGGCGCGGTAGGGGCGGTAATACGGGCGGCCGTAGCCGCCATAGACCACCCGCGGACCTCCCCAATACGGGCGCGGCCCGTAGTTCGGGCGGCACACGCCCCAGGGGTTCGGGTGCCAGCCGGGTCCGCAGCCGCCGGCCGCTTCGGCCGTCCCCGCCAGCCCCAGCCCCCCGGCGAGGGCCGCCGCCAGAATCACCGGCTTTGCCAGGTGCTTGACGAGGGTGCTGGCGCGCAATGCGCTCACAATCGCCATGACATGACCTCCTTCGTCGCCCGGCGGGGAAGACCACCGGACCTGTTCAGGATCGCCCCGGCGACCTGAACGGACGCTGAGACGCGCGTTGTAGAAGGTGCAGCCTTCAGGCTGTTTCAAGGCAGCATTGAATGCGGCCCCGCGAGGAAGCCGGATTTTCCGCGCGGGCTGGGCTCAGTGAACCGAGGGACCGCGCAAGTACGCGTCCCGGTTGCCGGAGACGACGGCGAGCTGGATCGAGCGGTCGTCCCGGCGGATCGTCAGGGGGACGCGGGCCCCCGCCTCCCCGAGGGCCCAGATCGCCCGGAAGAAGGCCGCGAGGTCCGAGACCGGCTCGCCCGCCACGCCGGCGATCACGTCGCCGCCCTGGAGGCCCGCGCTTTCCGCCGGCCCGCCATCGGCGATCCCCATGATGACGATGCCCTCCTCGCTCTCGGTGGCGTACAGCCCGAGCCACGGGCGCGGCGGACGATTCGCCCGGCCCCGCGTGAGGATGTCGTCGAGGATCGGCCGGAGCAGGTCGATGGGCACCACCATGTTGATCGGCCGGGCCGAGCCCGATCCGCCCTGCTGCAACTGGAGCGAGCCGATCCCGAGGAGGTCTCCGTTCGGGCCGATCAGGGCCGTGCCGCCCCAATGGGGGTGGGACGGTGCGGTGAACAGGGCCTCGTCGAGGACGTATTCCCAGTAGCCCGCGAATTCCTGCCGGGCGATCACCTCCACGGCGACGCTGTGCGACCGCCCCCCGGCCCCCGCGAGGACCGCCCGGTCCCCGACCCCGAGGGAGGAGGAGCGGCCGAGCCGCAGGAAGGGCGTGCCGAGGTCGCCCAGCGCCTGGACGAGGCCGAAGCCGGTGACCGAATCGAAGCCGAGGACATGGCCGGGCACCGAGCGTCCTTCGCGGGTGGTCAGCCAGACGCTCTCGGCCTCGGTCACGAGGTAGCCGATGGTGGCGACGAGGCCCGTCTCGTTGATCACCACGCCGTTGCCGGCGCGCTCGGTGCCGAGGGTCTCGGCGGTGAAGGCGTCCTCGGGAACACGGCTGCTGAGGGCGAGAACTGCCCCCACCGCCCGGTCGAGATCGTAGGCGTAGTCGGCGGCCTTCGGCTGGATCTGGGTGGGGATCTTGCGTTCGCCCTGCATCTCGTCGGCGTCCCTTCGTCGGCGCCCTTCCGATGGCGCCCTCGGAGCTCCTCACGAGACTCCCGATCACCGGGAACTCGCCCGTTGGCCTCGACGGCGCAGCGGGACTGTCGTGAGAGGCTCTCGGCCTCGCCCGACGGGCGGTCTTCCTTGGGACCGCGGAAGGACCCGCCCGCTCGTGGTCAAGGGCGTAAGTAGGCACTCGAAGCGTACCCGACACCCGGTGCGGCCGAGAAGGTCGCAGCGGCGGGGCCGGAAAACGAGAAACGCCCGGCCTCCAAGGGAGACCGGGCGAACCGTCCGAGCCGGGGAGACGACGCCCGGGGGCGCCGTCGTCCTCGGGGTCGATCAGTACTTGCGGACCAGCGGAGCCGGGATCGGCGAGGCCGCCGGGGCCGGGCTGTAGAGCGGGACGATGAAGCGGATCCAGCCGTCCGTGGAGTAGTTGTCGCGGACACGGCCACCGGCCGACACGTACTGAGCGCCGGTCACGACGTCGCGGGCGACGTAGGCCTGAACCTTGAACACCTTGAAGTCGTAGCCGACGAGGCCGCCGAGGGCGAAGCGGCCCCGGTTGCCGGCAGCGGCGCTGAACTGGCTGATGTCGAAGTTGTAAGTGCCGTAACCGACGGCGCCGATCTCGAAGTTGCCGAAGGTCTTCGTGGCCGTGAGGTCGAAGTTCAGGGCGTCCGAGAGGCGGATCGGGCCGATGGCGGCGCCGACGGTGCCACCGAAGCGGCCGGGGGAGTCGTAGAAGTTGGCGGTGATGTTGCCGGTGATGTTCCAGCCGTCACCCGTGTAGCTGCCGGCGACGCCCATGCGGTAGGTGTTGGACGAGAGCTGCGGCAGGACCGGGGTGCAGCCGCCACCGAGGCCAGCGGCCACGCGGCCGTTGAAGTTGAGGGTCGAGTTGACCGGGCCGTTGAGGCCGCAGACCGAACCACGATCGCCGTTGAGCTCGTTCAGGTACACGCCGCCGAGCAAGCTGACGCCGAAGTTGCCGCCGAGGTCGAAGGCCCAGATGCCGCCGACGAAGGTGCCGACGTTGATCGAGATGTCCTTGTTGTTCTGGCCGGCCGCGTTGCGGGTGAAGGCGAACACGGTCGGGGGAGCGACGAGGAGCTCGATGCGGCCGCCGAGCGGAACCAGCGGGGTCGACCACACCAGGACCGGGATGTTGACGGCCGTGTCGGGCGAGTTCGGCGCGTCGGTCCGGCGGTAGGTGAAGGTGTTGAGGGCGTAGATGCCCTCCGGCAGCGGAGCGCCGATGGCGAGGCCGACCTGCTCACCGGGGACGGTGGTGGTCTGCGCCTGAGCGATCGTCGAAGTCATGCCGACCGTGAGCGCCGCAGCGCCGGCGGCGAGCCAGTTCTTCATCATTATTTCTTTCCTTCCCAAGGTCTCAGGCATCCGTCCCGCATTCGGCATTACCGTGCCTGTGGGAGCCGCCGCTGATTGCGATCGTCCCGAGGCCGGTGCCGAGCGCCCCCACGGAGCCGCCCCGTCTCAACACCTATGACTATTCTACAGAGGCCGCCGGAAAGACAGTGCAATGCTTGTGTTGGCGGCAGTTCGGGTCCAACCGTTGCGCAAAAGCCGCATTTTTGACGCGTTGCAACAGACCTCCGCGAGGGTTCCTTCCGGCAGAATATCGTTGAAAGGCCAAGCTGTTGCCGGAGGCCGACACGGGACGATCCGGCAACGGCGGCGGCCAAGCGATCCTGTCTCGCAGGCGGGCGGAGGAGCCTCCGGGGGCCTCGAGGGGGAGTCGTTCCCGGCCTCACCCGGCTCTGGCCGGGCCCGAATCGTGCCGAATCCGGGCGGCCGCGGACGGGCAGGACCCGGCGACCCGGCAGAAAATGCCGGGTCGGTGGCGCTAACCGGCGGCGCGGACCTTCGTCGAGCGCCGCTCCAGCACCTCCCGCAGGAATCGGCCGGTATGGCTCGCCGTGGCGGCGGCGATCTGCTCGGGCGTGCCTTCGGCGACCACGCGCCCGCCGCCGTCGCCACCCTCGGGCCCCATGTCGACCACCCAGTCGGCGGTCTTGATGACCTCGAGGTTGTGCTCGATCACGACGACGGTGTTGCCCTGGTCCACGAGTTCGTGGAGCACCTCCATGAGCTTGGCCACGTCGTGGAAGTGCAGGCCGGTGGTGGGCTCGTCGAGGATGTAGAGGGTCCGGCCCGTGGCCCGCTTCGACAGCTCCTTGGAGAGCTTCACCCGCTGCGCCTCGCCCCCCGACAGGGTGGTCGCCTGCTGGCCGACCCGGACGTAGTGCAGTCCGACGCGCTTGAGGGTCTCGAGCTTGTCGCGGATGGCGGGCACCGCCTTGAACAGCTCCGCCGCCTCCTCGACGGTCATGTCCAGCACGTCGGCGATGGAGCGTCCGCGATACTTCACCTCCAGGGTCTCGCGGTCGTAGCGCTTGCCCTTGCACACGTCGCAGGTGACGTAGACGTCCGGCAGGAAGTGCATCTCGATCTTGATGACGCCGTCGCCGGAGCAAGCCTCGCAGCGCCCGCCCTTCACGTTGAAGGAGAAGCGCCCCGGCTGGTAGCCGCGGGCCTTCGCCTCCGGCAGTCCCGCGAACCAGTCGCGGATCGGCGTGAAGGCGCCGATATAGGTGGCGGGGTTCGAGCGCGGCGTGCGCCCGATGGGCGACTGGTCGATGTCGATGACCTTGTCGAGGTGCTCCAGCCCCTCGATCCGCCCGTAGGGAGCGGGATGCTCCACCGCCCCGTTCAGCTTCTTGGCCACCGCCTTGTAGAGCGTGTCGATCACCAGCGTCGACTTGCCCCCGCCGGAGACGCCGCTGACGCAGGTGAACGTCCCGAGCGGGATCGCGATGTCCACGTCCTTCAGGTTGTTGCCCCGGGCGCCATACACGGCGACGGTACCTTTGCGGCCCTTGCGCCGGGCCTTGGGCATCCGCACGGCGAGTTCGCCGGTGAGGTATTTCGCGGTCAGCGAGGCCGGATGCGCCAGAAGCTCGGCGGGCGTGCCCTGGGCGATGATCTCGCCGCCGTGGATGCCGGCGCCGGGGCCGACATCGACCACGTAATCCGCTTGCAAAATCGCATCCTCGTCGTGCTCCACGACGATCACCGAATTGCCGAGGTCGCGCAGGCGCTTGAGGGTGCCGAGCAAACGCTCGTTGTCCCGCTGGTGCAGGCCGATGGAGGGCTCGTCCAGCACGTAGAGCACGCCGGTGAGGCCCGAGCCGATCTGGCTCGCCAGCCGGATTCGCTGGCTCTCGCCGCCCGACAGGGAGCCCGAACCCCGGGCCAGCGTCAGGTACTCGAGGCCGACATCCATGAGGAAGCTCAGGCGGTCGCGGATCTCCTTGAGGATCCGCACCGCGATCTCGTTCTGCTTGTCCGTCAGCTTGTCCGGCAGGTCGGCGAACCACCGGTGCGCCTTGCTGACGGAGAGGGCGGTGACGTCGGCGATATCGTGCATCGCCACCTTCACCGCCAGCGCCTCCGGCTTGAGGCGCTTGCCGAGGCAGGCGGCGCAGGGCGTCTCGCTCATGAAGCGGCCGATCTCCTCGCGCACCGCGTCGGAATCGCTCTCCTTGTAGCGGCGCTCCAGGTTCGGGATCACGCCCTCGAAGGGCTTGTTGACCGAGTACCGGCGCAGGCCGTCGTCGTAATAGAAGCGCACCGCCTCGCGCCCCGAACCGTGCAGCACCACGGCCCGGTCCGCGTCCTTCAGCTTGGCCCAGGGCGTGGTGGTCTCGAACCCGAAATGGGCGGAGAGCGCATCCAGCGTCTGGCCGTAATAGGGCGAGGTCGATTTCGCCCAGGGTGCCACCGCCCCGCGCTTCAGGCTGAGGGCCGGATCGGAGATGACGAGATCGGGGTCGATCCGCATCTCGTGGCCGATGCCGCCGCAGGTCGGGCAGGCGCCGAAGGGGTTGTTGAACGAGAACAGGCGCGGCTCGATCTCGGCGATGGTGAAGCCTGAGACCGGGCAGGCGAAGCGCGACGAGTAGGTGATCGAGCGTGCGTCTTCCCCCTCGGCCGCGTCCGCGAAGACGACCTCGGCGATGCCGTCGGCGAGGTCGAGGGCGGTCTCGAAGGAATCGGCCAAGCGGGCGGCGATGTCCTCGCGCACCACGATCCGGTCCACCACTACGTCGATGTCGTGCTTGAGCTTCTTGTCGAGCTTGGGCGCGTCGTCGATGGCGTAGAACTCGCCGTCGATCCGCAGGCGCTGGAAGCCCTTCTTCTGGAACTCGGCGATTTCCTTGCGGTACTCGCCCTTCCGCCCCCGGACCACCGGCGCGAGCAGGTAGAGGCGGGTCTTCTCCGGCAGGGCGAGGACGCGATCCACCATCTGCTGGACGGTCTGGCTCTCGATCGGCAGGCCGGTGGCCGGGGAATAGGGGATGCCGACCCGCGCCCAGAGCAGGCGCATGTAATCGTAGATCTCGGTGACGGTGCCCACCGTCGAGCGCGGATTCTTCGATGTGGTCTTCTGCTCGATGGAGATGGCGGGGGAGAGCCCGTCGATCTGATCGACGTCGGGCTTCGACATCATCTCCAGGAACTGGCGGGCGTAGGCCGAGAGCGATTCGACGTAGCGGCGCTGCCCTTCGGCGTAGATCGTGTCGAAGGCGAGCGACGACTTGCCCGAGCCGGACAGGCCGGTGAACACCACGAGCCGGTCCCGGGGAATCGTCAGATCGACGTTCTTGAGGTTGTGCTCCCGGGCGCCGCGCACGGCGATGACCCGCTGGTCGCGGGCGGCGGCGGCTCCGTCGAACATCCGCTCCAGGACGGCGTCGGCCTTGGCCTCGACCCGCGCGAGGGCGGCGGGCGGTCGCTTGGCCGCCGGAGCCTGTTTCGTCGGCGCCGCCTGCTTGGCGGGGGCGGCACTCTTGCCCTGGGAAGCAGTCTTACCCGCTGCAGCACTCTTGCCCGGTGCGGCACTCTTGCCCGGTGCGGCAGTCTTGCCCGCCGGGACCGTCGCGGACGGCTCCTTCGGGGCGGGCTTGCTGCGCGGGGCCGGGGAGGGCGCGCGGGCGGGCGCGGCGGCTGGTGTTTTGGCTCCGGCTCGGGCTCTGGCCATGAGGGCGGCGGTCTTTCGAAGCGTCGGCGCGAGGGGAATGCGTCCGGGCGACCCGGCCGCGACACCGGCTCATGTCGATCCCCGCCGGCCGATGACAAGGTGCGGCGGCGCGGTCGCGGACCCGTTCCGGCGGGAGCTTGCTAGAACGAAATGAGTACGCGGGCAACCGGCGCGGCGGGCAGCAGGGACGCGGCCCGGCCCCGATGCAGGGCAGACGGGCGCCCGCCCGCCTTGCCGGGGGGCCGCCCGCCTCCCACACCAGCGCCATCCCGAATCGCCAGCCCCCGGTGCCGATGCCGTCTCTCGCCTCGACCGACGCCCTTCAGACTCACGCGCGCACCGTCTCGGCGGGCGCGTGGTCCACGCGCCTGATCTTCCTGATCGTCGGGATCGGCACCGCCGCCTGGGCCTCGCTGGTGCCCTACGTCAAGGCGCGGGCGGGCCTCGGCGAGGCCGAACTCGGCCTGCTGCTGCTGTGCCTCGGCCTCGGCTCCATCGCGGCGATGCCGCTGGCGGGCGCGGCCGTGACCCGGTTCGGCCTGCGGCCCGTCCTGTTCGCCGGAACGGCGGCGATCGGCCTGCCCCTGCCGGTGCTCGCCACCGTCGCGTCCCCGGCCGTGCTGGGCCCGGCCCTGCTCCTGTTCGGCGCGGGGATGGGCGCGGTCGATTGCGCCATGAACATCCAGGCCATCGCCATCGAGCGGGCGGCAGGGCGGCCCATGATGTCGGGCTTCCACGGGCTGTACAGCCTAGGCAGCCTCGTCGGGGCGCTGGCCGCCGGCCTGCTGTTGGGTGTCGGGCTCGGCGTGGAGGGCATGGCGCTCGCGGCCGCGGGGACGGTCGCCCTCCTCTGCGCCCTGGCGACGCCGGGCATGCTGGCCCGCGCCGGAACGGCGGGAGGGCCCGCCTTCGCGATCCCCCGGGGCGTGGTGCTGCTCATCGGCCTTTTGTGCTGCATCGTCTTCCTGACGGAAGGCTCGGTGCTCGATTGGAGCGCGGTGTTCCTCGTGCAGGACCGGGGCGTCGACCTCGCCCGGGCGACCCTCGGCTACGCGGCCTTTTCCGTGACGATGACCGCCGGCCGGCTGACGGGCGACCGGATCGTCGCGCGGCTCGGCCCGGCGCGCATCCTCGTCGTCGGCGCCCTCCTGGCGGCGGCGGGCCTCGCCCTCGCCACCCTGGTTCCCGCCTGGAGCGCGGCGCTCGCGGGCTACGCCCTGGTCGGGGCGGGCTGCGCCAACATCGTGCCGGTGCTGTTCACCGCCGCAGGACGGCAGACGGCGATGCCGACGAGCGTCGCCGTCCCGGCCGTGACCACTTTCGGCTATGCCGGCGTCCTCGCCGGCCCCGCCGTGATCGGCTTCATCGCCGAGGGAACGAGCCTGCCGACGGCCTTCCTCGTGGTGGCGGCGGCCCTTGTCGGCGTCGCGGCGGCCGGGCGGGTGCTGCGGCTGTGACGCTCAGGCTCCCGCGTTGCGGGCCATGAAGCTCGCCGGGCTGCCATCCTCGGGCTTCACGAACACGATGTCCGTCGGCGCCCGGCGCGGCGTGTCGATGGACAGGAACACCACCGGCTCGCCGGAAGCGATCTCCGGCATCGCGTGGACGGTGCCCTTCTCGAAGAACAAGAGCTGGCCGGGACCGAAGGGCGCCACCGTGGCGGCGTCGCGCATCCAGAACGTGCCCCGGCCGGACAGGCAGTAGAGGTACTCGTCGCAGGTGGCGTGATAGTGCGGCGGGGTCGGCCGGTAGACCCGGAAGACCCGCGCGCTCGCCGCCGGGCGGTCGGTCAGGTAGGTGTCGACGAGGAGCGTCGTCGCCTCGCCGGGCAGGGCGGCGGCGATGGCCGCGATATCGAAGATCCCGGTGCCGTTCTCAGCCTCGCCCATCGGTCTCTCCCTCCGGCAGGCCAGGATCGCGCCCTGTTTCCGGCCGGAAACATCGCGCGGGCCGCGCGCCGGTTCCCCTCCTGCGACACGGGGGCGATCGTCCCCGGACGGACCGGGCCTCACGGTTCGTGGGTCGCTTCACGGACCGTTCTTTACTAAAGGATGATCGCGGCCGCACGCCTGTGTAGTTGTCCCCGCTATTGATGAGTAACGGGCTCGCTGGACAGGGCTTGCCACAGAGTCGACTCATTTGGCGGGCCGACTGAACATCCGGGGCCCCGCGTGACGGAGGCCGACACGAGGTGGGAACGCGCCCGAGCGAGGCGCCGGTCGGCAGGCGTAGGGGGCGTCGGGCATGAACCATCACGACCACGATCCGTGCGTCGGCGGCCGGGATTGACGGCTGCCCCACGCGTGCGTTCGCTCCAGCGTTTCCGCCTTCATCCACCGTCCGCCGTGCGCCTGCTGTCCGCCGCGTGGCTCGCCTGCGGCGCGAGCCTCGCGCTGACGGAGCCCGCCCGCGCCTTCGATTGGTTCGGCCTGTTCGGCTCCGAGCCCGAGCCGCCGGCGCCGAGCGCGACGGCGCTGCCCTACGCGGCAAAGATCACCGGCACCGACGATTCGGACGTCCTCACCGCCGTGCAGGACGCCTCCGTCCTCTATCGCCTGCGCCAGGAAGGGCCGCCGGACGGGGAGGGGCTCGTCCGCCGGGCGGAGGCCGATCTCGGCAAGATCGCGGACGTGCTGTCGGGCTACGGCTACTACCAGGGCCGCGTCGAGATCCGCATCGACGGCGTACCCGTCGCCCCCGGCCGCACGGAGGCGGCGGTGCGCGCCGCCGAGCGCTGGCGCAACCGGGGCCTCGTGCCGGTCAAGGTCGCGGTCGATCTCGGACCGCTCTACACTCTCCGCCGGATCGCGGTGCGGGACCGGAACGGTCTGCGCCTGCCGGAGGAGACCGTTCCGCCGCGCCTCACCCGCGTGGACGACGACGTTCCCGCCCGCTCCGCGACGGTGCTCGCCCGCGAGGCCCTGATCGTCGATCACCTGCGCAGCCTCGGGCATCCCTTCGCCAAGGTGGTGTCCCGCGACCCCGTGGTGGATGACGCCGCCCACGTCATGGACGTGACCTTCACCCTCGAACCGGGACCCGTGGCCGGGCTC
Source organism: Methylobacterium aerolatum (assembly GCF_022179085.1). Classification (GTDB taxonomy): domain Bacteria; phylum Pseudomonadota; class Alphaproteobacteria; order Rhizobiales; family Beijerinckiaceae; genus Methylobacterium; species Methylobacterium aerolatum. The sequence continues at coordinate 19,599 of NZ_BPQE01000022.1, forward strand.
GGCCAAGTGAGCGTCCGCGGCGCCGAGGGCATCGACCCGGCCACGATCCGCTCCTTCATCTATGCCGAACCGGGGGACCCGTACTCGCCGCAGGCGGTGGCCGCGATCCGCCGCTCGGTGGCGCGGATCGAGGGCATCGGCTCGGTGCGGGTGCGCGAGGGCGAGACCCTCGACGCCAACGGCAACCTGCCGCTCTTCGTGGACCTGACGGAGCGCGAGCGGAACCTCGTCGGCGTCTCGGCCCGCTACTCCACCGTCGATGGGCCGGGGGTGCGCGCCTACTACGCCAACCGCAACCTGTTCGGCGGCGGCGAGACCTTCCGGCTCGATGCCGACATCTACTACCTCGGCCTCGGCTACGATCCCTTCGCACAGCAGCGCAAGCTCGCGGGCATCGGCACCAACGGGCTCGGCGGGCGCCTCTCGGCCACCTACGTGCAGCCCGCCCTCTGGGGCACCCGCAACGACTTCCTGGCCAACGTCTTCGTCGCCCGCGAGGTGCAGCAGAGCTACCTTGTGGACGGCGGCGGCGCCTCGGGATCGATCCGCCACCGGTTCTCGGACACGTTCTCGGCGCAGATCGGCCTCGACGCGCAGGTCGGCCGCTCGCAGGACGCGCTCGGGACCGTGAACTACCGGCTGATCGGCGTGCCGGCCTCCGTCACCTACGATTCGACCGACAGCCTGCTCGACCCGACCAAGGGCTTCCGGGCCATCGCCTCCCTCGCCGCCTATCCAGGCGCCGTCTCGGATCCGGGCATCCTCGTCGCGAAGGCGCAAGGCTCGACCTACTACTCCCTCGACGACGAATCCCGCTTCATCCTCGCCGGCCGCATCGGCTTCGGCTCGGTCTCGGGGGCGAAGCTCGGCGAGATCCCGGACAACTTCCGCTTCTTCGCTGGCGGCGGCGGCTCGGTGCGCGGCTACCCCTACCGGACGCTCGGCCCCATCGGCCCGTTCAACCTGCCCATCGGCGGCCGCAGCCTGCTCGAAGCCTCGATTGAGGCGCGGATCAAGGTGACGGACACGATCGGCGTGGTGCCGTTCTTCGACGCAGGCACGGCCTTCGCTTCGTCCCTGCCGAATTTCGACGAGACCATCCGCAAGTCCGTCGGCATCGGCCTGCGCTACTACACCGGCATCGGTCCGATCCGCGCCGATCTCGCCTTCCCCCTCGATGCCTACAAGGGCGGCCACGTCCGCCCCGCCGTCCTGTATCTGAGCCTCGGGCAGGCGTTCTGATGGGTTTTTGCCAAGCACGACCCGGGTCTCACCCGCGACACACCCTCGTCCCCCTTGTGGGGAGGAGTGGGAGGTGCAGGAGGGACCGCCGAGCTCCATCCGGCACCACCCTGAACCCCTCCCCACGAGGGGGAGGGGGATTTCGGCTCGCCGCCCTCCTCCTCGCCCTCTGCCTCCTCACGCTCGCCCCCTTCGCCACCCGCGCCGACGACGCGGAGAAATCCGTCCTGGGCGGGCTGCTGTCCAAGGCCCTTTCCACCCCCGCCTCGCGGGTGTCCATCGGCGCGGTGGACGGCGCGCTCTCCGCGGACGCGACGATCCGCGACGTGCAGGTGAGCGACCGGGCCGGGGTCTGGCTGAAGCTCGACAAGGCGCGGATCTCGTGGCGCCGCCTCGCCCTGCTCTCGGGACGGCTGGAGGTCGACACCCTGGAGGTCGGCCGCCTCGAAGTCCTGCGCAAGCCGCTGCCCGGACCGACGCCGGAGGAAGCCAAGCCCGACGGCAAGTTGCTGCCGGATCTTCCCGTGAAGGTCGAGGTGAAGAGCTTCACCCTCGCGGAGCTGGTGCTGGGCGAGGACATCGCCGGCCAGCCGGCCCGGCTCTCGGCCAAGGGACGGGCGAAGCTCGGCGCGGCGAGCGAGGGGCTGGACCTGCGGGCCGAGGCCAAGCGCCTCGACGCGGCCGGGTTCTTCACCCTGACGCTGGCCTACATCCCGAAGGGCGACAAGCTCGACCTGAAGGCCAATCTCCTGGAGGAGGCCGGCGGCCTGCTCTCGAAGGCCGCCTCGATCCCCGGCACGCCGCCCATCGCCTTCGACCTCGACGGCACGGGCACGCTGGACGCCTGGAACGCCCGGCTCGACTTCACCGCCGGCCCGGAGATCGGCGCCAAGGGCGGCGCCAGGATCTCCCGCATCGGCGCCGAGCGGCGCCTCTCCCTCGACCTCGCCGCCCGGATCGAGGGCCTCGTGCCCGGCCCCGCCGCCTCGATCTTCGCGGGCACCACCAAGCTCGACGGCGGACTGTCCTTCGCCGACAGCGGCGCCTTCCGCATCGACCGGCTGGAACTCGCCTCGCGCACCGCCCGCCTTGCGGCCTCGGGCGGCATCACCGCCGACCGCGTCGCCGACCTCAGCCTCCAGGCCCGCGCCCTGCCCACCGAGGGCGAGGTGACGAAGGCGGGCGAGGCGGAGATTGCCAAGCTCGTCTTCGACGGCAGCCTGAAGGGGCCGCTCACAGCGCCCACCATCCGCGGCAGCCTCGACGCCGCCGGCCTGCGCAGCCGGGATTCCGGCCTCGACAAGGTGGTGGGCACCCTCAGCGTCGTGCCGGAGGGCGATGCGAAGGCCGGGCGCTTCGCCATCGCGGCGGACGGCGACGCAGAGGGCCTGCGCCTCGCCGACCCGGCGCTGCGCCGGGCCATCGGCGGAAGCGCGAAGCTGACGCTGCGCGCCACCTCCGGCCCCGACGGGGTCATCGACGTCACCCGCCTCACCGCCGCCTCCGAGACGGCGCGGGCCTCCTATGCCGGGCGGATCGGGCAGAACGTCCTTGCCGGCACCCTCGACGCGGCGCTGCCCGACCTCGCGGTGTTCTCCGGCCTCGCCGGGCGCGGGCTGGCCGGAAGCCTCGATGCCAAGGCGCGGCTGTCGGGCGATCCGGCGCGCAAGGCGCTCGCCGCCGACCTCACCGTCACCACGGCGGGCCTCGTCACCGGCCTCGGCCCGGCGGACCGCCTGCTCGGCCGCTCCCCCGGACTCACCGGCCGCGTCTCGCGCACCTATGATGGCTACGGCTTCGACCACCTGCACCTCGACGGGGCCGGCCTCTCCGCCTCGATCCAGGGCGAGGCGACGGCGCGGGCGGCCAATGTCGGCGCCCGCGTCGACCTCAAGAGCCTGGCCGACCTCGATTCCCGCTTCACCGGCCGGGCCGCCCTCGACGCCAAGCTCACCGGCTCCCTGGAGAAGCCCGACGTCGCCCTCGCCCTCACGGCGCCCTCGGCCACCGCCGACGGCAAGCCGATCCGCAACCTCGCCGTCGAGGCGGCCCTGACGGATGCCCTCGGAGCCGCCGACGGCACGCTGAAGCTCTCCGGCGACGTGGCCGGCAAGCCGCTCTCCGGCGGCGGCCATCTCGCCCGTACGACGACCCCGGCGGGGATCGACTGGGTGCTCGACCGCCTCGCCCTCGCCCTCGGCTCCGTGGCGGTGGATGGCCGGGCGACCGTGGCCGAGGCGACCCGCCTCGCGGAGGGCTCGCTCACCATCAAGGCCGGGGACCTCGACGATCTCTCGCCACTCTCCCCCGAACCCCTCGCCGGGCGCCTCGACGCCGCCGTCACCCTGTCCCGCGCCGCCGGGCGGCAGGACGCCGCGATCCGCGCCACGGGCTCGGGCCTGCGCTACGGCAGCACCGGGTTGGGACGGCTCGATGCGGATCTGCGCGGGGGCGACCTCCTCGCCCGCCCGGTCCTCGACGGTCATCTCGACGCGGACCGGGTCGCGACCGCGGGCCAGGTGATCGACAGCCTGCGGCTCGCCGCCACCGGCACACCGGCGGCGAGCGACGTGACGCTCGTGGCCCGCGCCCGGGGTTTCGCCCTCGACGGCGCCGCCCGCCTCATCCCCGGCACGGCGACGCGGATCGAGATCGCGCGGCTCTCGGCCGCCCGGGGCGGCGACCGCTTCGCCCTCACCGGCCCGGCGGCGATCACCCTCGCGGAGGGCGGCGCCGTGATCGAGAACCTGTCCGTCGCGGCGGGCGCGGGCCGCGTCGAGGTCGCGGGCCGGGCGGGCCGGGACCTCGACCTCACGGTGAGGATCCACGCCCTGCCGCTCGCGCTCGCCCGGATCGCCGCGCCGGACCTCGCCTTATCTGGCACCCTCGAGGGCGAGGCCGTGCTCCACGGGCCCGCCACCCGGCCGGAGGGGCGCTACAGCGTGCGCGCCTCCCGCGTGGTCGCGCCCCAGACCCGCAGCGCCGGACTCCCGCCCATCGACGCCGAGGCGAAGGGCACCCTCTCGGAGGGCCAAGCGCAGATCGACGGCAAGGTGAGTGCCGGGCGCGGCGTCGCCTTGACGCTGGCGGGATCGATCCCGATCGAGCCCGGCGGCCCCCTGGGCGTCCGGGCCAAGGGCACCCTAGACGCGGCGCTCGCCAACTCGCTCCTCAGCGTCGGCGGGCAGAGCGTGACGGGCCGGGTCGCCATCGACGGCGGCGCCACGGGGACGCTCGCCGCCCCCCGCGCCGAGGGCAGCGCCACGCTCGCCGGCGGCACCTTCACCGACCCGCTGAACGGCATCCGCCTGACGGGGATCGAGGGCCGCGTGACCGGGCGGGGCGACAGCCTCGTCGTGGAGCGCCTCACCGCCGCGACCCGCAACGGCGGGCGGATCGAGGTCGCGGGCCGGGTGGCCCTGGAACCGGCCGGCGGCTTCCCCGGGCAATTCCGCGTCACCGCGCAGCGGGCGGAACTCGTCTCCAGCCCCCTCATGACGGCGGTGGCGGGGCTCGACCTGTCGCTCAGCGGTCCGCTGGCCCGCACCCCGAAGATCACCGGCCGGGTCGATGTCGCCTCGATCGACGTGGCGGTGCCGGATCGCCTGCCTGCCACCGCCCGGCCTCTGCCGGGGGTGCGCCACGTCAACACGCCGCCGGAGCTGCGCGCCCGCCTCGCCCGGCGCGCGGCCACCAAGACCGCCGCCTCGACCCGGGGCCGGAAGGCGGCGGCCCCCTTCGACGCCACCCTCGACGTGGCGGTTGACGCCCCCGGCCGCATCTTCGTGCGCGGGCGGGGCATCGATGCCGAACTCGGCGGCTCCTTGCGGATCACCGGCTCGTCGCGGGACCCGCGGGCGGTGGGCGAGTTCGCCATGCGCCGGGGCCGGTTCGACCTCGTGGGCCAGCGCCTCGACTTCGACCGGGGCCGCCTGACCTTCGCGGGCAGCCTGACGACGCCCGACCTCGACTTCTCGGCCCAGACCAAGGCCGGGGACGTGACCGCGCGGGTGCTGGTGACGGGGGCGGCCGACACGCCGCAATTCGCCCTCACCTCCGATCCCGTCCTGCCGCAGGACGAGATCCTGTCGCGCCTCCTGTTCAAGAAGGCGGCGGGCGGCCTCTCGGCCTTCCAGGCGCTGCAACTGGCCCAGGCCGTGGCGCAGCTCTCGGGCGGCTCGGCGGGACCGGACGTGTTCGAGCAGGCGCGCAAGGGGCTCGGCCTCGACAGCCTCGACGTCTCGACCGGCGCCAGCGGCGGCCCGGCGCTCGGCGCCTCGCGCTACATCTCCGACCGGGTCAGCATCGGCGTGAAGGCCGGGGCCAAGCCCTCCGACACCGCCGTGGGCGTCGACGTGGACGTGACCCGGCGGATCAAGCTGAAGGGCGAGGCCGGAAGCGACGGCCGCACCAGCCTCGGCGTGGGTGCGGAATACGAATGGTGAGGGGATCCACGGCGCTCTCTCGCCCATGGGATCGACTTGGCGCGTCCTTGATCTAGTCTTGGTCTGCGCCCGGCACCACGGGCCGGGGGAGGCGGCCGGTCACGGCCGGTGAAAAGCTCAGGCGATGGACGACCTCTACGAGACCGACGACGATCCCCCGGTGCCCGAGGGGGGCTTCCTCCGAAGGCTGCCGATCATCAACCGGCGCGGCCTCCATGCCCGCGCCTCCGCGAAATTCGTGCAGACGGTGGAGCGCTACGACGCCACTGTAACGGTGACGCGGGCGGGCGAGACCGTGGGCGGACGCTCGATCATGGGCCTGCTGACGCTGGGCGCGGCCAAGGGCACGACCATCGCCGTCACGGCCGTCGGCGCCGACGCCAGCGAAGCCCTCGACGGGATCGAGGCGCTGCTGGCGAACAAGTTCGGCGAGGACGAGTAGGGCGGCGCGCTCGGAGGGTGGCCGGAAAGGTCACGACGGAGCGTCTCATACATCGTCATTGCGAGCGGCAGCGAAGCAATCCAGGGCAGCGGGACACTTCCAACAGTGGCGGATCCCTGGATTGCTTCGCTGACGCTCGCAATGACGACCTTTGGTCGAAAGACCGTCGCGACCGTCCGGCCGGACACTCAGGCGAAGGTGCCCTTCTCCGGCCACCCGCACAGGTCGGCCACCGGGCAGCGGGGGCAGGCGGGCTTGCGGGCCGTGCAGATGTCGCGCCCGTGGCGGAAGAGCCAGACATGGGCGCCGTCCTTGTAGGCATCGGGCACCACCTCGGCGAGGCCGTCGGCCACCGCATCCACGGTGCGGCCCGGCGCGAGGGGAATGCGGTTCGAGACCCGGAAGACGTGGGTGTCGACGGCGATCACCTTCTCCCCGAAGGCGAAATTCGCCGTCACCTCCGCCGACTTCCGGCCGATGCCGGGCAGGCGCCGGAGGTCCGCCGCCGTCCGCGGCACCTCGCCCCCGAAGGCACCGATGAGGGTCTCGCACAGCCGCATGATCGCCCGCGCCTTCGACGGGCCGAGGCCCACCGGACGGATGATGGTGAGAACCCGCTCCTCGCCGAGGGACAGGAGCGCCCTCGGCGTCGCGGCAACCGCGAACAGGTCGTCCGCGATCCGCGAGACGGTCGGTCCGGTGGACTGGGCGGACAGCAGAACCGTGACGAGCAGCCGGAACGGGTCGCCCCCGCGCAGGCCCGCCTTCGGATCGGGGTCGGCCTCGGACAGCCGCGCCATCACGGCGGCGACCCGCCCGGCCCCGTCCGAGGACGGTTCGGCGCGGCGGCGCCCCCCGGTTCGCGTACGCTTCAGCCCGTGGATCGCATCGTCGGCCATGGGGAGGCAGGTAGGGCGGCCCGGACCGGCGGGGATCCTCCGGCGACGGGGCGCGGACGCCGCAGGCGATCAGGCCACGGCGCCGACGACGCGGAGGGGCGACGGGCCGGGGGACGGCGCGGAATAGGGCGTTCCCGCCTCCGGGCGGATGCCGAGGAAGGCCTGCGCCGGGATCGGCGTGCGACGGGTCGCGGCCATGCGGAGCGGCGCGGCCTCGGGGCCCGCCCGCCACAGGGCTTCGAGGCGCAGGCGCAACCGCGCCCCGACCGCCTCCAGCCGCGCCCGGCCCGGCATGGCCGTCGCCTCACCTGGCGCCGCCTCGGCCAGCCCGCCCCGGATCACGGTGAAACCTCGCATCGTCGGCGGTCCCGTCCCTGCTCATCCCATCCCGGACCGGGACGTCGCGGCGCCCGCAAGGCGCCCGGCAACACACGCAAAGATGGAAATGCGCAGGAGGCCGACCGATCCACGGTAGCCTAATGCCGGGCCGGGCGATCCTGCTCCCGGGCTCCGCACTCCTCGTGGAAGACGGGAATCCCGGGGACAAGTGTTGCCGGGGGAGACGGTGAGGCGCCGGAGGCACGGCCCGCCGGCCGGCCCTAACCGCCGGGGATGGCGAGGGGGTTGTGCGCGAGGGCGGCGGCGTCCGGCGCGTCGATGCGGGGGCGGCCGAGGAAGGCGTCCCACAATCGCTGGACGAAGGAGGGATCGAGGTCCCGCAGGATCACCACGAGGCGGGAGGTATGGTCCGGGTCCGGCCATGCCGGCAGGACGACGGGGGCGTGCACGACGTGCTGCACCCCGTGCACCACCAGGGGGCGGCCGGGATCGTCGGCCAGCGCCACGAGGCCCTTCATCCGCAGGATCTTCGCCCCGTGGCCGGAGCGCAGGAGATCGAGGAACATCTCGAAGGCCGGGCGCGGCACGGGCGCTTCGCTGGTCAGGCACACCGCCCGGATCGACGCATCGTGGATGTTCACGTCCCGTCCCGGCCCGGACGTCTCCGCCATCGCACCGGCGCCGAGCCAGGAGCGGACGTCGTCACCCTTGCCGTCGAGCCCGAACAAGCCGCCGAGCACGGCCTCGACGGGCGCCGTGACGGGCAGGATCGGCGCGGCGGGGTTCAGGGCGGTCAGGCGAGCGCGGAGGAGATCGGTTCCGGCCGCGGCTTCGGTCTTGGTCAGCACCAAGCGGTCGGCCACCGCCACCTGCCGGACCGCCTCAGCGTGGGCGTCGAGGGTCGCCGCGCCATGCACGGCATCGACCACCGTCACCACCGCCTGCAGCCGGTACCGCAGCACGAGGTAGGGGTGGTAGATCAGGGCGTGGAGGATGGGCGCCGGGTCGGCGAGGCCGGTCGTCTCGATCACGACCCGCCGGAAGGGCGTGATCCGGCCATTGTCGCGCTTGCGCAGCAGGTCTTCCAGGGCGGCGATGAGGTCGCCCCGCACCGTGCAGCAGAGGCAGCCCGCGCCGAGGAGGACCATGTCCTCGTCCACCCGCTCGATCAGCAGGTGGTCGAGGCCGATCTCGCCGAACTCGTTGACGATCACCAGCGTGTCGGCCAGCGCCGGATCCGCGAGCCAGCGGTTCAGGAGGGTGGTCTTGCCCGCGCCGAGGAAGCCGGTGAGCACCGTGAGCGGAATCGGCTCCGGCCGGCGGGGATCGGGAGGCGTGGCGGACAGGGACATCGCGCTCGGGGGGACGGATCGGGCGGGACGACCGAGGTGGGGCTCGGCGCCTCGCGATGCAACGCGTCTTCCGCGAGCCCGCGCGGCGATGCAAGGGCGGAACAGGGGTCGCGGCGGGGCCCCATGCTCCGTCGCGCGGGGCCCGGCGCGCGCTACTCGTCGGCCTTGGCGGCCTTCTTCGCGGGCTTGGCCGCATGGGGCGTCGCCTTCGCGGCCTTGGTCTGCGTGTCGGCCTTGGCCCCGTGGGGAGCCGCCTTCGCGGCGGGCTTCGCCTTGGTCAGGCCCTTGCCCGGCTTGGCCTCCGGCATCGCCGCCGAGTCGGTGGAGGTGTAGGCGGTGGCCGCGCGGGGCAGGCCGCCGGACGCTGCCTTCGAGGCCGCCTTCGCGGAGCCCGCCGGCTTGGCGGCGACCTTCGCCGCATGGGCCTGGGCAGCCGCTTCCTTGGCCGCTTCCTTGGCCGCCTGACGCTTGGCGAGGGCCGCCTCGCGCCGGGCCTTGGCGGCTTCGAGCCGGGCGGTGCGGGCGTTGGCGGCGGCGGCCTGCGCCTCGGCCACCTGCTGGTCGAGGATCCGCTGGCCCTCGGCCGGATCGCGCCCGATCCACACGGCCACCGGCTGGAGCGGCGCCCGCGGCGGGAGGGATCGCGCCCGCATGGCGGGGCTGGAGAAGGCGGCGAGCGCCAGGGACGGGGAGTTCGCCGCCGAGCCCCCGAGGAGCTGCGCCGCCGTGGTGCCCGAGGCGGTCACCGCCCCCGGCCCCTCCTCGATCGGCGGGACCTTCTTGCCGCCGCAGACGTAGGGCCGCATGTCCGGCGGCGCGCTCAGCGACGAGGCGGGCAGCGCGTCGAGGGAGGGCCCCGCGCTCTGCTGGCCGAAGCCGTAATCGAACAGGTCGGCGGTCTTCACGTCGCGCTCGCGCGGGCTCGGCTGGCCCATGACGATCGCGACGATGCGGTGGGAGTTCCGGGTGGCGGTGGCGACCACGTTGAAGCCGCCGGAGCAGATGAAGCCGGTCTTCATGCCGTCCGCGCCGGGATAGCGCCCGAGCAGGCCGTTGTGGTTGGGGATCACGGCGCCGCCGAACTGGATCGCGGAGATCGAGAACAGGTCCTGCTGGTCCGGGAATTCGCGGATCAGGGCGCGGGCGAGGATCGCCATGTCGCGGGCCGAGGTCCATTGACGGGGGTCCGGCAGGCCGTTCGCGTTGAACCAGCGGCTGTCCTGCATCCCGATGCGGTGCGCGGCATCGTTCATGAGGCCCGCGAAGCCGTCCACCGAGCCGCCGAGGCTCTCGCCGATGGCGAAGGCGACGTCGTTGGCCGACTTCACCATGATGATCTTAAGGGCGTTGCCCAGGGTGAGCTGCGTGCCCGGCTTGAAGCCCATCTTCGAGGGCGGCTCGGCCGCCGCCGCGGGGGAGATGGTGATCAGCGTGTCCATCGAGGCCCGCCCCTGGCGGACGAGATCGAGGGCGACGTAGGTCGTCATCAGCTTGGTGATCGAGGCCGGATACCAAGGGTCGGTCGCCGCCTGGGAGTAGATTACCCGCCCGGAATCCACGTCGGCCACGAGGATCGGCACCGTGACGGCCGAGGCGGCTCCCGTGAGGGCCGCGAGGACGGCCGCGGCGCCGGAGGCCCGCCGGACCGCGCCCCACAGGGACGGGATGCGTGTGAGGACGTGGTTCTGCATCGGACCTGTCTCGTGGAGAGGCGGCCGGTGCCGCCCACACCGGAAGGAAACGCGCGTCGTGCATGCCTTCAACGCAGGCTCCATGGCGATACGATGGCGGCGTCCGCCCCTGTGCAAACCGGGGGGCGCTGCGGCGCGCGAAAGAGGGAGGGCGTGTCGCGGGGGCGACGCGGTGGGGTTGCGTCCGCCCGGTGGCGTGGCGCAACAGGGATCTGGTGCCGCCGCCCGATCCGTCAAACGGAATCGGGTCCGGCGGCGGGGACGGCGAGGAAAGCGAAAACCGAAGGTGGCTTACGCGGTAAAGGAACTCTTTCACACCCTCCAGGGGGAGGGGGCGCAGGCGGGCCGCGCGGCGGTGTTCTGCCGCTTCAGCGGCTGCAATCTCTGGTCCGGCCGCGAGGAGGACAGGGCCGCCGCCGCCTGCCGCTTCTGCGACACCGATTTCGTCGGGATGGACGGGGAGGGCGGAGGCCGCTTCGCCGACGCGGCCTCGCTCGCCGACGCGATCGCCGCGACCTGGGACGGCGGCGCACACAACCGGTACGTCGTGTTCACCGGGGGCGAACCGCTGCTTCAGCTCGATCCGGCGCTGATCGCCGCGGTCCACGGGCGCGGCTTCGAGATCGCCATCGAGACCAACGGCACCCTGCCCGCCCCGCCGGGGATCGACTGGATCTGCGTCAGCCCCAAGGGGACGGCACCGCTGGCCCAGACGAGCGGCGACGAGCTGAAGCTGGTGTTCCCTCAGGTCGATGCCCGGCCCGAAGCCTTCGCGGACCTGCCGTTCCGGCACCGGTTCCTCCAGCCCATGGACGGGCCGGAGGCCGCCGCCCACACCCAGGCCGCCATCGCCTATTGCCGGGCCGATGCCCGCTGGCGCCTGTCGCTCCAGACCCACAAGATGATCGGCATCCCTTGATCGCCGGATCCGGCGGCCCGACTTGACGCGCCGCCGGGGGCTCGGCATCGGAAGCCCCGACGGGCGCCGGCCCCGGAACCGTACCGCCAAGGTCCTGTCCGGGCTTGAGATTTTTAGCGAGGTTGGTCGTGGACATCATCGAGACCGAGATCCCGGCGGTGAAGCGAATCGTCCCGAAGCGCTTCGGGGACGCCCGCGGCTGGTTCTCCGAGACCTTCCGCGCCGACGCGCTCGAGCGGGCCGGCATCGCCACCGTCTTCGTCCAGGACAACCAGTCCTTCTCCGCGCCGCAGGGCACCATCCGCGGCCTGCACTTCCAGATCCCGCCCCAGCCCCAGGCCAAGCTGATCCGCGTGCTCCAGGGCGCCATCCTCGACGTCGCCGTCGACATCCGCCCCGAGTCGCCCACCTACCGGCGGCACGTCGCCGTGCGGCTCGACGCCGAGGGCGGCGAGCAGCTACTCATCCCCCACGGCTTCGCCCACGGCTTCTGCACCCTCACCCCGGACGTGATGGTCGCCTACAAGGTCGACAGCTACTACAGCCCGGCCCACGACCGCGGCATCCGCTGGAACGATCCCGACCTCGCCATCGCGTGGCCCGTCACGGAGGCGCAGGCCGTCCTGTCCGACAAGGACCGGAACGCGCCCTGCCTCAAGGATGCCGGGTCGCTGTTCTGAGGGGCCGACCGAAGAGGCGCACTCTCGCGCGCCGCCCTCCACCGGTCAGATCGGATCGGTGGCCCCCGGGACTTCGCGCGGGCTGAATCTTGTCGTACCCAGCGAACCTCGCCGCCGTTTCGCCACGGCCTGCGGCCAGGACCACGGCCCATTCTGCTCCGAGGGAGAGTTCATGCGGATCCTCGTCACCGGCGGCTGCGGCTTCATCGGCTCCGCCCTCGTCCTGCACCTCGTGCAGGAGCTCGGCCACGAGGTCGCGACCCTCGACGCACTGACCTATGCCGCCAATCCGGTTTCCCTCGCCCCGCTGGAGGCCACCGGGCGCCACCGCCTGATCGAGGCCGACATCTGCGACCGCGAGGCCGTGCGCGCGGCCTTCCGCGAGTTCCGCCCCGAAGCGGTGATGCATCTCGCCGCCGAGAGCCACGTCGATCGCTCGATCACCGATCCGGGCGCCTTCGTGCGCACCAACGTCATCGGCACGCAGGTCATGCTCGATGCGGCCCGCGAGCGCTACGAGGGCCTGACCGGGGCCGAGCGCGAGGCGTTCCGCTTCCTCCACGTCTCCACCGACGAGGTCTACGGCTCGCTGCCGCCGGACGGCTTCTTCACCGAGGACAGCCGCTACGACCCGCGCTCGCCCTACTCGGCGTCGAAGGCCGCCTCCGACCATCTCGCGCGGGCGTGGCACGAGACCTACGGCCTGCCGGTGCTGGTGACGAACTGCTCGAACAACTACGGGCCGCGCCACTTCCCGGAAAAGCTCATCCCGCTGATGATCCTGAACGCGCTGGAGGGCAAGAACCTGCCCGTCTACGGCGACGGCCTGAACGAGCGCGATTGGATCCACGTCGAGGACCACGCCAAGGGCCTCGTCGCCGTGCTGGAGCGGGGACGGCTGGGCGAGACCTACCTGCTCGGCGGCCGCGCGGTGCGCAACAACCTCGCCGTCGTGAAGGGCCTGTGCGCCGCCTTCGACCGGCTGCGCCCCGGCGCGGGGCCGCACGAGCGGCTGATCACCTTCGTCGCCGACCGTCCGGGCCACGACCGCCGCTACGCCATCGACTGCACCAAGGCGGAGCGCGAACTCGGCTGGGCGCCGCAGAAGACCTTCGAAGCGGCCCTGGAGGAGACCGTGGCGTGGTACCTCGCCAACGAGGCGTGGTGGCGGCCGATCCGCGAGGGACGGTACAAGGGCGACCGGCTCGGCCTGAAGGCCGAGGCGGGCGACCGGCAAGGTCTCGGCCATTGAGCGACATCCTCGTCCTCGGCGGCGCCGGCCAGGTCGGCACCGAGCTGCGGGCCCATCCCTGGCCGGAGGGCGTGCGCGTGCACGCCCCCACGCGGGCCGAACTCGACATCACCGATGCCGCCGCCGTCGAGGCGGCGTTGAACGAGCGTGCCTTCGCGGCGGTGATCAACACCGCCGCCTACACCGCCGTCGACAAGGCCGAGGTCGAGGTCGAGGCCGCGTGGCGCCTCAACGCGCTCGCCCCCGCGATCCTCGCCGGGGCGACGAAAGCGCGGGACATTCCCCTCGTCCACGTCTCCACCGACTACGTCTTCGCCGGCACCAAGGCGGAGGGGGCCTACGAGCCCGGCGAGCCGGTGGATCCGCAGAACGTCTACGGCGCGAGCAAGGCGGCGGGGGAGATGGCCATGCGCGCCAACCCGCGCCACGTCATCCTGCGCACCGCCTGGGTGGTGAGCCCCCACCGGGGCAACTTCGTGAAGACGATGCTGCGGCTGGCCGGCGAGCGCGACAGGCTCACCGTGGTCGACGACCAGCACGGCTGCCCCACGAGCGCGGCCGACCTCGCCGGGGCGCTCGCCGCCGTCACCCTGCGGCTGGCCTCGGACCGCGACGCGCCGACCGGCACATTCCACTACGTCAACGACGGCGCCACCACATGGTGCGGCTTCGCCCGGGCCATCGTCGAGGGCGCGGCCCGCCGGGGCGGACGCCCCGTGCCGGTCGAGGGCATCCCGACCTCCGCCTACCCGACGCCCGCCCGGCGCCCCTCGAATTCCCGGCTCTCCACGGACAGCTTAGCGCAAGCCTACGGCCTCATCCCCCGGCCCTGGCAGGCGGCGCTGGACGAGATCCTCGACCGCCTGGTCGGGCCGTCCCGAGCCTGACCGCAGACACAGAAGGAGCAATCCGATGAAGGGCATCATCCTCGCCGGGGGCTCCGGCACGCGGCTCCACCCGGCCACGCTGTCGATCAACAAGCAGCTGCTGCCGGTCTATGACAAGCCGATGATCTACTACCCGGTCTCGGTGCTGATGCTCGCCGGCATCCGCGAGATCCTGATCATCTCGAGCCCTGAGCATCTCGACAACTACAAGCGCCTGTTCGGCACCGGCGAGCAGTTCGGCCTGTCCTTCTCCTACGCGGTGCAGCCCCGGCCGGAGGGCCTCGCCCAGGCCTTCGTGATCGGGCGCGACTTCGTCGGCGACGATCCCGTGGCGCTGATCCTCGGCGACAACCTGTTCTTCGGCGCCGGCATGGCCGACCTGCTGAAGCGGGCGGTGGCGAGGCCGGAGGGCGCGACGGTCTTCGCCTATCACGTCGAGAACCCGCAGGCCTACGGCGTGGTCAGCCTCGACGCGGCGGGCAAGGCCACCAAGATCGTCGAGAAGCCGCCCGAGCCGGAATCGACCTGGGCGGTCACCGGCCTGTATTTCTACGACAACGCGGTGCTCGACATCGCCGCCGCCGTGACGCCCTCGCCCCGGGGCGAACTCGAGATCACCAGCGTCAACGAGGCGTATCTCGAACGCGGTCAGCTCTACGTGGAGAAGATGAGCCGGGGCTACGCGTGGCTCGACACGGGCACGCACGACAGCCTGCTCGAAGCCTCCGAGTTCGTGCGCACGATCCAGCACCGCCAGGGACTGCAGGTGGCCTGCCTGGAGGAGATCGCCTACCTCCAGGGCTTCATCGACAGGAGCCAACTGATCGCCCGCGGCGAGCTCTTCGCCAAGACCGCCTACGGGCGGAACCTGCTCCGCCTCGCGGAGGAGCCGCGCTCCCGGGACGCCGCGCCCTGAGACGACGTCCTCGCGGGTGAAGCGGGGCACAAAGGCGCTATTTCGGCCCGCAGCCGATGCAGATGCCCTTCGTGATCTTGTCGTCCTGCTTCTGCTCGGGCGTGCGGACGCGACGGTTCTCGTCGGCCGTGGCAAGCCCTGCATCTCCTCCGGCGGGCGGCATGGTCCGGCCGACGGCGCTGGTGTTCGGAGCGGTGACGGTGGTCGTCGGGCCGCCCCCCGTCCCCGTCGCGGGTTGGGCCAGGGCGGACACCGGGGCCAGGATGCCCAAGACGAGGATCGCGCGGATCGGAACGGGGCGGGGGGCTGTCATGGCAGGTCTCCTTCGCTTCGGTAACGCGAAATGTGACCGGTGGTTCGCCCGCCGCCGCGCGCCGCCGATGCCGAAACCTTCACCTATGTTATTGGTCGCGCGTAAAAAATTTCCTCCCGCCGGCCGTCGCCATGCCGGGGCGGGCCTTCCCTCCGTCCATCGTGGCGGGTTTTCAGCGGGGATGCCTCGCCTTATCAGAGGCACGACTCGCCCCGCCCCGCCGCGCAAACTCCGGAGCCGCCGCCCCCATGCGGGAGCCCAACGCGATCGATTTCTGGCGCGGCTTCGCCCTGATCACGATCTTCATCAACCACATTCCCGGTAACACGTTCGAGCGTTACACCTTCTCGCAGTACGGCATCTCCGATGCGGCCGAACTGTTCGTGTTCCTGGCCGGCTGGTCGATCGGCATCGCCACCCGGCAGCGGGACGGGACGCCGGAGCCGCGCTGGCGCAGCGTGGTGCGGATGCTGGCCCGGACCGTGGAGGTCTACCGGGCGCAGATCAGCGTGATGCTTCTCGCGCTGGCGATCATCGCGGGCGCGGCCCTCATCCTCGACAACCCGCTGATCCTCGAATGGCACAACGCGGGCAACTTCTTCGCGGACCCGATCCAGTCGGTCTGCGGCATGGCCCTGCTCACCTACCAGCTCGGCTACTTCAACATCCTGCCGCTCTACGTGGTGCTGATCGGGATCGCGCCGGTGATCGTGCTGATCGGGCGGACGAGCAGGCTCGCCGCCCTCGCCCTGTCCGTGGGCCTGTACCTCGCGAGCCTCGTGGAGGAGTGGAACTTGCCCTCCTGGCCGGGCGAGGGGACGTGGTTCTTCGATCCGTTCTGCTGGCAGCTGCTGCTCACCCTCGGCTTCGTGACGCAGGACTGGAGCCGCACCTCCCCGGCCTTCCGGCTCTGGACGCGGCGGCTGGTGCCGCTGGGACTCGTCATCGTCCTCGTCGGCATCACCCTGTCGGTGCTGGAGATCCGGCCCGATCCACTCATGGTGCCCGAGCCGCGCCTGCTCTTCACCCTCGAGAAGACCTTCCTCACGCCGGGGCGGCTGCTACATTTCCTGGGCGTACTGTTGGCGTTTGCGCCGGTTTACGCATTGATCGCGCCGCGAATCGGAATGATCGTTGGTTTTCTGTCGAGTCTCGGCCGGAATTCCCTGGCCGTCTTCTCGATGGGTTCGCTGCTGAGCCTCATCGGCCAGCTCGTCCGCTTCCAGACCGGGGGCGGGGCGCTGATCGACATGGCGGTCGCCGGCAGCGGGCTCGTCGCGTTGGGAATCACCGCATGGTTCGTCGAATGGCGGTCCCGCAAAACCCCGCGCCCGCGCGCCTGATGCCGGGGCTCCGCCGCGCCGGGGCGGGCGCTCTCCTGCTCCTCCTCGCCGGGTCGCCGGCCGGGGCGCAGGACGCCGTCGGGCCGTCCCTCGAATGCCGGGTGCCCGGCTCGCAGCTCTACACCGTCGCGACCCTCCCGGCCTCGAAGGTCGCGCTGACCGAGAAGCACGCCCTGCGCATCCTCGCCGTCGGCGGCAGCGCGGCGCCGGGGGCCTCGGCCTCCTACCCGGTGAGGCTCGAATCCGCCCTCGAACACGCCCTGCCGCAGGTCGATGTGGTGATGGAGCATCGCGGCCTGCCGGGCGAGATCGCCTCGGGCGCGGCGGAGCGCCTGCGCACCCTGGTGGCCGAGGCCGATCCCGATCTGGTGGTGTGGCAGGTCGGCACCCACGATGCCATCGCGCGGGTCGATCCGGGCGCCTTCAAGGACGCCCTCGACGACGCGGTGGCGTGGCTGAAATCCCACGGGATCGACGTGGTGCTGGTCGATCCGCTCTACACGGCGAGCGTCGCGGGCGACGCCGACTACAACCGCATCGTCGATTCCGTGAAGGAGGTGGCGGCCAAGCAGGGCATCCCCCTGGTCCGCCGCTTCGAGGCCCTGCGCTACCTCGCGTCCCGGAACGAGAAGGGCGAGAGCCACATCCTCGGGCGACAGTTCCGCCTCAACGATCTCGGCCTGCGCTGCATGGCCGAACATGTGGCCCTGACGGTCGCGGCCTCGATCGGCCAGACCCCCCCGCCGGCCCCGAAGGCCACGCCGACCGCCAAGCCCGCTCCGTCGGACTCACCCGGCTAGACCCGTTTCGGTGATGTCCGAATCGCCCGCGTTGCGCCGTCCCTGCGGGCGAGCGCGGTGATGTGCGTTGCCCCGGAACGGCTCCGGCAGGCGTCACGGGACGGCCGCCGGCGGTGCGCGTGGAGGTCCGGAGCCGCCCTCGTCAGGCGGCCGTCCTGGCCCGCGCCCGGAGCGGCGGCGCGCGGCGGGCGTCCGCGCCGTCGCGGCCCGCGGCCTCGGCCACCTGTTCCAGGCGCCGCGGCGTCGGAGCGGGCAGGCGCAGCATCACGATGGTCCCGACATTCTCCTCGGACCGGATGCGCAGCGAGCCGCCGTGCAGCTCCGCCGTCGAGCGGGCGATGGCGAGGCCGAGCCCCGAACCCTTGTGGCGGCTGGTGATCTGCGTCTCGACCTTGGTGAAGGGCTGGGCGAGGCGGGGCAGGGCGGCCCGCGGGATGCCGATGCCGCTGTCGGCCACGAAGACGTGGACGTGGTCGCCCGCCCGGCGGACCCGAACGGAGACGCGCCCGCCCGTCCCCGTGAACTTGACCGCGTTCTCCAGGATTCCGAGGAGGATGCGGTGGGTGCCGCGGACGTCGGCGAGGAAGTCGATTCCCGGACTCGCCTCGACGGCGATCCGCACGTCCTTGCGCGTGGCCTCCGCCGAGACGGCGGCGACGGCATCGGCCAGCGCCTCCCAGGCGGGGAGGGGACGGGGCCGCAGGCGGACCCGCCGCGCCTCGAGGCGCGCCATGTCGAGGATGTCGTCGATCATCGTCAGGAGGTGGCCGCCGCTCTCGCGGATGTCGCGGGCGTATTCCGCGTAGCGCGGGGTGCCCATCGGCCCGAGCACCTCGTTCTCCATCACGTCGGCGAAGCCGATGATGGCGTTGAGCGGCGTGCGCAGCTCGTGACTCATGTTGGCCAGGAATTCGGATTTCGACCGGTTGGCCGATTCGGCCACCGCCTTCTGGTCGAGGTAGCGCTCGGCGAGGTCCGCGAGCTGCTGGGTCTGGACCTCGAGGGTCCGGCGGGAGCGCTTGAGGTCGGTGACCGTCTCGATCAACTCGCGCTCGGAGGCGACGAGTTGCTCCTGCTGGCGCTTGAGGCTCGTGATGTCGGTGCCCACCGAGACGTAGCCGCCGTCCCGGGTGCGCCGCTCGCTGATCTGGAGCCATCGGCCGTCGGCGAGTTCGGCCTCGAAGGTCCGGGCGGTGGCCGCGCCGATCTCCGGCGTCTCCCGGCGGATCTGGGGCAGGGCGCCCCGGCTCATCACGTCGACGTAGCGGCGGCCGGGCGTGGCGTCCTCGGCGCTGAGCGCGTGGAGGTGCCGGAACTTCGAATTGCACAGGACCATGCGGTTGCCCTGGTCCCACAGCACGAAAGCCTCCGAGATCGCCTCGACCGCATCGCGCAGGCGCATGTCGGCGGCGGCGTTGGTCTCCTCGAGGGCCCGCTGCTGGGTGATGTCGACGGCGATGCCCACGAGGTGACGGCCACCGCCGAACCCGTCCGACACCACCTCCGCCCGGGCACGCAACCAGACATAGCCGCCGTCGGCGCCCCGCACGCGGAAGGCGTGGTCCACATGGGTCTGGTTGGCGGCCACGGCGCGGGCGAGGCTGTAGAGGTCGCCGTCGTCGGGGTGGACGAGGGCGTTCACCGTGCCGAAGGCGAGGTAGGCCTGCTCCCGGCGGTAGCCGAGGAGGGCATACATCGAATCGGACCAGTAGATTCGGCCCCGGGCGATGTCCCAGTCCCAGAGGCCGCAATCGCTGCGCCGGAGCGCCGTCTCCAGCCGCAGGCGGATCTGCTCGCAGGCCCTGTCGGCCAGGGTCGCCTGCCGGGTCTGCAGGCCGTAGGCGACGCCGACGCCGAGGATCGTGAGAATCGCGGCGCCGACGAGGACGATCTGGTCCCGCGCCCGCGTCCCCCAGCCCGCCAGCAGCGGTTCGATGGGCTGGAGCACCGCCACCTGCCCGCCGCCCGGCAGGGAATGCATGGCGGCGATCACCCATTCGCCGCCGGGGAGGGCGAGGGTCACCGCGCCCGCGCGCTCGCCGAGGGCCGAGAGCGGCTCGCTCGGGCCGAGGACGTCCGCGAGGCCCGTCATGGCGGCGGGAAGCGGAGGGTGGGCCGCCGCGATCCGCGCCGCCGGGGTCACGAGGAGGATACGCCGGCCCGCGTGGCGGTGGTCCTCGGGCAGGAGGGCCGGGAGATCGAGCCGGGCCTGCGCCGAGGCACCGAGGGCGTGGGCGGCAAGACGGGTGAAGCTCTCGACCTCCGCCTCGGCCCCGCTCAGGATCTCGGCCCGCTGGCCGCGGATATGCAGGGCGGCGAGACCGACGAGGCAGGCCAGGAAGACGGACAGGACGCCCGGCACGACGAAGCGCAGCCAGCGCTCGGCCCGCTGCACGCGGGGATCCCGGCTGCGGACCGGCCACGCCGCCGACAGTGCCGTATCCGCGCGCGCGGAGAGGGAAGCGGAAACCGCCTCCGGCATGACCGAACCTCATCCCTCGGAATCGATCCGGTCCGGGCGGCGACCGCCCTGCGAATCTCGGTGGATAGAACCACCTCGGCGCGGGCCTTGTCCACCGTTTTTTAACCATACGACCTTGACCGAAACCGACTTCTCGAGTCCCGCGGGAATCGGTTTCGGTCAATTCAATCAGTCATTTAGCCGTCTTGCAGCGTGCGCCCGAGGATGTCGGCCACGTCCCGGGACAAACCTGGAACGCCCTTGATCCCATTCAGCATTTCCGATGCTGCCGCACGGCGTGTCTTTTCGTATCGGCGCCAGGAACCGAAAGCCGTCAGGAGCCGGGCGGCGACCTGCGGATTGGCCGGATCGAGGGCGCGCACGAACCGGCCCACCAGGGCGAACCCGGCGCCGTCGGCGCGGGCGAACTGGGTCGGGTTCGCCATGGCGAAGCTTGCGACCAGCGCCCGCACCCGATTCGGGTTGGTCATCGAGAAGGCCGGGTGGCGGGTCAGGCGCTCGATCCGGTCGAGGGTTTCGGGCTCGGGGATCGTGGCCTGGATCGCGAACCACTTGTCGAGCACCAGGGGCTCGGCGGCGAATCGCTCGCCGAAGGCCGCCAGAGCCTCCTCGCGCGCCTCGCCGGGGATCTGGGCGAGGGTGGCCAGGGCCGCGAGGCGGTCGGTCATGTTGGTGGCGCACGAGAGCCGGCGGGTCGCCAGGGCGGCGCCGGCCTCGGGATCGCCGGCGGCGATCAGATCGAGGGCCGCGTTGCGCAGCGACCGTCGTCCGGCCGACGCCGCATCCGGGCTGTAGGCGCCCTCCGTGGCCGGGGCGAGGGCGGCGTCGATGCCCTCGAGCCGGGCCCGCAACACCCGGCCGAGGCGCGCCCGCAGGCTGCGCCGGGCGGCGTGGATCGCGTCGGGATCGACGTCGCGCGCCAGCGCGTCGGCCGCCTCTCCCTCGGTCGGCAGGGCCAGCACCAGGGCGGCGAAGGCCGGATCGGCCAGCGCCTCGCCGTCGAGGAAGGTGCCGAGCGCCTGCGCGAAGGCATCGGCGCGGACGGGATCGAAAGCGAGGATCAGGCTCAGGGCCACGTCCTGGGCCGCCTGCCAGCGGTTGAAGGGATCGCTGTCGCGGGCCAGCAGCCGCAGGCGGTGGTCGTCGGACAGGGCGAGGTCGAGGCGGACCGGCGCGGAGAAATCCCGCAGGAGCGAGGGCACGGGCTCCTCCGCCACACCCTCGAAGACCAGTTCCGCCCCCGGCCGGTCGAGCACGAAGACGCCGCCGTCGAGGGCGGGGCAGGTCACGCCCGTCAGCGGCCCCCCGGCTCCCACGAGGCCCAGCGCCACGGGGATGACCAGCGGCGGCCCCTCAACCGGCAGGGTCTGGGCGAGCTTCAGGGTGTAGCGCCGCGCGGCGGGATCGTAGCGGCCCTCGGCCGTGAGCCGGGGCGTTCCCGGTCGCTCGTACCAGCGGGCGAAAGCGGAGAGGTCGCGTCCCGTCACCGCCGCGAAGGCGGCGAGGAAGTCCTCCACCGTGGCGGCACGGCCGTCATTCTCCGCGAAGTAGCGGTCCATCCCGGCGCGGAACGCCTCAGCCCCGATCAGGGTCTTCAGCATCCGCACGATCTCGGCGCCCTTGTCGTAGACGGTCGCCGTGTAGAAGTTGTTGATCTCGGCATAGGCGGTGGGCCGCACCGGGTGCTTCAGCGGTCCGGCATCCTCCGGGAACTGCCGGGCGCGGAGGCTGCGCACCTCACCGATCCGGTGCACAGGGCGCGAGCGCATGTCCGAGGAGAATTCCTGGTCGCGGAAGACGGTCAGGCCCTCCTTCAGGCAGAGCTGGAACCAGTCCCGGCAGGTGACGCGGTTGCCCGACCAGTTGTGGAAGTACTCGTGGGCGATGATCGCCTCGATGGCGGCGTAGTCCGCGTCGGTCGCCGTCTCGGGGGCGGCGAGCACATATTTGTCGTTGAAGATGTTGAGGCCCTTGTTCTCCATCGCGCCCATGTTGAAGGCGGCGACGGCGACGACGTTGAACACGTCGAGGTCGTAAGGGCGGCCGAAGGCGCGCTCGTCCCATTCCATGGAGCGCACCACCGCGTCGAGGGCATAGCCCGCGCGGTCCTCCTTGCCCGGCTCCACGTAGACGGCGCAGGTCACGTCCCGCCCCTCCATGGTGCGGAAGCTCGTCTCGACCTTGCCGAGCCGCCCGCCGACGACGGCGAAGAGATAGGCGGGCTTCGGGTGCGGGTCGTGCCAGACCGCGTAGTGCCTGTCGGTGCCCACCGGCCCCGACTCCACCGGGTTGCCGTTGCCGAGCAGCACCGGCGCCTCGTCGCGCCGGGCCTCGATCCGCGTGGTGTAGACCGCCATCACGTCCGGCCGGTCGAGGAAGTAGGTGATGCGGCGGAAGCCGTCCGCCTCGCACTGGGTGCAGTAGACGCCGTCCGTCCGGTAGAGCCCCATCAGCTTGGTGTTGGCGGTGGGATCGACCTGCGTCACGAGGCGCAGGGTGAAGGGCCGCCGGGGCGGCCGGTGCAGGGTCAGCCCGCCGGGCCCGGCCGCGAAGTCCTCCGCCGGCAGGGCCGCCCCGTCGAGGTCGATGGCCACGAGGATGAGGTCGTCGCCGTCGAGGTGGAGCGGCGCGGCGGGGTCGCCGTCGGGATTCGGCCGCAGGGCCAGATCCGCCGTGATCCGCGTAGCGTGGGGGTCGAGGCGGATGTCGAGGTCGACGCGGTCGATCAGGAAGGCGCTGGGGCGGTAGTCCTCCAGGCGGATCAGCGGCGGCGTCTCGGTGCGCATGCGGGGTCTCTCCGGGAACGAGGCCCTTGTTCTGGTCCCTCCGGCCGCCGGGCGCAACGCGCGGATCGCTCCCTCGCCCAACCCTGTGGACCGGCGCCGCGCCGCGGGGACCAACAGGCCCCATCCGGCGTTGCCGGGCACAAGGGTCGAGATGGATCGGGTATGGCACGGACACAGGTGCAGCGCGCGACGGATGCGGGGCAGGTGGAGGACGCGCCCCTCGTCCCGACGGGGGCCCTGGCCGTCGCCCTCCTGGGGCTCGTGGACAAGGCCGATCCGCTGATCCACGTCGCCCGCGACGGGCGCCGTCTGGAGGAGATCGCGGCCACGCTGCGGGCGCTCCAACCGGACCTCGCCGTGGCGATCTTCCCCGAATGGGATTGCCTGCCCTTCGACCACGCCTCGCCGTCGCGGGCGACGATGGGTGCCCGCACCGCCCTCCTGCGCTGGCTCACCGATACGGCGGCGCGGCCGAGCATCGTCCTCACCACCGCCCCCGCCCTGGTCCAGCGGGTGCCGCCGCCGGAAACCTGGGCGGACGCGCGGGTGACCTTCGCGGTGGGCGACACGATCGACGTCGCCGCCATCACCGCCGCCCTGCAGCGCCTGGGCTACGTCCTCGACGAGCGCGTGGACGAGCCGGGCGAGGTCGCCGTCCGGGGCCGGACCCTCGAAGTGTTCCCCGCCGCCGCCCCGCTCCCCTGCCGGGTGGAGCACGAGAAGGGCCGCGTCACCGCGATCCGCTCCTACGACCCGATCTCGCAGCGCTCCGTCGCCGACAGCGGGCATCTCCTCGTCGATCCGGCCACCGAGATCATCCTCGCGCCCGGCTCGCAGGACCGCCTCGCCCCCTTCACCGGCCAGGAGCACGGGCTCGCCCGGTACTATCCGGGCCTCGTCACGCTCCTCGACTACGCGAAGGGCGCCCGCCTCGTCATCGAGGACGGCTCCGAGAGCCGCCTCGCCGCCTTCTTCGAGCAGGTGGAGGAGGGCCGCGAGGCCGCCGCGGGCGGGCGCCGCCGCGCCTCCGGCCGCACGGCGGAGGGCCTCTACCTGACACCCGCGGAGTGGAAGAGGCTCGCCAAGTCCCGCACCCTCGCGGGTGCCACGGAGGGGGCGGCCGAGGGCGTCGGCGGCCCGGTCTTCGTCGGGGAACGGCGTGCCAAGGCGGCCCTGGCGAAATTCCTGAAGGCCCGCCTGAAGGATGGCGACCGGATCGTCCTCACGGGGCCGAAGGCGGCCCTGCGCCGCCTCGTCCGCCCCGCCTCCGAGGCGGTGGAGCGCACCATCGGCCTGATCGACGCCTGGGACGAGGTGGCATCGGCCAAGCCGGGCACGGTGATGGCGCTTGTGGCGCCGCTCGCGGCGGGGTTCCGCACGGACGGCGTCACCGTCGTCGCGGCGGCGGACCTCCTCGGCCCCACCGCCGCCCCGGTGGGGCATTCCGGCCCGGCCCTGCCGCTGGGCGAGGTCGAGTTGCGCCCCGGCGACGTGGCGGTGGACCGGGACCGGGGCCTGTGCCTCTTCGAGGGCCTGGAGAGCCTGCCGGCCCGGGAGGCCGAGGGGCCGACCGAAGCCCTGCGCCTGCGCTTCGCCGACGACGCCGTGCTGATGGTGCCGGTCGAGCAGGCGGAACGGATCTGGCGCTACGGGTCGGAGCCGGAGGCCGTCACCCTCGACAAGCTCGACGGCGGCACCTGGGCCCGCCGCCGCCTCGAAGCCGAGGCCACCCTCGCCCGGACCGCCCGCACCCTGCTGGCGACGGCGAAGGCCCGGCGGGAGGCCGGGGCGGCCAAGATCGTGCCGCCGGCCCGCGAGATCGAGCGGTTCGCCGCCGGCTTCGGCTTCCCGCCGACACCGGATCAGGCCCAGGCCGTCGAGGCGATCATGGCCGACCTCGCCTCGGGCGAGCCCATGGACCGGCTGGTCTGCGGCGATGTCGGCTTCGGCAAGACCGAGGTGGCGCTGCGGGCGCTGGCGGCGGCGGTGTTCGCCGGGCGGCAGGCGGTGCTGATCGCCCCCACCACGGTGCTGGCACGCCAGCACGCCACGACCCTCCAGCGCCGGTTCGCGCGGTTCGGGATCGAGGTCGGCCACCTGTCCCGCCTCGTCTCGCCGCAGGAGGCCAAGCGGGTGAAGAAGGGCTTGGCCGACGGCACGCTCCGCCTCGCCGTCGGCACCCATGCGCTCGCCTGCAAGGGTGTGGCCTACGCCGACCTCGGCCTCACCGTGATCGACGAGGAGCAGCGCTTCGGCGCCAAGATGAAGGCGGACCTGCGCCGCCTCGCCGATGGCGGCCACGTCCTCACGCTGACGGCGACGCCGATCCCGCGGACGCTGCAATCCGCCCTCGTCGGCCTCCAGAGCCTCAGCGTGCTCGCGACGCCCCCGGCGCTCCGCCAGCCGGTGCGCACCGTCGTCACCGACGTCGAGGACGAGACGATCCGGGAGGCGCTGATCCGCGAGCAGCGGCGCGGCGGCCAGAGCTTCGTCGTCTGCCCGCGGATCGAGGACATCGAACCGCTCAGGGCGCGCCTGAAGCGCCTCGTGCCGAAGCTCGATGTCGTCGTCGCCCACGGCGGCCTCAAGGCCGCCGCGATGGACGAGGCGATGGTCGGCTTCGCCGATGGGGCGGGGGACGTGCTGCTCGCCACGGCGATCATCGAGAGCGGCCTCGACGTGCCCCGCGCCAACACGATGCTGATCTGGGACGCGGCCCGGTTCGGCCTTGCCCAGCTCCATCAGCTACGGGGCCGCGTCGGGCGCGGTCAGCGGCGCGGCGCGGTCTACCTCCTGTCGGAGCCCGACGCGCCGCCGAGCGCGGCCGCGATGCAGCGCCTGCGCGCCCTGGAGGCCATGGACCGCCTCGGCGCGGGCTTCGCGATCAGCGCCCGCGACCTCGACCTGCGCGGCGCCGGCGACCTTGTGGGCGAGGATCAGGCGGGCCATGCCAAGCTCGTCGGGCTCGGCCTCTACCGGCATCTCCTGGAACTCGCGATCCTCCAGGCCAAGGGCGAGCCGGCCGAGGACTGGACCCCGGAGATCGCGCTGGGCCTCGGGGCGACGATTCCCGATTCGTACATCCCCGAGCCCGAGATCCGTCTCAGCCTCTACACCCGCGTGCTGCGCCTGCGGGACGCGGAGGCGATCGAGGCTTTGGCGGCGGAAGTCGAGGACCGGTTCGGCGCCCCGCCGCCCTCCGTCGTCGCCCTCTTCGCCCTCGGGCGCCTCCGGGCCGCGTGCCGACGGCTGGGCGTCGCGCGGCTGAGCGGAGGACCGCAGGGGATCGCCGCCGACTTCCGCCCCGGCCGGAGGCCCGGTCCGGTGGCGACGGCCGACGACCTGATCCTCAAGGAGAACCGCATTGTGCTCCGCCGGGCGACGCAGGACGCCGCCGCCCGGGCGGACATGGCCGCCGACCTGCTGGAGCGGATCGGCGCGGGGCGGTGACGGCAGTAGCCGTTGCGGGCGGAAGCGACGCAATGCAGGGCGCGACCTCAAGAAGCGTCCGGCCGCCACGGGTCGCTTCACCGCGTTCGCGATGTCGTCGAGGGTTCCGAACGCTCGCTCCGTCCTTGCGAGCGAAGCGAAGCAATCCAGGGAAGCTCGACCTCTCGGAGCGTCCCGCCGCCCTGGGTCGCTTCACTGCGTTCGCCATGACGTCGAGGGTTCCGAACGCCCGCTCAGTCCTTGCGAGCGAAGCGAAGCCATCCAGGGAAGCCCGACCTCTCGGAGCGGCCCGCCGCCCTGGGTCGCTTCACTGCGTCCGCGATGACGGGGTGGTTCCATCGGGCCTTCTCTCAGCCGGTCGCCAGCCCAGATAAGGGGCAACCCGGCGGCCCGCCGCCGGGACCCCACACAGCCTCACCAGGGACACCCGCCCGATGGAATACCTGCACACGATGGTGCGCGTCGCCGACCTCGAGAAGGCCCTCGACTTCTACGTGACGAAGTTCGGCCTCACCGAGGTCCGGCGCATGGACAACGAGAAGGGCCGATACACCCTGGTCTTCCTCGCCGCGCCGGGGGACGAGGCACGGGCGAAGGAGAGCAAGTCGCCCCTCGTCGAGCTGACCTACAACTGGGACCCGGAGACCTATTCCGGCGGACGCAACTTCGGCCACCTCGCCTATCAGGTCGATGACATCTACGCCTTCTGCGACAGGCTCCACAAAGCCGGCGTGACCATCAACCGGCCCCCGCGCGACGGCCGCATGGCCTTCGTGAAGTCGCCGGACGGCATCTCCATCGAGATCCTCCAGAAGGGCGAGGCCAAGCCGCCGCAGGAGCCGTGGACCTCCATGGAGAACACCGGCTCCTGGTGAGGCCCACCTTGACCGGCCGCCCGGTGCCGGCGCATGTCGCGGCCGGATCAGTCGGCCGGGCGGCCGCTCCGGGGTTCGCGCCCCGGGGAGGAAAGTCCGGGCTCCATGGAGAGACGGTGCCGGATAACGTCCGGCGGGGGCGACCCCAGGGACAGTGCCACAGAGAGCAGACCGCCCCGGATCCGTCCGGGGTCAGGGTGAAAGGGTGCGGTAAGAGCGCACCGCGGACGCGGTAACGCGGACGGCACGGCAAACCCCACCGGGAGCAAAACCGAATAGGGGCGGCGCGCTCCTCGCGAGAGGGGCAGGCCCGTTCTCCAGGCCAGTCGCCCGGGTTGGTTGCTCGAGGCGGTCGGCGACGACCGTCCCAGAGGAATGGCCGCCACGTCGGAGGGCTCACCCCCTCCGGCCCTACAGAACCCGGCTTATAGGCCGGCTGATCCAGCCTTCCCGAAACCCTCGCACGCTCAAGGGCTTGCGCCGGTTTCCACCTGGCCCGGCCACGCGGGAAAACTGCGAAAAACACACGAACGGTTAACCTTGCCGGGTTCAGATCCCGGAACGGCGCACGCGCCCCGACCGCGTTGACGACCTTCCGAGGCCCATGATACCCGCCCACCTCCCGTCAGCGGCGTCTATCGGATCGCCGGGCGTCACCTGCGGAGCCGCAGGCGGCGGCCGCGCGCGGGCCATGGCGCCCGGGTACTCCGTCGCCGCTCCCGTCACGCGAGCCGCCTCCGGGCGGTCCGGACCAGGGCGAGATGAGAGTGAGCGCACGTATTCCCGCCGCCGGAGCATCCGGCCGTCCGTCCGCTTCCGCTGCACCGTGCGGCGGGGTTCGGGCATGAGCGGTTCCCCGGTTCGCGGCGCCGGCGCGCCCCACATCCCCGTCCTCCTCGACGAGGTGATCGAGGCGCTGGCGCCCTCGGGCGAGGCCGTGGTCATCGACGGCACCTTCGGCGCGGGCGGCTACACGCGCGCGCTCCTCGCGGCCGGGCCGGACCTGCGGGTGCTCGCCATCGACCGCGACCCCACCGCCATCGCCGGGGGCCAGGGCCTCGTGGCCGAATCCGTCGGGCGCCTGACCCTGGTGCCGGGCCGCTTCGGCGACCTCGACACCCTCGCCGAGGAGGCCGGCGCCCCACAGGTGCAGGCCGTCGTCCTCGACATCGGCGTCTCCTCGATGCAGCTCGACACGCCCGGACGCGGCTTCTCCTTCCGCCACGACGGCCCCCTCGACATGCGCATGGGCGACACGGGTCCGAGCGCGGCCGACCTCGTGAACGAGGCGGAGGAGGGCGAACTCGCCGACATCATCTACCATTACGGCGAGGAGCGCCGGTCGCGCGCCGTGGCGCGGGCGATCCACGAGGCGCGGCGGCGCGGGCGTATCGAGACCACGGCTGAGCTCGCGGAGATCGTGGCGAGCGTGGTCCGCGCCGAACCCGGCAGCCACATCCACCCGGCGACCCGGACCTTCCAGGGCCTGCGCATCGCCGTGAACGACGAGCTCGGCGAGCTGGTGCGGGCGCTGCACGCCGCCGAGCGGGTGCTCGCCCCCGGCGGGCGACTCGCCGTCGTGACCTTCCATTCGCTGGAAGACCGCATCGTGAAGCAGTTCTTCGCGGCCCGCAGCGGACGCGCCGCCCAGGGCTCCCGGCACCTGCCCGGCGCGACCACGGCCGAGATCCGCAGCCTCAGCCCCGTGACCAAGGGTCCCGTCCTGCCCGGCGAGGCCGAACTCGCGCGCAACCCGCGCTCGCGGTCGGCCAAGCTCCGGGCGATGGCGCGGACCGACTCGGCCGTGCCGCCGCCCCTGTCCGCCATCGAGACCCTGGCGAGCCTGCCCGAGGCCCGCCGCGGAGGCCCACGCCGATGATCCGCCTCCTCAACCTGCTGGCCATCGCCGGCCTCGTCGCCTCGGCGGTCTACGCCTACTCGATCAAGTACGACACGCTCTATCAGGCGGGGCAGGTCTCCAAGATCCAGACCGCCCTGCACAAGGAGCGGCAGGCCATCGCCGTGCTGCGCGCCGAGTGGCAGCTGCTGACCCGGCCCGACCGCCTCCAGGCGGCGGTGGAGAAGCACCTCGCCCTGGAGCCGATCGGCATCGCCCATCTCGGCCGGATCGCCGACCTCCCCGCCCGCTCCGAGCGCGGCGACGAGATCGGGCGCCTGCTCGCGGCCACCGCGACGCCCAAGGAGAAGGGCACGCCCGAGCCGCGCACCACGGGCGCGATCACCCGCACCGTGACGACGACCCGTACTCCGACCGCCGCCCCGACCGCCGCGAGGTAGCCTTGTCCGACGCGCAGAATCATCCGGAGCGCCGGGAGCCGGTGTTCGACGCGCCCGGCGGCGACGCGCCGGCCGCCCGAGACGCCATCGCGCCCGCCGCCACGGCCCCCGTGCCGGAGGCCGACGCCGCCCGCCTGATCCAGGCGGTGGAGGAGGTGCTGGCGCCCCGCGAGTCGCGGGCCGTGCGGATGCGGCGGCTCGCCGGCGACATGTTCCGCCTCGCCATCGAGCGCTCGCACATGCGCGTCGCCCTGGTGAGCCTCGTGTTCCTCGGGGTGTTCGGCGCGATCTCCACCCGCCTGCTGATGATGGCGATCTTCGGCGAGCCGCCGAGCCAGGAGCACCGGGCCGCCGCCTCCTCCTCGACCGCCTTCCGTCCCGACATCGTGGACCGCAACGGCGAGATCCTGGCGACAGACATCCGCACGGTCTCGGTCTTCGCCGAACCCGGCAACATCTACGACAAGGACGAGGCGGTGGAACTCCTCACCGCCGTCCTGCCCTCCCTCAACGCCTCGGAACTCCGGGCCAAGCTCGCGTCGCGCAAGGACCGCAAGGGCGCGGGCTTCGTCTGGGTGAAGCGCGAGCTCACCCCGAAGCAGCAGGCCGAGGTGCATCGCCTCGGCATCCCCGGCATCGGGTTCCTGCCCGACCACAAGCGCGTCTACCCGAACGGCACCGCCGCCGCGCACATCCTCGGCGCGACGAACCTCGACGGCGTCGGCATCGCGGGGATGGAGAAGTACATCGACTCCACCGGGCTGCAGGCCCTCAACAGCTTCGGCCTCGTCAGCAAGCAGACCGACCTGAAGCCGATCCAGCTCTCCCTCGACCTGCGGGCGCAGTTCGCCGTGCGCGACGAACTCGCCAAGGGCATCGAGCACTTCAAGGCCAAGGCCGGCGCCTCGATGATCCTCGACGTGAAGACCGGCGAGATCATCGCGCTGGTCTCCATGCCCGACTTCGACCCGAACGACCCGAAGGACGCGCTGGCGCCCGACCGGATCAACCGCATGAACGTCGGCGTCTACGAGATGGGCTCGACCTTCAAGGCGATGACGCTCGCCATGGCGCTCGAATCCGGCAAGTACAACGTCAACTCGACGTTCGACACCCGCGGCGGCGTGCTCAACTGGGGCCGCCAGAAGATCCACGAATACCACGGCACCAACCGGGTCATCACCATGCCGGAGGTGTTCACCCACTCCTCCAACATCGGCTCGGCCAAGATGGCGCTGGGCGTCGGCGTGCCCGGCCACAAGGCCTTCCTGAAGAAGATGGGCCTGACCGACCGGCTGCGCACGGAACTGCCGGAAAGCGCGGCGCCGATCGTCCCCTCGCGGTGGACCGAGATCAACACCATCACCATCGCCTTCGGCCACGGCATCGCGGTGGCGCCCCTCCAGGCGGCCATGGCGGTGGGGGCCATCGTCAACGGGGGCGACCTCATCACGCCGACCTTCCTGAAGGCCGACCCGGATTCGGTGAAGGCGCGCTCGGCGCACGTCCTCTCGGCCCAGACCTCCGAGGCCATGCGCTACATCATGCGCCTCAACGCCTCCGAGGGGTCGGCCAAGAAGGCGTCCGTCCCGCTCTACTTCGTAGGCGGCAAGACCGGCACGGCGGAGAAGGTGATCGGCGGGCGCTACAACAAGAACCGCCTGTTCACGACCTTCATGGCGGCGGCGCCCATGAACGACCCGAAGTACCTGTTCGTCACCATCA
The DNA here is from genome assembly GCF_022179085.1 of Methylobacterium aerolatum. GTDB lineage: Bacteria > Pseudomonadota > Alphaproteobacteria > Rhizobiales > Beijerinckiaceae > Methylobacterium > Methylobacterium aerolatum. Next base: position 50,735 of record NZ_BPQE01000022.1, read on the forward strand.
TGGACGAGCCGCAGGGCCTGCCGGAATCCGGCGGCTACGCCACCGCCGCCTGGAACTCCGGCGTCGTCACCGGCAAGGTCATCGAGCGCGTGGCCCCGATCCTCGGCCTGCCGCCGCAATTCGAGCCTCCCGTCCGGCCCTTCCCGCAGATGGTCAAGCTCAACGCCTACCACATCAACCAGTTGGGCGGACCGTGACCCTGCCCCCGCCCTCCCTCCGCGACCTCTTCCCCGAGACTCCCGCGGCGGCCGCCGACCGGCCCGTCGCGGGGCTGACGGCCGACAGCCGGCGCGTCGTGCCGGGCGGCGTGTTCGTCGCGGTGCCCGGCACCAAGGCCGACGGGCGCCTCTTCGCCGCCAAGGCGTCGGAGGCCGGGGCGCTCGCCGTGGCGGGGGAGGGCGACCGGCCCGCCGACTTGGCCCCCGGCACCGCCTGGATCGCCGTCCCCGATGCCCGGCGCGCCCTGGCGCTCGCGGCCGCGCGCCTTTCCGGGCGACAGCCGGAGACGGTGCTGGCCGTCACCGGCACCGCCGGCAAGAGCTCCGTGGCCGACTTCGTCCGCCAGATCTTTTCGAGGATGGGCCGCGAATCCGCGAGCCTCGGCACGGTCGGCATCGTCACCAACGCGGGCGCACAATACGGTTCGCTGACCACGCCCGATCCGGTGACCCTGCACGAGACCCTGGCCCGGCTGGCGAGCGAGGGCATCACCGAACTCGCCATGGAAGCCTCCTCCCACGGGATCGAGCAGCGCCGCCTCGACGGGGTGCGGCTGACGGCGGCGGGCTTCACCAATCTCGGCCGCGACCACCTCGACTACCACGCGAGCATCGAGGAGTATCTCGCGGCGAAACTTCGGCTTTTCACCGATCTCCTGCCCGCCGGCTGTCCGGCGGTCGTCAACGCCGACGGGGCTTTCGCCGAAAGGGTGATCGCCGCCGCCCACGGCGCCGGGCGACCGGTGCGCACCACCGGCCGGGCGGGGCGGGACATCCGCCTCACGGAGGCCCGCACCGAGGGCTTCGCCCAGGCCCTGTCCCTGGAGGCGGGGGGCCGGCGCTACCGGGTCAACCTTCCCCTCGTCGGCGGCTTCCAGGTGGAGAACGCCCTCGTCGCGGCGGGCCTCGCCCTGGCGGCGCCCGCGGGCGCAGCCGACCCGGACGGGGTCTTCGCGGCGCTGGACCATCTCACCGGCGTGCCGGGCCGCATGGAGCGGATCGGCCTCGCCGGGGGAGGGCTCTGCCTCGTGGACTACGCGCACAAGCCGGAGGCGCTGGAGCAGGTGCTCACGGCCCTGCGCCCCTTCGCGACCGGGCGGCTCGTCGTGGTGTTCGGCTGCGGCGGCGACCGGGACCGGGGCAAGCGCCCGCTCATGGGCGCCATCGCCCGGCGGCTGGCCGACACGGTGATCGTCACCGACGACAACCCCCGCACGGAGGCGCCCGCCGCGATCCGCCGGGCGATCCTCGACGCAGCTCCCGACGCCGAGGAAATCGGCGATCGCGAGGAGGCGATCCGCACGGCCGTCGGCCGCCTGGGACAGGGCGACGTGCTGGTCGTGGCCGGCAAGGGTCACGAAACCGGCCAGATCGTGGGAGATCGGGTGCTGCCGTTCTCGGACCACGAGGTTCTCCGTGCCGCGATTCGCGAGGCGGGGGCGTGACACTCCTTCCTTTCGACAGGACCTGAGATGACCGCATCGCAGGGCAACAGCCCCCTCTGGACCCCCGACGCGCTGGAAGCGGCGACCGGCGGGCGCTGGATCGGCGAGCGCCGTCCGGTATCGGGCGCCTCCATCGACACCCGCACGCTCCAACCCGGCGACCTGTTCTTCGCCATTCGCGGCGAGGCCCGCGACGGGCACGATTTCGTCGCCCAGGCCCTCGGCAAGGGCGCCGCCGCCGCCGTGGTGAGCGAGGGCCATGCGGCCAAGGCCGAAGGTCCCGTGCTGGCCGTGCCGGGGGAGGGGCCCGACCCGGTTCTCGCCGCGATGGAGCGGATCGGCCGGGCCGCCCGCGCCCGCACGCAGGCGCAGGTCGTCGCCGTCACCGGCTCGGTGGGCAAGACCGGGACCAAGGAGGCGCTCCGCCACGTCCTGTCCGCGCAGGGGCCGACGCACGCCTCGGCCGCCTCCTACAACAACCACTGGGGCGTGCCTCTGACGCTCGCCCGGATGCCGGAGGATGCCCGCTACGGCGTGTTCGAGATCGGCATGAACCATCCGTTCGAGATCCTGCCGCTGACCGGCATGGTCCGGCCGCAGGTGGCGATGATCGTCACCGTGGAGCCGGTGCATATCGAGCACTTCCCGTCGCTGTCGGCCATCGCCGACGCCAAGGGCGAGATCTTCGCCGGCCTGGAGCCCGGCGGCGTCGCGGTGATCAACCGCGACAACCCCCATTACGAGCGCCTCGCCGCCCATGCCATGGCCTCGGGGGCGGGTCGGATCGTGAGCTTCGGCGAGCACGCGCAGGCCGACGTCCGCGCGCACCGGATCGTGCTGCGGCCGGACCTGTCGGTGGTGGACGCGAGCGTGATGGGCCAGCCTGTCACCTACAAGCTCGGCACGGCCGGGCGGCACACGGCCCTCAACTCGCTCGGCGTGATGGCGGTGGTGCATTCGCTCGGCGCCGACCTCGCCGCCGCCGCCCTGTCGCTGGCCGCCCTGTCGCCCCCCGTGGGACGGGGCGAGCGCACGGCGCTGGAGATGCCCGGCGGCACCGCGTGGCTGGTGGACGAGAGCTACAACGCCAACCCGGCCTCGGTCCGCGCGGCGCTGGCGACCCTCAGCGGGATCGAGACCGGCCCGCGGGGACGGCGCATCGCCGTCCTCGGCGACATGCTGGAACTCGGCCCCACCGGCGCCGACCTGCATCGCGGCCTCGCGGAGGCGGTGGAGGCGGCCGGGATCGACCTCGTGTTCGCGGCCGGTCCGCTGACCCGCAACCTCTACGAGGCCCTGCCCGTCAGCCGCCGGGGCGGCGTCGCCGAGACCTCCGCCGAGTTGATCGAACCGCTGACTCGCGCCCTGCGCCCCGGAGACGCCGTGATGGTCAAGGGCTCCAACGGTAGCCGGATGGGCCGGATTGTCGAGGCGCTCAAAGGTCGGTACCCCGCGCCCCAGACCCGCCGCGACTCCGCGCTCGCCCTTTCCTGAGCGGCCCCGCCGCCACCCGCGCCTGAACAGAGGGGCCCCGCGCCCGGATGCTGTACTTTCTCTCCGACCTGAGCGGTGTCTTCACGCCGCTCAACATCTTCCGCTACGTCACCCTGCGGACCGGCGGCGCGCTGTTCACGGCGGGCCTGTTCGTGTTCTGGTTCGGGCCGTGGATCATCTCCCTGCTGCGCCTGCGCCAGGGCAAGGGCCAGCCGATCCGCGAGGACGGGCCGCAGACCCACCTGCTCACCAAGCGCGGCACGCCGACCATGGGCGGGCTGATGATCCTCGCCGGGTTCATCGTCTCGGTGCTGCTCTGGGCGCGCCTCGACAACCGCTACGTCTGGGTGACGCTGGCCGTGACCCTCGGCTTCGGCGCCATCGGCTTCTACGATGACTACCTCAAGGTCACGAAGCAGTCGCACAAGGGGTTTTCGGGCAAGTTCCGCCTCGGGCTCGAAGGGCTGATCGCGCTCGCCGCCTGCATCGCCATCTCGACCTATTCGCCCCCGGCCCTGCAGAACCAGCTGGCCTTCCCGGTCTTCAAGGACGCGCTCCTGAACCTCGGCTGGTTCTACGCCCTGTTCGGCGCCTTCGTGATCGTCGGGGCGGGCAACTCCGTGAACATGACCGACGGGCTCGACGGGCTCGCCATCGTGCCGGTGATGATCGCCTGCGGCACCTTCGGCTTCATCGCCTACCTCGTCGGCAACGCCTTCACCGCGAGCTACCTGCAGGTGAACTACGTCCGCGATTCGGGCGAACTCGCCGTGGTCTGCGGCGCGGTGATCGGGGCGGGACTCGGCTTCCTGTGGTTCAACGCGCCGCCGGCCCAGATCTTCATGGGCGATACCGGCTCGCTGGCGCTGGGCGGCCTGCTCGGCGTGATCGCCGTCGCCACCAAGCACGAGATCGTGCTCGCCATCGTCGGCGGCCTGTTCGTGCTGGAGATGATGTCGGTCATCATCCAGGTCGCCTCGTTCAAGCTCACGGGCAAACGCGTCTTCCGCATGGCGCCGATCCACCACCACTTCGAGCAGAAGGGCTGGAAGGAGCCGCAGGTGGTCATCCGCTTCTGGATCATCGCGGTGATCCTGGCGCTCGCCGGCCTCGCGACGCTCAAGCTGCGGTAATCGTGCGGCTATTCCCTCCCC
>NZ_BPQE01000023.1 GCF_022179085.1 Methylobacterium aerolatum
CGCCGAGGACGGCCACGGCGAGGGCCGCGGCCGGACCGAGGCGGCGCAGGACGAGGATACCCGGCAGCATCAGCGCCCCGAGCACCGCCAGCATGATCGAGGTCTTGCTTTTCGTGAGGATCAGAAAGCCGAAGGCCGCCGCCGTGAAGGCGAGGCCGACCATCATCCGCCCCGGCCGCAGCCTGTCGAGGGTCCAGCCGAGGCCGACCACGACCGCGATCATCGCCACGAGCCCTGCAACGTTCTTCTGCGAGTGGTAGCCACGGACGCCGATATCGGTGAAGGCGAAGCCGGGATTGAGCACCGTCACCGCGAGGTCGGCGGCGATCACCACCGCCAGCAGGCCGACCGACAGGGCGAGGACCCGGCGCAGGGGGCCGATCCCCGCCGCGATGGCCAGCGCGATGAGAGTGATGAACACCATTACCATCACCCGGCGCAGGGCGATGTCCGGGAAGGCGGCCCAGGTCACGCTGGCGCAGAACCACCCCATCACCAGCCAGAGCGGCCAGGCCCGGGTTACGAGGGACAGTACCGCCCGGCGGCGGCGCAGGATCTCGATGAGGGCGACGCCGGTCATTCCGAGAACGGCGAACCGCTCGGTGGCGTTGCCGTCGCCCGAGGTAATGGCGCTCGCGTCGTTCATCGGCATCACGCCGATGTACATGTAGGCGAAGAACGCGAGGGTCAGCGCGACGGGCATCCAGCGCAGGAACCAGACCTCCCGGCGCGGGCGCGGGATGCCGGAGGTCTTCTCCGCGAGGGTCTGCTGGAGCCGGTGGACGGCGACGCTCACCGGCGTTCCGCCCAGCCGGCTGCCGTCCCGGTCGAAGATGACGGGGTCACGCGAGGGCTTCCTTGTCGGAGGCGAGGGCGAAGCGCTGCGGCAGGGGGCGCGCCCGCGCCGGGGCTGAAACGATGGGGTCCGCCCCGTTCACGACGAACAGCGCCCCGGCGATCTTGTCCGAACTCGACAGGAGCGCGGCGCGCAACTCCTCGATGCGATCCGAGGTGGCGACACCGCTCTCTGCCACGAGGACGATGGCGGTGGCCGTCGAGGCGGCGCGCCGCAGGCGCGTCTCGTCCTCGCCCGCGCCGCCGTCGATGACGACGCAATCGTAGCCCTCGTCCCGGTCTCCGGCGGTCTCCGTCGGCGGGCGCTCACTCACCGTGGTGGCGCAGAAAGGCGGGTAGCCCTCCACCGTGCAAGACACGACGCCGGCATGGCGGTCGCGCGGGATCATCCAAGTGAGGCGGCCGGAGCGGGTATCGCCGTCCACGAGGAGGGCGCGGCGTCCCCGCGCCGCCTGGGCCAGCACGAGGTTCTGGGCGATGATGGTGGAGAGTGGCCCGTCCGACGCGGCGACGACGAGCAGGCGCACCTGCCCGTGCTCGGCGGCCTCGTCGAGGTAGTCGGCGAGCCGGGTCAGGATCCGCGCCGAGGAGGAGGTGCGGGCGCCTGCCAGCACCGGCACGGCCTCGGTGGTCTCGCGCAGTCCCTTGCGCGGCAGCGGCAGGACGCCGAGCACCGGGATCCCGGTGCGGGCGGTCAGGCGCTCGGCCGAGTGGAGGCGGCCGCCCCGGCGGTCGTACAGCGTCGAGCCGCCGCCGACGACGATCAGACCGAGCAGGCCCGCCGCCGCCAGGATCATCGCCGGCTGGAGATCGATGGGCTGCGTATCCGGCTTCGAGGGGCTGACGAGGGCGACGTTGGAGGTGACGACGCTTTCCTGCTCCAGGAGCTCGCGCTCGCGGCCCAGGGTCTTCTCGTAGACGGAGCGCTGGGCCAGGGCCTCGCGTTCAAGCTGGCGGAGGGTCACGAGCGCCGTGTTCGTCTTGATGGTCTCGGCCTCGGTGCGGGCGATGTCCTTCTGGAGCGATTGCTCGCGGGTCTGCGCCGCCACGAGGTCGCTGCGGAGGGAGGACCGGATGCGGTTCGACTCGCGGGTGACGGCGGCGCGCAGGCTCTTCACCTGCGCGTCGAGTTCGAGGGCGGCCGGGTGGCGCGGTCCGAGTGTGGCGCGCAGGTTGTCCTGCTGGCGCAGGATCTCGGCGAGGTTCAGCCGGAGCTGGGACAGCATCGTCGAGTCGATCGGGTCGGGGGCGCCGGGTTCCGGGGCGCTCGCGCCCTGCCCGTCGAGAGCGGCGACCCGCGCCGCCAGCGTGCGCGTCTGGGCGCGGGCGGCGAGCAGCTGCGAATTCAGTTCGCTCAGGCGGGCGGTGTTCAGCACCTTCCCGTCCGAATCCACGACTCCGATCTCGCGCTTGTACTGTTCCACCGTCTGCTCGGCGGCGATCACGCGCTCGCTCTGGCCCTTCAGGGTGGCGCTCATCGCCTCGCGGGCCTTGGCGACGACGTCGCGGCGGCGGCGCTCGATATCGTCCACGAAGGCGTGGCCGATGGTCGTGGCGATGCGGGCCGCCTTGGCGGGGTCGTCGGCCTTCACCGTCAGATTGACGACGAAGCTCTTGCCGTCGCGCTGGACGGTGGTCTGCTTGCCCAGCACCGCCGTCGCCACGTCGACGGGATCGAGCGTCGGGCCGCTGCCCAGGCCAAGCATCTCCTTGATGCGCGAGGCGAGGCCGCGCTTCACGCCGAAGGCGGGATCGGCATCGAGGTGGAGGGCGACCACCACTTCCCGCAGGACGGTGTCGAAGTGGAGGAAGCGGGTCTGCGTCTCGATCACCGCGTCGTTCACGTCGGAGGACGGCGGCTGCGGCACGATCTCGTTGCTGACGACGTTCAGGCCCCGCGGGTCGAGGAGGATCTGGGCGGCGCCCACATAGGTTGGCGTGCGCGTGGCGACCACAGGCACCGCGACGGCGACGGCTGCGACGACGGCCATCAGGATCAAGACCCAGTGGCGGCGCAGGGAGGCCAGCGCCTCCCGGATCTCCAGGCGGAAGGCGTCCCACTCGTCGTGTTCGGCGCGCTGGAACTCCGAACCGCCCCGGCTCCGGTTGTCGCGTTCGACCAACTGCATCGATCGGCTGTCCCCGATAACCTCAGGTTCCGCGCCGGCCCGGAGGCCGGGGGCCGGGTGATCCCGGCGTAACACTCCGCGGTCGGCACGCGTCGGAACGCTCTCGTGCCGTAACGCGCCGCCGGTTGCGGAGGGTTAAAGTCTATCCCGGCGGGCGTTCTTTAATGCTATCCAGCGTTAATATTGTGTCGGCGATCAGGATCATCCGCGCAACCGCGGCCGGAGAGCGAGACAGCACTGAGTTCGCGTCGAACCGACTGGCGAACACGGTCTCAGGTCGAGCGGATGTGGGTCGCCTCGGCCCTGTAGAGGGGATAGAGGCTTCGCCAGCACAGCTTGCCGGCGATGCCCGCGACGCGGATCGCGATGCTGCGGGCGGGCGCCTCCCGCCGCAGCATCGCCAGCGCGGTGAGGGGCAGCAGGCCGATCTGGACCAGGGCTTTCGCCGCCATCATCGCGCCCTCCCACCGGGGTGAGGCACTGGTGCGGATCAGGGCGGCGGCGTAGGCTTGGCCGCCGGCGAAGTGGCGGCGGACGAGGTAGCCGGTGCCGCAGCGGTGCCGGGGCACGAAATCCGTGGCGCGGGCGGCGGGAAGCCAGCCGAACCGGCGCCCCTCCCGGGCGAGCCGGCAGAGGAGGTGCAGGTCCTCGCCGCCGCATTCCCCGAAATCGGGATTGAAGGGCTCCGGGCCGGGCAGGGCGGTCCGGCGGCGGAAGATGCTGTTTGCGGTGGACAGCACGAAGCCCTGCGCCGCCGGGCGCCTGGGAGCGAACAGGTCGTGACCGGCCGGCGCGTCCGACGCGCGGGTGAACAGCAGGCGGGCGGCGGGGGTGACCGCCTCCGGCGCCTCGAAGCGCGGCGCGATCGGTCCGAAGAACACGTCGTGGGGCAAGCGGGCGAGCCCGTCGAGGATCGCGGCGATCCAGCCCGGCTCGGCCTCCTGGTCGTCGTCGAGGAAGGCGACGGCCTCTCCCCGGCTCTCCCGGACCCCGACGTTGCGGGCGACGGAGATGTTGGCGGGGTGGGCGGTGACGTAGCGCAGGGGCAGGGCCGCTCCGGCGCCGAGGCCCTCGACGACGCTCCGCGCCGAGCCGCCGTCGCTGTTGTCCACCACGACGATCTCCACCGCGTCGCGGGGGGCGTCCTGGGCGAGGAGCGATCCGAGGAGCGCAGCCAGGAGGCCGGGACGCTCATAGGTGCAGATGACGACGCTGAGCCGCATGGTGAGCCCTTCCGCAGCCGAAAGGTGCGGCGGCCGCGGGACGCTCGTAACCGGAAAAACTCACTATTGGGTTGAGATAAGACCGCGCCTTTGCTTCAGCGGCCGGAGCCGCTCCGGTCGGTTTCCAGTTGCTGAAGCAATTCGGCGAGGCGCGGATCGAGCGCTTCGTCGATGACGGGATCGTACATCGCGCGCAACTCCTGCCCCAGCCTCCGCCGGGCGAGGTCGTCCAGGGCGGGCGCTTCGGCGGGGATCGGGAAGGTGCGCAGGGCGACGACCGGGGCGCGGCGTTCGGAATTGTGCATCGCGGCTCTGTCGGGATCCGGCGTCTCGGGAGGGGATACGTGTGTCACTCAGGCGTCATCGTCCACGGCGAAGACCTCTCCCACCTCCGCCAGCCGCGCGTCGGCCCTGTCTTGGCGCAGGTCGGTGGACGAAGTCCGCCCGGCTTGGCGAGCCAACGCGGCCCGCCAGTCCGGCGGGATCGGCCGATCGTCGGCCACCGTCAACTCGACGGCTTGACACACCACCTCCCAGGGCGCGTCCCCGAGGGCGGCGAGGTCCGGCCCGAAACCGAGTTCCGTGGCACGGTCGCGGGCGGCGGCGAGCCAGTGCGGCGGGAGCGACGCCGTGGCGCCCAGGGGATCGGACATCGCGCATGTCTCCGTGATTCGGTCGATGCACAACTTGAAAATGTAGGCTGCCCCGGTCGCAGGGGGCAGGGGCCACGTCGAGCGAAATCAACGAACGGCGCCCGCAAAGGTTCGACTCGCGCAACCGTGATCGCCCGGTCGGCGCTGGATCGCCTCAGGGCGCGAGGTGGCGGAGCATCAACCAGAGGATGCCACACCAGACGAGGGCGGAGGCCGCGACGGCGACCCCCCTCACCACCAGCGTGTCGAGGCGATCCCGCGGGGGCGGCGCGGGCGTCTCTCCGCGGCGCAGGTCGCCAGGCGTCGACGCGAAGGACCGGGCCGCCGGATCGCGAAGCAGGCGGGTCAGGGAGTCGGGCAGGGGGTTGGGCTGCGTGGCCACAGGCCGAGGCTACAACTTGCGGTAACGATCCGTCCACGGGACCGCGGCTCCGCCTTTGAAGGACCCGGCGCGCCCGTGCTACGTCGCTCGGATCCAGGGACAGACAGGCACGATCCGGCCCCGATGACCGCTCCCCGCATCCTCGTCACGGGCGCCGCCGGTTTCATCGGCTTCCACGTCGCGCAGCGGTTGTTGCGCGAGGGACGCGCGGTGACCGGGCTGGACAACGTCAACGCCTATTACGACCCGGCCCTGAAGGAGGCGCGGCTCGCGCAGCTCGGCGGTCCCGGCTACGCCTTCCATCGCATCGACCTCTGCGACGGTCCGGCCCTCGACGCGGTGTTCCGGGAGGGCCGGTTCGCCTGCGTCGTCCACCTCGCGGCCCAGGCGGGCGTGCGCTACTCGATCACCGATCCGCAGGCCTACGCCGCGAGCAACCTCACGGGCTTCCTCCACGTCCTTGAAGGCTGCCGCCGCCACGGCGTCGGGCACCTGATCTATGCCTCGTCGAGCTCGGTCTACGGCGCGGTGACGGCCAAGCCCTTCTCGATCCATCAGAACGTCGATCATCCGGTGAGCCTCTACGCGGCCACCAAGAAGGCGAACGAGCTGATGGCCCACAGCTACAGCCACCTCTACCGCCTGCCGACGACGGGCCTGCGATTCTTCACGGTCTACGGCCCCTGGGGGCGGCCCGATATGGCCCTGTGGCTCTTCACCCGCGCCATCCTGGCGGGTGAGCCGATCGACGTCTTCAACGGCGGACGGATGCGGCGGGACTTCACCTACGTGGACGACGTGGTGGAGGCGATCGGCCGCCTGATCGACCGTCCGGCGGCGGCGGATCCGGCTTGGAGCGGCGATGCGCCGGACCCCGGCACCAGCAGCGCGCCGTACCGCCTCTACAACATCGGCAATTCCGAGCCCGTGGAACTGACGGAGATGGTCGCGATCCTGGAGGAGAAGCTCGGCCGCAGGGCGGAGAAGAACATCCTGCCGATGCAGCCCGGCGACGTGCCCGAGACTTTCGCCGACGTGGCCGACCTCGCCCGCGATGTCGGCTTCAGCCCGCGCACCTCCCTCGCGGACGGCATCGGACGCTTCGTGGACTGGTACCGGGCCTACCATCGCGCTTGACGGGAGCCCCGGGGCACCGCTCCGGTGGCCCGTCGCGGAAGGCCGGGTGAGGGTGTCGGATGGCGGGTGATCGCAGGATCGCGGTGATCGGGCTCGGCTATGTCGGCCTGCCCGTCGCGGTGGCCTTCGCGCGGGCGGGCTTCGATACGGTGGGCTTCGACATCGATGCTGCCCGGGTCGCCGAGATCGCCGCCGGGCGCGACCGCACGGGAGAGGTCCCACCGGAGGAGCTGACCGGCCTCGCGCGCTTCCGGGCCTGCGACGATCCCGGGTCCCTGCGGGGGCGGGACTTCTTCGTTGTCACCGTGCCGACGCCGATCACGGCGGCGCGCACCCCGGATCTGCGGGCGCTGGAGGCGGCCTCCCGGATCGTCGGCGGCGCCCTGGCACCGGGCGCCGTCGTGGTGTTCGAATCGACCGTCTATCCCGGCGCCACCGAAGAGGTCTGCGTGCCGATCCTCGAAGCGGCCTCCGGGTTGCGGGCGGGGTGCGACTTCGCCTTCGGCTACTCGCCGGAGCGGATCAATCCCGGCGACCGGGCGCACCGCCTCGACACCGTGGTGAAGGTCGTGTCGGCCTGCGATGCGGACAGCCTTGAGGTCGTCGCGCGCACCTACGGTGCTATCGCCGGCGCCGGGGTGCATCGCGCGCCGTCGATCCGCGTGGCCGAGGCCGCGAAGGTGATCGAGAACGTCCAGCGGGACGTGAATATCGCCCTGATGAACGAGTTCGCGCTGATCTTCGCGAAAATCGGGCTGGATACGGGCGACGTGCTCGCGGCCGCGCGAACCAAGTGGAACTTCCTGCCCTTCCGGCCCGGCCTCGTCGGGGGGCACTGCATCGGCGTCGATCCTTACTACCTCACCCACCGGGCTCAGGAGGCCGGGCACCATCCCGAGCTCGTCCTGGCCGGGCGCCGGATCAACGACGGAATGGCCGACCACGTCGTGGAGACCTGCATCCGCCGCCTCCTCCCCCGGGGCAGATCCCGGCCCACGGTCACCGTGCTCGGCGTGACCTTCAAGGAGGACATCCCGGACATCCGCAACAGCCGCGCCGCCGACATCGTGCGTGCCCTCTCGGCCTACGGCATCGCCGTGCAGGCGGCCGACCCGATGGCCGATGCCGACGCGGTGCGGCACGAACACGGGGTCGCGCTCACGCCGCTCTCCGGGCTCGCCCCCGCCGACGCGGTGATCCTCGCGGTGCCGCACCGGGTCTTCCGCGACGGGGGATGGGGCGCGATCCTGCCGCTGCTCGCCGACGGCCGAGGGGATGTCCTCGACGTCACCGGCCTGCTCGACCGGTCGGCCACGCCCGCCGGCGTGGACCTGTGGCGGCTTTAGGAGGGATCGCAGTCGGAGCGGTCCGGGTCGCGCGCTTCACATTATCGGGAGGTCGGCCGCGGCTGGTTGGTCGCCGGCGGCAGGGAATTGGGACTGTAGAAGACGATCAGCAGGCTCCCCAGGACCGAGAGTCCGAGGGCGAAGCTGAAGAGGAGAAACAACCAGCGTGGCATGGATTCGTCCTATCACGGAAGGCGCGACCATGCCCTGGCGCATTGCCGCGCGCTGCTTTCCGTCAAGTGGTTCGATGGAAAAAGAAACCGGGAGACGCAATGATGCGTTTGTTGCGCAGCTTGGCGTAATCAGCTTAGACCTGTTCTAGTGCGCAGGTTTGAACGCCGGCGCGCCGGCTCACGCCGCAACTAGGAGGAAATTCATGCGTCAACTCGTTCTCGGCGCTCTCTTCGCCGCTTTGATTCCCCTGTCGGCTCACGCCCAGGATGCCGGCGACGCGGCTGCCGGTGAGAAGGCGTTCGCCCCGTGCAAGGCCTGCCACAACTTCCAGAAGAACGGCGTCGGGCCGGATCTGAAGGGCGTCGTCGGCCGCAAGGCGGGAACCTACGAGGGCTACAGCTACTCCGCCGCCCTCAAGAACTCGGGCATCACCTGGGACGAGGCCAATCTGCATGAGTGGCTGAAGAACCCGAAGACGAAGGTGCCCGGCACGAAGATGATCTTCCAGGGCTACACGGACGACAAGAAGATCAACGACGTGATCGCCTACCTCAAGACCCAGTCCTAAGGACCGGACCCGTGCCCGGTCGCGACCGGGCACACCCTTCCGCGCCGGGCTCCCTCGGGGTCCGGCGCGAGACCATTCAGACCGCGCTCTTGTCCCGCAGGCTCTGCCGCATCGTAACGAGGTCGTCGAGGACGGTCTTGCGCTTCTCGGGATCGAGCCCGGTCATCCCGCCCGCCTCGTCGGGGATGCAGGACAGGACGCCGCGCAGCGCCTCGCCCCCCTCCGTCAGGAAGATGCTCACCTGCCGCTCGTCCGGCCGGTCCCGCGCCCGGCGCACCCGCCCCGAGGCTTCCAGACGCTTGAGCAGCGGGGTCAGCGTTCCCGAATCGAGGAACAGCCGCTCGCCGATCTCCTTCACGGTGAGCCCGTCCTCCTCCCACAGAACCATCAGCACGAGGTACTGCGGGTAGGTCAGCTCGTAGCGCCCGAGCAGGCTGCGATAGGCCCGGCCGAAGGCGTGGGCCGCCGCGTATACGGCGAAGCAGAGCTGGTTGTCGAGCCGCTGTGACTCGGCGAGGGCGCCGGCCGTCTCCGGGGCCGCCGTCGCGGCGGACTCGACCGACGAAGCGCCTGTGCGCAATGGGGAAGCCCCCGACATTTCAGTCATCCTCTCGAACCTGCCGGGCCGACCGTCGCACCCGCCCGTCGGCGTCCGCCCGCCCCCGTCATCGCCGTGCGATCCGGGGTGACCTGGGCCGCCGCCTCGTCTTCCATCCGCCGAACGCCGCGCTCGCGTCGATGGGCCGAAATCCGTCAACCGCCCGTCCAGCCCGACGTTTTAATCCCCCGCGGCCATCCTTAGACACTAAGCGGGTGGCGTACAATGAATACAACTGATGCACTGCCCGGAACCCATCGCGGACTAAGGTTCGCCCTGGGACCACGCGGTGCGACCGAGACTTCGGGTGAAAGGCCGGGCGGACCGGCCCGGAGAACACGCTCGTGCCGTGACACGCTCACTCCGTTCATGCGTGTCTGCACTAGCTGATTGTTTTTGCATCAATTTTTCCAGTCTCGGCTGACGCCTCCGACTGGATCGATTCACTAGGTCGTCTCTCCCGGCCGGTCCATCAACGGATGCAGGTCTCGGACCATCGCCTTCAGCCGGTCGTCCAGAACGTGTGTATAAATCTGCGTCGTCGAAATGTCGGCGTGGCCGAGCAACTCCTGCACGATGCGCAGATCGGCGCCGTTGTGGAGCAGGTGGCTCGCGAAGGCGTGGCGCAGCACGTGCGGGCTCACCTTGTCGGCGCGCAGGCCCGCCGCCGTGGCCGCATCCTTGAGGTCGCGGGCGAAGGCTTGGCGGGTGATGTGCCCGCTCTCGCTGTCGGCCGGGAACAGCCACGGGCTGTCCTCGGGCACGGACGGCAGATGCGCGACCATCGCCGCGCAGGCCGCCTCGGTGAGGGGGATGAGCCGCTCGCGGCCGCCCTTGCCCTTCACCAGGAGGACGCGGGCGCCGGAACTGGCGGCCGAGCGGGGAAGGGCGACGAGTTCGGAAACACGAAGCCCGGTCGCGTAGAGGAGTTCGAGGAGGCAGGCCATCCGGCGGGCGCGCCGGACGGGACCCGTCGCATGGTCGGCACGGGTCGTCGCGTCCTGCGCCGGGTTCGGGGCTGAGGTCTGAACCGAGTTCTGGGCCCCGTCGTCGGCCAAACTGTGGGCCCTGGCAAGGAGCCGGTCCACCTCGGCGATCGAGAGCACCTTCGGCAAGGGGCGGCCCCGGCGCGGACCGGAGACGGGTGCGCCCGGATCGGCCTTCGCCACGCCCTCGGCATACAGGAATTTGTGGAAACCCCGGATGCAGGAGAGCCGCCGCGCGGCGGTGGCCGGCGCGAAGCCCCGCGTCTCCAGTTCGGCGACGAAGCCGCGCAGGGCCTTGGTATCGGCATCCTCCAGGGCAATGCCCCGTCCATGGAGATAGGCGAGATAGTCCGTGAGATCGCGGCGATAGGCATCGAGGGTGTTGGCCCCCGCGCCCCGCTCGGCGGCCAGCATGTCGAGGTAGTCGCCGACCTCCGGCGCAAGCGTGAGGGCGGTGCCGCTCACTTGCCCGGCTGGAGCTTGGAGGCGGGGATCGAGACGGTCATCTCCCGCGGGGTCGGCGTGACGAAGGTCGCCAGCGCGAACATCGCCGCGAAGCCGAGACCCGCCAGGATCGCGATGGTGGCGAAGAAACGAAAAAGGGTCGGCACGTGGTCGATCCTCGGGTGGACGGCACTGAAGGGAAGCCGGCGTTGCGGCCGGCCCGGGCCGCGACGCACAGCCGGTTTGCACCACGCGATGAAGGCGCTGACAAGGCCGGCGGAGCCACAGCGGGCGGGGGATCGCCGCGTTTCACGGGACGCGCATTTCGCGCTAAGAGCCGGAGCATTGGCGGGGGATGGCGCCCCCCTTCGCGGCGGCGCCGGAACCGGCGTCCGCTGCCCGGGGCTTTCCACGATGCGGGGATCGTGGAACAGCCTTCGGGCGAGGGGGCGCATCCCGTCCCGCCCGGCCGGACGCGGTGGCCGGGGGATCACTCTTGTGTTGTGTTGGTGTGTGTGTCGGACTCGATGGATGGCGGACAGGGCAGCGAGCCCATCGAAGCGCGGCTGAGGCGGGTCCTCGGGCTCCGCTCGATCGTGCTCGTCGGTTTGATGGGCGCGGGCAAGAGCACCGTGGGGCGGCGTCTCGCGACGCGCCTCGGCCTGCTGTTCAAGGACGCCGACAACGAGATCGAGGCCGCTGCCGGCCTCACCATCCCCGATATCTTCGCCATCTACGGTGAGCCGAGTTTTCGCGACGGCGAGGAGCGGGTCATCACCCGTTTGCTGCGGGCCGGGCCCCTGGTCCTGGCGACGGGCGGCGGCGCCTATCTTCGGCCCGCGACGCGCGAGCACATCCGCGAGCGGGGCATCTCGGTCTGGCTGAAGGCAGACCTCGACGTGCTGATGCGCCGGGTTCGCAAGCGGGGGAACCGCCCCCTCCTGCAGACCGAGGATCCCGAGGCGACGATGCGCGCCCTGATGGAGGTCCGCCACCCCGTCTACGCGGAGGCCGACATCGTCGTCATGTCCCGTGACGTCTCGCAGGATCGGGTCGTGGAGGACGTCATGGAGGCCCTCGTCTCCTTCCTCGAACCGCCGCCTGCCCTGGCGGCCCAGTGAGCGCGATCGTGGCGACCGACCCCCTTTCCGTGCATGTCGATCTCGACGGCGGGCGCGACTACGACATCCTGATCGGCCGCGGCCTCGTCGCCTCCGCCGGGCCGCGCATCGCAGCCCTCGGGGCTCGGGCGGCGGGCATCGTCACCGACACGAACGTCGCCCCGCTCTATGCCGAGGCCCTGCGGACGAGCCTGGAGGGGGCGGGCCTGCGCGCCGGAATCGTCACAGTACCGCCGGGGGAGGCCTCGAAATCCTACGGGCGCTTCGCGGAGGTCTGCGACGGCCTCCTCGCCCTGAAGATCGAGCGCAACGACGTGGTCGTCGCCCTGGGCGGCGGCGTGGTGGGGGACCTCGCCGGCTTCGCCGCCGCGAGCCTTCGCCGGGGCGTGCGCTTCGTCCAGGTGCCGACGAGC
The DNA here is from genome assembly GCF_022179085.1 of Methylobacterium aerolatum. Taxonomy (GTDB): domain Bacteria; phylum Pseudomonadota; class Alphaproteobacteria; order Rhizobiales; family Beijerinckiaceae; genus Methylobacterium; species Methylobacterium aerolatum. The sequence continues at coordinate 12,030 of NZ_BPQE01000023.1, forward strand.
CTCCTCGCGCAGGTGGATTCCTCGGTCGGCGGCAAGACCGGCATCAATTCGCCCCTCGGCAAGAACCTGATCGGCGCCTTCCATCAGCCCCGGCTCGTGCTGGCCGACACCGCGAGCCTCGACACGCTCTCGGAGCGGGAGATGCGCGCCGGCTACGCGGAGGTCGCAAAGTACGGGCTGATCGGCGACGAGGCGTTCTTCGCGTGGTGCGAGGCCCATTGGCAAGGCATCTTCTCCGGCGGGCCGGAGCGGGACGAGGCGGTCGCCGCCTGCTGCCGGGCCAAGGCCGGCGTCGTCACCCGCGACGAGCGCGAGGACGGCGAGCGCGCCCTGCTCAACCTGGGCCACACCTTCGGCCATGCCCTGGAGCGGATCACGGGGTACGACTCCGCGCGGCTGGTCCACGGCGAGGGCGTGGCCATCGGCTTGGCCCTTGCCTTCCGCTTCTCGGCCCGCCTCGGTCTGTGCGGCGGCCAGGATGCGGGGCGCGTCGCCAACCATCTCGCCCTCGCCGGCCTGCCGACCCGCCTGCAACAGGTGCCGGGCGGCGCGGGCGACGCCGACAGCCTGCTCGACGCCATGGCGCAGGACAAGAAGGTCCGCGACGGCGCGCTGACCTTCATCCTCGCCCGGGGGATCGGCCAGAGCTTCATCGCGCCCGGCATCGACCGGGCCGCGGTCAAAGCCTTTCTCGACGACGAACTGGCGGCGGGCTGAAAGGCCGGAGCGGTCTTGCTTTGGCCGGGGCGGACGGCTAAGAGCGTCCGGCGCTCAGGGCCGTCACGGCCCGGAGCGGTTGCCGGTGTAGCTCAGTGGTAGAGCAGCGCTTTCGTAAAGCGAAGGTCGGGGGTTCAAATCCCTCCTCCGGCACCACTTCCCGATCCGCTCGGCGTGCCCCGGATCGACTCCAGCGTTTTCATTTAGCGAGCGGATAGGGTTTGCCGGTGTCGGCATGCCACCACCGCGACGTTGCCCACATTCCGATCATCGTCGGCCGGTTCGTTGCCGCGAGCGCAGCCGAGCAGGGCGATGCTGGCTGCGCGTCTCACGCGCCTGTCCTGCGATGCGTGAGGTGCTTCCTCTGCGCCGTCTTCACGAGCGTCGCGAAGCAACCCGTGGCAGCGAGCCGTTCTTGGGCGCTTGAGACTGCCTCGCATGCTTGGCTGCGCCGGCCAAACCGGAACGGCCCGTCGGCTGTCCGGCCTGGAAATTTGATGGCGCCGACCGGAACGGCAACGCCGCCGCCCGCGCGGGTGAGGGGGCGTCCGACGCTCTCCCCCGCCCTCGCGGTCAGCGACCGACGCGCACGCTAATCGCGTGCCCGGCCGTCGCTCAGAGGGCCTTTTGCTTCAATTCCCGCTCCAACTCGTGCGGGTCGAGTCCGGGGACCCGGACCGGTGACTCGGGCACCGAAGCCGGGGGCCGGGGATGGGCAGCTGTGCCGATGGCGGAGGCGAGGCGTGCCCTCTCGAAGACCACGACGACGACGATGGAGACCAGGGCCGGGAGCCAGAAATAGAAGATGCGGAACACGATCACCGCCGCGATGATCGCGTCCTTCTGGGCCGCGTCCGCGATGTTCATGGCGGTGATGAACACGATCTCGAACACGCCGAGGCCGCCCGGCGCGTGCGACGCCAGCGCCACCGAGAACGAAGCCAGGAAGATCGCCAGCACCGGGATGAAGCCGGGGTTCATCGCGTCCGGCAGGGCAAAGTAGATGATGCCGGCGGCGCCGAGCAATTCCAGCGGCGCCGCCGCCAGCTGCCGCAGCATGATGCCGGGCCGGGGATATTCCAGCTTGAACTTGCGGATATGGAGCGGCCGCAGCTTCAGGACGGAGCCCGCCACGTAAAGCGCGACGAAGCCGAGCATGCCGGCGCCCACGACCAACGCTGTCTTCGGATCCGTGAGGAAGCCCGGCAGCTTTCCGTCGAGCCGGGTCAGCAACTCCGGATCGTAGACGAGGCAGAAGCCCCCGAGGAGCACGGTGCCGAGAAAGAACGTGAACGAGCAGAGGGCCACCAGCACGGCCACCTGGGCCGCCGTGAGCCCCTTGGCGGTGTAGGCCCGGTAGCGCACCAGGGCGCCCGAAAACACCGAGGCGCCGATGTTGTGTGACAGCGCATAGGTGGTGAAGGAGCACAGGGAAACGAACAGCCACGAGATGTGGCGCACGCCCAGGTGCAGCAGCGCGATCCGGTCGTACCAAGCCAGCGCCGCGTAGGCGACGAGCGTGGAGAGGGCGGCCAGCAGGATCCGGTGCGGCGGGATCGCCAGGATCGCTTGGCCGATCGCGTCGATCGAGGTCGTCTTCAGCTCTTGATAGAGGAAGTACCCCGACACAACGACGGCGGCGAGGCCGATCAGGGGCCAGATAAACTCGCTGAGCTTCTTCATTGAGATCGACGCCTCGGGAGAGCCCCCTGATGCGCCAACCGGCGGCGCGCCGCAACCCGGCGTCCGAAGCCGGTCGCGCGACGGCATGTCATTCGATCGTGACAGTTTCGTGCCGAAGGCCGCTGCGGCCTCCGCGGGTCATGGCCGGCCGGGGGGAGGGCGCCTGCGCCGTCCCCCCTTCCGATCCGGCGCGGAGGAAATCAGGCCCGGGCGCGGGCCAGCCCGACGGCGTCCATCGCCGCCTGGTCGCGGGCCGCCTCTGCGGCGCGCTCGGCGCTCCGCTCGCGGTCGTCGAGGATCTCGACCTTCTTCAGTTCCTCGAACGCCTCGCCCAGCTCCGCCTTGGCTTCGGCCAATTGGCCCTCCAGGGCCTGGGCGGACTGGCGCATGTTGTCCCGCCGGGTGGCGGCGGCGCGGGCATAGGTCGGGTAGGCGAAATGCGCAACGTCGGTGATGCCGGCGCGGGCTTCCTCGGTGGCGACCTCACGGTCGAGTTCCGTCGCCATGCGGTTGAAGTCCGCCATCATCATCTCGATCTGCGTCACGCGGCGGCGCTTCTCGTCGACCTGAAAGCGGCGCAGGCGGATCAGCGTGTCACGCGACTTCATGGGGATACGCTCACTCCACGCGGTGCGCGCCGGCGATGGTGACCCGAGGCGCGTCGATCTCAAGCCCCGCCGACAATCTCAGCGAGACGGCTGTAACCATCGCCGATGGACGTTGCTTCTTCCTTACTTTGCCCCAGAAAAGCCTCAAGACTTGGGATGAGCGCGACGGCCTCGTCCACCTCCTGCGACGACCCGGCGCGGTAGGCGCCGAGCCGGATCAGTTCCTCCATGTCGGCATAGGTCGAGAGGATCCGGCGGGCGCGGCGGACGACCGGCAGGTAGGCGGGATCGCAGGAGCGGGGCATCGTCCGCGAGACCGAGCGGAGGACGTTGATCGCCGGATACCGGCCGCGCTCGGCGATGGCCCGCTCCATCACGATGTGGCCGTCGAGGATGCCGCGCACCGCGTCGGCCACCGGCTCGTTGTGGTCGTCTCCCTCGACCAGCACGGTGAACAGGGCCGAGATCGTCCCCGCGCCGGTGCCCGGCCCGGCGCGCTCCAGCAGGCGCGGCAATTCGGAGAAGACGGTGGGGGTGTAGCCCTTGGCCGTCGGCGGCTCTCCGGCGGCGAGGCCGATGTCGCGCTGCGCCATGGCGAAACGGGTGATCGAATCGATCATGCACAGCACCCGTGCCCCCTGATCGCGGAAGTGCTCCGCCACGGACAGGGTGACGTAGGCCGCGTTGCGCCGCATCAGCGCCGGCTCGTCCGAGGTGGCGACCACGACGACCGAACGGGCGAGGCCTGCCGCGCCGAGGTCGTCCTGCAAGAACTCCTGCACCTCGCGCCCGCGCTCGCCCACGAGGCCGATCACCGCCACGTCCGCCGCCGTGTAGCGGGCCAGCATGGAGAGCAGCACCGACTTGCCGACCCCGCTGCCCGCGAAGATTCCCATTCTCTGCCCGGCGCACATGGTGAGAAAGGTGTTGATGCAGCGCACGCCCAGATCGAGGGGCGGGCCGACCCGCTGCCGGGCGTGGGCGGGGGGCGGATCGGCTCGGAGGGGATAGATGGACGGCCCCTGCGGCAGGGGGCCGAGCCCGTCGATCGGTCGCCCGAGGGCGTCGATCACCCGGCCGAGCCACGCGCCCGAGGGGCGGATCGCTCCGGCGGCCTCGTCCCGCACGAAGGCGGGGCAGCCGCGTCGTACCCCTTCGAGGGAGCCGAAGGGCATGGCGAGGGCGCGGTCGCCCTGGAAGCCGATGATCTCGCAAGGGATGGTGCCTTGGCCACCCGCGCCCTCGATGTCGAGGCGCCCGCCGAGCCGCATGGCCGCCACCGGACCGGCGACCTCGACGAGGAGGCCGCGGATCGCCACCACGCGGCCGTAGGTTTGAAGGGACTCGACCTGATCGAGCGCGCTCAAGGCGGCCGCGAGCCGCGTGTCAGACCTTGCTGGGTCGTGTGCCAACGCGCTCGCCCTCAACGGTTCGTTTACCCGCCTCATTAACACTGCGGTCATCGGGCTTGTAGCGGCCCGGAGCCGGATCGTCGGGTGGCCCCGTCCTTCGCGAAGCCGCGAAGGTGTGGCGCCCGAGCCACGACCCGGACCCGGATCGTTTGAGCCGAAGTACTTAGGACAGGTCGCGGGCGAAACCGATGGCGATGGCAAGGACGTTTCGACGTCCGGCCGGCGAGGGCGGGGGTGAAATCTCCGGCCGAGCTGGCGGATCGCTAAAGTAAGCGCTTGCGGGCGGGAATCAGGTTTTGTTAACGATTAACTCATAGCGTTTCACGTCAAGAGCGGTGGGGCGCCTGTCCACAGGCCGGTGGCAGGCTGTCGACGGGGACGTGTGCGCGCACTGATACGGCCGGCGGGGCTGGGGACCGACGATGCGGGTACTTCTGATCGAGGACGATAGCGCCACGGCGCAGAGCATCGAGTTGATGCTGAAGTCCGAGAATTTCAACACGTACACGACCGACTTGGGCGAGGAAGGAATCGACCTCGGCAAGCTCTACGACTACGACATCATTCTCCTCGACCTGAACCTGCCCGACATGTCGGGCTACGAAGTGCTGCGCAACCTGCGCGTCGCGAAGGTGAAGACGCCGATCCTGATCCTCTCGGGTCTCGCCGGCATCGAGGATAAGGTGAAGGGCCTCGGCTTCGGCGCCGACGACTACCTCACCAAGCCCTTCCACAAGGACGAGCTGGTGGCGCGCATCCACGCCATCGTCCGCCGCTCGAAGGGCCACGCGCAGTCGGTCATCACCACGGGCGACCTGATCGTGAACCTCGATCAGAAGACCGTCGAGGTGTCCGGCGCCCGCGTCCATCTCACGGGCAAGGAGTACCAGATGCTGGAACTCCTCAGCCTGCGGAAGGGCACGACGCTGACCAAGGAGATGTTCCTGAACCATCTCTACGGCGGCATGGACGAGCCCGAGCTGAAGATCATCGACGTCTTCATCTGCAAGCTGCGCAAGAAGCTTGCCAATGCGAGCCAGGGCAAGAACTATATCGAGACCGTCTGGGGCCGCGGCTACGTGCTGCGCGAGCCGATGGACGGCGAGGAGCGCATGGCGGTCTGATCCGCCTCACCGTTCCATCTTCCATTCGCGCCCCGCCCGGCCCCGGCCGAGCGGGGTTTTTCGTCGTTCGGGCTCTGGGGCGGGTTCACATTCCAGGCATCGCGCCGGGCAGGGCCACGCCCGTGTCCGAGGGGCAACCGGCGGGAGCGGAGAACGGAAACGCTGCATCGTCGCCGGCGAATCAACGCACCGCTCGATCCCGCACCTGAACGCCGGAGCCGACCGAGTTGGCACGCGCCGTTCCGTCGTTGCGAACGAAGCGAAGCAATCAAAGACAGCGGGATGCTCCGAGCAAAGCGCGTCGCTGGGTTGGTTACACTCGCGCTCGCCATGAGGGCCTGCGCTCCATCGACGAGGGTAGCTGCCCCGATGGGCCGCGACCAGAAAACCCGCCGCGAATCACCCCTGCTCGTACGTCGCGTGATTCGCCGAGCCGTGCGCGATCGCCCGGCGCGCGGCGGCTCCGGGTGGGCGCACAAGGGCTTCTGGAAGTCGGCCCGGGGGAAGGTTTCGCGATGCGGCTGGCCGACGGCCAAGTTGAGCGACCGACGGATGCTGTCGAAGCATTGATTTCGATGGACTGAAGATGCTCGTCTTTTGGACAGTCGAACGAATGTATCATTCAGAAATGTACGGGGTAATCGCTCATATTATAGGCGGTATTTTGGGCAGATATCGCGGAAAAAATCAGTTTTTCAATCACAGTAATAAGTAAAAATCCGCCCTTTCCGAGAGTGAACCCGTGATCGAAAATCGGTTACATATAATAATGTGTTGTACGAGCGTATTGATCTTAGATCGTGTAGCAAAATAGTTGTTGTATAGGGCTATTTATCGACATGATACCGAGGACTTGGGTGATGTCGTAACTGAAATTAACCATTACGCCGCTATAATTCATGGGGTAAGCGATCACGGAGAGTTGTCCCCATGAAGAGGTTCGTCATCCATTCGGTTGCGGCGGTGGCTTTCATCGCCCAGGCCCAGGCCGCAGACTTGCCGGCCAAGTCGCCGCCGGTCGAGGAAGCGGCGCCTGCCGAGCCTTTTTCTTGGACCGGCTACTATCTCGGCTTCAGCGGAGGCTACGGAACGCAACACAACGTTGCAAAGACCAGTCCCGCGGGCGACACCGGGCTGTTCGGTCCCGACGATTTCGCAGCTCTCCGGCTAAACCACACGAAGTTCGACGGCGATGGCTTCGTCGGCGGCGCCCATGCCGGCTACAATTATCAAGCGACGCCGGGCACCGGTATCGTCGTCGGCGTCGAGACCGATGTCGCGCTCGCCGATATCAAGCAGGCGCGTTCCTGGGGATTTTCCAACTCATTGCAGATCAACGGCGGCTTCCTGACCAGCCAGACCAACGTGGCGACGCAGGATAAGCTCGATTTCCTCGGGACCGTGCGGGGGCGCATCGGCTACGCCTTCAACCGCGCCTTCGTCTACGGGACGGGCGGCCTCGCCTACGGTGACACCAGCTACCGCCACGACATCACCTACGTCGCAAATTATGCTCCGCTGAACGGCGCGCCGATGAATGCCTCCGGCCAGTTCGGAGCCCATTCGGGCGGCATGAATGTCGGGGTCGCCTACGGCGGCGGCATCGAATACGCTTTGCCCGTCAACGAGGCGCTGAACCTGGGCTCGTCCAGCGTCGTGACGCTGGCCGGCGAATATCTCCATTACGATCTCGGCGATCGTACGGTGAAGGGCTTCACCGAATCGGGCGGGCGACGTGATCTGGTGAGCAGCACCAAAATCAGCACGGAGGGCGATATCGTCCGCGGTCGCTTGAGCGTGAAGTTCGGTCTGTAGGCGACCGCCGCAGGTTCGCCGGGTCTGACGAACGTCCACCCCGGTGAACGGGCTGCCGAGGCCCGTCAGGCTCTCGGAGATCGTGGGCAGTCCCGCAGAGCCGTCTTGGCGACAGGATGTCGTCGGGGCGGCTTTGTCATGCGACGTTGACCGCCGCGGCGCCGCCGCCGGCTGCTCCTCATCCTGACCGATCCCCGCTGCAGCGATCTCTCTCCCCGAATCCTCGCTGGAAGCGGCTCAGCTCTCGGCCGAAAGAGGCGGAGTGTGCCGAATCTCGGTGCCAAGGATATTGATCATTCCAAAATAGCTTATCACGATGATTGAGATTTGTATTTCTTTAGAGAATTGATGTTAGGCTCGACATTAATGGCGCAAAAAAGGAGCAGAATACGCGGAATAAAACATTGTTGATCGATCCCAATAGATAAATGTTGCATTGATGCAACAACTTCGACGGGGTGTTGCCGGTAAAAGACCTGCGTCAACCTGACCCAAGGGCTTCCAAAGATGCGTCAGTACACTCTCGCGGTCGCAATCGCGGCCGTCACTGCCACGAACGCCTTCGCCGCCGATCTTCCCTACCGGAAGGGTCCGCCGGTCATCGCCCCGGTGATGCCGGCCTTCACGTGGACGGGCGCGTATATCGGCGTGAACGCCGGCTACCTCGACGGGCGCAACAAGGCGATCACCGCCCCGGACGGCGCGAGCACGCCTCTCCTCACGCAGTACCTCGCGTCTCAGTTCACCGTTCTCGGCGCCCAGCGCACGCGCCTGAACGGATCCGGATTCACCGGCGGTGGCCAGCTCGGCTACAACTACCAGATCACGCCCGGCTCCGGTCTGGTCGTCGGCATCGAGGCCGACGCGCAGTATGTCGATGCCAAGCGCAAGCGGCTCTCGTCATACTCGTTCACGCAGCCCAGCGTCGCCATTCCGGGCGGCACCTTCAGCGACACGTTCACCTATAGCCAGAAGGATCAGCTCGACTTCCTGGGTACCGTCCGCGGCCGTATCGGCTATGCGTTCGACCGCGTGCTGATCTTCGGGACCGGCGGTCTCGCCTATGGCAACGTGAACTACCGCGGTCAGTTCACCGATGCCTATAGCTGGAGCAGCGGCATCAGCGGCTACACCAACATCTCGAGCAAGTCGAACAATATCCAGGTCGGCTACGCCTATGGCGGCGGTATCGAATACGCGATCCCGACCGACAGCTTCCTGAACGTCTTCAAGGCCAGCGCCGTGACGGTGAAGGCCGAATACCTCCATTACGACCTCGGCAGCCGCAAGATTGCCGGCGTCTTCTCGACCGGCGGCGACGTGCCCAGCAGCAACAGCTCCTCCGTGACCAAGCTCACGACCAATGGGGACATCTTCCGTGCCGGCCTGAACTACAAGTTCGGCTCTTACTGATCGTCACCAACGATGCCCTCCGCCGCGTCGGCGCGGCGATGGGCTACGGCGGGTCTAAACCGCCGCCGGGGGGGCGCCACCGACGGTCTGGTGATCGTCGCTGGCGCCCCATCTCGTGGCAACGAGGCTTTTACGGGTGCCGGATGCCCCCGCCTCTCCGTTGCCGGGACGTGAAGCCGGGTCCATCGAAAGACGCAGGACCATCGGAGACGCATGAGGTCGCGGCACGGCGCCACCCGGTTCGCGTCGCCGATCCCCGCGTCGTCCGCGAGGCGGGGGCCTCCCGTCAGCGCAGTCCGGCAGCGGAGAACACCTGCGCGGCCGGTGCGACGATGACGTAGCGGCCGCAGGGCGCCGTCTTGGTGAGGACGGCGCTGGCGACACCCCAGACGTAGCTGCCGTTGCGATCGGTCGCGATCACCGGGCCGCCGGAGTCGCCGAAGCAGACTTGGCCCCCATTCACATGGGCGATGGTCAGGCCGGTATTCGTGGCCGCGACCGGCGTCAGCCCCACGGTGCGCAGGCGGCCGACGCCCGTGCGTGAGAGGCCCGCTCCGGCGAAGCGCAACTGCTTCGGCACCCGTCGCGGATCGCTTGCCAGGAGCACCGGCCGCCGGTCGCGGACCGGCTGCGTCAGCTTCAGCACGGCGAGGTCCACCGACAGGTCGGCGAGGCTCACATCCGGCGCCGCATTGGGCAGCATCTCGCCCGGATCGGGGCTGTATCGGGCCAGCACGCGTGCCGCGTAGACGGGGCTTGCCGGGCTCGATCCGTCGAAGAACACCACGAGGGCGCCGAGAGGATCGCCGTTGACGCAATGGGCGGCGGTGAGGACGAGGTCCGGCGCCACCAGAATCCCGGAGCAGCGCGTGAGCTTCAACGCGTCTTCCGGCCGGGTAATCGTGCCGATGGCGACGGTCGCCCGGGCGAGGGCGTCGCGACCGGCCGGGGCGCCGCCATCGATGGCTCGGGCGCCCCAGGGGCCGAAGACCGCCGCCATCGCCGCCGCCGCCGCCGTCACGCGCCACGCCTTGGGGGCGAAACTCAGACCACACACCACGCTTCGACCTCGTTCTCTTGAGCCGCCGCCCGTCGAGGACCCGGCCGTGTCGGCCATCCGGCGCGGGCGGCGAGGATGGGCCCGCCGCGGTCCGCCGCCAAGCGGGACGTTGGGACGCGGGCGATGCGAGGAGTGGATCGATCCGGACGGATGCGCTCCGCTGCCCTGGAGCGCTTCGCCTTCCACGCAAGGATGGAGGCTCGCGCGCCTACTCGGTCGCCTTCGGCTCCCGATGGGTCAGTCGGCGGCGGGCTTCGTCACCGTCCACACGGTCGTGCCGTCCTTGTTGTCCTTCACGGACACGCCCATGGCCGTCAGCGCGTCGCGTGCCCGGTCGGACGCGGCCCAATCCTTGGCGGTCCGCGCATCGCGGCGGGCGGCGATCAGGGCTTCCACCGCCGCGACATCCACGCCGGAGGCCGCGATGCGGGATTGCTCCCGCGCGGTGCGGGTCTGCCCGAGGAAGCCGAACAGGCCGGCTCCCGCGCGCAGGGCCTCCGGCGTCTCCAGCCTGTGCAACTCCGCGAGGGAGGCGGGCGTGTTCAGGTCGTCGAGGAGTGGGGCCAGCACGGCCTCCGGGACCTCGGCGGCCGGGGCCGCATCGCCCGCAGCCGCATACCAGCGCTCGAGCATCCGGCCCGACTCCTCGAGGCCGCGCACGGTCCAGTCGATGGGCTGGCGGTAATGGGTCTTGAGCATGGTGAGGCGCGCGACCTCGCCCGGCCAGTCCTTCAGGACGTCACGGATGGTGATGAAGTTGCCCAGCGACTTCGACATCTTCTCGCCCTCGACGCGGAGAAAGCCGTTGTGCAACCAAAGGTTGGCCATCACCGGCGTGCCGAAGCAGCAGCGCGACTGGGCGACCTCGTTCTCATGGTGGGGAAAGATGAGATCGATCCCGCCCGCATGGATGTCGAAGGTCTGGCCGAGATGCTTGGCAGACATCGCGGAGCACTCGATATGCCAGCCCGGCCGCCCCGGCGCGGCGATGCCGCAGGGCGACGGCCAGGAGGGCTCGCCCGGCTTCGAGGGCTTCCACAGCACGAAGTCGAGGGGGGATCGCTTGTAGGGCGCCACCTCCACGCGGGCGCCCGCCTCCATCTCGTCGAGGGGGCGCTTCGAGAGCTGGCCGTAATCGGGCATGGACGGCACGTCGAACAGCACGTGCCCGTCCGCGACGTAGGCGTGTCCGGCGGCGACGAGACCCTCGATCATGCGGACCATCTCGACGATGTGATCGGTGGCGCGGGGCTCGATGAAGCGGGGCGCCTGCCCGGCGATGTTCACCTCGTCCGGCATCAGCACGCCGAGTTCGCGCACATCCGTGTGGAACTGCGCCAGCGTGCCGTCCGTCAGTTCGCGGATGGTGATGCCGCGCTCGGCCGCACGGGCGTTGATCTTGTCGTCAACGTCCGTGACGTTGCGCGCGTAGGTGACGTGCGCCGGCCCATAGAGGTGTCGCAGCAGGCGGAAGAGCAGGTCGAAGACGATGATCGGCCGGGCATTGCCGATATGGGCGGCGTCGTAAACTGTGGGCCCGCAGGCGTACATGCGGACGTTGCCGGCATCGATCGGCGCCAGGACGTCCTTGGCCCCGGTGAGCGTGTTGTAAAGTCGCAACGTCGGCGCCATCGTGATCACCCCTCCCGGCGTTGGCCCTTGCCGAGGCGAAGCTCCGCCGTGCCGCCTTCCCCAGGCGGGTCTGGCGAACCGGCGACCTCCGCGCGGCGAAAGCATGGCACCCGCCGGACACGCCCGCTCCGGCTGTTGCGCTGCGGCGACTGCCCCGGGCGCCCAATGGGGCTAACCCAAAACAATAAGAAATTCGAGAATCCGGACGGATTGGCGAGGAAGGCTTGGCCGTAAGGCTTCCTTAACCACGCTCCCCGACCGTCCACTCGGCGCTCGTCCGGTCACCCATCCCGTGACAGAGGAAAATCCATGCGACGCACGGTTGTCGGTACCCTCGCCCTCGCGGCCCTCACGTCCCTCGGCTTGGCCGGGCAGGTCTTCGCGGGCGGCGATGGCGAAACGCCTCCGACCGCCGCCGGGCACGTGGAGAAGACCTTCCTCATCCCGTCGAGCGACGGCTACGGTGTCGCCGATTGCCTGACCTCGCCCGGCAGCGAGTGTGGGAAGACCGTCGCGAACGCGTGGTGCGAGGCCCAGGGCTACGCCGCCGCCGGATCGTTCGGAACCGCCGCCGCCGAGGATTACACCGGCGCCATCGACCAGCCGCGGGTGACGAAGCAGGCCGACCGGCCGATCCGCATCACCTGCCAGGACTGAGCGCTCCCGGGCTGCGATCCCGGATCGCACACCCCCGGTTGCCGGGGGCGCATGATCCGGTGACTGCGTGTCGATGCGCGGCCGGAGGGCCTCAGCCCTTCAGGAAGTCGGCGCATTTGGGCGCCGGTTCGGTGCCCCAAGGCGCGAGGGGAACCGCCGAGGTGGAGTTTTTGGGCGAACCCTGGATCACCTTGTCCGAATACACCATGTAGATCAGTGTATTGCGCTTCACGTCGCAGCCGCGGACGATCTGCATCGATTTGAAGATCAGCGAGCGTCGCTCGCTGAACACCACCTCGCCCTGCTTGAACTTGTCCGAGAAGCGGACCGGGCCGGTCTGGCGGCAAGCGAGGGAGATGTCCGAGACATCTTCCGCGAGCCCCAGGGTGCCCTTGATGCCGCCCTTCTCCGGCTGCGTGTACCAGCAGGCGACGCCCGCCACCGCCGGATCGTCCACGCCGTACACGGCGAGCTTGTCGTTCGGTGTCAGCGGACGCCAAACGGTCGATTTGTCGAAGATCCGGTCAGGCTCCTGGGCCTGGGCCGGGACCGCAGCCACGGCGACGAATGCCGCCGCGCCGGCGAGAGTGAGACTCCGAAACCACATGGGTGACCAATTCCCCCGTCCTGTTGATGGCCGGAATGTAGGAGGGGTGACGTCACGGTTCGAGGAGGCGTACAACTTTTGGCACCGCGAGACGCGAACCGCCGGGGCGAGCAGCGCGGTGATGATCGTATTCGAGCCTATACTCCCGCGATGAAGCTGTTCCTGTCATTTCCGCGCGGCCGCTCGGCCTTAACCGCTCATGACTGGTCCGGTGATACCCTCCTCGCGGCTTCGCAATCGGGCATCCCGCAGGCTGGCGACATGGAACGGATGGATCACCGGCATCACTCCGCGGCCGTTCCGCGCCGCAGGGCGCCATTCGCCCTGGCCGCCATCGTGCTCGCCTGCGCGACGCTGACGATGCCCGCCTTCGCTCTGCCGTCGTCCGATCCCGCGCCCTCCGACGCACCGGTGGCCACGCCCGCACCCCCGCCGCAACTGCCCTCGCCGGAATGCCGCCGCTACCGGGCGGAGCTGGCCTCGGTCCAGGTGAGCGGCAACGCCACCCGCGCCCTTCAGGACGAGATCGGCCGGCTCCAGACCTACTATCGCAGCTTGAATTGCGAGGGGGGACGCTTCCTCTTCTTCGATACGCGGCCGCCCCAGTGCGGCGCCGTGGAGCAGCGAATCCGCGCCCTCAACGCGACCTATGGCGGCGCGGTGATCGATGACACGGTGAGCCGCAAGCGTGAGTTGCAGGCGCTGGTCTCGCGCGCATGCCCCAGCGCCGAGGCGACGGCGGGCGGCGACGCCTATGCCCGCGGCGGCAACCAAGTGATCTGCGTGCGCACCTGCGACGGCGGCTATTTCCCGATGAAGAACCTGCCGGAGGGCCGTGGCGGCGCGGACGAGATGTGCCAAGCGCTCTGCCCCGGCACCGAGGCCGTGGCCTATTCGATGCCGAACGGGGACGACGCCCTGAAGCAGGCCGCCACCGTCAAGGGCAGCCGCGCCTACACGAGCCTCGCCAACGCCTTCAAGTTCCGCAAGACCTTCGTGCCGAATTGCTCCTGCAAGCCGGAGGGCAAGACCTGGGCGCAATCCCTGGTGAAAGCCGAAAGCATGCTCGTGCGGCACAAGGGCGACATTTTCGTTACCCCGATGCAGGCCGAGGCCCTCTCGCGGCCGAAAGTGCGCCTTACCCTCGTCGGCCGGGCCGACCGGACCGCCGCCGAACTCGCCGCCGATGCGGCGGGCCGTGCCGGTGGCGAGACCAAGGCCGGTGTTGGGCGCGCCGAGGACCCCGCGGCGGATGCGGCGGCGTCCACCGGCGGACGGAGCGAGCACGCCACCGTCCGGCTTATCGCCCCCGAGGTCGTCGCCGTCCCCACGCGGATGGCGCCCTGACGCCCGCAGCCACGCCGCCGCTCAACACGATGTGAGCGAGGCGGCGCCCCCGGCCAGGTCCGGTCCCGGAACCATTTCTCAGCTCGGCAGTTCGGTACGGCCTTGGCCGCGCTCGCTCCAGCGATGGGCGCGGCCGACCACCGTCAGCGTGACGCGACGCCCGCCCCATGACCCGTGGGCGGGGCGCGTTCCGACAGAACGAGGTGCCGATGCAGCGTTTCCGACTCCTCCTTCTGGCCGGCACAGTCCTGCCAGGTTTGGTGATGGCCCATGCCGCCACGGCGCGGCCGGACGGCATCGTGCTCGCTCAGGGAGGCCCGGAGGAACGCGGCCCCGGTGGGCCCGGTGGCCCTGGCGGGCCCGGTGGTCCCCGTGGCGGGGAGCGCGGCGGCCCCGGTGGTCCCGGCATGGAGCGTGGTCCCGGCCCCGGCGGCCCGCGCGAGCGTGGCGGCCCGCCAGCCGAGCGTGAACGGCCCGAGCCGCGTCCCGAGCGTGCGCCCCCCGCCGCGCGCGAGAGGCCTGAGCCGCGCGAAGCTCCCGAGCCCCGCCAACCCCGCCCCGAGCCGCAGATGGAACGGCAGGCGCCGCCGCGTCCGCAGCCGCCGGCCCAGCGCGAGCAGCGGCCCGATCGCCCCGAGCGGCCGGATCGGCCAGACCGCCCCGACCGGCCCGATCGCCCCGACCGGATGGAACGGCCGGACCGTCCCGAGCGCCCCGATCGTCCGGATCAGCCCCGCGCGCCGCGCCCGGACCGCCCGGATGCGCCGGCCGCGCGTCCGGCTCCCGACCGCGCCCCGCAGGGCCGCGATCAGCAGGAGCGCGAGCGAGCGCCGGCCAATCCCGACCGTGCCACTCCGCCCCCCGCTCCCGAGCGCGCCGCGCCGCCGGCGCCCACCCCAGCACCGGGTGCTCCCGGTCGCCCGTCGCCGCGCCCCGATGCCGGACCGGGCGCCGAGCCCGGCCGGCCGCCTGCGCCGAACCAAGCCCCCGGCGTTCCCGGCCGTCCGGTCCAGCGCCCCGATGCCGGTCCGGGTGCGGAGCCCGGCCGTCCGGTGCCGCCGAACCAGCAGCCGGGCGTTCCAGGCCGTCCGGTCCAGCGCCCCGACGCCGGACCGGGCGCCGAGCCGGAACGCCCGCCCGCGCCGAACCAAGCGCCCGGCGTTCCCGGCCGCCCCGTGCAGCCGCCCGGTGCCGCGCAGCCGCCGGCTCCGGGGCAACCCGGCGCGCCCGGCCAGCCGCCCGCACCGCCACCGCCCGGCGCCCCCGGCGCCGCCGCCCCGGCTCCCGCCGCGCCGGTGCCTGGCCAACCCGCGCCTGGACAAGGCCAGTTCCGCGGCGAGCAGCAGGGCCTCGGCGTCAACGGCGCACGGGGCGACTTCAACGTGCCCGGCCGCCCCGGATACATTCCCGGCGGCTTCCGGGAGAACGACGAGGTGCGCGACTACGAGCAGGTGCGCCGCGACCGCCGGGAGTTCCAGGCGGATGGCCGGACCTACTACCGTGAGCCGGGCCGGGTGATCGTGCAGGATCGCAACGGGTACCTGATCCGCCACGACGAGAACGAGCGGTTCCGCGAGCTGGACCCGCGGGGCTACCGGTACGAGCGCCGGGGTTCGGACTACATCAGCTTCATCGACCGGCCCGGCGGCGACCGCATCTACACGGTCACCGACGACGACGGTCGCCTGCTGCGCCGGTACCGCCGCTTCTCGGACGGACGCGAGGTCGTGATCATCGACAACACCTACGGCGGGCCGCCGAGGCCGATCTACGACGACGTCGTGGTGCTGCCGCCGCCGGACATCCGCATCCCCCGTGATCGCTACGTGGTGGAGTACGATCAGGCGGATCCGGGCCTCGTCTACGAGGCCCTGACGGCGCCCCCGGTGGTCAACGTCGACCGCCGGTACACGCTGGACCAGATCCGCTACAGCCCGGATCTCCGCGCGCGGATGCGCTCGGTCGATATCGACACGATCAACTTCGATACCGGCTCGTTCACGGTGACGCCCGACCAGGCACGGCGCCTCTCGGTGATCGCGGACGCGATCAACAAGGCGATCCGCGCCAACCCGCAGGAGGTGTTCCTCATCGAGGGCTACACCGACGCGGTCGGCTCGGACATCGACAACCTGTCTCTGTCGGATCGCCGGGCCCAGTCCGTCGCCACGGTGCTGACGCAGCAGTTCCAGGTCCCGCCGGAGAACCTGACGACCCAGGGCTACGGCGAGCAGTATCTCAAGGTGAACACGCAGGGCCCGAGCCGCGAGAATCGCCGCGTCACGGTCCGCCGTATCACCCCGTTGCTGCAACAGGGCCAGAACCAGGGCGGAGGCCAGGGCCAGTATCAGGACCAGGGCGCGCCGCCGCCGCGCTGAGGCGCTGCGAGCGCGTTCGGAACGGTGGCGCGGGAAACCCCGCGCCACCGCCCGGTTTTGCCTGTAAGAGGCGGCATGGCGAAGGCGGGGAGGGCCGTGCCGCATCCCGCTGAAGACCTCGCCACGATCCGCGAACGTCACGTCGCGGTGCTTGCCCACGGCGCCCTCATCGACGAACTGGAGACGTGGCCCAAGCCCGGCCTCGTCAGCCCGGTCGATTCCGGCAGCCATCGGGACATGGACGCGGAGACTCTCCGCCGCAGCGCGAGGGCCATCGCCCCCTATTTCGCGGAACTGGCGCGGGCGGGCGCGGCCTCCGCCGGCCTGCCGGACCTGCGCCGGATCGGCCTCGCCGCCGAGGTCGCGATGCTCGCCGCGACCGGCGGCGTGAACGCCCATCGTGGGGCGATCTTCTCCCTCGGCCTCATCGCCGCCGCCGAAGGTGTCTCAGGATACGTGACGGCCTCGGCCGAGGCGCGGGCGGCCAGGGTTGGCGCGCTGTGGGGCCGGGCCATCGCCCGTCATCCCCCCTCGGCCCTGAGCCACGGGGCGCGGGCTGCGCGCCGTTACGGGGTGGGGGGAGCGGCGGCGGAGGCGGCGGCCGGGTTTCCGGCGGTGCGCGCCCTCGGCCTGCCCGCCCTGCGCCACGGCCGCGCCCTCGCAAACGAGGATGCCGGGGCCGCGCGGGTCCAGTGCCTGTTCGCCCTGATGGCGGAACTCGACGACACCAACCTGCTGCACCGGGGCGGACGGGACGGTCTCGCCTTCGCACGCGCGGCCGCACGGCGGTTCCTCGACGGCGGCGGAGTCGGCGCGGCGGGCTGGCGCGACGAGGCCGTCGCCCTGCACCGCGCCTTCGTGGAGCGGCGCCTCAGCCCCGGCGGATCGGCCGATCTCCTGGCCGTCACCGTGTTCCTCGACGGTCTGGCCGCAGCCTGACGGCGGCGCAGGCCACCGTCAGTTGTTGGCGACGCGCAGGGGCCCGCCCGCCACGTTCGAGGGGGCTGCGCCCGCGCCGGGCACCACCACGAGCTGGCGGATCTCGCCGCGCAGGTAGGCTTCGAGGAAGCGGTTGTAGTCCCGGAAGGAGACGCAGCCGTTGGAGGCGCCCGTCGGGCCAAGCATGAAGGTGTGCGCGAGCAGGCCGACGCGGCCGTAGATCGATTCGGCGCCGCCGACCGGCGTCAGGCGGATGGCGCGGACGCCGTGGAACGGTTGCTCCCGCTCCGACAACACGTAGGTGCCGGGGGGCGTCGCGCCGCGCATCCGCACATGGACATGCCGGGGATCGTCCATGATCTCGCCGAGTCCGGAATGCGCTTCGAGGCGCTCGCCGCTCGGCAAGGTCACGATGCGGGCGGAGATATCGTAGGTGGCCGTGCCGCCTTCGCCGACCGGGGGAGCCACCGGCGGGCTGAGGCGCGGGCGTGGCGTTGGATCGACGGGCTTGCTGTCGAGGGCGACGTAGGACCGGGCCGGCGGCGTCTCGACGCCGAACAGCTTCTCGAGGAAGGACCGATTATCCTCCGGCGTCGGCGGGGGCAGGACGGCCTGCTGCTGGACCGGCGTGCGGGCCGCCCGGCGGACGGCATTGCCGCGCAATTCCGGCGGCCGGGGAACGGGCAGCGGCACGGTCATCGCCGTGCGTGGCGCCTCGGCCTCCGCCGGGGCCGGGGCGGCGGGCGCTTCGGCGACGATCTCGGGAGCGGACGCCGGGTTCGGCTCCGCTTCCGTGGGGGCCGACCCGGCGGCGGTCCAGGCCCAGCGCGAAAGCCTGCCGCCGAGCGTCACCGACCACGGGTCCATGGCATCGACGAAGGGTGCCGGGTCGGCGGCGGCGACCGCCTGCGGCATGGAACTGTCGGCCATCGGCTGGGTGGGTGCCGCAGCCCCGGGACCGTGGGCCGGCGGGGCGACGAGGCTGGCGGCCAGGGCCAGCGTCGTGGCTGCGGCGAAGGTCGCGAGCGGCGCCGCGATGCCACGGCGCGCCACGATCGAACCGGCTTGCGGCTGCATGCGATCAGTCATCGGGTCGCCCTTGCTCCTCGTCACGGAGCGGGCGGCGGGCTCCCAGGCGGACGGGGATGGCCCCGGGCCGGGAGCGGACCGGCACGACCCGCGAGGCCGCAGACAGCCGGTCGGGACCGGCGATTTCAGGGCACAGCCATGGTCGAACCGGGCCGGACCTTGACTGTTTTCGGGCGAAACGTGGCCATATCCTGCTTTCCGCCTCAATTGCCTGAGGTTTGCAAACTTACGTCAGCATTCGTTGCGGATAAGCTTGGCCGTTCCCTTTGGAATCATTGGCCGTCGCGTCGGGTTGCGGAACGGGCGGCGACACCGGGCGCGAATCGTCGTGTCGGCAGGGTCTTCCGCCGTCATGCTCCTGTGATAAGCCACGGCCCCAACGGGGGGATGGTCACGGTGTCGTCCCGGATGCCGGACGGGCCTGGACGGATCGTCCGGGCGGCGGGCCGTCACGGCCGCCGGCCCCGGCCACTGCCCTCACGCGGAGAGTTTCCATGGATTTGCACGGCGACAACCTGATCGGCGGCGAGGCCCTGACGGTCCAGGGTGAGCGCTGGCGCGCCATCGAAGCCGCAACCGGGCGCGAGCTTCCGAGCGATTTCTCCGCCGCGACGCCGGAGATGGTGGAGCGGGCCTGTGCCCTCGCCGACGAGGCCTACGACACCTTCCGCGAGACCACGCCCGAGGCGCGGGCCGCCTTCCTGGAGGCCGTGGCACAGGCGATCCTCGACATCGGCGACGATCTTATCACCCGCTGTATGGCCGAGAGCGGCCTGCCGCGGGCGCGGCTCGAGGGCGAGCGCGGCCGCACGGTCGGCCAGCTGCGGATGTTCGCGGGCGTGCTGCGCGAGGGCTCCTTCTACGAAGCGCGTATCGATCCCGCGATGCCGGACCGCGCACCCCTGCCGCGCCCGGACCTTCGTCTGCGCACCATCGCCGTCGGACCCGTGGCCGTGTTCGGCGCCTCGAACTTCCCGCTCGCCTTCTCCGTGGCGGGCGGCGACACCGCCTCCGCCTTCGCTGCCGGCTGTCCCGTGGTCGCCAAGGCTCACCCGGCCCATCCGGGGACCTCGGAACTCGTCGGCCGCGCCATCGCCAAGGCGGTGACCTCCAGCACTCTCCCGGCGGGCGTGTTTTCGCTGCTGTTCGATCCCGGCATCGAGGTCGGCCAGCGTCTGGTCTCCGATCCGCGCATCGCGGCGGTGGGCTTCACGGGCTCGCAGCGGGGCGGCACGGCGCTGATGAAGCTCGCCGCCGAGCGGCCCGTGCCGATCCCGGTCTACGCGGAGATGAGCAGCATCAACCCGGTCATCCTGATGCCGGCGGCCCTGGAGGCGCGCGGTGCGGCGATCGGCAAGGCTTTCGTCGGCGCGCTCACCCTCGGCTCGGGCCAGTTCTGCACCAATCCGGGCCTGATCCTGGCCGTCGAGGGACCGGGGCTCGAAGCCTTCCTCGCCGGCGCCGGAGAGGCCCTGAAGGGCGTCGCCGCGCAGACCATGCTGACGCCGGGCATCCATCGCGCCTTCTGCGAGGGCGTCGCCGCCCTGGATGCCAACGCGGCCGTGACCCGGATCGCGGAAGGACAGGCGGGGGGCGAGAACCAGGGCCAGCCCGTCCTCTACACCACCACCGCCAGGGCCTTCCTGACCGACCACAGCCTCGCGGAGGAGGTGTTCGGGGCGGCCTCCCTCGTCGTGACCTGCCGCGACGCCGGCGAGATCCGTTCGGTCCTCGCGCGCCTCGAGGGTCAGCTCACGGCCTCACTTCACATGGACGAGGCCGATCACGAGCCGGCCCGCGCCCTGCTGCCGCTGCTCGAACGCAAGGTCGGCCGCATCCTCGTCAACGGCTTCGGGACCGGTGTCGAGGTCGCCCACGCGATGGTGCACGGCGGCCCGTTTCCCGCCACCTCCGACGGCCGGACGACCTCCGTCGGCAGCCTCGCGATTCAGCGGTTCCTCCGCCCGGTCTGCTATCAGGACGTGCCCGACGCCCTGCTGCCCCCGGCCCTGAAGCAGGCGAACCCCCTTGGCATCCCGCGCCGGGTGGACGGCAAACGGGAGGGTTAACGGCTTCCCCTCTCGAAGCACGGCCGCCGTTACCGCAGGCGAGAGCCGGAGCAATTCAGGGGTGCGCATCGTCCGCAGGCGTAACGCCGCCCTGGATTGCTTCGCTCATGCTCGCAGAAACGGCGCTGCGTGAGCCGATCCGGTCGCCAGCGGATTTAGATCGATCCCACCGTCCGCAGCCGCGCCCGCGGGTGGATCTCCGCTTGGCTGATCACGGGGGTCTCCCGGCGGAACCGTTCGATGATCGAGCGGACGAAGGGCCGGGCCTGGGCGGAGGTGACGAGCACCGGCATCTCACCCTGCCGCGCTGCATTCTCGAACCGGTCGCGGACCAGAGTGACGAACTCCGAGAGCTTCGAGGGTTGCATGGCGAGGTAGCGCTCCTCGCGCTCCCCGACGATCGACTCCGCGAAGGCCTGCTCCCAGGCGGGCGAGAGGGTGATGATCGGCAGAGCCCCGTCCGGCCCCTGGTATTGCGCGCAGATCTGGCGCCCGAGGCGCGCCCGCACATGCTCCACCACGTCGCGGGGGTTCTTCACCGCGCCCGCCACCTCCGCGATTCCCTCGACGATGGTGCCGAGATCGCGGATGGAGACGCGCTCCGCCAGCAGGAACTGCAGCACCCGCTGGATGCCGGTGGTCGAGATCTGCGACGGGCAGACCTCCTTCAGGAGATCGCCGTGCTCCTTGGGCAACTCGCGCATGAGCTTCTGGACCTCGACATGGTTCAGGAGCTCGGAGACATGGGCCTTGATCACTTCGGTGAGGTGGGTCGAGACGACGGTGGCGGCATCGACCACCGTGTAGCCCTTCAGCTGGGCGTCGTCCCGGAGCGCCGCGTCGATCCACGTGGCGGGTAGGCCGAAGGTCGGCTCCAGCATGTGCTGGCCCGGCAACTGGACCTGGCCGCCCATGGGGTCCATCGCCATGAACTGCCCCGGGAAGATCTTGCCGCTGCCGGCCTCGATCTCCTTCACTCGCACCACGTAGGCGTTCGCCTCCAACTGAACGTTGTCGAGGATGCGAACGGACGGCATGACGAAGCCGAGTTCCGCCGCGAGCTGGCGGCGCAGGGCCTTGATCTGGTCGGTGAGGCGGTCCTGCCCCTCGCCATTCACCAGGGGGAGCAGGGCGTAGCCCATCTCCAGCTTCAGGTCGTCGAGCTTGAGGAGGTCGGTAACGGTCTCTTCCTTGGCTGCGCCGCCCTGCGCGGGATCCACGGGCTTGCCCTCCGCGTCCATGACGGGGGCGTCCTTCGCTCCCTTGTTGAGCTTCCAGGCGGCATAGCCCGCGCCGCCGCCGAGGAGGAGGAAGGGCAGGATCGGCATACCGGGCAGCAGGCCAATCAGCAGCATCACCGCCGCCGACATGCCGAGCGCCTTCGGATAGTGGGCGAGCTGCTTGCCGAGGGCCTTGTCGGCCGAGCCACGGACGCCGGCCTTCGAGACGAGGATGCCCGCCGCCGTCGAGACGATCAGGGCCGGCACTTGGCTCGCGAGGCCGTCGCCGATGGTGAGCAGGGTGTAGCTCTTGGCGGCTTCGCCGAAGCCCAACCCCTGCTGCGCGACGCCGATGATGATGCCGCCGATGACGTTGATGAAGGTGATGAGCAGGGCCGCCACGGCATCGCCGCGCACGAACTTCGAGGCGCCGTCCATGGCGCCGAAGAAGGCCGATTCCTCCTCCAGCGCCGCCCGGCGCGCCTTGGCGACCTTCTCGTCGATCAGGCCGGCGGAGAGGTCGGCGTCGATCGCCATCTGCTTGCCGGGCATCGCATCGAGGGTGAAGCGCGCCGCCACCTCCGCGATGCGTCCCGAACCCTTGGTGATGACAACGAAGTTCACGATGATCAGGATCGCGAAGACGATGATCCCGATCACGAAGTTGCCGCCCATCACGAAGTGGCCGAACGCTTCGATGACGTGCCCCGCCGCCGCCGTGCCCTCGTGGCCGTGGCCGAGGATCAGCCGCGTCGAGGCGAGGTTGAGGGCGAGCCTCAGCATCGTCGCGATGAGGAGCAGGGTCGGGAAGACCGTGAATTCCAGCGGATTGTCGATCGAAAGCCCGGTCATCATGATGAGGACCGAGAGGATGATCGAAACCGCCAGCAGCAGATCGAGGAGAACCGCGGGCAGCGGGAAGATCAGCACTGCCAGGATGCCGAGCACGCCCGTGGCGAAGAGCAGGTCGGAGCGCTTCGACAGGGCGTGGAGATCGCCGCGGCTCGGCAGGGCGAACTGGGCGAGGAGCGACGCCATGTCGGCCTTGCCCCCGTTGGCAGGCGTCACCGCCTCGCTCATCCCGAATCTCCCGCGCCGGTCCGCCCCGCACCCGGCAGACCCGGCAAGATCTGCCGGGTGGATGGTTAGCGATGCGTTAAGCTTCGGAACCCGCGCCCCCGCGAGGGCTTGACCGGACTCTGTCCCAAGGAGTTCCCGATGCACCAGCGCGCGGTCACCGCCCTGTTCGAACGCTATGCCGACGCGGAGGCGGCCATCGCGCGCCTCGAGGCAGCGGGGATTCCCCATGCCGACATCGCGATCCTGGCAAGCCGCTCCGAGGATGCGCCGACGGTCTCCGCCCCGGGGACGGGCTCGGTGGCCGGAGACGCGGAGGCCCAACGGTCGGCCGGACTGTCCCCCGGCGCCGGAGGGGCGGCCCACGGCGGCGACGCCGTCAGCCCGACGGGCGCGGGGGCTACCGTCGGGACCCTGCTGGGCGGCGGCGCGGGGCTTCTGGCCGGGCTCGGCCTCCTGGCGGTGCCGGGTTTGGGACCGGTGGTCGCGGCGGGCTGGCTCGTGGCCACCGTCACCGGCGCGGGCATCGGCGCCGCGGCGGGCGGCCTCGTCGGGGCGCTCACCGGCGCGGGTATGAGCGAGGAAGAGGCGGCGGCCTATGCCGAGGGCGTGCGCCGGGGCGGCACCTTGGTCACCGTCCGCGCCGAGGAATCGCGCACCGCCGGCCTCATCTCCCTCATGAAGGAGGCGGGCTCGATCGACATCGACCAGCGCGCCGAGAACTGGCGCTCCGAGGGCTGGACCGGGGGAACCCGTGGTTCCTCGAATGCCGCGCCGGGCCAGGTGTTCGGCGGCGAGCGGCCCTGATCCCTCGGGACGCGATCCCCGAGCGGGCGGCTTCGGCATCCCGCTGGGATCGAGCGGTGACGGTCACATCCGGACCGCGAGCCGCGACATGCATCTCTCTCCACGAGGGGAGAGCGCGCGTGCTTAGTGTCGTGGCCGATCACGTCGGCTCACGCAGCTCCGTCATGGCGAGCGAAGCGAAGCAATCCAGGGCAGCGGGACGCCTCAGGATGTGGCGGCTCCATGGATTGCTTCGCTTGCGCTCGCAATGACGAGAGAGCGCAGCGACTCGAGTGTCACCGGAATTGCTCAATCCCTCCAACCCCTGCGATCCGCCTCGAAACAAAACCGCTCTGCGGTGCCCTGAGGTGTCGCACCACAGGGAAGGGTCGCAGGGCGCAGCCGTCGTGGTCGAACCGGATCTGCCGCGGGCGGCGCCTCACTGCCAGTGGAAGATGCCCCCGCTGAAGATCCAGATGATCTTGCTGCCCTGGTTGCGCAGGCTCTCCGAGATGAGCGTCAGATCCGTGCCGGCGCCCATGGCCATGGAGATCCAGTGGCTCTCGTTGCGGCTCAGGGTGACTTCCTGTGTGTTGAGCTTCATGCGGGCGCGGATCGGACTCGGGGCGTTCGAATAGTACATCGTATCGAGGATCAGCCGCGGAAACGGTTTGGCCGCGCGCATCACCAGTTCATGATTGCCGGCGCCGATGATGTGCAGGTCTTCGCCGATGCGGAAGGCGTGGACCGATCCGCCTTCCTCCACGGTCATGGACACCACCTCGAAGCCCGCGCTGGCGAGGGCGTCCCGGAAGATGTCGGGAATGTCGGACCACGGCACGAGGGCCGTCTGCTTCAGTTCGAGATCGTGCCCCTTCTCCAGGGCGTTGTCCCGATTATTGGTGAAGTAGCGCCAGCGGTGGGTGAACCGGATGTCCCCCGTCATGTGGAGGCCCCGAATCGGACCGTCGGCACCGTGGAAGGAGATCTCGCCCGCCGCGTCGGCGACCTCGGCCAAGCCGTATTTCGTCACGAAATTCTGGAGTTCCGACAGGCGGTTGACCCGCCCGTGCCCGGCCCAGAGCTGGAGGAGCGTCGTGTCGAGCCCATAGCTGAGGGTAAAGTCGGTGCCGACCCGCTCGAAGCTGGCCCGGACGAACCGGCTAAAATCGCGCCATGCCTCCGTCGTGCCCGCCACGAGCCCGGCTTGCACGGCGCCGCCCATCCGCTCCTG
Organism: Methylobacterium aerolatum; assembly: GCF_022179085.1. Taxonomy (GTDB): domain Bacteria; phylum Pseudomonadota; class Alphaproteobacteria; order Rhizobiales; family Beijerinckiaceae; genus Methylobacterium; species Methylobacterium aerolatum. Next base: position 36,897 of record NZ_BPQE01000023.1, read on the forward strand.
GCCGACGTAGTAGACCAAGTGCATGTTCTCGTCCTTGTTCGGCCCGATCAGTTGGTCCGTGATGAAAGTGCAGAACATCTGATCGCGACAGGCGAAGATGTTGTCGCCCTCGATCGCGTCGAACAGGTCGAAGTGGGGGTGGCAGAACCAGATGTCGGCGTCGTAGAGCGCGACCTTGCGCAGCCCGGGATTGGCCTCGCACAGGCGAGACACCTCCATGTAACGGGCGACGGCCAGCGATTTCTCCGCGGATTCGATGACGTTCACGGAGTTGGCGCGGAGGAGGTCGATCTTGTGCTGCGACAGGCCGAAGCCGATGACGCAGACATAGCCGGTATAGTTCGTTTGTCTCAAGGACAGTAGGAACGGCACGAGCATCTCGTACCAGGCATTGTCGTTATCGTTGATCGCAACGCACACTGCCAGATCGCCGGCATAAACCGGATAAGTCGCCATCCCCGTCGGCCTTCATGAACCCGTGCCGGGGGGGTCTTACCAGCAAAGCTTCGCCAAGTATTGTGACTTGGCGATGTATTATTTTTGGCTACGCAACTATTAGATGTATCAGTCGATCATCTTGCGCAGGAACAGAGCGGCCGCGAACAGCACCGCCGAGGCGGCGGTGATGAGGCTGATCATGAGGATGCGCCGCGGCTGGGTCGAGGATTCCGCCCGCACCGGGTTCACGATGGGGCTGAAGAACTCCACTTGGCGGGCGGCGATGATGCGGGCGCGCTCGTGCGCCGAAAGCACCGACTCGTAGTACTTGGTGGCGTTCTTCCGCTCGTTGTCGAGGGCTTCGAACCGGGTCAGCGCCTCGGAGAGGACGCGCTTCTGCTCCGGGTCCTGGGTCGCGGACGCCTTCTCGATCCGCGCGATATTCTCGTCGATATCCCGGATCTGTTGCTTGATGTCGATGATCCGCCGCGCCTCCGGCCCGAGGTCGCGCTGGCCGATGGCCAGCTGGACCGCGAGATTGATCCGGTTCGCCCGCAGCTCCGAGATGACCTTGAGGTTGGCTTCGTTGCTCTTCTGCGCATCGAGGACGCCCTCGCGGTTGCGCAGGTCGCGCAGCGCCACGCTGACCTTCTTGAGGCGCTCTTCCGCCAGCGCCAGCTCGCGGTTGCTCTCGGCGAGCGCATCGTTGCGGGCGGCGGCGCTGAGTTCGTTGACGTTGCGCTCGGCCTCCTTCAGCACCGCCTTGGCGATGGCCAGGGACTCGTCCGGATCGAACGCCTCCACCGTCAATCCCATGATGCCGGAGGAGGATTCCACCTCCAGCTCGACGCGGTGGCGCCAGTATTTCAGGAACTTCTCGATCGGCTTGTCGGCATCGAAGCGAGACAGGTAGTCGATGCTGTCGCGGCTGAACCACTGCCGGATCGGCAGTTCCTTCTCGATGGTTTCCACCATCGGTCGGCTCAAGATATAGGTGTAGGTGATCAGCGTATCCTGCGCGATCATCTCCTTGGGCACGCCCGAATTCGTGCCGACGCCGTCGGGCGTCGCCTTCTCGGCCGAGCCGATGGCGGGGCGGATCGCGAAGCGGGCCTCGGTCACGTAGCGGTCGGAGGCGATGAGGCCGTAATACACGGCGCCTGCGAGGCTCGGCAAAACGAAGAACAGCACGAAGAAGAGCGGCATCCAAGGATCGCTCTTCACATGGCTCTGGTACGAGCGGATGCCCTTGCGCCGGTCGGCGAAGCGCGACATCCGCGCGAACTGCCGCAGCGATTCGGCGATGGCCTGCTGCCGATCCGCCGGTGTGAGCGGCCTGCCCTCGGGCTTGCCGACCTCCATGTTCATCGAGCGATTCCCGATCTGTCCGCGCGCCGCCGGGCGGCCCGCACCGGCCGCGCCTGCCCATTCCCGATGCCTCTGCCACCGCCTGACGGCAAAAGCATGTCGGCCGAGGGGCGCTTCACGCGTTCAGGCGGTGGTACACCTCGATGGCGTCGTTCACATCTTCGTAGACGATGGCCCGGCCGTTCAGGAGCACGATCCCTTGCGTGCACCAGCCCCGGATGACCTCCATCGAGTGCGAGATCATGATCACGTCGGCGTGCTTGCGCCGCTGGGAGAACACCTCCTCGCACCGGCGGGCGAAGCGCCCGTCACCCACGGAGGTCACCTCGTCGATCAGGTAGCAATCGAAGGGGATCGCCATGCTCATGCCGAAGGCGAGGCGGGCGCCCATGCCCGAGGAATAGGTCCGGATCGGCACGTCGAGGTAGCTGCCGAGCTCGGAGAAATCCTCCACGAAGTCGAGCACCCGCTTCGGGTCCTCGCCGTAGATCCGGGCGATGAATTTCACGTTGTCCCGCCCGGTCATCTGCGGGTGGAAGCCGCCGCCGAAGCCCAGGGGCCAGGAGACGCGCAGGCCGCGCTTCACCCGCCCGCGGGTCGGCTCCTCGGTGCCGGCGATGAGGCGCATCGTCGTCGACTTGCCGGCGCCATTGATGCCCAGGATACCGTAGGAGATGCCGGGCTTCAGGGTGAAGGAGGCCTGCTCCAGGATCGAACGGCGATGTCCGTCCGTCTTGTAGATCTTCGTGACGTTCTCGAAGCGGATCACGGACGGGGCCTTCGTACCGATACGAGCCTGCCGTCTGCCGCCGGAACAAGGCGAATCTGAGGATTCCGGCCCCGCTCCGCCGGCGCGAGCGGCGACGACTGCGGAGGCTTTTCGGGCGGTCCGTCAGATATGCCCCTGGAGGGCGAGGCTTTCGCCGAAATTACCGGAATAGGTCTGCTGTCCGAGGTGGTTCAGCCGGGAGGTCAGGTCTGCGTAGACCTTGCCGCCCATGTCGCGCCAGCGGCGGCAGAAGGCGTAGTCCTCCGAGAGGTATCGGCCGGAATCCGGATCGATCATACAATCGAAGAACAGCCAATAGAGGTGTGCGTAGGGGTCCTTCTCTCGGCCGTCCGGCGTGTAGTTCAGGTTCGGATAGTGATCCATCATGCGTAGGATCACCTCGCGCTTGATCACCATGAAACCCGTCGTTGCCTCTGCGACCTCGATGAAGCCGTCGCCGTCGATGTATCGCTGCAAGGGCTCGGTGCCCTGGCCGATGGGATTGAAGGCGTATTGCGTGTAGCGCCGCTCGAACTCCGCCCGAGTCATCCCGGCGGGCAGGCCCTCGGCGGGCCAGTAATCGAGCTTCAGCGGATAGACGCCGGACGCCACGTCCCGATCCGCGAGCAGCAGGCGGAAAACCTGATCGGGCGTGAAGGCGATGTCGGAATCGATCCAGAACAGGTGCGTGAAGGATTCCTCCTGGAGGAAAACCTTGAGCATCCGGTTGCGGGCGCGGGTGATCAGGCTTTCGCTGCGCATCTGCAGCATCGTCACCATGCCTTCGTGGGCGCAGGCATAGGCCAGCGAATAGAGGCTCGTGACGTAATTCATCGAGACCGCCGAGATGTAGCACGGCGTGGCGAACATGACTTTCATCGACGGGAGCGCCGACCGCGGCAACATCATGAAGAGTGATCCCTTCCGGGCTCTGCCCAGGCTCGGCGGCAACATTGGCGCCGTCGGGTATGGGAAAGTATCGATCCGGCCGGAATTTGGGAAGTGTATTTTCGGAATTTTGGAAATTACAACCATTAATTAATTATATAATGATCGCTCAATCAAAAGTATATTCAGCGAAAGCCGTTGTCCGCATCGCCGCACGCGAGGGCGGTGGAAGTCGCTTTGCTTGTAGGGCGTTGGAAGAGGCGGCGAACAGCCGGACGCGCGCCTCGAAACGAAAAACGCCGGGCCATCGCTGGCCCGGCGTCCTCACTGTCTCCGCTGAAGTCCCGCCGAGCGGGCCCGCGCCGGTCAGAACACCCGCTGGAACCAGCCGTGGCGATCCTCGGCGAGGCCGCGCTGGATGTCGACGAGGCGGGTGCGCAGGCGCTGCGCCACCGGTCCGGCGACGGCGTTGCCGATGGTGAAGTCGTCCTCACGCCCGCGCACGCGGCCGATCGGCGTGATCACCGCCGCCGTGCCGCAGGCGAAGGCCTCGGTCAGGCGGCCGGTGCGCACGTCCTCGCGCCACGCGTCGATGGTGTAGGGAACCTCGCGCACGGTGAGGCCGTCCTCCCGCGCCAGCGTGATGATGGAATCACGGGTGATTCCCGGCAGGATGCTGTCTGATAGGGGCGGCGTCACCAGGGTGCCGTCCCCGAACACGAAGAACACGTTCATGCCGCCGAGCTCCTCGATGTACCGGCGTTCCGCCGCATCGAGGAACACCACCTGCTCGCACTGGTGGCGCGCGGCCTCCGCCTGGGCCGCGAGGCTCGCCGCATAGTTGCCGCCGCACTTGGCCGCGCCGGTGCCGCCGGGCGCCGCTCGGGTGAAGTGCTCGGAGAGCCACACGGTCACGGTGCCGGTCGGGTCCTTGAAGTAGGAGCCCACCGCCGAGGCGATGGTGACGAACAGGTATTCCGAGGCCGGCTTCACGCCGAGGAACACTTCGGTGGCGATCATGAATGGCCGCAGATACAGGCTGCCGCCGGGCGTGTCCGGGATCCAGGCACGGTCGATCTCCACGAGGCGGCGCTGCGCCTCGATGAAGGCCTCCTCCGGGAAGGGCGCCATGGCCATCCGCTCCGCCGAGAGGCGGAAGCGGCGGGCGTTGGCCTCCGGCCGGAACAGGGCGGCGCCGCCGTCGGCGGTCCGGTAGGCCTTCAGACCCTCGAAGATCTCCTGGGCGTAGTGCAGCACGGCCGCCGCCGGATCCAGCGGCAGGGGCGCGCGGGCGGTGACCTTGGCATCGTGCCAGCCGCGGCCCGCGCTGTAGCGGGCAATCACCATGTGATCGGTGAATACCTTGCCGAAACCGGGATTCGCCATGAGCGCCGTCCGCTCCTCGACGGAACGGGGCGAGGCGTGGCTTTCGGTCTCGAACGTCAGGTCGCTCACGGTCAGGTCCTCTCGGCTGTGCTGTCTTCGCCGGATCGAAGCGGGGAGGGGGCTCGGCGCCCTCCCGCGTGAAGTCCGCGCAAAGGCCGGCTCCGCTTTCCACGCGGGATCGAACGAAGCCGGCAGCGCACGTCTTATGGCGCGCTCCGCGCCGCGACGCCACTGTCAAGCGCGGGCGCCGTATCATCGGTGATCTGCAGGCGCCGCAGGCGGGCATAGGCCCCCCCCGCCGCCATCAGCGCCTCGTGCCGGCCGGTCTCGATGACGTGTCCGCCCTCCATCACGGCGATCAGATCCGCGTCGCGCACCGTGGAGAGGCGGTGCGCGATGACGAGGACGGTGCGGCCGCGCATGAGCTTCCCGAGGGCGTCCTGCACCAGACGCTCGGATTCGCTGTCGAGGGCTGAGGTCGCCTCGTCGAGGAGGAGGATCGGCGCGTCCTTCAGGAAGGCCCGGGCGAGGGCGACCCGCTGACGCTCGCCCCCCGAGAGGCGCCCTCCGCCGGGCCCGACGCGGAAGTCGTAGCCCTCGGGCAGGGCGGAGACGAAGTCGTGGGCCGCCGCCGACCGAGCCGCCGCCTCGATCGCCTCCCGGCTCGCCCCGGGGCGGCCGAAGGCGATGTTGGCGGCCACCGTGTCGTCGAACAGCACCACCTCCTGCGAGACCACGGCCACCGCGGCGCGCAGCGAAGCGAGGGTGACCGCGCGGACGTCCTGCCCGTCGATGGTCACGCGGCCCGCATCCACGTCGTAGAGGCGGGGGACGAGGTTCAGCAGGGACGACTTGCCCGAGCCCGACCGCCCGACGAGGGCGGTGACGCTCCCGGCCGGGACGGTGAGGTCGATGCCCTCCAGCGCCGGGGTATCGGCGCGGTAGCGGAAGCGCAGGGCCTCGAACCGGATCTCGCCGCGTTCGATCCGCAGGGGGACGGCGCCGGGCACCTCACGGATGGTGGGCGCCTCGTCCATCATGTCGAAGTACCGTCGCAGGGCCGCGGCTGCCTCCTGCAGGATGGCGTTGAGGTTGCCGAGCGCCCGCGCAGGCTGGGCGGCGAGCAGCAGGGCCGCGACGTAGCCCGTGAAGTCGCCGACCGTCCGGTCGCCGTTGAGCACCCGGTGGCCGACGAGGACCAGCACGACGGCCACCGCCAGCCCGCCGCCGATCTCGAGCAGCGGATCGAGCCGCCCGCGGGCGTTGGCGGACTTCATCTTGAGCCGCCGGACCTCGTCGAGGGCGGCGGCGGTGCGGACCTTCAGGTACCCTTCGAGGGCGAAGGTCTTGGCGATCCGCGCGCCCTGGAGGCTCTCGGAGATGAGGCTCGCCGTGGCGCCCATCTGCTCCTGGGTGGTGGTGGAGACCCGGCGCAGCTTCTTGCCGATCCGGCCGATCGGTCCCGCCACGAAGGGCACCGTGACGGCCGAGACGAGGGTCAGGACCGGATCCATCCAGATCAGCGCGCCCACGAGGCCGATCAGCATGGCGACGTCGCGGAGCAGGACCGTCGAGATGCGCGTGAGCGCTTCCTTGATGAAGGAGAAATCCGTGGTGAAGCGCTGGGTCAGGGCGGCCGGACTTTCCCGCCCGATCTGGGCGAGGTCGGAATCGATCATGTGGCCGTACAGGGCGATCTGCATGTCGGCCTCGACCCGGGTCACGACCCGGTTGGTCAGCACCGTCTGCCCGAACAGGGCGAAGCCGCGCAGCGACGTGACCAGCACCACGACGAGGGGGCCGTAGGCGATGGCCGTGGCGTCCTTGCGATCGAAGGCGTCGAAGGCGGCCTTGATCAGGGCGGGATAGAGACCCGTGGAGGCGCCCACCAGCGCCACCAGCACCAGCACGATGGCCAGCGTTCCCCGGTGCGGGGAGAGCCACTCTCGCCAGAGCCGGGCGATCAGGGGGGCCGTATCGCCGGGCAGGCGTGCCATGAAACGTCCAGTCGCCGTCATGCGGGGCGCCGCGAGGGCGCCGGATCGGGTGGCGGTGTGCCGCCCCCGCCGCCGCGGATCAAGCCATCCCTTGCGGATGTAACAGTATACCATTAGTTCCGGCGGACGGACGGGGTCGGCCCCGGCCGCTCTCAGCGTCGCCCGGCTCGGGGCGCAGAACCGGAGGGGCGCGTGCCCGCTTTGCTCAGGATCGCCCTCGTCCTCGCCGCCTTGGTTTGGGTTTCGTCCCCTTCGGCCGCGGCGGCGGAGGAGGCCGAGAAGGTCCGCGTGGTGGCGAGCTTCTCCATTCTCGGCGACCTCGTGCGGCAGGTGGGCGGCGACCACGTCGAGGTCACGACCCTGGTCGGGCCGGAATCCGATGTCCACAGTTTCAGTCCCGCCCCCGGCAACGCCAGGATCCTGGCGCGGGCGAATCTCGTGGTCGTCAACGGACTCGGCCTCGAAGGCTGGATCGACCGTCTCATCCGCGCCTCCGGCACCCGGGCGCCGGTGGTGACGGCCAGCGCGGGGGTGAAGACGATCGAGGGCGTGGAGCCCGCGGGGCACCAGGGGCACGGTCACGACCACGACACCGATCCCCACGCTTGGCAGAACGTCGCGAACGTGAAGCTCTACGTCGCCAACATCCGCGACGGCCTCGCCAGGGTCGATCCGTCCCACGCGGCGGATTACGCCGCCGCCGCCGCCGCCTATGCCGACAGGCTCGATGCCCTGGACCGCGAGGTGCGGGCCGCCCTCGGCCGGATCCCGCCGGACAACCGCCGGATCATCACGACGCACGACGCCTTCGGCTATTTCGCCGCTGCCTACGGCATGACGATCCTGGCCCCCCAGAGCATCTCGACGGACAGCGAGGCGAGCCCCCGGGACATCGCGGCGATCATCACCCAGATCCGCAAGGAGCGGGTGCCGGCGGTGTTCCTGGAGACCGTGACCGATCCCCGGCAGATGGAGCGGATCGCCCGGGAGAGCGGGGCGCGGGTCGGCGGGAAGGTCTATTCGGACGCCCTGTCGGCGGCGGGCGGCCCGGCGCCGACCTACCTCGACATGATCCGCGCCAACGTGAAGGCCTTCGCCTCCGCCCTCGGCCCGGACCGGGGTTGATCGGCCCGTCTGCCGGCCCGGCGGATCGGATTTCGCGAGACACAGCGTAAACCAATGGTTAAGAGGCGCGCCCTACTTTGACGGAGGGTGCCGGCCCTTCCTCAGCGTGAGATCTCCGGCTTCAGCGTGACTGGGAGTACGCGTGGCTTGGGGGCCTGACCGCTGGCGCCTCTATCGTCTGGTCGGGCGGGAGGGCGCGCGCACGATCCGCGCCACCCTGGCGCGTTTCAGCGCGCCCCCGCCGATCCTCGCCCGCGTGCGGGTCAGCGCCCTGGTCATCGCTCCGCAGGACCTGCGGACCTCCGACGCCACCTTCGCCGACGACATCTACGCGGGGCTCTTCGTCTTCGCCGGTCGGTCCCTGGCGGCCGGGGGCGGCTCGCCCTTCGAATACGCGCCGCCCTCCCGCGAATGGGCTGAAGAGCTCTACGGTTTCGGCTGGCTGCGCCACCTGCGCGCCGCCGACACGGCCCTGGCCCGGGCCAACGCCCGCAGCTTCGTCAGCGATTTCATCGCCGGCCGGGGCGATCCGGTCCTCGCCCGGCAGACCCCCGTGGCGGCGCGGCGGCTGATCTCGTTCCTGTGCCAGTCGCCGCTGGTGCTGGAGGGTGCCGATCACGGGTTCTACGACAGCTTCCTGCGGGCCATCGGCCGCAACGCCCAGCAACTGGAGCGGGACCTGCGCCGGGGCGTCAGCCCGCCGTCGCGACTCGTGGCGGCGGTGGCGCTCTGCTACGCCGGGCTGTGCTGCGACGGCATCCAGCCGATCCTGCGGCGGGCGACGCGGGTCCTGGCGCGGGAACTCGACCGGCAGGTGCTGCCGGATGGCGGCCATCGCTCGCGCAACCCGCGCTTCGGGATGGAGCTTCTCCTCGATCTGCTCCCCCTGCGTCAGGCTTTCCTGAGCCGCTCCGTGGAGCCGCCGGCCTCCCTGCTTCAGGCCGTGGACCGGATGCTGCCGCTGCTCCGCCTCCTGCGCCACCCGGATGCCTCGCTCAGCCATTTCAACGGCATGGGCGCCACGGACGCGGACCACCTCGCGACGCTGCTCGTGTACGACGACACCTTCGGCCGGCCGATGATGCACGCGCCGAACACCGGCTACGAGCGTCTGGAGGGCGGCCGGATGGTGGTGACGGCGGATGTGGGGGCCAGCCCGCCGCTGCCCTATTCCCTCAACGCCACGGCCGGATGCCTCTCCTTCGAGATGTCGAGCGGCCCCCAGCGCATCGTGGTCAATTGCGGCCTGCCCGCCAGCGGCACGGACCTACGGATGCTCGCGCGGTCCACCGCCGCCCATTCCACCGCGACGGTCGCGCGCACCTCCTCCTGCCGGTTCGTGGAGAAATCCGGCTTCTGGTGGGAACGGCGGATGAGCGCGTGGATCAACCGCCGCCTCGGTCCCGTCGTGCTGCGCGGGCCGGAAGACGTGGCCGCCGAGCGTGTTGAGGATCGGGGCGGGGTCGTCCTCGCGGCCCGGCACGACGGCTACCAGCGCGAATTCGGCCTCGTCCACGAGCGGCGCTGGCATCTCCTTCCGGCGGAGGGACGCCTCGAAGGGTCCGATGCCTTCCTCCGTCAGGCGGGCAAGCCGGGGCCGCGGATCACGGGCCGCGGGCGGGCCCTGCCGGTGGCGGTGCGATTCCACATCCACCCGGCCATCGCGGTCCGCTCCGTCCCCGGCGGGATCGAGCTGGCCTCGGCGCTCGGCGAGGTCTGGCTGTTCGACGCCGAGGGCGCCGACATCCGCATCGAGGAGAGCGTCTACTTCGCCGGGCTCAGCGGGCCGCGGCGGACGGACCAGATCGTCCTCACCCTCGCGGTCACGGACCGCGCCGAGGTCCGCTGGACCTTCGCCCGCCTCGGATCGGCCATCCGCTGAGCCGCCGCGCCCCGCCGTGGATGCCGGGGCGGCCCCGCGGGCTCCCGGCTGGCCGCGTGCGAGGGTCCATGCTACCGCACCGCGATAGAACCAGGTCCGGCCCTTCCCATGTCCCATGATCAGGCGCGGGTGTCCCGCGCGCTCCTCTCCGTGTCCGACAAGACCGGTCTCGTCGATTTCGCCAGGGCGCTGCACGGCCGGGGCATCGCCCTTGTGTCCACGGGCGGAACCCATCGGACCCTGACGGAGGCCGGGCTTCCGGTGACGGAGGTCTCCGATCTCACGGGCTTCCCGGAGATGATGGACGGGCGCGTGAAGACCCTGCACCCCGCCGTCCACGGGGGCCTGCTCGCGATCCGCGACAACCCGGAGCATCAGGCGGCGCTGGCCGCCCACGGGATCGGCGCCATCGATCTCCTCGTCGTCAACCTCTACCCCTTCGAGGCCACCATCGCCGCCGACCGGCCGGAGGAGGATTGCATCGAGAACATCGACATCGGCGGTCCGGCCATGATCCGGGCGGCGGCCAAGAATCACGCTGACGTCGCCGTGGTGACGGACGTCGCCGACTACGCCACGATCCTCGACGTGCTGGAGTCGGGCAACGGGATGCTCGGCCTCGATCTCCGCCGCAGGCTGGCGCAGAAGGCCTACACCCGCACCGCCGCCTACGATGCCGCCATCTCGAACTGGATGGCCGCCCGGTTCGGCGTGGAGGGGCCGCAGCCCTACCGAGCCTTCGGCGGCAGCCTCGCCCAGGGGCTGCGCTACGGCGAGAATCCGCACCAATCCGCCGCCTTCTACCGCACGCCTGGCGTCCCCCGCGCCGGGGTCGCCACGGCACGGCAGCTTCAGGGCAAGGAGTTGTCCTTCAACAATTTCAACGACACGGACGCCGCCTACGAGTGCGTCGCCGAGTTCGATCCCGCCCGCACGGCGGCGGTGGCGATCATCAAGCACGCCAACCCCTGCGGCGTGGCCGAGGGCGCGAGCCTGCTGGTTGCCTACGAGCGGGCGCTGGCCTGCGATCCCGTCTCGGCCTTCGGCGGCATCGTCGCCCTGAACCGGGCGCTGGACGGCGAGGCGGCCCGGAAGATCGTGGAGATCTTCACCGAGGTCATCATCGCGCCGGACGCCACCGAGGAGGCCATCGCCATCCTCGCGGCCAAGAAGAACCTGCGCCTGCTCCTGGCAGGCGGCCTGCCCGATCCCCGCGCGGCGGGCGAGACGGTGCGCACCCTCTCCGGCGGCCTGCTGGTGCAGGGCCGGGACGCGGTGGTGGTCGACGACATGCCGTTCCAGGTGGTGACGAAGCGCGCGCCCACCGAGGCGGAAGCCTCGGACCTGCGCTTCGCCTACCGGGTGGCCAAGCACGTCAAGTCGAACGCCATCGTCTACGCCAGGGGCGGGGCGACGGTGGGCGTCGGCGCCGGGCAGATGTCGCGGGTCGATTCGTCCCGCATCGCCGCCTGGAAGGCCCGGGAGGGCGCCGATCGTCTCGGCCTCGCGGACAGCCTCGCCAAGGGCGCGGTGGTGGCCTCCGATGCCTTCTTCCCCTTCGCCGACGGGCTGCTCGCGGCGGCCGAGGCGGGGGCCACGGCGGTGATCCAGCCCGGTGGCTCCATGCGCGACAGCGACGTGATCGCGGCGGCCGACGAGGCCGGGCTGGCGATGGTGTTCACCGGTCATCGTCACTTCCGGCACTGACACGCGCCTGAAGCCCTCATCGTCCTTGCGAGCAAGGCGAAGCAATTCAGGGAGGGCGCCACGCCCCGGGGCGTCCCGCTGCCTTGGATTGCTTCGCGACACTCGCACTGACGGCGATGTGCGTGGGATGCGGTAGCGAACAGGAAAAAACCCCCGCCCACGGGTGGGGCGAGGGTCATGATGGTCGAATCCCGGCGCATCGCTGCGCCGGGGCGCCGGATCAGGCCATCAGGTCCCGGTCCTTGGTCTCGGGGATGAAGATCAGGCCCACCACGAAGGTGAAGAGCGCGATCACGATCGGGTACCAGAGGCCGTAGTAGATGTCGCCGGTCTGGGCCACCATCGCGAAGGCGGTGGCGGGCAGCAGGCCGCCGAACCAGCCGTTGCCGATGTGGTAGGGCAGCGACATGGACGTGTAGCGGATCCGGGTCGGGAACAGCTCCACCAGGGCGGCGGCGATCGGGCCGTAGACCATCGTCACGTAGACCGCGAGGATGAACAGGATCCCGATCACCGCGAGCTTCTGGCCCGTGAAGATGTCGAGCGGGTGCGCCGCCTTGATCACCGTCGGGTTCGCCGTCGCCGAGGGGTAGCCGGCCTCGGTCAGGGCGGCCGTGATGGACTTGGAGAAGGTCGGATCCGCGACGGGGAAGTCCTTCCCCTTCACGGTGACCACCGTCGGCGTGCCGGCCGGCTGATACTCGGTGGTGTAGTTCACGGCAGAGCGTGCAAGCAGCGCCTTGGCGACGTCGCACTCCTTGGTGAACTTGGCCGTGCCGACGGGATTGAACTGGAACGAGCAGTCGTCGGTGTTGGTCTTCACCACCACCGGCACGGTCGACTGGGCCGCGTGCAGGGCCGGGTTGGCGCTGGCCGTCAGCATGTTGAACAGCGGGAAGTAGGTGAGCGCGGCGAGCAGGCAGCCGCCCAGGATGATCGGCTTACGGCCGATCTTGTCCGAGAGCGCGCCGAACACCAGGAACCCGCCCGTCACCGCGATGAGCGACCACGCGACCATCACGTTGGCCGTGAACTGATCAACCTTCAGGATGCTCTGGAGGAAGAACAGGGCGTAGAACTGGCCGGTGTACCAAACCACCGCCTGACCGGCGGTGAGGCCGAGCAGCGCCAGCAGCGCCCACTTGGCGTTCTTCCACTGGCCGAACGCCTCGGAGAGCGGCGCCTTGGAGTGCGTGCCCTCCTCCTTCATCTTCTTGAAGGCCGGGCTCTCGCTCATCTGCAGGCGGATCCAGACCGAGATCGCCAGCAGCGCCACCGAGACGAGGAACGGGATACGCCAGCCCCAGACCTGGAAGGCGGTGAGCGTGCTCGTGCTGCCGTCGGCGTTGGTGATCGTGGTCGCCGGGTAGGCGTTGTTCACGTAGCCCTGCGTCGACAGGATGATGATCAGCGAGAGCAGCAGGCCGAGCGTGGCCGTCGCCTGGATGAACGAGGTGTAGAAGCCGCGCCGCCCGGTGGGCGCGTGCTCGGCCACGTAGACCGCCGCGCCGCCGTACTCGCCGCCGAGGGCCAAGCCCTGGAGCATGCGCAGGACGAGCAGGGTCACGGGCGCGATCCAGCCGACACCGTAGGCATTCATGGTCGAATAGGAGGGCAGCAGGCCGACCGCGAAGGTCGAGAGGCCCATGATCAGGATGGTGACGAGGAAGGTGTGCTTGCGGCCGACGAGGTCGCCGAGGCGGCCGAACACCAGGGCGCCGAAGGGGCGCACGATGAAGCCGGCCGCGAAGGCGAGGAGCGCGAAGATGTTGCGCGTGGCTTCAGGGTAGGCCGAAAAGAACTGTGCGCCGATGACGGTCGCGAGGGAGCCGTAGAGGAAGAAATCGTACCACTCGAAGACGGTGCCGAGCGAAGAGGCCAGGATCACCTTCTTCTCGCCAGCGGTCATCGGCCGCGCTGGAACTCCGGCCCGCGGTACCGCGGTTGCCACTGCCATAATGTGTCCTCCCCAGATGCTGAGGCGGCCGGGCGATGTCGGTTCGACCGATCGATTGCTGCGCCGGCGCCAACCTGCGCCAAACGCAGGTCACGTATGCGTTACATCAAGGGCGCGGCGAGCCCAACCGGTAAAGCAATCGTGAAGGCTCCCTATCAACACAAGTGGCCCAAAGCGTTACGCCGGAAACACACAAGCAAAAGAGGGCGCGGCCTGCGCCGCGCCCCCTTTCGTCGCAAGGACTTATCCGTCGGGTCAGTGGGCGTGGGCGCCCGCCGCCCCGATCCCGGTCTCCGAGCGTACGTACTGCGCCTCGAAGGCCGCCCGCTCGCGCTGCGCCCGGCGGGACCGGTCCATCAGCGACACGACGAAGATCGTCGCGAAGGCCAGCGGCATCGAGAACAACGCCGGGTTGTCGTAGGGGAACAGCGCCGCCGGATGGCCGAAGGTCGTCACCCACACGGCCTTCGACAGCACAACCATCGTCACCGCCGCGACGAGGCCGACGAGGCCGCCGGCCAGCGCGCCCCAGGTGGTCGTGCCCCGCCAGAGGATGGACATCGCCAGCACCGGGAAATTGCAGCTCGCCGCCACCGAGAAGGCGAGGCCGACCATGAAGGCGACGTTCTGGTTCTCGAAGATGTAGCCGAGCACGATGGCGACGATGCCGATCACCACCGCCGCGATCTTCGACAGCCGCACCTCGGCTGCCTCGGAGGTCCGCCCGCGGGCGAAGACCTGGGCGTAGAGATCGTGGCTGACGGCGGAGGCACCGGCCAGCGTCAGACCCGCCACCACCGCGAGGATGGTCGCGAAGGCCACCGCCGAGATGAACCCGAGGAAGTACGGCCCGCCCACGGCGTTGGCGAGGTTCACGGCCACCATGTTGGTGCCGCCGACCATGTCCTTCAGCTTGTCGAAGGTGCCCGCCGCGCCGAGCTTGAAGTAGCTCGGGTCCGACATCAGCAGGGCGATGCCGCCGAAGCCGATGATGAAGGTGAGGATGTAGAAGTAGCCGATCAGGCCGGTGGCATAGAACACGGATTTGCGGGCGGCCTGCGCGTCCGACACCGTGAAGAACCGCATTAGGATATGCGGCAGGCCGGCGGTGCCGAACATCAGGCCGACGCCGAGCGAGATCGCCTCGATCGGGTTCGACACGAGGCCGCCGGGCGCCATGATCGCCTCGCCCTTCGGGTGGACCTCGACGGCCTTCTTGAACAGGATCTCGGGGTTGAAGCCGTAGAAGTACAGCACGGCCCCGGCCATGAAGGTCGCACCCCCGAGCAGCAGGCAGGCCTTGATCACCTGCACCCAGGTGGTGGCCTTCATGCCGCCGAAGGCGACGTAGACGATCATCAGCACGCCAACGATGATCACCGCGTAGAGGTAGGGCAAGCCGAACAGGAGCTGGATCAGCTTCCCCGCACCGACCATCTGGGCAATGAGGTAGAAGGCCACCACCACGAGGGTGCCGGTCGCGGAGATGATGCGGATCGCCGTCTGGTCGAGGCGGAAGCTCGCCACGTCGGCGAAGGTGAACTTGCCGAGGTTGCGCAGCCGCTCCGCGATGAGAAACAGCACGATCGGCCAGCCGACGAGGAAGCCCGTCGAGTAGATCAGCCCGTCGAAGCCGGAGGTGTAGACGAGGCCCGAGATGCCAAGGAACGAGGCCGCCGACATGTAATCGCCCGCGATGGCGAGCGCGTTGGTGCCGGCCGAGATGCCGCCGCCCGCCGCGTAGAAGTCCGCGGCCGACTTGGTGCCCTTGGCCGCCTTGTAGGTGATGCCAAGCGTGGCCAGCACGAAGAACAGGAACATGCCGATGGCAGGCCAGTTCGTGCTCGATTGCTGCACGGCGCCGAGGTCGGGCCCGGCGGCGTAGGCGGCCGTCGCCGCGATGGCGGCGAGGGTCAGCCCGAGGAGGAGGGACGCGTGACGGATCACCGGCCGACCCTCCGCTTGAGGTCGTCGCTCAGGGCGTCGAACCGGGTGTTGGCGCGGGCCACGTAGATGCCCGTCAGCAGGAAGGCGAAGAGGATCACAAACACGCCGAGGAACAGGCCGAGCGAGGCGGTGGCTCCTCCGACCTTGATCGCCATCACCGACTTGTCGAAGGCGATGAGGCCGATGAAGCCGAAATAGACCACCAGCATCAGGCCGGTGAGGATCCACGAAAACCGCGTCCGCTCGGAGACGAGCTGCTGGAATTCGGGGCTGCGGGCGATTCGCTCGATTTGCGGATCGACGCCCCCGGCGGATGCCGCTCCTATGGGCGTGACGCGCCCCCCGACACGTCCGGCCGTAGACCCACTCATTGTGTATCCTCCCGGAAAGGCACCGTGCCTTTCGAACGATGACCGCGCTTGGCTTTTGTGCTGCGGCTTCACTGTCGTGGGGGCGGTCGCCGTGGCGCCCGCCCCATCCCGTGCGGGCTCGGGTCAGGCGCGGTTCTGGCGGTTGTCGATCAGATCGTCGACCACGGCCGGATCGGCGAGCGTCGAGGTGTCGCCGAGCGAGCCGAAATCGTCCTCCGCGATCTTGCGCAGGATGCGGCGCATGATCTTGCCGGAGCGGGTCTTCGGCAGGCCGGGGGCGAACTGGATCAGGTCCGGCGAGGCGATCGGGCCGATGTCCTTGCGCACCCAGGCGACCAGCTCCTTGCGGAGCCCGTCGTCGCCGTTCTCACCCTCGTTGAGGGTGACGTAGGCGTAGATGCCCTGGCCCTTCACGTTGTGCGGGTAGCCCACCACCGCCGCCTCGGAGACCTTCGGGTGCGCCACCAGGGAGGATTCCACCTCCGCCGTGCCCATCCGGTGGCCGGAGACGTTGATGACGTCATCGACGCGGCCGGTGATCCAGTAATAGCCGTCGGTGTCCCGCCTCGCGCCGTCGCCAGTGAAGTACTTGCCCGGATAGGTCGAGAAGTACGTCTGCTCGAATCGCTCGTGGTCGCCGTAGACCGTGCGCATCTGGCCCGGCCAGGAATCGGCGATGCAGAGGTTGCCCTCGCAGGCGCCGTCGAGAACCTTGCCCTCGGCATCGACCATCTCCGGCTTGACGCCGAAGAACGGCCGCGTCGCGGAGCCGGGCTTGAGGGCGGTGGCGCCGGGGAGCGGCGTGATCAGGATGCCGCCCGTCTCCGTCTGCCACCACGTGTCGACGATGGCGCAGCGGCTGTCGCCCACCACCTTGTAATACCAGTCCCAGGCTTCCGGGTTGATCGGCTCGCCGACCGAACCCAGCACCCGCAAGCTCGCCCGCGAGGTCTTCTTCACCGGACCCTCGCCGCCGCCCATCAGCGAGCGGATCGCCGTCGGCGCGGTGTAGAAGATGTTGACCTTGTGCTTGTCCACCACGTCCCAGAAGCGGGAGTTCGACGGATAGGTCGGGATGCCCTCGAACATCAGCGTCGTCGCGCCGTTCGCGAGCGGTCCGTAGACGATGTAGCTGTGGCCCGTGACCCAGCCCACGTCGGCGGTGCACCAGTAGATGTCGCCCTCGCGGTAATCGAAGACGTACTGGTGGGTCATGGAGGCGTAGACGAGGTAGCCGCCGGTGGTGTGCACCACGCCCTTCGGCTGGCCCGTCGAGCCCGAGGTGTAGAGGATGAACAGCGGGTGCTCGGCCTCCACCGGCTCGGCGGGGCACTCGTCGGTCACCTGCTCGGCGGCCTCGTCGTAGTAGACGTCGCGGCCGGGCTCCATCGCCACGGCGCCGCCGGTGCGCCGCACCACCACGACGTGTTCGACGATGGGCGAGCCGAGGCGCTTGATCGCCTCATCGACGTTGGCCTTCAGCGGCACCTTGCGGCCGCCGCGCAGACCCTCGTCGGCGGTGATCACCACCTTGGAGCCGCAGCCCTGGATGCGCTGCGCCAGCGAATCCGGCGAGAAGCCGCCGAACACGATGGCGTGGATCGCGCCCAGCCGGGCGCAGGCGAGCATCGCGTAGGCGGCCTCCGGCACCATCGGCAGATAGAGGGTGACACGGTCGCCCTTGCCCACGCCGCGGTTGCGCAGGACGTTGGCCCAGCGGCACACCTGCGCGTGCAACTCGCGGTAGGTGATGTGTTTGGACTCGTCCGGGCTGTCGCCCTCCCAGATGATCGCGGTCTGCTCGCCGCGGGTCCCCAGGTGACGATCGACGCAGTTGTAGGCGACGTTGGTCTTGCCGTCCTCGAACCACTTGATCGAGATCTGGCCGGGCTCGAAACTGGTATTCTTCACCCGCGTATAGGGCGTCATCCAGTCGATGCGCTTGCCGTGCTCGCCCCAGAAGGCTTCCGGATCGCTCACCGACGCCTTGTACATCTCGCGGTACTTGGCATCATCGACGAGCGCACCCTCGCGCCACGTATCCTGGACTTCGACGATCCTGCCTTCCATCGTATTCCATCCCTGTTTTGGTGCCCGATCGTATCGCGGCGATGACCGCGCAGCCAGGACTTCCAAAGTGGTGTAGCGGATCGTGAGCGTGTCCGTTAACCCCGGAATTTCCGCTCCACCCATAAACCTTTCGCGCTGAAATTAAGTTGAGCGCAATACAACCCTGATGGACGGGAGGGTCTCACCCTGTCAAGCGGGGTTTCCGGTTTTAATCCCGGCTCACCCATTACATTTTTTCGAGAGTGAACGACGGGAGGGGGGACCGCCGGACGGGGGCACTCCGGATGCGGGTTCCGGCGCCGCGCGCCGCGCGCGGACGCGGCGTGGCGCGATGGCTTGCGTCGATGATGAACCGGTTTCGCAACGTGGCCGATCGGGGTGGCTCAGCGAGCGTCAACGGTGCGAAAAAAATCGAAGCGAACCAGGGCAGCGGGACGCCTGCAAAGGGTGCGCATCCCTCGATTGCGTCGCGTTCGCTCGCAGTGACGACCCGGGAGCCATCGGCGGGAATGGCTCGCGCCGATCGGCTCCGGCGCTAGTTCTGGGCGCTTCGGCGGACCGGGAGCACGATTTCCACGAGGGTGCCGTCCTCGCCCCGGCCGCGCAGGCGCAGCTGCCCGCCATTGGCCTGGACCAGGGCGCGGGGCAGGGCGAGGCGCAGGTCCTCCTCCGCCGCCCCGGCCTGCGCGACCTCCTGCGCAGGCCCGCCGTCACGGACGCGCAGCGCCACCTCGGCCGCCTCGCCCGCCCCCGTCGAGACGATGACCTGCCCGCCCGCCACCGAGCGGCGGATCGCTTGCTCGATCACCAGGGAGGCCGCCCGGCGGACGGAGGGTTCGTCCACCTCCAGTTCGGCGAGGTTGGCCGAGAAGCTCGTGCGCAGGACGATCCGGCTGCGGGCCGCCTCGCCCTGCAGCACCGCCACGCAGTTGGCCACCACCTCGTTCAGGGCCAGCGGACGGGGGTGGAGGTCGATCTGGCCGGCCTCGACGGCGGCGAGATCGCTCAGTTCGGACACGCGCTCAAGAATGCGCACCCCCGCCTCGCGGATATCCGCGAGGCAGGCGCGGTAGCGCTGGTCGCCGAGCGTGCCGAAGCGCTCCTCCAGCATCGTGTGCGTGAGGGCGAGGATGGCGTCGATCGGCTCCCGCAGTTCGCGGTCGAGGCGCAGGGGCGAGGGCGCGCGCCGCGGCGCGGGTTCGGCGGTCGGCGGGTTCGCGATCGAGTCCGGCAGGCGGTGCAGCACCGCCACCCGATGGCCGTCGGCCCGGGGTGGGGCGAGGGCCAGCATCATCGCGCGGCCCTGGGCCAGCACCACGCCGGGCACATCACCCTCGCCGGCGAGGGCGCTCGCCAGGGCGATGGCACTGCCGTTGTCGAACAGGGAGGCGAGCCCCGCGCCGACGACTTCCGTGGCGTTCGCCCCGAACAGAGAGGCCGCCGCGCGGTTCAGGGTGACGACCCGCCCATCCCGGTCCACGGTGACGACGCCGGCCTGGAGCGCGTCCAGGGCGGCCTCGGCGCCCAGCGCGCGGCCGGCCTGAACCTCCCGGGCGAGGCGCTCGGCCGCGAGGGCGCGGCGGGGATCGTCCTCCTCCAAGCGGCGCAGGATCAAAATGGCCGCCGGGCCGCCCTCCCAGGCGCAGATGCCTCGCGTGACCTCGACCGGGCAGGATCCGCCCTCCGCGAGGGTGATCGCGGTTTCGTGGGTGAGGCCGCTTCGGAAGTTCGGCGCGCCGCCCGGGAACACCGCGTCCATCCCCGCGAGCCGCAGGGCGTCGGCGTCGGCGTAGCCGGTCAGGTCGAGGAAGGGGCGGTTCACGGCGATGATCGCCTCGCCCCGGTGGACCAGGGCGGCGATGGGCAACCCGTCGAGGAGGCCGCTCGTGTCCGTCTCGGGGGGCGGGGCGATGTCCTGGGCCTCCGCCCGCGCCACGGGGAAGGGCGTCACCGAGCCGGCGTTCCGGTCGGCCTCGTATTCGAACGGCTTCGTCTCCTCGTCGCCCGCGTAGCGCGCCCCGAGCGCCCTGGCGATCTCGCGGAAGGCGTCGTGCTCGGCCGAGGACAGGGAGGCGTCGGCGGTGGGCGCCTCCGTCCGCTCGCCCTCCTCGAAGTCCGGATCCTCGTAGTTCGCGTCTCCGCGGTCGGCCTCCTCTCCGTCGGCGTCCTGGACGTCCGGTTCGACGGGCGCCGGGTCGCCTTCGACGATCTCCCGAAGCACCGCGTCCAGCGGGGCATCGTGTCCGGCGAGGGCATCGGCCGGAGCCGGGGTCGCCTCGATCTCCGAGGATACCGCCGTCGATTCGGAGCGGTCCGGCTCGACCTCGGCCCGGGGCTCCGGCTCCGGCTCCGAGACGGGGGCGCCGCGTTCAGGACCGGTGGCCCGCACCACCCCGAAACCTTCGAAGCCCCGGAAGACCGCGCCATCCCGCCCGGCGGGAGCGCCGGACAGGTCGGCCTCGATCGACCGGGGCGACAGCAGGATCCGCGCCGGGACCTTGCGGAAGGTCCGGCGGGCCGCGAGGGCGTCCGCCACCGGTCCGCCAAAATCCGACACGGCGCGTCCGACGAGGGCGGCGAGGGGACCACTCACCGAGGTGAGCGTGTCCTGCTCGTCGCTCCGCCACAGGAAGCGATGGCCCGGCGGGATGCCGTCATCCTCCGCCGGGGGCGGGGCGGGCGGCGCTTCGGCCGGCTCCCCGTGGGGCACGGTCGCCGTCGGCGCCACGGCGGGCAGGCGCGGCAGCGCGGTCGGGCCCGAGGGGATGGCGAGGAAGATCGCATGCCCGTCGTCGTCCTGCCCCCGGGCCACGAGGAACAGGGAGGGCGGGACGATCCGGCGGGGATCGAGGCGCAGGCGCACGAGGCGCGGCGGGCCGTCGGCCGGGAACGCGACGGTGAGCTGGCGGGTGATGGATCGGCCGTCGAGCAGCGCCAGGGCCTCGGCCAGCCGCCCGGCGGCGGGCGAGGCCCGGCGGACACGGCCGTCGGCGGCATCGAGGACGAGATGCGGCGCGGCCGCATCGCGCAGGGCGGCGGCCAGCGTCGGCTCGCGGTCCCAGGCGGCCAAGGCGCGCTCCAGGCCGGACCCGCCCCCGCCGTCCCGCGATGTGCTGTCGGTATGCACCTGAACGCAACCCCGATCCCGACTTCATCAGTTCGCCGGCTCCCGATGGAACTTGCGAACGCCCCCGTTTGTATCGCGTCGTGCCTTGAGCGGCTGGACGAAGGCAACGACCGTCACACCTTTACGTTATGTCAACCTTAATGCCGGCCGCGTGGGTGGCATATGGGCGCGAATCGTTTATTGTGCACTGCACAACGCGCTATCAACAGCTGCGATCAGAAGGAGGCTTCCGAGTGAACACGACCCCGAACTACGAGATCCCGACCGAGATGCGCGACTTCGCCGAGAAGAGCGTCGATCAGGCCCGCAAGGCCTTCGACAGCTTCATCGGCGCCGCCCGCCGCACGGCCGACACCGTTCAGGGCTCGGCGGAACTGGCGCGCAACAACGCGCAGAACGCCTCGTCGCGCGGTTTCGAGTACGCCGAGCAGAACGTCAATGCGGCCTTCGATTTCGCCAAGCGCATCGTCCGCGCGAAGGACGTGCAGGAGGCGATGCAGATCCAGGCGGAGTTCGTGCGCAGCCAGTTCGCGGCGATGCAGACCCAGGCCAAGGAGTTCAGTGGAATCGCCCAGAGCGCCATGCAGCAGGGCGCCGAGCAGGCGAAGTCCGCCATGCAGCAGGGCGCCGACGAGGCCCGCCGGGCGATGGAGCAGGGCCGCGACCAGGCTCAGCAGACCGTCGAGAACGCCCAGCACGCCGCCGAGCGCGCCACCAA
The DNA here is from genome assembly GCF_022179085.1 of Methylobacterium aerolatum. Lineage (GTDB taxonomy): Bacteria > Pseudomonadota > Alphaproteobacteria > Rhizobiales > Beijerinckiaceae > Methylobacterium > Methylobacterium aerolatum. Next base: position 58,647 of record NZ_BPQE01000023.1, read on the forward strand.
CAACTGAGCGGTGCGGACGGGGCCCGCTTTCCCGCCCGGTCTGGTTCGAGAGACGGCCCGTTCCGAGAGGAGCGGGCCGTCTCGCTTTCGCCCCCATTCGTCGTAACAGCGGCGGGTGGAGGCCATGCAAGGCCGGATCAACTGGGAGTGTGAACGATGACCCTGTCCCGACACGACTCGCGGCCGGCTTGGCTCGCGCGGCTGGCCCTGGTGTCCACGGTGCTGGCCGGATTGGGGGGCGCCGCCCAGGCGCAATATTACGACGGCGGCCCGCGCTATCGCGAGGTGCCGGCCTACGAGGACGAGGGCTACGCTCCGCCGCCGCCCCGCCGCCGTGTCGTGCGTGAGGCCGGATACAATTGCGAAGCGATCCAGCGCGGCCTGACCGGGCCGAAGCCCTTCTCGTGCCCGCTTCCGGCTCCCCGGCCGCTCGGCGTGCGGTGCTTCTGTGACCTGCCGATCGCGTCGTTCAGCCCCGCCCAGACCGCCGTCGGGCACGTCGTCCCGTAATTTGTTCAGCGAAAAGGGCCCGGCGGGATGCCGCCGGGCCCTTTGCGACCTAAAGCCCGCCTCCGGTCGTCAGTTCAGGACGACGACCTTCGCGCCGACCTTCACCCGCTCGTAGAGGTCGGTGACGTCCTCGTTGGTCATGCGGATGCAGCCGGAGGACACGGCCTGGCCGATCGTGTCGGGCTCGTTGGAGCCGTGGATGCGGTATTCGGTGCCGCCGATATACATGGCGCGGGCGCCCAGCGGGTTCTCGATGCCGCCGGCCATGTAGCGCGGCAGATCGGGGCGGCGGGCGAGCATCGCCTTCGGCGGCACCCACGACGGCCATTCCTTCTTGGCGGTGATCGTCTTCACTCCGCTCCAGGTGAAGCCGGGGCGGCCGACGCCGACGCCGTAGCGGATCGCCTCGCCGTTGCCGAGGACGAGGTAGAGACGCCGCTCGGCTGTCGACACCACCACCGTGCCCGGGGCGTAGTTGGCGTCGAAGGAGACCAACTCCCGCGGGATCGGCTGGACCTGCGCCTGCGGAGCGGATTGCGCGCCCTGGCCGTACCCGGGGTTGTACGTCCCCTGGTAACCGTAGGGGCTCTGCTCGGAGTAGTACTCGTCCGCGCCGTTCCCGCCGAAGGGATCGTAAGACGACACGGCGTAAGCGGGAGCGGAAGAAAGGACGCAGACGCCGAGGAGCGCGGCGAGCGCTGTGACCGAGGTCTTCATGGTGCCTACCTGTGCAATAACCTTTGCCGTTACAAGCGTGAGCATGACCCCGAGGTTCCACGGAAGCTTTGCGTTTTTTAATCCCCTTGCGAATACGTAAGTGATACCGCTCGGATTCGAATCATTGGAACTTGTGGCGCCGGTGCACGGCCGCATCCCCAGGGGCGGGGTTTGTGAGTCGCGCCCGCCCGCGCTAAGGCGAGCCGCCATGTCCCACAACAGCTTCGGCCACCTGTTCCGTGTCACCACCTTCGGCGAGAGCCACGGGGTCGCCCTCGGCTGCGTCGTGGACGGCTGTCCGCCCGGCCTCGCCCTGGAGGCCGAGGAGATCCAGGCCGAGCTCGACCGGCGCAAGCCCGGCCAGTCGCGCTTTACCACGCAGAGGCGCGAACCCGATCAGGTGAAGATCCTGTCCGGTGTCTTCGCCGACGATCGCACGGGCGGGCGACAGCTCACCACCGGCACGCCGATCGCCCTGATGATCGAGAACACCGACCAGCGGTCCAAGGACTATTCCGACATCCGTGACAGCTATCGGCCCGGCCACGCCGACTACACCTACGACGCCAAGTACGGCATCCGCGACTATCGCGGCGGAGGCCGCTCCTCGGCGCGGGAGACCGCCGCCCGGGTCGCGGCGGGCGCGGTGGCGCGCAAGGTCATCCCCGGCATCACGATCCGCGCCGCCCTGGTGCAGATGGGTCCCCACGCGGTGGACCGCAGCCGGTGGGACTGGGATCAGGTGGAGCGCAATCCGTTCTTCTGCCCCGATGCCGAGACCGCAAGCTTCTACGAGGAGTACCTCGACGGCATCCGCAAGGACGGCTCGTCCGTGGGCGCGGTGATCGAGGTGGTGGCCGAGGGCGTGCCGCCGGGCCTCGGCGCGCCGATCTACGGCAAGCTCGATGCCGACCTCGCCGCCGCCATGATGTCGATCAACGCGGTCAAGGGGGTCGAGATCGGAGACGGCTTCGCCGCCGCGGCGCTCCGCGGCGAGGAGAACGCCGACGAGATGCGCGCCGGAAACGGCGGGCGCCCGCGCTTCCTCGCCAATCATGCCGGAGGCATCCTCGGCGGCATCTCCAGCGGCGAGCCGGTGGTGGTGCGCTTCGCCGTGAAGCCCACCTCCTCGATTCTGACGCCCCGGCAATCCGTGGACCGGCAGGGCGCCGAGGTCGATCTCATCACCAAGGGCCGCCACGACCCCTGCGTCGGCATCCGCGCCGTGCCGGTGGCCGAGGCGATGATGGCCTGCGTGCTGGCCGACCATGTCCTGCGCCATCGCGGGCAGGTGGGTGGCGGGTGAGCCGTTTCCATTTTCCCCTTCCCCTCGCCGGGAGGGGCCCGGGGTGGGGGTTGTGCCGATCGAAGCGCGCCGGTGCCTCCTGAACCGCCCCCACCTCCGGCTCCTCCCCACAGGGGGGAGGAGAGTCCCGAGCTTCAAGAGACCGACCCGTGAGCAATTGCACCGTCACCGAAGTGATCGCCGCCTTCGCCAAGGGCGAGATCGTCATCGTCACCGATGACGACGACCGGGAGAACGAGGGCGATCTCGTCGTCGCCGCCTCGCTCTGCACGCCGGAGAAGATGGCGTTCATCATCCGCAACACCTGCGGCATCGTCTGCGCGCCGCTAACCCTCGGGGAGGCCAAGCGCCTGCGGCTCGACCCGATGGTGGCCTCGAACGACGCCCCGCTCGGCACGGCCTTCACCGTCACGGTCGATGTGAAGCACGGGCTCACCACCGGAATCTCCGCCGAGCAGCGGTGCAACACCGTGCGGGCGCTCGCGAACGGCAACATGGGCGCGGCCGACTTCGTGCGGCCGGGCCATGTCTTCCCGCTCATCGCCCGCGACGGCGGCGTGCTGATGCGCTCCGGCCATACGGAGGCGGCGGTGGACCTGTGCCGGCTGGCAGAGCTTCCCCCCGTCGGCGTGATCTGCGAACTCGCCAACGACGACGGCACGGTGATGAAGGGGCCGCAGATCGAAGCCTTCGCCGAGACCCACAAGCTCAAGCGCATCTCGGTGGCCGACCTCATCGCCTACCGGCAGGCCCGCGACCGGCTGGTGGAGCGTGTCGGCCACTTCCCGGTTCAGTCGGCCCACGGCGCGATGACGGCCTACGTCTTCTCGACGCCCTTCGAGACGATCCAGCAATTCGCCTTCGTGATGGGCGAGATCGGCGACGGCCGGGACGTGCTGGTGCGCCTGCACCGCTCCAACGTCGCCGCCGACGTGATCGGGGGCGGGCGGCAGATCGACGCCGTGCTCAAGCGCTTCGCGGAGCGGGGCCGCGGCGTGCTCGTCTACCTGCGCGACGGCACGGCGGGCGTCCCGGTGAAGAGCGCCACGGAGGAAGGCGCGGAGGCCCTGCGCGCCCGGCAATGGCGCGAGATCGGCCTCGGCGCGCAGATCCTGCGCGATCTCGGCGTGGTGTCCTTCCGCAACCTCGCCACCTCGTCGCGGGCCTATGTCGGCCTGTCGGGCTTCGGCATCGAGCTGCTCGGCGAGGAGCCCCTCGACGCATGAGGGTGGGGCCCGCGCGTCAATGCCCCATGAGGGCATTGACGTGGGCCGCCACGGATTTCGACAGCCCCTCCAGGCTGTAGCCGCCTTCCAGCACCGAGACCACGCGCCCACCCGCCCGCCGGTCGGCAATCTCCATGACGCGCCGCGTCGCCCAGGCGAAATCCTCGGCTTCGAGGCGCAGGTTGGCCAGGGGATCGAGGCGGTGCGCGTCGAATCCGGCCGAGATGACGATCAGATCCGGCTGGAAGGCGTCGAGGCGCGGGAGGACCGCCGTCTCGAAGGCTTCCCGGAACACCTCGCCGTCGTCGTCGGCGCGGAGGGGGACGTTGACGATCGTGTCCTTGTCCCCGCGCTCCGAGGCGGCCCCGCTGCCGGGGAAGAGCGGCATCTGGTGGGTCGAGCAGTAGAGGATGGTCCCGTCGTCCCACAGGATGTCCTGGCTGCCGTTGCCGTGGTGGACATCCCAATCGACCAGCGCGACCCGCTCGGCCCCGTGGGCGGCCCTGGCGTGGCGGGCGGCGATGGTGGCGTGGTTGAACAGGCAGAAGCCCATCGCCTTGGCGCGCTCGGCATGGTGCCCCGGGGGGCGCATGGCGACGAAGGCGTTGGCGCATTCCTTCCGCATCACGGCGTCCACGGCATGGGTCGCCCCGCCCATCGCCCGCAGGATCGCGTCGAGCGTCCCCGGCGAGAGCACCGTGTCGGAATCGATGCCGACCATCCCCTTCTCCGGCATGGCCGCGACGATGGCGTCCACGTATTCGGCGGGATGGGCGAGCGTGGCGAGGCTCGGCTCGGCCTTCGGCGCCGGCACCCGCAGGAGGGTGGCGAAGCGCTCGTCCTCCAGGGCGCGTTCGATGGCCCGCATCCGAGAAGGCCGCTCGGGATGCCCCTCCGGCACCGCGTGATCGAAGCTGGCGGGATGGCTCACGTACAGGGTCGTCACGCGCACATGCTCCCGGGCGCCGATAGGGTGTCTTCGCGCATCGAGGCACTGTGGCACGGGCCGGAGGCGCGGGCCATGGGTCCCGCCCGGCCCTGCACCGTCGCGCGGCCGGGGCCGCCGGCCCGCCCCGGAGACGCGACGGCCGGCCGCGGTCATCTTCGCTTAAGGACGCGCCGCAACCTTCGAATAAGCCTCTCTCGTTGTCGAGTGTTTACCTGAAGATCCGTTCAGATCTTGCCGTTAACCTCTGAAAGATCGCTGGCCTCGTACTGTCCGTTACACAGGAACGACACGAGCCGACCACTCGAATGGTCGCGGAGGCAGGCAAACATGATGATCTCGGTGGAACAGTTCTGCAACCATGCGGTCTCGGCGGGCGAGGTTTCGGCGGAGGACCTCCGCGCCCTGAAGCGCGACGTGATTCCGGACGGGATTGCGACCCGTGAGGAGGCCGACCTGCTGATCGCCCTGGAGCGGGCCGTGCCGGCCTGCGAGGACTTCGCCGACTTCCTCGTCGCGATGGTGGTGGACTACGTGGTGTGGGGCGAGCGCTCCACGGGTTACGTCGATCGCGACGCCGCCGCGTGGCTCTCCGCGTCGATCAGCGGCCGGGACGGCCCGAGCCCGGTGGGCGCCCGCATCGCCCAGGAGATCGTCCGCGAGGCCCAAGGGTCCGCCGAGGCGCTCACCGCCTTCGCCCTCGAAGCCAACCGCTGGGTGCGCGAGCCGGCCGCCCGCACCCGCCGGACCTTCGCCCTCGCCGCGTAATGGGCAGTGCGGCATAGCTTCCACCGGCCGCGCATCTGATCTATCGGAGGTGACAAGCCGGTGTTCAATCCGGCGATCCGGAGACAGGGCGCCCCGAGAGATGTTCGACAAGATTTTGATCGCCAACCGCGGCGAGATCGCGTGCCGGGTCATCAAGACCGCCCGCCGGATGGGCATCAAGACCGTCGCGGTCTATTCGGATGCCGACCGTGACGCCGTCCACGTCGCCATGGCCGACGAGGCGGTGCACATCGGTCCCGCCGCCGCCTCCCAATCCTACCTCGTGATCGAGAAGATCGTGGAGGCGTGCAAGGCCACGGGCGCCCAGGCGGTGCATCCGGGCTACGGCTTCCTCTCCGAGCGCGAGGCTTTCCCCAAGGCGCTCGAAGCCGCCGGCATCGTGTTCATCGGCCCGAACCCCGGCGCCATCGCCGCCATGGGCGACAAGATCGAGTCGAAGAAGGCCGCCGCGGCGGCGAAGGTCTCCACCGTCCCCGGCTACCTCGGCGTCATTGACAGCCCCGAGCACGCGGTCAAGATCGCGGACGAGATCGGCTACCCCGTCATGATCAAGGCCTCCGCCGGCGGCGGCGGCAAGGGCATGCGAATCGCCCACTCCGCCGACGAGGTCGCGGAGGGCTTCGCCCGCGCCAAGTCCGAGGCATCGTCCTCCTTCGGCGACGACCGGGTGTTCGTGGAGAAGTTCATCACCGATCCGCGCCACATCGAAATTCAGGTGATCGGCGACAAGCACGGCAACGTGATCTACCTGGGCGAGCGTGAATGCTCGATCCAGCGCCGGAACCAGAAGGTGATCGAGGAGGCGCCGTCGCCGCTCCTCGATCCCGAAACCCGCAAGAAGATGGGCGAGCAGGCCGTCGCCCTAGCCAAGGCCGTGAATTACGATTCGGCCGGCACGGTCGAGTTCGTGGCGGGGCAGGACAAGTCGTTCTACTTCCTCGAGATGAACACCCGCCTCCAGGTGGAACACCCGGTAACGGAGATGATCACCGGGCTCGACCTCGTCGAGCTGATGATTCGCGTGGCGGCGGGCGAGACGCTGCCCCTCACGCAGGAGCAGGTGAAGCTCGACGGTTGGGCGGTGGAGAGCCGCGTCTACGCCGAGGATCCGACCCGCAACTTCCTGCCCTCGATCGGCCGACTCACCACCTACCGGCCCCCGGAGGAGGGACGGGTGGACGGCGCCATCGTGCGCAACGACACGGGCGTGGAGGAAGGCGGCGAGATCGCGATCCACTACGATCCGATGATCGCCAAGCTCGTGACCTGGGCACCGACGCGGCTGGAGGCGATCACCGCCCAGGCCCAGGCGCTCGATGCCTTCGCCATCGACGGTATCCGCCACAACATCCCGTTCCTGGCGGCGCTGATGGCCCATCCCCGCTGGCAGGAGGGCCGCCTCTCCACCGGCTTCATCGCCGAGGAATTCCCCGAGGGGTTCGCCGCCCCCGAGCCGCAGGGCGAGGTGGCCCTCGGCATGATGGCCGTCGCGGCGGCGATCGACCACAAGCTCAACCAGCGCAAGCGCGGCATCAGCGGACAGATGCGGGCGCCGGGCCTCTTCGCCTTCGAGCGGGAGCGCGTCGTGATGCTCGCGGGTGAGTCCTACCCCATCACGGTCGAGACGGACCACGAGGGTGTCCTCATCACGCACGAGGACGGCACCGCCTATCGCGTGGCGAGCGAGTGGAAGCCGGGCGAGCCGGTCTGGATCGGGACGATCAACGGCCGCCGCGCCGCCGTGCAGATCCGGGGTCTCCTGAACGGCGTGTTCCTGCAACATGCCGGTGCGGCGGCCGAGGCGCGGGTCTTCACCCGGCGCGAGGCCGAACTCGCGGCCCTGATGCCGGTGAAGGAGCAGGCGGGCTCCGGCAAGCAGGTGCTCTGCCCGATGCCCGGCCTCGTGAAGCAGATCCTCGTCGCCGAGGGCCAGGAGGTGAAGAACGGCGAGCCCATCGCCGTGGTCGAGGCCATGAAGATGGAGAACGTGCTCCGCGCCGAGCGGGACGCGACCGTCGGCAAGATCCACGCGAAGGAAGGCGACAGTCTCGCCGTCGATGCGGTGATCCTCGAGTTCGCGTGAGACCCACGCAGGCGTGCCTGCTGTTCACAACGAGCAGACGAAGCTGCTCGCGACGGCGTTGAACAACGTCGCCGTCGCCTTTGTGGTCATCGGCGTCGTGACGCCGATGACGGCGCTGAGTTTCGGGATCGCGAGCGCGCCGGTCCCACGAACCGACATGCTGTCGTTCTCGCCCGTTTGGCGTTCGACCGGCGTTACACTACGTTTGGCGGCACGGAGAGCCCTCCGGAGCCTTAAATCATGACCTTCGACTGGTTCCTCGTCACCTTCGGTATTCCGGCGATCACGCTGGCGATCGCTTGCGCGGCCGTGTTGGCGAATGAGCGCGACGCCCGGCGACGGGACCATCGCCAGCCCGGAGAGTGACCCGGACTGCGAGAAGGTTGTTCGGTCAGCACGATTGCCCCTCTACTTCGCCTACGGCGCCAACATGGACGCCGCCGCCATGGCCCTGCGGTGCCCGGTCTCACGGCTGATCGGCCGGGGGCGCCTGCCGCGGCACCGTTTCATCATCATGCGCGAGGGCTATGCCTCCGTGGTCCGCGATCCCGCCCGCACGGTGCACGGAGTGGTTTGGGACCTCGCCCCGGACGACATCCCCGCGCTCGACCGGTACGAGGGCGTCGCCAGCGGCCTCTACGCCAAGGCGGCGCTGCCGGTGACGACGGCGGTCGGCACGCGGAAGGCGCTGATCTATCTCGGACGGTCCACGGCGCCGGGCCGCCCGCGCCCCGGCTACCTCGACGCGGTGCTCGCCGCCGGGGCGGCGGCGCAACTGCCGGCGCCCTATCTGCGGGAGGTCAGCGGGTGGCTGCGCGGCCCGCCCGCCTGACGGTCGCACGGAGGGGAGATTTGAGAGGATGAACGACCGTCGCATCGTCACGGCGATCGTGCGTGGCCGGGTGCAGGGCGTGTCCTACCGGGCCTGGACGAAATCCACCGCCGAGAAACTCGGACTCGACGGCAGCGTGCGCAACCTGCCCGACGGCAGCGTCGAGGCCGTCTTCAGCGGCGACGCGGCGACCGTCGAGCGCATGGTCGCCCTGTGCCGCAAGGGGCCGCTCCTGGCCCGTGTCGACGACGTGGCCGTCTCCGAGGGCGGGACGGAGCCGCCGTCCCGCGGCTTCACGATCGAAAGGGGCTGATCGTCGTCCCGTGCGGGTTCTGCTGCCGCGCGACGGCTGGTAAGTCCGGCGCACCCTCCGCTTCACACCTCGCCGCGCGAGACCATGACCGACCTGTCCGCCGCCGGCCCCGGCTTCTCCTCCCTCGACCTCGCGGCGCTGCTGTATTTCCTGGCCGCCTGGACCGGCTACGGCCTGTCCGTCAGCCGCCTGCGCGGATCTCGCATCTCCCTGAGCCGCATCATGGACCGCCACCGGGACAACTGGGCGCGGCAGGTGATCGTGCGGGAGAACCGCGTGGTGGACACCCAGATCAACGCCTCGCTCCAGAACGGGACGGCGTTCTTCGCCTCCACCTCGCTGATCGCGCTCGGCTCGGTGCTGACCCTGTCGCGCTCGGGCGACGACGTGATCAACCTGTTCGCGACCCTACCCTTCGGCGCCGTCGCGAACCGCCTCACCTGGGAGGTGAAGGTGGCGGGGCTTGCCTGCGTCTTCACCTACGCCTTCTTCAAGTTCGCCTGGGCCTACCGTCTGTTCAACTACAGCGCGATCCTTCTCGGCGCCGTGCCGCCGAGGGGCGCCGAGGTGCCCGAATCGGAGATGATGCGGGCCGTGAGGCGGATCGCGGCCATGAACGTCACGGCGGGAAGCCATTTCGCCCGGGGGCAGCGCGCCTTCTTCTTCGCGCTCGCTTATCTCGGCTGGTTCGTGAGCCCGGTCGTCCTGCTCGTGTCCACGACCTTCGTGGTGACGGTGATGCTGCACCGGCAGTTCGGCTCCCGGATCCGCCGCGAGATGCTCGAACTCGGCGAATGCGAGCACGAAGGCCCGTTGGCGGGGAGTTTCTGATGAATGCGAATCCGGCCGAGATCGAGGAGACGATGCTTCGGCTCGTCGCCGAGCGCGGAGCGGGCAAGACGATCTGCCCCTCCGAGGTGGCGCGGGCGCTGGGCGGCGCGCACCCGGACGGGTGGGGCCCCTTGATGCAGCCCGTGCGGCGGGTGGCCGTCCGCCTCGCCCACGAGGGCCGTGTCGCGATCCTGCGCAAGGGGCGCCCCGTGGACCCGGACGACTTCCGTGGGGTTTACCGGCTCGCGCTCCCGGGGGAGGGGGCCGCAGGCGAGGGTGTCTCCGGTGAGGGCGCGTCGGGCGCAGGGAACCAGTCGGGAATGTAGCCCGCGAGCTTGTACGCCGCGAGGCCGATCCACTCCTTCACCGCGAGGTCGAGCTGGAGCAGGCCGTCCGAACTGAAGGCGTGGAGGCGCAAGGCGTCGTTCCACCCCCGAGTGCGGTAATCCACCGGGAATGCCTCCACCCGGAAACCCGCCTCCCGGAAGCACCCGACGGCCCGGGGCATGTGCCACGCGGACGTCACGAGCAGCCAGCGCTCCTCCGGCTTCGGATGGATGAGGGCCGCCGAGAAGGCCGCGTTCTCACGGGTGTTGCGGGAGCGGTTCTCCAGGATCAGGCGGCTGCGGGGCACGCCGATGGCGTCGGCGTGGCGGCTCACGATATCGGCCTCCGATTCCCCGCCGCCGAGGAAGCCGCTTCCGCCCGAGAAGACGAGGCGCGCCTGCGGAAAGCGCCGGGCGAGGTCGGCGAGGTAGATCGGCCGTTCCCCGGCATCGTTGACGATCACCTGATCGCGCGCCTCTGACACACCGGCCTCGATGCCGCCCCCGAGGACGATGATCCCGGTCGGAGCCGGGACATCCGATGCGTAGGCGGGGAAGCGTTGTTCCAGCGGCAGCAGCGCCAGCTCGGACAGGGGGAAGAGGCCGCCGAGCAGCAGCCCCAGCGTTCCGCCGAGCGCCAGCGTCGCGCCGGTCCGTCGCAGCCCGCTGGAGATCAGCAGGACGACGCCTGCCAATCCTGCCAGGATGAACAGGTTCGACGGCGTGATCAGGAAATAGATCAACTTGGAGGAGGTGAAGAACATCGGGTGCTTTCCTTCTCCGCTGCCACGCCACCGCGATCGACTTGAGGGCGGTGGGTGACCCTCCTCCGGGACCGGATCGCGGCGGGACGCCTTACCCTCAGCCCTCGCCGGTCTCGGCCTCGAACCGGGCGAGGGTGGTCGGATCGGGGGGCAGGAGCCCGTAGAGGCTCTCGCCCTTCTCGGCCTCGCGCTGGAGCCAGAGGTCGAGCCGCTGCTGCTCGACCGCCTCCAGGGCGATCTGCTCCGCCTTCTCGGGCGGGATCGCCACGATGCCGTCCGGTCCGCAGACGACGATGTCGCCGGGATGGATCGCTGCGCCGCCGCAGGTCACGGCCTGCCAGCTTCCCGCCAGCGTCAGGCCGCCCGCCGCAGCGCCGGGTGCGGTCCAGGCGGGCAGGGCGAGGCTTTCGGCGATGGAGGCGTCGGTGACGAGGGCGAGCACTCCCTTGCTCGCCAGACGGCCGGCGACGATGGCGCCGAAGGGCAGGGGGCGCCCGGTCCCGGCGGCGTCGATCACCACCACGGCGCCCTCGGGCACCGACTCGATGGCCGAGGCCAAGTCACCCACGCCCTCGCCCCTGGCAGGGACCATGCGCATCGTGTGCGCCGGCCCGACGATGGTGGTGCTCTGGCTTCCCCGCAGGCCGGCCGGCGCGAAATCCCTCAGGCCGGCCCGTTCCAGGGCCTTGCCGAGGCTCGCGAGGGTGACCGCGCTCAAGGCGTCGCGCAGGGTGGGGTCGATCGCCATGCGGCTGCTCCGGCTCGTCTGTCGGATGTGGGGGATGGCGTCGTCGCCGCGCCAAGGCAAGGGGCGGGCGGCGGAATCCCCCGCCGGCCGCACGACGTGGTCAGCCGACCGGCTCTCCCAAGGCCCGCGCGGCGGCGGGACGGCCGGCGACGAGGGCGTACCAGCGACTGAGGTTCGGACGCTCGGCGCGCTCCGCCGGCAGGTTCAGCCAGCGATGAGCCGCGCAGCCGAGCGCGATGTCGGCGATGGTGAATCGCTCCCCGACGGTATAGGTCCGGCCCGCCAGATGCGCATCGAGGATGGCGGCGTGGGCCTCGGACTTCGTCAGCGAAGCGGCGACCATGGCGCCGTCCGGCGAGGGCGTGCGGAAAAGCTGCCAGAAGGCGTCGCGCATCGCCGGGGTGAAGCTCGTCGCCTGCCAATCGACCCATTGCTCCACGAGGGCGCGCTCGCGGGGATCCTCCGGCATCGCCAGCGCGGGGCTCGTCGCAGCGACGTAGCGCAGGATAGCGTTCGATTCCCACAGGACGAAGCCGTCCTCCTCCAGGGTGGGGACGAGGCCGTTCGGGTTCATGGCGCGGTAGGCCTGGTCGTCGACGACGCCGTGGGCGCCCCCGGCCACGCGATGCTCGAAGGCGAGCCCGGCCTCGTCGAGGGCCCAGGCGGCCTTCTGGACATTCACGGAGTTCAAACGGCCCCACAGGCGTCGCATCGGTCAGGGTTCCTCGTTCGGGTAGGGGTGAGCCCGGCCGGCAGGGTCGATCACCTCCCGCGCCGCGCCCGTGCCGCGCAGGTAGCCGGGGCCGACCGGGACCTTCCCGTGCCCGCCGGGGATATCCAGGACGTAGGTCGGCTGGGCGAGGCCGGACAGGCGGCCGCGCAGGGCGCCCATCAGTGCCTGCCCTTCCGCGATGCCGGTGCGCAGGTGGGCGGTGCCCGGCGCGAGGTCGCCCTGGTGGAGGTAATAGGGCTTGATCCGGTTCTCGACGAAGCGCCGCATCAGGGTTTCCAGCGTCGCGGGATCGTCGTTGACGCCGCGCAGCAGCACCGACTGGCTCACCATCGGGATGCCCGCCTCCACGAGCCGGGCGCAGGCCGCCTCCGCCGCCGGGGTGAATTCCCGCGGATGGTTGGCGTGGAGCGCGACGAACACGGCGCCGCCGAACGCCCTCAGGGCCTCGATCCTCTCGCCGTCTACCAGATCGGGCTTCACCACCGGCACGCGGGTGTGGATCCGCAGGACCTTGATGTGGGAGATCGTGCGCAGACGGCCGGCGATCGTCGCAAGGCGCCGGGCTGAGAGGGCGAGGGGATCGCCCCCGGTCAGGATCACCTCCCAGATGGCCGGATCGGCCGCGATGTAGGCGAAGGCCGCCTCGAATTGCGCATCGGTGAGGGTGCCGAGTCCGTCCGGTCCCACCTGCTCACGCCGGAAGCAGAAGCGGCAGTAGACCGGACAGACGTGGAGAGGTTTCAGCAGCACCCGGTCCGGGTAGCGATGGATCAGGCCGGGCATCCGTTCGTGGGCGCCGTCACCGATGGGGTCGGCCAGCTCCTCGGGGCGCGCTTCCACCTCCTCGGCCCGTGGCACGAATTGCCGGGCGATGGGGTCGGCCGGGTCCGAGGCGTCGATCAGCTCCGCCATGTCGGCGGTGATCGACAGGGCGTAGCGGGCGAGCACCGGCCGCAGGGCCTCCAGCGCCTCGGGCGAGGCGAGGCCGGCGGCGGCGAGATCCTCCGCGCTTCGAATCGGGCGGCTCACGGCGCGGTCTCCGCGACGGGTGTCCACAGCACGTCCTCGATCCGCCCGGCGCCGCAGGCGAGCATGACGAGCCGGTCGAAGCCAAGGGCGATGCCCGACGCCTCGGGCATGAGGGCGAGCGCCGCCAGGAAATCCTCGTCGATGGGATAGCGCTCGCCGTAGACCCGGTACTTCTCGTCCATCTCCTCCTCGAAGCGGCGGCGCTGCTCCACCGGGTCGGTCAACTCGCCGAAGGCATTGGCGAGTTCGACGCCGCAGGCATAGAGCTCGAACCGCTCGGCGACCCGCGAATCGCCCGGGGAGGGTCGGGCGAGGGCGGCCTCGCTCACCGGGTACTCGCACAGGATGGTCGGGCGCCCCAGCCCAAGATGCGGCTCGATGCGGGCGACGAGAACGCGCGAGAACACGTCGGCGAAGGTATCGTCCGGGGCGATCCGGATGCCCGCGCGGGAGGCGTCGGCGGCCAGCCCGTCGCGGTCCGTGGTCCCGTCGTGGGCGATGCGGGCGAGGAGATCGATGCCGGCATGGCGGTCGAACGCCTCCGCCAGGGTGACGCGCTCCGGTTCCGCGAAGGGATCGGCCTCGTGGCCGCGCCAGGCGAGGCGGCGGACGCCTGCGTTCTCGGCGGCCAGGGCCAGGAGGTCGGCGCCGTCGCGCATCAGCGCCGTGTAACTTTCACCCGCCCGGTACCATTCGAGCATCGTGAATTCCGGGTGGTGCAGCGGCCCGCGCTCTCGATTGCGGAACACCCGCGCGAGGCTGAACAGCCGCGTCTCACCGGCCGCCAGGAGCTTCTTGCAGGCGAATTCCGGCGAGGTGTGGAGGTGGAGGGGCGTCGCCGTCCCGCCCGCGCCGATCGCGACCGTCGAGAAGGCGGAGAGATGCGCCTCGTTGCCGGGGGACACTTGGAGGCAGGCCGCCTCGACCTCCACGAAGTCGCGCGCCGCGAACCACGCGCGGGTCGCGGCGGCGATCCGGTTGCGGAGCATCAGTCGGGGGCGCCGGTCGGCGTGGCGGGTGGGCGCCCACCAGGGAGAGGCCGCCTCAGCCATGGGCGCGGCCCGTCGCGGGAACTCGCGCGGCGTGGCTGGCAACCGGGGCGCAGATGGGATAGTTGCGGGAACCCGCTCGCGGAAGCGCCTTGCGTGCGCGCCGCCAGAACCTCGTCACTGCAGGACCATTTCTCGTGAAGGTGATCGCCTCGACGCTCCGCAAGGGCAACGTCGTCGAAAAGGACGGCAAGCTGTATGTGATCCTGTTTGCGGAGAACATCCACCCCGGCAAGGGAACTCCGGTCACGCAGCTCGACATGCGCCGGATCACCGACGGCGTGAAGGTCTCCGAGCGCTACCGCACCACCGAGCAGGTGGAGCGCGCCTTCGTCGAGGACCGGGAGCATACCTTCCTCTACAGCGACGGCGAGGGGTTCCACTTCATGAACCCCGAGAACTACGAGCAGGTCGCCGTGCCGGCGGACGTGGTGGGCGATGCCGCACCCTACCTGCAGGAGGGCATGGCCGTGATGCTGTCCTCCCACAACGGCGTGGCGCTGACGATCGAACTTCCCCAGCGCGTCGTGCTGGAGGTGGCGGAGACGGAACCGGTGCTCAAGGGCCAGACGGCCTCGTCCTCCTACAAGCCCGCCACGCTCTCGAACGGCGTGCGCACCACGGTGCCGCCGCACATCGCCGCCGGCACCCGCGTCGTCGTGATGACGTCCGACGGGTCCTACGTCGAGCGCGCCAAGGACTGATCCCCGCTCCGGCGTCGCACGCTCCGGCGCGGCGACGTCACAGCGGGATTTGCGGAGGGCGGCACCCTATCGGTCTCCCTCCGCCGCCTCCCGGCACTCCTGTGCCAGCAGGCGGGCTCTAGCCTGCTCCTCCGGCTTGAAGCTCCGTCCGTCCTCCCGGATCAGCCCCTCGCGGTTCAGCGCATCGCTGGTGCAGCGGGCAGACAGGCGGCAGACCGTCGCGTCCCCGCCGCTGCGCGTGCAGAGGGTGCGGTAATCCGCCCGGAACGCCCTCACCGCCGCCTTCGGGTTCGGCCCGGTCACCTGCGCCGCCAGGAAGACGAGGCCGAACAGGACCGGCTGGTGGATGAGGTAGACCGCAAGACTGTGCCGCCCGGCGAAGGTGGCGAACCGCGCGATGGCGTTGCGCGGCGTCCAGGCGGCGAGGCGCGAGCGGGCGAGGGCGGGTAGGCCGAGCCGCCCGGCCACGATCCCGATCAGAACGAGACCGAACCACGGCACCAGCGGCACGTAGTCGTTGGTCCGGGGCGTCACCCGGCCGAGGCCGAGGAACCACAGGGCCGGCGCGTCGAGCCAATCCGCCTGTACGACATGGGGCGCGGCGAGGATCGCGGCGGCGGCGAGCAGGGTCACCAGCCAGGGCAGGAACAGGAACGGCAGGCCGATCACGCTCGCCACGGCGATGCAGTGCAGGATGCCGAAGAACACATAGGCGTCGGGGAAGACGACCCGCGTGGCCAGCGTCACGAGGAGGGCGCCGCCCGCGATCCGCCCAAGGCGCCGGAGCGTCGGGCGCAGCTGGACGCCCCGGCCGTTCATGAGAACGAGCCCCACGCCGACGAGGACGAGGAAGGATCCCGCAATCCCCTGCGCTGCGGCACGCCCCGTTGGCGTGCCGGCATAGTTCTCCGGCGTCAGGTGCAGGGCGCCGAGATCCCACACCGTGTGGAAGCACGCCATCGCCAACAACGCGACGGCCCGCGCGGCGTCGATGACGGCCAAGCGTTGCGGGGGAGGCGGCGGCGGCGCGTTCATGCCGCGCTCAAATCACAGCATCCGCCGCCGCACCATCGCTTTCGGCGCGAATTCGGCGGGGGCGCCTCCTGCGGCATCGCGGCTCGCCGACAATTTCAGAGTGAGCCGGAAAAACATGGCAACCTGCGCGCGTTGAGCGGAATTCACTGTTGCCGGCGCGCCGCCATCGGCAGGATTGCAACTCTGACGAGCTCGGTTGCCAGCCAAATGGGCTTTTCGCGATTCAGGACTTCGTTAATCTTAACCCGCTTGCGCGTGATGCGAGTCAGTGCGGATGGCGTCGGCCATGTCTGATGAAACCGGAACCCGGCCGGAGACGCCCCAGGTCGCGGTGGGCGCCGCGAGCGGGGCATCCGAACGCGTCGAGGAGCCCTTGAACCTCGTCGAGGTGTCGGGCCGCATCAAGTGGTTCGACGTCGCGAAAGGGTTCGGCTTCATCGTGCCGGACGACGGGTCCGCCGATATCCTGCTCCACGTCACCTGCCTGCGGCGGGACGGATTCCAGGCCGCCAGCGAGGGCGCGCGGATCGTCGTGGAGGCGGTGCAGCGGCAGCGGGGCTGGCAGGCCTTCCGGGTCATCTCCCTCGACCAGTCGGCGGCCCTGCATCCCTCCGAACTGCCGATGCCCCGCACCCACGTCACCGTGACGCCCACGAGCGGCCTGGAGACGGCGGTGGTAAAGTGGTTCAACCGCCTGCGCGGCTTCGGCTTCCTCACCCGTGGGGACGGCACGCCGGACATCTTCGTCCACATGGAGACCCTGCGCCGCTACGGCATCGCCGAGTTGAAGCCCGGTGAGTCGGTGCTCGTGCGCTACGGCGACGGCTCGAAGGGCGTGATGGCGGCCGAGGTCCGGCTGATCGAGGGCGGGCTCCCGTCCTCCCACTGACGCTGCGCCGGGACGCGATTGCCCATCACGGTTTGGTGTGGCCCCCGTCCCTGATCGCGCGACGGACGGCGACGCGCTATGACGGTCGGATGCCGGCCGCTTCGGCCAGGCACGCGTGAGGCTTGCCCGTGATCTGCGTTTCCCGAGCCGTATCCACCGCCGCCCTTCGCCTCGCCCTCGCCGGGGCCTGCCTCGTGCCGACGATGGCGGCGCCCGCCGCCGCGCAGACGGTGGCCAAGGCCCCCGCCGTGCCCACCGAGCCGCTGACCATCGCGACCCAGGGCGGGCCGAA
This sequence comes from Methylobacterium aerolatum, assembly GCF_022179085.1. Lineage (GTDB taxonomy): Bacteria > Pseudomonadota > Alphaproteobacteria > Rhizobiales > Beijerinckiaceae > Methylobacterium > Methylobacterium aerolatum. The sequence goes on from NZ_BPQE01000023.1 coordinate 75,769, forward strand.
GCGCTTCGCCGTGGAGGTGATGCGCGACGACGCCGGGCGCAGCCGCGGGCTGATGTTCCGTCGGCACATGGCTGCGGATCACGGGATGCTGTTCGACTTCGAGCGCGTCCAGCCCGTGACGATGTGGATGAAGAACACCTATCTCTCCCTCGACATGGTGTTCATCCGCGCCGACGGGACGGTGGCTCGTGTAGCGGCCGACACCGAACCGCTCTCGACGGCCATCATCCCGTCGAACGAGCCGGTGCTGGCCGTTCTGGAGCTGAACGCGGGTACGGCGGCGCGGGCGGGCATCAAGCCCGGCGACAGGATCGAGCATCCGCTCTTCGCGAAGGCGCGATAGACCGATCCTCGCCGGCCCCGCATCTGGTCAGTCCTGCCGGGAACGCTTCGGGAACGAGTGCTTGACCGGATCGTTAATTCGGGCCAGTGTTCGCGGAACGTTCCGTTAACGGATGGGACTTCCCGATGAATGACGTGGCGGCCGCCGAGATCTTCCGCAATGCCGAGTGGTCCGTCCAGGAGGATGGGCTTGAGCATCGCGGCACGGGCTACTTCATCGCCCGCGACACCGTGGCGGCACGCCGCTCCGAGCGGTTGTGGGATTGGCCGTTGCAGATGGCCGAGAAGGGCTGGTGTCGTCCGAGTCTGTTCCGCGAGGCTTTCCTGGCCGCCCTCGACCGGTTCGGCATCGAGCGCGACATGGAGCTGACGCGCTCCTTCGCCCTGGGCTTCGGCATCCGGGCGACGGAGGAGACGCGGGCGGACGGTTTCGTGAAGCTCGCCGATGTGCTGCGCCCGCGCGAGGCGCCCGTGGCCGTCCCGGCCCGCCGGGCGGCGCGAAGCTACGCTGCGGTGTGAGGGCAAGCCACGCCGTCGTCGAGAGCCGATCCCTGACGTGAGAAGGCCCGGGTGATCCTGCGATCACCCGGGCCTTCGTGTCTTGCGACGGTGAGTGCGTCAGGCCGCCAGGGCCAGGCGATCCTCGTCCTCTTCCGCCTGCGCGGCCATGAACTGGGCGCGGGCGAGTTCGGCGAAGCGACCGTCCTGGGCGACGAGGTCGTCGAAGGTGCCGGCCTCGACGATCCGGCCCTCGTGGAACACCAGGATGCGGTCGGCATCGCGGATGGTCGAGAGGCGGTGCGCGATCACGAAGGTCGTCCGGCCCTCCATCACCGCTTCCAAAGCGCCCTGGAGCTTGCGCTCGGTGGCCGCGTCGAGGGCCGAGGTGGCCTCGTCGAGGATGAGGATCGGCGGGTTCTTGAGCAGCGCCCGGGCGATGGAGAGGCGCTGACGCTCGCCGCCGGAGAGAGAGCGGCCGCGCTCGCCGATCACCGTGTCGAGACCGTCCGCCTGCCGGGCCATGAACTCGCCGGCCTGCGCTTTCTCCAGCGCCTCCAGCATCTCGGCATCGGTGGCCTCGGGGCAGCCGACCTGCAGGTTCTCGCGGATCGAGCGGGCGAAGAGCATCGGCTCCTGGAACACCACGCCGATGTTGTGGCGCAGGGAGGAGAGGGCGACGTCCCGCACGTCGAGCCCGTCGATGCGGATGGCGCCGGAGGCCGGATCGAAGCTCCGGTGCAGCAGGCCGAGCGTGGTCGACTTGCCCGAGCCGGTGGTGCCGACGAGCGCCACCGTCTCACCGGGCTTGGCCGAGAACGACACACCGTCGAGCGCCTTGCGCCGACCGTCGTAGGAGAAGCGCACGTCATCGAAGGTGACCTCACCCTCGAACCGGGCGACCTGCTTGGCGTGCGGCCGGTCGGCCACGGCGGGCACCGTGTCGTAGATCGCAAAGAACTCGGCGATCTTCGGCGCCTGCTGGAACAGGCCGTTCACGAAGCCGACCACGTGGTCGAGGCGCGAGACGAAGGCGGTGGCGAGGCTCATGAAGGCGACGACCTCGCCCACCGTCGTGGTGCCGGCCTGATAGAGCGAGATGCCGGTGACGAAGATCGCGGTCATGGTGATGGTCGCCGAGGCCCGGGTCGCCACGTTGGCGAGCGCCCACCAGGACAGCACCGGGATCTGAGCGGCGAGAAGCTTGGCGATGATGTCGCGCATCGCGTCCTTCTCGGCCTTGGCGCGGGTGAAGGACTGGATCACCGCCACGTTGCCGAGCGCGTCGGAGGCGTGGGCGGCGAGGCCCGAATTGAAATGCTCCACCTGGCCCTGAAGGGTCTCCGTGCGGCGCATGACGAAGGTCGTCAGCGCGGTGAAGGCGAGGACCAGCACCACGAGGATCGAGCCGAGCTGCCAGTTGATGAACAGGGTCATCGGCAGGAGCACGCCGAGGGAGACAAGGGCGACGAGGTGGTCGCGGAAGAAGCCGAGCCACAGCCACGCCATGCCGTTCGTGCCCTCCAGCATCGCCTTGAGCACGCGGCCGGAATGGTTGGCGGAGTGGAAGGCCAGCGGCAGGTCGAGGACATGCTCGAAGAAGGCCGCCATGCTGGAGAGGCGGTTGCGGTGGGACAGCCGGTCGGAATGCAGCGCGATGAACACGCCGGCCCCGATGGTAAAGAATCCGAAACCAACCCAGGCCAGGATCAGCGGCAGCATCTGCGACATGGCGTTCCCGCCGCGCTGCAGGTGCGTCAGCCCATCGATGATGCGGCCCATCAACAGCGGTTCGGCGAAGGCCGCCACCGCCAGGAGCACATTGGCGAGCGCCAGCGAAATCGCCAGCCGCCGCTCGGCCTTCAGGAAACCCAGAACCCGTCCGTACAGACGAACCATCGAACCGCTCCGCCGCCGGCCCCGCCCTTCCGGGTCGTGGACCGCCCCAAGCCACGTCGCGCAGGCAATACCCGCTCCGGGGCCATCGCCCCATGCGACGAAGAGCTTATGGCGCCTTCCGGCTGAACGGGCGATGACGGGCGAGGACAGGAGTCCGCTCAACTTTACGCTTCATTCACCATGCCGACCTAACGCTGCGGTCGGGTACGCCGCATCCTGCGCCTCGGGGCGTGCCCGCCGCTCCGCCCGTCGAGTCATCGTCCCATGGATTTAGCAACCGGATTCGGGCTGGTCGGCGGTGTGGGCGTGGTCTTCGCGCTGATCATGATCGACGGCGGCAACTTCGCCGCCTATTTCGACAAGCACGCGGTGATCGTGATCTTCGGCGGATCGGTCATGGCGACCATCATCCGTTTCCCCTTCTCGACCATCGCCCACGGCCTGCCGATGGGCCTGCGCTACGCCTTCACCATGCGCTCGGTGAAGCCGCAGGACCTCATCGAGGAAATCACCAGGATCGCGGAGGTCGTGCGCAAGAGCGGTCCTATCTCCCTGGAGAACATGGAGATCGGCGATCCCTTCCTGGCCCAGGGCGCCCGCTATATCGCCGACGGCTACGACCGAGAATTCATCCGCGACGCGATGGAGCGCGACCGGGACAACTTCCTGATGCATCTCGACGAGGGGTCGAAGATCTACCGGGCCTTCGGCGACTGCGCGCCAGCCTGGGGCATGATCGGCACGATCCTCGGGATGGTGACCATGTTCGCCAACATGTCCGATCCCTCAAAGCTCGGCCCGGCCATGGCGACGGCGCTGCTCGCGACGCTTTATGGCGCGCTCATCGCCAACCTCGTGACCCTTCCCATCGCCGACAAGCTGCACGTCAAGCTGGAGGAGGAGGATGTTTCCCGCTCGCTGATCATCGACGGCATCCTGCTGATTCGCGACCAGAAGAGTCCGACTCTCGTGCGTGAGATGCTTGTCGCGTATCTGCCGCACAACCACCGCCACGCCCTCGAGGAAGCGGCGGCGTGAGTGGACCGGCCGTCCCGCCGCCTGGCAGCCCGGGAGGGTCCTGACGTGGCGAGGAGGAAGCGCGGCGGCGCGCATGGTGGCCACGGCTGGTTCGTGACCTTCGCCGACCTGATGGCGCTCCTGATGAGCTTCTTCGTCATGATCGCCGCCTACTCGACCCAGGATCAGAAGAAGCTCCAGCTCGTGGCGGGCTCCATGCGCGACGCCTTCGGCGTGACGAAGGAATCGCGCTTCGCCGGCATCACCGAATCGGATGGCCTCCCCGCGGCGGACAAGCTGAAGAACCTCCGGGACATCCCGCCCGAGCTGGCCACCGACCGGACCACGCCCCCGCTTCTCGACAAGAGCGCCGCCGACGGCCTCCCCGATGCGGGGCAGGCCGAGGCCTTCGGCCTCGCCGCCGCCTCCCTGCGTCAGGCGATGCAGGACCTGCCGGATTTCGCGGAGGTGTCGAAGAACGTGGTCATCGCCCGCACCGACAAGGGTCTCGACGTGTCGATCGTCGACCAGGACGGGAGGGCGATGTTCCCGGAGGGCTCCACCCGGCCGACCGACCTGACCCGCCGCCTCCTCGAAAAGCTCGCGCCCGCCCTGCGCAAGATGCCCAACCGGATCGTGATCACCGGCTACACCGCCAGCGACCGGCCCGGCCGCCGCCCGGCGGCGCCCCCGTGGGAGCTCTCCGCGAACCGGGCGATCAGCGTCCGCGAGATCCTGGCGGGCGCGGGCGTGTCCGACGACCGGTTCAGTCAGGTGGCGGGCAAGGCGGATACGGAACCGCTCTTCCCGGACGACCCGTTCATGCCGGCCAACCGCCGCGTGACGATCACCCTCCTCAAGGAGGCGCCGCCGACCCCCGTCATCAGGGGCCTGCCCTGACGGCGGGGGACCCGGAGGCTCACTGGGCCGTCAGCAGCGCCCAGTAGACCTTGTACTTCGAGCCCGGCGCATAGGCGGTGGCGATTCCCATCCGGCCGGCCTTGGGGTCGAGCATCGTCGCGTTGTGGGGCGGGCTGTCCCGCCAGCCGGAGAAGGCCTCGGCCAGGGTATGGTAGCCCGCCGACAGGTTGGCGTTCACGTCGCGGTAGCCGAGGCGGGTCACGGCGGCCTTCACCGTCTGCGCCTGGCTCGGCCGGTCCGCCGCCGCCATGGCGGCCACCTCGGTCTCCGCCAGCTTCTGCAAGTCCGGATCGACCGTCAGGGGAGCAGCCCCATGGTTGCGGCGATAGGACGAGATCATGTCGCGCGCCGAGTCGACGTCGAGTTGCGCGGTGTTGGAGGCGAGCGGGATGTAGATGCTCGGCAGGGCACTTGTGGTGGTCGGCGCCTCCTTGGCGCAGCCGCCGAGGAACCCGAGGCCGCCTGCCATCAGGGCGGCCACCAGAGTGGCCGGTCCGCGCCGCTTCAGCACCGGAGCCCGTGTCGTCCTGTCCGCCATCGCCCTGCGTCATCCCGTTCGACGACGGGATATAGGGATCCCGCCAACGGTCTGCATCCCACGCGAGGGTTAGGACGCCGTCACCGGCGCCTGGGGCCTCAAGCCCCGGTGCCTCGCCGCCGCTCGCGCAGCGGCTCCTCCTCGGGAAGCGGGGCGGCCTGCTCGGGCGGCGTCGGCCGCACGAAGGATTTGGCGATCTCGCCCATGGCGCTCTGCATCCCGTCGAGGCCCTGGATCGTGACGATGCTCGAACCGGGCCCCATGGGCGGGATGAAGCCGCCCTCGGTCAGCGTCTTGAAGACGGAGAAGTTGAGGTCCGTCTGCACCTTCAGGCCGAGGCTCACGTCGCTGATCCAGGCGAGGAGCTCGAACTCCAGGAACGGGTCGCCGATCTTGCGGAAGACCACGCGGGGCGGCGGATCCCGCACCACGTCGGGGTGGGCGGTGGCGCAGGCTGTGATCACCTCGGCGGCCCGGACCGGATCCTGGTTCCGGAGCACGCTGACGGTGAGCGAGAGGCGGCCGGTGCGGTCGCCCCGCACCCGGTTCTTCACGATGCCGGAGATAAGGTTCGAGTTCGGTACGATGACCGCCGAGCGGTCGAAGGTCTGGATCTCGGTGGAGCGCACCGAGATCCGCTTCACGATGCCCTCCGAATCGCCGATCACCACCTGATCGCCGACGCGGATCGGCCGCTCCCACAGGAGCAGCAGGCCCGAGACGAAGTTGTTGACGATGGACTGGAGGCCGAAACCGATACCGACCGAGAGGGCGCCGGCGACGATGGTGAGCTTCTCGAGGCTCAGGCCGAGATACGAGAAGGCCAGCGCCAGGGACAGCAGGAAGCCGATATAGCCCGCCACCGTCGTGATCGAGTTGCGCAGCCCCGCATCGAGGTCGGTCGCCGGCAGGTAGGTCTGGTCGAGCCATCGGGTGATGGCCTTCGTCACCACCACGCCGATCATCAGCACGCCGATGCCGAAGGCGATGGAGGAGAGTGAAATCGTCACGCCGCCGAACTGGAAGCCGAAGAAGGCCTGCCGGACGGAGGAGACGAGATCGGTCGAATCGAGCCCCCAGGGCGCCAGAATCAGCAACGCCGCGAGCAGGATGAGCACCACGCGGGCCGCGCCGGTCGTCAGCACGGAGATCTGGTTGAGGGAGCGCTTGCGCAGGCCGGTATTGGCCTGGAGCGCCGTGGCGAGGCGGCTGCCATCCACCAGCGCCCGGCCGATGAAGACCTCCTCGCTCTGCACCAGCAGGTAGAGCAGCACGAGGATGCTCGCGGCCCAGATAATCTGTTCGGTCAGGAAGCTCGCGAGCGCCACGTATCCGCCGAGCGCCGCCACGCCGATCACCGCCACGGCCACCCATCCGACGAGCCGGGCCGGGCCGCCGATGCCGGTGGTGGTCTTGGTCGGCACGTAGGGGCCGAAGCAGGCTTCCTCCTCTTCCTCGGTGTCGGCGAAGCGGTGCAGGCCGATGGCGAGGATGAGGGCGGTGGCCAGGGAGCCGATGCCCCGCGTGGCGATGGAGATCGGCAGGGCGGCCGAGATGCCCGTGTTCAGGGCCTCCACCGATTTCACCACGGTGGCGATGGTGGCGATGCTCACCGCGAGGAGCTTCAGGCGCGTGGCCGCCGAATCGCTCACCGGCGTCGGCCTCCAGGACGGCTTGTCCGGGCTGAGGAGACCGTCGCAGAGCGCCTCCACCGCCGCGATAAAGGCGAGGCCGAAGAGGATGGCCGCCGCCACCGGCAGGAGGCGGGAAGGCAGGAGATCCGTGGCGTCCAGGGCATAGTAGACGGCGTAGGAGCCGGCCACCGCGGGCACCGTGCCGACGAGGATCACCCGCCACGCGCCGAGGAGCTTGTCCCGGCGGGACGGCTCGGTCTGGCTCTCGTCCCGGCGGGCGGCCCGGGGGGCGATGTTCCGCCGCCCGAAATACAGCGCGATGGAGACGCCGAAGGCGAGACCGAGGAGCAGCAGGTTGCCGATGCTGCCGTTGCGGCCGAACAGGACGCCGATATCCTCCACGGCGCTCTGCACGGAGCGCGTGTCGCGGGGGATGTCCGCCATCACCTTCGCCCACAGGCCAGGACTCGCCAGGGGCTGGGTACGGTGGAACAGGTCGCGGGTGAAGGACGCACGCCGCCGGTTGGAGACCCGGTCGATCAGCTGATCGCCCTGCACCACCAGGGATTTGGCGAGGCGCTGCGCCTCGTCGATGCGGTTGACCGCGGCCTCGCGCTCGGCCCGTTGCTGGGCCACGTCGCCGCTTTCCTCGCCCTCCTTCGGCTTGGGGCCGAGCTGCGTCAGGCGCTCCCGTGCCGCCGCGAGGGGCGCATCCAGGCGGCTGACGACGTCGCGCACCTTGTCGGTCTCGGCCGCCACCGCATCGCGGATCGCCGTCAGGTCGGTGGCGGACAGGTCCTTGGCGCCGAGTTGCTTCTCGCTGTCGTCGAGCACGGCCTTGACGTGATCGAGGGTGGCGCGGACCTCCTTCGCCTGCTCCGACATCGCCGCGGGCGGCACGACGGGCTTGGCGGGCGCGGCCTTCTCCTCGGCCGGCTTGCCGTCCGCCGGCTTCGCATCTGCTGGCTTGCCATCCGCCGGCTTGGCCGGTGCGGTCTGGGCGGGCGGCGCGCTCGTCGCCGGCGCCGGCTGGGCGCGGGCAGGATCGGAGGCGGCGAGGCCGAGGGATGCCGCAAAGGCGGCCAGGACGACGAGCGACGCTGGGAGAAACCGGCGCGGGCCGTGCGGCGTGGTCACGCGCACTGGCGACAACAGCATGGGCAAACCTTTCGACGGACGGCCGCTGCGCCCGTGAGGGCAGGGCCCCGGTCTGGACCGGCGGAAATGCGGCCGGCGGGCCGCGCAGGCCCGCTGCTTCGCCAGAGCAATACGGCGAAAGCACGCCCCACCCAACCCCCGGACGGGCAGGTCAGCGTCCCGCATCCTGCCTGTGGGTGCGTCCCCACGGCAGAAAGTCGAAGCTTCACAAGGGTGTCACGGTGGGATTAGATGAACGCCTCATGGACAGGGCCTTCTCGTTATCACGCGAAGGGGCGCGGCCGGCGGTGACGATCACCCGGCCTGGCCGCGTACCGGATCCGAGTACCTTCCCCGGCGACGCCGCGCGCCGGATGCCTGCCCTGTTGCACGCCACTCTCCCGAAATCGCCCCCGCGCGAACCCGGCGACGACCCCAGCCCCCGCGGCTGGGCGCGGCGCCGGTCCCCCGTCCCGTGTGCCCGCAGAGGCGGGTCACGGTCCGGGCGCGGGACGCTCCCCGCGCGTTGGACGCGCCAGAGATAGCCGTGAGCGAGACCGCGCCGATGATGGATCTCCAAACCCTCGTTCTGAACGCGGATTATCGGCCGCTCTCGTACAATCCCTTGTCCTTGTGGTCGTGGAAGGACGCCTTCACGGCCCTGTTCCTCGATCGCGTGACGCTGGTGGCGAGCTACGACGTGGAGGCGCGCTCGCCCTCGCGCTCGCTGAGGGTCCCGAGCGTCGTGGCGTTGAAGAACTACGTGGCCCTCGCCCGCAGCCCGGCTTTCACGCGGTACAACATCTACCTGCGGGACAGCTTCGCCTGCCAGTACTGCGGATTGCGCCTGCCCTCGGGCGGCCTGACCTTCGACCACGTGGTGCCGCGCTCGCGGGGCGGCCTGTCGAGCTGGGACAACGTCGTGGCCGCCTGTTCGCCCTGCAACCTGCGCAAGGCCAACCGCACGCCGGAGGAGGCGGAGATGCCGCTCCTCAACCCGCCGCGGCGGCCGACGCGATACGAACTGCACCACCGGCAGCCGGAATTCGACCACCGGCAATACCACCACACGTGGCTCGACTATCTCTACTGGGACAGCGAGCTCGAAACCTGATCAACGCCAGGATGCGCCGAACGCCGGCCGCCGGGGCGGCTCATTGTACATCGGCACGTTGTGGTTGCGCGGCAGGTAGCCGCTGACGATGGCAGGCGGCAGCGCGCGGACGGGACGGCGAATCACCCGCTCTCGGTAGGGCAGGGGCTGTCCGAAGGCGTCCTCGAAGGCACTGGCCGGGCCGGCCGTGACGCCGAGGGCGAGGGCAGCCAGGACGAGGCGCCGGGCTTGTGGACGACGGGACATGGCGAGACCTCCGGGCGCCGACGCGGTCAGAACTTGACGGCGGCACCGCCGCGGATGGTGTTCATCTGCGTGAAGCTGGCGTTGTTGTTCTCGAAGTTGATGTACTGGTACTCGCCGCGCAGCACGACGTTCGGCGTGATGGCGTAGTCCATGCCGATGCCGACCGCGAAGCCGCCGATGGTCCGGGTGGTGTTGCGCTGCTGCAGGGTGGTGAAGGGGCCGGTACCCGAAGAGAGCGTCTGCGACGAACTCCACTGGCCGATTGCCGCGCCGGCGGTGATGAACGGCAGGAAATTGTCCATCGCGTAGCCCGCCCGGACGCGGACGGTGCCGTAATCGCTGATCCCGCTGCGGTTCACGCCCACGAAGGTCGCCGCGCCCGGAAGCAGCGGCTGGCCGACGATCCCGGCGGTCGTGGCCTGGAATCCGCTATGCGTGTAGTCGGCTTCCAGGCCGACCACGACATTGTCGAACTGGGCATTGTATCCGGCGTAGGCGCCGTAGCTTTCGCCCCTCGCACGGCTCGTCCCCAGGACGATCGGATCAGTGTAGGGCGCCGCGCCGGGGAAGGTCAGCGCGTAGTTCGCGCCGGTCCCGCGCCGGTTGAACGATCCGGAGGTGTAGCCACCATGGCCGCCGATATAGACGCCGCTCCAGTCGATCACCGTCGCGACGGGTGGGTCGTAATCCGAGCCGCGCAGGTAATCGTAATCGAGATCGGCCGCCCGGGCGGTGCCGGCGGCACCGAGGACCATCAGCGACAGGAGTACTTTACGCATCTCAACAACCCCCAGGGCTTCGAAGCTGAGAAGCTTTCACGCCACCCCTCGGTGGTACTAGAGTAACCTTAATCAACGGTTGCGTGTGCTATTCCAAGGCATTCGAAAGTCGGAAAAAGTCGTGTCCGACGCCTGTTCGACGCTGCCGTACGGTCGTCGAAAACGGCAAACGGCGCGGGGGTGACCCGCGCCGTTGAATGCCCGACCTGGGCCGGACGATCAGTACTTGCGAACCAGCGGCTCGGGCATCAGCGGCGGCAGCGCGGCGACCATCGGGGCGCCGAGGAGGTAGCGGAAGCCGAGCTTGATGTCGTGCGCTTCGAGGTTGCGCGCCTTCACCACGGTGGTGCAGGCCGTCGTGATGCTCGCGTCGAGGCAGGTCAGGACGCCGGTCTTGGCATGGCCGGTGTTGAGGTAGCGGTAGGCGAGTTCCACCTTGAAGTTCGGCGTCACGTCATACGCGAGACCGGCATGGAGCGCCCAGGCGAAGCTCTCGGTCGTGCGGGCCTTGAAGATGCCGGGCGAGGTCGGCAGATTGTTGACGAACGGCTCGTAGAAGCTGATGGTGCCGCTGTCGGTCCAGCCCGAGAAGCTGTTGAGCGCCACGCCGACACCGCCGCCGACGAAGGGCGTGATGCCGTACCACGTGCCGATATCGAAGTAGCCGTTGGCGAGGAAGACGCCCGCGTTGTAGTGCCCGTTGCTCAGGTTGAAGACGCGGGCATAGTTGCCGGAGCCGGCGGCACCGAAGTCGATGAAGCTGCCGAAGCGCAGATCCGTGGAGCGGAACTCGCCGGTGATGTCGGCCCGGAAGAAGTTGTTGAACTGGTAGCCGACGCCGACGCCGCCGAAGAAGCCGCCACCCTGGCTGCTGTTGAAGAAGTTCTTCGTCAGGCCATCCGTCGCGCTGTAGGTCGGCGCGGTGTAGACGCTCGCGCCGACATCGCCGCGCAGGTACCAGGCTCCGGCGAACTCGACGGCCGGTGCCTCGGGCGGGGGCGGGGGAAGCAGGTCGGCGGCGGAGGCGACGCAGGGGGTGCCGAGGACCGCGACGATCGTCGCGACGCGCGCCACACTCGGAAACTGCAGGCGAGCCATAAGGATTCCTTCACTCTTGTCGTGTGCCGGAAGTTCAGGGCCGGCTCCTTCACATCCGACAGAATGGAGAAGACGTCTTAAATCAGCCTTAACGTTAAGTTTTATCCGTGTTTCACAGTGCGCGCCCTGCGCGAACTGTTGACGATGTGTTAAATCGTAGTGGCAATGCAGTGTGCGGCGAAGATCCGGAAATGAAATCTGCCCCGTTTCGAGATCGGGACCGAATGAAGGGGTGGGGCGCCGAACAATGATGGTGAACGAGGCGCGAGCACTCGCGGAGCTTCTTCCGGCCACGGTGGTGGGCGCCCATCGCGGCAACCCGGATTTTCGTGTCGGCGGCCGGGTTCTGGCGACGCTTTGGACGGAGGAGGAACGCCTCGTCTTACGGCTCAACCCGGAGGATCAGGCGCGTTTCTGCGACGCGGAACCAGACCTGTTCATGCCGCTCGACGGCGCATGGGGCCGCCGCGGCTGGACGAATCTCGATTTGATGGTCTGCGACGAGGAGATTCTCCGGGCCGCGCTCCTCGCCGCGTGGCGCACCACCGCGCCGCCGGACCTCGTCACGGCCTATGAGGGACGCTTGGCCTAGGGCTGCTTCGGTTCGATCCGGGGCGCCTGCTTCGGCACGTTCGCGAGCGAAGTGAGGAAATGTGGGGATCCGCCACGTTCGGTCAGGTCCCGCTGCCCTGGATCGCTCTGCTGACGCTCGCAAAGACGGGGCGGCGGTGGTCCAAGTCTTCGCGAAAACAAGTCTTCGTGAAAACAAGTCTTCGCGAGAAACCGCTGTAGCCGCAGCCGTTCGCGTCGGCTTACGTCGCTGTGCTCGCAAAGAGGTCCAGGGATCCGGCGCCGGATGTGGATCCCTTCGATCGCCCACGGCCGGGAAAAGCCCGGCGCCGAGGCTTGCCGAGGCGGGGCACGGCGCGGTTGCCATGCCCCGGGACCCTGCCTCAGGCCGCGGCCCGCGCCACCGCCTGCACCACCTCGTCCACCACCTCGGTGACGAGGCCGCGATCATCGCCTTCCGCCATCACCCGGATGACGGGCTCCGTGCCGGAGGGGCGGATCACCAGCCGGCCCGAATCGCCCAGGCGCTCGCGGGCGTGGGCGATCGCGGTCACGACGCTGTCCTGCCGGAGCGGCTCGCCGGACGCGTAGCGGACGTTCTTCAGGATCTGCGGCAGCGGATCGAAGCAGTGGCAGACCTCGCTCACCGGCTTGCCGCTGCGCTGGACCACGCTCAGCAATTGCAGCGCCGCCACCAAGCCGTCGCCCGTGGTGGTGTAGTCCGACATGATGATGTGGCCGGATTGCTCGCCGCCGAGATTGTAGCCGTGCTCGCGCATGTGCTCTAGCACGTAGCGGTCTCCCACCGCCGTGCGCGCGAGGCCGAGGCCGAGGCCGCCGAGGAAGCGCTCCAGGCCGAGATTGGACATGACAGTCGCCACGATGCCGGGCTGGGTCAGACGCTCGTCCTCCTTCCAGGACCGCGCCACGACGGCCATGAGCTGGTCGCCGTCCACCACCTGACCCTTCTCATCGACGATCAGCACCCGGTCGGCATCACCGTCGAGGGCGATGCCGATATCCGCGCGGCGCTCGCGCACCATCTCCACCAGGGCCGTCGGCGCGGTGGAGCCGACGTCGCGGTTGATGTTGAAGCCGTCCGGCTCGACGCCGATGCTGATGACGTCGGCTCCGAGCTCCCACAGGGTCTCCGGGGCGACGCGGTAGGCGGCGCCGTTGGCGCAGTCGACCACAACCCGCAAGCCTTCGAGGGTCACGGAGCGGGGGAGGGTGCGCTTGGCGAACTCGACATAGCGGGCGTGGACGGACTCGATGCGCTTGGCGCGGCCGAGATCGGAGGAGCCCACGAGCTTCTTGTTCAGCTCGGCGTCGATCAGCGCCTCGATCTCCCGCTCGACCTCGTCGTTGAGCTTGAAGCCGTCGGGGCCGAACAGCTTGATGCCGTTATCCTCGTAGGGGTTGTGCGAAGCCGAGATCATCACGCCGATATCGGCGCGCATGGAGCGGGTGAGCATGGCCACTGCCGGCGTCGGCACCGGGCCGAGCAGCAGCACATCCATCCCCACGGAGGTGAAGCCGGCGACGAGGGCCGTCTCGATCATGTAGCCGGACAGGCGCGTGTCCTTGCCGATCACCACCCGGTGGCGGTGGTCGCCGCGCTGGAAGACGAGACCCGCCGCCTGACCGACCTTGAGGGCCAGCTCCGGCGTGATGATCCCATTGGCCCGGCCGCGGATGCCATCGGTTCCGAAATACTTGCGCAACGTCGCGTCTCCGATGCCCGTCCGGGCGGGCCGAGGCATGGGCCGAAGCGCGTGCCAAAACGCGATCGAACGCCTGGGCCGGGAAGAATAAAATGTCCCACGGATCGCTCCGGGACAATCCTGTTCGAAATACGGCGGCCACGAGCGTCCGCCTCGGGCGAGCCGCAAAGGCCGAGCCGGCGGATCGTCGCCACGCGTGTACTCATTGCGTCACCTGCCGACCGAGGCAGGATCGGACACTCCGGGAACACCGGTCGAGGTTTGTCACCGGACCTCGCGCAGGGCGCTAGGTCGATGGTGGGCCACAACGAAAAGGAGCGCCCGTAGGCGCCCCTTCCGTCCATATGGCACTGATTCGTCAGGCCTGCGGCTGAGGCTCGTACCCGCCGTCGCTCTCCTTCGGCCGCCCGCGGCCGGCGGAGGGCACGGAGGACGACCGGGCCGGCGTCGAGGGCGTGTCGCCACCATCCCGGATCGGCGGCTGCCCCTTCAGCAGGTTGCGGATCTCCTCGCCGGACAGGGTCTCGTACTCAAGCAGACCCTGGGCCAGGGATTCCAGATCGTCCTTGCGCTCGGCGAGGATGCGGCGTGCCTCCTCCAGTCCGGCTTCGACGAGACGGCGGACCTCGGCGTCGATCTTCTGGGCAGTGGCCTCCGACACCGATTGCTGCCGGCCCATGGACATGCCGAGGAAGACCTCGTCGTTGTTGTCGCCGTAGGCCACGGTGCCAAGCTCCGGGCTGAAGCCCCAGCGCGTCACCATCATCTTCGCGAGGCGGGTGGCCTGCTCGATGTCGGACTGGGCACCGGAGGTGACCTTTTCCGGTCCGAAGGTCATCTCCTCGGCGATGCGGCCGCCCATCATGATCGCCAGCCGCGAGGTCATCTGCTCGAAGCTCATGGAGAGCTTGTCGCGCTCAGGCAGCTGCATGACCATTCCGAGCGCCCGGCCGCGGGGGATGATCGTCGCCTTGTGGACGGGATCGGTCGCGGGGACATTCAGGGCCACGATGGCGTGGCCGCCCTCGTGATAGGCGGTGAGGCGCTTTTCGTCCTCGGTCATGACGAGGGTCCGCCGCTCGGCGCCCATCATCACCTTGTCCTTGGCGTCCTCGAACTCGTGCATCGTCACGATCCGCTTGCCGCGCCGGGCGGCGAGCAGGGCCGATTCGTTCACGAGGTTCATCAGGTCCGCACCGGAGAAGCCGGGAGTGCCGCGGGCGATGGTCTTCAGGTCGACGTCAGGGGCCAGCGGCACCTTGCGGACGTGGACGCGCAGGATGCGCTCACGGCCGGTAACGTCGGGATTCGGCACCATGATCTGGCGGTCGAACCGGCCGGGACGCAGCAGGGCGGGGTCCAGCACGTCGGGACGGTTTGTCGCCGCGATGATGATGACACCCTCGTTCGCCTCGAACCCGTCCATCTCCACGAGGAGCTGGTTCAGGGTCTGCTCGCGCTCGTCGTTGCCGCCGCCGAGGCCGGCGCCGCGATGACGGCCGACCGCATCGATCTCGTCGATGAAGATGATGCAGGGCGCGTTCTTCTTCGCCTGCTCGAACATGTCGCGAACGCGGCTCGCGCCGACACCCACGAACATCTCGACGAAGTCGGAACCCGAGATGGTGAAGAACGGCACGTTGGCCTCACCCGCGACGGCGCGGGCGATCAGGGTCTTACCCGTGCCGGGCGGGCCGACGAGCAGCACGCCGCGGGGGATGCGGCCGCCGAGCCGCTGGAACTTCTGCGGATCGCGCAGGAACTCCACGATCTCCTGTAGGTCCTCCTTGGCCTCCTCGACGCCCGCGACGTCATCGAAGGACACGCGGCCATGGGCCTCGTTCAGGAGCTTGGCCTTCGACTTGCCGAAGCCCATCGCCCTGCCGGCGCCGGACTGCATCTGACGCGACAGGAACACCCAGGCGCCGATGAACACGAGGATCGGCAGCCAGCTGACCAGCAACTGGATGAACCACGGGGTGTTGTCCGACGGCGGACGCGCCGTGATCTGTACACCCTTGCCCTGGAGCTTGGTGACGAGGTTCGGGTCGTTCGGCGCGTAACTCGTGAAGTTGCCGCCGCCGACGTAGGTGCCGGAGACGTCCTGGCCCGAGATGACCACGGACTGGATCTTGCCGGCATCGGCGTCGTTGAGAAGCTGGCTGTAGGCGATCTCGCTGCCGCCGCCCCGATGCCCTGGATTCTGGAAGAGCGTGACGAGGGCGAGCACAAGCAGGAAGATGACGACCCACAAGGCGAAATTGCGGAAATTCGGGTTCATCGATCCATCCTTGGCGCGCACGGTCCCCCAATGGCCTTCGCGCAATCGCGCCGGCCTGTCCGCTCACGCCTCGCCAATGTAGGCGGGGGGGTCATCGTTGCCAAGTAAGGCGGGCGAGGGTGCCGCACTCCCGGCAGTCTTCCGGGGAGGAGCGGGGACAATCGTCACGCATCGCGTCGCGTCCACCGCCACGGCGAGCCCGGCCAGCGTCCGGCGCACCGTCCCTCCCTGGCGAAGGGTCGGCAACAGCGTTCCGAGGACAAGGGCTTCGAGTCGTTCGAGGCGTCGCGGGGCAC
Source organism: Methylobacterium aerolatum (assembly GCF_022179085.1). Lineage (GTDB taxonomy): Bacteria > Pseudomonadota > Alphaproteobacteria > Rhizobiales > Beijerinckiaceae > Methylobacterium > Methylobacterium aerolatum. The sequence continues at coordinate 91,863 of NZ_BPQE01000023.1, forward strand.
CCCCCGAGCGGTCGAGGGCTTGGTCGATGCAGCGCAAGGCCACGGCGTCCGGCAACGCCGCCAGGATGCGACCGTCGAGCCGCAGGCGGGCTCCCCCGCACGGGAGCGAGGTGGCATCGAGGGCGTCGGCGGCCGCCTTCCGCAGGGCGGCCTCGTCCCGGGCGGCCCGTTCCGCCAGACGCGCCAGCCGGGCGCCGGTGAGCCCTTCGGCCGCAAGGGCCGCGGCCGCCCCCCGCAGCCGCGCGCGGGCGAAGCGGGCATCGCCGTTCGACGGGTCGCGGAGGTAGGGCAGGCCGCGCGCCTCGCACCACGCGACGAGGGTAGCCTTGTCGAGGCCGAGGAACGGGCGGCCGAGGACGAGGCCCGGCGCGAGGGGGCGCTCGGGACGCATCCCGGCGAGCCCGGCCAGGGCGCTGCCGGATGCGAGGCGCATCAGGACCGTTTCGGCCTGATCGTCGCGGGTATGGGCGGTGAGCATTAGACCCGCGCCGCAGGTTGCCGCGTGGTCGACGAGCAACCGGTAGCGCGCCTCCCGCGCCGCGTCCTGCAGGCCGGTCAAGGGCTTGGCGCCCATCCATGGCAGGGTCGCGTGGGGAAGGCCCAGCGCGGCGGAGGCCCGCGCCACGGCGTCGGCCTCGCCGGCCGCCTCCGGACGCAGGCCATGGTCCACCGTCGCGACCCGGAGGGACGCCGCTGCCTGGAGCGCGGCAGCGGCGTGGAGGAGGGCGGTAGAATCGGGGCCGCCGGAGACGGCCAGGAGAACCGTGCCCGCCCGGGACCCGTCGAGCCAGGGGCGAAGCGCGTCGAGGACGGGGTCGCCCGCCCCGCTCACGCGGCGCAGCGGGCGCGCTTCTGTTCCCGCGTCACGTTCTGCCGGACGTTCGCCCCGGCATTAGGAAACTTCCGCTCCAGTTCGGCCAGCGTCGCGCAGGCCTGTTCCTTCGCGCCCAGCGCGTTGAGGGACACGCCGAGCTTCAGCATCGCCTCCGGCGCCTGCGACGAGCGGGCGTAATCGGTGGAGACCTTGAGGAACTGCTCCGCCGCCTCGCGGGTCCGGCCGCGGGCGAGGTAGCTTTCCCCGAGCCAGTAGGTGGCCCCCGCCACCCGCCCGTCGCGGGGATGAGACTGGATGAACTGCCGCAGGCTCATCTCCGCCTGCTCGTATTGCTTGGCGCGGACCAGCTCCACGGCGGCGTCGTAATCGGGCTCGGCATCGCCCGGCCGGATGGCGGCGATGCTGTCGGCGGAGCGCGCGGTGGGGTTGATGGCGCCGGTGCGGCGGGGCGGATTCAGGTCCACCGGGTCGTCGTAGCCCTCGGACCCGGCGCCGTTGTCGTCGATGGCGGCACGGGGCAGGGGAACGCCGCCGTCCTCGGCGTCGGCCTCGGCGGAGCCGCGGGCGGGAAGCGGCGCCGAGGGCGCCGTCATGCCGAGTTGCTGGGGCGCGCCGGGCGCATTCGGATTCTCGGAGGGGTCGAAGGCGTCGCCGCGCTTCTCGCGCTTGGCGGGGGCCGGGGCGAAGCCCGGATTGCCGCCGTTCACTGGGCCGGCCGAGGGCGCGGGCGCCGTCGTCGCGGCGGGGGCCGGAGCGCGGGACGGCTTGGCGGCCGGGGCGGCGCCGCCCGCGCCGCCCTTACCCTCGTTGAAGCGGAAATCGACATCCTCCTGGAACTTGCGCAGCTGCTCCTTGAGCTGCCGGTTCTCGTACTGGAGGGTTTCGATCTGCCCGGCCATGGTCCGGGACTGGCTTTCGAGGCGGCCCAGCCGGACCACGAGTTCGGAGGCGTCCTGCGCGGCCGCGGGGCCGAGCAGGGCCGGCAGCATCACAGTCGCGGCGAGGAGGGTGCGGAGGCGGAATGGCATAGGGCTCGGCTTGGGGCTCGGCTTGCAATCGAGAGGCAGTGCCAAGCCCTAAGGGCATGGCCCGGTGCGCTCCCCCGCGCCGAACCGGCATCCGCTTCGAACGGGGAGCGCTCTAACAGAAGCGCTCCTCCGCGGCAAAATGACGGCCGAGCCTCGCTTTTCAGGCGCCCGCGCCGCGATCGAGCACGATCACCGCGCGACGGTTCTGCGACCAACAGGAGATGTCGTTGCAGACGGCGACCGGGCGCTCCTTGCCGTAGGAGACCGTCCGCATCCGGTTCGCGCCGATGCCGCGCGAGGACAGGTAGTCGAGCACCGACTGTGCGCGGCGGGCGCCGAGGGAGAAGTTGTATTCGCGGGTGCCGCGCTCGTCGGCATGGCCTTCGATCAGGAAGGTGTAGCGCGGGTAGCGCTGGAGCCAGGCGGCCTGCTTGTCGAGGGTCGCCGTCGCCGTGGGGGTGAGGTCGGTGGAGTCCGATTCGAAGAAGACCCGGTCGCCGACGTTGACGACGAAGTCCTGCGCGCTGCCCGGCACGCCGGCACCGCCGTTGGCCCCGTTGGCGCCGTAGCCCGAGGCGTCGGCGAGGCTGTCGGCATCCTTGCTGCACGCCCCGAGGCCGAGGGTGGCCAGGACGGTGAGGCCGAGGGCGGCGGCGCGCAGGCGCCGGGTGTTCATCGCGGGCATCGTCTTCATCAAGCTCCTCGAGCGGTGCCGAAGGCCGGCTAGGGGTCTTCGAGGCGAAACCGCGGACGCGTGTCTGCGTCCCCTCCTACGCCGGGATGGTTAAGCGCGGGTTGTCCCCAACACAGTGGCGACGCATCCGCCGATCCGGCGCGTCGCGGCGTGCGGCGACGCACCCGCCCCGCTTGAAGAGCCCCCGAATGCGGCTGCCTCGCGGCGGACCTCTCAGCCGTGCCGGAACAGCGCGACGATCTCCGGCGTGGCGAGCCATGTCTCGACCCGCGGACAGCGCAGGGCCTCGGGCGTGCTGGCGTCGTACAGAGAGAAGCTCGCGGCCAGAAAACCGGGCAGGTCGTAGAGCACGGGGAACCCGTCCCCCCGGGCGCGCGCCTTGAACAGATAGGCACCCTGCGCACCGAACTGCCCCGCCACCGGTGGATAGACCGGCCAGATCACGTCCTGGGCCAACTCGTCCCCGATATAGTCCTCCACCTCCACCGCCATCGGCTCGATCCCGGCCTGCCGCAGCAGCCGCTTGGCGATGTCGCCGAGGACGAAGGCCTTCGGGTGGTTCATCAGGTGCATGAACACGCCCCGCCGTGCCCAGCGGGTCAGTTCCCGGTCCAGGGGGAAGTCGATCTGTGCCGAGGCCGCGAGCAGCTCGTGCGCGGCGGAATTCCAGTGGTCGAGGTAGCCGAGCCGCGCGAACACGTCCTCCCGGAACAGCGCGGCGGTCCGGGGCACGTCCAGCTTCAGCCGGTGGGCCGTCAGCGCGATCGCCGAATGATACTGCCCGAGGGGGGAGGGGGCGAGCTTCAGCGCCGCGAGGTCCGAGGCGGCACCGGCATAGACCATGTCCGGATGGAAGGCCGAGAAGACGATGGACGGCACCGGGGCCACCCGCGGATCGCGCTCGCGCAGCCGCTCGCTGCCGCCGCCGGGGAGCAGGCCCTCCGGGAAGGCTTGGCTGAAGACGAGATCGTGGGCCCGCACCGTCCGGACGAGGCCATCGAGGTCGCCGTGGTCGCGCCTGAGGGAGCCCATCGACAGGTAGCGGACGGGGCTTGCCGGCGCGAGCAGCTTCAGCGCGCGCGCCATGCCCCGTGCCTGGCAGTTGCCGAGGATCGCGATCGACGGCCCTGTGCGGGGCGGCTCGTCCCGCGCGCGGTTCCGCCATGCTGTCGCCCAGGAGGTGGCCGACAGGGACAAGGCGCTACGGGCGCGGCGGGGCAGATCGTTCAGGGCCAAGGTCTGGGCCGAGGTCGGGCCCGAAGTCAGGGCCAGGTGGCGCGCCGGTCTTGAGCGGAGAGCGGTGGCGACGTAGTCCGCCCGTGGAGTGAGAAGGGTCAGAGATGGCGTTGAATCCTTATACGGGTCTACCGGCCGAGCGATTCTGGCGCAAGGTCGTGACCAACGTGCCGCCCTTCGCCGTGAATCCCCACCCGAAGGACAGTTTCGCCATCGCCCCGACCGACAAGGTCGCCACGGGCGGATCCTGCTTCGCCCAGCGCGTGGCCGAGGCGGTGCGCGGCGCCGGGTTCAACTACTACCTGACCGAACCGCCGCCCCCCGGCATGGGCGAGGCGGAGGCGAATGCCCGCCAGTTCGGGACCTTCTCGGCCCGGTACGGCAACCTCTACTACACGCGCCAGTTCGTGCAGCTCTTCGACCGGGCCTATGGCCGCTACGAGCCGGAGCTGACCGCGTGGCGCCGCGACGACGGGCGCTTCGTCGATCCCTTCCGGCCGACCGTGGAGCCCGGCGGCTTCGCCACCGAAGCCGAGGTGATCGCTGCGCGGGACGCCCACCTTGCCGCCGTCCGCCGCCTGTTCGAGACCCTCGACGTCTTCGTCCTCACCCTCGGGCTCACGGAGGGCTGGCGCTACCGGGCCGACGGGGCGGCCCTTCCACTGGCGCCCGGCGTCGCGGGAGGGGAGTTCGATCCGGCGCTCTACGAGTGCGTCAATGCCGGAGCGGCCGAGGTGCTTGCCGACCTGAACGGCTTCCTCGACCGGCTCTGGAGCGTGAATCCGGCCGCGCGGGTGATCTTCACGGTCTCCCCCGTGCCGATGATCGCCACCTACATGGACCGCCACGTGATGGAGTCGAACAGCTACTCGAAGTCGGTGCTGCGGGTGGCGGCCGGCGAGGTGGTGGCCCGCAACGACCCGAGGGCCGTGTATTTCCCGGCCTACGACATCGTCACCAGCAACGTGAATGCCGGGCGCTACTACAACGAGGACCAGCGCACCATCAACGATGCCGGCGTCCGCCATGTGATGCGTCTGTTCCTCTCCACCTTCGCCCGCGAGCGGGCCGCCGCCGCGCCTGTCCAGGCACCGGTGGACCTCGCCGCGGAGTTCGAGGGCAATGCCGGGGTGATCTGCGACGAGGAGGAGATCGAGCGCAGCGTCGCCTGATCGCACGGGCGGTTCTCTGCCGGGTCAGGTCGCGCCGACGGAGGCGATCGCGGGTTGCGCTGCCTTGAGCTTCGCCTCCACGAGGCTCCGCCGCCATCGCGCCCGGAGCAGGGCCGGCCGGATGCCGTGCCGCTCCTCGAGGAACTCCACGCCGACCACCCTGTCGGTGCGGAAATGCCGGAAGTCCTGGCGGAGCTCGCACCACGCCGCCAGGATCCGCGCCTGTTCGAAGTAGCCGACGAGCACCGGCACGACGGTGCGTTCGCTCGTTTCGCCCCGCACGTCGCGGTACCGCAGGCGGATCTTGCGCCCGTCGCGAATCCAGGCCCGCGTCCGCGCGAGGTCGATGCCGTCCCGCGCGACCGCCGCGCCCGGCGTGGTGACGATGGACGGCTCGACGATGAGCGGGCGCAGGTGCTCCGGCACCACAGCGGTGATCTTGGCGATGAGATCGAGCGCCGCCCGGGCCAGGACCAGATCGCCGCGCCCCGCGACCCATTGCGCGCCGAGCACGGCCGCCTCGACCTCGTCCTGGGTCAGCATCAACGGCGGCAGATCGAAGCTGACGCCGAGCACGTAGCCGAAGCCGGCCTCGCCCTGGATCGGCACGCGCTGGCCGATGAGATCGGCCACGTCGCGATAGATCGTGCGCGGCGAAACCTCCAACTCACGGGCGATGTCGGCGGCGGTGACCGGGCGCGACGAGCGCCGCAGGATCTGGATGATCTGGAAAAGTCTGTCGGCCCGCCGCATCGCCCGTCTCCTACTGACAGGATGCTGTCAGCAGGGTGATCCTACAAGCGTCGCCGCGCCATCGCTCCCCTATCCGGGCGCAACCACGCAGGCAAACCATGATCACCCTGTATCACGCCCCCAATTCCCGCTCCTCGCGCATCATCTGGCTTCTGGAGGAGATCGGCGCGCCCTACGAGATTCGGCCGGTCTCGATCTACCGCCCCATGACCGGGGAGGGCGTTCCGGACGAGTCGAATCCGCACCCGGACCGGCGCGTGCCCGCGCTCGTCGATGGCGACGCCCTCGTCACCGAATCGGTCGCCGTCGTACTCTATCTCAGCGAGGCCCATCCGGAGGCCGGGCTGGCCCCGGCGGTCGGCGACCCCCGGCGGGCCGAGTTTCTCACATGGCTCGCGTGGTACGCGTGCGAGATGGAGCCGGCCCTGTTTGCCGGGCTGTCGGGAGACATCGCCCGGTCGCCCCAGAGGAAGCGCGACCACGAGGCGGTTGTGCGGCGTCTGGAGACCGCCCTCGCGCGCTCCCCCTTCGTGATGGGCGATACCTTTTCCAGTGCAGACCTCCTGATCGCCAGCGCGCTCGGCTTCGGCCAGACGGCTTTCCCCGCGAGCGAGCGGCTCGACGCCTATCTCGTCCGGTGCAAGGATCGCCCGGCGGCCATCCGGTCCCAGGCCCTCGACGGCGCCTCAGGCCCGCAGGGCGGTGCCTGACCTCCGAGGGGGATCAGCCGGGGAGGCCGATCCACTTCATGAACACCAGCGTGCCCGTCACCGTCAGCGCGCCGCCGATGCGCGTCGCGATCTGGGCGAAGGGCATCAGGGCCATCCGGTCGGCGGCGGTGAGGATCGCCACGTCGCCGGTGCCGCCCTGGCCGCTGTGACAGGCGTTCACGATCGCGGTCTCGATCGGGTACATCTTGAGCGCCCGGCCGACGAAGAAGCCCACCGTCATCAGCGTCGCCACGGTGCTGATGATGGTGATGAGGTTCACGATGGTGAACGCGGCCATCAGGTCCTTCCACGGGGTCAGGGCGACTCCGATGGCGAAAAGCAGCGGGTAGGTCATGCTGACCTGCACGAACTTGTAGACGACGAACCCGCCGGCCTGGAGCCGCGGCGACACCGCGCTCGCGAGCTTCGCGAAGACCGCGAGGAACAGCATCGCCACCGGCGCGGGGAGCCCGACGAGGTGGTGGCACATCACGCCGAGGAGGTAGAGCGTGATCGCGGTGAGGCCCGCTGCGCCGATCGTCGCCGGATCGATCGAGCCCCGCGCCGCCTCCGATTTCGCCTGGGCGTCCGACGACTTGATCTCGTCTCCGTCCGGCTGCAACCGGCCGTTGCCCGTGAGATGCGGATACTTCTTGCCGACGAAGTTCAGGGTGCCCGATAAGATAATCGCGGTGAGCGAGCCGAGCATCACCGGCGGGAGAACCTGGGCGAACATGGTGCCCTGCTGCGTCCCGAGGATCGCCGCATAGCCGATGGACAGGGGGATGGCCCCCTCTCCGACGCCGCCGGCCATGATCGGCACGACGATGAAGAAGAAGGTCTTGTAGGCGCCGATGCCGAGCAGCGTGCCGACCGCGGTGCCGACGATCCCGGCGGCAACGGAGCCGATGGCCAGGGGTGCGAAGATCTTGAGGAAGCCCTTGATCAGGACGTCCCGATCCATGCCGAGGATCGACCCGACGATGATCGTGGCGATGTAGATGTAGAGGAAGTTCGTGAACTTCGTGAAGTCCGTGATCGCCTTCTCCAGCTGGGGCGGCACGAACTTGTAATAGACGAGCGCCGACGGGATGAAGGTGGCGAAGATGGCCCCGGCGCCGATGTGCTTCAGCACGGGCAGGCGCTTGCCGATCTCCGCGCAGGTGAAGCCGCCGAGCGCCAGGACGGCGATCATCGTCGGCGCGTCCGGCTTGATCTCGCCTTCCTGCACGAGGATCACGAGGAGGACAGCCAGGATGGCGTAGATGGGCAGGGGGATGATGCCGATCTTGGTGTCGATCAGCCGCCACCAGCCCTCGGGCCAGACCCGGCGGACGCCGGTTCCCTCGGGGGCCTCCGCCGGAGCGGGACTTGTGGTCGATGCTGCGCTGTTCATCCCTGTCCTCCGGGATCCGGCTTCTCACGGGCCGGTCGTCCTCCGCGGCTTCGCCTCCCGGGCGGAACGCGACGGCGCATCCCTCGTCCGTCCGGTCACGTCGCCACGTTCGCCAGGGAACGGACGGTGGTGTCGTCTGGAGGATGGGATGTCCGGCGGCCGGACCTGTGATGACGGAACGAACCTGCGGCTCGATCCGACGTATCAGTGCCCCGGAGCGGTCGCAATGCAGCAACGGAGACATCGTGGAGCGGCTGTAGGGCCCCCGGTACAGCGCTTTCGACTGATCACTGCGCGGTGAACCGCGTCTGCGACCGGCAAAGTCTGCGGGCGGCCGTCTGCGGCCAAGAAAAAAGGCCCGGCTCGAGAGCCGGGCCCGAAGGTCCGTGTGTCACGGGGATCATGACGGAGCCGCGGGTTGTCCCCTCGGCTCCGATCCGTCCTTAGAAGTCGCGCTGGACGCGGAAGCGAACCTGGGCGGCGTCGTAGTTGTTGAGGGTCTTGATCGCGCCGGCGGCGTTGAGGGCCGCGAAGTTCGCGTTGTTCACGCCCGTGGTCTTGGTCTGGTCGATGACGCGGCCGGACTTCATGCCGGTGTTGATGTAGTTGCCCTCGACGCCGATATCGAGATCCTTCACCGGCGACCAGATCAGGTTGGCACCCGCCACGATCTGGTAGTTGTCCCGCAGCACGGGGCTGAGGGCGAACAGGGCCGGGTTGGTGACGAAGGAGGCGGCACCGGCGTTGGCGCCGATGATGCCCTGCGTCAGGCTGAGGGCCTCGCGGGCGCCGCGGGCGTAGTTCGTCTCGGAGTAGCTGGCGTAGACCGCCGAGCGGACCGACGGGCTCCAGTAGTGGAGGAACGAACCGACCACGCTGAAGCTCTGGGCGAGCTGGATCCGCCCGGTGAGCGGGTTGAGCGTCGCGTCGGAGAGGTACTGCGCGAACGGACCGCCGTTGGTCGGCGTGCCGGACTGGGTGTAGGTGCCGGTGTAGGCGGTCACGCCGGTGTAGACGTTGGCGCCTTCGCCGTAGGCACCCTGCAGGTACAGGGCATCGCCGGGGGCGATGAAGGGGGTGTTGATCTTCAGGCCACCCTGGACCGCGAAGCCCTCGGTGGTCTGCGAGCCGCCGCGGATGCCGCGGGCGTTGGCGAAGGCGAGGGCGGCGGCCGAGTTGGCGGCCGGGAGCGCAACACCGGCCGCGCCGGCGAGGCCCTGGTTGAACGCGCCGCCGATGTTGATGTCCTTGACGGCGGCGGAGACCTGGGCCGAACCCCAGGCGGCGTCGTAGCGCAGCACACCGACGAAGTCGGGCATGCGGGAACGCTCGATCACGTCCTGGAAGGCGAGGATCGTGGCGTTGCCGTTGGCGGCCTGCTGGAGGATCAGGGGCGACAGCGAGTAGTTGCTAAAGAAGATCTGCGCCGCGCTGGTGCCGGACTGCTGGGCCGTCGTGGCAGCGGCCGAGGCGCTGAGGACGGTGTTCTTGCGGAAGTTCGGGTCTTCGAGCGAGATCGTCGCCGAGAAGCCGTTCCCGAAGGTGGCGGTGTAGGCCAACAGGTTGGTGGACGCGATGTCCGAACCGGCCGTGGCGGCCACGAACTCGAAGTCGTGGGCGTAGAAGTCGAAGAACGAGGAGGCGCGACCGGCGGTGAGGCCGGCGAACTGGATGAACGCCTTGTCGGTGTTCACGTACTGCTGCACGCGGCTGAACTGGTCGACACCGAGCGCCGGGTAGGCGTTGGCGATGCGCTGCTGGGTGCCGGAGGTCGAGAAGGCGCCGGAGCGGCTGGCGGCCTCGAGGCGGATGAAGGCGCGCAGGGTGCCGTAATCGGTCTGCGTGCGGGCATCCATGTTGATGCGCAGGAGCGAGCGGAACAGCGAGACGTCACCGACCTGGCTGCCGACGTTGCGGTTCTCGTTGGTCTGGAAGCCGACCTCGGCGCGGGCGCGGCCCGAGATGCGCAGGCAGGTTTCGGTGCCCGGGATGTAGAAGAAGCCGGCGCCGTAGGCCGAGCAGACACGGACGAATTCGACCGGGATCGCCTTCTTCACAGGCAGATCGGCGGCGTGAGCAGCACCGACTGCCGCGAGAGCGGCGGCCGACCCGAGCAGAGAGCTCTTCAAGAGCTTCATCATCATCTCCAAAGCTTCGAGACCCAGATGCGGCCGCTCGGTGTTCCGAGTCATTCCGCGTTCTTGATTGTTTCGCCCACGTCTTGATTGGTGGGCTCTAGCGGGCCGTCGCTTGGCGATGCCCCCGTGCCCGGTCACCATGTGCGAAGCGGCAAAGCCAAGCAATGCGGATTCCGGTTCGCCCGGTTCGTTCCAGTGGGATGTTGCGGCTTCGCAACAACTTCGAAACTCACCAGCCGGCAAAGCTTTGCGCGGTGTGCATTCTGTCTGCGCGGTTTCCCGTCCTTCATGCGAAGATGCGGTCTTTAAGCAGCGCGCAATCGATTCGACGGTGACCTTCCGGGGACTCAGCGAGGGGTGTCGCCGGCCCTTCGAGGCCCGGACGGAGTGCGTGCCGATCTATCGAACACGCAATCACGACGCGCCGCGGCCGGTCGAGAACTCGGATCCGCGGCTTCACGGGGATGACGATGAGGTCTCTCGCTTCGGGAGCGGCGCCGGAGCGCCGCGACGCGACCCGCGCCACGCTCGTGGGGTTCGGCGCGATCCTCCTGTGGTCGCTTCTGGCGCTGTTCACCGCCGCCTCCGGCGCGGTTCCCCCGTTCCAGCTCGCAGCGATGACCTTCCTGATCGGCGGCGCCCTGGGTTGCACGGTCTTCCTGGCGCAGCCGGAGCGGCTCCGCGCCCTGCGGCAGCCCTGGCGGGTCTGGTGCCTCGGCGTCGGCGGCCTCTTCGCCTACCACGCCCTCTACTTCGTGGCCCTGCGCTTCGCGCCGCCCGCCGAAGCCGGGCTCATCAGTTACCTGTGGCCGCTCCTGATCGTCCTGTTCTCGGCTTGGTTGCCCGGTTCGCGGGGGCTGCGGGCGGGCCACCTCGTCGGCGCCGGAATGGGGCTCGGGGGCGTGGTCATTCTCTTCGCGGGCCGGGACCTGAACTTCTCGGCCTCGGCCGGCTGGGGCTATCTCGCCGCGCTCGCGGCGGCCTTCGTCTGGGCCGGCTACTCCGTCCTCTCCGCCCGGGTGGCGGCCGTGCCGACGGATGCGGTGGCGGGCTTCTGCCTCGCCACCGGCGTCCTCAGCCTGTTGTGCCATCTGGCCTTCGAGACGACGGTCTGGCCGGCCGATACCGTGAACTGGGGTGCCATCGTGCTGCTCGGCCTCGGGCCCGTCGGCGCGGCGTTCTACCTGTGGGACATCGGCTGCAAGAAGGGCGACGTGCGCGTTCTCGGCGTCGCGGCCTATGCCGCGCCGATGCTCTCGACCCTCGTGCTGGTCGTCGCGGGCTATGCGGAGGCCCGCCCCGCCCTCGCCCTGTCCTGCGCGCTGATCGTCGCGGGTGCGCTGAGCGCCGTGTACGCCTCGCGGCAGGCCTGATTCGCCCTCAGCTCCGGGGAGTGGGGCGCCAGTCCGGCGGGGCCAGCTCGAACGACGCGAAGTCGAAGCCCGGCGCCACGGTGCAGCCCACCAGGGTCCAGGCGCCGAGGCTCGTCGCGGTCTGCCAATGGCCGGCGGGCACCACCAGTTGCGGGCGTTGCCCTCGCCCGATTTCGGGTCCGAGGTGGTGGGCGGAGGCATCGTGCCCGTTGGGGCTCATGGTCAGCACGAGGGGGGCGCCCGCGTACCAGTGCCAGATCTCGGCGGCGTCGATCCGGTGCCAAGCGGAGGCTTCGCCGATGTCGAGGAGGAAGTAGATGGCGGTGCCGACGGAGCGGCCGCCGGCCTCGGCCGAATCGCGGAAGGTTTCGCGGAAATGGCCGCCCTCGGGATGGGGCTTGAGGTCCAGGGCGGCGATCACCTGAGCGGCGCTCATGGTGGCGATATCGGTCATGGGATCCTGCGGCTCTCTCGCATCGACGGCCCCGTCTCTAGCACGGCCGCCGCGCGTCTTGTCCGTCCCCGGCGCCGGTGATACCCGCCGCGTCGATCCCCTCTCGAGCGACCGATCCGTGACGCAGAGATCCGCCGTCCGTCTCCACCGCGGAGACCTCCCCGCCTCCTACGAGCCCGGTCCGTCCGTAGCGATCGATACGGAGACCCTGGGCCTCAATCCCCACCGCGACCGGCTCTGCGTCGTGCAGCTCTCCACCGGCGACGGGACGGCCGACGTGGTGCAGATCGTGCCTGGCGGCCCCAGCCCGGATCGGCTCATCCGGGTTCTCGCGGACGAATCGGTGCTGAAGATCTTCCATTTCGCGCGGTTCGATCTCGCGGTCCTGTTCCTGCGGCTGGGCGTGATGCCGTCGCCGGTCTACTGCACCAAGATCGCCTCCAAGCTCGCCCGCACCTACACCGACCGGCACGGACTCAAGGACGTGGTCCGCGAGATGGTGGGGGTCGATCTCTCGAAGCAGCAGCAATCCTCCGACTGGGGGGCGGAGACCCTCTCTCAGGCGCAGCTCGACTATGCCGCGTCGGACGTGCTCCATCTCCACGCCGCGAAGGCGCGGCTCGACGCCATGCTGGCGCGGGAGGGGCGGACCGACCTCGCCGCATCGTGCTTCCAGTTCCTGCCGAGCCGCGCGCAGCTCGATCTGATGGGATGGAATGAAAATGACATTTTCGCACACAGCTAAAGCTGGCATTCGGTAAGTGCAGTCCAAGCAATTGATGCACAGGACGTCATCGAGCGTTCATCATCGCGACTATGGCGACAGCGTTGAGAGCTTCAGCCGCCTAAGTCAGCGTGGCGCTGCGACCATAAGGCCCTTCGCGAGTGATCGCGACACGCGCCTTCCTGGGGCAGTGAGCTTTTGCGGTGACGGTTCTCGCCGACAACACTGATAAGTTGTGTCTGCCCGAGCTTAGCATCAGGGCCAGATCCTCCTCGCCGGCCACTTCCCGATCAGGCCGGCGGGGAGGGTCCGTCTGGTCCGCCGGTTTCAGGCGGTCGCGGACCATGCGCCGGACTGCCGGCACCCCTCGCCATCGCGTTCGTCTCCCGGTCCCAGGGCTTGGCGGGACAGATCACCGGCCGCTCGCATAGATCGTGAGGCGGGATGAGCCGAATAGGCTCGGATCCGCCCCCGGCGTAGCGTGTCCCCGAATCGAGGCGGCCGTCGCCGGCCGCCTCCGCCCCGTCTCAAAGCGAGAAGTACTGAACGAACTCGATGGGGTGCGGGGTCATCTCGTAGCGCAGCACCTCGGCCATCTTGAGTTCGATGAACGAGTCGATCTGATCCTCGGTGAACACGCCGCCCGCGAGCAGGAAGTTGCGGTCCTTGTCGAGGCTCGTCAGAGCCTCGCGCAGCGATCCGCAGACGGTCGGGATGCGGCGCAGCTCCTTCGGCGGCAACTCGTAGAGATCCTTGTCCATCGCCGCGCCGGGATCGATCTTGTTGCGGATGCCGTCGAGGCCGGCCATCAGCAGAGCGGAGAAGGCGAGGTACGGGTTCGCCGTCGGGTCGGGGAAGCGGACCTCGACGCGCTTGGCCTTCGGGCTCTTCGTCCACGGGATGCGGCAGGAGGCCGAGCGGTTGCGGGCGGAGTAGGCCAGCAGCACCGGCGCCTCGTAGCCCGGCACCAGCCGCTTGTAGGAGTTGGTCGAGGGGTTGGTGAAGGCGTTGAGCGCCTTGGCGTGCTTGATGATGCCGCCGATGAAGTACAGGCACTCCTGGCTCAGCCCGGCATACTTGTCGCCGGCGAAGAGCGGCTTGCCGTCCTTCCAGAGGGACAGGTGGACGTGCATCCCCGAGCCGTTGTCGCCGTAGACCGGCTTCGGCATGAAGGTCGCCGTCTTGCCGTAGCTCTGCGCGACGTTGTGGATGCAGTACTTATAGATCTGCAGGTGGTCGGCGATCGTCGTCAGGGTCTCGAACTTGAGCCCGAGCTCGTGCTGGGCGCTGGCCACCTCGTGGTGGTGCTTCTCGACGGTGGCGCCCATCGCCGCCATCGCCGCGAGCATCTCGCCGCGCATGTCCTGCGCCGAGTCCTGCGGCGGCACGGGGAAGTAGCCGCCCTTGGTCTGGATCCGGTGGCCGAGGTTGCCGCCCTCGTAATCGGTGAAGCCGTTGGTGGGCAGCTCGGTGGAGTCGAGTTCGAAGCCGGTACGGTAGGGGTCGGCGGCGAACTTCACGTCGTCGAACACGAAGAACTCTGCCTCGGGGCCGACATAGACCGTGTCGGCGATGCCGATTTCCTGCAGGTACGCCTCGGCGCGCTTGGCGGTGCAACGCGGATCGCGGCCGTAGGGCTCGCCGCTCTCGGGCTCCAGCACGTCGCAGACGACGGAGAGCGTGGCCGCGGAGAAGAACGGGTCCATCACGGCGGTGGAGGGATCGGGCATCAGCAGCATGTCCGACTCGTTGATCGCCTTCCAGCCGGCGATGGACGAGCCGTCGAACATCTGGCCTTCGCTGAAGAAGGCGTCGTCGACCATCGACACGTCGAAGGTCACGTGCTGCCACTTGCCGCGCGGGTCGGTGAAGCGGAGATCGACGTAGCGGACATCGTTGTCCCGGATCGTCTTCAGCACCTCGGCTGCGGTCGTCATCGTGACTCTGCTCCCTGTTGCCGCCCGTTCTGCGCAATGCGCCGCGGGCGCGCGATCCTTACAGGCCAAGGGAGTGCCGTGTCACCCACGGGACACCCCTCGCGATTCCGTGATCGCCTTCAGCGGAACCGAACCGTCATCTTTCCCGAGGTGGCACGGGGCGTGCTTAGGGTTCGGCGACCGTCGCGAGGCGGTGAGCCGTTCGCCGGAGCCCTTTGATCTGCGGGGCCCCGCGTCGACGAGAGATCGAAGGATCGGCGAGAAACCGGAATGACGAAATACAAGCTCGAGTACATTTGGCTCGACGGCTATACGCCGGTGCCAAACCTGCGCGGCAAGACGCAGATCAAGGAATTCGACGGTTTCCCGACCCTCGACCAGCTCCCCATGTGGGGCTTCGACGGGTCGTCGACGAAGCAGGCCGAGGGCGGCAGCTCCGACTGCATGTTGAAGCCGGTCCGCCACTTCCCCGATCCGGCCCGCAAGAACGGCGTGCTGGTGCTGTGCGAAGTGATGATGCCGGACGGCAAGACCCCGCACGAGTCGAACAAGCGCGCGACCATCCTGGATGACGCGGGCGCCTGGTTCGGCTTCGAGCAGGAGTACTTCTTCTACCAGAACGGCCGTCCGCTCGGCTTCCCCGAGCAGGGCTACCCGGCTCCGCAGGGTCCGTACTACACCGGCGTGGGCTACTCGAACGTCGGCAATGTCGCCCGCCAGATCGTCGAGGAGCACCTCGACCTCTGCCTCGAGGCCGGCATCAACCACGAGGGCATCAACGCCGAGGTGGCGAAGGGCCAGTGGGAATTCCAGATCTTCGGCAAGGGCTCCAAGAAGGCCGCCGACGAGATGTGGATGGCCCGCTACCTGCTGCAGCGCCTCTGCGAGAAGTACTGCATCGACGTCGAGTACCACTGCAAGCCGCTGGGCGACACCGACTGGAACGGCTCGGGCATGCACTGCAACTTCTCGACGGCGCACATGCGCGAGGTCGGCGGCAAGGAGTATTTCGAGAGCCTGATGAAGGCCTTCGAGACCAACCTCGACGACCACATCGCCGTCTACGGCCCCGACAACCACATGCGCCTCACCGGCAAGCACGAGACGGCGCCGTGGAACAAGTTCAGCTATGGCGTGGCCGACCGCGGTGCCTCGATCCGCGTGCCCCACTCCTTCGTGAACAACGGCTACAAGGGCTACCTTGAGGATCGCCGTCCGAACTCGCAGGGCGACCCCTACCAGATCGCCTCGCAGGTGCTGAAGACGATCGCCTCCGTGCAATCGTCGAGCGCCTCCGCGGCCGCCTAACGCTCACGACACGTAAGACGGAAAAGCCGGGCATTGGCCCGGCTTTTTCTTTTCTAAGTCTCATCTGTCCTGGCCGGCTACGCGAGCGTGGCAAAGCCATCCAGGGTGACGGGCGGGCTCAGGGCGCGGCGAGACCCTGGATGGCTTCGCGGCGCTCGCACTGACGACGGATCGGCTCGGGCGCGGCGGATGGCCTACCGGCCGCGCGTGCGGTCGTCGTCGCGGATCGCCGCCTCGTGGTACCACGCGCCGCCGCCCACGACGGGGACGGGCTTGGGCGCCGCCGGCTGACGCGAGGCTTGCGCCCGGCGGAAAGCCGCCAGATCGACGATATTCGAAGGAGTCTGTGGGGCGGTGGCAGCCATTCTGAGCCCTCCGGCAATGGTCGGCCGCCCATCGGCGACCGCCTTGGAGGTCATGTAAGGCTGCAAATCGCCGGCAACCAATGGTCGCCGACGCTTTGCCGGATATTCGTGCAGGACTTAAAAACGAGCACTCCGACAGAAAGAAGTGCGAGGGCGGCGCTCAGATCGCGTCCGAGCCCGTTTCACCCGTGCGGATGCGGATGGCCTCTTCGATGGTCGAGACGAAGATCTTGCCATCACCGATGCGGCCGGTCTGGGCCGACTTGCGGATAGCTTCGACGGCGCCTTCCACGAGGGCGTCCGACAAAACGATCTCCAGCTTCACCTTGGGCAGGAAGTCCACGACGTACTCGGCGCCGCGGTACAATTCGGTATGACCCTTCTGGCGGCCGAAGCCCTTGGCCTCGATCACGGTGATGCCCTGGAGGCCGACCTCCTGGAGGGCCTCCTTCACCTCGTCCAGTTTGAAAGGCTTGATGATCGCTTCGATCTTCTTCATGCCGCTCGGGCCTGCCTGCATTGTCGGCGAAACACTACCATCGCATCGGCGTGATCGCCACGGCGATTTGCCCCAGCAGCGGCGCAAACCGCCCAATCCGTGTGCAATTCCTGCGCATCATTGAGGCGATCGGTGATTTTTTGTCCATAGAGTGAGCATCGAATGGTTGTGCCAAGGGCAGGAGCGGAGTCAGGCGCGCGGCTCCTGAGCGTCGCGGCGGTGGCGACAGTCGACCGAACGGCCATCGCCGGGGGAATCGCCGGCATCACGCTGATGGAGGCCGCGGGTGCGGCTGTGGCCGAGCGTGCCCGCGCCCACCTGCCGCCCGTCGGGAGGGTTCTCGTCCTGTGCGGGCCCGGCAACAATGGCGGCGACGGCTTCGTGGCGGCCCGCCTCCTCGCCGAGGCCGGCCATGCGGTGGATCTGGTCCTGCTCGGTGCGAAGGACGCCCTCAAGGGCGATGCGGCCCTCGCCGCCGGGCGTTGGGCGGGGCCCATCCTCTCGGCAGGGCCGAAGGACCTGTCGACCTTCTGCCTCGTCGTGGACGCTCTGTTCGGCGCCGGCCTGTCGCGCGACCTCGACGGGATGGCCCTTCAGCTGGTCGGGGCCGTGACGCGCGCCGGGCTGCCCGTCCTGGCCGTCGATGTCCCGAGCGGGATCGACGGCGAGACCGGAGGCGTCCGCGGCGCTGCCTTCCGGGCGGTGGAGACGGTGACCTTCGTGGCCCTGAAGCCGGGGCATCTGCTTCAGCCGGGGCTGAGCCATTGTGGGCGCGTGCACGTCGCCGACATCGGAGCGGGCGAGGAGGCGCTCGCCGCCGGCTTCGCGGCCTCCCTCCCGCCGCTGTACCGGAACGGTCCCGGCCTGTGGGCGCACGCCTTCCCGTGGCCCAGCGCGGCGAGCCACAAGTACACGCGCGGACATGCCGTGGTCCTCTCGGGCCCGGCGACGAAGACCGGGGCCGCTCGGCTCGCGGCGCGGGCCGCCCTGCGGGTCGGGGCGGGGCTCGTGACCGTCGCCTCTCCGGCAGCGGCGCTCGCCGAGAACGCCGCGCATCTCACGGCGATCATGCTGCGGGCCTGCGAGGACCCGGACGACCTCGACGACATGCTGGCGGACGAGCGCCTGAACGCCGTCCTCGTCGGGCCGGGGCTCGGCCAGGGGGAGGGGACGCGGGAGCGCGTGACCGTGGCGGCCTCGGCCGGACGCAGGCTCGTGCTCGATGCCGATGCCCTGTCGAGTTTCGCGGGCGACGCCGCCGCCCTGGCCTCGGCCATCGCGGAGGGGGGCGGGGAGGCGGTGTTGACGCCGCACGCGGGCGAGTTCGCCCGGCTCTTCGACGGAACCTCCGTGCCGCAGGAGAGCGGAAAGGTCGCCCAGGCCCGTGCCGCCGCCAAGCGCATGGGCGCGGTCATGGTCTTCAAGGGCGCCGACACCGTCGTCGCCGCGCCCGACGGGCGGGCGGCGATCAACGATCACGGCAGTCCCTATCTCGGCACCGCCGGTTCCGGCGACGTCCTCGGCGGCCTCATCCTCGGACTGCTCGGCCAGGGAATGCCACCCTTCGAAGCCGCCTGCGCCGGGGTCTGGCTGCACGGCGACGCCGCCCTGCGCCATGGGCCCGGCCTCATCGCCGAGGACATTCCGGACCTGATGCCCGCCGTCCTGTCGGGGCTGCTCCCGGTTTCCTGATCCGGCGAGGTGGCCGTCAGGTCACCTCGAACATCGTCCAGAGGCCGGTGTCGAACCGTTCGAGCACCGTGGCGCTGATGAGCCATCGGCCCGGATTGTCCGCCTGGAACGCGATCCGCGCCGTGCGCCCTTCGAGCAGCTGGAACGTGTCGAGCCAGTAGGGCTCCCAGCCGTCGTCCAGGGGGTGGAGCAGGCGGAAACAGTGGCCGTGTAGGTGCAGGGATTGTGGGAACGCCGTGTCGTTGCGCAGGGCCAGCACCACGACCTGCCCGCGCTTCACCGAGAAGATCGGCGACAGACCCGTAGCGGCGCTCGCGCCGTTGACCAGCCAGACCTTCTGCGGGTCGCCGGTATAGACCGGGTCGGCCCCCGGCTTGTCCTTGGGTACGAAGGCGCCGCCGGTGATCACCACGTCCCGCCGCAGGGCGTTCTGCAGCTTCACCTCGCGCGGGAGGAGCTTGTTTTCGCCGATGGGGCCGATCGGCGGTCGCGCCGTTCCGAGCTTCGGGCCCTTCGTCGTGACGCTGGCGAGGGTCAACCCCTGGCCGATCATCGCCACCACGCTCGCCGTCGCGCCCTCCTCCTCGGGCAGGTCGATCAGCAGATCGTACCGGGTGCCGGGCGGAAAGGGGAGGGTGGCCCGCAGGGGCTCGAAGGTGTCGGTCGGCTGCCCGTCCACGGCCGAGACGTAGACCTTCACGCCCTCGAACTTGAGCCGCGTCGCCCGGGCGTTGCAGCCGTTGGCGAGGCGTAGGCGCAGGCGGCTGCCCGGCCGCGCCTCCACCGCCTGCGGCACCGGTCCGCCGTTGACCGTGACGACGTTGCCGAGGCGCCCGCCCGCCGCGGCGAAGGCCGTCTGGCCGAAGGGCATCAACGAGCCGTCGGCCTCCAGACGCCAGTCCTGCAGCAGCAGGCCGAGGTCGGCGTCGACCGCCGGCGGCTTCGCCTCCTCGACGATCAGAAGCCCCGCGAGGCCGCGGCCGGAGGGTTCGCTCGCGCCGCCGACCACGAGGGGGCGGATCAGGAACGTCCCCGCGTCGGGCGGGGTGAAGGCGTAGAGGAACTCCCCGCCCGGCGGCACCGGCGCCTGCGTCACGCCGCCGACGCCGTCCATCGCATTGACGATGCGCACCCCGTGCCAGTGGAGTGAAAGGGGCTTGTCGGTCGCGTTTTTCAGGATGAGCCGCACGGGCTCGCCGAGCTTCACGCGAACCGTCGGCGGCGCGGTGCGACCGTCGAAGCACCAGACCGTCGTTTCGGGGGCGGGCTCCGGCCGCAGTCGCATCGTGCCGGGCGCGGCCGACAACGGCTTCGCCTCGGCGGCGGCCGGGGGAGCGGCGGGCTCGGATGGGGCGGGTCCGGCGGGCTTCGGCGCGGGCGCTTTCGCCGGCTGCGCATGGAGATTGCCCGCGCCCAGCCCCAGCGTCGCGAGGCCGCCGATTAGGATCCGGCGCGACGGACCGGACGCCGGGCGCTCCGGCTCGGAGGACGCGGAACCGGAGGGATACGGCGGGACGGAACGGGCCATGGAGCCTCGGGGACGGCGGTGGAGGGCGTTGCTCCATAGCGGGCGCAGCGCGTCGGCGCCAAGCGGGCCCCGCGATCCGCAAGTTTTTTGGTGCGGGGCCGTTCGCGCGTGCTATAGGGCGCGCTTCCGGCGGCCGGCGACGGGCCGGGTTGTCGGCGCGCGCGGGCGTGGCGGAACTGGTAGACGCGCTGGATTTAGGTTCCAGTGTCGCAAGACGTGGGGGTTCGAGCCCCTCCGCCCGCACCAGGCCCGTAAGGGACTTCGGGGTTTCCCCCAACGTCCGCCGACGCCCGCTCTCCTGCCGCCGCACGACACTTCCGGCCCCGCTACGACGGGGCACGGCGCAATCGATTCTGAAAGAGCGACGACGATGCAGGTGACCGAGATCAACGCCCAGGGCCTCAAGCGGGAGTATCAGGTCCTGCTGGCCGCCCAGGAACTCGAGGAGCGCCTGACCAGCGAACTCGCCGGCATGAAGGACAAGGTGCAGCTCAAGGGCTTCCGCCCGGGCAAGGTTCCGGTCGCCCACCTGCGCAAGGTCTATGGCCGCTCGGTGATGGCCGATGTCGTGCAGAATGCCGTCAACGAGGCGAATCGCAAGATCGTCACCGACAATAACCTCAAGCTCGCCCTTGAGCCGCAGATCGAGTTCCCCTCCGACCAGAAGGAGGTCGAGAAGGCGCTGGACGCCAAGGCCGACCTCGCCTTCAAGGTGGCCCTCGAGGTGATGCCGAACTTCGAGCTCGCCGACCTCTCCGACGTGAGCCTGACCAAGCTCGTGGCCAAGCCCTCCGACGCGGAGGTCGACGAGGCGCTGGAGCGCATGGCCGGCCAGAGCCGCCCCTTCACCGACCGCGAGGAAGGCGCCGCTGCCGAGAGCGGCGACCGGGTCACCATCGATTTCGTCGGCCGCATCGACGGCGAGGAATTCCAGGGCGGCAAGGGCGAGGGCATTGATCTCGAGCTCGGCTCCAATACCTTCATCCCCGGGTTCGAGGATCAGGTCGTCGGCGCCAAGGTCGGCGAGCAGCGCCTCGTAAAGGTCACGTTCCCCGAGGCGTACGGAGCCGAGCAGCTCGCCGGCAAGGACGCCGAGTTCGACGTGACCGTCACCAAGATCCAGCAGCCGGGCGAGGCCAAGATCGACGACGAGTTCGCCAAGACCATGGGCATGGAGTCGCTCGATGCGCTGAAGGAGGCCGTGTCGAAGGCCATCGGCAGCGACTACGAGGCCGCGTCGCGGCGCCGCCTCAAGAAGGGCCTGCTCGACGCGATGGACGGCAAGTACGCCTTCGATCTGCCGCCCTCCCTGGTGGCGCAGGAATTCGCGGCCGTCTGGGCGCAGGTCGAGCAGGACCTGAAGACCCGTGGCAAGACCTTCGAGGACGAGGGCACTGACGAGGAGAAGGCCAAGGCCGACTACCGCAAGATCGCCGAGCGCCGGGTCCGCCTCGGCCTCGTGCTTGCGCAGGTCGGCGAGAGCGCCGATATCAAGGTCTCCGACGACGAGGTGAACCAAGCCCTCATCGCCCGGGTCCGGCAGTTCCCGGGTCAGGAGCAGCAGGTTTGGGACTTCTACCGGAAGAACGCGCAGGCGCTCGCGGAGCTGCGGGCGCCCCTGTTCGAGGAAAAGGTGGTTGACCACGTCCTCGGTCAGGTCAAAGTCGTCGAGGAGCCCGTCTCGAAGGACGCTCTGTTCGCCGACGACGAGGACGAAGAGACGACCGGCGACAAGCCGGCTGCAAAGGCCGATTCGGCCGACTGAGTCCGTCCCTCCCAAAGGGTGGCGGACAAGGAATTAGGCGACGGTTAAGCATCGCCGTTGTTCGCTGTCATGCCCGGCTCTCCGCGATTCGGCGGGGGCCGGGCCTCACCCCAGGGCAGGATGAGATGAGAGATCCGATCGACGTCTACAACAATGCCCTCGTGCCCATGGTGGTCGAGCAATCGAGCCGTGGCGAGCGCGCCTTCGATATCTACTCCCGCCTGCTGCGCGAGAGGATCATCTTTCTGACCGGACCGGTGGAGGATTACGGCGCGTCGCTCATCGTGGCACAGCTGCTGTTCCTCGAGGCCGAGAATCCGAAGAAGGAAATTTCCTTCTACATCAACTCCCCCGGCGGTGTGGTCACCTCCGGCCTGTCGATCTACGACACGATGCAGTTCATCCGCTGCCCGGTGACGACCCTCTGCGTCGGCCAGGCCGCGTCGATGGGGTCGCTCCTGCTCACCGCCGGCGAGCCGGGCCACCGCTTCGCCCTGCCGAACGCCCGCATCATGGTCCACCAGCCCTCCGGCGGCTTCCAGGGCCAAGCGACCGACATCCTGATCCATGCCCGCGAGATCGAGGCCCTGAAGCGGCGCCTGAACGAGATCTACGTGAAGCATACCGGCCGCGACTACGACGCCATCCACACGGCGCTGGAGCGCGACAACTTCATGACCGCGGACGCGGCCAAGGAGTTCGGCCTGATCGACGAGGTCATCCAGAAGCGGCCCGAGCCGGCCGCGGCCTGATTGCTGAATGCCCTGCCGCGGCCTTGATCCTGCCGCGGCAGCGTGTTTGCATTGGGGGATGCGACCACGCGGTCAAAGGCGCGCAGCACACTGTTTCTTTATGCGAACCCCCTTACGTTCATGAGATCGACGTGTGCCGCTTTGCCGGCAGCGCACGCGGGGAATCGGAGACCGATATGAGCAAGTCTGGCGGCAACGACTCCAAGAGCACGCTGTATTGCTCGTTCTGCGGCAAGAGCCAGCACGAGGTCCGCAAGCTCATCGCCGGCCCTACGGTGTTCATCTGCGACGAGTGCGTCGAGCTGTGCATGGACATCATCCGCGAGGAATCGAAGTCCTCGCTGGTCAAGAGCCGCGATGGGGTGCCCACCCCGAAGGAGATCCGCCGCGTCCTGGACGACTACGTCATCGGCCAGGATTTCGCGAAGAAGGTGCTCTCCGTCGCGGTGCACAACCACTACAAGCGGCTGGCCCACGCGACGAAGCACAACGACGTCGAGCTGGCGAAGTCGAACATCATGCTGATCGGGCCGACGGGCTCGGGCAAGACGCTGCTCGCGCAGACCCTCGCCCGCATCCTCGACGTGCCATTCACGATGGCCGACGCCACCACGCTGACCGAAGCCGGCTACGTCGGTGAGGACGTCGAGAACATCATCCTGAAGCTGCTCCAGGCGTCTGACTACAATGTCGAGCGGGCGCAGCGCGGCATCGTCTACATCGACGAGATCGACAAGATCTCCCGCAAGTCGGACAACCCCTCGATCACCCGCGACGTGTCGGGCGAGGGCGTGCAGCAGGCGCTGCTGAAGATCATGGAGGGCACCGTGGCCTCCGTGCCTCCGCAGGGCGGCCGCAAGCATCCGCAGCAGGAGTTCCTGCAGGTCGACACCACCAACATCCTCTTCATCTGCGGCGGCGCCTTCGCGGGGCTGGAGCGGATCATCTCACAGCGCGGCAAGGGCACCTCGATCGGCTTCGGCGCGACCGTGCAGGCCCCCGACGACCGCCGCACCGGCGAGATCTTCCGGTCGGTGGAGCCGGAGGATCTGCTCAAGTTCGGCCTGATCCCCGAGTTCGTCGGCCGTCTGCCGGTCCTGGCGACGCTGGAGGACCTGGATGAGGCTGCCTTGAAGAAGATCCTTCAGGAGCCGAAGAACGCCCTGGTCAAGCAGTACCAGCGCCTGTTCGAGATGGAGAACGTGGACCTGACCTTCCAGGACGAGGCCCTGTCCCTCGTCGCCCGCAAGGCGATCGAGCGCAAGACCGGCGCCCGCGGATTGCGGTCGATCCTGGAGACGATCCTCCTCGACACGATGTACGACCTGCCGGGCCTCGATTCGGTCGAACAGGTGGTGATCGGGCCGGAGGTGGTCGAGGGCAAGTCGCGGCCCCTCTACATCCATGGCGAGCGGGGCAAGGAAGCCCCCGCCAGCGTCAGCGCGTAAGCCGGCGAGCGCGGAGCCGGTGAGCCCGGCCCGCGCTGCCCCGCCCGTCTTGAAAGGGCTTCGGGGCGTGTCCATCTCAGGCCCAGCGCGGCGGCCGTACGCTCCCTAGAGGTACGGTACCGCGCCGCCAGCCGCACAGTTTCACAGTCTATTGACCCTCGCGGCCCGGTCGGCCGTGGCATCGTGCTTGCTCCGATTTCGGGGGAGCGACGGCCCGGCATTCCTGATGAGGTTTCCGTTATGACCCAGTCGAAATCGCGCCAGCCGGTCGTTCCGGGCTCGACGGGCTCTTATGCCGTCCTCCCGCTGCGTGACATCGTCGTATTCCCCCACATGATCGTCCCGCTCTTCGTCGGGCGTGAAAAGTCAATCCGGGCGCTCGAAGAAGCCGTCCGTTCCGATCGCCACATCCTGCTGGCGACTCAGATCAACGCCAGCGACGACGATCCGGCGACGGACGCGATCTACAAGATCGGCACCCTCGCCAGTGTCCTCCAGCTGTTGAAGCTGCCCGACGGCACGGTGAAGGTCTTGGTCGAAGGCGTTGGCCGCGCGAAGATCGAGGATTTCACCCGCTCCGACGAGTACTACGAGGCGACGGCCGTCGCCCTGCACGACGAACTGGGTGACCAGGTCGAGGCGGAGGCGCTCGCCCGCTCGGTGCTTTCCGAGTTCGAGAACTACGTCAAACTCAACAAGAAGATCTCTCCCGAGGTCGTCTCCGCCGTCACGCAGATCGACGAGCCGTCGAAGCTCGCCGACACGATTGGCTCGCACCTGCTCGTCAAGATCGCCGACAAGCAGGGCATCCTTGAGACGCCCACCGTCGCGCAGCGCCTGGAGAAGGTGCTGTCTCTCATGGAGAGCGAGATCTCCGTGTTGCAGGTGGAGAAGCGCATCCGGACCCGCGTGAAGCGGCAGATGGAGAAGACCCAGCGCGAGTACTACCTCAACGAGCAGATGAAGGCGATCCAGAAGGAGCTGGGCGACTCCGAGGACGGCCGTGACGAGCTGGCCGAGCTCGAGGAGAAGATCGAGAAGACCAAGCTCTCGAAGGAGGCCCGCGAGAAGTCCCTCGCTGAGCTTAAGAAGCTTCGCCAGATGTCGCCGATGTCGGCCGAGGCGACGGTGGTGCGCAACTACCTCGATTGGATGCTCGGCATTCCGTGGGGCAAGCGTTCCAAGATCAAGAAGGATCTGCTCGGCGCCCAGGCGCTGCTCGACGAGGATCATTTCGGCCTCGACAAGGTCAAGGAGCGGATCGTCGAGTATCTCGCCGTGCAGCAGCGGGCGAACAAGCTCACTGGCCCGATCCTCTGCTTGGTCGGCCCCCCCGGCGTAGGCAAGACCTCCCTCGGCAAATCCATCGCGAAGGCGACGGGTCGCGAGTTCGTGCGGATGTCTCTCGGTGGCGTCCGCGACGAGGCCGAGATCCGCGGCCACCGACGGACTTACATCGGGTCGATGCCGGGCAAGATCGTCCAGTCGATGCGCAAGGCCAAGACCTCGAACCCGCTCATCCTGCTCGACGAGATCGACAAGATGGGCATGGATTTCCGCGGCGATCCCTCCGCGGCGCTTCTGGAGGTGCTCGACCCTGAGCAGAACTCGACCTTCAACGACCATTATCTCGAGGTCGATTACGACCTGTCGAACGTGATGTTCGTGACAACGGCGAACACGCTCAACATTCCCGGGCCGCTGATGGACCGGATGGAGATCATCCGGATCGCCGGTTACACCGAAGAAGAAAAGGTCGAGATCGCCCGCAAGCACCTCATCCCCAATGCGATGAAGAAGCATGGGCTCGACAAGAAGGAGTGGTCGATCACCGATGACGGGCTGATGATGCTGGTGCGCCGCTACACGCGGGAAGCCGGCGTCCGCAACCTCGAGCGTGAGATCTCGAATCTGGCCCGCAAGGCGGTGAAGGAGATCCTGATCACGAAGGTGAAGTCCGTGAAGGCGACGGAGGAGAACCTGCCGATCTTCCTCGGCCCGCCGAAGTTCCGCTACGGCGAGATCGATGCGGACGATCAGGTCGGCGTGGTCACGGGTCTGGCCTGGACCGAGGTCGGCGGAGAGTTGCTGACGATCGAAGGCGTCATGATGCCCGGCAAGGGCAAGATGACGGTCACGGGCAACCTGAAGGACGTGATGAAGGAGTCGATCTCCGCCGCGGCGTCCTACGTCCGCTCGCGGGCCATCGACTTCGGCATCGAGCCGCCGCTCTTCGACCGCCGGGACATCCACGTCCACGTTCCGGAGGGGGCGACCCCGAAGGACGGGCCGTCCGCCGGTATCGCCATGGCCACGGCCATCATCTCCACCCTCACGGGCATCCCGATCCGTCGGGACGTGGCGATGACGGGTGAGGTGACCCTGCGCGGTCGCGTGCTGCCGATCGGTGGCCTCAAGGAGAAGCTCCTTGCGGCGCTGCGCGGGGGCATCAAGACGGTGCTGATCCCCGAGGAGAACGCGAAGGATATCGCCGAGGTGCCCGACAGCGTGAAGAACGGGCTGGAGATCGTGCCCGTGTCGCGGATGGATCAGGTTCTGGTTCGCGCCCTGGTGCGCCAGCCCGAGCCCATCGAGTGGGATGAGCCCCTGCCGCCGGTGAAGCCGGCCCGGCCGGACGAGGATGGCGCCACGTTCGTCGCCCACTGAACGGTCCGGTAGCGTAAAAAGAAGCCCGGCGCCTCACGGCACCGGGCTTTTTCAATGCCCAATCCACCGCGAGCGGCGCGCCCTTGCGCCCGACGGCGTCGATGCCGTATCGAACACCGCATCGGGCGGTTAGCTCAGTTGGTAGAGCATCTCCTTTACACGGAGAGGGTCGGCGGTTCGAGCCCGTCACCGCCCACCAATTTCCCAAATGGCTACGTGAAGGATTTGGAAGCCTTCCGGCGCATCTGTCCAAAAACTCGAAAATTTCGCACTGCATCATGGCTGTAGCGGCTGGTCCGGCCGCCGTCTGAATCTCAGGGATCAAGCCGTCATCTTCTCAACCCTCGCCGTGCAAGATGCCGCCGAAGCCCTGATCGCGCTTGGCCTGCCTGTCCTCCCGTATGGGCGCGACTTGGACGTGTCGCGGATCAGTGACTTGGTTTGGGCAGACGACGAGCTGATCGCTGGCCGCCCGTGCCTGCGTTCAGGCTCCCGTCGAGCGATTTCAATGGGTGGTCGGTGAGCGAATCGGGCTATCCCGCGCAGGCCTTCTCGGCCGGCTGAGGCGATTCAGGTCCGCAAGAGCAGCACCGGTCTGCCGTGCCGCTCGACACACCGCTGTCCGAAGACACCGGCCGCGTCCTGGCACTGTGGGCGCGGGGTGGCTCGGCGTCGAGCGAGAAGTCAACGAAGCCGGCAGCCGACACCGCGAAACCGCAGACCGAACGAGAGCGGCTCATGGCAGCGGCCCTCGTCGAGGCATGCAGGGGTAACGACGCGCTTCGGACCTTTCGGGAAGGCCTCACTGCCCAGCAGACCGGCGCCTTAAGCCCGATCCTCTCCGAACTGGATCGCATCGCCTGCAACGTGGACGCCTCCGACGATGGCTTCCTGGGCTCCGATACGCCTCACGAGAAGGCTGCCTGATGCCCCGCACCCCGTAGCAAGCCGCCGCCGAGGCCATCTTCGACGCCCAGGAAGACCGCTCGACCCTCCCAGAGGCCGAGCGATCGATGAAGCCCGCCGAACTCGCCGCCGCGAGCATGATCGCCGCGATGGAGATCGCTGCGGAGGCCGAGGCGCAGGCGGAGGTCTTCGAATGGGCCATCGTCGAGATCGAGGGTCATCGCCGCCACGCTGGCGGCATCCATGAGGGGGAGCGGTTCGGCGCGTAAAATGATCCGCGTGAACGTGCCGGTCGATGGCGATCTGGCCAAGGTCTGGACGACGCATTCTACGGCGGGGCCGTGCTGTTCGGCGTCACCCCCTGCACTCAGGAGGCGGCGCTCAAGCTCAACTGCCCGTACGTGCCAGTCTCCCGGCTCGCGCTCTCCCGTCCCGACCGGGACGCCGAAGACGATGGGGTGCCGTTCTGATGGCCGGTTCGGTTG
The DNA here is from genome assembly GCF_022179085.1 of Methylobacterium aerolatum. Taxonomy (GTDB): domain Bacteria; phylum Pseudomonadota; class Alphaproteobacteria; order Rhizobiales; family Beijerinckiaceae; genus Methylobacterium; species Methylobacterium aerolatum. The sequence continues at coordinate 119,728 of NZ_BPQE01000023.1, forward strand.
CATCTCCCCGCGAGCAGAACGTGGTCCTGCGCGAGCAGGTCCGACAGCTCCAACAGGCGCTGGCTCCGGTGGCTCTGCTGCCCGGGCATTGGCGCCTCACGACGACCAAGGAGCGTTGGCTGCGCCATCCGCGCGGTCGGTCCGAACCTCCCGCTCCACGAGCGGGCGATGCTCGCGCTCTACGCCATGTGGGAGGACGCGCCCGAGCAGAAGCTTCTCGACGTGCTGGTCTGCAAGATCCGACGCAAGCTCATGGAGGCGCAGGCTCAGATCCGGATCGAGCGCATCGACTGGATCATCGCCGGCGTGGAGACCGACCAGGGCCCTCACCGCGCCGGGCCAACGCATCCGGACTGGCTCCGGCAGATCCCGGACGCTTGCGCCGCTTCTGACGTGCGCCACCACCACAAGCAGAACGGCGAGTGGGCCGACGCCGATAGCGTGCCGGGTGAGATCCTGAAGGATTCGGCGTCCGCGGAGTCACGGGCGACGGCGTCGTCCGGCTTGGGCAAGAAGGCCGCCGGGCGCCTCCTCGACGGTGTGGAGCACAACGGGTTCCCGGGGGCGCTCGCGCCGGCTGACGCGCTCGACGTCGCGGGGGCGGCATAACCCTCACGCGCTCGCCATCTTTTAGTTTTGTCTCGGCACGAATCTTATGGAGCGTGGCGAGCGCGCATCTCCAATATCAGTCTCGCCAATTCGGCTTGGCGAGAAACATCCATCTTGCGGAACACCGAACGCAGCTGGATGCGCGCTGTGGACATCTTGACGTTAAACCGCTCGGCTATGTCCGAAAGGCGTTCCGAACCATCCAGAGCAGCTGCGAGTCGAGCCTCCGCAGGCGTCAGTCCGAACTTTTCACGCAGGACCAGAAGAAATTCCTCGCGATCATAAGATGCGCTGCACTCGCGTATTGTCACAAGGGCCAAGCGGCGCGGAAACATCAGTGGGCTCAACACGCTTGCGCCCATAAACTTTGAGTCGACCGTCAGCGTTACGATCGAGAATACTCCGCTGTCGGTCACGATCGCGGGCGTAGCGGCGGACGGGCCTGGAAGCATGCGTACGGCGCATGCACGCTGAGCCGCTTTGATGATGGCGTCGCGGAACGCTGTGTGCCGAACCTCAAGACTGTCACGCGTAGAAGATCGAAGGAGTTTTCCGTCCCTCAAAAGTGCATCGGCTCCGGCGTTCGTGCCATAGATCTGCAGATTCGAGCCCAAGAGAAAAGCAGGCTCTACGAAGGCATTGAGCAGTTGCCCGCCAACGAAAGCGGGTCGCGTGGAGCAATTTATGTCGAGCGCTCGCCGAAGCCGTGGCCCAATGGCCCGCAGTAATGGCTCGTAGATGGCGTTCGCCTGATCCGCGAAGCGCAGCTCGTAGTTGAAGGTGAGGAAACCGAAACGGCCATTCCTTTCAGCAACTCTCATTCCAGTCGAACCGTCAGCGCCGTCTGCGCGCGCCAGCCAATCGACATAAAATTCACTGTTCGCAAAATGCGAAGCCGGCAGAGAACATTCGCTAAATACAGGACGCATTGCGGGTGCTGCGAGCATGACCGGCATCCAAGGGTTAATAACGTTGTAATACTCCGCATAGGCCGAGGTCAGCTCGTCGGACCAGCCGGCCGTCGTCAACGGCACCGCTGTTGCTCCGTCCATCTCGACCGCCTGGAAGACTGCTTTTCCGCCCGGTGCAGCTGCAGCGAACGCCGCGATAACATCTTTCCAGCCTTCGGCATGGAAGGCCGCTTGATCAATCATGTCCCCTATATCGCCGGCAAGAGTAGCAAGGTGAAGCTCAGCGCTACTCATTGAATATCCCCCAATCAAATTTTGTTCGAGTCAGTCCGTCGGTATTGTTTTCGCGATCACCCGTCCGTCCCACCTGCCGCAGGTTCCCCCGCCGACGTGTTTCCAGGCTGAACGTAGACTGATTTGTGCTGGACCGATACGGCACGAGAACCACACTCGGCATAGTAGTCTCTATGGATGGGCGCGTGCCTAAAGATGCCATCCTCCCGTTTAACCTGCTCGACGTCCCATTCAGCAACACGATCCAACGCTCGGCCGATCTGTCGATCTGCGGCACCTATCGCTGGACACTCACCCGCACATGGTCGAGCGAGGATGGGCGGGTCTGTTTCATCGGTCTCAACCCGAGCACGGCCGATCACCGGCTCGACGACCCTCCCGTTCGCCGCTGGACCCACTTCGCCCGCGCGTGGGGCTACGGCGGCTTCACCGCAGTGAGCCTCTACCCGTTCCGTTCATCCTCGCCGACCGAGTGCCGGGAATGGGCTGGGCGGGCGATGTCAGGGCCGGACTGGTATGCTCGCGATGCGCTCCACAACCGCAACCTGCCGACGCTGATCCGCGAGGCGAAGGCGGCGGCGCTCGTCGTGCCCTGCTGGGGCGCCGGCGCCTGGGATCCGCAGTGGGTCGATCACGTTCTGGAGGCGATCCGAAGCGGGGAGGCGCCCTGGCCGGACCTCTCTTGCTTCGGCCTATCGAAGGATGGCCATCCGATCCACCCGATGGCGCGTGGGCGCTCGCGTATCCGGGACGACACCCAGCCCGTGCTTTGGAGAGCCGGGTCAGCGACCGAGGGCGCGAGTGGGGTCGCAGCATGACCGCCTCGGCTCCCCTCTCCCTCCACCACCAGATTCACCAGCATTGAGGCAGCACCGCATGTTCGTCGTCTCCGACCTGGACAGGACGCTCGCTCTCACCGAGCATCGTGCGGACCATCTGTGCGGCCCCCGGAAGGACTGGCGGGCGTTTTACGCCGCCTGCGACAAGGACGAGCCCTGCCACAAGAAGACGCGGAACACTATGCGGTGCTTGGATGGGTAGGTCGGGGTCCAGCCTGACTCCGCGAAATCTGCAGGAGCTGCCAAAGTTCGTACGCAGACGAGCGGGTTACTCTACGTTACACCGTTCCCTCATCCTCCGAGCTGATTACCAAAAGGGCAAACGCAGAGCCTGATTGGAGCGGAATAGCGCCCCATCACAGCAGCTTGGGAAGGAGCTAAACCGGATCGAAGAGTGATTTATTTCGCCGCCGATTATGATCGATTAATTTTATTTGTTGCACGGTTGTCAGCAGTGTGCGGATGGCGTACAGTTGATCGATCGACTTTTGGCCAGATTTTCGGCCGTATCGCCTGATCCGGGCGAGCGCTGTGCATCTCTTCCATTTTCGACAATTAGCGACCGGGCGCGTGTGACCCATGCGCCTGACCTATTTATTCGCCTTAATGAGATACCTATGACCATCGGCACCGTTAAATGGTTCAACGACATCAAGGGTTTCGGCTTTATCCAGCCGGATGACGGCGGCAAGGACGTGTTCGTCCACATCTCGGCCGTGGAGCGTGCCGGCATGCAGGGGCTGACCGAGGGGCAGAAGATTTCCTACGAGATGGAAACCGACCGTCGCAGCGGTAAGCAGTCGGCCGGTCAGCTTCAGGCTGCTTGAGCCTAGCTCATCTACTTTTGACAAATCTGGAGGCCGTTCACCCAGGGCGGCCTCTCGTGTTTTCTCGCCACCTCGGCCGAGCCTCGGTGCGCAAAAGGAATCTACGTGGGTCAATTTAAAGCCAACCAGCTCACCGACCGTCTCGAAGCGACGGCTAAGGCGCGACAGGCTGCGCTCGCTCGTTTCCGAGCCCGTCCCGCCGCGAATGATCCGGCAGTCCTCGCCCGGCATGCTGCCCGGCGCGCTGTCGTTCAGGCGCGAGAAGTGCGAGTCGCAGAGCGGGAAATTGCCCGTCTCGCAGCCGAGGCAGAGCGGGAGGCTGAAGCGCTGGCTGCAAGGGATCGTGCTGCAGCGGATTTCGTCCGGCTTGCTGCCGAGAAGGCGGAGCGACAGGAAGCACTTGCTGCCGAGCAGAAGGCTGCGCGGGATGCTCGCTTTGCTGCGCGCAAAGCGAAGGCCAAGGCGCGAAGGTAGGTCACAGCCTGCCCGCGATAAGCGTCACTCTGGAGAGCATCTCATGTCTCACAAGTTCAAGATCGGCCAGCATGTCCGGCAAGCCGGCATCAGCTATTTCGGTAATAAGAGCGTCACCGATGGCCTCTTCGAGATTGTTCGTCTGATGCCTGATGATCGCTCCGGTGAGCCAACTTATCGGATCAAGTCCGCAGGCGGTGAGCGTGCCGTGCGGGAAAGCGAACTTTCGCACGCGGCCTGAACAGTCTTCGCCAAACAAATAGACTGACGAAAAACGGCGTCTTGTGACTTGCCTCGCGTGGGCTACGGACAGCCTAACAGCAAGGTTATCGCGACCCTTGACCACGAGCACGGAAACCCATTCGGCCGACGTGGCGTTGATCGAACCCAATCAGACGGCTTTCATCCTCAAGGTCACGCGCCCTGATGATGCGGAGTTATCCGGGTGGTTGGTGATGTTTTATGCCGCGATCACCACCTCAGAGAATGAGGCGCTTACAGTCGTCCGCCATGCAGTGAAGGCGGATGCGATTGTCGAACCGACAGGCGTTCGGCTCTCACAGCAGACAGCCAGCGCCCTCAATCTGGAAGCAGGTCTGGCGCGAGCACTCTGAGAGTTAACGAACGAGTAATCACCAGTTTCACCCTTCGCGCGATCCCGTGCTTTGGGCTTCGACAGAGGCAAACATGGCACGCGACTTCACGACGGGCAAAGCGCAGGCGGTCACGACGGAGGACTTCAACGAGCGTGTGAAGCGCCTGCTCGCGGACAAGCCGGATCCACGCAAGGCCGAGCAACGGACCAAAAATTCAAAGGGCAACACACCGTTTCAAAAGGGCTGAGTGTCAAGTGATCTTCGACCGGTGAGTATAGCCGGGAAGCTCATTATGCTCACGGAAGTGTCAAGTCGCTTCATACCCCTCGCAGTTGTCCATTCCAGCTCCCACATACTGGCCATGATCATCTTCAAGCCGAACCCTCACGCGTTGCATGTGACACCTTCTGCGAAGGAGCCGGGCCGGTTTGACTGGTCGATTACGCGCGACGGCGTCATCGTACGCCAATCAGTTCGATCCTTCGGGTCGGAAGGCGCGTCGGAAGCGAACGGTGACGCAGCCTTTCGGGATATCACCGCGCGGTGGCTTAACGCCCGCTGAGTGGCACCACCGGGCTATGCTCCTGTCGGGGTCCAGCCCGTGGTGTCCCCGTCGCCAACACGAAACGGTCCCGGCCTGAAATTCCGGTGGGGGGCGAGCAAGTGCCGTATCCGACCTGATTGCATTAGGCTGGCGGCTCTAGGTTGTTGTTCGAACGTGCATTCTGCGACAAGCCAGTATCCACTTCGTCGGAATGCGCTCTAGGGCCGACGAATTGCGACGCTATATCGAGACAGCCTTGGGTCCAAAGTCTTTGGCAGGCGTTGTCCTGAGCACCGGGGCGCATCCATCGCCGCCAGCGCAGGACAACCCTAATGAACACGATCCGATGGCTAATCGCAAAAATCTCTTTGCTTCTCTTTGCCAGCAAAGCTGAGCAAAAAAGGGATAAAATAATAAGACAAAAAGAGTCTGGCGTTTATGTTGACGCAGCATCAGAGAAGATTAGAAATTTCGACGAAGATTATCGCTCAGCCACCCATATGCTTAAGCTCCGCATGAATAAGAAGTTTCCCGACAATTATCACGCGAGATTGAGTTCTGGTGAGAAAAGTCCTTACGATTATGGGGAGGATCGCGCGCTTGCCGTCGATGCTGCATCGATCGCGATAGCCATGGCGCTTCGGAACGGAGCTTCGGTAAGACAGGCGGCGGAAGCCGGCGCAGCGAGTGTGGGTATTTAGGCCCGCGCACAGCCTCTCGACCACGATGCCCGTATATCCTCCGAAGGCAATCGTAGATGCCGCAAGAGCGGTCGAGACCGTCCTCCGGAAGGCAAATTGCCGGCTTGCTGCTGTCCGCTTCGGCACGATCGACACCGGAAGCGGAACGGCGGATATCCACCCTCTGCGTCCGTTTGTAACGTCAAGCTTGGTACCCCCTCGGCCGGGGAACAAGAGCCGAACGCCTGTCCAGAAACGACGGCCCTGAAGGCCGAAAACAGGCTGCTCAGGCGATTTTATCTCCGTACGGCGCGGTGTCACTTGTCAACACCAATGCTCTACATGGAGAGGGTCGGCGGTTCGAGCCGTTCACCGCCCACCAGGGCATTCGGAGAGCAGGCGGAGTTTCCGGAGACGGCGCTCTCAGTGCGCGCTGAACAGGGTGTCGAGGGAGCGAAATCCCTTGATCTCGATGGGGTTTCCGGACGGATCGCGGAAAAACATCGTCCATTGCTCGCCCGGCTGACCTTCGAAACGGACCATCGGCTCCAGCACGAAGGCGACGCCCTTGTCCCTCAGGCGTGCGGCGAGGTCCTTCCAATCGTCGAGTTGGAGGGCGACGCCGAGATGCGGCATGGGGACGAGGTGGTCGCCGACCCGGCCAGTCTCTGCGACGGCGAAGGGCTCCCCGAGGTGGAGCGAGATCTCGTGGCCGAAGAAGTCGAAATCCACCCAGGTCGGCGCGCTGCGGCCTTCCTTACACCCGAGCACGTCGCCGTAGAACCGGCGCGTCTCCTCGAGGTCGCGGACGTTGTAGGCCAAGTGGAAGAAGCTGCGCATGGTGGGGTGTCCCTCGCGTTCCGCCGCTCCGGCACGGCGCCACCGAGACAGCGGACGGGCCCGGTCGCACGGTCCGGCCCGGCCTGTGTAGACCATGCGCGGCGCCCCGGTCAGCCCTCGCGGGCCTCGCTGTCGCCCGAAACGACGGATGCCGTGTCGGGCGCGCGTGGCCGGCATTTCAGGCGAGGTGGCGCCCCTCGTGGTTGCCCCACTGGAGGTAGTGGGTGAGCGGATCGATATGCGCCGCCGCCACGTCCGGGTTGGCCGCGAGGTAGGCGGCGGTGTTGAAGTCGGCCGAGGCGTTCCGCCCCTCCTTCCAGCCGAAGGCGTCGTAATGCGCCAGCGGGTCGACATGCGCGGCGGCGACGTCGGGGTTGTGGGCCAAGTAGTAGGCCGGGTCGAAATAGGCGTCCGCCTTGCGGTTCTCCTGCCAGCCGTAGGTCGCGTAGTGCTGGTAGGCGAAGGCGAAGCTGTCTCCGCCGGAGGCGAGGGCGGCTTTGGCCACGTCCGGGTTGGCGAGGAGGTAGTACTCGGCGTCGAAGGAGCCGTGGTTGAAGGAGCCCGAATTGCCGATGGCCGCGTAGATCTGGCGCCCCTCGGCTTGGCCGTAGAGCATGTAGTGCATCAGCGGGTCGATTCCGGAGGCCTTCACGTCCGGATTGTGCTGGAGATACTGCTCGTTGTCGAAGGCGGCGGAGGGGTCCCGGCCCTCCTTCCACCCGTAGGTGTCGTAGTGCGTCAGCGGGTTCGAGCCGGCCTTGGCCACGTCCATGTTGGCCGCGAGATAGCCGGCCGTCGAGAAAAGCGCGTCGGGGTTCCGCCCCTCCTTCCAGCCGAACAGGTTGTAGTGGGTGAGCGGGTCCATCCCGCTTTGCGCCACATCGGGATTGTTCGCCAGATAATACGATGAGCTGACGAGTGGTGCCGCCGGGGTGGCCACCGGGCTGGAGAACGGGCTCGGCCCATAGAGATAGCGAATCCCATCGATATCCGATTGGGTGAGGTCTGTCAGGCTTGGGTTCAGGATCGAATTCATGATCGCCGGCGCGTCATTGTAGTGATCCATGCCGATGACGTGGCCGATCTCATGGACGGCGACATTGAACAGATTGATTCCGCTATTCGAGACGACGGCATTCCCGGACGGATGCCATCCTTCACCGCTGTCGAAGTTTACGCTGCCATAGATGGCTTGCTTGATGCTCGATGATGAGAGCCAATAGGTTGAGCCGCCCGTGCCGAGCACGTTGTTCAGACCGTCTATGTACGACAGCGTGAACTTGATGGTCGCACTGGCGTAATTCTGTACCTGCTGGAATTGAATGTTGGCGCGCGACGACCAATCGTCGAAGGCTGCCTGCAGCACGGGTGCGAAGAACGAAGGAACCGCCGTGTCGAGGGCCCATGTCAGCACTCCGCCTGGGGTTCCCGGGGTGGTGCTGCCGTACTTATAACCTTCCAGTGTATAATCAGGCATTTGTACTTCTCGATTTAACTTGGTATTAACGAAGTCGTTTCCGCCTTCCGATCTCCTTATAGTGTAATCCCAACTCGTTAATACTGTAAACCTGCCGCCCGGCGACGCTGGCTCCGTCCGCGTCCGGCTGTGGGAATCCGGTTGAGCGGTGTGTACGGATCACCCGATCGTTAGGTCGCGGCCGATGGCACGGAGCGCGGCCCGCCGCTAAGGTTCGTCGAAACCGGAAGAAGCGGCGCGGCAGCCGGGAGGCGACGCATGGATGTCAGGCTCGGCGGTTGCCATTGCGGCACGGTGCGCTTCGCGGTGACGCTGGCCGATGGGTTCGGCACGATCCGGCGTTGCACCTGCAGCTATTGCCGGATGCGCGGGGCCGTCGTGGTCTCGGCCGAAATGGGGAGCCTGCGCATCGAGCATGGCGAGGAAGCGCTGACGAGCTACCGGTTCAATACCGGCACGGCCCAGCACTTCTTCTGTTCACACTGTGGGATCTACACCCACCACCAACGGCGCTCGAGCCCCGATCTCTATGGCGTCAACGTCGCCTGCCTCGACGGGATCAGCCCCTTCGACTTCCCCGAGGTACCAATTCTCGACGGGGTCAACCACCCGAGCGACACCGGACAGGCTCCCCGGCGCCTCGGGATGCTCTGTGTCGTCGCGGAGCCGTGATCGGTGGCAGGCTTCGCCCTCGCCGGATGCCGTCACGGCTTGGCGACGAGGGGGCAGCCGCCGTCTTCCATGGGCCGGAAGGCCTGATCGGCCGGAATCGTATCGAGGAGCTTGTAGACGTCCCACGGTGCCTTGGAATCTGCCGGCGTCTTCACCTCGAACAGATACATCGGGTGCAACTTGCGCCCATCCGCCCGGATCGTGCCCTTCCCGAACAGCGGATCGTCCGTGGGGTTCGCCTTCATCCACGCCATGGTCGCCTGCGGATCCTTCGACTTCGTGGCGGCCACCGCCTTCAGGTAGTGCAGTAGGCCGCCATAGACCCCCGCTTGGTTCATGGTCGGCATCTTGTTGGCGTTGCGCGGGTAGAACCGCTCCGAGAAGGCGCGGGTGCCGGGGTTCAAGTCCCAGTAGAAGGCCTCCGTGAGAACCAGCCCCTGGGCGGTGGGCAGGCCGAGGGCGTGGACGTCGATCGCATAGATCAGCAGCGCCGCGAGCTTCTGGCCGCCGTCGGTGAGCCCGAATTCATGCGCCTGCTTAACGGCGTTGATGGTGTCTCCGCCGGCATTGGCCAAGCCCACGACCTTCGCGCCGGAGGCCTGGGCCTGCAGCAGGAACGAGGAGAAGTCGCTCGCCGGGAACGGCACGCGCGCGGCGCCAAGGACCTTGCCGCCGCGCTTGTCGATCACGGCAGTCGCCTGATCCTGCAGCGACAGGCCGAAGGCGTAGTCCGCGGTGAGGAAGTACCACGTGTCGCCACCGCGCTTTAGCATGGTCCCAGCGGTACCGTGCGCGAGCGCGTAAGTATCGTAGGTCCAGTGGATGGTGTTCGGCGAGCACTGCTTGCCCGTCAGCTCGGTGGTCCCGGCGCCGGAATTGATGAAGATCTTGTTCTTCTCTCGGGTGACTTGGCTTACCGCCAGGGCGACGGAGGAGGTCGGCACATCGAGGATGGCATCGACCCCGTCCCGGTCGTACCACTGGCGGGCGACGCCGGCGCCGACATCGGGCTTGTTCTGGTGATCGGCTGACACGACCTCGACCACGACATCCTTGTTGATCGCCGCGAAATCCTCGACCGCCATCTGCGCGGCCACCACAGACCCCTTGCCGCCGACATCGGAATAGACCCCCGACATGTCGTTGAGCACGCCGACTTTCACGTGGATCGTGTCGGCGGATGCCGGCCCGGCGAGCGTTGCCGTGCACAGGCCGACCGACAGGATATGGCTCCAGGACCGTGTCATGCGGCATCGTCCTCCCAGACGTCATTATTGATGTCACGAGGGCACGGTCGTCCTTTGCCCGTCAACGCGGCGCGGCCGCGGACGGCCGACCGGGAGGGGACGTTTGCGGGCGCTTGTCAGGGCGCGCCACGAGCCCGCCCTCGCGCCCTCCGGTGACGCACGGGAGGCGCACCGGTGACTATCGATCGTGCGGAGCGTGAGCCGTCGTCCGACCCCGGCGCACTGACGGCTAGAGCGTGTTCGGTTCAATCCAATCCGTGTCGCCTGCTCGACCGTCATTGCGAGCGTCAGCGAGGCAATCGAGGGTTCCGCCACGTTCGGTCACGTCCCGCTGCCCTGGATTGCTTCGCTGACGTTCGCAAGGACGGTGGCGGCGTGTGATTCAGGTCTCCTCAAAGGCGCCGGAGGGGGGGCGGGGACCAGCCAGCGCTTGGCGTTCCTCCGATCAACTCGCCGCGTCGAGCCCCATCTGCCAGAAGTCGGCCTCCAGGCGAGAGGCGGCGGCGAAGGTCGCGACGAGATCGGGCCAGCGGGCCTCCGTGAGAGAGCGGGCCGCGAGGTCGTCCAGGTGCGCCCGGGCCCGAGTCGCGACGGCTTGGTAGCCCTCGCCGGCATAGTCGGCGATCCACTCGCCGTAGGGATGATCCGTCAGCGCCGCCGTGCCCTGGTCCGCCAGCCCCCGGCCGATGACGGCGTAGCCCACTACGCAGGGCGAGAGGGCCACATGGAGATCGAGCAGATCGCCCGCCGCGCCGCAATCGAGCACGAAGCGGGTGTAGGCCACCGTGGCGCGGTGCTCGGACGTGGCGTTGAGCGCCTGCGCATCGATTCCCCACCGCGCGCAAAGGCGGACATGCAATTCCGTCTCGTCCAGGATCGCGGCGAGGCCCGCCTGAGCGGCCCGGATATCGGCCGGGGTCCTGCTCTTGTAGGCCGCGAGCGCATAGGCCCGCGCAAACTGGATGAGGAAGAGGTAGTCCTGTACGAGATAGGCCCGGAAGGCGGCCTCGGGCAGCGTGCCGTCACCCAGCCGCCGCACGAATTCATGATCGACATAGGCCGACCACTCCGCTGCCGCCGCGTCCCGCAGGCGCTCGAAGGTATCCATCGTCCGTCACCACTCCCGCGCCCGGCCTGAGGATGGGATGCGCCGACCGTCCGGCGAGGCGCCTCGCACGCGTTCGCGGCTCACCTTTTCGTTGTGCGGCATTGCGACGGCGCCACATCCGCCCGACCGTCGGCGAAACCGAAGCCCGAGGCAACTGTCGGTACACGAACCTGAGCGAGGATCGCTGCCCACATGGGAGCCGCGATGACCGAGGAGAAAAGGGACGGGGAAGAGCCACGCCGCGACCGGTTCTGGTGGCTCGATCTCCCCGATCTCATGGAGATGATCGACGCGTTCGTGCGCCTCGCGTGGCTGATGCTGCGCGCGCTCTGGTGGCTCCTGGGCCTGATCGTGAAACCCCGCAGCGATTGAGTGGCGCCCAAGCGACCGGCCGCCGACCCGGCCGTGCACGCGAGCGCGAACCATTTCGCCGGAGCCGGATTGCCGGAACCGGAGGAAGCCGATGGCCGACACGTCGTACGAACCGAAACGGGTGAACATCGATGAGGCGAGCGCGCGGGCCTATTGGGCTCGCCGCTTCCAGGTTCCGGTCGAGGATGTCGTCGCCGCCGTTCGTGCGGTCGGCGACGACCCGGCGGCCGTCGCGGCCCGCCTCGGCAAGCCGTGGCCCTATGAGGCCAGCGGCATCGTCTGACGCGTGGGCCGCGACACCCGCGTCACGCTCGCCCCTTCGTCACCGGGAGCAAAGCGAACCGGGGAGGCAAACCCTCCCGCGAGGGGACGGCTCGACTCCCCTCGCTCGCCGGGGGGTCGAGGGTCAAGGCCTTCTCAGATCGGCGGGCTCGGTCCGCAGTCCGGATCGTCAACGGCCATCCCCGTGAGCGTCCGTGTCCGAATCCGCCTTCAACGACTCGATCGCCTCGGCCCGGATCTTCGCCATACCGGTCGGCGGTGTGAACCCCGCCTTCGTCAGGCGCCGTGAGGGAAAATCCATCATGCCGAGGGGCCGCCGCGGCCTTAGCCCACCGCGGTAGCGCAGAACGTCCTTGCTCCAATCGACCGCCCGGGGCAGCGACGGAACCGGCTTGATGGCCCCGGGAGCACGCTCGTGCGCTTCGGCGAACAGCCCCTTGGCCGTCGGGTCGCTGATCGTGTCGTCGCCGAGGTTGTAGATCTCCACACCGGGCTTGGCTTGTCCGCGCGCGAGCGACTGTTCCAGGGCCCAGACGAAGGCCGCCGCGACATCCCCAACGAACACATGGTGCATGTTGCGGTGGGCGAGCATCGTGCGACGGACGGTTCCCCACTCCAACACCGCGCGGACATCGCTGACGTTCACCACGACGGTCGGCCGGAAGATGACGTATTCGACGTTTCCGGCGACCTCCGCGATCGCCAGTTCGCCGCCGCGCTTGGTGCGCCCGTAGGTTCTGAGCGCGCTATCGCCCCAATATTCGGATTTCACGTCTCGATCGACGGTGACCGAATCCGCGTCCTCATCGACGACCTTCTGGTATTGCGAGCCGTAGACGCTGACCGAGCTGGCATAGGCGAAGAAGCGGACTCCAGCTTTCTCGGCCGCCGATGCGAGGGCGCGGGTCGCCTCGACGTTGACGGACACCATGTCTTCTTCGTGCTTGAGCTCGGCACCGAGGTGCATGATACCCGCGCATCCCTCGACCTCGGCCGAAAAGTCGAAATCGCCCTGCCTGAGATCCCGCGTCACCCAGGCAAGCTGCGGGTCCTTCGAAGGAGATCTCATGCGCGAGGTCAACGCGCGAACGGCATACCCCCGCTGCATCAGCAGCGCGATCACGGCCGAACCGATCTTTCCCCCACCCCCCGTGACCAGGATCACCGGTTTGCCCGCCGGGGATACGGGACGAGGCAGTCCGATCCGGGCCTTCGGCGTGGAAACGGAAGCCGTCACGGCCGGGCTGGTCGCCAGATCGAGGGTCTTGAGATGATCGGCGAGGCGGATCGCCAAGGCGAGGGCCGTCTGGGTCGGGTTGGCGTGTCCGGATGTGGCGAAGATCGACGTTCCGGCCACGAAGAGATTCGTCATGCCATGGACGCGGCAGTTCCGATCCACGACCCCCGAGGCCGGATCCGCGGACATGCGGGTGGTCCCCATCGGATGGGCCACGTCGGGCAGCGGCATCGCAGCGCTTTCCTCCCGGATCCAATCCGCCAGCGTCGGCACCGGCAGGCCAAGCCGTTGGGATTCGTCGCGGAATGCGCGTGCCAGCGCCCGCACGGAGTCGGTCTCGATCTGCCCGACCTTCCAATCGATACGGGACAGCGGGACGCCGTACGCATCGACGCGATCGGCCAAGGTGATGCGGCTGTCGGCGTAGGGTGGCTGCTCGACGATGCATTCGAGGTTAAGCCAATCGAACTGCCGCAACGGGCTGCGGCCCTTGGCGAGGCGCCCGGCTCCCTCGGCCAGGAGCTTGGCTTCACGCGCGATCGCCTTGACGTTCCTGCCGGGAGAGCCCCTGAGCCGGGCCAGCTTGGCCAAGGCCAGATAGGGATCGTGGTCTCCGACCTGCCCGTTGAGCCAGCAGGCGGCCGCGACGAGCTTTTGGGTGGACTGGACGACCGGAGACAGGGCGAACCCTCGGGTCAGGACCACCGATCTCCCGTTAAACTTGGGTCTGTACGATCCGAACGCCCGCTGGGCGCGAAGGCTATCGGCCGGATCGAAGGCCGCGACCGGGCCGCGCGGATGGTCCATCAGGTAACGGCCGACCTGATCCTTCCCGTTGCCGACACCCGCTTCGATGGTGCGACGGGACGCCAGCATGATGCGGGCGTTTTCGATCCCGCCGGCGCACAGGACGGTCAACCCCGCGCGGATCCGCCGAACACCACCGTCCGGGCCCATGACCTCGATCCCGGTGACAGACCCGCCGTTCGACTCGATCTCGATCTGGGTCACGGTCGCATTCAAGAGTCCCGTGACGCCATCCGTCTTCAGCGAGGCCATCCTCGGACCGAAGCGCATGAAATCGCGGCGCCGTGCGGCATCCTGGCTGTAGGACCAGATGTAATCGATGAGCAAATCGGAATCGAATAAGTTTCTTTGGTCCTTGAGGACACTGTCCAGCAGGTCGTTCTGGATGTTGTCGGCGATGATGCTTCCGAGATGAGGCAATGTCCGGTCGAGATAAGGTACGATTTCGCCCCTCGAAATCGGCCAGCCGGAATGGGGTACCCAGTCTCGCGTCGCGAAGTCGAGGTCGTCGAACGCCGCGAGGCGGCCCGACCAAGTCTGCGACGTTCCACCGAGTCCTCGGTTGCGCACGAGGGTCTGGTCCATCACGCGGGCGGCGCCGACACTCTCGATTTCGCTGAGCGCGTCGGCCCAGACATCCGGGGAGCGACCACCGCTCTCGATGACTAATACCTTGCGGTGTGAGTTCGCGAGTTCGCTCGCGAGCGTCAATCCAACCGGTCCAGCACCCACGATGCAGATATCAGCAGCGACCGTACCCTCCGGAGGCAAGGTACGAAGATCTTGAAAATCCATTCCGTGGGTCCGCGGCTGTAGACGGCTGAGGCTTATCCTATCACGAGGCGCCTATTTGGTTCCACGCAGGCGGCAGGAAAGCTGAGGCTTCGGAGAGAGTGGCCCGGTTTTGCTATCGCTGCCACCGGGTTCGGGTTCCATAGTAAATTCGGCTGCGGCATGGGCCGGGCCGCTGCGGGATGGCGCCGGATCCCCCGGTACCGTCCACAACCTTCGGATGTCCGACGACCCTGCGCGCCACGCCCACCGGCCACGACCGTCCGGCGGCTTCGTTTGTCGCAACCCAGTCTGAGGTGAGGTCGGATGGCGGGCCAGGCATCCCGTCGTCAGGGCGCCGCGGGATCCTTGCGCTTCGGCATCAGATGATCCGGCTTGCCGAAATTCGCTCGCGCGATCCTTCCGCGATGCTCCTTGAGGAAGTTCACGACGCTCTGCTCGATTCCCGGAGGTCGGCCGGACACAAGCCAGCCGATGAAGATCGACACGAAGTAGAAGCAGGCGCCGATGAACGACGCGACGACGAGACGGGCGAGGGACTGGTCGCTGCGGAAATGGGGGATCAAAATCTGCTCGACGGTCAGCACGATGAAGTACATCGCACCGGCAGAAACCAAGTATCGGGCGTGATACGTCACCTGGCCGGAAATGGATATCCCTTCCATGTCCTTGATGGTTTTCATGATGTAGATGTTGCGGAACAGCTCCGATATCAGCCGGGCGCCGATCAAGCCATTGAGCCCGTAGAAATAGATTCCGGCGATCGTCGACGGCACCCGGACGACCAGATCGGCGATGTTTTGCTGGAACACGATCTTCGTCTGGCCGGCCGCGATCACGAGCGGGTAAGCCGCCACGGTGAACAGGGCCGGGATCGTGCTCAGCGCCAACAGGTGCAGGATCGGCGCCGCAGCATCCCACTGATCCCCAAGAAAAACGCGGGTGATGAACGGCGCAGTCACCGCGATGCCGGTCATGATCGGCAGCCCGATCGCCATCATGTACGACGACGCGAGGAGATATTGGCCCTTCGTCGAAGCGCCGGATGCTTTGATCTTCGAGAACACGGCGATCAGTGGTCGCGCCAACGGTCCGAACAGGGCCTGGAACGGTATTCCTGCCAAGTCGCTGCCGACCTTGAACAATCCCAGCTGCGTACTCGACCCGAGGCGCCCGAGCACCAGATTTTCGACCTGCCAATTCAGCGCGATGGCAACCTGCGCGAGGCTGATCCAGCCCGAAAACCGTGCGAAAAACCCCATCCTCGCGAAGCTCAGACGCGGTCGGTAGGGGGCCAATATGAAGGAGATGAGGGAATAGGCGGAATTGGTGCACAGGAGTCCGATCGCGATGGACCAGTAGCCTGCACCCAGCGCGGCACAGCTTATGGATGCAACCACCCCGCAGATCTTGGCGGACAACTCGACCGCCGCGTCCCGCCAGAAGCTCAACGCTCTCTGGAAGTCGACCAACATCGGGCTGGCGAAGCTCTTGAGCAGCGGCGCAGCCCCGACGACCTGCAGCAGCAGAAATAACCTGTCGTCTCCATAGATATGGGTCACTGGAAACGAGATGATCAATACGCAGAGGTAAAGCACGCACCCGCGCAAGATGCTCAAAGTGAAGGCGCTGTCGTAGTGAGCCCGTTCGATATCGTCGAGGCGCAACATCGCCTGTGTCAGCGGAAGTTCCAGAACGGCTTCCACGATGATGACGAAGCTCATCGCGAGGGCCACGAGTCCGAAGTCGCCCGGCGTCAGGATCCGTGCGATGACGACCATGGCCACGAGGTCGAGCACGCGCGAAAACAGCCTCGTACCGACGAGAATGGCACCTCCGAAAGCCGCCTTCTTACCAATCATCATTGATCCCGGTTTACGGCAAGGTCAGTTTCGCGTCGATTTTTCACAAACGGCAATGGTTAGACGAGGCAGATCTAACGCGACAGGTGGCTCCCGCTCAGGGAGCATTTTTCAATGCCCCCGGCTCTCTTAGCCGCGGCACTTGTTAAGATTTCCCAGCGTGCCGACATCGAATCATCTTCGGCTTCAGACCGCAGAAACCATGGCGCACTCTGCCGGACGCGACTGCGCTTTGAAAGTGACTTCAGCCGACATGGTTGACGGTGCGACGGAGCAGTCTAGGAATTCCGGCACAACTGTCGGGATGGATCGGTCGCAACGGGCGGTCCATCGGCGTGCAAAGGTTGAGAGGCAAGTTTGCACGCTCGATGCCGCGGTGCACCGGCCGAGACCTCTTTCAGCGTCGATCGGCCATGAGCCTTGCCCCGCACCCCTTTCCCGCCGATTGGGACCTTCGGTGAGGGGCAAGCAGCTTGAGGGCGGGAATCTCTGTGCAGCCGCCCCACGTTCGCTCCGGTGTCTCATCGGCGTGATTTTCCTTGTCCGGCGATCATTATGAGCCGCGCGCATCGGGCGCCGCTGACGATCGCCGCCTCGGCCAATGACCGGGGAGGCAAGGAAGCCACAACTTCTCGGGAGCGAAGGATCCCTCCATCCATCACAACCCTAAGCAGTGCCGTGGTCAGCCATTTCGGCCAAGCTCCGCAGGGCATTCCAGAAGGCCCGAGTGCCGCTACGTCTCCTCGTCCGATCTTTGGACGACGCACTGGCGGGGCTCGGGGACGTCCCTGACTCGGATGATACGAGTGCGCAGAGAGCAGCGTGAAAGCACGCTCAGGTTAATACGATCCCGGCGCGCAAGCCTGTCGGTATGTCACCGCTCTTAACACGTCGCTAAAAAGACGCTACGGCGTCAGCCAATGGCAGACAACTTGATGGCAACGCCAATAAGAGTCCCGCTGCCACACACAGTTAGCAGATGGGTGAGCGGCCCATGACCCATGCGACATTTTTGTCTTGGATCGAAACGGAAGACAAGGACTTGCAGCAACTCGAAACGGTCACCGAGGATTCTCCAGCAACCGTCTTTTCAATGAGGCGGTAATGTTGGATGAGCCTGATCGTGGCCGAGTTAACCTAATATATTGATGATCTTTGGTAAGAATCCGATGAAATTTTTATATATTCACACGGCGCGCATATGGTAGGAGAAAACTCGACACCGTTGAGCGATTCCGGCCGCTAGTTTGTCCCAATGAACTGATGGTTTAGAATTTAATCCTGATGCCTCGTGAGCTTTCAAGAGCGTGTGACCGGTTATGAAGAGCATCCGCGTGGCTGTTGCGATTGCAACCAAGGGGCGCCCGAACGTCGTGGCGCAATGCATTGCGTCGCTGCGCGATCAAACCTATCCGATCGATGATATCATCATATCGTGCAGCTCATCGGACGACAGCCCTCAGCTCACCGACGCCCATCACGTTCGCACGATCTATGGCCCGGTCGGATTGACCAAACAGCGCAACAACGCCTTGGCAAACCTGGGCAACGATATCGATCTCGTCTTCTTTTTCGACGACGATTTCGTGGCTCACCGCGACTACATCAAAGTGATGGTCGATCTCTTCACCGAAGACGCGAGCATTGCGGGTGCGACGGGTGCAGTCATTGCTGACGGCATTAACGGCAAGGCGATCAAATTCGAAGACGCGAAGCAGAAGCTCAGCTCAATCGATGTAGAGAACCACAAACGAAAGATCATAAACAATTTCAGTCCATACGGCTGCAATATGGTCTTTCGGCTCGCGGCTATCTCGGGGCTTAGGTTCGATGAGCGGCTCGTCCTCTATGGATGGCAGGAAGACCGGGATTTCGGCGCCGAGGTCGCTCGGCGCGGGAAGATCGTCAAGGTGAGCACCGCGTACGGCGTCCATCTCGGTTTCAAGGGCGGTCGTGTGGCGGGGACTCGGCTCGGCTATTCTCAGGTGGTCAACCCACTCTATTTGTTTCGCAAAAACAACATGAATGTCGGGAACCTGACTGCCCATATCTCGCGCAATTTTACGGCCAACGCGATCAAGATTTTTATCTTCAAGGATGGCGAGGATAGGCTGGGGCGGCTGAAAGGAAACTTCATGGCCGTCATGGACGTGATCAGGGGGAAAATCGAGCCTGAGAAGGTCAAGGATCTTTAGTCGATTACGATAGATTTTTCCTCGCCCGCTCGATCATGACGTCATATTTGAATTTATTCTGCTATTTCAGCGACCAAATTCTCCGAGCGTCTACCCGATGATTGCAAAACGGTAACGGTCTCAAAGTCGGCGCTGCCCCGATTCACCGGCACTACCGGCGAGCGTGGTTCAGTTTGCGAGGCAATTTTAATCACACATCAGACGCGGCGGGTCACGAGACGATCCGGATATTATCGGTCACACCAGCGCTCGTTGATGTAAGATCCACGGCTTCACAGCACTTTCGGTCCGACTTGGATCGCTCCGCCATTTCGTCATTGCGAGCGCGGCGAAGCAATTCAGCAAGCCGCTTTGTGCTGAAGGCGTCCCGCCGCTCTGGATTGCTTCGCTGACGCCCGCAAAGATGGGGGTGGTGTACGATCCAAGTTTTCCCCGAAAATGCATTAACGAGAACATCGCGTTTCGGTTGAGCGGAGGCTCGGCGTGGGAGGGCGTGGCTACCATCCCTGCGAGACTCATCTCCGCCGTCTCACTGAAGGGGCGCGGCGACGCTTGAGCTCCGGTCGAGGCCCTGCGTGAAGGTGTCGAGGGCGGCGATGTCCCGCGCGATGCGAGCGCCGTCAAGCGGGGTAGCGCCGTAACTCATGGCCTTATGACCGCGACGGTTGAACTGCAGAATCGTGGGCGGCGGTTCCGGCAGGTCTGCCATGACTGTCGTGGCGACCGGCCGTTTCTCCTGAGTCCGATCAGCCTCGGCAGATCGTCGGTCGGCTCGGCCGCTCGCAAATCGGGAAATTGAGCAAGTGCTCCGATCAGAACCAAGCACGCAATGGCAAAACGTGCCTTCGTTGATCCCACCTCGAACGTTTCGAGACGGTCTTCTGCTCACATTAAAAATCTCGATGATCCCGTTCGACGGTTGTGTGCCGCTCGATCGTGTTTTGCTTTTTTTAAAAGCGCGTGGATGGCGCCGATGACACCACCGCAAGTCTTTCGACCGGAACTCCCGCCGACCCGGTGCGCGTCACCCGCCGGTCGACGGCTCGCGTGCCGAGACGGCGCTCATGAGCTGGTACATGCCGATGGCGGCGAGCGTGGACGTGCCGATGCCGCCGATGGCGAAGCTGCCGAAGGCCAACGAGAAGTTTCCCGCCCCGAAGATCAGGGCGGTCCCGACGGTGAAGAGGTTGCGGGGCTGCGCGAAGTCCACCCGGTTGTCCACCCACACCCGGACCATGGCCCCCGCGATGAGGCCGAAGACGGCGACCGACAGGCCACCGAGGACGGGGGGCGGCACCGTCCGCAGCAGGGCGCCGAACTTCGGCGAGAAGCCGAGGCCGATGGCGAAGAGGGCCGCCGCGACGAAGACGAGGCTCGAGTACACCCGGGTGATCGCCATCACCCCCATGTTCTCGACATAGGTCGTGACCCCCGTGCCTCCGCCGGCACCGGAGATCATGGTCGCCACCCCATCGCCGATGAAGCCCCGCCCGATCAGCGGATCGAGGTTGCGCCCGGTCATCACGCCGATGGCCTTGATGTGCCCGAGGTTCTCCGCGACCAGGATGATCGCCACCGGGGCGATCAGCAGGATCGCCGGGAGATCGAAGGTCGGTGAACGGAAGGTTGGCCAGCCGAACCACGGGGCGGCGGCGAGCTCGGCATAATCGATCGCGGGCAGCAGCGCGAGCCCGTTGCCGAGGATCAGCACCAGCCCGTAGCCGACCGCGATCCCCGTGAGGATCGACATCCGCCGGGCGAGCACCGGCCCGATTGACGAGGCGAGCGCGACGGCGACCAGCGTCGTCAGCGCGACGGCGAGGTGCGGGCCGCTGCCCTGGATCCCCTTCACCGCGACAGGCGCGAGATTCAGTCCGATCGCCGCCCCGATGGCCCCGGTGACGACCGGCGGCATCAGGCGCTCGATCCAGCCCGTGTCGGTGAGCGTCACGATCAGCCCGATCAGGGCATAGAGGGCTCCGCAGGCGATGATGCCGCCGAGTGCCGGCCCGATATCGGGGTTCGGTCCGCTGCCCGTGTAACCCGTCACGGCGACGATCACGGCGATGAAGGAGAAGGACGAGCCGAGGTAGCTCGGCACCCGCCCGCCGGTGCACAGGAGGAAAATCAGCGTACCGACCCCGGAAAACAGGATTGCCAGGTTGGGGTCGAAACCCATCAGAAGGGGGCCGACGACGGTCGAGCCCGACATCGCCACGAGGTGCTGGGCGCCCATGAGGCCCGTCGCCGGCCAGGGCAGGCGCTCCTCGGGCAGAACAAGGGTACGCTGGGCCAGGGTCCAGCGGGGCAGGACAGTCATCCGCGATGTCTCATAGTCGGCGCGTTGCGCAACTGCCGCGCTCTAAGCGATGCCCGCCGCGATGGCGAGCGGGACGGTGAACGTGGGCCTTCGCGAGGAAGGAGATGGGGATACGCGCCACCCCATCCTCACCGCTGCACGGGGATCTCCTTCAGCACCATGCCGCCCTCGACCATCGCGGGCGGCCGATGGCGAAGACGGTGGGTCCTATGACGGGTGGCTTGCTCCGAAGTTTAGGCGAAACCGGTCCGCTGGCCATGCAGAATGCGCTCCAGCATGTGCTTCCTCTCCTCGGAAGCGCCGTCGTGCGACCACGGGCGAAGGCCGGGGTGGGGGCGGGAGACAGTCGCCGTCTGGTGAGGATTGCGCGATAAAGCAGGCTTGCCTCGGGTTCCTCATGCTCTGGCCCACCATGGCGATGGCCGAGGTGCCGGCGCTGTGTGCCGAGGCTCCCAATCAGACGGAGGGAACGCTGAGCGCGCAGCGCAAGCGGTGCCGCGGCCGAAGAGCACCCGAGGACGGCGCGGGACGCCTTGCGGGCGAAACTCGACCCGCTCGGGCGGCGCAACCTCGATCTCGCACAGGACGCATGGCGCCGCTTCCGCGATTTCGAATGCCATTTTGAAACCGGATACGATGCTAAGTACCCCGAGAGCACCGGAACGATGATCCCATGCTCATCGGCGAATGCCCGACGGCCATGACCGACCGCAGGACCCGCGACCTGACCGATCAGCTCGCCTGTTCAGGCGGGGATCTGTCTTGCGAACGATGAATGGCCCGTGGCCGGAGGGGCCATGAGCGACCGAGCGGTGTGATCGTCCGAAACGAAGAGTCGGTGCTACGGAAGTTTTCGCGTCAGGAAGCGCGGCTTCAGACAACTGACGAAGAGGGTGATGACGTGGCGGAGGTAATCCGCCTCACGGCCGACCGAGCCAGCGTGGATCCGATCCCAGCCAAAGCACAGGGCTGGTTCATGAGCAGGTTTGGCAGTCTTGATTGGAAGTGGCGCGCCCGAAAGGATTCGAACCTCTGACCCCCAGATTCGTAGTCTGGTGCTCTATCCAGCTGAGCTACGGGCGCCTGAACCGTGGCGGCGATGGATGCCCGCCGCGGTTGACGGGCTTCTACGGGGTCGGTTCGAACTTGGCAAGCGCCTTCTCGCAGCCCAACGCAGGTTTGCAGCCCACCACGGGTATGGTGGCTCGGTTGTCCGGCGAGGGAAGGGGGGGAGGGGGCTCACCGCAGTTCGTTCGTCACCGGCTCCGACCGTGTGCTCGTAGTTGACGCGGCTCGCGGAGCGACCGTACATCCGGGGGCGCCTGCGCGAGGAAGGGTGGCCGAGTGGTTTAAGGCAGCGGTCTTGAAAACCGCCGTGGGGGCAACTCCACCGTGGGTTCGAATCCCACCCCTTCCGCCACGGCGCTCCGGCGACCGCCCGTACGACTTCCGCAAGCCGCGACGATCGGTGGTGCTCGGGTGCTTGAGGGGCCTTCCCGTCGCTTTGCTCCCCGATTTGCTGCTTACGCCCCATCCGCCATCCGATTGCGCCAGTCGCCGCCGCCAGATCCGGTGGCGTTGGCGGCGGGGATCTTTGGAAGAGAACGCCCCTCTCCGTCCCGGACCGCGCGTGCGGCCGGACTGAGTCCTGAAAGAGATTTCGGATGGATCTTACCGATCGTCGATGCGTCGCTCGCGGCGACCCGTGAGGGAGCTCAGGTCTTCGGCGGGGCGCCGGGTCTCTTCTCGTGCCGGTCTCTGTGGGCGGCGGCCCGCGACAGCAGAATCAGCGTGACGGGTGTCGTGACGGTGATGAACAGGCCGATCAGAGCGTCCCGGAGCACCGGGCGGCCCTCGACCAGCGACAGTAGCAGCATCGAACTGAGGAGGATGAGGGTCGCGCCGAGCGTCGCGCTCAGGCTCGGTGCGTGGGTGCGTTCGTAGAAGGTTCGCAGACGGATCAGGCCGAGGGAGCCGGTCAGGGCGAATCCGGCGCCGGCCAGCGCCAGGGCGACGACGAGGCAGGCCGCCCAGAGGGGAAAGTCCCCGCCCGTCATTGGATCACCTCGCCCTGCATCAAGAATTTGGCGAGGGCCACGGAGGCGGTGAAGCCGAGGATCCCGATGATGAAGGCCGCCTCGAAATACAGTTCGCTGCCCGTGCGCATTCCGTGGACCACGATGGCCAGCATCCCGTTCACGTAGAGCGTATCGAGGCCGAGGATCCGGTCCTGCGCCCTCGGCCCCCGGATCATGCGCCACCCGGCCAGGGCCATGGCGAGGGTGAGCATCGCCTGCGCGAGGCCGAGGCCCCAATCCAAAATCAGCGCCGCGCTCATGCGAATATCTCCAGCAGGGGGCGCTCGTACCGTTCCTTGACTCGCCGGACCCACCCGTCGTCGCCGGTGTCGTCGAGGACGTGCAGCAAGAGACGCCCTGTATCGGAATCGTACTGGACCCAGAGGGTGCCGGGCGTGACCGTGAGCATGATCGCCAGAAGCGTGAGGCCGAAGGGATCGCGCAGTTCCAGGGGAATAGAGACGAATCCGGTTCGCCGCCCCGCCTGGTCCGGGCTCAGGATGATCCGCGCCACGTCGAGGTTCGAACGCACCATGTCCGCGAGTACGAGGCCGGCCAGACGCAGGAGCGCCCAGGGCCGGCGCAGGCGGACGGGCGCCGGCCGGAGTGCCCGCATCACGGCCGGAATGGTCAACCCGGCAGCCACGGCCAGGACCAGACTGCCGGGGCTCGGCGGCGCGTTCAGGAGCAGCCATGTCGCGGCGAGCGCCGCCGAGAGGATCGGATGGGGGAGCAGGCGGCTCATGGGGCCGAGCCTTCAACAGGGCCGAGCACCGCGCGGATGTAAGCCTGCGGCCGCACCAGCCAGTCCACCGTGGCATCGGCGTAGGCCAGGGCGGGCCCGCCCCACAGGGCTAGGGCAAGGCAGGCCGCCAGAAGACCGGCAAGGGCCGCGAACTCCGATCGGGCTAGGGTGGCCGGCGGCGCGTCCTGGCGCACCCACAGGGTCTGGATGCCGAGGCGAACGAGGGGCATCAGCGTGCCGAGGCTCGAGAGCGTCAAAGCCGCGATGAGCCACCAGCCGGCCGCCGCGAGCGGACCTGCCGCCAGCCCCATGAAGATCGCGAGCTTGCCCACGAAGCCGGGCAGGGGCGGGATGCCGACGAGGACCAGGGTGCACAGGAGGAAGCCGACGCCGAGCGTTGCCAGGACAGCGGGAATCGCCACGCCGATCTCCGTGGCGTCCGCGTCGTCGAACGGGTCGCGGTACTCGTCGGCGAAGACCGGTTCGGCGGTCCTCGCCGGATCGCGCCCGCGTTGCAGCACCTCGGCGAGAAGGAAGAGCGTCCCCGCCGCCAGGGTGGAGCCCACGAGGTAGTAGAGGGCGCCGGACAAGGCGGCGCCGTTGCCGGTGCCGAGGACCGCCAGCACCGTCCCCGAGGAGACCATCACCGCGTAGCCGGCGGCGCGGGTGAGGTCTCGGGCCGCCACGAGGCCGATCGTGCCGAAGGCGATCGTCGCCAGACCGGCCGCCAGGATGGTCGAGCGGCCGAACTGCAGCGACAGACCCTCCCCGAAGACGAGCAGGCTCAGGCGCACCACCACGTAGACGCCGACCTTGCTGAGGATCGCCAGGATGGCGGCGGCCGGGGCCGACGCCGCCGAGTAGGTGGTCGGAAGCCAGAAGCCGAGGGGCCACGCGCTGCACTTGATGAGGAAGGCGAGGCCGAGGATGGCGCAGCCGATCTCGAACAGGCCGAGGTCGCCGCCGGGCGGCACTGCGATGCGCCGGGCGAGGTCGGCCATGTTGAGCGTGCCCATCGTGCCGTAGATCAGGCTGACGCCGATGAGGAAGAACAGGGAGGCGACAAGGTTCACCGCGATGTAGCCCAGTCCCGCCCGGATCCGCTCCTCGCCGGAGCCGTGGAGCACGAGCCCGTAGGACGCGGCGAGCATCACCTCGAAGAACACGAACAGATTGAACAAGTCGCCGGTCAGGAAGGCGCCGTTCACCCCCATCAACAGCAGCAGGAACAGGCCGTGGAAGCGCGGCCCGGCCCGGCCCCACCGGGCGAAGGAGAAGACCAGCGCGCCGAGACCGAGCACGGAGGCCAGCGCCAGCATCATCGCGGACAGGCGGTCCGCCACGAGCACGATGCCGTAGGGCGCCGCCCAGTTGCCGAGGCGATAGACCCGCGGCGCCTCGCCCGCCCAGGACACGAGGACCAGTGACGCCGCCATCAGCACCAGCATCGTGGCGAGGCTCAAGCCGGCCTTCAGGGCGCGGCGGCGCTCGTCGATCAGGAACATCGCCCCCGCCACGGCGATGGGCAGGACGACGGGCAGGACGACCACATGGTCGGTCCAGACGCTGGTGACGTCGAAGTTGGACACGGGACCCGTCATGGCAGCGGGTTCCCGGCATCGGGTTCGGCCTCGTGCGGCTCGCGCCCGTCCACGTGATCGCATCCCGTCTCGCCCCGCGCGGCCAGCAGCACGACGAGGAACAGGGCGGTGAGGGCGAAGCTGATCACTACGGCGGTCAGCACCAGCGCCTGCGGCACGGGATCGTCCACCGACACCATTCCCGGGCCGACGCCGAGGACCGGCGGGGCGCCCACGGTGATCCGTCCCATGGCGAAGATGAAGAGGTTCACCGCATAGCCGAGGAGCGACAGGCCAAGGACGACCTGAAAGGTCCGCGGACGCAGGATCAGCCAGATCCCGGCGGCGGCCAGCACGCCGATGCCGAGGGAGAGGACGAGTTCCATTAGGCGGGCTCCCTGGCGGCCGCCCGTTCGGCCTCGGACTCGGCGGCCCGGGTCCGGCGCAGGGATTGGTGGGCGAGCGCCACCAGCATCAGCACGCTCGATCCCACCACCAGGATCATGATGCCGAGATCGAAGATCAGGGCGGAGGCGAGGGGCACCTTGCCCAGGACCGGCGCCTCCCAATAGGCGAAGGCCGCCGTGAGGAAGGGGTGGGAGAACGGCCAGGACATCGCGCCGGCCAGGACGGAGACGAGGAGGCCGAGGCCGATCCAGGTGATCGGCCGGATGCGCAGGCGCTCCTCGACCCACTCCGCGCCCCGGGCGAGATACTGGAGCATGAAAGCGATGGTGAGCGCGATTCCCGCCGCGAAGCCACCGCCCGGCAGGTCGTGGCCCCGCAGGAACAGGTGAAGTGCCAGGAGCACGATGAAGGGCGACAGCCATGTGATGACGGTGCGCGGCACGAGCAGGGCGTCGGAGGCCGTGTGGCCCGGCTCGCGGCCCTCGCGGGCCCTGTCGATGGCGTCGAAGCGGACCTGCTGAGCGGGCCGCTCCAGGGAGTCGGGAGCGGGGCGGAACCGGCGCAGCAGAGCGAAGACCGTCAGCCCCACCACCCCGAGGACGCAGATCTCGCCCAGCGTGTCGAAGGCACGGAAATCCACCAGCAGGACGTTGACGACGTTGCGCCCGCCCGCCTTCGGATAGGCCTCCTCCACGAACCAGCGGCTGATGCCCTCGACGGGCGGGCGGGTCATGACCGCGTAGGAAAGGCCGGCGAGGCCGGAGCCGGCGAGGACCGCGATCCCGAGATCAATGAGCCGCCGCCGCCTCGCGCGGGCGCGCTCCGACAGGGGGGCGGGAATCGCCTCGTCGCGCTTCGGCAGCCAGCGGAGGCCGAGGAGCAGCATCACCGTGGTGACGATCTCGACGAGGATCTGCGTCACCGCCAGGTCGGGGGCGGAGAGCCAGAGGAACGTCAGGCAGCTCACAAGGCCCGCGCCCCCGAGGAGGATCACAGCCGAGAGGCGGTGATACTTCGCCCGCTCCGCCGCGCCGAGGGCGCAGGCGGCCCCCGTGAGCCAGAGCATGGCGAAGGCGGGATCGAAGGCGGTGGTCCTGCCCTGTAGGAAGAGATCGACACCCCGTCCGATCCCCGTCGCCGTCGCGGCCAGCAGGGCGGCCAGGAAGATCAGGCGCAGTTGCGGCTGGAGCCGCTCCGTGCCCAGGATCGTCTCCAGGCGGCGGGCGCCGAGGACCAATCCGGTCATCGCCCGCTCGAACAGGTGGCCGCCGTCGAAGCGATCGAGCAGCCAGGGGCCGCCGCGGGGATTGGTGTCGATCCGGCGGCCGAAGATCCGGTAGAGGGCGACGCCGCCGGCCAGCGCCAGGACGCTCATCGCGAGCGGCGCGTTGAAACCGTGCCAGATCGCGAGGTCGTAGTCCGGCGTCCGGTCTCCAAGGACGGAGCGGGCAGCCCCGGCCAGGATCGGGCCGATGGTCAGGTTGGGTACCAAGCCGATGGCGATGCAGACGAGGACGAGCGCCTCGATGGGAATGCGCATCCAGCGCGCCGGCTCGTGCGGGGCGTGGGGCAGGTCCCGGGCCGGGGGACCGAAGAAGGTCTGACGGATGAAGCGCAGGGAGTAGAGCACCGTGAAGGCGCTTGCCACCGTCGCAAAGAAAGGGAGCGCCGTGTTGATGGGGTGGGCACCCGTGCTGTCGACGGCCTCCGCCAGGAACATCTCCTTCGACAGGAACCCGTTCAGCAGCGGCACGCCCGCCATGGCGGCGGCCGCCACCATCGCGAGGGTCGCCGTATAGGGCATCGCCCGCCACAGCCCGCTGAGGCGACGCATGTCCCGCGTCCCGGTCTCGTGGTCGATGATCCCCGCCGCCATGAAGAGCGACGCCTTGAAGGTCGCGTGGTTCACGGTGTGGAAGATCGCGGCCACCACGGCCAGCGGGGAACCGAGGCCGAGGAGCAGGGTGATCAGGCCGAGGTGGCTGATGGTGGAGTAGGCCAGCAGGCCCTTCAGGTCGTGCTGGAAGATCGCGCTCCAGGCGCCGACGAGCATCGTCGCCATCCCGGCGGTGCCCACGATCCAGTACCAGCTCTCCGTGCCCGACAGGACCGGCCAGAACCGGATCATCAGGAAGATGCCCGCCTTCACCATCGTGGCGGAATGGAGATAGGCGCTGATCGGCGTCGGCGCCGCCATCGCCCGGGGCAGCCAGATGTGGAACGGGAACTGCGCCGACTTGGTCAGTGCCCCGGCGAGGATCAGCACCAGGGTCGGCAGGTAGAGCGGGCTTTTTCGGATCGCCTCGCCCGCGCCGAGGACGGTGTCGAGTTCGTAGCTTCCCGCGATCTGCCCGAGGAGCACCATCCCGACGAGGAGGCAGAGGCCCCCGGCGGCGGTGATCGTCACCGCCATCCGCGCTCCGTCGCGCGCCGAGGCGTTGTCGGACCAGTATCCGATCAGCAGGAAGGAGACGACGCTCGTCATCTCCCAGAAGACCACGAGCTGGATCAGGTTACCGGACAGGACGAGCCCGAGCATCGCGCCGACGAAGGCGAGGAAGTAGCAGAACAGGCGCGGCACCGGGTCGGCGGCGGCCATGTAGTAGCGGGCATAGAGCACGACCAGCGCGCCGATTCCGAGGACGAGGACAGCGAAGATCCACGACAAGGCGTCGAGGCGCAGGACGAGCCGTACGCCGAGGCTCGGCAGCCAGTCCATCGCGGCGACGACGGGTTCCCCGCCAGTCGCCTGGGGGTACAGGAGAACGATGCAGGCGAGACCCGCCAGCGTCACGAAACCGGCCAAGGCGGCCGCCGCGTTCCGGGCGTGGCCGGGCAGGGCGATCACGGCCGCGCTTCCGAGGAAGGGCAGCAGCGCCGCCGAGACGAGGAGAAGGTGTGGCGGCATCGACCCGGGAAGAGGCGTGGACGGAGGGAGCCCTCACCGTCGCCGGTCCCGGCCATCGCGCCGGGAACGCGACGGCTTCACCGGCCCGGCGAATGGCTCGGGCTGCGCGTCCCCGTCACCTAGGTCCGCGATCCGGGACGACGAGTCGGCGCGCCCAGTATAGCCGCGCCGGGCGCCTCTCATAGGCAAGCCCGGTTCGGACGGCCGCGCCCGGCGCCCCTACGGCGCGGCGTCCAGAGCGCTGATCGGCGTCCAGAAGCAGGCTTCCTTCGTGGCCGTGCCGGCGATGCACGAATAGCCCGCCGTCCGCCCCTCGACGGCGACGTCCTCGCCCTTCTTCCAGTACTTGCACTCGCCGTTGGAGAGGCTGGAGTTGAGGAGCTGTCCGAAGCCGCTCTCGTCTCCCGCCTGGACGAGTTGGAACAGCCGTTCCGTCACCGCCATGGTGTGGCAGCCGAAACGCTCCTTCGTCACCGTCTCCGCGCGGGCGGTGGGGATGGTCGCCCCGGCAAGGACCAGGGCGAGGGTGAGGGCTGCGGCGTCGATTCTCATGGCGATGTCCTCCTGCGCCGACGGCCGGTGCTTCCGCGACCCGTGGGGCGCGGTTCCGACCGTCGATTCGTCTTCCCGCGGCGTGGCCTCTCGGCCTTCGGACGCCGCCCGGGGCGGGTGTTGCGCGCGAGATGTGGCCGGAATCCGGCTCCGGGACAGGGGTGCGGCGGCAATGTCCTGGCCGGGGGAGGGGCCTGCCACTATCACGGAAGCCGATGACCCAGGCCCGCCGCACCCAATCCCCTCAGTCCTCTCAGTCCCCTCCGCCCGCCTCCGATCCGCGCCGGATTCCCTCTGTGGACCGGCTCCTCGGCCACGCGGCGGCGGGAGACCTCATCGAGATCTACGGGCGCAGCGCCCTCACGGATGCGATCCGGGCCGACCTCGCCCGGATCCGCGCCGGGCAGGCCCAGGCGGACGACGGCGCGGGGATCCTCTCCCGCTGCGCGGACGCGCTCGCGGCGGAGCGACGACCGTCCCTCCGGCCGGTCTTCAACCTCACCGGGACCGTGCTGCACACCAATCTCGGCCGCGCCCTGCTGCCCCGCTCGGCCGCCGACGCCGTGGCCGCCGTGATGACCCAGGCCACCAACCTCGAATTCGATCTGGAGACAGGGGCGCGGGGCGAGCGCGACGACCATGTCGAGGCGCTGATCCGCCGGATCACGGGGGCCGAGGCGGCCATCGTCGTCAACAACAACGCCGCCGCGGTGCTGCTGGTCCTCAACGCCCTCGCCATGCGTAAGGAGGTGATCGTCTCCAGGGGCGAACTCGTGGAGATTGGCGGCTCGTTCCGGGTGCCGGACGTGATGGTGCGGGCGGGCTGCCGCCTGCGGGAGGTGGGCACCACGAACCGGACGCACCTGCGCGACTTCGCGGAGGCGATGGGTCCGCGCACCGGCCTCGCCATGAAGATCCACCCCAGCAACTACGCCATCACCGGCTTCACCGCCCAACCGGACCCGGAGGCCCTCCACGCCCTCTGCCGGGAGTACGGCGTGCCGCTCGCGGAGGATCTCGGAAGCGGCAGCCTCATCGATCTCGCCGCCTACAATTTGCCGCCGGAGCCGACTGTGAGCGCGGCGCTGGCGCGGGCCGACGTGGTGACGTTCAGCGGCGACAAGCTGCTCGGCGCCGTCCAGTGCGGTATCGTCGCCGGACGCAAGGATCTCATCGCCCGGATCAGGAAGAGCCCGCTGAAGCGCGCGCTGCGCGTCGACAAGATGACCTATGCCGCCCTGGAGGCGGTGCTGCGGCTCTATCTCCACCCGGAGCGCTTACACGAGGAATTGCCGACCCTCCGGCTGCTCACACGGCCCCGAGGCGACATCGCGGCCCAGGCGCACCGCCTCGCCCCCGCCGTCGCCGAAAGGCTGTCCGGCAGGGCCACCGTGAGCGTAGGCGACTGCGTGAGCCAGATCGGGTCCGGCGCCCTCCCGGTGGAGACCCTGCCCAGCGCCGCCCTCCTGCTCACGCCGACGGGCGGGGAGGGGGGCAAGCGCGGCGGCGGGGGACGCTGCCGCCGCCTGGCCGACGCCCTGCGCCGCCTCCCGGTCCCGGTGATCGGGCGGATCACGGAAGACACCCTCCTTCTCGATCTGAGAACGTTGGAGGATGAAGCGGGCCTTCTCAACAGCCTTTCAATGGTGCACGATTGACTGCGACTATTCGAATAGGTGCGAAACGATCGCATGGCCGCCGCGACGGGACCATCCTGCCGCGAACTGGCCTATAGTACCAGGACCCGGACCCGGCGGAACGCATGTTGCATCGGCCGGCAAGACGTATTGGGTGAGCTGCCGAGATGGCCGATTCCGTCAACACCATTGAACGCACGACGATCGACGATCCGCTGCACCTGGACAACCAGCTTTGCTACGCCCTCTACGCTGCCGCGCACCGGATGACGAAGTCCTACAGGCCGTTGCTGGAGCGTCTGGGACTCACCTATCCGCAATATCTGGTGCTTCTGGTCCTCTGGGAGCAGGACGGCGTCACCGTCTCGGAGATCGGACGGCGCCTGCGCCTCGATTCCGGCACGCTGACCCCCGTGCTGAAGCGGCTGGAAGCCGCCGAACTCCTGCGCCGGACCCGCCGCCAGAGCGACGAGCGCGAGGTCGAGATCGGCCTGACGCCTCAGGGCCTCGCCCTCAAGGCCGAGGCCCAGGCGGTGCGCGAGTCGGTGATGTGCCAACTGGAGATGAGCGAGCCGGAGATCCGGTCGCTGCGCCGGGACCTCAACGTCGTGATCGAGCGACTGAGCTCGGCCGAGTGAGGGCGCCTTTCACCGCCTGAGGCGGTTGCCGAGGACGAAGCCGAACAGCCCCATTAGGATGATCCCGGCGGCGCCTTCGAGGCCCACGAGGAGGTTCGTCACCCGGCCCGTCGGCTTCAGGCCGATCTCGGGCGGGTTGGCGGTCATCATGTTGAGGGCGCTGTAGCTCATCAGGTCGATGGGGTTGTAGGTCGGCCCGGCCTCGGGGCCATCCGTGATGAAGAGCCCCCCGGTCAGCCCGAAGAGCGCCGCGAAGACCACGATCAGCAACGCGAAGGCGCGGGCGATGCGGGACAGGCTCTCCCCGTAGTCGCATAACCATTCCACGAATCGGTCGGCGATCCAGCGGTAACCGTGCTTGGCGAGGGCGCGATGGTCGCGCGCCGCCCAGGCCGCCCTGGCCTGCGCCCCCGCATGGTGGCGTCCCATGCGCCGCCCGCGCTTGTAGGCCCAGCTCGCGGCATCCTGGTCGCCGATGCTCTTCCAGTTCTGTTCCAGGGCGAGGTAGCTCGCCTGCGCGGCGGCGAAGGCGCCCGCCACCTCCTCGCCCACCGCACCGCCCAGCTGCTCCACCTGCATCCGCGTGCCGTTGAGCCACGCGCCGGAGAAGCGGGCGTGACGCAGGCGGCAGGTCGCGAGGTTGAGGCGGACGAGGTTGGTGTCCGACAGGTCGGCCCCGGTGAAGTCGGCGCCGTCGAGCTTGGCGCCCGTGAAGTTCGCCCCCCGTAGGCGGGAGCCCGCGAGCACCGCCTTGGTCAGGCTTGCGCCTTCGAAATCGGCCTGGGTCAAGTTGGTGTCGGCCAGCTTGGCCTCGTCGAGCCGGGCGCCGCGAAAGACGGTGTCGTCCGCGTCCGCCCCGGTGAAGTCGGTGCCCCAGAGGTCGGCCCCGGTGAAGTCGGCGCCGTCGAGCAGGGCCTTTTGCAGGTTGCCGAAGCGCATGGAGGCCCGGACGAAGCGGGCATCCTCCAGCATGGCCTCTCCGAGTTGCACCTGCCCGCCGACGATGTCGGTGAAATCGGCGCCCGAGAGGTCCGTCTCGCTGAGGTCCGCCTCCTCCAGGATCGCGGCGGCGAACTTCGACGAGCGTCCCACCGCGCGGGTCAGTCTCGCACCCCTGAGGTTCGCCCCGCCGAGGTCGGTTTCGTCCAGGCGGGCGCGGCTGAGATCCGCCCGGGGAAGGGAGAGGCCGCCGCTCTCGGAATCGCGCCACGTCCCGCGCGCATCGTGGGCGGCGAGGGTCTCCAGGGCCGCGCGGCTGCAATCGAGGCGCGACAGGTCGAGCCCCGGCGCGTCGAGCGCGGCGGTGGTTTCGAGACGCGTCAGCAGATCGTGGAGGCGGGGCGCGGCGGCCGGGGCCACCACGCCGGAAAGGGGGTCGCTCATTCCCTTTCCATGCCCAAAGGGAGGGCGTCGCGCCAGTGGAGGACGGCGACGATTATGCCGCCGCTTCCGGCCTGACCCGCACCGCGATGGACTTCGCCGCCGGCGTCTTCGATTGGGCGTCGTGATGCCACAGGGGAAGCAGCACGTTCATCTCGGGGTAGTAGCCCGCACAATTCCCCGGGGGGATGTCGTAGGCCACGACACGCAGCCCGCCGAGGCCGCGGGCGATCCCGTCGTCCGATACCGTCTCGATGCGCGCCTGCCCGCCATCCGTCAGCCCCAGCCGGGCGATGTCGGCGACGTTCATGAAGACGATGTCGCGGGTCCCGGAAACCCCACGGAAGCGGTCGTGGTAGCCGTAGACCGTGGTGTTGAACTGGTCGTTCGAGCGCAGCGTCATCAGGTCCAGGATGTCGCCTTCACGGGGTGGCAGATCGGGATCGGCTTCGAGCCCGCTCGGGACCACGAACTGCGCCTTGCCGGACTCGGTCTTCCATTCGCGGTGGCGGGCGGGGACGGGCTTCGTTAGGCCGCCGGGCTCCCACATGCGGGCGTTGAAGTCGGTGAAGAGGTCGGGATAGGTCGCCTCGATAGCGTCCCGCACCCGGCCGTAATCGGCGACCCAGGCATCCCAATCGATGTGCGGGTTTGGCGGCAGCGTCGCCTTGGCGATCTCCGCGATGATCCACGGCTCCGAGCGAAGGTCCGGGCTGACAGGGTCGGCCGCGCCGTTCGAGCCGTGGAACCGGGCGGTGGAATCCTCCATCGAGACCGCCTGTGGGCCGCCCGCCTGACGGTCGATCTCCAGCCGCCCCAGGCACGGCAGGAGGTAGGCGACCGATCCGTTCACCAAGTGCGAGCGGTTGAGCTTCGTCGCGACCTGCACGGTCAGGCGCTGGTTCCTCCACGCGGCCTCCATCCGGGCGGTGTCCGGGATGGCGCGCAGGAAGTTGCCGCCGAGACCGATGAAGGCCCTCACGCTGCCGTCGAGGATACCCTC
Organism: Methylobacterium aerolatum; assembly: GCF_022179085.1. Lineage (GTDB taxonomy): Bacteria > Pseudomonadota > Alphaproteobacteria > Rhizobiales > Beijerinckiaceae > Methylobacterium > Methylobacterium aerolatum. The sequence continues at coordinate 153,642 of NZ_BPQE01000023.1, forward strand.
GCAGGTCTCCACCGTGTTGAGCCCCTTCTCCATCGGCGGCTCGAAGGCGTAGAGTTCGCGCAGCTTGTCGTTGGGCGCCAGCTCCGGCTTCTCGGTGATGCCGACGGTGCGCTGCCCCTGCACATTGGAATGGCCGCGCACCGGGCAGATCCCGGCGCCGCGCTTGCCGATGTTGCCGCGCAGCAGCAGGAGGTTGGCGAGCATCCGCACCGTCTCGGTCCCGCGCCGGTGCTGCGTCAGCCCCATGCCGTAGATGCCGATCACCGCCTTCGAGCGGGCATAGACCGCCGCGGCGCCCTCGATGGCGTGGCGCGTCAGGCCCGAACGCTCTTCCAGGGCGGACCAGTCCTGGCGGTCGCAGAAGGCCATGAAGGCATCGAGGCCCTGCGTGTGTTCGGCGATGAAGGCATGGTCGAGGACGGCCGGGCGGCCCGCCGTCGTGGCGTCCCGGTCGGCGGCAATGAGAGCCTTGCACAGGCCGGTGATGGCGGCGAGGTCGCCGCCGAGTTTCACTTGGTGATACTGCGTCGCGATCTTCGTCGAGGAGCGGGTCAGCATCTCCACGGGCGATTGCGGGTCGGTGAACCGCTCCAGGCCCCGCTCCTTGAGCGGGTTGAAGACGACGATATTCGCGCCCCGGCGCCGGGCCTCCTGCAACGGGTGCAGCATTCGCGGCGAGTTCGAGCCGACGTTCTGGCCGAAGAAGAACATCATGTCCGTATGCTCGAAATCTTCGAGCAGCACGGTGCCGACGGGCGAGCCGATTGATTGGGGGAGGGCCACCGAGGTCGGCTCGTGGCACATGTTCGAGGAATCGGGGAGGTTGTTGTTGCCGTAGAGCCGGGCCAGCAGCCCGTACATGTAGCTCGCCTCCAGGGACGCCCGGCCGGAGGCGTAGAAGACCGCCGACTTCGGGTCCAACCCCTTCAATTCCCGGCCGATCTCCTTGAACGCCTCGGACCAGCTGCACGGGACGTAGTGGTCGCTTGCCGCATCGTAGCGCATGGGATGCGTCAGCCTCCCGGCCTCTTCCAGGGCGTAGTCGCTCCAGGTCAGCAACTCGCTCACCGAATGTTCGGCGAAGAATTCCAGCGTCGCGCGACGCCGGGTCTGTTCCCAGGCGGTCGCCTTCGCGCCGTTCTCGCAATACTCGAACGCCAGGGGCTTGGCCGGCTTGGCCCAGGCGCAGGACGTGCACATGAACCCGCCGGGCTTGTTCTGCTTCGTCAGCAGCGCAGTGCCCGACACGGGCACGCCCTCCCGGGTCAGTATCTCCAGGAGCGAGCGCGCGGAGCCCCAGCCGCCGGCCGGGCCGTCGTAGGGCTCGATCCGGACGTCGCGGTTCCGGTCGTCCTGTGTGCCGGCCTCGTCCATGGTTGTACGTCCTCGCGCCGCCGCCGGCCAAGCGGCCGGTGCTTAGGGCAACGCGGCAGGTGCGGGAACGATCAACGGCAGGACGCCGCGCCCCGTCACGACACGGCGGCGAGCTTCTCGGCCATCGTCTGCTCCTTGTCCCGCCGGGAGGAGAAGATCAGCGTGAAGAAGACCCGCTGCACGCCGAGTTCGGCGAGGCGCGCCTCGCACCGCTCCGCGAGGGCGCAGATGTCCGACAACTCGCCCTCGATGTTGGTGCCGTTGGGGTGCATCGTCGCGGTGAGGCCGCTGGCCTCGATCACCGCTTTGATCTCCCGGACGTAGGGAGACACCGACGGGCCGACGCCCATCGGCACGATGCAGAGATCGGCAGAGACCTTCATGGGATGATCCTTCACTCCGCGCCGGGTCCGGCTTGTCGCGCGCCGTATTAGACCCGCCGGTCCGGCCGCACTATCCTTTCACCGGGATCGTCTGGGCGGACCGACGCCGGCGGAACCACCCGCTGCCGCACCGTGTAGACGCGGTTCGAGCCTTCCCCGTCGACCTGGAGATGCCATCCGCCATGTCCGACCCCATGAACTTCATCGGCGGCGAGTGGACGCGCTCCTCAGGCGCGGCCACCCTGGACGTGCATGAACCCGCCACCGGCAGGGTCATCGGCGCCATCGTCGACAGCACGCAGCAGGACGTGGACCGCGCCGTGGCGGCGGCCCGCGAGGCGTTCGACCACGGCGCCTGGGGCAAGACCTCGGCCCTGGAGCGCAGCCGTCTCCTCCTGCGCCTCGGCACGCTGATCGAGCGCGACGCCGCCCGCCTCGCGGAGATCGAGGCCCGCGACACGGGCAAGCCCGCGAGTGTGGCCAGGGCGGACATCGTGGCGCTCGCCCGCTACTTCGAGTTCTACGGGGCCGCCGCCGACAAGCTGCACGGCGAGACCGTGCCCTACCTGAACGGCTACTTCGTCACCGTCACGCCGGAGCCCCACGGCGTGACAGGCCACATCCTGCCCTGGAACTACCCGGCACAGATGTTCGGCCGGACGCTGGCCCCGGCGCTGGCCGTCGGGAACGCCACCGTGCTGAAGCCCGCCGAGGATGCCTGCGCCACGGCCCTGGCCCTGGCTGACCTCGTGGGCGAGGCGGGATTTCCCGCAGGCTCGGTCAACATCGTCACGGGCTCGGGCGCGGGGGCGGGGGCCATGCTCGCCGCCCATCACGGGGTCGATTTCGTGTCCTTCACCGGCTCGCCCGAGGTGGGCCAGATCATCCAGAAGCTCTGCGCCGATCACTTCATCACCTGCACCCTCGAACTCGGGGGCAAGTCCCCGCAGATCGTCTTCGCCGACGCGGACCTCGACGCCGCGATCCCGGTGATCGTGAAGGCCATCACGCAGAACAGCGGCCAGACCTGTTCGGCCGGGAGCCGCATCCTGATCGAGCGCAGCGCCTACGACACGGTGGTGGAGCGTTTGAAGGCCGCCTTCGCGGCCGTGCGGGTCGGGCCGCCGGAGGCGGATGTGGAGTGCGGGCCGATCATCACGGCCAAGCAGCAGCGGCGCGTCGAGGGCTTCATCGCGCAGGCGAAGGCCGACGGCATCCCGGTGCTCGCCCAGGGCACCATCGCGCCCGAGGCGCCGGAGGGCGGCTACTACGTGGCGCCGACCCTGTTCGGCCCGACGCCCCGGGACAACGTCATTGCCCGCGAGGAGGTCTTCGGCCCCGTCCTCGTCGCCATGCCCTTCGAGGACGAGGAGGATGCGGTGGCGCTTGCCAACGGCACGGAGTACGGCCTCGTCGCCGCCGTCTGGACCCGCGACGGCGGACGGCAGATGCGCCTCGCCAAGCGTGTGCGCACCGGCCAGATGTTCGTGAACTGCTACGGCGCTGGGGCCGGCATCGAATTGCCCTTCGGCGGATCGGGCAAGAGCGGCCACGGTCGCGAGAAGGGGTTTGCCGCCCTGCACGACTTCAGCAAGACAAAGACGACCGTGTTCAACCACGGTTAGAGCGTTTTCGGGAATACCTGGATCGTATGCCGCCCTGTCTCTGCAAGCGTCAGCGAAGCAATTCAGGGTAGCGGGACCCAACCGAACGTGGCGGATTCGTCAATGTCTTCGCTATGCCCGCAGAGACGATCAAGCAGGCACCCCGGATCGGACCGAAAGCGGTGAGATCATTCTCCGCCGAACTGCAGGCCGGTTCGGCGTCAGACCATGCGGTAAAAAATAATCCGATCATCGAAGACAGGGAGGATACGATGAAGCTTCAGGGCAAGGTCGCCATCGTGACCGGCGCGGCGAGCGGTTTCGGCGAGGCCACCGCCCGCCTCTACGCGGAGAATGGCGCCAGGGTCGCCATCGCCGATCTTGCGGCGGAGAAGGCGGAGGCCGTGGCCCGGTCGATCGGCGAGGACAAGGCCATCGCGGTGCGGACCGACGTGTCCTCCCGCGCCGACATCGACCGCCTGCTGGAGGAGACGACCCGCCGGTTCGGCACGCCGGACATCATCGTCAACAATGCCGGCTACACCCACCGGAACCGGCCGTTGCTGGAGGTCGACGAAGCAACCTTCGACCGTTTGTTCTCCGTCAACGTGAAGTCGATCTACCACATGGTCCAGGCCGCCGCCCCGGCGATGCGCGACCATGGCGGCGGCGTGATTCTCAATGTCGGCTCGACGGCGGGGATCCGGCCCCGGCCCGGCCTGACCTTCTACAACGCGTCGAAGGGGGCGGTGAACCTGATGTCGAAGTCCCTCGCCGTCGAACTCGCGCCCTGGAAGATCCGCGTCAACGCGATCTGCCCGGTGATGGGCGTGACCGGGATGCTGGAGGACTTCATGGGCATGCCGGATACGCCGGAGAACCGGGCCAGGTTCATCGCCACGATTCCCCTCGGGCGCCTGAGCGAGGGCCGCGATGTGGCGGAAGCCGCCCTCTACCTCGCCTCATCCGACTTCATCACCGGCGTGGAACTGCCGGTGGATGGCGGCCGGACGGTCTGACAGCGCGGGCCTCGCCCTCTCCTTCAGACGGAGGGAGACGGCGCACGCACCCCCTCAGGCGGTCGGTGCCGTCTCGCGCACCGAGCGACGCTGGCCCTCGGCGTCGCGGCGCGCGGCGATCTTCGGCGCGAGGTTTCCCCAATCGCGGTCGGGGAAGCGCAGCTGCAGGTAGTCGAGGGCCGTGATCGTTGCCATGGGCGCAATGTCGAACGGCCCGTCTGCCGGCAGGGTCGCATCGACCCGTCTCAGCCCGTCGTGCAGGGTCCGGAACCGCTTGGAGCCGACCAGCCCGGTGTCGAAGTCCGGCGAGACCTTGCGGCCGATGACGATCGCCACCGCCGCGTCGAACACGCCGACGGCGATGCCCGCGCAGGCCAGCGCGGCTCCGGTCAGCACCGGCGGTGTCGGGCGGATCGCATCGAGATGGTGCAGGATGAGCAGCGCCTCCGTCAGGCGCGCTCCGTCGTCGGTGACGAGGGTGGGCACGCGGCCCGCCGGGTTGGCGTCGAAGAAAGCCGGATCGTCGCCCCAGGCATCGACGGAGACGGTCTCGACATCTCCGTCGAGCCCCTTCTCGATCAGGGCCATGCGGACGATGCGGACGAAGGGGGAGGTCGGATTGGCGTAGAGCTTCATCGCGCGCGCTCCGGTCAGCCGGTGGTGAGGGGGCAGCCGCTCTTGTCGGCGGGGAGGAACAGGCTGTCTCCGGGAATCGTCTCGATCACGCGGTAGAGGTCCGCCTTGTCCTTCGAGTCCTTGGGGCTCTTCACCTCCACGAGGATCATGTCCATCACCACACGGCCGTTCGCCTGGATGCGCGGATGCCCGTAGAAGCCGGTGGTGATGGGCAGTTCCTTCATCGCCTTGTCCACCGCCGCCGCGTCGTCGGTGCCCGCCTTCTGCACCGCCTGCAGGTAATGCGTGGTCGAGGCGTAGGCGGCGGCGTGGCCCATGGTCGGGACGACGTTGCCGTTGCGCGCCATCAATCGCTTGGCCCAGGCCCGGCTGGCATCGTTGGCATCCAAGTAGAAGTTAAGGGCGAAGCGGATGCCCTGGGCGACGTCGAGGCCCAGCGCCACGGTGTTGTTGGTGAAGACCAGCATCGCGACGAGCTTCGAGGTGATGCCGAATTCCCTGGCCTGCTTGATCGTGTTGACGAGGTCCGGCCCGGCATTGGCCAGCCCGATCACGTCCGCGCCGGACGCCTGCGCCTGGAGGAGCTGCGAGGACAGGTCGGTCGCGCCAAGGGGATGCTTGATCTCGCCGAGCACCGTGCCGCCCGCGGCCTTGACCGCCTTCGTCGCCTCCGCCGCGAGGCCGGTGCCGAACACGTAATCGGCGGTGATGAAGTACCAGCTCTTGCCGCCGCCCTGGACCACCGCGCCCGTCACCGCCTTGGCGAACTCACCGGTGGAGGGGACCCACTGCGTACCGTAGGGGGAACAGCCGGGACCGGAGAATTGCGAGGCGTAGCCGCCCGTCACCATCGTCGTGATCTTGCGATCCTTGGCATAGGCCTGGACCGCCAGCCCCACCGAACTCGCACCGCCGAGCACCAGAGCCGAGACGTGGCTCTGATCCACGAGCTGGCGGGCGAGCCCGGAGCCGATATCGGGCTTGTTCTGGTGATCGACGCTGAGCACCTCGATCGGGCGGCCCAGCACGGTCCCGCCGAAGTCCTCGACGGCCATCTTCGTGGCGAGCACCATATTGGGGCCGCCATTGCCCGAATACATGCCGGACAAGTCCTCCACCACGCCGATCCGCAGCGGTTCCGCCGCCGAGGCAGCTCCGGCATGGGCTACGGCGAGAAGGCCGGCGATCGCGCGGCGTCGCGTCCAGAGGGGGCGGGGCATCGGCGTTTCCTTCGTGTGGCATCCCTTTCCGAGGCCCACCGGGCGCGGCGCGATGCCTGTGGTTCCGGCGATAGATGCGGCCGCCGTAATGATCGTCAAATATCGAACGCGTCTATTTTCTATAGCCTCCGCCGCAAGCGGCGCGTTTCAAGGCTTCGCGGCTGAAACCGGCCCGCCTGCGGCGTCGAGGACCGATTCGGCCTTGTCACGCTATTGGACAGGGCGCCCGCCTGCGCCACCTTGCCGGAGCCGCCAGCCGCCGGCTCCGCGAAGGCACGAGGCGGCCTCCGCTGCGGCGGAGTCGTGGCCTGGGGAGACCTTCGCATGATCACCAGCTTCTACATGCCGACGCGGATCGTCGCCGGCCAGGGCGCCCTCGGGACGATCGGGACCCTGGCCCGCGACCTCAAGATGACGCGGGTCCTCGTGGTCTCGGATCCGGTGATCTCGGCGCAGGGCTTCCATTCCGAGGCGCTGGCCGCGCTCTCCGAAGCCGGGCTCGCGGTCTCGAGGTTCGACGGGTGCGGGATCGACGCCCGCTGCTCGCATATCGACGAGCAGGGCGAGCGGGTTCGCCGGGAGGAACTCGACGGGGTGATCTGCATCGGCGGCGGCTCGGTGATGTGTACCGGCAAGGGCATCGCCATCGTCGCCACGAACCGGAAACCGATGCGAGACTGCACGGGCGTCGGCCAGTTCGACACGAAGGCCCTGCCGATGATCATGGTGCCGACCACCGCCGGCTCGGGCTCGGAAGTGTCGCAATGGACCATCGTGAAGGACGAGGAGCGGCACCTCAAGCTCCTCGGCGGCGGCCCCCTGAGTTTCCCCGACGCGACCCTCCTCGATCCCGCGACGCTGCGCTCGCTGCCGATGCACGTGGCGGCGCTGCCGGCGGTGGATGCGCTCACCCATGGGGTCGAAGCCTATCTCAGCGGCATCGCCTCGCCGCTGACCGATGCCGTGGCGCTGGCCGCGGTCCGGCATCAGCACGCCTCCCTGCGCGCCTCCATCAACGCGGATGACGACCGGGCGCGCGAGGAGAACCTTATGGCCTCGTGCATGGCGAACGTCGCCTGCGGCAATGCCCGCCTCGGCCACGCCCACGCCCTGTCCCTGCCCCTCGAAGGTCACCTCGACCTGCCGCACCCCTACGGCGTCGGCGTGCTGCTGCCGCACACGATGGCGTTCAACCTCGCGGTGCTGCCGGCCAAGGTGAAGCCGCTGGCCGAAGCCCTCGACGTGGAGACGGTGGGCCTGACGCGCGCGGAGATGATCGAGGCCAGCGCCGAGGCGATCCGCGCCCTCTACGCCGATATCGGCTTTCCCGAAATGTTCACCCCCGAACAGCTTCCGCGCGACCGGGTGCGCGAGATGGCGACGCGGGCCGTGCCCGGCCTCTACGCGGGCATCGCGGCGGCGAGTTACGACCCCTCGACCGCCACAGACCACACCGTCATCGCCTGCCCCTCCGCCAGGAGGATGACCGTGCGGCAAGCGGAGGAGATCTTCGAGCGGTGCCTCGGCTGACCCGAGTGTGAGCCCGGCCTCAGGCCCGCCCCAGCGCCTCGAGCAGGAGATCGATCACCGCCTGCGGCCTCTCCTGCTGGATCCAGTGCCCGGCGCCTTCGATGAAGTGGCAGCCGAGGAGATGGACGCAGGCCGGATCGTGCATCCGCTCCAGGGCGCCGGGCACTTGGTAGGGACCCCAGTCGCTGGCGCCCGAGATGAACAGGAGCGGCGTTTCGAGACGCCTCCCGGCGAAGCGCGCGAAATCGCGGGTGGTGCTGCCGTCCATGCGGCAGCGGTAGCCGTGCAGGGGGCCCTGGAAGCCGGAACGCGTGTATTCGGCGACGTAGACCGACAGTTCTTCATCGGTCAGCCATCCGCAGCCGACGCCGCCGTCTGCGGGCATCTCCGGCGCCACGGTTTCGGGCATCGTCCGGCCGCGATCCATCACGTAGTAGGTCGGGAGCCCGGCGAGGGCCTCGGCTGTCCATCCTGCGAGCGTGCCGGGATGGTTGCCCGGCCAATCCGCGCTCTTCTGGTGGAAGTAGGCGCGCAGGAACGCTCCGAGACCCCGCGGACTGCGCTCCATGTCGGCGGCGGCGGCCGGGGTGGCGTAGTAGCGGTGGTAGTGTTCGCGCGGTCTCGGCAGGGCGGCGAGCGCCGCATGGATCGGATCGTCCTCGGGCGCGACGATGCCCCTGGCGAGGGACTCGAGCGTCGGCGGACCGATGAAGGGCGCGCTCATCAGCGTGACCATCCCGAACAGGTCCGGGCGGGCGAGGGCGGCGTAGGAGCAGACCCAGGCGCCGTAATCGTGCCCGACGAGGGCCGCGACCTGGGTCCGCCCCAGGGCGCTCATCAGGCTCATCACATCGGGCAGGTGGTTGTGCAGGCGGTAGGGCGCGAGGTCATCGCCGTAGGCGACCGGCTCGCTCAGCGTGCGCCCATATCCGCGCAGGTCGGGGGCGACCACATGGTAGCCGGCCACCGCGAGGGCGGGCATGATCTTCCGCCACGAATAGGCGATCTCGGGGAAGCCGTGCACCAGCAGGATCAGGGGGCGGCCGGGCTCCTCGTGGCCCGCCTCCAGCATGTGCATCCGCAGCCCGTTCACATCCTGGATGAAACGCGCACGCACGCCAGCGGGAAGCAAACCCGGATCGAGCGGTGCCAGAACGGTTTCGACCATGGTCTGGGGCTCCGCTCCGGCACGTCGATCGCGGCGGCGAGCTTACACCGGACGGCGCGTGGCCGCTCGGGAATAAAGTCGTTCACCGATCCGTGGGGGGCAATGTCCGCGCGTCGCCCGCGCGCTATCTGCCTCGCTGCCCCAAGCAGGGGTGAAGAAGAATCTAGTCAAGGAAGCGCTCGATGCTGAAGACACTCGTGCCCGCCGCGGCCCTCGCCGCCCTGATCGCCACGCCGGCCCTGGCTCTGGAGGTGACGAAGACGGCGACGGTGGCGGCTTCGCCGGACAAGGTCTGGAAGACCATCGGCGGGTTCTGCGGCATCGGCGACTGGCATCCCGTGATCGAGAAGTGCGAGCTGTCGAAGAAGGGTGGCAAGGAAGAGCGCACCCTGTCCCTGAGGGGCGGCGGGACCATCGTGGAGCAGGAGCAATCCCGCGACGACAAGAAGATGGACTACACCTACACCATCCTCTCGGGTCCGCTGCCGGTGCAGGACTACAAGTCGACCATCATGGTCGAGAAGGACGGGAGCGGCTCCAAGGTGACCTGGACCGGCTCCTTCAAGGCCAAGGGCGCGCCGGACGACAAGGCCAAGGAAGCCATCGCGGGCGTCTACGAGGCGGGCCTCAAGGGCATCGCCGACAAGGCCAAGTAAGCCCGCCGGGTGCCGAACGGCCGGGGGCCTGCCCCGACGTCGCGCATCCCTGGATCGCTCCGCTTCATGCGCAAGGACGCTGTCGCGGAGCGATCCGAACGATGTTTAAGAGGCCGGTTCGCACTCCGTGTCGTCGTCGCGTGGGAATGCGGAGCCATCCGGCAGCACGACATCCCGAAGGGTTTCGCTTCAACGCCTTCCTGCGCCCGCACCGACGGGGAACCACAAGGCGCCGGAACTGCCGTCACGGAGGACCGGGTATCCGCCGAAATCCGTCGGCCGTCGCGGGGGCGATGAGGGGCGTCCGGTCGCCGATCCTACGGCTTACACCGAAGGGCTCTTCCAACACTCTAAAGCCGGGATGGTGGAGCGGGTGAAGGGAATCGAACCCTCGTATTCAGCTTGGAAGGCTGCTGCTCTACCATTGAGCTACACCCGCGTCGCAGTCGATCTAGCATGATGGTAGCGTCGTGAGAAGACGGGTGGTGGACACCCGTTCGGGTGCCTCGCCGGCGGGGTTCGAGCATCCGGTCTCCTGCCCGCCGCAGCCGCCCTCCGCGCAGCGGACTTGAACGGCCGGCGGGTTTGGCGCACCTCTGCCGGGCGGCCGGAGACAAGGGCGATGAACGACACCGTGCTGGTCCTGAACGGGCCGAACCTCAACCTGCTCGGCCGACGCCAGCCGGAGATCTACGGCAGCGCCACCCTGGCCGATGTCGAGGAACTCTGCCGGACGACGGCCGCGGAATTCGGTCTTCGCGCGGAGTGTCGGCAGAGCAATGCCGAGCATGTCCTGATCGAGGCGATCCACGAGTTCAGGGTCGGGACCGCCGGGATCGTCATCAATGCGGGGGCCTACACCCACACCTCCGTCGCGATCCTCGATGCCCTCAACACCTGCGAGGTGCCGGTGATCGAGTGCCACATCTCGAACGTGCATCGCCGGGAGGCCTTCCGCCATCACTCCTACATCTCGGCGGCCGCCACGGCCGTGCTCGCGGGCTTCGGTATCCACGGCTATGCGCTGGCGATCCGCCATCTCGCGCATCTGCGCGCGGGCGAGGGTTGACGCCCAGGCTTGCAGGCCTGAGGAAACCTCACGACGCCCGCCATCGCGAAAGCCGCCGCATGACCACGTTCCTGCCGATCGACCGGAAACTGATCGCCCGCGAGGCGGCCAAGATGTTTTTGGAGATCCAGGCCGTCCATTTCTACTCAGGCGAGCCGTTCAAGTTCACGTCCGGCTGGGCGAGCCCGGTCTACATCGACTGCCGCAAGATCATCTCGTTCCCCCGCCTGCGCTCGACGCTGATCGATTTCGCAGCCTCGACCATCGTGCGCGAGGTCGGCTACGAATCGCTCACCCACATCGCCGGCGGCGAGACGGCCGGCATCCCCTTCGCCGCCTGGATCGCGGACAGGTTGTCCCTGCCGATGCAGTACGTGCGCAAGAAGCCGAAGGGCTTCGGGCGCAACGCGCAGATCGAGGGTGAGGTGGTCGATGGCGCCAAGACCCTCCTCGTGGAGGATTTGGCCACCGATGGGCGCAGCAAGGTCAACTTCTGCACGGCCCTGCGCGAGGCCGGGGCCACGGTCGATCACTGCTTCGTGCTCTTTTATTACGACATCTTCCCCGACAGCGCCGACCTGATGAAGGAGATCGGCATCAAGCTCCACTACCTCACCACATGGTGGGACGTTCTGGAGGTCGCCAAGGAGGCGGGCACCTTCGACCCCGCGACCCTCAAGGAGGTCGAGAGCTTCCTGCACGAGCCCGCGACCTGGTCGGCCGCCCATGGCGGCATCTCCGCCTTCGGGCAGAAGTGATGGCCGCGAACCCCGCCCCGAGCCGCGACCGCCTGACGATCCGCAAGCCGGACGATTGGCACATCCACTTGCGCGACGGCGCGATGATGCGGGCGGTGCTGCCTTACACGGCCGCGCAGTTCGCCCGGGGCATCATCATGCCGAACCTCGTGCCGCCGGTGACGACGGTGGACGCCGCCGCCGCCTACCGCGAGCGCATCCTGTCGGCCCTGCCGCCGGGCGTGAGCTTCGCGCCGATGATGACCTGCTACCTCACCGACGCGACCAGCCCGGACGAGATCGAGCGCGGCTTCGCGGAGAAGGTCTGGATCGCCGCCAAGCTCTATCCGGCCGGCGCCACCACGAATTCGCACGCGGGCGTCACCGATCTCGCCAACATCGCCGCCGTGCTGGAGCGGATGGAGCGCATCGGCATGCCGCTCCTTATCCACGGGGAAGTGACCGACCAGGACGTCGATATCTTCGACCGGGAGGCCGTGTTCATGGAGCAGAAGCTTCTGCCGCTGCTCACCCGCCACCAGGGGTTGAAGGTCACGGTGGAGCACGCCACCACGGCCGAGATTCTCGATGTGGTCCGCGCCCATGCCGAGCGGGTGGCGGCGACGATCACGCCGCACCACCTCGTCATCAACCGCACCCACATCTTTCAGGGTGGGCTGAGACCCCATCTCTACTGTCTGCCCGTGGCCAAGCGCGAGCGGCACCGCTTGGCGCTGCGCAAGGCCGCGACGTCGGGGGAGGATTGTTTCTTCCTCGGCACCGACACGGCCCCCCATCCGGTGGGCGCCAAGGAATCGGCCTGCGGGTGCGCCGGCGTGTTTTGCGGACCCACGGCGTTGCAGACCTACATCCAGGTCTTCGACGAGGAGGGAGCGCTCGACCGGTTCGAGGCCTTCGCCAGCCTCAACGGCGCGCGCTTCCACGGGCTCGCGCCGAACGCGGAGACCATCACCCTGGAACGCCGGGCGGGTCAGGTGGCTTCCTGCGTGGCGGTGGACGACACGTCGGTGGTCGTGTTCCGGGGCGACGAGACGTTGCCATGGTCGGTGGCGGAGGGGTGAGATGGCGGACGCGGACGGCATCACGGCACTCGGCGCGGTCCACCTCTCGGCCGCGATCCGAGGCCGGGCCGTCTCTTGCCTGGAGGTGATGCAGGCCTACCTCGACCGCATCGGCCGCCTGAACCCGACCTACAACGCCATCGTCGCCCTGCGGAACGAGGACGACTTGCTGCGGGAGGCGGCGCGGGCGGATGCGATGCTCGCCCGCGGCGAGCCCGTGGGACCGTTGCACGGCTTCCCCCTCGCGGTGAAGGATCTCGATCCTGTGCGCGGCCTGCCCTTCACGCAGGGCTCGCCGATCTTCGCGAACAGGATCGCGGAGGCCGATTCGATCATGGTCGCCCGGTTGCGGGCGGCGGGGGCGATCTTCACCGGCAAGACCAACATCCCCGAATTCGGCCTCGGCTCGCAGAGCTTCAACCCGGTCTACGGCGTCACCGCCTGCGCCTACGATCCCGCCCGCACCGGGGGCGGTTCGAGCGGCGGCGCGGCGGTGGCAGTCGCCCTGCGGTTGCAGCCGGTGGCCGATGGAACCGATAACGGCGGTTCACTGCGCAATCCGCCGGCCTTCGCCAACGTTTACGGTCTACGCACCTGCTGGGGCCGCATCCCGAGCGAGGGGAAGGATGTCTTCAGTTCCGGCCTGACCGTTTCGGGTGCGATCGGTCGAAGCCCGTCCGATATCGGCCTGATGCTCTCGGTGCAGGCGGGCTACGATCCGCGCTGCCCCAACGCGATCCGGCAGGATCCCGGCGGCTTCGCGGGGCCGCTGGCCCGGGATTTCCGGGGCGTGCGGATCGCGTGGCTCGGAGATTTCGGCGGTGCGATTCCCTTCGAGCCCGGCGTGCTGGAGACCTGCCGGGCGGCGGCGGCAACCTTCGCCGAGATCGGCTGCCTCGTGGAGGAGGCGGTGCCGGACTACGATATCGAACAGGTGTGGCAGGATTGGCTGGTGCTGCGCGCCTTCACCGTGGCGGGCAACCTCCGCCCGCTCCTCGCGGACCCGGCCCACCGGGATCTGCTGAAGCAGGAGGCGGTGTGGGAAGCCGAGCGCGGCCTCGCCCTGACCGCGGACCAGTTGAACGCCGCTTTGGAGGGCCGGACGCGCTGGTACGAGACGGTGCGCCGCTTCATGGACCTCTACGATTTCCTGTTGATGCCCACGGCGCAGGTATTCCCCTTCGACAAGACCGTCCGCTGGCCCGCCGAGGTCGGAGGACGCACGATGGACACCTACCACCGCTGGATGCAGATCGCGGTCCCCGCCACGATGGCCGGTCTCCCGGCCCTGGCGATCCCGGCGGGCTTCGGGCCCGGCGGCCTGCCGACCGGTCTTCAGATCGTCGGGCGCAATCACGGCGAGTTGGCATGCCTTCAGCTGGGGGCGGCCTACGACGCCGCCACCGGCTGGGTGCAACGGCAGCCGCCGCCGGTCCAGTAGACCTTCCCCGACCCCTCCGTCCTCGCGAAGGACGGCGAAGCAATCCGGGCCTGCGCCGCATCCGGAAACGACCCGCCTGCCTGAATTGCTTCGCCTTCGCTCGCAACGACGATGGTGACGTTGGGCGTTGACCCATCCCGCGACAATCGATATGACGCGGGATCACTGGTATACGTCCCGCCCGGATCCTCCGTCGGCGACGATCCGGTCGAGGTTTTCGTTTTCCGATGCGCGCAATCCTTATTGTAGCGGTGGCGTCACCGACGGGGCGGCCTTAGTCAGGCCGCGATCCGGCTGGTGACGCTTGCAGGGTCCCTCGGGACCCTTTTTTGTTGCCTGCGACACGCGCATCGGTGAGAGGGACGGCCGGGGGAACCGGCCGAGAGGACGAGGAGACGGACATGGGCGGCGAGGTCATGACCGGGGCCGAAATGGTCATCCGGGCGTTCCAGGATCAGGGGGTGGACACCCTCTTCGGCTATCCCGGCGGCGCGGTGCTTCCGATCTACGATGCGCTGTTCCACCAGGAGTCGGTGAAGCACATCCTCGTGCGCCACGAGCAGGGCGCCGTCCACGCCGCCGAGGGCTATGCGCGCTCCTCCGGCAAGGTCGGCTGCGTCCTCGTCACCTCGGGTCCCGGTGCCACCAACATCGTCACCGGCCTCACCGATGCGATGCTCGATTCGATCCCGCTGGTCTGCATCACCGGCCAGGTTCCCACGCACCTGATCGGCAGCGATGCCTTCCAGGAGTGCGATACCGTCGGCATCACCCGGCACTGCACGAAGCACAACTACCTCGTGAAGTCGATCGACGACCTCCCGCGCATCCTGCACGAGGCCTTCTACGTCGCGAAGAACGGCCGTCCCGGCCCGGTCGTCGTCGATCTGCCGAAGGACATCCAGTTCGCCACCGGCCTGTACGAGCGGCCGACCTCGAACCGCCACAAGACCTACAAGCCGGCGGTGAAGGGCGATGCCGAGCGCATCCGCGCGGCGGTGGAGCTGATGGCGGGCGCCCGGCGCCCGGTCTTCTACACCGGCGGCGGCGTCATCAACGCCGGCCCGGACGCGGCGCGCCTGCTGCGCGAGCTCGTGGCGGAGACCGGCTTCCCCATCACCTCCACGCTGATGGGGCTCGGCGCCTATCCGGGATCGGACGAGAAGTTCCTCGGCATGCTCGGCATGCACGGGACCTACGAGGCCAATCTCGCGATGCACGAGTGCGACGTGATGATCTGCGTCGGCGCGCGGTTCGATGACCGCATCACCGGTCGCCTCGACGCCTTCTCGCCCTTCTCGAAGAAGATCCACATCGACGTGGACGCCTCCTCGATCAACAAGGTCGTGAAGGTCGATGTGGGGATCGTCGGCGATTGCGCCTACGTGCTCGCGGATATGCTGGAGGCATGGCGCGCCCTGCCGTCGCGCCCGCAGAAGTCGAACCTCGACGGCTGGTTCCAGAAGATCCAGGCCTGGAAGGCCCGCAACTGCCTCGCCTACTGGCCCTCGGGCACGATCATCAAGCCGCAATACGCGGTGCAGCGGCTCTATGAAGCCTGCAAGGACCGCAAGACCTTCGTCACCACGGAGGTCGGCCAGCACCAGATGTGGGCGGCGCAGTACTTCAAGTTCGAGGAGCCGAACCGCTGGATGACCTCCGGCGGCCTCGGCACCATGGGCTACGGCCTGCCGGCAGCCATCGGCACGCAACTCGCCAACCCGGACGGGCTCGTCGTCGACATCGCCGGCGAAGCCTCTATCCTGATGAACATCCAGGAGCTGTCGACGGCGATCCAGTACCGCCTGCCGGTGAAGGTGTTCATCCTCAACAACGAGTACATGGGCATGGTCCGCCAGTGGCAGGAGTTGCTGCACGGATCGCGCTACTCGCAGAGCTACTCGGAGAGCCTGCCGGATTTCGTGAAGCTCGCCGAGGCCTACGGGGCGAAGGGGATGCGCTGCGAGAAGCCCGGCGACCTCGACGCCGCCATCGCGGAGATGATCGACTACGACGGTCCGGTCCTGTTCGATTGCGTGGTCGACAAGACCGAGAACTGCTTCCCGATGATCCCCTCGGGCAAGGCGCACAACGAGATGCTCCTGTCCGATTACCTCGGTGAGACCGGCGTCGAGCTCGGCGACGTCATCTCCGAGGAAGGCAAGATGCTGGTCTGACGTGGATCCGCGGCCCAGCTGTAGCGCCGGGCCGCCGCCACTGCCGTACGACGACGAGGACTCCGCCCCGATGAACGCGATGAACACCCATTACCCCGACCCCGTCCGCGTCGAGCCGGTGAACCGGCACACCCTGGCGGTGATCGTGGACAACGAGCCGGGCGTGCTCGCGCGCATCTCGGGCATGTTCTCGGGTCGGGGCTACAACATCGAGAGCCTGACCGTGTCGGAGACGGAGGAGGCCCGCCACATCTCGCGCATCACCATCGTGACCACGGGCACGAACGCGGTGATCGACCAGATCAAGGCTCAGCTCGACCGTCTCGTCCCGGTGCACCGCGTGGTCGATCTCACCCTCCAGGGCGACGCCTTGGAGCGCGAGATCTGCCTCGTGAAGGTCCGGGGTGAAGGCGAGCACCGCAGCGAGGCCCTGCGCCTCGCCGCCGCCTTCGGCGCCAAGACCCTGGACGCGACGCTCAACTCCTTCGTCTTCGAGCTCACCGGCTCCACCGAGGAGATCGACCGGTTCGTGCGGCTCATGAGCGTCATCGGCCTCGTGGAGATCTGCCGCACCGGCATCGCCGCCATCAGCCGCGGGGCGGAGCCGCTCTAGCCTGGGCGTCAGGGCGAGCATCGCGAAGTCATCCAGGGTGGTGGGACCCTTCATCCTGTGGCGGATCCCAGGATTGCTTCGCGCCACTCGTGATGACGGAGTCCGTTTCTCTGGCGACCTGCTCGAGCCCGAACTGGAAATCGCATGAGCCCCCGCACGCTCTACTACGCACCCGGTGCCTGCTCGCTGGCCGCCCACATCATCCTCGAGGAATCGGGTCTCTCCTATGAGGGGGCCAAGCTCGATCTCGCGAAGGGGGACCAGCGTTCGGCCCAGTACCTCGCCATCAACGACCGCGGTCGGGTGCCGGCCCTGGTCGAGGATGGGTGGGTGCTGACGGAATGCGCCGCGATCATGCGGCACGTGGCCCGGCAGGTGCCGGAGAAGGACCTCTGGCCGACCGACCTGCGCGAGCAGGCCATGGCCGACGAGTGGCTCGGCTGGCTCGCCTGCAATCACCACGTCACCTATGCCCATATCCGCAGGGCCGAGCGCTACACCGACGACGAGGAGGCCCTCGACGGTATCCGCGCCAAGGCGGCCGACACCTATGGCGATCTCTGCACCATGACCGAGGTGCGCCTGTCCCACGGCGGGTGGGCGGTGGGCGAGTGCTTCACCGTGGCGGATGCCTACCTGCTCCTGTTCTGGATCTGGGGGAACGGTCCCACCCTCCGGTTCGACATGGCCGGGCGCTTCCCGGCCTGGACCGCGCACGCACGGCGTGTCGCCGCCCGCCCGGCGGTCCAGGCGGTGCTCGCCCGCGAGGGACTCGGCGTTCCCGCCGCCTGACGGTGGATCACCTCTGTACGGTTTGGCCTTCCGTTCAGGGGCTTGCGCGGCTAAAAGCCCGCGCATCGCACGGCCGCATACCCACGGAGCGCCCGCGCGCGCTCACTCGACAACAGACAAGGAAGAAGCCGCCATGCGGGTCTATTACGATCGCGACGCCGACCTGAACCTGATCAAGGGCAAGAAGGTCGCCATCGTCGGCTACGGCAGCCAGGGCCATGCCCACGCGCTGAACCTGCGCGATTCGGGCGTCAAGGACGTCGTGATCGCGCTCCGCGAGGGTTCCGCCACGGCCAAGAAGGCCGAGGCCGAGGGCTTCAAGGTCCTGTCGGTGGCCGAGGCCGCCAAGTGGGCCGACGTCGTGATGATGCTCACCCCCGACGAGCTGCAGGGCGAGATCTACCGCGATTCGCTCGAGGGCAACATGAAGCAGGGCGCCGCCCTCCTGTTCGCCCACGGCCTCAACGTCCACTTCAACCTGATCGAGCCGCGCAAGGACCTTGACGTCCTGATGGTCGCCCCGAAGGGCCCTGGCCACACCGTGCGCTCCGAGTACCTGCGCGGCGGCGGCGTGCCGACGCTCATCGCCATCGCCCAGGACGCGAGCGGAAACGCGCATGACCTCGGCCTCTCCTATGCCTCGGCCAATGGCGGCGGCCGCGCCGGCATCATCGAGACCACCTTCAAGGAAGAGTGCGAGACTGACCTGTTCGGTGAGCAGGCCGTGCTCTGCGGCGGCCTCTGCGAGCTGATCAAGGCCGGCTTCGAGACCCTGGTCGAGGCGGGCTACGCCCCCGAGATGGCCTATTTCGAGTGCCTGCACGAGGTGAAGCTGATCGTCGACCTCATCTACGAGGGCGGCATCGCCAACATGAACTACTCGATCTCGAACACGGCCGAGTACGGCGAGTACGTCACCGGCCCGCGGATCATCACGCCCGAGACCAAGGCGGAGATGAAGCGCGTGCTGAACGACATTCAGTCCGGCACCTTCACCCGCAACTGGATGCTGGAGAACAAGGTCAACCAGACCTCGTTCAAGGCGACCCGCGCCAAGCTCGCCGCCCACCCGATCGAGGAGGTCGGCACCAAGCTTCGCGGCATGATGCCGTGGATCTCCGAGAAGGCCCTGGTCGACAAGACCAAGAACTGATCGATCCGCGACGGCCGGCATCCCGGCCCGCGCGACATCCGGGCCGGTCTCCCCGCGGGGACCGGCCCTTTTCTTTGCGCTTCGTCTCTGGAAAAAGCGGCCTCAATCACAAAAAGGGAGAGGCGCTTGGATACGATCTACGGTGAGGCGCATCGGGCGCTGCAGGAGGATTTCGGGACGACGCGTCTCGCGGACTTCCTCGACAAGCACCACGTTCATCACGCCATCGACGATCAGGACCGCGCCTTCATTGAAACGCGGGACATGTTCTTCCTCTCGACGGTGGATGCGCAGGGCAACCCGACCGTCTCGTACAAGGGCGGCCCCATCGGCGTGGTGAAGGTGCTCGGCGAGTCCGCGCTCGCCTTCCCGGGCTACGACGGCAACGGCATGTTCCTGTCGATGGGCAACATCACCGGGCAGGGCAAGGTCGGCCTGCTCTTCATCGATTTCGAGACGCCGCACCGCCTGCGCGTTCAGGGCACCGCTCGCTTGCTGAAGGATGACCCGCTCCTCGCGGCCTTTCCCGAGGCGCAGTACATCGTCCGCGTCGAGGTCGAGTCGGTGTGGGTCAACTGCCCGCGCTACATCCATCGCTACACGAAGGTCGAGCAGAGCCGCTACGTCCCGAAGGACGGGGCCGAGACGCCGCTCGCCCAGTGGAAGCGGCTCGATTTCGTCCAGCCCGTCATCGCCGAGGATGATCGGGCGCGGGTCGCCGCGCAGGGGGAGCTCGATCTGGAGAGCTACGGTGCGCTCGTCGCCCGGGGAGAGGCGTAGGGCGGTCCGGCTCCGGCGCCCACCGTCATCGAAGGCCGAGAAGCGATCCCGGGACCCGCCACGTTCGGCGATATCCCTGGGTCGCGATGGCTTCGCCCTGCCCGCACCGACGGTTCGGCGTCAGAGAGCCCGACGCGCCACGATGAACACCCGAGGGAAGGCCAGCAGCCGTCGTCCATCCGCGCGGGGAGGGTAGGCGGCGTCGATGGCCGCCTCGTAGGCCGCGAGGAAGCCGCCGCGCTGGTCGTCGTTCAGCGGATCGAGGAAGGGCCGCAGGCCGGTGGCGCTGACCAATGAGACGATGGCGGCCGCGTCCGCCATCCGATGGTGGAAGGCGGTGCGCCACACGTCCACCTCCTCGGCCAACGCCGCCAGCACGTCGTAATAGCCCGTGGGGTCGAGCATCCGCCCAAGTCGCCCCGCTGCGGCGGGATCGCCGATGGCCGCCGCCCAGGGGCCGGAGCCCGCGACCTCCCTCATCAGGCGATGGCTCGGCTCGGCCAGATTGTCGGGCATCTGCACGGCGAGTACCCCGCCGGGGGCGAGAAGGCCGAAAAGGCGCGGCAGCAGGGTGGCGTGGTCCGGCAGCCATTGCAGCACGGCGTTGGCGTAGATCAGGTCGGGCGCGGTTTCCGGTACCCAGCTTCCGGCGTCGGCCTCCGCGAAGCGGAGATGCGGCAACCGTGCCCGCGCGCTCTCCAGCATCGCCGGGGAGGTGTCGAGCCCGATCACCTCCGCCTGCGGGTAGCGCGCGGCGATGAGCGCGGTGGAATTGCCCGGCCCGCAGCCGAGATCGACGGCGAGGCGCGGCGACTCCAGGGGAACCCGGGCCAGGAGTTCCGCCGCCGGACGCGTGCGTTCGTCCTCGAAGACGGTGTAGAGGGCTGGGTTCCAGTCTGCCGACACGCGATCTCCCCTTGGCTTCAGGGGCAACCGAGCCGGTCGGCAAGGTCGGACAGGTCCGAGGCGGTGTACGTCACCGGCACGCTGGGCGCAGTTTCTCCGCCCGCCGGGCCATGCTCGCGCGGCCGGGCGATGTGCGCGGTCGCGAGCCCGTGGCTCGCGGCGTGGCGGAGATCGTCCGAATGGGCGGCGACCATCATCGTCTCCGAGGCCGGGAAGCCGAAGGCGGCGACCGCGTCCCGGTAGAGGGCTGGCTTCGGCTTGTAGTCGCGGGAATAGCCCGCCCCGAGCACGGCGTCGAAGACGAGGCCGTTGCGGCGGGCGAGGTCCACCATCAGCCGGACCGGCCCGTTCGAGTTCGGCGCGAGCAGGAACCGGTTGCGCAGGCGGGCGAGGGCGGCGGGCACCTCCGGCCATGCGTCGAGCCGGTGCCACGCCAGGACGAGTTCCGCGCGGACGTCGTGCGGAACGTCATCGAGGCCGAACTCCGCCAGAACCCCCGGCAGCGATTCGGCGTGGAGCGTGTCGAGATCGACGTAGGCGCGCGCGCCCGAGCGCACGGTTTCCATCGACGGCTGGTAGCGGCCCCGCCAGGCGGAGGCGAAGGCCCCCGCGTCGAGGCCGGGCGCATAGGGCGCGAGGAGGCGGCTCGCCTCCCTCGCGACGCCGGACCGCCAGTCCATCAGCGTTCCGAAGACGTCGAAGACCAGCGCCCGCACGCCCATCGTGTCATCCCCGCCGCCGCCGCACGAAGCCGACGATATCCTTCGTCGCGTCCAGCGTCTCCTGCGCGATGGCCTCGGCGCGGGTGGCTCCGTCCGCCAGCACCGCCTCGATGTAAGCGGTGTCCGCCGACAGTCGCCGCATCTCCCCGGCGATGGGCGAGAGCTTGGAGACCGCGAGATCGGCGAGCGCGGGCTTGAAGGCGGAGAACTGGGCGCCGCCGAAATCCCGCAGGACGTCCTCGCGGCTCTGGTCGGCCAGCGCCGCGTAGAGACCCACGAGGTTGTCGGCCTCCGGGCGCTCCTTCAGCCCCGTGATCTCGGAGGGAAGCGGCTCCGGGTCGGTCTTCGCCCGCCGGATCTTCTGCGCGATCGTGTCGGCATCGTCGGTGAGATTGATGCGCGAATTGTCCGAGGGATCGGACTTCGACATCTTCTTGGTGCCGTCGCGGAGCGACATCACCCGCGCCGCAGGGCCGCCGATGATCGGCTCGGTCACGGGAAAGAAGCCGCCCTCGTGGCCCTGCGCCGCGATGGAGGCGGCGAAATCGGTGTTGAACTTCTGCGCGATGTCGCGGGTCAGTTCGAGGTGCTGCTTCTGATCCTCGCCCACGGGCACATGGGTCGCCCGGTAGGCCAGGATGTCGGCGGCCATGAGCACGGGGTAATCGTAGAGGCCGATGGAGGCGTTCTCCCGGTCCTTGCCCGCCTTCTCCTTGAACTGGGTCATGCGGTTTAGCCAACCGAGGCGGGCGACACAGTTGAAGATCCAGGCGAGTTCGGCGTGCTGCGGCACCTGGCTCTGGTTGAAGACGATGGAGCGCTTCGGATCGATTCCGGCGGCGAGGAACGCGGCCGTCACCTCGCGGATCTGGCTGCGCAAGGCCTCGGGGTCCTGCCAGACGGTGATGGCGTGGAGATCGACGACGCAGTACAGGCACTGCGCCTCGCGCGCCTGCATCTCCACGAAGCGGCGGATCGCGCCGAGGTAGTTGCCGAGGTGCAGGTTTCCGGTCGGCTGAACGCCGGAGAACACCAATTCCTTGAACGCGGCCATCGGCGCCGATCCTGAGCGAGAGGGGCCGGGGCGTCGCATCCTCACGTCTCGCCTGCCGGGCGGCGGTTGGTTGCACCGCCGCCGCCGGGGGGTCAAGCGGCGTGACGCGACTTCAGGGTTCGCGCACCTCGCCCACGGCGCTGGGACAGAGATCGACGAGCACGCAGCGTCCGCAGGCGGGACGCCGGTGGTGGCAGACCTGCTGGCCGTGCATCATCAGGATTTCGTGGTTGTCGTAGAGGTCCTGCGCCGTCCAGTCGGCCGGCAGCTGGGCGAGCAACACCGCGTGAGCCGGCCCGAGGCCGACACGGGGGCCGATCAGCCCCAGGCGCCGCGCCACGCGGTGGTGATGGCTGTCGACGGGCAGCGCCCGCATCCGCAGCGACGAGAAGGACAGGACGGCCGCACTCGTCTTCGGACCGATTCCGGGGAAGGCTTCGAGCCAGCGCCGCGCCTCCTCAGGCGGGTGGTCGGCCAGGAAGTCAAGGCTGAGGTTCCCACCGGAGCGGGCCTTGATCCCCGACAGCAGGGTGCGGATGCGCGGCGCCTTCATCTCGGGCCACGTCACGCCCTGGATCGCCGCTTGGATCTCGTCGGTCCCGGCCTCCATCACCTCTTCCCAGGTCGGGAAACGGTGGCGCAACGCCTTGAAGGCTTGGCCTGAGGCCGCGTTGCGGGTCCGGTGGGACAGGATCGCCGAGACAAGTTCGGAGAGGGGGTCGCGGTCGCTGAAATAGGCGATCGGGCATTTGAAGACGGTGCAGAGTCGCCCGTGCACCACCAGGGCGAGGCTGTCCCCCTCCCGCTCGCCCACGGGCGGTGGGCCTTCGACCACGGGGGGGTGCATGAGGTTGCGCGCCGCCAACATGCCCCGCAAATCTGACGAAGCTTCGCCGCGTTCCCGGACGGGACCGGCGGCGGCAAAATGTCTCCTGCCGCGCAGGGCGAGGCCGCGCAGGGCATTCCCGGGTCCGCCGTTCATCACTTCACCAGGGCGTAGATGTTCACGTCTAGGGCGTCGTCCGTGCCGTCCTTCAGGTCGGTCACATATTCCTCCATGAAGCGGTCCTGCACCACGATGTCCTTGGCATCGAGATAGGCCGTCAGGGTCTCGTAGGTGCCGTCGATCGACTCGTAGGACCCGTGGTGGGCGAAGCGCAGGGCCTTGCCCGCCGGAGTGGTGCCGAAGCGGAGCCCGTCGGCCGGGGCGGGCGGGGCGGGCGACGGCGCGGCGGCCACGGGGATCATCGCCTCGAACTCGAAACCGTCGTCCTCCGTCTTGGTGAAGACGGAGAGGGGCCGGCCGGCCGGCTTGATTCCGTCCTTGGCGAGGTCCGCCTCGATCTGCGCGAAGGCCTTGCGCAGGGCCGTTACGGCATCTTCCCATTTCGCCTTCCCCGGGAGGATCGCGGCGGGCTTGGCCGGCAGCGTCACCTCGTCCACGTCGCCCGGCTCGCCCGGCTTGTCGGCCAGCGTCGGACGGTCCGGGCTCGCGGCGCCGGCCTGTCCCGCCGGGGGCGGGTTCACCGCCTGCTGCGGGGCCGGTGCCGCGCTCTTGTCGGGGTCGGCGGGAGGATTCGGCGCCGTGGTCGTCGGGAGCGGATTCGTCTGCGCGGGGGAGGGGGCCGTGGAGGTCGGCGGCTGCTGCGCCGCGACCGGCCACGCCAGCGGTCCCGCCAGGATGGCGCCGACGGCGAGGCGGAGACCGAGGGAGCCGAGAGCGCGGCGACGAAGGGCGGTGCGACGGGTCACGACGGTGCTCCGGAGACCCCGGCGACTCGATTGTCCGGGGCCGGCGCGTACCGTAATCGCGTTCCGCGCCCCTCGCGAGGGCGTCCGCGATGACGGCCCGAGGTTGCGGCGAATTGGCAACGCACCGAGCCCCCTCGCGCCGGGCCGCGGGGTTTGCCATAAGCCCCCTTTCCCGAAGCCGACCCCGATCCCACCGGCTCATCCACGAGCGCAACCATGAGTGCACTCGCCCATCGGCGTTTTCTGAAGATGCACGGCGCCGGCAACGCCATCGTCGTGCTCGACCTGCGGGGCAGCGCGATCCGCGTCTCGTCCGAGGAGGCGCGGGCCATCGCGGGCGATCCGGCGTCCAGCTTCGACCAGCTGATGGTCGTGCACGATCCCGCGAGCGCGGGCACCGACGCCTTCATGCGCATCTACAACACGGACGGATCCGAGTCGGGCGCCTGCGGCAACGGCACCCGCTGCGTCGCCTACGCCATGATGGACGATCCGGTGATGGCCCGTCCGGCCGAGGGCGGGCGCCTTCTCTTGGAGACGAAGGCGGGCCGGGTCGGCGTGCGGCGGAACTCCGAGAAGTCCTTCACGGTGGATATGGGCCGCCCCCTCCTGAAGTGGGACGAGATCCCGCTAGCCGAGCCGTTCCCCGACACCCGCCGCATCGAACTGCAGGTCGGCCCCATCGATGCGCCGGTCCTGCACTCGCCCGGCGTCGTGAACATGGGCAATCCCCACGCGGTGTTCTTCGTGTCCGAGGATCCCGACACCTACGACCTCGCCCGGATCGGGCCGCTTCTGGAGAACCACCCGGTCTTTCCCGAGCGCGCGAACATCTCCGTGGCGCAGGTGCGCGGCCGGGAAGCGATCAAGCTCCGCGTCTGGGAGCGGGGCGCGGGCCTGACGTTGGCCTGCGGCACCGCCGCCTGCGCCACCGTGGTGGCCGCCTCGCGCCTGCGCATGATCGGCCGTCAGGCCACGGTGAGCCTGCCCGGCGGAAACCTCATCGTCGAGTGGCGCGCGGACGACCACGTCCTGATGACCGGTCCCGTCGCCCTCGTGGCCGAGGGCACGCTCTCGCCGGACCTGTTCGCCGGGCTCGGCGGATGAGCGTCGAGACCCTGACCTTCGGCTGCCGCCTCAACACCGTCGAGACGGAGGCGATGCGCCGCCTCGCGGCGGTCGACGGGCGGCGGCGGATCGTCGTGAACACCTGCGCGGTGACGGAGGAGGCCGGGCGGCAGGCCCGGAAGGCGATCCGCCGGGCTGCGAGGGCCGAGCCCGGCGCGGAGATCGTCGTCACCGGCTGCGGCGCCGAGGTGGAGACCGAAGCCTATCGCGCCATGCCGGAGGTCTCCCGCCTTCTCGGCAACGCCGAGAAGCTGAGGCCGGCGGCCTGGGCGGGCGAGGGCGAGGGGCCCGGCGCGGTCATGGCGGCCCGCACGGCGGAGGCCCCCTCCGTCGCCGCCATGGAGGGTCACACCCGCACCTTCGTGCCCGTGCAGAACGGCTGCGACCACCGCTGTACCTTCTGCGTCATTCCCTTTGGCCGGGGCAATTCCCGCTCGGTCGAGGCGGGCGCCGTCGTGGAGCAAGTCCGGCGGATCGTGGAGGCTGGCGGGCGCGAAGTGGTCCTGACGGGGGTCGATCTCACCGCCTACGGACGCGATCTCGACGGGAATGCGCGGCTCGGCACCCTCGTCCGCCGCATCCTGCGCGAGGTTCCCGGCCTCGCCCGGCTGCGCCTGTCCTCCATCGATTCGGTCGAAGTGGACGAGGCCCTGTTGGAGGCCATTGCCACCGAGGCGCGGCTGATGCCGCACCTGCACCTCTCCCTCCAGGCGGGCGACGACCTCATCCTCAAGCGGATGAAGCGGCGCCACTCCCGGGAGGATGCGATCCGCTTCTGCGCCCAGGCGCGGGCGGCCCGCCCCGGCTTGGTCTTCGGCGCCGACCTCATCGCCGGGTTTCCCACGGAGACCGAGGCGCAGTTCGCCAACTCCCTCGCCCTGGTCGAGGAATGCGGCCTGACTCATCTCCACGTCTTCCCCTATTCGCCCCGCCCCGGCACTCCGGCGGCGCGGATGCCCGCCGTCGCGCCGGACCGCATTCGCGAGCGCGCCGCACGGCTGCGGCAGGCGGGCGACGAGGCCCGCTCCCGACACCTCGCGGCCCAGGTCGGCAAGCGCGTGCGGGTTCTCGCGGAGCGCGGCGGGGTCGGTCGCGCGGAGGATTTCACGCCGGTGCGGCTGGCCGCCGGGGTCGAGGCGGGATCGATCCTCGACGTGGCGATCGCCGGTCACGACGGATCGCGGCTGCTGGCGGCGTGAGGGTCGATGGTCGGCGCGGCACGGCTTTCAGCGATACGCGGTCATTGCGAGCGCAGCGAAGCAATCCAGAGATGCGCATCGTTTGGAAGCGTCCCGCTGCCCTGGGTTGCTTCGCTGCGCTCGCAATGACGGGTTCGCTCGACGAGGGCCGTTCAGTGTTCGGCCAATCCGGTCTGTCGCAGCGCCTCCGCCATATGACCCGGCACCGGCGCCTCGACCGTGATGGCCTCGCGCTTCGGATAGAGGGGGATCGACAGGGAGCGGGCGTGCAGATGCAGCGCGCTGCCCCGGGGCGCGCCGCCGTAGATCGGATCGCCGAGGATCGGCCAGCCGGATTCGGCGCAGTGCACGCGCAACTGGTGCGTGCGCCCCGTGACCGGCTTCAGGGCGAGCCATGTCAACCCGTCGCCTCGACCGAGCACCTGCCAATGGGTGAGGGAGGGGTCGCCCGCCGGATCGGCCTTCATCCACCACGACCGGGGGTCGGGGGAGCGGCGGGCGAGGGCGAGGTCGATGGAGCCCTCCTCCTCCGCCGGCCCACCGGACACGACCGCCCAGTAGGTCTTGTCGATGGCATTGCCGGAAAACAGCTTTCCGAGCCGGGCGAGGGCCTTGGCATGGCGGCCCAGCGCGAGACATCCCGACGTGTCGCGGTCCAGGCGGTGAGCCGCCTCCGGCCGACGCGGCAGGCCGAAGCGGAGGCCGTCGAGGTGGTCGGTCAGCGTCTCCCCACCGCGGGGGCCCGGATGCACGGGCAATCCCGCCGGCTTGTCGATGACGAGCAGGAGGGCATCGCGGTAGAGCAGGCGCGCGCCTATGTCGTGGAGCGTAGACATCGGTCCCGGCACATGCGCCGGAATCGTCCGGAATGCGAGGGTTTATGACGAGCGAGGACAAGCCGGGCTGGTTCGGCCGCCTGTTCGGGCGGAAGGGCAAGGACGAGGCTCCGGCCGATGCGTCCGAGACGCCGGAGGCCGGAGCCGCCGCCTCTCCCTCCGAGGGCGATCCCGATTACGCCACCGGCTCCGAGGACGTCTCGCACGTGCCCCTGCCGGAGGACGATCCGGCGAGCGAGGTCACGGAGGGGGCCGACCTCCTGCCCATCGAGGGACAGGACGAGCGCCCGCCGGCCGGCACGGCGGGGGATGAGCCTGCCCATGGGGCCGATCCCGCCGACTCGGGTAGCCTCGACCGGGAGCCCGTGGTCGAGCCTCAGCCCGACATCCAGCCGACCGACGCGGCGGCGGCGCTCGCCCACGATGCCGGGGCGGGCCCGCAGCGCGAGCCGGAGGCGAAGGGCTGGTGGAACCGCCTCACCTCCGGGATGAAGCGCACCTCGACAGCCCTCTCCGACCGGGTGACCGGGCTGTTCACCAAGCGCAAGCTCGACGCGACCACCCTGGAGGATCTGGAGGACGCCCTGATCCAGGCCGATTTCGGCCTGGAGACCGCGATGCGGATCTCGGAAGCCGTCGGCAAGGGGCGCTACGAGAAGGGCATCTCGCCCGACGAGGTGCGCGCCATCCTCGCCACGGAGGTGGAGCGGGCGCTGGAGCCGGTGGCGAAGCCCCTCGACCTCGATCCCGCGCGCAAGCCCTTCGTAATCCTCACGGTGGGGGTCAACGGCGCGGGCAAGACGACGACATTGGGCAAGCTCGCCTCCAAGTACCGGGCGGAGGGCCGCTCGGTGATGCTGGCGGCGGGCGACACGTTCCGCGCCGCGGCCATCGACCAGCTCAAGGTCTGGGGTGCGCGCACCGGTACCCCCGTAGTGAGCGGCGCGCAGGGGGCGGATGCGGCGGGCCTCGCCTTCGACGCTCTCAAGCAGGCGCAGGCGGCGGGCACCGACATCCTGCTCATCGACACCGCCGGTCGCCTGCAGAACAAGACCGGCCTGATGGCCGAACTGGAGAAGATCGTCCGCGTCCTGCGCAAGCAGGATGCGGAGGCGCCGCACGCGACGCTGTTGATCCTCGATGCGACCGTGGGGCAGAACGCGCTCTCGCAGGTGGAGCTGTTCTCGCAGGCGGCGCCGATCACCGGCTTGGTCATGACCAAGCTCGACGGCACCGCGCGGGGCGGGATCCTCGTGGCGCTCGCCGCGAAGTTCGGCCTGCCCGTCCACTTCATCGGAGTCGGCGAAGGGGTCGAGGATCTCGAACCCTTCACCGCCCGCGATTTCGCCCGGGCCGTCGCCGGCCTCGAACAGAACTAAGCGCCACGATGCAGATCGAATCCGTTCCCCCGCGCAGGCACCTGCCGCCGCTAGCCAAGCTGGCCCTGGAAATGGGGCCCCTGGTCCTGTTCTTCCTCACAAACGCCTTCGGCGAGCGGTTCGGCCTCATCGACGATCAGGCGACCTACGCGGCGATCGGGCTGTTCGTCGGGGCGACGATCGTCTCCCTGGCGATCCACTTCGCGCTCCTGCGGCGCATCCCGATCATGCCGCTGGTTTCGGGCGTCGTGGTGCTGGTCTTCGGCGGCCTTGCCCTGGCGCTGCGCGACAAGACCTTCTTCGTCATCAAGCCGACGATCGTGAACGGGCTGTTCGGGGTGATCCTCCTCGGCGGGCTGCTGTTCCGCAAGGCGCTGCTCTCGGTCGTGCTCGACAGCGTCTTCGCCCTCACCGAGGAGGGCTGGCGGCAGCTCACGCTGCGGTGGGGCCTCTTCTTCCTGTTCCTCGCCGGGCTCAACGAGGTGATCTGGCGGACGCAGGACTACGAGTTCTGGGTGAAGTTCAAGGTCTTCGGCATCATGCCGATCACCGTCCTGTTCGCCCTGGCGCAGACACCGCTCCTGATGAAGTACGAGAAGAAGCAGCCGGACGCCTGACATCCTCCGTCATCGCGAGCGGAGCGAAGCGATCCAGCGCAGCGGCCCGTCTCCCGCCAAGGCGCATCCCCGGATTGCTTCGCACCGCTCGCATCGGCGGTTGCGCGTCGTCACGGGCGTATCCGGGCGTCAGCGCGCCTCGGCCACCTTCCCCGCCGCGCGGATCCGCGCGAGCACACTCGCAAAGTTCTCCGGCGTCAGGATGCCGACGATCTTGTCGCGGATGATGCCGTCGGGGCCGACGATGAAGGTCTCGGGCACGCCGTAGACACCGAGATCGATGGCGGCGCGGCCATCCGCGTCGGCGCCCACCGCCGCGAAGGGCACGCCATGCCGGTCGAGGAACCTCTTGCCGGCGGCGGGGTCCGGCTCCTTGTAATCGATGCCGACGAGGCGGATGCCGGGCTCGCGGGCGAGCCGCATCAGCATCGGGTGCTCCACTTGGCAGGGCGCGCACCACGAGGCGAAGACGTTGAGAACGGTGATGCCGCCCTTGAAGTCGGCCGGCGCGAGGCCGGGCACCGGCGCCCCGTCCTTGGCGAGTCCCGGCACCGCCGGCAGCGCAAAGGTGGGGACCGGCTTGCCGATCATGGCCGAAGGCAGGGCCGCCGGATCCGCGCCCGAGCGCAGCCGCACGAACATCGCCCCCGCCAGGACGGCGAAGACCAGCACGGGCAAGATCAGCAGCAGGGAGCGGCGGCCGGTGCCCGCATTGGCCTCGGTCTCCGGGCCGTTCACCGCCGCTCCTCCCCGAAACGCTTCAGCGCGCGGGTCTGTGCGGCGCGGTCGCGCAGGGCGTTGGCCACGAGCCCTCCGAGAATCAGCGCCGTGAAAGCATAGGCGGCGACGATGAAGCCGCCGTGGGTCCCGAGATCGAACATCGGTGGCTCACAGCCCTTGGGGCAACGCAACGGGAGAGGGGGCGGGCGTCACGCGGCGCGCCCCGGAATCGAGGCGCTCGGCCTCGCGGATGGTCAGGGTCCGCACCCGCCGACGCATGATCTCGGTGCGCATCGTGAAGAGGTGCAGGGTCGTGCCGCCCAGCGTCGCCGCGCCGATCATCACGAGGAGGGGGTAGAGCATCGACGGATCGATGGTGGAGCCGCCCATCCGCAGGATCGAGGCCGGTTGGTGCAGCGTCGACCACCAGTTCACGGAGAACTTGATGATCGGCAGGTTCACCGCGCCGACCAGGGTCAGGATCGACACCGCCCGCGCCGCGCGGTTCGGATCCTCGATGGTCCGCCACAGGGCGATCAGGCCGCAGTAGATCAGGAACAGCACCAGCATCGAGGTGAGGCGGGCGTCCCACACCCAGTAGGTGCCCCACATCGGCTTGCCCCAGAGCGAGCCGGTCACGAGGCAGATCAGCGTGAAGGCCGCCCCGATCGGCGCGGCGGCGCGCTGCGATACGTCCGCGAGGGGGTGGCGCCAGACCAGGCTGCCGATCGCCGACAGGCTCATGGCGCCGTAGAAGAATACCCCGAGCCATGCGGCGGGAACGTGGATGTACATGATCCGCACCGTCTCGCCCTGCTGGTAGTCGGGCGGGACGACGAGGAACGTCTGGTACAGGCCGACCGCGAGGGTGGCGAGCGACAGGGCGGCGAGCCATGGCCCGAGCCGCCCCGACCAGCGCATGAAGTGGCCGGGGTTGGACAACCGGGTCCAGAGGGAGGGCGTCATGGGCGCGGTCTCGGACATAGCGGACCTGCTCTAGCCCAAGGTGCGGTGCAGCAACAATGCGCGCTGGCCGCGCAACATCAGGACGGGCGCCGACCACGGTGACTGACAAGCGGCCCTCACGAGCGCCGCGAAGCAACCCCGGGACAGCGCGACGCTTCCGAACGGGGCGCGACGCGATCGCTTCGCTGCACGCGCGATGATGGGGACGTGCGCAGCGGAGGAGGGAGGCCCTCAGTCGACGCCCCCGTGCAACGCCTTCGCCTCCGGGGTGAATTGCCCGTCCGGTCCATGCAGCACGAGCGGCGGAAGAAGCGAGAACGGCGCTCGGCTGGCCTTCGTCGCTGAAATCAGCACACGGATCGCCGGATCTCCGGCTCTGGCCAGAACGGGCCGCACCGCGACCGCGCCGAAACGCCGCTCCATCACCCTGAGGCAACCGGGGAGGGCATCCGCCCTGTGAATCATCCCCAGGCGCCCGCCCGGCCTCAGGAGCCCGGCACAGGTACGCATCCATCGCTCCAGGCCCTCCGGCCCGAAGCCGTGCGATGCGGCCCGGTTCGGATCGGGGGAGGGGCGATAGCGGCCCTCCTCGAAGAAGGGTGGGTTCGTCAGCACGACATCGAAGGCGTCCGGTTCGAGGCCCGCCGCGCGCCGCTCCGCCGCAGGAGCGAGGACATCCGCCTCGACGACCCGCGCCGCGATCCGATTGAGGGCGGCGTTCTCGCGGGCGAGGTCCGCGAGGGCGCGGTCGCGCTCCACCATCGTCAGGGCGACGCCCTCGTTCAGGCGTGCGGCGGCAAGGCCGACGACGCCGGGGCCGGAACCCACATCGCAGAGCCGCCCGCCCGGCGGTGGTATGATCAGGCGTGCCAGCAGGATCGCGTCCGTTCCGGCCCGGTGCGCGCCCTTCGGCGGCTGCTTCAGGCGCACGAGCCCGCCGAGGACGGTGTCGTATTCTGGGCTCACGGCCGGCGCAGCTCGTGGGCCAAGCCTGCGTCCCGCAGCAGCCGTCGGGCCTGGGCCTCATGGTCGGAGGGGACGAGGAGGCGGCGGCCGAACGCACCGATGGAGCCTTCGAGCGCGCTCATGTGCTCGTCGGCCACGAGCACGGGTATGCCCGCGCCTTCCAGCACCGAGCGCGCGAAGCCGATCAGTACCACGTCGTTCGCCCGGATCAGTTCGACCACAACCGCCTTCCCCTCCGCCGTTTCGCCCCACCCGCGCCTGCGGCGCATTCGTCGCGTGGAGTGCCGAACCCGCCTATCCCATATCCACGCCGTGTTGCGACGCCGCAGGCACCATGCGATGGGACGGCGCCGACGCGTTCCGCGGGGCGTTGGAAGCCGCGCGGTCCGGCAAGGGAGTCAGAGATCTTGGGTATCGCCGCCACGATCGAGAACCCGACGAAGCCCGAGGATGCCGGGCTGAACGACCTCGTCGCGCTCGTGGCCGACGGGATGAGCCGGGTCAACTCCACCATCCTCTCCCGCACGGGATCGGACGTGGCGATGATCCCCGAGGTGGCCAACCATCTCATCGCCTCCGGCGGCAAGCGCCTGCGGCCGATCCTCACCCTCGCCTGCGCGCAGCTCTGCGGCTACGTGGACGTGGGCGGCCGCGACGGAGACGTGAAGCTCGCCGCCAGCGTCGAGTTCATGCACACCGCGACGCTCCTGCACGACGACGTGGTGGATGAGAGCGACATGCGGCGCGGTCGCGTGGCCGCCCGGATCAAATGGGGCAACGAGGCGAGCGTCCTCGTGGGCGACTTCCTCCTCGGCCAAGCGTTCCGCATGATGGTCGAGGTCGGCTCGCTGAGGGCGCTGGACATCCTGTCCGCCGCCGCGACGGTGATCGCGGAGGGCGAGGTGATGCAGCTCTCCGCCGCCAAGAACCTTGAGACGGACGAGAAGGCCTATCTCGCCGTGATCCGCGGCAAGACCGCCGAACTGTTCGCGGCGGCCTGTGAGGTCGGTCCCGTGATCGCTGGGCGGAGCGAGGCGGAGCAGGCCGCCGCCCGCAGCTACGGGATGAACCTGGGCATCGCCTTCCAGCTCATCGACGATGCCCTCGATTACGGCGGCACCTCGGCGGCCCTCGGCAAGAACGTCGGCGACGACTTCCGCGAGGGCAAGATCACGCTCCCCATCGTTCTGGCCTACCGCCGGGGCAGCGAGGAGGAGCGCGCCTTCTGGCGCCGGACTCTCCAGCACGGGGAGATCGGCGGGGACGACCTCGCCGCCGCCCTGGCCTGCCTCCAGCGGCACGGAGCGCTGGAGGAGACGGTCGCCCGCGCCCGCCACTACGGCGAGCAGGCCACCGCCGCCCTGGCGATCTTCCCCGACGGTCCGGTGAAGTCGGCCCTCCTCGACGCCGTGGAATTCTGCATCGCGCGGGCGCACTGATCCGGCGCCTCCGCCCACCCTGGACGGATAATCGCGCAAGTTGCGTTGTTCACAGGCTCTTCGGTATCGCTGGCTGCCGGATTAACGAAGCGTCAAGGCTCTCCGTGAAGGCTAACAGGTGCTTTCAGCCGAGCGGAAAAGCCCCGTGATCGCCTCCCGCCCCACACTCCGCGCCGCCATCGTCGCCGGCCTCGCCGCCCTGTCGATCCCCGGCACCGCCCTCGCGAGCGACGCCGCCACGACGCACCGCACCTGGACGGATTGCCTGGGCCGCAGCTACGTCACCGGCATCGCCTATACAGGACGCGATCTCGCCGCCGACGCGGCCTTCAGCGCCTGCCGTGGCGAGGAGAACGCCTATCTCGCGGCGCTCAGCGCCTCGCCGCTTCTCGATGGCGACGACATCGCCCAGGCCCGCCCGGAGCTGGTGGCCCGCGCCCGCCATCGGTTGCTCGGCATGGTGAACAGCGGGCCGCGCTCGATCCTGCGCTGAAACTTATCTCCCCCTCGCATCACGCCGTTGCAGCGTCGTTGCGAGGAAAGCGAAACAATCCAAGGCAACGAGACGTCTCAGAAGGAGGCGGCTGCCTGGATCGCTCCAATGCGCTCGCAACGACGGCGGGCGGACAGAGACCCTCACGACTTCAGCCGAGCCTTGATCTTGGCGGTCAGCCCGTCGCGGACCTCGCGATAGGCGTCGAGGCGCTGCTCGCGGGAGGCCTCCTGGAGAAGGGTCGGATCGGGCGTCGGCCAATACTCGACGTCGGCGGCGAGCGTATGGGTCAGGGCGAGGGCCTTGTGGTGGGCTTCCGGCGACAGGGTGATGATCAGGTCGAAGTTCAGGCCTTCCCAATCCTCCAATTGCTCGATGGTGCGGGGGCGGTGCCGCGCCGCCTCGATGCCGATCTCGTCGAGGGCGGCGACCATGAAGGGATCGACCGGCTCACCCTCGCGGACGCCCGCAGACTGCACGTAGATCGATTTGCCGAAGTAGTGCCGCGCGATGGCCTCCGCCGCAGGCGAGCGCACCGCGTTGAAGTTGCACATGAACAGCACGGATTGAACACGCCGCTTGGGCGGTGACCGGTCGGGGGGCAGATCGGCCATGGCGGCTCAAGCGGGGCGCGGTACCGCCACCGTCTCAGCCCTTCCAGTGCAGGGCGAAGATCAGCGTGAACAGCCGCCGGGCCGTGTCGTGGTCGAGATCGACCTTGCCGTCGAGGCGTTGCTTCAGGGTCTCCGAGGCTTCGTTGTGCAGGCCGCGCCGTCCCATGTCGATCGCCTCGATCTGGCTGGGCGAGGCGGTGCGGATAGCGTTGTAGTAGCTCTCGCAGATCATCTCGTAGTCCCGGATGACCCGGCGGAACGGGCTCAGGGACAGGAGATGCGTCATCACCGGCTGGCCGTCGGCCGTGCTGATGGCGAAGGACAGCTTGTTCTCCACGAGCCCGAGCACGAGGCTGTAGGGCCCCTCCCGGTCGGGGACCGAGAAGCTGTTGCCCTCCAGGATATCGTAGAGCGCGATGGCGCGCTCGTGCTCCTGATCGGGATTGCCCCGGGCGATGGACGATTCGTCCAGCGTCACCGAGACGAGGCGGTTCGGCCCCTTATCCGCCCCCCGCTCCTTGTCCGCCATCCCCAAAGCCTCACAGGTTCAGCCGGATCGCCACGGAGCGGGCATGGCCTTCGAGGCCCTCGGACCGGCCGAGCGTTATCGCCGCCGGCCCGAGCGCCCGCAAGCTCTCAGGCGTGCAAGCGAGTACGGTCGTACGCTTCATGAAGTCCAGCACGCCGAGCCCGGACGAGAATCGCGCGGAGCGCGCCGTGGGCAGGACGTGGTTGGGACCGCCGACGTAATCACCGATCGCCTCGGGCGTGTGCGAGCCGAGGAAGATCGCCCCGGCGTTGCGGACCTTCAGCGACAGGGCTTCTGCGTCCTTCGTTTCGATCTCCAGGTGCTCGGGGGCGATTCGGTCCACCAGGGGGATCGCCTCCTCGAAGTCGCGGACGCGGACGATGGCGCCGTAGTCGCGCCAGCTCGCCCGGGCGATCTCGGCGCGGGGGAGGGTGGTCAACGCCCGCTCGACGGCCGCTTCCACCGCCTCGGCCAAATCCCCGCTGTCGGTGATGAGGACGGATTGGGCGGCGGTGTCGTGCTCGGCCTGTGCCAGCAGGTCCGCGGCGATCCAATCCGGGTTGGCCTCGCCGTCGGCCAGGATCAGAACCTCGGAGGGTCCGGCGATCATGTCGATGCCCACCTGCCCGAAGACCCGTCGCTTGGCCGCCGCGACCCAGGCGTTTCCGGGGCCGACGATCTTCGCCACCGGTGCGATCGTGTTCGTGCCGTAAGCCAGGGCCGCCACCGCCTGCGCGCCGCCGATCCGGTAGATCTCGTCCACCCCCGCGAGGTGCGCGGCGGCGAGCACGAGGGGGTTCAGGGCGTTGTCGGGCGTCGGCACCACCATCACGATGCGCGGCACGCCCGCGACCCGGGCTGGCACTGCGTTCATCAGCACCGAGGACGGGTAGCTCGCCGTGCCGCCGGGAACGTAGAGGCCGACCGATTCAAGGGCGGTCCAGCGCCATCCGGCCGTGACGCCCAGCGCATCCGTGGCCTTGTGGTCGCTGGGCTTCTGCGCGCGGTGGAACGCCTCGATGCGCTCGGCGGCGAGCCGCAGCGCTTCGATCGCCTCGGCCGGGCAGGCCGCGACCGCCGCCTCGACCTCGTCGGCGCCGATGCGCAACCGCGCGGCGGTGAAGTCGTCTCCGAGGCGGTCGAAGCGGCGGGTGTAGGCGACGAGGGCGTCGTCCCCCTTGCTGACGACCTCCGCGATGATGGCGCGCACCGCCTCATCGACATCCTCCGAAACCTCGCGTTTGAGCGTGAGAAGGCGCGCGAACGCACTCGCGAAATCCGGGTCCCGGCTATCGAGGCGGACCATGTCTCGTCCTTTCGTATCAGGCGGCGGAATCGGGCGCCGTGTCGTGGCCCGGCCGCGCCGTGGCCTCCCAGACGGGGCCGAGATCCTTCAGTCGGGCCTCGATGCACTCCACCTCGAGGCGGATGGTGGCATTACCCGAAAACAGGATCTCGACATGGCCCGAGGGCGGATCGCCCGGAGTGAAGGTGATGGCGAGGAGGCTCAGCGGGGTCGCGTCCGGCGCCGCCGGGCCGGGCTGGAGCCCCTTGGTGCGCACCGCGCGCACGTGGTCGAAGGTGAGGCCCGCCAAGCGCCGCGCAGGGGGCGTTTTCGGGCCGCTCGACCAGTCGAACCGCCGGAGCGCCAGCACGAAGCGCCGCTGTCCGGCGAGATAATCGACGTCCTCCGGCCGCAGGATCGCGTCCTGGAGGTGCGCGGAGACGATGGTGAGGTCCTCGTCGTCGAAGGCAGCGAGCTTCAGAAGCTCCATCGGTCTGTCCGGCTGGATGTGGGGAAGCCCGGAGACGGGCCGTTGCGCCGTAGGTAGCGGCGGTGCCCACCGGGGGCAACGGCAGGGGAGGGGATCGGACCGCCTCATTCGCCGTTCATGATCGAACCGCAACTATACGTCGAACCGTGGCCGCCGGTACGCGGCCGGAGGACGAGGAAGGACGATGACGGTGAAGCGCATCACGCTGGCGGTTCTGGCCGCCATGGCGCTCGCCCCCGCGCTGGGAACGTCGGCGGGTGCGCAGTACTACCAAGACGATTACGACTACCGGCCGCGCCGCCCCCCGCCGCCGGACTACTACGACGACCGCCCCCGCTACGGCTACGGCCGCCGCTACCGGGACGAGTACGACGACGGTCCCCGGCGCTTCGGCCGCATCTGCGTCACCGCCCGTGGTAACTGCCCCGCGCGGCCCGCACCGTTCAACTCGCCCTGCGGCTGCGACATCCCCGGCTTCGGCCTCAAGCGCGGTGCCATCGGGGGGTGAGCCACGGGATCGGTCCCATGGTGCCCTTAGCTCGCTTCAAAACGCGGCGCTGAAACGTCGTTGCGGGCAGCAGCGAAGCAACCCTGAGCGAGGTTCCGCCGAAAAACCGACGGCTGCTTTGGATTGCTGCTCTGCTCGGAGGTGCGGTGAGACCTTACCGTCGTGGTTAGGCCTCGAAGGTTTTCGCCCCCACCCGCAGCGATGCGTCGCCTACCCCCGCACCCGCTCGATCTGCGCGCCGCACCGGCCCAGCTTCGCCTCCAGGGCCTCGAACCCACGGTCGAGGTGGTAGACGCGGTTGATCTGCGTCTCGCCCTCGGCGGCGAGGCCCGCGATCACGAGGGAGACCGAGGCGCGCAGGTCGGTCGCCATGACCGGGGCGCCGCGCAGGCGCTCGACGCCCTCGACGATGGCCATGTCGCCGTCGAGGCGGATCTTCGCCCCGAGGCGGGCGAGTTCCTGGACGTGCATGAAGCGGTTCTCGAAGATCGTCTCGCGGATGTGCGATTGGCCCTTGGCCAACGTCATCAGCGCCATGAACTGCGCTTGCAGGTCGGTGGGGAAGCCGGGGAACGGGTCCGTCGTGACGTCGACGGCCGCGATGCCGGAGCCGTTGCGGCGGACGCGGATGCCGCCCTCCACTTGGCTGATCTCGGCGCCCGTGGTGGCGAGCACGTCGAGGGCGGCGTGCAGCAGGTCGGCACGGGTGTCCTTCAGGATCACGTCGCCGCCGGTCATGGCCACGGCCATGGCGTAGGTGCCGGTCTCAATCCGGTCGGGCAGCACCGCATGCCGGGCGCCGTGCAGGCGGGCCACGCCTTCGACCTCGATCCGCGGCGTGCCCGCACCCTTGATGCGGGCGCCCATCTTGTTGAGGCACTCGGCGAGATCGACCACCTCCGGCTCCCGGGCCGCGTTCTCGATGACGCTGGTGCCGTAGGCGAGCGCCGCGGCCATGAGCGCCACGTGGGTGCCGCCGACCGTCACCTTCGAGAAATTGATTTCCGCACCGCGCAGACCGTTCTTCGTCTTGGCGATGATGTAGCCGCCGTCGATCTCCGTCTGGGCGCCGAGGCGCTCCAGCGCCATGATCAGCAGGTCCACCGGCCGGGTGCCGATGGCGCAGCCGCCCGGCAGCGAAACCTTGGCCTCCCCGAAACGCGCCAGCAGCGGCGCCACCACCCAGAAGCTCGCCCGCATGGTGGAGACGAGGTCGTAGGGCGCCGTCGTGTCGATGACGTTCGAGGCCGTGAGCCGGATGGTCTGGCCGGTCTCGGAGGTCTGCCCCGGCCGCTTGCCGACCACCATGTGGTCGACGCCGTGGTTGCCCAGGATGCGCAGGAGGGCAGTGATGTCGGCGAGCCGCGGCACGTTGATGAGCTCGAGGGTCTCCCCGGTGAGCAGGCTGGCGATCATCAGCGGGAGGGCCGCGTTCTTGGCGCCTGAGATCGGGATCACGCCGTTGAGCGGCGCGCCGCCGGTGATGTGGATGCGGTCCATCGGGTTGTGTCCTGCGGCTCCCGGCGTCGCGCGGCGGGAGTTCAAATGTGCGGAGGGCGGTGAGGCGCCCAGGCTTGACTGTGGGCTGCTATAGACTGGTTTTGTCGGAATCGGGACCGGATAGGCATCCCGGCGAGAAACGTGGCCGCCGGTGCGACGCTCAGCTGCCCTGCGGTCCTTCGTCCCGCCCGTCCTTGCGCGGGTCACCGTCGGCCCGGCCGCGTTCCTGCGCCTTCCGTTTGCGCAAATTCGCCCTGAGCGCCGCCTTCAGACGCTCGGCACGGGTCTCGGCCTTCTCGTCGGCCATGGGCGGAAATCCCCCTTCTGTGGGCGAGGGTTGCAGGGCGCTGAGGGCGGACCTTCGAGTTGTAGCGGTTCCAGATCCGGCCGGAGGCTGTATACACCGCTCACCTTCGATGCAGCCAACCGGCGGCGACCCCCCACAAAGGACGCTCAATGCCTGCACAACGGAATTCCGGCCTTTCGCTCGCTCCCCTCGCGGAGGCGCGCGCTGGCGCCGGTTACGATCGCTTCTTCCGCAATGCTTTGGAGAGCCTCCACAGCGAGCGACGCTACCGGGTGTTCGCCGACATCGAGCGCATTTCCGGCCGCTTCCCCACCGCGCGGTGGCGCCGCCCGGACGGGGCGGTGAGCGAGATCACCGTGTGGTGCTCGAACGATTACCTCGGCATGGGCCAGCACCCCGAGGTGGTCGGCGCCATGGTCGAGACAGCCGGGCGCTGCGGCGTCGGCGCGGGCGGCACCCGCAACATCGCGGGCAACAATTCCCCGCTGGTCGATCTGGAGCGCGAACTCGCCGACCTGCACGGCAAGGAGGCGGGCCTCGTCTTCACCTCCGGCTACGTCTCGAACCAAGCCGGCATCTCGACCATCGCCAAGCTCATCCCGAATTGCCTGATCCTGTCGGATGCCTTCAACCACAACTCGATGATCGAGGGCGTGCGTCATTCGGGCTGCGAGAAGAAGATCTTTCGCCACAACGACCTCGGCCACTTGGAAGAGTTGCTCCGCGAGGCCGGTGACCGGCCGAAGCTGATCGCCTTCGAGTCTGTCTACTCCATGGACGGCGATGTGGCGCCCATCGGCCGGATCTGCGACCTCGCGGATCGCTACGGCGCGATGACCTACCTCGACGAGGTTCACGCGGTCGGGCTCTACGGCCCGCGCGGGGCGGGCATCGCCGAGCGCGACGGCGTGATGGATCGCGTCGACGTGATCGAGGGGACGCTCGCGAAGGGCTTCGGCTGCGTCGGCGGATACATCACCGCCTCGGCTGCGATCTGCGACGCGGTGCGGAGCTTCGCGGCCGGGTTCATCTTCACCACCGCCCTGCCGCCCGCCGTGGCCGCGGCGGCGACGGCCTCCGTGCGCTACCTGAAGCGCTCCGGGGCCGAGCGCGCCGCGCACCAGCGTCAGGCCGCCGCGACCAAGGTGGCGCTGGAGGCGGCCGGGTTGCCGGTGCTGCCGACGGACACGCACATCGTCCCGGTGATGGTGGGCGATGCCGAACTGTGCAAGGCGGCGGCCGACCACCTGCTGGAGCGGCACGGCATCTACATCCAGCCGATCAACTACCCCACCGTCCCGCGCGGGACCGAGCGGCTGCGCATCACCCCGTCGCCGTTCCACGACGCCGCCCACATCGCCCGCCTCACCGAGGCGCTGGCGGAGACCTGGGCGACACTCGCCCTGCCCAAGGCGGGCACCGTGTTCGTCGAGGCGGCGGAGTAGGAACCCTTCCTCCGCCCCTCGCCGTCACCGCCCCTCGCCTGTAACCACCGCCGCGTAGCCGCGACGCAAGAGACCGAATCGCAATGATCTCCTCGCCCCTGATGACCGTGATGGTCGATGCCGCGCGCAAGGCCGCCCGCAGCCTCCGGCGCGATTTCGGCGAGGTCGAGAACCTTCAGGTGTCCCGCAAGGGCCCCGGCGACTTCGTCTCGGCGGCCGATCGCAAGGCCGAAGAGGTGCTGCGTGACGCCCTGCTGAAGGCCCGCCCCGGCTACTCGATGATCCTCGAGGAGGGCGGCGTGATCGAGGGTACCGACAAGAGCCACACCTGGCATATCGATCCCCTCGACGGCACCTCCAACTTCCTGCACGGCGTGCCCCATTTCGCCGTCTCCATCGGCCTGGAGCGCGAGGGTGTCATCGTCGCGGGCGTGGTGTTCGATCCGATCAAGGACGAATTGTTCATCGCCGAGCGCGGCAAGGGCGCTTACCTGAATAACCGCCGTATCCGCGTTGCCGCGCGGTCCGAGATGGCGGACGCGCTGGTCGGCTACGGCACGCCGTATCTCGGACGGGGCAGCCACCCGCGCCTGCTGCGGGAAATCTCCGCGGTGATGGCCGTCTCCGGCGGCACCCGGCGGATGGGTTCGGCCGCGCTCGATCTCGCCTACGTCGCCTGCGGGCGGCTCGACGCCTACTGGGAGCGCGATCTCCAGACCTATGATTTCGCGGGCGGCGTTGCCCTGGTGCGCGAGGCGGGCGGGTTCGTGACGTCCGCCGACGGCGCGGCCGAGCCCCTGGCGCCCCGCTCCATCGCCTGCGGGAACGAGAGCCTGCACCGCGACCTCCTGGCGATCCTCAAGAAGGCGCAGGCGGCCTGACGTCCCAGAGACCGTGCGGGCCGACCGGCTTGCACGGTCCTTGCGATCCCGTGCGCGGACGTGACAGAGCGTTGGCGTTCCACCGGCTCATCTGATTTAAGCGCCCGGTTTGCCAGGGAAGGCCGTTCGCATGGAAGCTCGCCGCCACGTCGCGTTGAAGGAATCGATTCGGTCGATCCCGGACTATCCGAAGCCCGGCATCATCTTCCGTGACATCACCACGCTTCTCTCCGATCCGCGCTCGTTCCGGCGGGCGGTCGATGCCCTCGTGCATCCCTATGCCGGCGGCGGCATCCAGCAGGTGGCGGGAATCGAGGCGCGGGGCTTCATCCTCGGTGGAGCCATCGCCCATCAGCTGTCCTGCGGCTTCGTGCCGATCCGCAAGAAGGGCAAGCTTCCGCATCACAAGGTGTCGATGGCCTACGCCCTCGAATACGGCACGGACGAGATCGAAATCCACGTTGATGCCGTGAAGCCCGGCGACCGCGTGCTGCTGGTGGACGATCTGATCGCCACCGGAGGGACCGCCACGGCGGCGATCAACCTCCTGCGGAAGATCGGCGCCGAGATCGTGGCGGCCTGCTTCGTCATCGATCTCCCGGATATCGGCGGCGCTCAGCGCCTGCGCGACCTCGGCGTCGAGGTTCGCACGCTGATGGAATTCGACGGGCACTGAACCTGCACGGCAGGGTCGCCAAAACGTTGACTTGTGCCGACCCCTTTGCCATAAGCCGCCCACCCGCGACGGGGCGCCCACTTGGGCGCCCTTCGTGTTTGCAAGACATATAGGACGCGTGAAGGTTGGGAGCGGCGTACGCCGCCCGCGAGCGCGCCTCGACCTTTGAAGGCAAATCGTCATGAAGAGAACCTATCAGCCGAGCAAGCTCGTCCGTAAGCGCCGGCACGGTTTCCGCGCCCGGATGGCCACGGCCGGTGGTCGCAAGGTGCTGGCCCGTCGCCGCGCCCACGGCCGCAAGCGCCTGTCGGCCTGAGGCCGGCGAGGTCTGAACCCGCCGCCGCGCGCCCCGCGCGCGGCGACCACTCGCGGGAACGATAGCCGGGATCGAACGGTCGATGGCGACGATCGAACGGCTCAAGAGACGGCCGGACTTCCTGGCCGCCGCAGCGGGCCGCCGCTTCCATACGGATCGCCTCACGGCGCAGGGCCGCCTCCGTGACGAGGGACCCGGGACCCTGCGCCTCGGCTTCACGGTCACCAAGCGCGTCGGCCGCGCGACCGAGCGCAACCGCATCAAGCGGCGCCTCAGGGCCGCCGTGGCGGAGGTCGCCGCCGGCCTGTCCCCCGACGTCGCCGCCCGTGTCGCCGACATCGTCCTCATCGCCCGTCGCCCCGCCCTCGATGCGGCCTTCTCGACGCTGACCGGCGATCTCGCTCACGCGATCCCCGCCGTCACCCGCCCCGGCCGACAGGGCAGTGGGTCCGGCGAGCGGCCCCACTCGAACCCCTCCCGACGCGGGGGGCGCCCGTCCGCGCCGCCTGCCCCCCCGAACGAGCGCGTTGGTGTCCCCGATGGGCAATGACAAGACGAATATGTTCGTGGCCATCGGCCTGTCGCTGCTGGTGCTGCTGGGATGGCAGTACTTCGTGGCCGGGCCGCGTATCGAGCAGCAGCGGCAGATCGAGGCCCAGAACAAGGCCGCCCAGGCTCAGGCCCAGCCTCCGGGCGTGACGCCGGACGGGGTGCCTTCTCCCTCGCCCAAGGAGGGCGGCCCCGCCGCCCCGGCGCCCGGCACGGCCCCGACGCCGCCCGGTGGGCCGGTCTCCCGCGAGGCCGCCCTGGCGCGCTCGCCGCGCGTGTCCATCGAGACGCCGGCGCTCTCGGGCTCCATCAACCTCAAGGGCGGCCGCATCGACGACGTCGCCCTCAAGAACTACCACGAGACCATCGACCCGAAGAGCCCCGAGATCGTCCTGTTCTCACCGGCCGGGACCGAAACCCCCTACTATGCCGAGTTCGGCTGGGTCGGGAGCGAGGCGGGCAAGCTGCCGAACGGCGAGACGGTGTGGACGGCCGACGGCAAGACGCTGGCGCCGAACATGCCGGTGACCCTCACCTGGGACAACGGCGGCGGCCTGATCTTCAAGCGGATCATCGCCGTCGACGACAAGTACATGTTCACCGTCCGCGATTCGGTGGAGAACAAGGGCGCGAACGCCGTCACGCTCTATCCCTACAGCCTCGTCTCGCGCTGGGGTAAGCCGCACACCCAGGGATACTACGTCCTGCACGAGGGCATGATCGGCTACCTCGGCGACGACGGCCTGCAGGAGTTCACCTACGACAAGCTCGCCAAGGAGGGCGCCTATGGCGGCGCCAACACCAAGGGCCGGGCCTACAACAACGTGACCGGCGGCTTCCTCGGCATCACCGACAAGTACTGGGCCGCCGCGGTGATCCCGGAGCAGACCGCGCCCTATACCGGCGCCTTCACGGACCGGACCGACGGCACGACCAACGTCTATCAGGCGAGCGCGCGCGGCGACGCCGTGAACCTCGCCGCCGGCGCCTCGGCCGCGACCACCCAGCGCCTGTTCGCCGGCGCGAAGGAGGTCAACGTCATCAACGGCTACCAGAAGGAGTTCAACCTCCGTCACTTCGATCTGCTGATCGACTGGGGCTGGTTCTGGTTCATCACCCAGCCGATGTTCAAGGCGCTGGACTTCATCTACCGCCTGTTCGGCAACTTCGGTGTCTCGATCCTGATCGTGACGCTGGGCCTGAAGCTGCTCTTCCTGCCGATCGCGAACCGGTCCTACGTGTCGATGGCCAAGATGAAGGCCGTCCAGCCGGAGATGACCTCCATCCGCGAGCGCTACAAGGACGACAAGGTCAAGCAGCAACAGGCGATGATGGAGCTGTACAAGAAGGAGAAGATCAATCCGGTCGCCGGCTGCTGGCCGGTGTTGATCCAGATCCCGGTCTTCTTCGCGCTGTACA
Source organism: Methylobacterium aerolatum (assembly GCF_022179085.1). GTDB lineage: Bacteria > Pseudomonadota > Alphaproteobacteria > Rhizobiales > Beijerinckiaceae > Methylobacterium > Methylobacterium aerolatum. The sequence continues at coordinate 197,772 of NZ_BPQE01000023.1, forward strand.
AGGTCCTGTTCATCACCATCGAGATGCGGCACGCGCCGTTCTTCGGCTGGATCCGCGACCTCGCGGCGCCGGATCCGACGAGCATCGTCAACCTGTTCGGCCTGCTGCCGTTCACGCCGCCGGAGTACATCCCGATCCATCTGGGCATCTGGCCGATCATCATGGGCATCACGATGTTCGTGCAGATGAAGATGAACCCCGCGCCGCCGGACCCGGTGCAGGCTCAGATCTTCACCTTCATGCCCATCGTGTTCACCTTCATGCTCGGCTCGTTCCCGGCCGGCCTGGTGATCTACTGGGCTTGGAACAACACCCTGTCGGTGCTTCAGCAATACGTCATCATGCGGCGGAACGGCGTGAAGGTGGAATTGTGGGACAACCTGCGCAAGACGTTCAAGCGCGGTGACAAGACCACGGGCAAGCCCGCCGCGACCAAGAGCTGACGTGACCTCCACCGCCAACACGACCGACGACGCGGCCGACCTCCACGAGGCCGGCCGCCTCCTCTTCGCGGGCAGCGCCGATTTCTACGCCGCCGCCCAGACGCTCGACCGCCTGCCGCCGATGGAGGGGATCGAGATCGCCTTCGCCGGCCGGTCGAACGTCGGCAAGTCGAGCCTCATCAACGCCCTCACCGGCCGGAACACCCTGGCACGCGTCTCCCACACGCCGGGGCGGACGCAGCAGCTCAACTTCTTCAAGGTGGGCGACCGGATGTCCCTCGTGGACATGCCGGGCTACGGTTACGCCGCCGTGGAGAAGGCGAAGGTCGAAGCCTGGACCAGCCTCATCCATTCCTACCTCAAGGGCCGGGCGAATCTCGCCCGCGTCTTCGTGCTGATCGACGCCCGGCACGGCCTGAAGAGCATCGATACCGACGTCCTCGACGGGCTCGACAAGGCGGCCGTGAGCTACCAGGTGGTGCTGACCAAGGGCGACGCCTTGAAGAAGGGGCAGGTGGAATCGCGGCTGGCGGGCATCCAGGCGGCGCTCGCCAAGCGGCCCGCCGCCTATCCCGAGTTGATCCTCACCTCCAGCCGCGACGACCTCGGCGTCGCCGACCTGCGGGCGGCCGTCGCCCGGCTCCTCGCCGAGCGCGGAGCGTGAGCGTGCGCCCGGCCGACCGGATCCTCGCAGCCCTCGCCTGCCTGGCCGGGCTGCTGGGCGTGGCGGCGAGCGCCGCCGCGGCGCATATCGCGGGGGCGGACTCCCTGAAGCTCGCGGCGCAGTTCCTCCTGTTCCACGCTCCGGCGGTGCTGGGCCTGACGGCCCTGTCTGCCTGCGGCTTCCTCTCGCCGATCCTCGCGCGGGTGTCGGCCGCCCTGATCCTGGCCGGGCTCTGCCTGTTCTGCGGCGACCTCGCCCTGCGGGTCCTCGCCGGATCGCCGCTCTTCCCGATGGCCGCCCCGACGGGCGGCTTCGCCCTGATGGGCGGATGGCTGCTCGGCGCAGTGGCCGCCCTGGTGCCCGCCCGGAATTGAGGCTTCGCGGCTGGGCGCGTTCAGGCCCGGATCTGCAGGAAGTCCACCGCCGGCCCTGTCTCCCCCGTGAAGACGCCCGCCGTCAGCGCGCCGCCGTAGACGGCGGCCGTGTCGAGGTTCGTGCGGAAGGTGTGGATGTCGGGGCGGCCATCCTGCTGCGGCGTGTGCCCGTGGACCACGTGACGGCCGAAATCGTGCTCGCCTTCGAGGAACGGCTCGCGAATCCACAACCTGTCGTGGGCGTCTGTCTCCTCTGCCGGGAGGCCGGGGCGCAGCCCGGCATGAACGTACCACCGCGCGGCGTCGCCATGGAGCGTCGGCAGGGCCTCGATCCAGTCGAGCACGTCACGGGGCAGGTCGTTGCCGTCGTTTGCGTTGAAGGACGCGAGCGTCGCGTCGCCGCCGTTCAACAGCCAGAGCTGGGCGGCGTCCTCGGTATGGAGGCTGTCGAGGAGCATCCGCTCGTGATTGCCCATCAGGCAGGTCACGGCTTCCGGCTCCGACCAGTGGAGGCGGCTGACCGTCCGCAGCACCGCGGCACTGTCGGCCCCGCGGTCGATGTAGTCCCCGAGGAACACGAGTTTCCGCTCCCGCCCGTCCGCGTGTCGGGCGATGCGATCGAGCAGGGCTTCCAAGAGGTCGTGACACCCGTGGATGTCGCCGATGGCATAGGTGAGGACCGGTGAGGGCATAGGCCGTTGTCGGCGGGCTGCCCCGTCCTTGCAAGCGGTGCGTGTGGTTCCGGCCCGGGCCGACTACTGGGCCGCTCCCGCCACGGCCCCGGCGCCGCCGCCACTGCCCGAGGCGAGGGCGCGGCGTTTGTCCGCCTGGCCGCTGGTGGGATCGAAATACTTAGCCGCGTCGCCGAGCTGCGCCGAGGGCTCGCATTTCGGTGTGCAGGACAGGGACTCCCGCTCCATGCCCCGCTGAACGGTAATCGTCGCCTCGCGGGACGCTTCCACGCGGATCGTCGTCTCGGCAATGAGCGCGCCGGCGCTGTCGAGGGCGATGAGATTCGTGGAACCGAAGCTTTTGCCGGTGAGGATGAGCACGCCGTTCTTCTGAGGCGTCACCTCCGCGATGAACGGATTGCCGACGACGACTGTTTGCGTGCGCTCCGGCAGCCTGATCAACTTCGCGTTATCGACCATGACGGTCACGACAGGCAAGGCTTCGGCCGACACCACGGCCGGTGCAAGGCAGCAGCCCAGGAGAGCGGCAGCTGTCGACGGAAAGAAGCGGCGCATGGGTGACTGCTCATCAGCGGCGCGCGGCAACGCCAAGAAAATGCAATAAACACCGTAGTGGTAAACGCATCGCTAAAGCATCTTTGAAAATAGCAAAAATGCTCGAAATTCCATTGCTATGCGAGCTTTCTTCTATCATCCGCCGAGGGGGCGCCGCCTCACCGTGGTTCGAGGTTGCGAGACCTGCTTAACTCAATCTCAAGGCGTGTTCTTCAATCTGACCCAGCCGCCGATCGATACGCAACACTTCGTCGGTCATTCTACGAACGCAACCAGGAACTGTCCCATGAAGAGCATCGTCAAGCGCTTTGCCGGCGACGAGTCCGGCGCCACCGCCATCGAATACGGCATGATCGCCGCCCTCATCGCCGTCGTCATCATCGGCACGCTGAAGGTGATCGGCACCCAGCTCAACGCCAAGTTCAGCTCGATCTCCGCTCAGTTGAACTGATCGAGTCCGCTCGACGGCTTCGATCCGCGGCAGCGCAGTTTCCGCCGGGACCCCCAACGGGGACCGGTGGAGACTTGCCCGCCGCCGGACGCGCGAGCCGCCCGGACCCTCTTGCCCCCCTCCTGCGGGCTTCAGCCGTTCCGGCGGCTGCGACAGGCATCCGGATCCGCCTCCGGGTTCGGCCGACACACACGCACGGCGCGAGACGCGCCGGGCGACGCACGCAATGCCCGACGGGCCAGGCTCCGGCCCCTGACGGCGACGGAAGGAGCGGTCCATGACCGGAACAGTCCTCGCCGAGTTCGGTCTCCTGATCCTGTTCCCGTTCCTGATGGCCTATGCGGCCGCCAGCGATCTGCTCACCATGCTGATCCCCAACCGGATTTCGCTGGCGTTGATCCTCGGCTTCGCGCTCCTCGCGATCAGCGGGTTGATGAGCCCCGGCGAGGTCGGCTGGCACGTGGCCGCCGCCGCCGTGGTATTGAGCGTCACCTTCACCCTCTTCGCCCTCAACATCATCGGTGGTGGGGATGCGAAACTCGCCGCGGCCACCGCCCTGTGGCTCGGCTTCGATGGCCTGCTGGACTACCTGCTCGCCGCCTCCGTGCTCGGTGGGATCTTGACGCTGGCGATCCTCGCGGCGCGGTCGCACCCGCTGCCGGGGCGCCTCGCGACGCTGCCGTTCGCCCTCCACTTGCACGACCGCAAGACAGGCATTCCCTACGGCATCGCCCTCGCGGCGTCCGCGCTCCTCGTCCTGCCCGAAACGAGCCTCTGGTCGGCCGTCGCCGCAGGCTGAACGGGGCCTGGCATCCGTTCGGGGATCTGGAGCCGAGCCCGGAGCGCCGCTACACTGCGCCCATGCCCCTCGCATTCCTGCGACGTCCCGATCCCGACCATATTGAGGTTCACCATGACGGAGCGTTGCTCCGCTTGGCCCTGCGCCGCCGCTCCGCCGCGCGGCGGATCACCCTGCGGGTGTCGTCGGCGACCGGCGAGGCGGTGATCACCCTGCCGCCGCGGATGTCCGTGGGAACCGCGCAGAAATTCGCCGCCAGCCACGCCGACTGGATCGCCACGCGACTCGCGCGGGTGCCGGAGAGGATCGCCTTCGCGCCGGGCGCCCTCGTCCCGATCCGCGGCGAGACGCACCGATTGGTGCGGCGCGGGGAGCGGTCCGGTCCCGCCCAGTTCGAGGCGGCCGGAGGCGATCTCGCGCTGTCATTGAGTTGCGGCGAGGAGCACTTCCCCCGGCGGGTGAAGGAGTTCCTGACCAAGGAGGCCCGGGCGGATATCCTCGCCTCCGTCGAGAATTATGCGCCGCGCCTCGGGAAGCGGCCGACCCGCATCACCCTGAGGGACACGACGAGCCGGTGGGGCTCCTGCACCACCAAGGGCGAGCTCAATTTCTCGTGGCGCCTGATCCTCGCGCCGCCCGTGGTGCTCGACTACCTCGTCGCCCACGAGATGGCTCACCTGCGCGAGATGAACCACTCCGCGCGTTTTTGGGCGGTGGCGCACGATCTGTGCCCGCATGTCGACAGCGCGGAAGCGTGGCTTAAGCGCCACGGCACCGGCCTCCACCGCTTCGGCTAGATCGGGAGACGACCCGGTCGGCCCACGCAGCTCCCACCTGGCCGGCGCAGCGACGCCGTCCAAAGCGGCGGGGGGCCGCGGGACGGCATCCCGGACGGCGCCTCAGCCCTTCACGCGCAGCACGCGCTGGGCGGCCAATTCCTCGACGGGCCATGCCGGACGCGGATTGACCTCGCCGGGGTTGAGGGTCCGCGGGGCGACGCTGTCGCAGACCTCGCGCTGGCGCAGGATCACCGGGTTTCCGAACTGGTCCCGGCGCCGCACGATGCCGCCCTCCCGGCAGAAGCCGGCGATCGCGGCGGACCCCTTGCGCCGGCCGTAGGGGTTCACGGCGACCGGGGGGGGCTCGACGATCAGCGTGTCGGAGCGATTAAGCGACCGCTCGACATAGGTCGTCTCGTTCACGGGAAGGCCCTGGGCGAAGGCCGAGGCGAGGGAGCCCGCGAAGCAGGCTGCGGTCAGGAGGGGGAGGCGCATGGGACGGCGAATCCGGTGGAGAAATGGCGAAAGCGTGTCTTTATCTAGGCTGGTTCCGCGCCGATGGGTAGCCGCGCCGGACTGCGGGCAGTCCCTCGCTTGACATGCCGGACCCCCCATGGTCGGAACACCCCCGCTTACCGGGCCGCCGCCGTCAGGGCGCGGCCGCTCCGACAGGGTCAGACGGTGCCGTTCCTCGTGAGGCTCGATCGTTTCCGGCACGCCGCGGCGCTGTCGGGGTTTCTTCTCCTGGCCGCGCTCCTCGGCGCCGGGCCGGCGGCGGCGCAGGGCTCCGTCCGCAAGACCTTCGATGATTGGCAGCTCCGGTGCGAGACGCCGGCGGGCGCCAAGGCCGAACAGTGCGCTCTGGTGCAATACCTCGCCGCCGAGGACAGGCCGAACCTCAGTCTCGTGGTGATCGTCCTGAAGACCGCCGACAATCGCGGCTACCTGTTGCGGGTCGTGGCGCCCCTCGGCGTCCTTCTCCCCTCGGGCCTCGGCCTCAAGATCGACCAGACGGATATCGGGCGCGCCGGCTTCGTACGATGCCTCACCACCGGCTGCGTCGCCGAGGTCGTGATGGACAACGGGCTGATCCAGCAGTTCAAGAACGGTTCGAAGGCGACCTTCATCGTCTTCCAGACGCCCGAGGAAGGCGTCGGAATTCCCCTGTCGATGAAGGGCTTTGCCAACGGTTTCGACAGCCTCAAGTAAAGGCAGCCTTGCCGGATGGGTATCATGGTTGGAAAGCCGATCGGTCTGCTCGGCGCCGTCGTGATCGCGGGCCTCGCGACGTCCTCCGCCTTCGCCCAGGAGGGAAACGTCTTCAGCAACCTCTTCAAGTACGGCGGCACCACCGTTCCGCCCTCGCAGCCGCAGGACACCGAGCCGGCCTATTGCCCGACCGTGGACGTGTTCGAGGGCGGGTCCAACCTGCGCACCGTGGCCGGCGCCAACGTCCGCACGCAGACGACCCTGGGCAAGGTCGCCCGGGAATGCACGAAGCTGCAGGACGGGTCCGTGGCGGTGAAGGTCGGCATCGAGGCGCGGGTCCTGCTCGGCCCGGCCGGCACGCCCGGCCGCTTCGAGGTGCCCGCCTCAGTGCTCATCAAGTCCGACGAGAAGGTGGTGACGAGTCGGAGCGAACGCACGACGGCCGTCGTGGAGCCCGGTGAGGCCCAGGGCTTCGCCCAACTCATCATCGACGGGTTGATCGTTCCGCCCGCCCTGGCGAACAACTACGACATTGAGGTCGGCCTGGGCAGCCGCACCGTCGGGAAGCCTGCCAAGGCCAGGAAGGCCAAATCCCGCAAGCCGAAGCCCACGGAGGCGCAGGCGCCGGAAGGCGCGGGCGATGCCGCCCAATGAGGGTGTGCCGTCCCCGGTGAAGGCGAGGGCCGCGCGCGCGTCCCGCCGCTTCGGCCGCGCCATCCCGTTCCGGCTCGAGGAATCGGGCGATCCGGTCTTCGACCGTCAGCTTCGCCTCGGCACCCCGCTTCCGGGCTGGATCGTTCTCAGCGTCTCGGCCGACCCGCTGGCCAAACCCCAGCGGCCGCTGTTGCGCGTCCTGCGCGGCGCGGACGAGCCTCAGGATGTCGTGCTGCCCGGTCCCGCTCTCGGCCGTAGCCACTGGCTCGGTCTGATCCCGAAGGACGCCACCGGCATCCTCCTGTCCCTGGGCGAGGGCCAGCGCCTCGACCGGGTGGGCCGGCGTCACGCGATCGGGCTTGTCGGCGAATGCCTGATCCGCCGTCCCGGCAACGCCTTCGCGGCGCTCTACGCGGGGGGGAGGGGGCAGACGCGGCGGTTCCGCGACAGTCTTCGGGGCGGCGTCGCCGTCACGCGCATGGCCGGTTTCGAAGCTTGGGCGCGGGAACGCGCGGTGCCTTTCACGGGACGAACCCCGGCCCTGAAGGTCGCCTGCCTCGTCGTGGCTCGGGAAGGGGAGGGGGGTGCCCTCGCGCGGACGCTGACGTCATTGGCAGGGCAGAGCGCCGCCGCCGCAGTGATCGCGGTCACGGGAGACGGTGGACCGGCCGCAGGCACACCGGGCGTTGAGCTTCTAGGCTGGGACGGCGAGGCTCATCCGCGAGCATTGCTGGGCGGGGCCGATGCCCTCTGCTGTCTCCGTGCCGGCGATATTCTGGCAGCCAACGCCCTGGCCCTGCTCTCGGCCGCGTTGGGCATGGCGGACATGGCCTATGCCGACGAGGTCGGACCGGACCGAAAGCCCCGGCTGAAGCCGGAGTGGAGCCCCGATCTCGCCCTCGCCACGGGCTTTCTCGGTCGTCCAACCCTCGTCTCGCGCAGGCTGATCGAGGCGCTGCCGGAGGGAGGGCTCGGGCCTCTGGACCAGGCCGGCGCCGCCCTCGAAGCGGCCGTGGCGGCCCACTGCAAGATCGCCGTGCATATCCCGCGACCGCTGGCGGCGACCGCGGGACCGTGGCCCTGCGCCGCGCGCGCCACGCTCCTGAACGCCCGGTTCGCCGCGAGCGGCCTTCCCGTCACGGCCGTTGCCAGGGAGGGGATCACCGACCTGCGCTGGCCGCTGCCCGCTCCGCCCCCCCTCGTCAGCGTCGTCATCCCGTCGCGGGACGCGCCCGACCTGATCCGCACGGTCTGCCGGGGTGTCCTCACGGAAACGGAGTACCCGTCCCTCGAACTCGTCGTCGTCGACAACGGCTCGACGGATGCGAAGGTGCTTGCCCTCTACGACACGTTGCGGACCGATCCGCGCGTTCGGATCGTCGCTTTCCCACACCCGTTCAATTTCTCCGCGATGGTCAATGCGGGCGTCGCCCAGGCGACCGGGGATGTGGTGGTGCTCCTCAACAACGACATCGCGGTGCGCGAACCCCATTGGCTGACGGAGATGGTGCGTCAGGCGATCCGGCCCGAGGTCGGCGCCGTCGGCGCCAAATTGCTGTTCGGGGACGGCACCTTGCAGCATGCCGGCGTGGTGGTCGGCCTCGCCGGGCGGGCGGGGCACATCCTGCGGCGGCGACCGGCGGCGACGCCGGGCCATCTCGGTCGCCTCACCGTCGCCCACGAGGTGTCGGCGGTGACGGCGGCTTGCATCGCCGTGCAGACCTCGAAGTACCGCGCCGTCGGCGGCTTCGACGCGCGGGCTTTCCCCATCGACTTCAACGACGTGGATTTCTGCCTCAGGTTGCAAGCGCGGGGATGGAAGACGATCTGGACGCCGTGGGCGTCCCTCTTCCACCTCGAATCGGTCAGCCGCGGGCCATCGGTGGGCGCCAAGCGCGCGCGGTTCGAAGCGGAGGCCGCCCGGTTTACGGACCGCTGGCGGGACGTGATCCGCCACGACCCCTACTACCACCCGGCCCTGTCCCTCACGACCTTCGGCGAGGATCTGGAGTGATGCGACCCCCATCCGCTTCCCGGGGAGACGGCGCCTGTCTCGGCGAGGCGGCGCAGCGGACTCCCTCGCTCCTGCGGGCGTGGCGTGTCCTGGCCTGCGAGCCGCGCCAAGCGTGGTCCATCGCCACCGCCTGGATCGGCGGGAAGCGCCTGCGGGCCAGGCAACGGCTCGCCGCCGCCATCGGCATCGATCATCGCCTCGCCTTGCCGCCCCGCGCGATTCCGAACGGCGAGGATGCCATTCCCGCCGATGGGGCAATCCTTGTCGTGGGGGCGGAGCGGCTGGTGCCCGGCGCCGTGGCCCGCCTTCGCCACGCCTTCGCCTCCGACCCTTCCCTCCAGGCGCTCTATGGCGACGGCCTCGTTCAGGACGGCGTCGGCGGTCCGGTCCACCCGCGCCTTCCGCCCGCCTTCGATCCCGATCTGCTTCTGGCGGTCGACTACATCGGGGCTCTCGTCCTGCGGCGCGGCGCGCTGCCCGAACCGGTGCCCACGCACCCGGTGGAAGCGGCGTTACGGGTGCTGGAAACCCACGGCGCCGCTGCGATCGGCCACCTGCCCGGTCTCCTCACGGTTCGGCCGGGGGATTGCGATGCGCCGACGGATGCGGTCGCCGCACGCCTTGCCGCCGTGCGCGCCCATCTCGACCGGACCGGCGCCGCCGACACGACGGTGTGGCCCGGCGCCGACGGGGTGCTCGACGTGGCACATCCCCTGCGCGAGACTCCCCTCGTCACGGTCATCGTCCCGACGCGGGACCGGCTCGACCTGTTGAAGCCTTGCCTGGAGAGCCTCCGCGCCAAGACCGCGTGGCCGTCCCTCGAAATCCTGGTGATCGACAACGGAAGCCGCGAGGAGGCGACGCTCGCCTACCTGCGCGATCTGGAGCGCGGGGGCCGGGGCCGCGTCGTGCCCTATCCCGGGCCCTTCAATTTCGCCGCGATGAACAACGAGGCGGCCAAACAGGCGCGGGGCCGCCTGCTCGTCTTCATGAACAACGATGTCGAGGCGTTCCGGCCGGACTGGCTCGTCGCCATGGCCCGCCACGCCCTCCGGCCCGGGGTGGGCGCGGTGGGCGCGAAACTCCTCGACGGCGAGGGGCGCATCCAGCACGGGGGGATCGTCCTCGGCACCGGCGGCCTCGTGACCCACAGCCACCGCCATTTTCCCGGCGACGCCCCGGGCTACCTCTCGGCACTGCGCGCCGCGCACGGTGTCTCCGCCGTCACCGCCGCCTGCCTGATGGTGGAGGCGTCCAAGTTCCAGGCGGTCGGTGGGTTCGATGCCGAGCGCTTCGCCGTCGACTTCAACGACGTGGACCTGTGCCTGCGGCTCAACGCCGAAGGCCATCGCACGATGGTCGTCCCGGCGGCCATCCTCCATCATCGCGAGGCGGCCAGCCGCCGATGGACGGCGGAGGCATCCGCCCGCCATTCACGGGAGGTCGCCGCACTGAAAGAACGATGGGGGCCGCTGCTCGCGCAGGACCCCCATTATCATCCGCGTTTCGATCCGGGCCTCTCGACCCACGCCCGTCTGTCCCGGACTGAGGCGGCGGACCTCTCCGTCCGCCGGGCCGGCTGAGCGAGCCTACTGGACGAGGCGCGGCCCGCCCATCTGGACCTTCTCGTTCTCGGCCATGATGCCGAGGCGCTTGGCGACCTCGGTGTAGGCTTCGATCAGGCCGCCGAGGTCCTTGCGGAACCGGTCCTTGTCGAGCTTGTCGGAGGACTTGATGTCCCACAGGCGGCACGAGTCCGGGGAAATCTCGTCGGCGACGACGATGCGCATCATGTCGCCTTCCCAGAGGCGGCCCGTCTCCATCTTGAAGTCGACGAGGCGGATGCCGACGCCGAGGAAGAGGCCGGACAGGAAGTCGTTGACGCGGATCGCCAACGCCATGATGTCGTCGATCTCCTGGGGCGTCGCCCAGCCGAAGGCGGTGATGTGCTCCTCGGAGACCATGGGATCGTTGAGCTGGTCGTTCTTGTAGTAGAACTCGATGATGGAGCGCGGCAGCTGCGTGCCTTCCTCCAGTCCGAGCCGGGTCGCGAGAGAGCCAGCGGCGACGTTGCGGACCACGACCTCGAGGGGAATGATCTCCACTTCCCGGATCAGCTGCTCGCGCATGTTCAGCCGCCGGATGAAGTGCGTGGGCACCCCGATATCGTTGAGGTTCTGGAAGACGAATTCCGAGATCCGGTTGTTCAGCACGCCCTTGCCGTCGATGACCTCGTGCTTCTTCGCGTTGAACGCGGTCGCGTCATCCTTGAAATGCTGGATCAAGGTGCCCGGCTCCGGCCCCTCGTAGAGGACCTTCGCCTTGCCCTCGTAAATGCGACGGCGGCGATTCATGGGTGTGTACCGTGGTTTGAGGAAGTCCATGGCCGGGGCTCCTGATGTGCGCGACGAGTGAAGCGGGATCCGCGGCGCGGCGACCGGACGCGTAGTCGGGCAGCCGGACGGCCCCTCGTACAGGCCCGGCTGCCGGGGGGCAAACTACCCGAACCGGACAGGCAGCACAACGCGTTAGCCGTTTCGCGGGGCTTCCTCCGGCCGTGGGGGAGCTCGGCTCCGGCCCTCAGGTTGTCCTGTCGGGAAAGCGGCAGAGATCTCGGATCCGGCAGGCGGGGCAATCGGGTTTGCGCGCCTTGCAGACGTATCGCCCGTGCAGGATCAGCCAGTGGTGGGCGTGGAGCAGGTAGGGCTCGGGCACGATCGCCTCGAGCCTTTCCTGCATCCTGTCGGTGGTTCCCGCCACCGCCAGGGGGATGCGGTTCCCCACGCGGAAGATGTGCGTATCGACGGCGATTCGCGGGACGCCGAAGGCGATGTTCAGGACGACGCTCGCCGTCTTCGCGCCGACGCCGGGAAGGACCTGCAGATCTTCCAGGGTCGAGGGCACGGCGCCTCCGTGCCGCTCCACCAGGATGCGGGAGAGCGCAATGACGTTCTTCGCCTTGGTGTTGAACAAGCCGATGGTGCGGATGAAGTGCCGGACCCGCTCTTCACCCAGGGCCAGCATCGTCTCCGGCGTGTCCGCGAGTGCGAAGAGGTCGGCCGTCGCGAGGTTTACGCTTTTGTCGGTGGCCTGCGCCGAGAGGACCACGGCGACCAGCAGCGTATAGGGATTCGTGTACCGGAGGTCGCTGACGGGCTCCGGCGAAGCCTCCCGGAACCGCCGGAAGATCTCCTCCACGGCGTTGGCATCCACCGGCTGGGGGGCCGCAAGGGCGTGGCCGTCGAGGGCTGCGACCGGTAGGCGCGGCGCGAGCCTCCCGCGGGCTTTGACGGGGGAGGGCGGCTTTCTGGCGGGCATTCGCGCGTTATATCTGTGCGATGGTTAGCGGCAATCCATCCGTGCACCCCTATGGCCTCGATCCCGACAGCCTGGATCGGCCGGTCTTCTCGGCGACCATCCGGCCGCACCAATCGCTGAGCCGCCGCGGCTTTCGCGTGGTGATGACCGGCGTCTGCCTCGTCTCCCTCGTGGTGTCGGTCGAGTCGTGGCGGCGGGGCTTCTGGCCGATCGCCGGATTCTTCGGCCTCGACATGCTCGGCATCTACCTCGCCCTGAAGGCAAGCTTCCGGCGCGGATCCTCCTTCGAGGAGGTGATGATCACGCAGATCGAAATCCTGCTCGCCCGCGTGAGCCACCGGGGGGAGCGGCGCGAGTGGCGGTTCAATCCTCTCTGGACCAAGATCGTTTCGGTGGACGACGAGGAGTTCGGCCTGCAACGCCTGTCCCTGGTCTCGCGCCGCCTCGAGGTGGTGGTTGCCCGGGATGCGGCGCCCGAGCAGCGTGCTGAAATCGCCGATGGTCTGAGCAAGGCACTGGCCGAAGTGAAGAAGGGCCGGTGAGTGCCCCGTCCCGAGGATGGCTCTGAGAGGAGCGCAGAGCCCGTCACGCGCCCGTCACGGCCTTCGGCCATAAAAAACGATACGCTCCGGAAAAAGGCGGTTGACGGGTGGGGTTGGGGTCCGTATACCCCTGTTCATCGGCGCCGGCCGCGGAAGTGGACCGGACGCTGGCTTGTCTGTCTCTGGTGTCGTTTTGGCGGCGATGAGGCGGGCGGCTCTACCGGACAATCGAGTGGGACGTGCCTGGCGGTGGTTTAAGCCTGGTGTGTCAGTTCGTTGGGTTTGGTGGGAGATTGGGGGTTTAGCCTTCGGGTTTGGCTCCTGTGCTGTTTGACATTGTGATTAT
>NZ_BPQE01000024.1 GCF_022179085.1 Methylobacterium aerolatum
GATCGAGTCCAGACCCTAGGGAAGCGCCGGATGTCCTCCATGGTCAGGACGAGGGGCCGCTCCACCAGACCGTGGATCAGGAGCTGGTGCCGGGCCGGGTCGATGTCCGGGATGCCGCCGTGATGGCGTTCGTAGAACAGGCCGTTCGGCGTGAGGATACCGTCGAGATCCTGGAGCGGCGTGCGGGTGGAGGCCGAGGTGTACTGCTTGAGGCCCTTGGGGACGTTGCGGATGATGCCCGCCTCGAAGCGTGAGGGTGTGCCGTAGGGCTGGCTGCCCGTGTCGGCGCCGGGCGCCTTCATCCAGTCTGGGACGCCCGGTGGCGCCGCCTGCTCCGCGCGGGCGCCGCTGCCCGCCACGGCACCCACGGCCGCCGCCGCCCCCTGGACAAGGAAGCGCCGCCGGGCCGGGCTCGTTGTGTCGTCGTCGTTCATCGCCTCACCTCACGCCGAGCCGACCCGGTACTGCCGGGGCGGCGCCTCGCCGGAGATCGCAAAGGTGCCGACGCTGCGGTCCCGGTAGATCCGCGGGTTGTGGGAGGCGATCGTGCGGGCGTTGCGCCAGTAGCGGTCGAGCCCGGCACCCACCTTCACCGCCGAGGCGCCGAGCGCGTCGAACAGGCTCGTCGTCGCGCTCAAAATCAGGTCGGTGACCACGCCGACCCCTTGGTTGACCTCGACATCGGCGAGCGTCGCCTGCCGCTCCGCCTCCAGCGATCCGGCCCGGTGTGCGTCGTGGACCCTCTGCAACGCCTCGGCGGCCTTCAGCACGATGGCGCCCGCCGCGTAGGCGCTGGCCCGCACCCGCCCGACGACGGCCTGGATCTGCGGGTCGTCGGCCGTGCGCCCGGCGTTGCCGTGGCTGTAGACGCGGGTCCGCCCGGCGACGAGCCTTGCCACGTCGTCCGCCGCCGCCCGGCCGATGCCGGCGAGCGTTGCGAGATGGACCAGCTGGAAGAACGCCATGGCGTAGGGGAAGCGGGCCGGATCCGGCTTGATGAGCGCGGGGTCGAGGGCCACGCCCTCGAAGGTGGCGGTGCCGCTGGCGGTGAGTGCCTGCCCGAACCCGTCCCAATCGTCCACGATGGTGACGCCCGGCGCGCGCACCGGCACGGCCGCCGTCACCGGCCCGCCCGCCTCGTCGTCGGCGGAGAGGTGGATGTAGTCCGCGAAGAGCGAGCCGGTGGTGTAGAACTTCCGCCCCTCGACCACGGGCTTGCCGTCGCGCCGCCGCACCACCGTGTCGAAGGCGCCGACCTTGGCGGACCCGGTTTCCGAGACGCCGCTCCCGATCGTCTCGCCCGCGCCGATCCGCGCGATCCAGGCCGCCCGCCACTCGGGCGAGGAGGAGCAGAGCGCGTCCTCCGTGAAGCCGAAATGCGCCCGCAGCGCATTGGTGATGTTCGAATCGGCCGCCGACAGCTCGATCAGCAGGGCAAACAGTTCCGGCAGGCTGGCGCCGTGGCCGCCCTGCTCCGGCGCGAGCCGCAGGGTGGTGAAGTTCGCCTCCCGCAGCCAGCCGATCTCGGCATGCGGCAGGCGGCGCTCCCGGTCCCGCTCGACGGCGGTGGCGCGGATCTCGGCGAAGACCGGGCGGAAGCGATCCGCGAGGGTCTCATACCCTGCGCTCGGCCCCGCACCCCAGCCCGCATCCGTCTGCGACATGGTTCGACTTCCCGATTGTCCGACCTCGCCCCGGGGGCGTTGGCCAGAGGAATCCGCGAGCCGGCCCCCTACCGCAACCCGGATTCCATGCCGGACCTCCACTTTGGGAGCGAGTACTCGCGATGAAGCGGCCAAGAGAATTTCGATTTTGCGGTGGGGCTTCGCTGTGGAAGCGCGTTCCCTTCCGCGAATGATGCAACTTATGTTGGCAAATTGACTGGTGAGACCGCGCGGAAGGAAGACATATTCGGTAATCTGCATTTCATGGAATGCGATTCCCCCTTCATTCGATAATTCGAAAACGCGTTTCATTGATCCGCCGCGCCTTGCCGGCCTTCAATGCATGCGCCGCGCAGGCACCCCGTGCCCCGGCGCCCACCCACCGCTCTTCCCTGCCATTCGCGAGCACCTGATGACCGACGACATGACGGGCCGGTTCAGCCCCTCCCGCCGCACCCTCCTGCGCGGCGGCCTCGGCGGGGCGGCTGTTCTTGCGCTCGGCGCTCCGGCGGTCCACGCGGCGCCCCGCGAGGTGAAGATCAGCATGCAACGGTCGTCGGTGCTGTTCACCGTGCTCAAGGTGAAAGGCACTTTGGCCGAGCGTCTCGCCCCGCTGGGCTTCACCCCGACCTGGCACCTGTTCACCAGCGTGATCGAGCCGATGAACGCTGGCGCGGTCGATATCCACGCCGACGTGGCCGATGCCGTGCCGATCTTCACCCAATCGGCCAAAGCGCCCCTTACCTTCTACGCCCGCGAGCGGGGGGCGCCCTCGGCCGAGGCGATCATCGTGCCCGCCGATTCGCCGATCCGCACCGTCGCCGACCTGAGGGGCAAGACGGTCGGCGTCTCGCGGGGTTCGGGGAGCCACTATGTGCTGGCCGCCGCCCTCAAGCGCGCCGGCTTGACCCTTTCCGACATCAAGCCCGCCTATCTCCAGGCACCGGAGGGGGCCGTGGCCTTCGATCAGGGCGCCCTCGACGCGTGGTCGATCTGGGACCCGTTCCTGGCCTTCGCCGAGGCCAAGCGCCCGGTGCGGGTCATCGCGGACGGCACGGGGCTGACGAGCTACCACCGCTATTACCTCGTCAACGACAGCTTCGTGGCCGCGCAGCCGGAGGTGGTGGCGACCGTCTACCGATCCCTCGTCGAGGCCGGCACCTGGATGAAGGCCAACCCGGAGGAGGCGGTCGCCCTCCTGGCGCCGATCTGGGGCGATCTGCCCCCGGCGGTCGTGGCCGCCGCCAACAGCCGCCGGACCTACGCGGTAGAGCCTGTGGAGCGGGCGCAGCTCGGCGAACAGCAGGCCATCGCCGACGTCTTCCACGAGGCGAAGCTCATCCCCCGCCGGATCGACGCCACCGACGTGCCGATCTTCGCGATCCCCACCGGCCGGGGCTGAGGCCATGGCGAGTGTTCCCCGATTCGGCATCTGGGCCGCCGTCCACGGCTCGCGTGCCTCCCACCACGATCCCGACGAGCCGGACGACGCCTCGTGGGAGCGCAACCGCGCCCTCGTGCTGGAGGCCGAGGCGCTCGGCTTCGACTCGGTGCTGGTCGCCCAGCACACGATGAACCCTTACGACGGCAGCCGCGACCAGCTCGAAGCCTGGACCGGGGCGGCGGCGCTCGCGGCGCTGACCAAGCGGATCGAGATCATCGCGGCGATCAAGCCGGGGCTCTACCACCCGGTGGTGCTCGCCAAGATGGCCCTGCAGATCGAGCATATCAGCGGCGGGCGCTTTGCCCTGAACCTCGTGAATGCCTGGAACAGGGCCGAGTTCGAGCGGGCCGGCCTGCCCTTCCCGGCCCATGACGACCGCTACGCCTATGGCCGCGAGTGGATCGGCCTCGTCGACCGGCTGATGCGCGGCGAGCGCGTGACCCATCGGGGGGAACACTTCCGGACGGAGGACTATCAGCTCCGCCCCGCCGGCACGTTCCGGCCGCGGCCGACGATCTATCTCGGCGGCGAATCCGAACCCGCCCGGGCGCTCGCGGCCGACCACGCCGATGTCTGGTTCATCAACGGACAGCCGCTCGCGGACGTCGTGGCGCTGATCGCCGACGTCGCCCGGCGCCCGGCCACCCACGGGCCCCTGCGCTACGGCCTCTCGGCCTTCGTGATCGCCCGGGACACCGACGCGGAGGCGGAAGAAGAGCACGCCCGGCTCCTCGCCCTCTCCCATCGCGACGCGGATCTCCGCGCCGACACCCGCGCCCGCACGGATACGGCGAGCGTGATGTTCGCCAAGACCGACGCGGCTTCCTCCCGCCATGTCGGGACCAACGGCGGCACGGCGGCCGGGCTGGTGGGCAGCTATGCGACGGTCGCCGAGCGGATCCGCGCCTTCCACGCGGCGGGCATCGAGCTGTTCATGCTGCAGTTCCAGCCCTTCGAGACGGAGATGCGCCGCTTCGCCGAGCAGGTCATTCCCCGCGTCCGCTGACCCCGAGGGCTTCGATGAGCGGTCGCCAATTGCACCTCAACGTCAACCTGCTGCATTCGGGCGTCTACCCGTCGGCCTGGCGGCTGCCGGAGAGCCGGCCCGACGCCTTCATCGACATCGACCATGTCGTGCGCGTCGCCCGCATCGCCGAGCGCGGCAAGCTCGACGCGATCTTCCTCGCCGACACGCCGGCCATCAACGACCGGATCGACTACCGCCCGTTCAACGCCCTCGAACCCACCGTGGTGCTGGCGGCCGTCGCCGCCGCGACGCGCCATGTCGGCCTCGTGGCGACCGCTTCGACGACCTACAACGAGCCGTACAATCTGGCCCGCCGCTTCGCGAGCCTCGACCTCGTGAGCCGGGGCCGGGCGGGCTGGAACGTGGTGACGACGGCAGATGCCTCTGCGGGCCGCAATTTCGGCTTCGCGGGCGTCTCGGATCACGGGGCCCGCTACGCCCGCGCCCGCGAGTTCACCGACCTCGTCCACGCCCTGTGGGACAGCTGGGAGGACGACGCCTTCGTCGGCGATAAGGCGAGCGGCCGGTTCATCGACACGGACAAGGTCCACGCGATCGACCATCGCGGCGCGCACTAAACCGTCGCGGGGCCGCTCACCGTGCCCCGCAGCCCGCAGGGGCGGCCCGTCACCTTCCAGGCGGGCGGCTCAGAGGATGGACGCGAACTCGCCGCGGCCACCGCCGACGCGGTGTTCTCCCTGGCGCAGACCATCGAGGATGGCGCGGCCTATGCCCGGGACCTGCGGACGCGGGCGGCGCGCCACGGACGCCAACCGGACGAACTGGTCATCCTGCCGGGCCTCGCCACGGTGATCGGCTCCACCGAGGCCGAGGCGCGGCGGCGCCAGGACGACCTCTGGGATCTCGTGCCGGTGGAGTACAGCCTCGCCCGGCTCGCCGGCACGCTGCGGATCGACCCCGCCCGCCTCGATCTCGACAAGCCGCTGCCCGACCCGCTGCCCCTGCCGCCGGACGGCAACCACACGATGTTCCTCGGGACGCTTGCCCTCGCGCGGCGGGATAGGCTGACCGTGCGCCAACTCCTGCGGGCGCTCGGCGGCGGCGTCGGCCACCGCATCGTCGTCGGAACGCCGGAGGCCATCGCCGACGACATCGAGGCGTGGTTCCGGGCGGGTGCGGCGGACGGCTTCAACCTGATGCCGGATGTCCTGCCGGAGGGGCTGGAGACCTTCGTGGACGCTGTTGTGCCGATCCTCCAGCGCAGGGGGTTATTCCGGCTGGACTATGCCGGGGCGACCCTGCGGGACCACCTCGGGCTGGCGCGGCCGGCCAGCCGCTACGCCGAGACCGGCCGCTCGCTTTCGGCGTGAGCGGAGCGCCCGGAGGCTTTGCCGGGCGAGACCGGGAAGCGACCCTTGCCAAAACGGGTTAGATCAATAAATATATAGCTATTACAATGGCTTAGCGAAGATCATGCTTCTATTCGGGCCAGCTGCGACTGAAACCTTCTCCTCCGACCATGACGAGGCGGAAGGGCATTTCCCGGGATGGCCGACAGGGCCGCGGACCGGGAATCGGAGCGGTCTTCGGCGGCGCGCGGAGGAGGAGCTTATGGCGGCATCGGCCATCAGACGGGGAGACGAAGTGGTGTTCGAGCGCCTCGATCTCGCGGAAGCCCTCGGGATCTGGCGGCACGCCAGGGGCCGGATCGTCGGCATCCATGGCCAGGGTGGGCGCCCGGCCACCGTCGATGTCGCCTTCGAGGGGCATGAGCTCCTTGAAGGCTACCTGCCGGATCTGTTCCGGCGGGTGCACTGATCGCCGCCACCGTGACCGCCGCCCTCGCCACCCTCCAGCCGCCCCTCCGGGCGATCAGCCGCAGCGCCGCCGAGACCGAGGTCTGGGCGGAGTTGCGCGCCGAGGCGGAGGCCGCCCTGATCGAGGAGCCGCTCTACGCGGGCATCATCCAGGCGACGATCCTCGACCAGCGCACCCTCGCCCAGGCCCTGGCCTACCGCCTCGCCCACCGGCTGGGCGACGGCGACCTCGCCCGCCTGTCGATGCGCGACCTGTGCCTGTCCGCCTTCGAGGCGGATCCGGAGGCCGGTGCCCATGCGGTGCGCGACCTCGTCGCCATCCGCGAGCGCGACCCGACCTGTCGCCGCTACCTGGATCCGTTCCTGTTCTACAAGGGCTTCGCTGCGCTGGAAGCCTACCGGGTCGGGCACTGGCTCTGGCACCAGGGCCGGGCGACGCTGGCGCTGCATGTCCAGAGCCGCATCTCCGAGGTGTTCGGCTGCGACATTCACCCGGCCGCCCGGATCGGCTCGGGGGTCTTCATCGACCACGCCACCGGGGTGGTGATCGGTGAGACCACGGTGGTGGCCGACGACGTGTCGATCCTCCAATCGGTGACGCTCGGCGGCAACGGCAAGGAAAGCGGCGACCGGCACCCGAAGATCGCCCGCGGCGTGCTGCTCAGCGTCGGGGCCAAGGTGCTCGGCAACGTCCGCGTCGGCGAGGGGGCCAAGATCGGCGCCGCCGCCGTGGTGCTGAGCGACGTGCCCGCCCACACCACCGTCGCGGGCGTCCCGGCCCGCGTCGTCTCGCGCCTGCGCGCCGACGAGGAGCCCGCGCTCAGCATGGACCAGTCCTTTGGCTTCGGGGACGGGATCTGACCGGGCGCGAGAAAAATCCTTCCCTTGAAACGATGTCGTCGTGGTTCTGCCATCAGACCGCGACCTGAGAGAATGAATTTCTTAAAAATATGCCAAAATCACAGACTACGTTCTGCGTTTAGCGCTAAAACCGGATCAATCTTTCAAGAATGACTCAGATATAGAAGATATTTTTGTTGACCTCAGGCAGACCCCCGTCATAGTCAAGCATCGCTGGCAAGACTCAAGGCCGATTCGCGCCATGCAGCGCCGGGCAGATGTTACTTCGCTCGTCAACACAAGATCAACCGGATCGCTCGCGGCTCTCAAGGCTCGCCCGGTCCACCGAACACTTGCGCCCGGTCCGCTTTACTGCGCGACCGCCCGCTTCCCTGCGGGCCGAAGCGGCGCGCCTGCTTACCTTCTGGAGACGACAAACGATGAGCGGACCGGGTTTGAGCGTCAGCGCCACGGCGGCACGCAACCTCGCGACGGCGACCGTCACCTCGGTCCAGAACGCGGCGAATACCCCGCGGTGGCTCCTGCGCCTCCTGCCCTTCGTCGATGTCGCGGGCGGCGTCTACCGGGTGAACCGCCGCGCCGTGGTGCTCGCCAAGGGCGGCCGCATCGACCTCGCCACCGAGGACAAGGGCCGCACCATCCGTTCCGGTTCGCTGCGCTCCGTTCCGCTGTTCAGCCGCCTGGGCGATGCCGAGCTCGCGAGCCTCGCGGGCAAGTTCAAGGAGAGCCGCCACGCGGCCGGCGACGTCATCCGCGAGGAGGGCGCCGCCGAGCGCAACCTCGTCGTGGTCGCCGACGGCACCGTCGAACTGACCCTATCCGGCCCCTACAAGGGCCGCCTGCGCCAGGGGCTCGCCACCAAAGGCGACTATTTCGGCGACGGCGACCTCCTCGACGAGGGCGCGCCGGCTCCGGCGGTGAAGGCCCTCTCGGCCGTCACGCTGCTGACCCTCGACCGCTCGGCGCTGGACGACGAGAGCATCCGCTCGCGGATCGGCCAGTATCGCGAGGAGCGCGACCGGCTGAAGGGCCACACCAATTCCTACGGCGAGCAGGGTATCGAGCTCCTGGCCGTCCATACCGGCGAGCCACGGCTGCCGACGACCTTCGTCGATTACGAGATCGACCCGCGCGAGTACCACCTCTCCACCATCCAGACGATCCTCAACACCCATACCCGCGTCACCGATCTCTATTCGAACGAGATCGATCAGCTGCGCGAGCAGATCCGCCTCACCGTGGATGCGGTGAAGGAGCGGGAGGAGTGGGAGCTCCTGAACAACTCGGCCTTCGGCCTCCTCAATGAGGTGACGGGCCGCCAGCGCATCCCGACCCGGGGCGGCCCGCCCACCCCGGACGACCTCGACGAGTTGCTGACGCTGGTGTGGAAGAAGCCCGCCTTCTTCGTGGCCCATCCCCGCGCCATCGCCGCCTTCGGCCGCGAGGCGACCCGCCGTGGCGTGCCTCCGGTGGTGGTGCACCTGTTCGGCGCCCCGTTCCTCACGTGGCGCGGCGTGCCGCTGGTGCCGAGCGACAAGCTGCCGATCGACAGCGACCCGGTGACGGGCGCCCAGACCACGTCGATCCTGCTGCTACGCGTCGGCGAGGGCGAGCAGGGCGTCGTCGGGCTTTAGAAGTCCGGCGTGACCGGCGAGATCGAGCCCGGCCTGTCGGTGCGCTACATGGGCACCAACGACCACTCCATCGCCTCGCACCTCGTGACCCGCTACTTCTCGGCCGCCGTGCTGGTCGAGGACGCCATCGCCCGTCTCGATAACGTGCTGCTCGGCAACTACCATGACTATGCGTGAGGTGCCGGTGTCCGGTTTCCCCACGGGGACGACGGGCGAGCTCGCCCAATCCACTCCGCATGCGGATCTCGTCGGGCGCCTCGCCCGCGAGATCTACGGGCAAGGTCAGGCGGCGAGCCAGCCCGTCGCCCTGTCGCTGCCGGCGAGCCCACAGGTGTCGCAGGCCCTCGACGGCCTGCCGCAGGGCTTCGGCGGCGCGCCGCTGCCGAGCGGCTCGGTGGGGACGCCCTCGGCTCCGGCCGGGGGGCTGCCCTCCGGGTTCCAGCCGGACGTTTCGGCCCTCGGCGCCCGCTCCTTCGGGGCACCGCCGGTCGGTGTGCCGGGCTTGAGCGGCCCGACCGTGCCGAACCTCGCCCCGGCGAGCCCGGCCTTCGCCGAGGTCGGCACGGTCCCGCCGGTCCACCCGGCGAGCCCGCGGCCGGTGCTGCCGGACTTCTCGTTCCCGAGCATTCCCTCGCTCGCGGCGGCGCTCCCCGGCGGCCCGGAACTGCACCGGCAGATCGCGGCGGATCATCCCCGCGCCAACGCCTTCGCCCACGCGCTGGCCCCGCATCTCGTGCCGGCCGACCCGTCAAAGGCCGGCGTGGACGAGGCGCAGGAGAGTTTCCGAAAGACCGGCCGCTTGTCGCGGGCGCCCGAGCCAGCGGCTCCGAACCTCTCCGACTACTACTTCCTGAACCTCGGCCCCGGCCCGGCGCGCAAGGCGCCGGCGAGCCCCCGCGTCGAGCCGACCCGCTCACCCGGTCCCGCACCGCGCGCGCTGTCGCACGGGTCGAGCCCGGTGGCGGCGCCCTTCGACGTGGAGCGCGTTCGAAAAGACTTCCCGGCGCTGCACCAGAGCGTCAACGGCCACCCGCTGGTCTGGCTCGACAACGCCGCGACGACCCACAAACCGCAGGCCGTGATCGACGCGACCTCCGAGTTCTACGCCCGGCACAACTCGAACATCCACCGGGCCGCCCATACCCTCGCGGCGCGCTCGACGGACCTGTTCGAGGGCGGGCGCGAGGCCGTGCGCCGCTTCCTCAACGCTCCGACCAAGGACGACATCGTCTTCCTGCGGGGTACGACGGAGGCGATCAATCTGGTGGCCGCCTCCTATGGTGGGGCGCAAATCGGGCCGGGCGACGAGATCATCCTCTCGACCATCGAGCACCACGCCAACATCGTGCCCTGGCAGCTCCTGGCGCAGCGCACGGGGGCGACGATCCGGGTCATCCCGGTGAACGACCGGGGCGAGATCATCTTCGAGCAATACGCGGCTTTGCTCTCCGGGCGGACGAAGATCGTCTCGGTGACGCATGTGGCGAACGCGCTCGGCACGGTGAACCCGATCCGGGAGATCATCGCGCTGGCCCATGCCTACGGCGTGCCGGTGCTGGTCGATGCAGCACAATCCTCGCCGCACATTCCCCTCGACGTACAGGCGCTCGACGCCGACTTCCTCGTGTTCTCCGGCCACAAGGTGTTCGGGCCGACGGGGATCGGCGCCCTCTACGGCAAGAGCGCCCTGCTCGACGCGATGCCGCCCTGGCAGGGCGGTGGCCACATGATCGAGGACGTCACCTTCGCAAAGACGGTCTACAAGGGCGCACCGGAGAAGTTCGAGGCGGGCACTCCGGACATCGCGGGCGCCGTCGGCCTCGGCGCGGCCCTCGACTACCTGGAGGGCATCGGTCTAACGGCCATCGCCGCCTACGAGCACGACCTGCTGGAGTATGCGCAAGGAGGGCTCGCCGAGGTGAAGGGCCTGCGCCTCATCGGCACCGCCCGGGAGAAGGCGAGCGTCATGTCCTTCACCGTCGACGGCCAGGAGAATGAGGCAGTCGCCCACCATCTCGACGCCCACGGCATCGCCGTGCGCTCGGGCCACCACTGCGCCCTTCCCGCACTCCGCCGCTTCGGAGTCGACCAGTCGGTGCGGGCGTCGCTGGCCTTCTACAACACCCGCGAGGACGTGGACGTGTTCCTGCGGGCGCTGCACACCCTGCCGCGGCATTGAAGGCGCGGCGCCGGATTGACGTAATCGGCGCGGAAGAGCCCAGGAACGGAAGACCACGCTCTGAGTGCTTTCGCTTACTTAAACAAAATCTCGCTTCGTCCGCTGTAGCATTGGAAGGCCTTGAAAGCGCACAGTCGGCTGACGGCCAGTTCCGGCCTTTCTGTCGGGCGCCACTGAATGGCTGGGTTGGGTGATTTTGCGACCGTCTGCTTTCGGATGCCGAACTCAAAAGGGGGATACGCAAGGAAAACAAGGCATCCCTTCTCGGCTCGCTACACCAGTTTCAGTCATTCAGGCCGGGTTTCGAGGCGTTTGCGGAAACTCCAACGGGAAGTTGTTGAGCACGCGCCAGAGTTCATAGCCCACCGACACCGTCTCCATCCGTATCCACCCTCGCACCTTGGCGCCCAGCGGGATGAAGTCGACGTCCGGCCATCTGGCTTGGTCGGGGTCCTGCTCGACGAGCACCCGGAACAAACCGCTTGGCTGAGCGGAGGGGTCGACAGTTCGCACCCGCCCGTCGAACATCCCGTGGGCCACCGAGGGCCAGCCGCTGAGCTGGATCGCGGGCCAGCCCTCGAAGGCGAGACGCACCGTCCGGCCGGGCCTGATCAGGGCGACGTCCCGCCCGTCGACCATCAACTCGACGACCCGTTCCGGCGCGTGCGGCGCGAGGGTGGCCAGGGTGTCCCCCGCGTTGACCAGCGTGCCCGCCGCCGCGGCGTTGATGTGCAGGATGCGGCCGTCCCTGGGCGCTTGGACGAGCTGCGCCGATTGACGGTTCACGGTCACTTCGAGGCGGCTGAGCTTGGCCTTGGCCTCGGCCAGCTTCGCCCGCTGCTCCGCCACGCGGATCTGCGCGGCTTCGAAGTTCCGCCGTGTCACGAACCCCTTCTCCGCAGCCTCGCGCGTTTGGCTGACCTGACTTTCCGCCACCTTCACGGCCTGATCGGCCGCCGCGATCTCGGCCTCGATCTGCTCCCGCTCGGCGGCGAGCCGCTTGAGCAGGAACGGGTCGTTGTCGACGAGGCGGGCGATTGCGTCTCCGGCCCGGACCCGCTGGCCGTCCTCGACGTACCAATGCTCCACCCGGCCCTGGACCAGCGCCGTGACCGACTGGACCCGGTCGGCGGGGTTTGGCGCAATGACGCGCCCGGTCCCCGCCGAGGTCTGCACCCAGGGCACGTAGAGGAGGGCCAGGACCGCAAGGACGGTCCCGATCCCGATGATCCAGCCGAGGGCGACCGCCGCGCGGGGAGGCCGGATCGCCGTCAGAGTCGGAAAGCGATGGAGGTGTTCAGGCCGCGACAGCATGGGGCTTCTCCCTCGGCGTCGTCTTGTCGAGCGGGTCCTCACGTCCGGCCACACGCCCGTATCCATGGGCGCCCAGGCGGATCTGGTCGTCGTGGACCGGTATCGGGGGGCGGCGGGTCACATGCAGCACCGTCGTGCCCGCCTCCCGGAACCCCACCAGCGCAGCCCCGACGCGATCCGGTGGCAACAGGTCGAGGAGCGTCGGCAGGACGAGGAGCTTCGGCGGTCGCAGGAGGGCGGCGGCCAGCTTCAGGGCGACGACCTCGCCCGTCGAGAGCGGAGAGCCGGACTTCGCCAAGGCGGTGTCGAGGCCGGAGGGCAGGCGCCGGACGCGCTCCGCGAGCCCGACGCGCTCAAGACACTCGTGCATCCGGGCGAGGCACGATAAGTCGCCGCCCGACAGGTACTCGCGGATGGTCGTTTCGGTGAGCGTCGGCCGATCCAGGACGAGGATCTCGGACCGCAGGCCCTCCAGACCGAAGGCCGTAATGTCGGCTCCCCCGACCATCACCCACCCGCGCACGGGCCGGACCCTCAGCTCGATGAGGTCCGCAAGTGCCTGCTCGACACCGTCGTCGGCGGCCACGGCAAGGATCTCACCGCTCTCGACCGCGAAGTCGAAGCGGAGGCCGTCGTGCTCGATGTCGCGCAGGCGCAGGTTCCCGTTGGCGGGACCCGGGCCGTTCCACCCATTGCCGTCGGCCTGCTCGATCTCCTCGAACAGCGACAGTTCGTGAAGCGCGGCGGCGAGGTCGTAGAAGGTCCTCGCGTGGGAGCCCAATTGCGAGATCCCGTAGAAGGCGCTCGACAGGACGAGCTCCGCCGCCACGAGTTGCCCGAGCGACAGCTGCCCCTGCAGGATCAGCCACCCGCCCATGGCCAGGAGGCCGGCGCTCGCGAGCGCGTAGACCAGGAGGAATCCGACGGCTTGCGCGAAGGTGTGGCGGAAGTGGCGATGGTGCGCCCGCACGTAGGCGGAGGTCATCGCTTCCGACCGGGCCAGCGCGGTCGTGAGCCGTGCACCGTGCCGATAGAACCCGTTCGAGCCACCAAGGCTCTCGAGCCAGCGCGCGGTCTCGTGCTTGGCGTGGCTCAGCGCCGCGCCGGACCGGACCGCCGGCCCCGCCCAGAGGAGCGCGATGCCGATGATCACGGCGGCCACCACTAGATTAAAGGCGAGGAAGAACGGGTGATAGAAGCTCGTCAGGACGAGGCCGATCCCGGATTGCAGGAGGATCGCGAGGCCGCCGACCAGGAGATGCGGGACCGCCTTCTGGACCGTCATGAGGTCGAAGTAGCGGTTGAACAGGTCGCCGCGGTGGGCCTCCTCGAAATTGGGGTTCCTGGCGTGCACAGCACGCAGGCTGATGTCCGCCACGATCCTCGCGAACACGCGCCGCTCGAACAGCGCCAGGATGTAGATACGCGTGGCGCTGAGAAGGGCTGCGGCGAGCAGCAGGCCGAGCAACAGCCCGGACAGGACGAACAGGGGTGTGGGAAGCGCCGTGTTGGCGACCGAGTTGATCAGGAGCTGCACCGATACCGGCACGGCAAGGCCCAGGAGCGCCACGGCGATCCCGTAGACGACCGCCGTCCGGACGAAGCCGGCCTCGGGCTTGAGGAAGCGAGCGATGAGCCTGCAGGCTTCCGTGAGCGTCAGCGGCGTGTGTTTCGTCGCATCCATTGGGGGCGGACCTTCAAGACCGGAAAGAGGGCAAGCAAGGAGGGGCACGGCTCCGACACGGCACGGGGCATGGCCTCAGAGGCATGGGGAAGTGGTGGAGGTGCGAGTGGGGCGTGAGCCCATCAACGGCCGGGCTTACGCGGCCCATCGGCGCGAGGACCACATGCGCGATCCGCCATGAGGAGTGGCATGGCGGATCGCCTTGATGCCGGCGATTGCCGGTGGGTTGGACGGATGCGGGATCGAGGCAGCCCACCCGCTTCAGCAGCGGTGGCCGCCCGACACCTGGCCGTACTGCTGCACCGGGAAGTGCTGCTGCTCGGCGTTGCCTTCCTGGGCCGAGCTCCGGCGGCAGCCGCCGACGGTCGGGGGCAGGATCTCACCCGGGAAGATCGAGCCGGTCGAGAGCCCGTCCCAGGTCGTCTGCGGCAGGGGCCGCGACCCTGGGCCGACACGCACATCGGCGAACGCGGCGGTGAGCGGCGCGACGCTGAGCGCGGCCGCGACGGTCACGAGGGATAGCTTCTTCGACGCCTTCATCGCTTGTCTCCGATCAGGTTTGCGGTCTCGAGGACCTGTCCGTGGATCGAGGCCGAAGCGGATCCGCATCGTCGGCTTCCGTTCGCCTCATCCACGACGCTGATTTGGAGCGACGAGGTTTGATCTACAATTTCAGAAACTCAATGGATATCATTGAAACAATAAATGGGACTCAGCTCACCTAGTTTTTGAGAAAGTGCTTTAATCCCTATCCTTATCATTGCTCAATAGGCAAGGTGCGTTCTATCACATGCCGTCGCTACATTCGGCTTCGGGTTGGAAAAGGCTCGACCCGTGAGCTTGAGATCTGGCACCGGCGACATGACGTCTCCCCGATGCCTGGACCGCCATTGCCTTTCGATCTGGATCTTCTGCGAACCTTCGTCGCCATCGTCGACAACGGCAGCTTTACCCGCGCGGCCAGCAGGCTGGGCCTGACGCAATCGACCGTCTCGCTGCAGATCAAGCGCTTGGAGGACGGCCTCACCCGCCGCCTCTTCGACCGCGACGGCCGGGAACTCACGCTGACGCCCCAGGGCGAGGTTCTGCTCACCTACGCGCGGCAGATCCTCAGGCTCGGTGCCGAGGCCCTCTCACGGATCGTCACTCCGGAACTGTCGGGCCTCGTCAGGCTGGGCACGCCCGAGGATTTCGCGACCACGCACCTCTCGGAGGTTCTGGCGTGTTTCGCCCGCTCTCACCCGCAGGTCGCGCTCGACGTGAATTGCGACTTCACCGTCAACCTCCTCGACGACTTCTCCAAGGGCCGGTACGACCTGATCCTGTTTAAGCGGGAGCCGCAGGGACCGAGCGGAGGCACCAGGGTCTGGCGGGAGGTGCTCGACTGGGTCGCGTCACCCCGTCTGGTCATGGAAGTCGAAGACCCGCTCCCGCTCGTCGTCTCGCCGGCGCCGGACGTCTATCGCAAGCGCGCGCTGTCTACGCTCGATGCAATCGGACGCGATTGGCGCATCGTCTACACCAGCCCGAGCCTGGCCGGATTGCAGGCTGCCGTGCAGGCCGGGCTCGGCGTGACTGTTTTGCCGACGGAGATGATACCCGAGGACATGGTCTCGGTCTCCGAGCGTCTTCGGCTCCCGAAGCTCCCGGATACGGAGATCGTCCTCTACCAAGCTCCGGGCCCCCTCACGCCGGCTGCGGAACTGCTGTCGACGACCATTGTCGGGGCAATGGAGCGCCGGGTCGCCCTCCCAACGGCCGTTGCATCGTAAGAAGCTTCGGTCGCGCCGTCAGTACTCACCCTCGTCAGGGATGTTTAGCGCCCGGACCTATATTGGTAGCGCGAACAACTCGGGTGTGACTCACGGCTCTTACGGAGGGGCCGACGGGGCTGCACCCAACATCCCGCCCAAGATCAACCGCCGCTGGAAGCCATGCTTCCCACCCGCGCTTTATCGAGGGCGCAACGCCATCGAGCGCATGTTCGGCCGCCTCAAGGACTTCCGCCGCATCGCCACCCGCTACGACCGTCCGGCGACCAACTATTCGCCGCCGTCTGCCTCGCCGCCGCCGTCAGCTACTGGTTATGAGTCCGGACGGTAGAACAGAATGGCGTCGCTTTCCTCTTGCGTTTTTCCATCGACGGGCGCAGCAGCCACCCAGCATCAAGAGGATGCCGAAAAGGCTGCACTAGACCATTACGATGCTCGCCAGAGAGTTCATGGTTCAATCTCCACGTCCGAAGGGACGAGGCCGCGCAGCGTCGCCCGCGCGGCGGTTGCGACGAGGGGCTCGATGTCGCTGACGTCGATTTCGCGGATGGTGATGGCCATCACGACGAGGCCGTGGACACAGCCTACGAGGATGCAGGCGATGTCGTGGTTGGGAATCGGCCGGAGGAGCGCTGCCTCCTGCGCCTGCCGGACTGTCCCCTGGAGCACTCGATAGCCGTCCAGGGCTTTGGTATCGGGGAGTTCGATTTCGCCGACATCGGGGTCGAGGAGGACCACCCGGAACCGGTCAGTGTCGTCGAGGGCGAAGTCTCCGTCGGCCACCATCATGCGTTCGAGCGCGCGCAGCGGCTTCGGCTCCCCAGCCTCGATCCGGCGCAGAGCCTCTGTCAGCTCGTCGAGGGCCGCTCCGCAAGAGGCCAACAGCACGTGCTGCTTGGTTGGGAAGTAGCGGTGGAGCGCACCGGCGGTGAGCCCGAGCCCCGCCGCCAGCTGTCGCATCGACAGGGCTGCGTATCCCTTGGCCTGGACGATCCGTCCGGCCTCGCGGACGATCCTGGCCTGCATCGCGGCCAGTTCGTTGTCGCTCATGGACTGTCGCGG
Organism: Methylobacterium aerolatum; assembly: GCF_022179085.1. Classification (GTDB taxonomy): domain Bacteria; phylum Pseudomonadota; class Alphaproteobacteria; order Rhizobiales; family Beijerinckiaceae; genus Methylobacterium; species Methylobacterium aerolatum. Next base: position 16,420 of record NZ_BPQE01000024.1, read on the forward strand.
CCTGTCGCCCCCGTCAATGAACGCGTTCAGTATACGCGTTCATTGAGAAGGAAAGCGATCACTCGCGCGGGCGGCGCCGGTCGCGACGAAGGGCGCTTCCGAAGTGTCGACATGGGTCCACTCCGATTTTGCGGTGGGCGACGTCCCGTGGCTTGAGGGCGCCTCGACGGCTGCCGGAGCGCTTCGCTTTCTGAGCGGACATTCGAACAGGCTGAGCGGAGGGTCTGCAAAGGATCAGTTCGAGGATTGCACCAAGAGCCGGATCCGATCTGACGGCCTCAGGCCGGCAGCTCAAAGCTATTGTTTCACCGCGTATTCTATCGATGATCTGCCATCCACTTCGTCGAAGCGCGTTTTAGACTGCGCAGAATGTCCGCTATTCCTCTTCGTCCACTGCGAAGCAGACCGGCAGCTGTCGGCCAAATCCGGTCCCGCGGCGGGCGTCCCTGGGTGGCTAGGTTGGGTGGGATACCGACGGTCTGCTGCCGGACGACGGTGGACGACAGCGGACCTTATCGGCGCGACTTTGGGGGAAAGCGTGGTGCCACCGCCCGGCTCTACCGCCAATGTTCGCGATCATGCGACATTTGCCGTGAAGGCCCGGACCGCGCTGTTAGGCGCGGCCCTGTCCCCCTCTGCGCTGAGACGGGCGGAACCAGCCGGCGCGATGCGGAGTCGCTCCACCGGACCCAGTGCCGATCAGGCGGACTGAAGCGCACTCAATTCCTGGAGACCGCCGCCATCCGCGTAAGCGAGGCGGAAGCTCGGGCGTGCCTTCCAGCGCTGCCAGAACTGCTCGATCTGCTCGTAGCGCTCGTCCAGCGGTGTCGCCACCGGACCGAACTTTGAGAAGGCGATTGCCGTGCACAGCGTGATGTCGGCGAAGGTCGGCTGCTCGCCCCCGAGGATCCAGTCACGCCCATCGGACAGGTGCCGGTCGACGAGTCCGGCATGGGCGAGCGCCTCCTTACGGCAATGTTCTCCCCACTGCGGGTTGCTCGTCAGTTCCAGCTTCGGCCCGAGGCCCTGATGCGCAACATGGAACAGCGTCGTCAGCCGGTACAGGATCTGCACCCAGATCCGGTCGTTCCACATCACGTCCTGTGCCTGCTCCAGAGGTTCCTCGCCCATGATCTTACGACCCGGGAAACTGAGATCGAGGTAGCGCGCAATCGCGACGCTTTCGGCGAGATAACCGCCATCCGGTAGCTCAAGGGTCGGGGTCTCGCCCCACGGATTGCGCTTGAGGTGTCGCCAGCCGCGCTGCTCACCGCCCGGTGCCATGTCGAGCACACGCTCCTCGACATGCTGCGCGATCCCCTTCTCGTGCATGAGCAGACGCACCCTCTGCGGGTTCGGGAAGGCTGACGGCGAGGTGTAGAGGATAAGCTTGTCCATGGTTCCTCAGCAGAGCGTGCTTTCGACATCACCACAGGTGGTGTCGGTTCCGAGCGGCAACAGAGGGACGCAGACGTTGGTTTCATGGCTGCTCCCCACCCAGCCGAACGTGCCAGAGGTTCGGCGGACGACCGCTTCGGAGAAACGCAAACACCGTTTCCAGCGGCTGTGTGGGGTTGCCAGTGGGAGGGCCGCTCCTCCCGCGGGGCAGCTTCGAGGTAGTCAGTCCGTCTCGATGACGGACATCTTGCCGTCCCGCTCCACAATGGCGACGGCGACCTTCTCCAGGTCGTCCAGTCCCCGCTGCCGCGCCGCAGTGCGAACGACCGCCAACTGCATCCGCAAGCGTCGCATGTCGGTCTCGTCCCAATCGCCGTCGCGGTAGACCACAAGAGGGGTGCCGTCGACGATCCGCTCGAACCGGACGACGCGCAGCGTCAGTCAAGACACCGAGGCGTGCATCAGCCCCACGGTGAACAGTGCACTCATTGCCCCAGTGAACGAGTGGTCGTCACCCAGGATGGCGCTGACGCTCAGGCCGCCGAACAAGAACAGCACCACCATGTCGATGGGGGCTTGCAGGCTGGCGGTGCGCCGCCCCATCAGCCGGATGACGAACAAAACGATAAGGTAGGCGGCCGCGGCCTTCAGGACGGTGTTCATGGCTACGGCACCGCGTGCTGAGACCGGGACAGCATCTCGCCGGCATCGAGGCGGACGGTGAGGTTCACCCCGCCGCGGAAGGTCGGCGAGCCGGTGAACCGAATGAGCGCATGGCTCTGGCCGGCCTGTACCGGGAACACCAAGCGAATGCCACCGCCTGCGACTTCCCAGGTCGCCGGCCGGGGCGTGATGCTCTCCAGGCCGAACTGATCGACAAGATCCTTGGCGATGGTTACCGCAACCCTGTCGCCGCCCGGCGGAACCTGGGTATCGAAGCGGATGATCGTCGGCGTCCCGAAACGCACCACCGGCTCGTAGCGGATACTGATCGACCCATCGGCGTTGGTGAGGCTTCGCCCGCTGAACGGTCCGTGCCCGAGCAGGCCGTATCGCTTTCGACCCATGCCCATTGATCGTGATGGGGCGTGATTACCGCCGATGATATGATATCGGCGGTGACGCAACGCATCGGACTACGTGATCCGGCTGCGAAGGCTCGCGATACAATCGTTCAGAACGGCGCGAAGCTCCTGGATCTCCGGGATCAGCGCTTCGATGCGCTTGACCGCCCTCAGGAAGCTGAGCGTCTCGATCTTTCAGCTCTCGGTCATTTCGTATTTCCTCGTTGAGTTGTCAGTGAAAGGCGACGCTGATCAGTCCGGCCCTGACGAACACTGTTCCATCGTGAAATGCAGGTGCAGGTTGCTGTCTGATCTCAGCTCGTCGTACTGAGTGATGACGCGATTGGTCTCGGCGACGGCCACCAGCGCCGACCCCGGCTCCTGCGGTGGCGCACCATCGCCATCGCCGAGCTGTGGCGGCTGCACAGGATCGGAGGCCGCTCGGGGTGCGGCCGCTGTGGTGGTTGCTTCGGCAAGGTAATCCAGCAGGCTTTGCTCGACGGCCCTGTCCAGTAGCCGCAGGTGTCTGTCCGCGCGGTCGACGAGATCCTGCAGGATTCGCGGCTGCTGCGCTGGTTCCCGAAAGGCTACAAGAGGACTGACAGGGCCCTGCGTCAGTCTCCATCAGGCGACGGAGCAATGCCCTTCATTTCAGCCCTGGTTTGCCATCTGCCTCTGCGTGGCCATCCCGCCCCGACGACACCGCGCAATCGCACTCAATCGAAATCCGCGAAATCTCGGCCGATTCCGCCTGTGCCATCCGATCCTGCGGGTTTCACGCGGCCTCTATCACGCCCGAATATACGCCACATCCACGCCCTCGGTCATTCCCCGGGAAGTCTAGGATGGATCGCTACGCAATGCGGGCCAACCCGTTGCGGGTGAAGGCGCGTTTTGCAGATCGAAAGGGAAGTGGCGGAGACGGAGTCCGTCAGATTACGTTGTTATAGTTGGATTTTTTGTCTCTTTTGCCTCCCTGCCCAAGCAATTGCCCAAGCAGCTTATCCATGCTTTCGCTCACCTAGCAACGACCGGCGGCGCGCTACGATCAAAGGGTAAATTTTGGCTGCGGCGCCAGGACACTAAGCCCGTAGCCACTCGCCAAAAAAATCTAGTTTTCTCAGTCGCTTGTCTCGCGAAGCGCCAAGGGATGTGTAGCAGGATTGTGGTGCGGGCAGCAACCTCCCTCGCGATTGCCCGACGGGCCCTTGGATTGCTGTGCCGCGAGGTGATCGGCGGCGCGCGAAGCTTGAGTAGCAGCGGTTGAGAGCGCACGAGGGTCAGCGCGCAGGAGTGGCGCCCAAGACGCACAGTAGGCCGCGTGGTCGGGGTGAGGCGTGCGCGCGATGCCTAGATCCGCCAGCACGAAGGCGGCGCCAAGCTCAGCCACGAGTTCCTCCGCAGCGTACGCTCGGGCGCCGAACCGGCCGGTGAGGTCGCGGGCGAGTCTGTCAGGGGCACCGGTCCAGTGTACGAGCTCGTGCGCGAGCGTGCCGGCGTAGCTAGTCGACGAGCGGAAGACGGTGCGGGGCGGTAGGTGGATCGCGTCGGTGGCCGGCACGTAGCAGGCGCGATTGCCGCCATGCTGGATAGTGACGCCGGTGGCCGCGACGAACGCGTCGAAGGCCGGCAGCGAGTCTGAGGTGATGCCGGACACTGGTGCGTCAGCAAGCGGCGGTGCGGCATCGACCTGGGCGGCGTTGAAGACGTAGGCAGCTCGGGCGACGAAGGGGGCACCGTCGGTCGTGTCTTCATCGGTCCCGCGGGGCAGCTCTCTGTAGAACAGCACGAGGGTTCCGCGCTCGGCCTTGCGGACTTGCGCCTCGAGCGCCGCCCATTGCCGGTAGGTGGCCCAGCGCGCATCGGCGTAGTTGTTGGCCTGCGCCGCGCACCACAGCGCCAGGACGTTGATGCCACGGTAGCGCCGGCCGGTGCGGACGTTGCGGGGCATCGGGTCGGCGCCGTGCCAGGGCGGTGTCCACGAACCGGGATCAGCGGTCTCAAGCTGCGCGATGATAGTCGCGGCGAGTCGGGCGTGCAGGTCGTTGACTGGCATGAAGGGTGGGCTCCGGTGCAGCCACGGCGTTGGCTGCCTCGGCGCGGGGTTCCCTCAGGTGCGGCGGCTTTTCACAGAAGCCTTGTAGAGCGACAGCTGGGCCGAGGCGGTGGTGCCGGCTCCGTGCTCCCTGTCATGCCCCGGATCTTGGTGAACGTTTGAGGGAGATCGGCTTGCTGAAGGCAAGGCTTTGCCGGTGAGCGGCAAAGCCACGCTCCACCGCGGAGGTCCGGATCCCGGAGCCACGCCGTCGGTCGATCGGCGGATCGAGGTGCAACCTTTCGACAGGTAGGCCGGGGCTGTGCGGTCGGCCTTTACACACCGCTTCCCGTCAGCTTGGACGGCCAGCGCGGACGGACCCCTCCGCTTGATCCGCGGTGCGTTGGGGTCGTCTTGCAGGGGTGGGGCTACCCGTGTACCTACATCCTGCGATCCGTAAAGTACAGGACCGCTTTTCATACCGATGCCCTTCGGCTTGCGACTCGGCGATCCCCATCCCGCATGGCTGGCGGTGGAGGCTCGAGGCTCATAGGGAGCGTGGCTTTTCTCTTGGCGAATAGAAGCTCGCGGCCATGTAGTTCAGGCGGCGAAGCGTTTCGGCGTCTAAGATAGAAAACGAGGAGACGCCCGAGGGATAGCCACGCCTCACCCTAGCGGAGATAGGCTCAAGAGGGGGAGCAGAGATATTTGAGAGATGATCCTGCTGTTCCTCGCAGGTATGCAGTCAGAATATTAATTCGATGTGAGAGCATATCTCGCGGCTATGGGTGAGACGCTGCCGATCAATTTTGATCAGCCAAAGTGATATAGTTTTTGGCTGATTGGAAGCAATGCGTGACCTGCGCATCGATTTGCGTTACTTTGACAGTGGCCGCATCAAAGTTTGACGTGATTAATGTCATGGTGCTGCTGACGAAGGATTCGATCTTGGTCAACGGCCCGACAGAAGTGAAGGACTCACGAGCATTGACTACATAGGGAATGGAAGCCCGAAGCTGCCCTTCTGCTTTGCGCCCATCCCGGTCATACAATCGCATCCTCACAATGCCTGAAAGCAGACATGCAAGCTCGGCATCGATTGTTCGGCGGCAGCAACGCGTCGATCCGCACTGCCGTGCTGTGAGGTCTTCGGCCGTCCACGGTCACCGACCAACGTCGCGAGTCGGTGTGCCATGTATCATTGTGCTATGGAGTGCGGGGAGGATGACACCTCAGGATGCGGTCCATCGGTCAGCACCTCGTCGACGCATGGCCGCGCCTGTATCGCTACGCGTTGGCCCTGACGCGCGAGCCTGACGCCGCACGTGACCTGATGCAGCAGAGCGCTCTCAAGGCTCTTTCCACGCGGACGACTCCCCGTGAGCCTCGGGCGGCCCGCGCCTACCTGTTCCAGATTGTGCGCCACGCCTGGATCGACCGGATCCGCCGTTCCCGCATCCGCACCGAGGACGATCTCCTCGAGTGGCCCGACGAGGGGTTCGACGACCGCCTAATCGAGGCCATCGCAGTGCGCCAAGCCTTCGCCGCCCTCGACGCACCCTGCCGGTCTGTCGTGACCTGCGTGGATGTCGAAGGCTTGAGCTACCGGGAGACCGCCGAGCGGCTCGGTATTCCCATCGGCACGGTCATGAGCCGACTGCACAGGGCGAGGAGGATCATGCTGCACCGGATCGCCGGGACATCCGATGGGAGCGAGGTGCCGTGATGCGCTGGGAGACCCTCAATGCCTATGTCGATGGGGAGCTCGATGCGCAGAGCCGGCACGAGGTCTCGGAGTCGCTGGCCCGGGACCCGGTCCTGGCGGCGCGGGTCGCGACCCTCACCCGGCTGAAGCAGGGTGTGAAGGCGGCGGTCGTGCGGCCCCGCGGCGCGCCCATCGCCCGCGCCTCCCTCGGATGGGCCTGCGCCGCGGCCTTGGCCGTCCTCATCGGCGCCGGGTGGCTGGTGATGGCGTCACGGCCCCCAGCCGACCCCGCGCGTGCGGCCTTCACCGCCTGGAGCGCGGCGGGCTCGCCCACGAACGACGTGCGGCTTGCGGGCGGCTTGCGTGGCTTCCCCCTCGATCTCGGGGCGGCCGGCTTCCGCTTGGTCTACCTGTCCCCGGACGACGGTGCGGCCGGTCGCCTCGCTGGGTACGAGGGGCGCCATGGCTGCCGTCTGGCCCTGTGGAGCGGGTCGGCGCCTGCCCAGGCCGGTCTCGCAATCGCGGAAGGCAGCGGCGGCCTGCGTCTGGCCCGCTGGGACAGCGAGGGGCGCCACTATGTCCTTCTGTCCGAGACGGTGCCGGCCGAGCGGTTCGCCCTGCTGGCCGAGGCGGTCGTTCTGCTCACCGCCCCGGACATGACCGACCGCCTGCGCATCGCCCTGGACCGGGCCACCGGCCTCCCGGAGCGCCCCTGCGCCGGGTGAGGGGCGAGGACGGACTTTATTTCGATCCGCCGCGAATAGACTGGGGGCGCCATGCGTCTCCTCCTCCGCACAGCGCGGGCCTGGTCACCGGAGCCACGCGCGGACGGGGAGGACTTTCGAATGCTCGACAGACGGGATCTCATCAGGCGCGCGGGCCTCACGGCCCTGGCGGGCCTCGGCGGCGGCAGCCTCGCTCCGCTGCGGGCGCTCGCGGAAGACGCGGCCACGCTGCCCTTCGGCAACGGCGAACGGCCCTTGGTGGCCTATCCGGGCAAGCGCCCGCTGCTCCAGATGACCGCGCGCCCGCCGCAGCTGGAGACCCCGTTCTCGGTGTTCGACGAGGGCGCGATCACGCCCAACGACGCGTTCTTCGTCCGCTACCATCTCGCCGACATCCCGACCGAGATCGATCCCGAGACCTACCGGGTCGCGATCAAGGGGCATGTCGAGCAGGAGGTCTCGCTCTCGCTCGCCGATTTGAAGGCGATGCCGACAACCGAGATCGTCGCGGTCAACCAATGCTCGGGCAATTCCCGCGGCTTCTTCGAACCGCGCATGGCCGGCGGGCAGCTGGCCAACGGGGCGATGGGCTGTGCTCGCTGGACCGGCGTGCCGCTGAAGGCGGTGCTCGACAAGGCTGGGGTGAAGGCGGGCGCCGTCGAGGTCGCCTTTACCGGCCTCGACGGCCCTGTGATCCCTGAGACGCCGGACTTCGCCAAGTCGCTGAAGATCGACCACGCCCGTGACGGGCAGGTGATGCTCGCCTGGGGCATGAACGGGCAGGACCTGCCCTGGCTCAACGGCTATCCCCTGCGCCTCGTCGTGCCGGGCTTCTACGGCACCTACTGGGTCAAGCACCTGGAAAGCGTCAGCGTGCTCGACAAACCCTTCGACGGCTTCTGGATGCAGAAGGCCTATCGCATCCCCGACAACGACTGCGCCTGCACCCAACCCGGCAAGGCGGCGGACAAGACCGTGCCGATCAACCGGTTCACCGTGCGCTCCTTCCTCACCAACCTGACCGACGGGGCGGATGTGAAGGCCGGGCACACGCCCTTGCGCGGCATCGCCTTCGACGGTGGCTCGGGAATCAAGTCGGTGGCGGTCTCGACCGACGACGGCAAGACCTGGACGGAGGCGCAACTCGGGCAGGATCTCGGCCCCTACGCCTTCCGGCCCTGGACCCTCGATGCGGACCTGTCGCCGGGCGCGCACGCGATCCGGGTGCGAGCCACGGGCAACGACGGGGTGAGCCAGCCGATTGAGCCGCGCTGGAACCCGGCCGGATACCTGCGCAACGTGGTCGAGACCACCCGCGTGCGCGCGGCCTGAGGGAGTGATGAGAATGACCCGCATCACCCTCGCCCTGACGGTGGCCCTCGCCCTCGCGGCCGGCACGGCACTCGCCGCGCCCAAATCCTACGAAATGCCCGAACCGACCGCGACCCTGCGCGCGCCGAAGGCCGGCACGCACGCGGAGGGCTTCGAGGCGGCCCAGGCGAACTGCCTCGTCTGCCACTCGCCGGACTACATCGCCATGCAGCCGCCGGGCAAAGGCGCAGCCTTCTGGGAGTCCGAGGTGACCAAGATGGTCAAGGTCTACCATGCGCCGATCGACGAGGCGCAGGCCAAGGCCATCGCCGCCTACCTCACCGACACCTATTGAGGTTGGAAATGGAGGGGCGGTCCTGCGACCGCCCCTCCTCTCGTTACTGCGGCGCCTGCGTCTGGACCGTCGCGCCGGTCTCGCCGGGCTTGCCCTCGACGATGACGAGGCCGCGCCGCGCGGCCTCGTTGGCGTTCTGCGTCACCTGCCGGATCGGGCCGACGGCGTTGACGATGGCAGCGCCCGCCGGGTTCGTCATGAACGCCGCGAGCGGCTCCAGCGGCCCGGTGCCCTTCGGATCGGCCGACAGGGCCAGGACGTAGGGCTTCTTCGGCGTGAGGCCGGTCACCGCCGCTTGCAAGGTCTGCAGCACGCCCTGGTCGAACAGCGTGACTTGCGTGGCGGCCTTGCCGTCCGGCCCGGCGAGCGTCAGCGTGCTCGATTGGCCCGCCGCGCCAAGCGGCTGGAGGTTCGGCGCGCCGGCGCCCTCCTGCACCGCCTCAGGAACGTAGGCGACGCCCTGCGGCCCCTGGCCGATCGGGATCGTGGCGATGACCGCGTTGCGGCCCGTGTCGATCACCGCGACGGCATCGGCATTCTCCAGGCCGACATAGATCCGCGTTCCATCGCCCGATGGCCAGAGGCCGTGGGGAAGCGCGCCGGTGGGAATGGTCGCGATCTGCGAGAAGTCGTCGGTGCGGAAGACCTTCACATGGTTCAGGCCACCGATCGTCACGTAGGCGAACTGCCCGGCCTTCGTGCGCGCGATGTTGACGTGGTTGGTGATCGGGCCCGTCTCGATGGTCTTGAGAGCCTTGAAGGGCGGCGTGGCCTCGAACACCTGGACGCGGCCGACGTCCTTGAGGGTAAACCACACCTGCTTGCCATCGGGCGTCGCCGCGATGTCGGGGCAGAACGGGCTCTCCTGCTTGATCCGCCCGACGATCTCGCGGCTCTTCACGTCGATGGCGACCGTCTCGGGGCTGAAGCTGGAGCAGACGTAGCCGTAGCGTCCGTCGGGCGAGAAGATCGTCATGCCCGGCCCGTTCGGCACCGTGATCCGGCCCGTCTCCTTGCCGGTCCCCGCATCGAGGATCGCGACGTAGTCCTCGCCCCGCATACTCACCCAGACCTCGCGACCGTCCGGCGTGAAGAACGCCTCGTGCGGCGAACGGCCGACATAGGTCGTGTGGCGCACCGTGTTGGTGGCGGTGTCGATGAAGCTAACCGAATTCGAGCCGATCGAGACGGCGAGCAGGGTCTTGCGGTCGGGAGAGAAGCCCATCCCATGGACGAGAAGCTGGCCGCGATAGAGCGGGCTCAGGTTGGCGGGCGTCGTGTCGCCGAGGCGGATCACACCGAGGAGTTTGTTGGCGGCGGGATCGATCACCGAGACCGTGTTGGAGAACTGGTCCGAGGTGTAGAACCGGTCGCGGGGGCCGACCGGCACGTCCGGCGCCGAGGCGGACCCCGGTGCCTGACCCGCGAGTGCGGTTCCGCCGAGGTGGGCGAGCAGCAGGGCCGCCGGAATGACGTGTCGCATCGTAAGGTCTCTTCGCGCTGACAAGTGGGAAGGTGAGCGGCGATCCGCTCAGTGATGGTGATGGGCCGGCATCCGCTGCGGCGTGGCTTGCGCGACCGGCCGCTCGGCCAGGGCGCGGCGCATGACCTCGATCTCCTGCGCCTGCTCGACGATGATGCCCTGCGCGAGCCGGCGCAGGACCGGATCGCGGCCATAGGCGAGTTCGGCCTTCGCCATTTCGATCGCGCCCTGATGGTGTGGGATCATCATCGCGGCGAAGTCCCGGTCGGGGTCGCCGGACGGCGCCACCGCCATATCCGCGTGCATTCGCGCCATCGATTGGGCCATCATCGCATCGAAGCCGTCGGGAGCGGTCTGCGCATGCCCGGCGCGCATCATCATGCCGCCACTCAGGACGCCTCCAGCCATGAGCAGGGTGATGAGGATCGCCGTTGGTGCTCCGCGCATGATGTCTCCCACAGGGTCGAGGTCACGTGGGAAAGATGCAGGCGGGGCCGGGATATTCCCCGCTGCATCGTCGTGAACCGATCACGGATGCGTGATCGGAATCCGAGGTCGAATCCCGGAATAAATCGGGCGCTTCCGGCATCTCTCGTCTGGGTGGTGGCGTGCGCACTGCCATCGACCCGATCCGGAGACCGCCTTGGACGATCTCGCCGTCCTGATCGAACCGCAGATACCGGCCCTGCGCCGCTATGCGACCGCGCTGCTGCGTCAGCGCGAGGCGGCCGACGACCTCGTCCAGGACACGCTGGAAAGGGCGATCCGCGCATGGCCGCAGCGCCGCGAGGGCGACCTGCGCGCGTGGCTGTTCGCGATCCTGCGCAACCGCTACCTCGAAGGCGTACGCCGCCGCCGGGGCATTGAAGTCGGCGTAGAGGCGCTGGACACGATCACCGACGCGGGGACCGATCCCGAAGCGGCCTTGGGCGCGCGGGACGTGCTCGATGGGATCGCCGCGCTGCCGGAGGAACAGCGATCCGTCCTGCTCCTCGTCGCGGTCGAGGACATGTCCTATGCCGAGGTCGCCGCCGTGCTCGCGGTCCCCGTCGGCACGGTAATGTCGCGCCTCAGCCGGGCGCGGGGGCGGATGCGCGCCTTTCTCGATCTGGCCCCCACGATCGTCACCGGGCATCTGCGGAGAGTGAAATGACCGCGTCCGACCCGCGTCCCATCGGCGAGGACGATCTGCACGCCTTCGTGGATGGACGGCTCGATCCGGGCCGCCGTGCCGGCGTCGAGGCGTGGCTCGCCGCGCATCCGGAGGCAGCTGCCCGGGTCGCCGCCGATCGGGAGGTGCGGGACCGCCTGCGGGCGCGGCTCGCGCCCGTGGCGGAGGAGCCGATCCCTGCCCGCCTTCGCATCGCGAACCTTGCGACCCCGCACCGGATGCGCATCTCGCGCTGGTGGACGAACGTGGCGGCGGCGGCGCTCCTGCTGGCCCTCGGTGGCGCATCCGGGTGGGTCGGGCGCGGCTCCATGCCGGGTCCAGGCGCCCCCACCGAACCGATGACGCAGGCGGCCGTCTCCGCCTTCCGCACCTACGTGGTCGAGGCCGCCCATCCGGTCGAGGTCCGCGCCGACGGCTCGTCCGACCTCGTGCAGTGGCTCACCGCGCGACTGGCGCGGCCTGTCACCGTGCCGGATCTGCAGGCGCAGGGTTTCCGGCTGATGGGCGGCCGCCTGCTCCCCGCCGGGGACGGGCTGGCGGCCATGCTGATGTACGACGACGACCGAGGCACCCGTTTGACCCTCTATAGCCGGGCCGGGCCCTCCGGTGGCCGCGGCGTGTTTCGCTATGCCCGCGCGGACGACGTGGCGGCCTTCTCGTGGATCGATTCGGGCATGTCCTACGTGGTGACCGCCCGCACGGACGAAGCGCGGCTGCTCCGGGTCGCCCAGGCTGTCGATGCGCAGGTCTCGGGCCAACGCGACGGTGCGCGGTGACGCGCGCGTCCGGTCTGCATGGAGACGCGACGGCCCCGCCTTACCTCCCCCGTCAGCCCAGGCCCTGCTGAGCCCGAGACGCCATGACCCTCGACCAGTTGCGGATCTTCGTGGCGGTGGCCGAGCGCCAGCATGTCACCCGGGCGGCCGAGGCGTTGAATCTCGTCCAGTCGGCGGTCAGCGCCGCCGTCAACGCGCTGGAGACCCGGCACACCGTCAAGCTGTTCCACCGGGTCGGCCGGGGCATCGAGTTGACCGAGGCAGGCCGCGTCTTTCTCGGTGAAGCTCGCGCCGTGCTCGCCCGCGCCCAGACGGCCGAACTGGTGCTGGCGGACCTCAGCGGCCTGCGGCGCGGCACGCTGGCCGTTCGAGCGAGCCAGACCATCGCAAGCCACTGGCTCCCCCGGCACCTCGTCGCCTTCCGGGCGGCCTACCCGGACATCGTCCTGCGGCTCGGCATCGGGAACACGGCAGAGGCCGCCGAGGCGGTGCGGGCGGGAACGGCGGAACTCGCTTTCGTGGAAGGCGCGATCGACGACGCCAGCCTGGGAAGCACGCCGATCGCCGAGGACCGAATGGTGCTCGTGGTCTCGCCCGGCCACCCCCTGGCCGGATGCGCACGACCGGAACCCGCCGATCTCGCTTCGACCTCCTGGGTGCTGCGAGAGCCCGGATCGGGGACGCGCTCCGCTTTCGAGGCGGCGCTCGTTGCCTCGGGTATCGCGCCGGATGCGCTCGCCGTCGCCCTGGAACTGCCGTCGAACGAGGCCGTCCTCGCCGCGGTCGTGGCGGGGGCCGGCGCGAGCGTGCTCTCCGAATCGGTGGTGGGACCCGCGCTGCGAACCGGCGCACTCATCGCCGTGCCCCTCGCCCTGCCGACGCGGACCTTCCAGGTCCTGCGCCATAGGGAGCGTTACCGCAGCCGCGCGGCCGACACACTGCTCGCCATGATCCAAGCTGCCCCCTGACCGGCTGCGCAACTCAGGCGACCTCGACCCGCACACGGTGCCACGAGGCGCTGAGGTAGCCCTTGAAGTTCCACGTGTCGTCCGGCTGCGCCGGCTGGGTCTGCCCGGCCGAGTCCCAGGCGCGCACCGTGAGTTCGTGTTCGCCGGGCGGAAGGTCCAGCACGATCTCCCAGAACGTCCAGGCGAAGGGCGCGTCGGCCTCGTGGTCCAGCGTGGCCTGGCGCCAGGAGCGCCCGCCATCGCCCGAGACATCGACCCGCACGACCGCCCGGTCACCCGCGATGGCATACCCACGGACGGTGGTCTCGCCCGCTGTGATCCGGGCCCCGCGCGGGGGCTCGCAGATCGCCGCGTTGAGTGGCATCGTCTCGATGGTGTGGCCTTTGGCAGGATCGGCGGTCTCGGCCGTCACGTCCGGCGGGAACAGCTTGTAGTCGTCGGCTTGCATCGGGTTGTCCGACGGATTGTCCTGCACCGTGATGCGCCGCAGCCATTTTGGGCTGCGCACCCCCGCGAAGCCCGGCACGACGACACGGGCCGGGAAGCCGTGCTCGGGCAGCAGCGGTGCCCCATTCATGGCGAAGGCCAGCAGCGTCTCGTCGGCGAGCGCCTTGGCGAGGGGAATCGAAACGCCGTAGGGCCGGCCGTCGACCACGTCGTGGCTCTCGAAGGCCACGTGGAGATCCGCTCCCGGCGTTACCCCTGCCGCTCGCAGGACGTCGCCGAGGCGCACGCCCGTCCAGTCGGCCGTCCCGATGGCGCCAGCGTCCCAGGGATCGCCCGAGACAGGAGCGACGGTTCGCATATCGGCGCGGCGGTTGCCGGCGCACTGCATCGTGGCCGTGACGGTCGCCTCGGGAAAACGCGCGCGCAGATCTGCCAGGGACAGATTGAAGGGCATCGCCACCGCACCGTCAACGGACAAACGCCATGTGGAGGCGTCGATCTCCGGCAGGTCGCCGTGGGAGCGGACGTAAAAATGGTCCGCGGCGGTCCGGTAGTGCGCCCGCAGGCGGTCCAGCGGCGGCTCGGCGTTGTAGGGCCGCTCGCTATGGACGTTCAGGCGCGCCATGCGCTCGGCTAAGCTCGACATAGTGGCTACTTTTGGGAAGGGGCGGGGTCAACGCATTTGGACGCACCGGGTGCCGCCCCGGTCAAGCGATGCCGAGCAGGCGGACCAACCCGAGGCTCACAGCGGTCAGGCCGGTGAGCGAGGCGACGACCGCCAGGGTGACACGCGGTCCTGCCTTGACGACGCTGCGCACATCGACCCCGAGGCCGAGGGCCGCCATCGACACGATGGTCAGCCCGTTCGCCGTCGCGCCCATGGGGGGCACGGCCGCCTCGGGAATGAGCCCCGCCGAGCGGAGCCCCGCCAGGGTCAGGAAGGCGAGGATGAACCACGGCACCAGCCGGTGCAGCGGCACCCGGCTCGGGGCAGGGCGCTCCCCTTCCGTCAGGGACGGTGCGGCTGTGTCCGCCGCTCCCCGCAGCCGGCTCGCCCCCAGCGAGAGAGCCAGCACCACCGGTCCGAGCATCAGCACGCGGACTAGCTTGACCAGGGTCCCGACCTGGACGCTGAGAGCTGCCACCGGAGCCGTAGCAGCCAACACCTGGGGCACGGCGTAGACCGTGAGACCCGCGAGCACGCCGTACTGCATCGGCGAGAGCCCGAGCAGCGGCACGAACAGGGGCAGGCCGAGGACGACGAGGACTCCGAGTACGGCTGTGAACGCGATGGACGAGGCGACGTCCTCGCCGTCCGCGCCGATCACCGGGGCTGCCGCCGCGATCGCCGAGTTTCCGCAGATCGAGTTGCCGCAGGCGACGAGGATGGCGAGGCGCGGGGCCAGCCCGAGGGCCCGGCCGATGCCGTAGCTCCCGGCGATGGCGAGGGCTACCACCCCTGCGATGCCGATGAGCAGTCCGGGCCCCGCCGCCAGCAGCGTACTCAAGCTCAGCGAGGCGCCGAGCAGGACGACTGCGATCTCCAGGACGGTCTTGGCGCCGAAGGCGATACCGCGAACGAAGTGCGGCCCCGGGCTCCAGGCTGTGCGGACGGCCGTGCCCAGCACGATGGCGAGAACGAGAGCCTCCAGCCAGGCCCGGCCAAAGAGATACTCCTCGGCCTCCTCCAGAGCGAGGGCGGCGCCTGTCACCGCAAGGCATAGGATCAGGCCAGGCAGGACGGGGCGCGGGTCAAGCTTGTGCGGCATGAAAGGGGTTGCTGCGGACATCGTGCGAACACATCGTGGGCTGGATCTGCCCCGATCATGGCCACGGGCAATCGATCATTCCAACGGAACGTATTGAACGTTTTGATCGATTTATCGAATGATTCACCGGCGATCGGCGAACCTCGCCCATCTGTGTGGAGATGCCGCCATCGGGAACGATGAAACAGAATTCGCGGCAGTCCTACGGGTCGTGGTTATCGGGTTTCCAACGTCAACGAAGGAAGCGTCAAGACGAGCTTGTGTAGGTTGGCTAGTCGCCGGTATGCAAGCAGGCGCTGTTTAAGTTACGTCAAATTTTCTGAAATCGGCTCATCAAAGCAGATGGACCGCTTTCGGCGATGTACGAACGAGCGCAGCCATTCGGACAGCCGCCGACGAATGCCTCGGGGAATACCGCTAGGTAAGCCCCGCGGGCAGCGGCGTCGCTGGCGAGGTCCGCGAGCTTGTCCAAAGTCCGCGCGGTGTCGAACAGGATCGAGCCGGCCTGCACCACGGCCGCCGTGACAACGGGCTTCCACGACATGAGGATTCCAACTCTGGGTTTGGGAGCGGTCGGGGCCTGAGGACGGAGCGCGTCAGCCCGCCTTCAGCCAAGCCCTCAGGATGCCGGCGACGACCCCAAGCGTGAGGACGCTGCCGGCCCAAAGCGAGGCGAACCATATGAGGTGGCGCCATAGGGGAGCCGGCTGTTTGGGAGTGGAGGTGGTACCCATCAATGATACCCCGCCGCGTCGACCTTCCCGCGGAAGACCCAGTACGAGTAGGCGGTGTAGGCCAGGATGACCGGGATCAGGACGGACGCGCCCACGAGCAGGAACACCTGGCTCGCATGCGGGGCCGCCGCCTCCCAGATGGTGATCCGGCCCGGCACTACGTCGGGGAAGATGCTGATCCCGAGCCCGACGAAGGACAGCAGGAACAGGCCGAGCGCCAGAAGGAAAGGGGTCCGCTCCGCGCCGTTACGCAGGAGACGGAAGTACAGAAACGACGCGACCGCGACGAGGAGCGGCACCTGCGCGGTGAGGAGCACGCTCGGCATCGTGAACCAGCGCTCCCAATACTTACCCTCCAGGAAGGGTGTCGCCGCACTGACAGCGGCGATGACCGCGACCGTGGCGGCGCCGAGCCAGAGCGAGAAGGTGCGCGCCCGGTCCTGCAGGCTCCCTTCCGTCCGCATCACCAGCCAAGTGGCCCCGAGCAGGGCGTAACCCACGACGATGCCGAGACCGACGAGCAGGCTGAACGGCGTGAGCCAATCCCACCAGCCACCTGCATAGGCTCGGCCTTCGACCTTGATGCCCTGCAGGAGCGCGCCGAGGGTGATGCCCTGGGCGAGAGCCGCCACGACCGAGCCCCCGGTGAAGGCAACGTCCCAGAGAGCCCGGTGGCGCGGGTCGCGCCAGCGGAACTCGAAGGCGACGCCGCGAAAGATCAGGCCGAGCAGCATTGCGATGATCGGCGCGTAGAGCGCTGGCATGATCACCGCGTAGGCGAGCGGGAAGACCGCGAACAGGCCGCCGCCGCCGAGCACCAGCCACGTCTCGTTGCCGTCCCAGACCGGCGCGATCGAGTTCATCGCCGTGTCGCGCTCGATGCCCGGCGGGAAGGCCGGGAACAGGATGCCGATGCCGAGGTCAAAGCCGTCCATCACGATGTAGGCGAACACCGCGAAAGCGATGATCAGCGCCCAGACCACCGTCAGGTCGATGTTGGCGAGCATGATGTGTTCCTCACTCGGCCGGTTGCAGGTGACGGTCGGGGTCGACCGACGGCGCGGGCGTGATGCCGGCGGTGCGGATCGGCGCCCCAGGCTCGATCCCGTGCTCGCCCCGGTGCGGCGACTTCGCCATCAGATGCAGGATGTAGAGGATGCCCATCCCGAACACGGCGAAGTAGATCAGCACGAAGGCAGTGAGCGACGCGGCCACGGCCGGCGCTTGGAGCGGTGAGGCTGATTCCGCCGTGCGCAGGAGCCCGTAGACCGTGAAAGGCTGGCGTCCGACCTCGGTGGTGATCCAGCCGGCCACCACCGCGACGAAGCCGGCGGGGCCCATCGCGAGGGCGAAGCGGTGCAGCGCCGCCCACTCGTAGAGCCGGCCCTTGTAGCGGGCGAGCAGGCTAAAGCCGCCGAGCAGGAGCATCAGCATTCCGAGGCTGACCATCACACGGAAGGACCAGAACACCACGGGCACCGGCGGCCAGTTCTCCCGCGGCACGCTGTCGAGGCCCTTCAGCGGCTCGTTCAGCCCGTGCTTCAGGATCAGGGAGGAGAGCTTGGGCACCTCGACGGCGTAGCGCACCATGCCGGCCTCCTGGTCGGGCAGGCCGAACAGGATGAGTGGCGCGCCGTCCGGGTGGCTCTCGAAGTGGCCCTCCATGGCCATGACCTTGGTGGGCTGGTGCTCCAGCGTGTTCAGGCCGTGGGCGTCGCCGGCTAGGATCTGGAGGGGCGCGACGACGGCGAGCATCCACATCGCCATCGAGAACATCATCCGCGCGCCCTCGTTCGTCCGCTCGCGCAGCAGGTGCCAGGCCCCGACCGCGCCGACGACGAGGGCGGTGGTCAGGTAGGCGGCCAGGACCATGTGGACGAGGCGGTAGGGGAACGACGGGTTGAAGACGATGGCCCACCAGTCGACTGGCACGAACTGGCCAGCAGGGTTGGTGGCGTAGCCCTGCGGCGTCTGCATCCAGGAGTTCACGGACAGGATCCAGAACGCCGAAAAGAACGTCCCAATGGCCACCATGAGCGTTGCGAGGAAGTGCAGCCGGGGGCCGACCTTGGTCATGCCGAACAGCATGACGCCCAGGAATCCGGCCTCAAGAAAGAAGGCCGAGAGCACCTCGTAGGCCATCAGCGGACCGAGCACGGGCCCCGTCTTGTCAGCGTAGACCGACCAGTTCGTACCGAACTGGTAGGACATGACCAGCCCGGAGACGACGCCCATGGCGAAGCCGATGGCGAAGATCTTGATCCAGTACCGGAACAGGTCGATGAATACCTGCCGGCCGGTGGCGAGCCAGAGACCCTCCAACACCATCAGGTAGCTTGCCAAGCCGATGGAGAAGACCGGGAACACGATGTGGAACGCCACCGTGAACCCAAACTGCGCCCTCGCGAGCAGCAGGGCGTCAATGTTCGCCAGCATTTCGGTCACCTGATAAATATCTCGATGAGGCTGAGGGGAGCCGCGGTCAGGCGGCCAGCGGGACCTCGCCCCAGCCGAGGCGCGAGCGGATTTCAACGAGCGCTGCCACGAGCGCCCGCATGTGCTCCTCGGTGTGAAGCGGCGTCGGGGTGATCCTCAGCCGCTCGCTGCCGCGCGGCACGGTTGGGTAGTTGATCGGCTGCACGTAGATGCCGTGACGTTCCAGCAGCTCCTCGCTGATCCGCCGGCAGAGGTGGGCGTCGCCGACCATCACGGGCAGGATGTGACTCTGGCTCGGGAGGACCGGCAGGTCGGCCTTGCGCAGCATCGCCATAAGGATCGACGCGTTCTGCTGTTGCGCAGCCCGCTCGGCCTGGCTCTCCCTAAGGTGCCGCACGGCGGCCCGCGCGCCGGCAGCCAGGTGCGGACACAGGGACGTCGTGAAGATGAAGCCCGCCGCGTGGCTGCGGATCACGTCGACGACCGTGGACGGCCCGGCGACGTAGCCGCCCATGACGCCAAAAGCCTTGCCAAGCGTCGCCTCGATCAGGGTGTCGCGATGAGCGACCCCGTCGCGCTCGGCGATGCCGGCTCCGTGCGGGCCATACATTCCGACCGCGTGCACCTCATCGAGGTAGGTGAGCGCACCATGGCGCTCGGCGACGTCGCAGATCTCAGAGATGGGCGCCACGTCGCCGTCCATGCTGTAGACGCTCTCGAACGCCACGATCTTGGGTCGCTTGGGGCCAAACTGCGTGAGAAGCCTGTCGAGCGCGTCGACGTCTTTGTGCGGGAAGACCGCCTTCGCTGCGCCCGAGCGGCGGATACCTTCGATCATCGAGTTATGATTGCCCGCGTCCGACAGGATGACGCTGCCCGGCAGCACTTGGCCAAGGACAGTCAACGCCGCTAGGTTCGACACGTAGCCTGAGGTGAAAAGAAGGGCGTCCTCCTTCCCGTGCAGGTCGGCCAGGTCCCGCTCCAGCAGCACGTGCTCGTGGGCCGTGCCGGAGATGTTGCGGGTGCCGCCCGCACCGGCGCCATAGAGGTCCAGAGCTTCGTGCATGGCGCCAAGGACATTGGGGCTGTGGCCCATCCCAAGGTAGTCGTTGCTGCACCAGACCGTGACCAGCCGACGGCAGCCATCCGGATGCCTCCATACGGCCGTCGGAAAACTCCCGACATTGCGCTCAAGCTCGATGAACGTCCGGTAGCGGCCGTCCTCGCGCAGCGTCTTAAGGGAGGCTTCGAACACGTCGGAATAGGGGAGCATCGTCCCGGTCCTCGTCAAATTGGATCATGTCGCGGCGGTCTCGGGGGGCTCATGCTACCGCCGCGTGGGTGCTCGAGGCTGCGAGTTCTAGAGCGGCGTGGTCAGTCCTCAGAGGTGGGACCGATGCCGGACGCCTTTTGGACCGCAAGGCGGCCTTCCTCGGCCTTGTTGATGTACTGACTCGCGATGAAGAGCCCCTTCATCGGCCGGATGACTGGCACGCAGGCCAGCAGGAGCAGCGGCAGTGTCACGACCGCGTGGACCCACAGCGGCGGGTCGTAGGTGAGCTCCAGCCAGATCGCGAAGGCGGTGACGGGGAAGGCCATCGTCATCATGATGAAGAAGGCAGGCCCATCGGCCGGGTCGGCGAAGCCGTAGTCGAGGCCACATGCCTCGCAGCGCGGCTTCAAGGTGATGAAGCCGTCGAACAGGCGCCCCTGGCCGCAGCGCGGGCAGCGGCACCGCAGCCCGACCGACATGAGGGATTGATCCGTCGTCCGTTGCATCGTCCAAGTTCCTGAACCGCCCTGTCCGGCGGCATGGAGTACACCTTGCGCGCATGGATTGTATGGCATATAAATCCATACATTGGCTTTGAAAGCTGACAGCTTCGAACGTGTACCACCAGACAAAGCCGTGTCTCGCCTTGCCTGTATGACTGATGTATGCATACGCCAGTACGAGATTAGGGGTCAATGATGGAATTCTGGAACCCGACAATCGCCGGCGACGCAGGGCCGAAGTACCTCGCCATCGTCAAGGCGCTGGCCGACGACATCCGTGCCGGTCGCCTCTCGCCGGGCGTGCGCCTGCCGCCGCAGCGAGCCCTGGCCAAGCACCTCAACGTCGACCTTACGACGGTCACGCGCGCCTTCAACGAGGCGCGCAGGTCAGGTCTTATCGATGCCGCCGCCGGTAGGGGAAGCTTCGTCCGCGCCGCCGCGCCGCCGGCCGCCCGGGTGCTCGGGCCGGACCCCTCCGGAAGCGTCGACTTCAGCATGAATATGCCGCCGCAACCGGTCGCGGCGCGTCTGGCCGAGCGTATGGAGGGGGGCCTCGCACAGCTTTCCGGTTCGCCGGGCTTCCTTGACCGGATGCAGTATCAGGACAGCGCCGGGAACATGGCCGATCGGGCCGCGGCGGCACATTGGCTGAGCAAGCGGCTCGGGCCGCTTCCGGTGCAGCGCGTCCTCGTTGCCGGCGGTGCCCAGGTGGTGCTCGCGGCGGTGCTCGCCGCTATCCTCAAGCCCGGCGATGCGCTGTGTGTGCCAGGCCTGACCTATCCCGGCCTGCGCATGGCCGCCGAGCGCCGCGGCGTGCACCTCGTTCCGGTCGCCTACGACAAGGACGGCCTCGACCCGGAGGCGTTCCTCGAGAAATGCAAGTCCGAGCGGCCGCGCGCCCTGTACTTGGTGCCGACGCTCGACAACCCCACGACGGCCACATTGCCGAAAGTGCGGCGCGAGCGGGTTGCTGAGGTCGCCCGCTCGCACGGCGTCGCCATCATCGAGGACGACGCCTACGGCGCGCTGCCGCCCGACGCTCCGGCTCCCATCGCCGCCGGGGCCGCCGACATCACTTGGCACATCGCTACGCTGTCCAAGTGCGCCAGCCCGGGCTTGCGCATCGCCTACGTCGCGGTGCCGGGTACGAACGAGGCGGTGAGGTTAGCCGCCGAGCTAAGGGCCATCAATATGATGGCCTCGCCGCTCACCGCCGCGCTCGCCTCGCAGTGGATCGCCGAGGGCGAGCTCGATGCGGTCATCGCGGCCATCCGGCAGGAGAATGGCTTGCGGCAGGCGGTCGCGCGCGAGGTCCTGGGGGATCTCGACGTCCAGGCGCATCCCTGTGGGCACCACCTCTGGCTCCGGCTTCCAAAGCCGTGGCGGCGCGGCGAGTTCGGTGCGCATGCACGTCAGCTCGGGCTTTCGGTCATCCTGAGCGACGCCTTCGCGGTCGGGCCAGCGCCGGAAGCCATTCGCGTCTCCCTAGGCGCAGCGCCCGACGCCGAGACCCTGCGGTACGGCCTGAGCCTACTGGCGACGTTGCTGTCGCATCCGCCCGGCGCGATCTCCACGGTCGTCTGAGATGGCAGACAGCTCAATCGCGTCCGGAAAGCGGAAAGCCCCAGCCCGACCCCGGATTGAACTTGCCTGGCTTCGTCGGACCAGGGTGCCGGTTACCTTCTTCGGCATGGTCCTGGGGCTCTGCGGCCTGGGCAACGGCTGGCGCGCCGTGGCCCGCCTTGGACTTGCGCCCGCCTGGGTCGGCGAGACGCTCTCGCTTGTCGGCGTGGCAGTCTGGTCGGCGTGGATGGTCTTCTACGCGGCGCGGTGGCTGAATGACCGGGACGCGGTACTGTTCGAGGCGCGTGACCCGACGTCCTCGTTCTTCGCCTCGCTGGCTCCCGTCGCCACGATGATCGCCAGCGTCGGCCTCGCGCCGCACTGGCCCGGCGCCGCATGGGCAATGGCATCGGCTGGGCTCGTCGGGGCGACCCTCTTTGCCGTCTGGGGTGTGGGAGACCTATGGATGGGCGACCGCACCTTCGAGACGACGACGCCGATCCTCTACATGCCCACGGTCGGCGGGGGGTTCGTGGCGGCCATCACCTGCGCCGCGTTCGGAATGAAGGAACTCGGCCTACTCTACTTTGGCGCCGGCCTGCTGTCATGGCTGACGCTGGAATCGGTCATCATCCATAGGCTGATCCTTCAGACCCTTCCCGTGCCGTTGCGGGCCTCTCTCGGGTTGCACCTGGCGCCGCCCGCGGTGGCCTGCGTCGCCTACCTAGCGGTCACGGACGGACCGCCCGACCGGCTCGCCCAAATCCTGTTCGGCTACGCTCTGCTGCATGCCCTAGTAATAGTGCGGTTGGTGCCGTGGCTGCGACAGCAGCCGTTCTCGCCGGCTGCCTGGGCCTACACGTTCGGCGTCTCGGCCCTGCCGCTCGCCGCGTTGCGCCTGACGGAGCGTGGCCTGGAAGGGCCGAACGCTTCGCTCGCGGTTCCGCTGTTTGTCGCCGCCAACCTGATCATCGGCTGGATCACGCTCAGGACCCTGGGCCTCCTGCTGCGCGGAAAGCTCCTGCCTGTCCGGCCCCTCTGACCTTCGCGGGTGACCCAAGTCCTGAACCCCGCCCGGCAGGCCGCTCTACCGGCCGATCGAGGATCCTGTTCGGCCCGGATGTTCCGGTCCCGTTCCAAAGACGAGTTCGACCATGACATTCTCAGCGCCCGGCCCATTCCCTAGTCTTACCGGGGTCATCCGGTCGGAACTGCTGCCGCAGGTCGGGGCCATCGATGCCGGCGCCTATCCGGAGGCGGTGCTGCGCACGCTCGGTTCCGTCGGTGTCTTCAAGCAGCACGCCGACGGGACGGCGGCGGGGCTGCTTCGGGCAGTCGACGCCATGAGCGAGGTCGCGGCCACGTGTCTTTCGACGGCCTTCTGCACCTGGTGCCAAGATGCGCTGGTTTGGTGCCTCGCGCGCAGCGCTGAGCCCGGGGCTTCGAAGGAACTCGCCGCGGTGGCGAGCGGTACCCGGCTCGGAGGTCCCGGCCTATCGAACGCCCTGAAAGCCCTCTCGGGCATCGAGCCCATGGCGCTGTCCGGGACGCGCGTGCCGGGCGGTTACCAGGTGCATGGGGGGTTGCCATGGGTCTCGAACCTTGCGCTCGGGCACCGGTTCGTCACCATCTTCGCGTTGGAGGATGGGGCCCGGGTCACGGCGGTCCTCACCGCGGACACGGAAGCGGTGGAGCTGGCGGCCGGCTCTCGCCTCGTGGCCCTAGAAGGGACCGGTAGTTACGCGGTGCAGGTCCGCGGCGCTTTCGTGCCCGATTCCGACGTGGTTGCGGCCGACGCAGCCTCCTTTATGCCGCGCATCCGGAATGGCTTGGTTCTTCTTCAGACCGGTATGGGACGGGGGCTTGCGCGTGGCGCCGCGGCCCTGATGCGGGCGGAAGATCGCGACCGGCAGCAGACCACCCTGCCGCTCGGGTCGCAGGCGGTGGAGGAGCGAGCGGATGCACTGCGGGGACGGGTGATCGCCCTGGCAGGGCGCCACGAGGACCCAGCCCGCACGACCTTCCTCGACGTCTTGCGCCTGCGCCTGGACGTCTCCTGGTTGGCGCTGGAAGCGGCGCAGGCGGCGATGCTCCACGCGGGTGCCCGCGGCTATCAGCAGGGCTCGGAGGCCTACCGCCGCTTGCGGGAGGCGCAGTTCGTCGCCATCGTAACGCCCTCGGCGAAGCACATCACCGCCGAACTCGCCAAGGCGGCCTGACATGCGCGGACGTCATGGTGCACGCCTGCGTCGTCGTCCTGCGGCCGCAGTTTCGCGGGCGGTAGGGACCTCGACACCTAGCTGTGTCCGTGACTATTTTCTGCCAGCGCGATGACGTACTTGCCCACGACCCAGCGGCTGGAACGCCTCATCCCACAGGTTCTGTTTGCCTTGCGGCTCTCGCTGCCCGCGCTCGCCCTCCTCGTCACGGCCTGCTCGGATGACGGCCGGGAGCGCCGCCGTTCCCTCGGTGACAACCCGCGCTTCGGCGACTTCATGCAAGTTGCGGATACCAGGCGGGGCGGCCGCTTGTTCGGCCAGTGCGCCGCCTGCCATACGGTCAGGAAGGGGGCCGGCGACCGGGACGGTCCCGGCCTCTACGACGTCATCGGCAAGCCCGTCGCCAGCAACAGCCGGCGCTTCGGCTACACGGGGGCGCTCCGCTCGGCGGGCGGCGTCTGGACGCCGGAGAGGCTGGACGTCTGGCTAACGGCCGCCGCGAAGTTCGCGCCGGGAACAAGCATGAGCTTTCTCGGGCTCCCGGACCCGCTCGATCGGGCGGACGTCATCGCTTACCTGCAGACGCAGTCCGTTTCCGGAGGCAGTGGCCACGGGCTCTCGCCGCCGCCATGATCATCTCCTTGGCCCCGAGCGCCTACGAGGAACCCAACGGCGCACCTCGCATGGTCTGGCCATCGCATGATCTGCTCAGCGGCTGGGCCGGCGACCTACTTCGAACTAACAGGGTGCGAGCCTTCGACGCCTCCGGCAGGCACAGAATGGGCGCCTGATAAGCACTACCGTTGTCGAGGGCTGGTCACTTCGGAGAGCGGTCGGCGACGAGCGTGACCATGTTCAGGAGGCCAAGCAGATCAAGCCGCTGGCTTCCACCCGGCGCGTCAACTGAAACCGTGGAGGTCCTGCCCGAGACCAGCCGCGCTGCTTTACGCCCCAAGGCCAAGGTCGCCGAGCAGCCAACGAACGGCTCCTCCTGGGAAGGGCCAGTGTCGGCCGGCGCTGTTAACGGAGTTTGGCGGGTGCCTGTCCGGTTTTCCGGGAGCGCCTCTCCGAAGCGGACCGGCAGCCTCCGGCCAAATCCTGCCGTGGTGGCAGGCCCCGCTGAATGACTGGATTGGGTGGAGGCTGTGCGAAAACGCCCTGTTGTGCTACCTTTTCGGGAGCGCTGGAGGGGTCGAATGGGCCGTTTCATCGAAGGTTGCGAGCGGCGCCAAGCGCTTCTTCTGGCGGACTGCGTCGACGACTATGTCGGCGAGGAGAACCCAGTCCGGGTGATCGACGTCTTCGTCGATGAATTGGACCTTGCCACACTCGGCTTTGAAGGCGCGGCTGCGACCGGGCGGCCCGGCTACCATCCGGCGACGCTCCTGAAGCTCTACCTTTACGGTTACATGAACCAGGTGCAGTCGAGCCGACGCCTCGAGCGCGAGGCAGGCCGCAATGTCGAGGTCATGTGGCTGACCGGTAAGCTCGCTCCCGACTTCAAGACGATCGCTGACTTTCGACGCAACAACGGCGAAGCCGTTCGGGCAGCGTGCAAGCAGTTCGTCGTCCTGTGTCGGGAGATTGGCCTCATCGCCGGCGGCACGGTGGCCGCGGACGGTAGTCGGTTCAAGGCCGTGAATACGCGCGACAAGAACTACACGCCTGGTGCGATCCGCCTTCGCTTGGCGCAGGTGGAGGCGAGTATCGAGCGATATCTCGATAAGCTCGACACGGCCGACCGGCAGGAGGCGGACGTCGCCGAGATGCGCACGACGCGCTTGAACGAGAGGATCGAGGCGCTTCGCCAGCAGATGCGCACGCTGCAAGCCATGGCGCACGAAGTCGAGACAGCGCCCGACCGTCAGATCTCGCTGACCGACCCGGACGCCCGTGCGATGGCTACGAACGGCAAGGGCACGGGCCTCGTCGGCTACAACGTCCAAGCGGCGGTCGATACGGACAGTCATATCGTCGTGGCGCACGAGGTCACGAACCTCGGCCATGATCGCACCCAACTCGCCAACATGGGCCGGCAGGCGAAGGACGCGACCGGGGTCGAGCACCTGACGATCCTCGCCGATCGCGGCTACTTCTCAGGAGCGGAGGTCCTGGCCTGCGAAGAGGCGGGCGTCACACCGATCTGCCCGAAGCCTTTGACCTCGGGCGCCAAGGCGGAGGGGCGCTTCGGCAAACCGGACTTCCTCTACGATGCGCCGAGCGACACCTATCGGTGCCCTGCCGGCGAGACCCTCATCAAGCGCACGACCATCGTCGAGAACGGTCTCGTTCTGAACCGCTACTGGTCGAGCCACTGCCGATCATGCGCGGTGAAGCCCGGCTGTACGACCGGCAACGAGCGACGGGTGACGCGCTGGGAGCTCGAGCATGTCGTGGAAGCCATGCAGGATCGGCTCGACCGCAGGCCGGACGCCATGCGTATCCGGCGACGGACCGTCGAGCATGTATTCGGCACGATCAAGGACTGGATGGGACGTAGCCACTTCAAGATGCGGAGGCTTCCGAACGTCGGGACGGAGATGAGCCTCCACGTCCTCGCCTACAACGTGAAGCGGGCCATCGCCCTCCTCGGAGCGCCTGGGCTCATCGCCGCGATGCGGGGATGAGCCGAGAACGGCTTGCCCAGCCCGTCATCGCTTCCGCCCCAACCCGTTTCCACACAGCCTCGGTGGAAAGTGGCCGTCAGAGTAAAAAAACACGATGGAGGATATAGGTAGTGGTGGCACAATGAAATTCAGCTAAACTAAATTCGATGCGTATCATTCTCGGAATCGTCTTGGCAATAGCCCTCATACCCCTTGGATATATCCTGGGGATGCGTATCATTCTCAGCCTCGTCTTCGCGATAGTCCTGATACCTATTGGATATGTCCTGGGGTTCGCTGCATGCTACTATTTAGGGGATCACGGTGACGTTGGAAGCGCCTATCTGGCCCTGCTCACTGTGCCTATTGGAGTTCTGCTCGGGGCTGTCACAGGCGTGATCTTAGCAACGAAACTCGTTGAGCCCCGATAAATTGTTAGCAAGATATTAGATTAGCGGAACGTCTGCTCAGATTAGTGAGTGAGCACTGAGGCGATGTCCGCTTTTGTCGATTGCTGCCCGAAAGCAGACCGGCAACAAACCACCCATCTGAGACGCCCTGAGGGTTATCGGCGCCGACGGCACATGGCCGATAGCGGAATGACCGCTTCGGAGAAGGTCCGCAGGAAAAGCGGACAACCTGCTACCGACCCAACCCAGCCGTCAAGAACGTCGTTTGAGATACTCTAAAACGGACATTCGTCTGCCATCCAAGACTTTCGGCGCGTGGCCGGAACGATCTTCGGCCGTCCCCGAGCAGACGCCCCAGAAGGGACCCTTTCGGGTCGCACTCCCGCCCTGACGTTTCTCCAGTAAGCGACCGTTCAAGTTCACACGCTCGATGGCACGAGGCGGATGCGAGTTCCCCACGGGTCGTGAAGCACGGAGGCACCGTCGTCATCGGTCATCGCCAATCCGCCCTCCAGGCACCGCCCACGAACCTTAGCTAATGTCCCCCTGTCGATCAGGAGCTCGACCTCGGCCAGACCGGCCATGCCCGCAGGGCGCACCGGGGCGCCCCGGCTGTTCCAGATGTTGGTCGCGAGCTGGTGGTGGTACCCACCGGCACCGAGGAACGTCGCGCCCGGATACCGGCACATTATGTCGAACCCGAGCAGATCCGCGTAGAAGCGCTCCGCGGCGTCCAAAGCGCCGACTTGGAGATGGACGTGTCCGACGCGACCGCTCGCCGGCATGCCACTCCAGGGGGCTGGGGCGGCGCGCAGGAGCCCGGCATTGTCGAGCCGGTCGTTCCTCATGACGATGCCACCGTCCTCCGCACGCGGCCACTCGGAACTCGGGCGGTCCACGTACACCTCGATGCCGTTCCCTTCAGGATCGATGAGGTAGACCGCCTCGCTGACGAGGTGGTCGGCCGCGCCCGAGAGTTGGATTTGCCGCTCCGCCGCGTAGGCGAGCCAGGCGCCCAGGTGGCCGCGGCTCGGGAGCAGGAAGGCCGTGTGGAAGAGGCCCGCCCGCTGCGGGCTCCAGGGCTGGGCAGCGGGATCGTGCCGGAGTTCCAGCAGGACGGTGGCCCCGACCCCGAGGCGCACCGTATCGGATTTCCGCGAGATGGTCGCGAGGCCGAGCGTATCGCGATAGAACCGGGCGAGGCCATCGAGGTCTCGCACGACCAGGGCGACGCTACCGACGCGGTAGGGGGCGGTGTCCAGCAGTGATACCGGGACGTTCGGCGAGGTCCCACCCTCTTGCTCAGTCCCGGGCGCACTTCCTGCCAAGCGTTCGGTTTCGTGGGTCATGCTAGTGCTCCGGAGCTGTAAAAACGGTCAGCCGCGGTCAGCGGGCGCGGGCTGGATCGTGGCCGCGAGGTCGATGTCGACCCCGACGTCGAGACCGACCCACTGGCCCGATGCCCACGGGCCCTGGCCGACACCGAAGTCGGTTCGGACAAGGCCGACGTGGCCGGCGGCCCGCGCCTGATCCTTGTCGAGCGTGAGATGGAAGGGCAGCGTGAGCGGCCGGCTCGTGCCCCGGATCGTCAGGGTCCCGACCGCCTCGTAGTCGCCGTGCCCCTTATCGATGAAGCGGGTCGCCTCGAAGCGTGCTTGGTTTGCGCCCTTCACGTCGAACCAGTCCTTCTGCGGAAGGGCCTCGTCACGCTGGACGTCGCCCGTCCTGGCGCTGGCGAGGTCGATCAACAAGACGGTGTGCCCGGCCTCGGGCTTGGCCGGGTCGAAGTCGATCTTGGCCTGGAAGCGCTCGAAGCGCCCGGTGAACGGCGCCCCGACCTGAACGCCCGAGAACTTGATGGTGCTCTTGGCCGGGTCGACCGCCCATTCGGCGGCGGTCGCGGGAACCGCGGCGGCCGACAGGGCGAGCGCGAGGCAGAGGAGTCGCGTGTTCATGGGTTCGATTCCAGGGATCCGGACCGCGCCGAAGGTGCACGGGCTGGCAGCATGCGGCGCAGGACGTCGTCGTGGATGATGAAGTGGTGGCGCAGGGCGGCTGCCACGTGGAGGATGAGCAGCGCCGTCAGCAGCCACGCCCCGTAGGCATGCATCAGCTTGAGGAAGCCCTCCGCCGCCGCCGGGTTCGGGACGAACGCGGCAAGGGGAAGGTGCGGCCAGGGCACGAGGCCGTAGAGCACCGTCGGGATGTTGAACGGCGACAGCGACACCACCGCCCAGCCGGTCAGAGGCAGCCCGACGAGGAGCAGGTACAGCAGGCCGTGCGCCGTCGAGGCCGCCACGCGCTCCCGCGCCGGCATCCTGGCCGGGTGAGGCGGCGGCCGGTGGGTCAGGCGCCAGAGGACCCGCAAGACCGTCAGGGCCAGCACCGTGATGCCGACCGACTTGTGCCACTGGTAGAGCTGGAACTGGCGCATCGGCGCCAGTCCCGCATGCGCTATGATCAGGCCCATGCCGATCAGGGCGAGCACGCCGAGCGCGCTCGCCCAGTGCAGCAGGATGGCCACGGCGGAGTACCGCCGCGCGGACACACCGGTTGCCATGGCCGTCCTCAAAGCCGTCGGTCAGTCCTGACGCTCGAAGGCGCCCGCGATGGTAAGGTGCAGTTCGTCGCCGATCAGCGGCACGTAGGTCTTCACACCGAACTCCGAGCGCTTGAGCGTGCCGGTGGCCTCGAAGCCGACCGTATACTTCTTGTTGAGGGGATTGGCGCCGGCGCCGACCAGGGTGACGTCGAGGATCACCGGCTTGGTCACCCCGTGGAGCGTCAGGTCACCCGTGACCTTCGCGTGGTCCTTGCCGGCCGGCGCGACCTTGGTCGAGACGAAGGTCATGGTCGGGTACTTGCCGGCGTCGAGCCACTGGTCGCCCTTGAGCTCGTCGGTGAGCTTGGCGCTGGTGGTCGTCACCGAGGCGACCGGGATCTTCACCGACAGCTTTGAGGCGGCGGGGTTCTTCGGGTCGAGGGTGAGGCTGCCCGACACGTCCGAGAAGCCGCCGGCATAGTTCGAGAAGCCCATGTGCGACACGCGCCAGCCGACCTGGGTATGGCCGGGGTCGACCGCGTAGGTGCCGGCCTGGATCTGGGCCGGGTCGCGGGTGACCGGCGACTGGGCCAGGACTGGGGTGGCGACGAGGGCCAGGACGAGGCCGGGGATGAGGATGGACTTCACGGGTGTCTCCGGGACTGAAACGGGCGACCCGACCCACCTGGGGAAGGGCCGCGAGAGCCGAGGACGCTGGGATACCCACGTTGGCGGCCGAGGTTGAGCCTGCTATTCGGAACCACATGGTTGCGAAAACGGAAACCTTTGGCGGCGGATTGGACGACCTGCGCGCCTTCTGCGCGGTTGTCGACCTGGGCACCGTGACGGCGGCCGCGGCGAGCCGGGGCGAGACCAAGGGTAGCCTCAGCCGACGCATCTCGCGCCTGGAGGCTGCGCTCGGCGCCACCCTGATGGCCCGCCATCCCCGCGCGGTGTCGCCGACCGCGGAGGGCCTAGCCTTCTATGCCAAGGTGCAGGAGAGCCTCGCGCTCCTCGACGAGGCGGCCGAGACCGCGCGTGACGCCCGCACCGTTCCTGCAGGCCACCTCCGGGTGACGACCTCGGTCGATTTCGGCATCGAGTTGATGCCGGGGATCGTCGCGAGCTTCCGCCGGGCCTACCCGCAGATCACGGTCGATATGATTAACACGGACGCGCGGCTCGATCTCGCGGCCAACCGGATCGACCTCGCCCTGCGCCTGGGCGACACCGAGGAGACCGGTTACAGGGCCGCGCTGTTCCTGCGTCTCTGGATCGGGCTCTACGCGGCACCGGACTACCTCGCGCGGCGTCCGGCGCCGATGAGCCTCGCGGCCCTGGCAGAGCACGACCTGATCCTCTCGCGCGAAAGGCCTGGAGCGCTGGGCATCATGCTCAGCGACGGCCAGGGCCGGACGGAACAGGTCGCGCTCAGCCCTGCGGTCCGGGCGAGCGACTTCGCCACGGTGCTTCGGCTGACGCTGGCCGGGACAGGCATCGGCCATCTGCCGAGCGCCGTGGCGGCCGGCTCCGTCGCGAACGGGGCGCTCGTACGGGTGCTGGCACCTTGGGCGACGGCGGGCGGGGCGCTCCGGGCCGTGAGCCTCGCCGGCCGGGAATTGCCGGCACGCGTGCGCGTCTTTCGCGAGCACGTTCGCTCCGAGATGATGAAGCGCTTCGCCGTCGAGCCGGATCAAGCCGAGGGCACCTGATGCGAGCGGTTCCCGGAGTCGTTCCTCGGCCGTCGAGGAGCGTCGGCTCAGAGTGGGGCTGTGCGGAACGGCGCGATGACAGCGGCGTGTTCTCACATGCTCGGTCTATTACCCAACTCCGCCGCCACGAGGGGTCTGTACCTATCCCGGGCGGCGGGGGTTTGCTGATCAACCCTTGAGTGCTGCCTCGATCACGGATGAGGTCGAGGTGGTCGGCCGGCCGATGAGCGCACTGAGTTGGCGGCCATCATCGAAGAGGGCGCCCTTCTCGGCGCCTGCATCCGAGTCGGCCAAAAGGCCGGCAAAGGCGTCGGGTAGCCCTGCGCCGATCAAGGCGGCCTTGAACTCCGCCTCGGGCAGGTTCCGGTAGGCGACCGGCTTGCCCGAGGCTTGGGATATGAGCTTGGCGAAGTCGGATAGGGTGTAGGCTTCGTCGCCTGCCAATTCGTAGATACGCCCGACCTGGTCGGTCTCGGCGGTCAGCGCGATGCTTGCGGCCGCCGCGTAGTCGGCCCGCGTCGCGGAGGCGATCTGACCTTCTCCCGCGCTCCCGAGGAAGACGCCGTGTGCGAGCGCGGGAGGGATCGAGGCCGCATAGTTCTCGGTGTACCAGCCGTTGCGCAGCAGGACATGGGGCACCCCCGACGCCGCGAGCATCGCCTCGGTGGCGCGGTGTTCCTCCGCGAGGGCCAGGGGAGACGTGTCGGCATGGAGGAGGCTGGTGTAGGCGATCAGGCGGACACCGGCAGCCTTGGCGGCGGCGATGACGTTCTGATGCTGGACCGCGCGTTGACCGACCTCGCTGGAGGAGATCAGCAACAGCCGCTCGATGCCCTCGAAGGCCGTGGCGAGCGTGTCGGGCCTGGCATAGTCGGCCATGCGGACCTCGACGCCGAGCCCGGCCAGCTTCCTGGCCCCTTCGCTTCCGGCATCGCGGACACCGGCGACCACCTGTGCGGCGGGCACGGTCCGGAGCAGGTCCTGAATGACGAGGCGCCCAAGTTGGCCGGTGGTCCCTGTTACGAACAGACGTGTGTGCGAGGAGAGCGTCATAGGGAAAAATCCTAAGCGGTTCGTATTCCGCACAAGGTCTATAAATGAGACCCAAATTGCCTGTAAGGAGGCAGGTTCTAGGAGCCTGGTGACTTGGAAGGAACCGCCTGCATGAGCGACGCGAACGGGCTAGCCAGCAAGTTCGATAGCTGGCAGCGCATGAGACTCGATCCGGCCCACTGCCCAGTCCGGGACGTGCTCGATCACCTCGGCGACAAATGGACAACCTTGATCGTGATCGCACTGGCCGGCGGTCCTCGGCGGTTCGGCGAGCTGAACCGGTCCATCCCCGATATTTCGAAGCGAATGTTGACGCAGTGTCTGCGTAATCTGGAGCGTGATGGGCTCATCACCCGCCATGTGTTCCCAACCAGCCCACCGAGCGTTGAATACCGGTTGGCGGATCTGGGTCGGTCACTCCTAGGTCCCCTGCAAGTGCTGATCGAATGGGCCGAAGCTAACCATCAAACCGTAGTGGATGCCCGCCTTCGATTCGATGGTGCTGCTCCAAGTACCTGAGAGTGGACGTTCCTGGCGTCCGAAAGGGTCGGAAGCGGGCGCCTTGACGATGTCCGCTCCGATGCTTCTGTCGCTCGGAAGCAGACAGGCAGAAATCCCCCCTCCCCAGTCATCCTGACGGGCCTATCGGTGAGACCGATGCTGGCCGAAAGCGGAACGAGCGCTCCGGAGGAGGTTGACCAGAAAAGCGGACGGCCTCCTACCGACCCAACCCGGCCGCCCGGACCGCCTTGTGCGCATCTCCGAAGCGGCCGTTCGTCAGCCGTGCGCCACCTTTGGTCCGGTGTGGAAAGCGACTTGGCCGATTTAACAGGCAGCCAGAAAGAAGCAGCCGGCAGTCGGTCGCGGCATCGACTGGAAGGGTGCACATGCTCCGAAGCCGAGTTGGAACTCCGCTCTCCCGAACATGCCGCATCAGATAAGTCGATCACTGCTGAGAAAGCCCGCCGCGGCAGCTGCAGGGCGGGCTCTCGTGGTGCGATACGGGATCCCGCCTGTCTTCAGCGGGCGGTTCCCGAACCCGTCGACCCTGTGACAGCGGCTTGGTTAGCCTTGATGGCCCACAACTCGGTCGGCAAGCTGATAGGGGCGCCGGGCTTGTAATCCGCCGAGTCCTGAATGTGGGACGTCGTCACGTAGATCGTGCCATCGGGCCCTTCGCTGAACGTATCCGGCCACCGGAGCCTGTCGTCCTGAACCAGCGTGGTCAGGCCACCGTCCGGCTTGGTCAGGTCGCGGACCTTCACTGCGTTGTCCTGCGGTGAGGTGACATACATCCGCCCGTCCTTGCGAGAGATCAGTAGCCCGTCAGCCGGCCCGTTCTCGCCGACCGTGGCGATCTTCCCGCTCAGGGTTCTGTCGCTCAGCGACTCGGGCACGAATGATGCCGTGGCCCAACCTGTCAGTGCGTCAGTGGGGAGGCTGTAGAGGGTCTTACCCTTGATGGCCTGCCAGTAGAGTGTCTTTCCATCAGGGGAGAGTGCAATGCCGTCGGCGGAGAACTCGACGCCGCGCCCATCGGGGCGACGGAGCGGCTTGCCGTCGTACTGTATGGTCACGCTCTTGTCCGGCATCGTCGAGGGGTGGCCGGACAACACGCGCTTGGCTGAACCGCTGTCGAGATCGACCACGATCAGCGCCCCCTCAGCCCCGGAGTCCGTCAGGTAGGCGGTCTTGCCATCGGGCGAGATGCGTACGTCGTTGATGTAGGAGGCCTGCATCACCGTGCTGGGATCGAACGGGATTGTCTTCACGACCTGATTGGTCTTCAGGTCGATACCCACGAGCTTGGCTCCGTCCTTGACCACATGCGCCATCGCCGGTGCGGCGGCGTCGACCACCCAAAGGCGATCCTGCCCATCGGCGACGACGCTCTGAACGCAGACGAAGTGTGTTTTGGGATCGACCTCGTCCTTCCTGGCATTGCGCCAGCTGTTCCAGTCATCGTTCGGATAAGCGACCGGCTTGCCATCCTTCAACTCGGCAACCGAGACCGGAGCGTCCTCACTCCAACGCGGGAAGTTGACGAACATACGCCCGTCTCGGCTTACGGTGATCCCTGTGACCTGATGCGCGAAGCTCGCGATCTGGGTGAGATTGCCATCGGCTGGAGCGCGGCTCTGGGCTAGGGCGGGACCCACTAGCGCTGCGGTACTGGCCATCAGGGCTAGGGCCAGACCGAAATGGGCGCTCGCTGAAAGTTTCATACTGGGCACTCTCCGAGGGGTATGCCAGCCAACTCCTCAGCACGATCTCGGCTCCCCGGCACAGGTAAGCGCTCGCACCGGGCAAACATCAGGCGTATGCCCGGTGCCGGGGTTGCGCATCTTCGCCGAGAACGGCTGTCGCCTCGCCCTCTTTTTCCGGATCGCCGTAAGCGCTCGGTGAGCGGCCGCCTGGTCAGGCGGCGTGCGCGGCTGGCTGGGCTTGCGTCCAGTTCCAGGGCAGCAGATCGGTCAGCCGCTTGACCGGATGATCGGCGATGCATGTGAGCACGTCACGCAAATAGGCCTCGGGATCGAGCCGGTTCAGCTTGGCCGTCTCGATCAGGCTGTAGAAGGCGGCCGCGCGTTCGGCCCCGAGGTCGGAGCCGGCGAACAGGTAATTCTTGCGCCCGACCGCGACGCCGCGCAGTGCCCGCTCGGCCGCGTTGTTGTCGAGCGCGATGCGCCCGTCGTCGAAGGCGCGGGCGAGCGCCGGCCAGCGCGCCAGCATGTAGCGCAGCGCCTTGGCCAGTTCGGACCGACCCGGCAACTGGGTGAGGCACAGTTGCGCCCACACCTTCAGCGCCGCCGCCAGCGGCTTCGCGCGGGCCTGTCGTTCACGGGTGCGGGCGTCGGGCGGCTTGCCGTGCAGCTCACGCTCGATCCCGTAGAGCGCGCCGATCCGCGCCAGCGCCTCCGCGGCCAGCGCCGAGCCGGTCGCGGCGTGCACGTCGAAGATCTTGCGCCGCACATGAGCCCAACAGGCCGCTTCGGTGAGAGCACCACCTGGGCGCGTCCCCGCGTACAGCCCGTTGAAGCCGGCGTAGCCGTCGGCCACCAGCACCCCGGAGAAGCGCGCCAGGTGCGCGAGCGGACGTTCGCCCCGGCGGTCGGGCGAGGCGAAGATCACCGCCGCCGGCGGCCGGGCGCCGCCGTGGGGGCGCTCGTCGCGCACGTAGGTCCAGAGCCGGCCGGTCCGGGTCTTGCCGGTGCCCGGCGCCAGCACCGGGACCGGCGTGTCGTCGCCGTGCAGCACGTCCGAGCCGGCGATCACCTCCCGCCGCGGCAGGTCGACGAGCGGCATCACCGCCGCGGCCGTCGCGCCCAGCCAACCCGAGAGCGTCGAGGTGGCCAGATCGACCCCGTCGCGGGCGTAGATCTCGGCCTGGCGATAGAGCGGCAGGTGGTCGTCGAACTTGGCCACCGCGATGTGGGCGAGCAGACCCGGGCCGGCGCGTCCGCGGGCGATGGCGTGGTGGGGCGCCGGCGTCTGGACCACCTGCTCGCAGGCCCGGCAGGCGAAGGCCTCGCGCACGTGGCGCACGACCTTGAACCGGCCCGGCACGTAGTCGAGGCTCTCGGTCACGTCCTCGCCGATCCGCCGCAGCGCACCGCCGCAGGCTGGGCAGGCGCAGGGGCCGGGGTGGACGATGCTCTCGCGCCGCAGGTGCCCGGGCAGAGGCCGCCGCGCCGGCCGGATACGCGCTGCCTCCACCGCCCCGGCGACAGCGGGCATGGCAGCCAGACGTTCGGCCTCGTCGACCTCCAGCGTCTCGATGGCCAGTTCGAGCTGCTCGACGCGCCCCCCGAGCCTCTCCGACGCGGTGCCGAACCCAGCTCGCTTCAGCCGGGCGAGTTCGCCGCGCAGCTTCTCGATCAGACAGCTTAAGCCGTACCGAGGGGGCTCGCCACATCCATGCGCCCGGACGCTGCTGCCTCGGTACTCCACCGCGCTCAGCCGGCGATCCGGGGCCGGTCGGTGCGCACGGGGGCCCGCCAATCGATACCCTCCAGCAGCATCGCGAGTTGCGCCGGGGTCAGCGCGGCCGCGGCCCCCGCCGTGGCCGGCCAGACGAAGCGGCCCTTCTCCAGACGCTTGGCGAACAGGCATAGCCCCTGACCGTCCCACCACAGCACCTTGATCAGGTGCCCCTGCCGGCCGCGGAACACGAACGCCTGTCCCGAGAACGGGTTGCGGGCGAGATGGTCCTGCACCAGGGTGGCCAGACCGTCGAAGCCCTTGCGCATGTCAGTGTGCCCGGTGGCCAGCCACACCCGCGCGCCGGAGGGGACCGGGATCATCGGCCGGTCAGCGCTGCGAGTACGCCCCGCAGGAGTGCGAGGTCGGTCCCGGCCGGCACCCGCACCCGGTGGCCGCCGGCCAGCTCGATCTCGATGGGGCCGGGCTCCGCCGGCACGATGGGCGCGCCGGCCGTGGGGGCCGGCAGGGCCAGCGGCACGAACGCCGGCCCGGCGGGTGCCACCGCCGCCCGCTGTTCAGCCAGGACCGCGCGGCGCCAGCGAAACAGCAGGCTGGAATGCAGCCCGTGCCGGCGTGCCACCGCCGAGGCC
The DNA here is from genome assembly GCF_022179085.1 of Methylobacterium aerolatum. Classification (GTDB taxonomy): domain Bacteria; phylum Pseudomonadota; class Alphaproteobacteria; order Rhizobiales; family Beijerinckiaceae; genus Methylobacterium; species Methylobacterium aerolatum. The sequence goes on from NZ_BPQE01000024.1 coordinate 53,252, forward strand.
GACGTGCCCGGCACGTCCGCCTCGGCCAGGATCGCCCGCTTCTGCTCCGGCGACCACGCCCGGCGCGTGCCGGCGACCACGACGTGCGAGGGAGAAGTCATAGGTCCAGACCCAGGGCCGATACAGCGCCATCTGACGCCAGCACCTGTATCCAGAGCGCGCCACTATCCGCGCAAGGCAGCCGTCACCAAGCGCTTACTTTGAGTCAACATTTCGCCCCTGCCTTACCGTCTCAGCAGCAGCGGCGTAATATGCGCGTCATGCCGCTGCGCCAAAGGAGGCGGCACGCTATGAGGCAGCCTAGGACGGCGGCGCGGGATCGCCCGTTGCGACATCCTGGGAGACACTCATGCGTGCTGTGACCTACACCGAAGGCGCCCGGATCGATGCGCCGGACGCCCTCCTCGACACCACCTTTCCCGATCCCGTGCCGGTTGGGCGCGACCTGCTCGTACGCGTGCAGGCCGTTTCCGTGAACCCAATCGACACCAAGGTGCGCCAAGGCGCCTACAAGCAGGGTTGCGAGCCGAAGGTTCTCGGCTGGGATGCGGCCGGAACGGTGGTCTCGGTCGGACCCGAGGCGCGCCTGTTCAAGCCCGGCGACGCGGTGTTCTATGCCGGTGCGCTCGACCGGCCAGGTAGCAACGCCGCGTTCCAGTGCGTGGACGAGCGCCTCGTCGGTGCCAAGCCAGCCAGCCTCGATTTCGCCGCCGCCGCGGCGCTACCGCTTACCGCGCTGACCGCTTGGGAGATGTTGTTCGACCGGCTCGACGTCGCCACGCCCGTTCCGGGTGCCGCCCCCGCGATCCTGATCGTCGGCGGCGCCGGCGGCGTCGGCTCGATCGCGATCCAGCTCGCCCGGCAGCTCACGGATCTCATCGTGATCGCTACGGCCTCGCGCCCCGAGACGGCGCAATGGTGCCGGGACCTCGGCGCCCACCACGTGATCGACCATGCGAAGCCCCTCGCCACCGAGGTGGCGGCGCTCGGTCTTCCCGGGTCGCCCGGGTTCGTGTTCGCGACGACGCAGACCAGTGCGCATCTCCCGCAGATCATCGAGCTCCTCGCACCACAGGGTCGCCTCGGCCCGATCGACGATCCCGAGACCCTGGACGTGATGCCGCTCAAGCCCAAGAGCCTGTCGCTGCACTGGGAGCTGATGTTCACCCGTTCGTTGTTCCAGACCTCCGACATGGAACGGCAGCACGCGATCCTGACCGAGATCGCCCGCCTGATCGACGCGGGACGGCTGCGCACGACGTTGAGCGAGACCTTCGGTCCGATCAACGCCGCCAACCTGGCACGCGCCCACGCGCTCATCGAGAGCGGGAAGGCGAGGGGCAAGGTCGTCCTCACTGGGTTCAGCGACTAAGCCGGCACGCGAAGCGTCCCGGCTCAGAGCTGGGACGCCGGTCGAGTTTGCCCCGGTCCCGGCCGTTCAGGACGACGGAAGCGCCCTCCGACGCAAACCGTTTCGCGGTGGCGGCGCCGATGCCGCTTCCGGCACCAGTGATGACGCGCCTCTTCTCGAAGCGGGACATGTTCGGCTTCCTTCCTAACGGGTGATGCCGTGGGCGATGCCGGATTTCAGGCGACGGGCGGGATGACCTTCAGGTCGCTCAGGTGCCGGAACTGGTTACGGAACATGTCTTCGGTGTCGATGCAGGCATGGAATCCGGCCTGGCGGGCCTTGATCGTGCTGCTGATGTTGTCGAAGCCGCTGGCAAAGATGAAATCGCCGAAGGGCCACGAAGCCACCTTGTCATAGGGGATCAGCTGTAGCCCGTGGCGTTCGGTCATTCTATCCCAGAGCGGCCCCTTGTCGGCCATGTAGGTCGCGAGCGGCATCGGGATCGGATCGGCCCAGTCCATGTTGAACATACGCGCGATCCGCGGCCACATGTGCTGCCAGCGAAAGTAGTCGCCGTTGGTGATGTTGAAGATCTCGTTTCGCGCAGCCGGCGTCGTACCGGCCCAGTCGGCGGCCTCGGCCAGGATGTCGGCGGAGCTGACCTGGTAGAGTGCCCGGTAGGCGGCCTCGGTTCCCGGGAATCGAAGCGGGATGCCGAGTTCCTTCGAGATGGCCGCATAGACGGCGATCACCGTCAGCAGGTTCATCGGGTTGCCGACCGCGAAGCCGCAGACCGCCTCTGGCCGAAGGGCCGTGAACGACCAATCCTTGCCCTTCTGGCGCTCACGCAGGAGATCCTCCTGGTCGTAGTAGAAGTTCGGCGGCATCAGGCGCGGGTCGTCTTCGCGGGCGGGCGTCTTGAACGGGCCGAGATCGGCGCCGTAGGCCTTGCCGCCCTGGTAGAACGTGACGTGGCGCAGGCCCGGTGAGGTCTCCTCGACGACGTCGAGCAGGTTGCGCAGGATGGCGACGTTGACCGTGCTCTTCTCGGCGGCGGTCTGCTTTTCGATGTAGGCGCCGAACACGATGTGGGTGACGTCGCGGATGCCGCCGAGGCGGTCCCGGACCTGTCCGGGGTCGAGCAGGTCGACCGAGACCGCCTCGACGTTCGGGATGGACGGCTCGGTCCGTCGCGACAGCCCCAGCACTTGGGTATCGGGTCGAGCAGCGAGGCGAGCGGCTGCGGCGCGGCCGATGACGCCCTGGGCGCCGGCGACGAGGACTTTTCTTTGCATGGTTGGCTCGCTCCCGTTTCCCGTAAGCTGGGGGTTGGCGGGACGCGTGGGAGGCGACCGCTTCCTGAACCAGTCTTACCCAAAGGAAAGCTGCCGTCCTCGGCCTAGGTTCGCACGCTCGATGATCCGGTCCGCGCCTCGCCCATCGCACGCCTGCAACGATCCTCGACCTCGGAGAGGTCGCGAGCGATGACCTTCTACACGCCGAAGGCCCGTATGAGCGCTATTCCAGCATGGCCTGCAGCTCGGCCCGTCGCGTATCGCCGGGCACGACCGTTTCAATCAGGCGACAGGACCACGCGAGGCGGTCGGGGTCGCGCTCCCCCCAGAGCCCGCGTGCCTTGTTGTCCCTTGAATCCTCGCAGACGTGGAGCGGTGGGCACAACAGGGTCGAAGCTCAAACTACCAGGCGAGGGTCTGCTTTTGACCCAACCCAGCCGCTCACCGCTTCAGATCCGGCGCTTGAAAGCGGATAAACGCTCGCTCAAGGCAGTCGTTTAGCGATCGTGATCGCTGGCTTGGTGGGTCGGAGACACCGGTTCGTCTGGCGCTGCGGGCTGAACGAACACGTCAGGTGCGGACGAGCCGTTGCCGCTAGATGATCCGGCGCGTTTCCTCGGCGGTCCACCGGCGCTTTCCGCAGCGCACTGAATGCGGTGTGCGCCATCCGCGCAGGTTTCACCCCGGGGAACCAAGGCGGCCCGGAACCGGTCGTGTGAGAGACGATCGTCCGACCGGAGAGACCATCATGCCCTTCATCGCGGCCCACGACGGCGCGCAGCTTTTTTTCAAGGACTGGGGACGCGGTCGGCCGGTCGTGCTCATCCACGGCTGGCCGCTCGATGCCGACATGTGGGAGTTCCAGCAGCGGACGGTCACCGAGGCTGGTTTTCGCACCATCGCCTACGACCGCCGCGGTTTCGGCCGTTCTGACCAGACCTGGGACGGCTACGATTACGACACCCTCGCCGACGACCTGAAATCCGTGCTCGACGCCCTCGATGTGCAGGACGTAGCGCTGGTCGGGTTCTCAATGGGCGGCGGCGAGATCGCCCGGTACATGAGCCGGCATGGCGGCGCCCGGGTCACTCGGGCCGCGCTCGTCTCGTCGGTGACGCCCTATATGCTCAAGACGGCCGACAACCCAGACGGCGTCGACCCAGCGGTGTTCGACGGCATGATCGCCGGGCTGAAGAAGGACCGCCCGAACTTCATGGCGACTTTCGCAAAGACGTTCTTCGGGGTTGGGATGCTCTCATCGCCGGTCTCGTCCGACCTGATCGAATGGACCGGCACCCTCGCGATGCGCGGGTCGCCGAAGGCGACGACCGCCTGCGTGACGGCCTTCGCCGAGACCGACTTCCGCGCCGACATGGCCGCGTTTCGCGTGCCGACCCTCGTGATCCACGGCGATGCCGACCGGACCGTGCCGATCGACGTGTCGGGCAAGGCCACAGCCGCCGCGATCCCCGGCGCCGAGTTCGTCGTCTATGACGGCGCGCCGCATGCCGTGCCGTTCACCCATGCCGAACGGCTGAACGCGGATCTGATCACCTTTCTGAAGGGCTGACCCGCGCTCCGCTCACCATTCCCCCCGCACACATAATCCGAGGTACCATGACGACGAGCCCGATCCTCCAACCCGTAACAATCGGCGATCTGCACCTCAAGAACCGCATCGTGATGGCGCCGCTGACCCGCAGCCGGTCTTCGACCGCGGGCGTACCGCCGGACTTCGCCGCCGATTATTACGGCCAGCGTGCCAGCGCCGGCCTCATTATCTCAGAGGCTACTAATATCTCGCAGCAGGCCGTGGGCTATGCCTACACGCCGGGCATCTGGTCGGACGAGCAGATCGAGGCTTGGAAGCGCATCGTCTCGACGGTCCACGCCAACGACGGCTGCATCTTCCTCCAGCTGTGGCACACCGGCCGGATATCCCATCCCGACCTGCAGCCAGGGGGCGAACTCCCGGTCTCCGCTTCGGCGGTGAAGCCGGAGGGAACTGCCTTCACGATGGAGGGGATGAAGCCCCACGTCACCCCGCGGGCGTTGGAGACCGACGAGATCCCTGGCATCGTCGATGATTACCGGCGCGCGGCCGTGAACGCCAAGCGCGCCGGCTTCGACGGGGTCGAGGTCCACTCGGCCAACAACTACCTGCTGGAGCAGTTCGTGCGAGATTCGACCAACAAGCGAACCGATCGCTACGGTGGCTCGATCGAGAATCGTTTGCGGTTCCCGCTTGAGGTGGTCCGTGCGGTGACCGAGGCCTGGGACGGCGGAAGCCGCGTCGGCATCCGGCTGTCGCCCGCCACGACGCAGCCCGGCGAGACACCGCTCGATTCCGAGACGCATGCCACCTTCGGCGCCTATGTCGATGCGCTCAACGAGTTCGGCTTGCTCTACATTCACACGATCGAGGGCGTCACGCAGCAGACCCGTGATGTGCCGGACGGCGTCGATTTCCTCGACCTGCGGCGCCGGTTCGAGGGCGCCTATATCGGCAACAACCAGAACACCCTGGATCTCGCCGAGAAGGAACTGGCCGGGGGGCGCGCCGATCTGTTCAGCTTCGGCCGGCCCTACCTTGCCAACCCGGACCTCGTCGGGCGGCTGGCGAGCGGGGCACCGCTGGCCGAGGCACCCAAGCAATACTGGTACGGCGGCGGTGCGACCGGTTACTCCGACTGGCCGGGCATGGACGGGCCGGTACCGGTACGGCGCTGAACCGATCACGGAGATCGGCACGTCGCCGATTGTGACCGAGGCGACGGCTTGTATCGTGTGAGTGTCTTGCTGCGCGCGGGAGAGCGCTCGGCCAACCTCGGCCTTGCCGGCAGGATCGAACCGAGCGGCCGGTGTGTACCCCGGCCGGCATCGCGCGTGGGTCACCACCACCAGGGGCAAGTTGCTCGAAACCGCGCTCCGAGCCTCCGAGGGCGCCAAGTCGGTGAGTATGCGACGTGGCGCCGAGGATGCGTCCTCGGTCGCCTACAACCCGTGCCGACATGCGGGCCGGCGCGCCGCGTCGCTCCGGCACCGGGTCCCAGCGCGGCCTCGCGAGGGCGGCGTGCAACGACCGGGCATGGCGCGGGTTTCCTAGCCTTCGACTGAGACGCCCCGATCCTACCAATCCGAACCCAAGGAGCACCATGTCCCGCGAGAGCAGCATCCAGGCGACCGAGAAGTTCGGAGAACTCGTCAACGGTGGCCAGTTCGACGCCTTCCCCGAGGTCGTCGCCCCGGACTGCCATGATCACGACCCGGCTCCGGGCCAGCACATGGGTCCCGAGGGATACAAGGCCTTCTTCACCGAACTCCGCACGGCGTTCCCCGACATGCAGGTCGAGGTGAAGAAGCTCGTCGCCGACGGGGACAGCGTCGCCTTCGCCTATACGCTCACCGGCACGCACCAGGGTGACTTCAACGGCCACAAGCCGACCGGGAAGGCCATCAAGGTCCGCGGCATGCAGATCGGCCGCTTCGTCGACGGCAAGATGGTCGAGCGGTGGGGCTCGTCCGACGAGCTCGGCATCCTGAAGCAGATAGGCGCCATCGAGGGTTGACGGAGGCTTCCGCGAAGGCGTCCCGGCCGCGGGACGTCCTCAAGACATGACCCGGGGCGGCCCATGGGCCGCCCCGGGTCTCAAGAGCCAATTTTCGGCTTCCCGACGCCTCAGGCGCTCCGGGCTTGGTCGGGATGGCGGCCCTCCGCGAACTCCTCGACGATCTTGGCGCAGAAGGCAGGCAGGTCCTTGGGCGTGCGGCTGGTGACAAGCCCCTTGTCGCAGACGACCTCCTCGTCGACCCAGGTGCCGCCGGCGTTCTCGATGTCGCGGCGAACCGTGGGGTATGAGGTCAGCGTCCGGCCCTTCACGACGTCGGCCTCGATCAGGGTCCACGGCCCGTGGCAGATGACCCCGACCGGCTTGCCCGCGGCGAAGAAGTCCCGGACGAACGCCACGACATCCTTGCTCGCCCGGAGCTTGTCGGCGCCGACGCAGCCGCCGGGCACGACGAGGCCGTCGTAGTCCGCGGCCGACGCCCCCTCGATGGTCCTGTCCACCTTGTAGCGGTTGGCGGGATCGAGGTCGTTGTTGACTGTCTCGGCTTCGCCGGCCTCCAGACCGATGACAGTCACGGTCGCCCCGGCCTGCTTCACCGCCTCATGCGGCTTGGCGAACTCCGGATCCTCGGTGCCGCGCGGTGCGATCAGGATCGCGATCTTCTTGCCCTGCAAGCTCATGTCATCGTCCTTCTGGGTGTCGGAATCTAAAGGAGGCACCGTCGCGCCGTTCCTCACGACGGGATGCGGTCGATGCCGGAGGTATCCCGGCCGCGACGCCGTTTTCGCGGTGGCGGACGGCGGTCAGCGCCCGATAGACTCGGAGACGCGCCCGCATCACCGAACCGAGCGGCCGGTGCGCCGCCAGACTGTGCGCTGGGCGGAAAGTCATCTCCCGGGATACGAACGAGTTCCCTTGCGGCCCGAGGGGGCGCCCATCCGCCGAACGGTCGCCACGACGCATGTTCGAGGCGCCTTCACCTCTCGGCAGGCAGCTTGGGTCGTTCGGACGATCCGCGAATCCCCGCCTAGCGGCGGGATCGTCCGCTGCCGGGCGGGGCTTCGAGACAGCGGGACGGTCATCTGCCCTGATCAAGTGGGCATCACGGGCCTACAACATAGGGAGGTGGCGCGGTCGGGGACCCCGCGGAAACGCTGCGTCGATCCGCATGAGCTCGTCTTCCGTCAGCCGCAGCGGGCCAGCGCTGGCGTTGTCGGCGGCATGCTCGGGACTGGACGCCTTGGGGATCGTGAAAGTGGACGGCCTCCGCGCCAGGAACCGGAGCGCGACCTGACGGGCGGTGGCGCCATGGTTCGCCGCGATCTCATCCAGGACGCGGCCGCCCGATGTTCGTGGGCCAGGGAAGCTGCCATGGCCGAATGGGCTGTAGGCGACGACGGCGATGCCGTGATCCTCGCACCAGGGCTGGACGGCGTGCTCGATTGCACGCTCCTCCAAGTGGTAGAGAACCTGGTTGCAGGCGATGCGCCCCTCGCCCCCGGCCTTCCAGGCGGCTTCGAGGTTGGGCACATCGAAGTTGCTCACCCCCCAGGACAGGATCTTGCCTTGTTCGCGGAGCCGCTCGAAGCCGGCGAAGGTGTCCTCAAGGGGATGCGAGCCAGGCCAGTGCAGCAGGTAACAGTCCAGCCTGTCGGTGCGCAGGCGCGCGAGCGAGCGCTCGCAGGCCGCCACCGTCCCGGCAAGGGAGGCGTTGCTGGGGAGAACCTTGGAGAAGAGGAATACGTCATCGCGCCGCCCGGCGATTGCCTCGCCGACCACGGTCTCGGCGTCACCGTACATCTCGGCGGTATCGATGTGCGTCATGCCGAGGTCGAGGCCGCGGCGCAGCGCTGCGACCGCGGTGGGCCGGTGCGCGTCGTCGATGTACCAGGTTCCCTGGCCGATCACCGCAACATCACGCGGTACGGCACCAAACGGGCGCTGCTCCATGCCTTCCCCTCCATCCGCGGACGACAAGTGCGTTCAAGGCGCGAACACCGCGCGCAAGCAGCCGTCCGTCTTGTGCTTGAACATGTCGTAGCCGCGCGTTCCGTCCTCAAGGGAGAAACGGTGGGTGGCGAGGCAGGCCCGGTTGAGCTCGCCCTTCTGGGCGTGCGTCAGCTGCCGGTCCATGTCGGCTTGTCCGTGTTGTTGGGCGGTGCGCACCGTCATACCGCACCGTTTGGTCGCACATTCCGTCGTCGCCGTACCCCACCTAAAGATCTGGATGCTGCGATCTTGCGCTTAGGCGTGCCTTCCAAAGCCCGCTGATGTGTCACAACATGAGGATGTCGTGGCCGCCGGCTTGATCGATGTCTGCTTCGGAGACGCACACGAGGACCATCACGTGACTGGAATGGGCGCAAAGCCGAATGTCCGCTCAGGACAAAGGACACACCTAAGCGGACGCGATCCATAGTCGGTTAGGTCGTGTTTTTCAGTTTGCGGCGTGGTTCTGAGCGGGTTTCGACAGAACGTGGCGAACGTTCAGGCACGATGATGCGATCCTTGCCTGAAGCATGCCGGGGTGATCCGCTGGATGTCGGACGTCGCGCCCCACAAGGTCGTGCTGCTCTTAATTTCGGCGGGTCTTCCATGAACGCCTTCTCCATCAGCGACCAGTCGTACGCGATCAAGCTCCGCGTGACCTCCGGTATGGCAGAGATAGCAGTTTGAAGCTTCTCGGGCTTGAGTGTCTTTTTATAGTGGCGCGAATTCACTGTGGCGCCCTCGTGACCCATCATCGACTCGCGTATCGGATCGAGGACAAGGGCCAAAATCATTTCCATGTTGCCGAAGTGCCGGAAGGAATGAAACGTTTTTCCTTCTTCCCGTGCCAACGGCACGGCTTCGTCCAGGACGACGCTCCAGCGCTTGTCGAACAAGTTCGACAGTGGGGTGTTTTCACCGAGCTGTTCAATCTCCGAAAAAATCAGGTCCGTTCGTTTTCCCGACCGTCTCTGCACAAAATCGAGGAAGCCGAGCCGAATAAGTTCGGGATGGATCGGCAGAGTTCGCTGTGACACCGCATTCTTGAGACGCCGTCTGCGGGTTGGCCTGATCCTCAGCGTGCCCCGCGTTACATCAACGTCGTCGATCTCGAGATAGGTCAATTCCGACAAGCGTGCGCAGGTGTAGTAGCCGAGAAGCGGCAGCCAATAGACGGCCGCGAAAATCTGCTGTCGGCTGGCGATCTGCTGCATATCCACCTCGGACGTCGTCGACGTCCAGACGGGATGCGTGAAGAGCCGCTCGACATCTTCAACCTCGAAGGCAGGTCGCTTGTCGCCATCCCGTTGGGGGTCGATCAGGCGAAAGTCGCGTAAGAGCTCCACTTCTCCGATCGGACGCTGATTGGCGCGGCAGTATTTCAAAATGGTCGAAAGTTGTGTGATATGCCGGTTGACCGTCGCAGGACTGAGCCCGACTTTCTCGGCCTGTCCAGAAGCCCGTAACCTCTGCCCACGTTCGAGAAGATCCGCGATCGAGAGTTCCGCATCCCGTTGGCTTTTGCCGTAAGACTTCGGCAAGTTCGAGAGATTCTGGACATAGGCGACGCAATGGGCGTGTTTGATCTCTCCCAGATCGTCAGTGCCCGCGATAGCGACCAGCATCTTGGAGACGGCCCGATGCTGACGCTGGGTCTTCTCGTCCCACGTCTTACCTTTGTGACCGATGAGCTCTTCGACGATTTCTATGAGAGAATTTGTCTTTTCGGCAGAGGGCGTCTCAGTTTGATTGTCGTTACAATTTGAGCTTTCTTGGTTGAGAACCTCGGTGCCGATGGTGGCGTTCTCAACCGGGTTCCGACCTTCATTCACTGACGTAGTGCCAAGGGTTTCTGAGGCCTGCTCAGGCGCAGCGCTATCCGTTTGATGAGGAGGCGTCGGCGCGGCGGAGGTCTGGTCTCGCCTGCTGGGCACAGCATCTTGTTCGGAAGTCCGAGAGGATGCAGGCTCGGTTTGGCGAGCGTTAGATCTCTCATCATCGTCCATCGCCTGCTGCGACGGGGTAGGTAAGTCGACTTCGAAGTTGCCCCATTCGAAGCTGTCGGCGCCGTCGAAGTCCGACTTGGCCCAGCCCAATGTGTCGCGGGGTACTTCGCCCTTTGCACGCATCGCTGAGAGATTGGCCCAGGCTTCCCGTGGATCTGCACGCGCCTCGGCATAGGTTGAGGCGAACTCGCGTGAAACATGGCTGGAAAGCGCCGCGAGGCCACGGAGGCAGCGATTGAGGCCAGCCTCCGTCAAAGGCTCGTTCATGCTGGTCAGCATCGACTGTAGATAAGAGCGCGGTGGCGTGAGCCGACCAGTCTCGTCCGGGCGACCGAGATCGCGCAGGTAACCGTTCTCGATGCGCCGTCGGATGGCTCCGCGCTCCGTCAGGCTGAAGCCTTCCCGCTTCAGGCGGGCATCGAGTTTGCTGTCGTACCCCGCTTCGAAGCCTTCCTCGGCCGCTAGTGCCTGAAGGCGTCCAAAGATCCGATACTCCCGTTCCCGTTTCACCATGAGCGAGGACCAGTCGCCGATGAGAGGCGCGCGCGGTGGATTGAGGTCACGCTGCAAGCGTGCAATCCGCGCGCTTCGCTCCCGATCGACGAAGGCGCGGAGGTGGTCGCGGATTTGAGTCGCTGTTTGCATGGCGGGGTCATCCCGGACGCGGAGACTTTCCGCGTTGAGCCCCCAGCCAAGTGTGCGAGCACCTGCCGGGTCGGTAGTGCCTAGGCTCAGAGCGACCGTGGTGGACTTCCCCCTAAACGGGGCACCAGAGGGTCGTGTCCGCTCATCGCAACGGAATCGCCTTCGCCACCAGTATACCGCCCCGCGGCGGAACACGTTAGAACAAATCGTCAACGGCCTGCCCCTGTGGACAAGCGCGTGCAACAGCTCTGCGTACAATCGGTATGGCCGCCGAAGCGGCCGAGAGCCGAATGCAATCAGATCAATGACTTAGCGGAGGCTTGGCTGGGGCGCCAGGATTCTCAGCCAAAACCGGAGGGCTACGACATAAAGGGGTTAGACCCTCGATCACCCATCTCGTGCGGCATCGGACCTGGGGAATGGACCATCAGAGTGGACCCTGGTCAACCCTCGTTCCGAAGCACTCTACAGTTTGGAGGAATGGCGTCGGATCCGCCATTCGCCCACAGCGCAAGCTGGCGGTCTGCCCGGAAGCGGACGTTCCACGTTCGACCCGACGCAGACATAGCGAAGGTCGACAGGCCATCCATAAAGCAGCCATATGTCGAATGCCGTCAGGTATCAGCTTGGACACTGGTCGGAGTGACAATGCGAAGGGCCATTGCCACCGCCTTGCTTCTCACTGCACAACCCGTCGTCGCCGAGCCTTTCAACTACCAGGTCGCTTATCTCGACGTCGCAACGAAGTTTGCCGTAGAGTGGTGCTCGGGCTTCGAAGTCAACGAGGCAGCTGAACGTCAGGCCATACGCGCGAGCGGCATGTCCGCCGCCGCGCTCGCGAACCCGCCTTTGGAAAGTGGGGTTCATAGGCTCATAACTGGCCTGCTGTCGAACAAGCCCAATGGTTGCCGTAAGGTGTGGCGCGATTTTGGACCAAACGGCTTCATCGCCCCCGGGATATTGTTGACCCATCAAACGAGATGACGGCTCGCGACCCAACCCAGCCGCTCAAACCGTCATCGGCAATTTTTGAAAACGGACGTTCGTTGATCCTCAGGCAACTTCGGCTCGGAAAGTGAATTATCCGCCGAACACGTTCGTAACCTGTGCGTGGTAATTTAATTTACATGACATTGGCACAGTCCATATCGCCAGGAAGGCGTTTCGGCCTCGCATTGGTGAATTTGGTATTGGTGCCACTGACCTCTTTTTTGGTTTGGGCCACATAGGGGTGGCGAAAGAGATGCAGTTGCAATACATCCTTGCGGCCACCGGCCTTTATGTCGGCGCGGTTGGCTGCTCAACATCAGCTATGGCTGAAAAAGTGACTGCTCTGGTCTCATTTATTGAAATACAGAGCCATAAAGATGGTACAAAAATCTCATATCGGCAGCCGAGAAGTATTAGAGTAACAATAAAAGATGAGCATGAGGTCGAAGAGTGGAGCGCTCGCCAAGCGGATAAACCTAATCAACATAGTTTGAGCTATAAGAGCGTGTTAGGCGCGCAGACAGATGTTGAAAAGGTGAAAGTTGAATGGCGCTTCGAAACCAGAAACACCCTCGTTCGCGAAACATCATTCCCAACATTCCGTGAAATTATAAGGCTCAACTTCCGTTCAGGTGTATGCGATGGTGAGGTAAGTTACGCACTTAATACAGGTATTTTTCGATTTGGTATGTGGGACCTAAACAGTCGCAAGCCCATATCTTTTGAGCATTTGTCTGCCAATGGCGTGAAATGTATTTTAGATGAGGAAAATGTAAGTTAAGAGCCTTAGTTCGTCAGCGAATTTGGCTGACGTAACATAGATAAATGTTGAGATATAGTAATACTGTGACAGGGACTTCTGCATGCGGACGCAGCGGCAACGTCTACGTCGCTGTATCACCGCCCGAAAGTAGACCGGCGGAAATCCACCCCGAACCGCTGTTCCGCAAGCGACCCATGTCTGCCACGTCGCCAATTGCTGGTGCTACCTGAAAGCGGTGATGCCACGATTGCCCGAACGAACGCTTAGGAGATGGTCGGCATACATCCATCAGCTTGCTTACCTCGAACCCTACGGTATCGCGGTGCGGATATGGACGGGGTTCTATCTCCTGGTCGGAGTCTCGTTCCTCGCTGGTTTAAACTTGGAAGCCGCGCCGATGAGCAGCCCTGCGGTGATCGAAGCGGCTGGTCCCGCTGGGCCACTTTCCGGAACATTGCTCGGCCCCTCTGACCCGGCCGCACCCGTCGTTCTCATCGTCCCGGGTTCGGGCCCGACTGATCGCGACGGCAACAATCCGCTTGGCGTCCGAGCCTCCTCCTACCGGCTGATCGCAGAGGGGCTCGCAGCGCGTGGGATTAGAAGCGTGCGGATCGACAAGCGCGGCATGTTCGGGAGCGCCCATGCCGTCCCGGACGCCAATACCGTGACCATGGAGGATTATGCCGCCGACGTCCGTCTGTGGGCTGCTACGATCCGCGAGAAAACGGGGGTCGCCTGTGTTTGGGTGCTCGGTCACAGCGAAGGTGGCTTGGTGACCCTGCTCGCGGCCCAGCGGCCCGAGAACATCTGCGGACTTCTCCTCGTGTCCGCGCCCGGCCGCAAAGCCGGCGACGTCCTACGCGAACAGCTCGCCGCGAACCCTGCCAACGCGCTGATCCGCGAGCAGGCTGGTTCGATCATCGGCGGGCTGGAGCGCGGGGAGAAAGTCACAGCCGACGGCATCCATCCCGCGTTGCGCCCGCTGTTCCAACCCGAGGTGCAGGGTTTCCTGATCAGCCTGTTCGCGCTCGATCCCACCAAGCTCATCGCCGCCTATGACGGTCCGGTGCTCATCCTTCAGGGCCTTAGCGACATTCAGGTCAGTCGCACAGACGCGGAGCGGTTACATCAGGCTCGGCCAGATACCGAGATCGTCCTGCTGCCAGATACCAATCATGTCCTCAAAGCGGTGGCATCGGATGACAGAGCCGCGAACGTTACGACTTATCAGGACGCAAACCTTCCGCTCGCCCCCGGTGTTGTCGATGCTCTCGCCACCTTCGTGAACCAGACGAGAAAGCCTCGCTGACGGTCCCCGTTCGTAGTGGTGACGTCCGCTTCGATGTGGCTGTCAATCGATAGCAGACGGGCAGCAACCCACCCGGACTAGCCGCTCAGCCAGCCATCACTGCTTCGCAGACAGGGTCACTCGTGGGCCAGCCTGCATCTGAGTTTCTGCCTAGAAAACAGTCGATCAACCGGCTGTAGAACTTGCGGCGGATCAACTGATAGGAACAGCACCTAGCCTGCACCGTACATTCTCCGCCCACATCCGGTTGATTGCCATCGACATGCCCGTTTTCAGGTCCCACATGCCGAAAAAGGCGTAGCTTGGCTTGAGGCGGTAGGCGACGACGGCATCGCATCCGTCCGGATGGAAGGTGATCGTGATCGTCTCCGAAAAGCTCGGGTAGTTAATCTCACGAACAACGATTTCTGGCCCATCGAGCAGCCATGCCAGAGTTGCTATGCCAACCGGGACTGGCGTCCCGACGCGACCATTGACATTCTGGGCGCGCTCGTTAGACCGCCCCGGCCTTCGGGAGCCCCAGTCGGACACGCGCGATCCGTCGGTCACACTCAGGTAGACGTCGCGCGCATGACGGTAAACGCGGGTGGTCGACGTGGCTTCGTTCTTTACCTCATCGAAGGAGACTATAGCCTCTAAACTTTCCGCGTACGTCACGGTCGGCATGATGACAGTGGCGACGGCTGAGAGGAGAGTAAATCCCGCGATGTGCAAAGTCGACGTTGAGCGCATGTGAGAAATTCCCCGTCAAACCTCGAACGGATAACAGGCGCTACCTCACAAACCAGTTAAGCTCATCATCTGGTGGGTTTGAGGGGTGATTGCGGCGGCTTCTGCTTTGAGGCGTCCGCCGTCCGGAACCGGATCAGCGGCTTTCCACCCTCAGCGGTCATCCTGCTTCCGACCCATCTCGGGCATTCCGAATCCCCTGCGCGTCACCTCAAAGCAGTCATCCGTTGGTTAACCGGCGACTGCGGTCTGAAATGGAAAAGAGCGTTGGGTGTAAGGCTTCCGAAGGGGCTGCTGCCGAAGATGCTCACATGCCCGCTTCGCCAGAGAAGACTGACAGCGCAGCGCGTCGGTCCACACGATCAGTCGTTTCCCAGACTGTGCTCGCAACCGTCGCATTCATAGGCGTGGCCTACCTCGTTCTCACGAGCAAGTCGGTCCAGGTCTACCTGTATCCCCCACGGGGACAGATTGCAGAGCGACTCGCAGCCATTGATCCTCATCCGCGACTCACGACCGAAACCGATGCACTGTCGTACCTTTATCCTGCTGGGACCAAGATACACCTCGGTGCCAAAGGTCCCAGAGGCGTACTGAAGACACAACTTCAGGAAGCTCGATTTAGGTGTTCGACATTCATGCCGACGCCAGTAAGCCAAGGCATGCAGGTCTGTCGCAATGATGCGGCGGGATACAATGCAAACGGGTGCCTGCGGCAATGGCTGATCTTGATTGAAATTCCGGCCGTTGAGAACTGGACACCGGTTGTTGAACGCATAAGGTCGTTTGTGCGGTCGGATTGCTGACCGATATCGTCGCTATGCGCACCCTGTTCATCGGGGTAGAGAGTAGGACGGGCGCGCGAAGGGGTGGTGGACCCCGTTGCTAGTTCCGCTTCGATGCATCTCCGGTCTCAGAGCGAAAAGGCAAGAACCCACCCCGAGCCGTCATCCCAATAGCGACCAATGCCGAGCATGCCGGAAGTTTTGCAAAGCAGCCGTCCGGCATCTCATGCTTTAAAGAATTTTTGATCGGTAGATGTGTTAATCGATTTCATATCTTGACATAATATCGTCTATCCTCCGCTTTAAGCGGTCACGATCAGTTTCAGCTTCCTTCAAACGCCGCGCTATATTTAAAGAAATGATCTCAGCCGGAGGCCGATCTTCCAGAAAGCTCACGCCAACCTTATCGTGATGCCTCCAAGCGAGCTTGACGCGCTTCGTTTTACCTTTTTGCCGAAGACGTAAATCGAACTCTTCCGGAATAATTGCGGTATCGGCAAAAGTCAGCCGTGCGCCGGTTTCGGGCATGTCTTTAACTAGACAATCAACGACGCAAAAGCTGTTATTGTAATCTATTTTGCCACCAATGAAGGTGCGTCCCCGAGGATGATTGCGTCGTTCTAGCACGAAAATCGCTCCCAAACTGAGACAAAACGCTCGATTTAGGCAATCTTAGCAATCTCAATGCCAGAGCTTCGGCGACCGCTTTCTCTATTTGCGACCCTGAAGCAGACTGGCCGAAATCCATCAGAAGCGGACACTCATCGGGTCCCGGACAAAGAAGGCTTGGCCGAATGGTAGTCATCCATCACAGTCACGTCGTGGAATCGTAAGGGCAGATCCGTCACTCTGTTTCGCGAACAGGAGAGACCGTCGTGGGGGTAGCGATCTGGGTGGTATCCTTCATTTCGCTCATCCTCGCCGGATGGTTCTGGCAGGCTGCGCGAACCAACATGCGTTCCGCGAATTCACGCTTCGTCACCGAAGAAGAGGCACGTATTGCGATGGGTTACGTCGCCTGGGATCCAAGCGCATCTGATGAAGCACGGACGTACCTTGTGATCAGCAGCGCTTTCGCTTTCATTATGTTGATTTCAGCCAGCGTTGGAGTTTGGTTCGCAGGGGCACCTACAATGGCCGCCCTACTAGCTATCGGCGCAACTGGCAGTCTAGCTGACGTGCTTTGGAAATGGCACTCGTTCAGAAGGCGATACCGACCGCAGCCAATGCCTCGCTTATGATTAGCGAGGGGAAGGAGAATTGAAATCTGCTAAGAGTATCTCCTGCTTGCAAGCGGACTAGCCGAAAATCACCCTGAGAGGTCAGCGGACCTCGCCTTTTCGTCGTGGCTGTTCTGCCAACCTTCTCGCGCACTCGTCCATGATATCCTGTAATTCACAGTCCAGCATGTATAAGCGGCCGAGGCCTTTCGAAGGAGAGCTTTGCAGATACAGGACTGCCCTTAACTTGTAGAATATGGCCGCACGAACAGGTCCACGCCCGAATGGAACAGCCAATCCTTTAAGATATTTTGATTTAAGGCCCAGCGTATTCAAATTTGATATTCGATCCGCAAGCTCTTGACGTTCAGCGAGCAGATTATCGAATTTTGATTCCAGTTCGATGGTCGAAAGCTCGCAAAGATCACCCCTAAGATTTATCGCCGATAAGCGCATTTGAGCCGTGCAATTCGTGCGGTAGCGGTAAGCCGGTTTTGCCTTTGTGAGCCCGGCCTTCTCCAATATGCCGAGCCGGATATCGAGATGGTGTCCGCTTCCATCAGTTGTTATCCGAAACCGGACCGGCAACAAACCACCCGACCCGGCCATTCCGCCTCCGACCCAAGATGGCCGTAGAAGACGCTGTAGGAAAATTCCGAAAGCAGCCATGAATTGCATTCGGATAGAATAATCCCAGGGCGCAAAGCGGTAGAGCCGCCGGGCAGCAGTAATCGCCTGATCGCAGATCTCTCGCTGCTTCCGCTTGCCGACTGAAGCGTCTTCAAAAACCGAAATTCACCTGCCGACTGTTGCCGCGCTTGAGATTATGGAAACGCGACAGAGCAAATAGAGGAAAGAACAGGCGGTATCCATGGTACTTCAGATAGAAGACACGCGGAAAGCCGACGGCATTGTAGGCGCGCTCTTGCCATTCCCCCTGAGCCCCCTGGCTGCTCTGAAGGTAGGCTGCGCCCTTCGAGACGGCCGGATGATCGGCCTGCCCAGCGGCCATCAGGCCCAGCATGGCCCAGGCAGTCTGCGATGGTAGGCTCTCGGCATTTTCAACGTAGCGGCCAACGTCGTAGCTGCGCTCGTCCTCGCCCCACCCCCCGTCGGCGCGCTGGATCGAGATCAGCCAGTCCACGGCCCGTCTAACCATCGCATCGTCGTGGGGCACCCCGGCAGCGTTCAGGGCGCAGAGCACCGACCATGTTCCGTAGATGTAGTTGGTGCCCCAGCGCCCGTACCAACTGCCATCCGGCTCCTGCTCGGCCCGCAGGTAGGTCAATGCCCGATGAATGACCGGACGGTCTTCTTCGCGTCCGATCTGCGCCAGCAGCGAAACGCAGCGTCCCGTGACGTCTGCCGTGGGCGGATCCAGTAGCGCGCCGTGATCGGAGAATGGGATATGGTTGAGAAACTCCCGGTCGTTGTCAGCGTCGAAGGCCCCCCAGCCGCCGCTCCGGCTTTGCATGCCGACGATCCAGCCCCGTGCCTTCTCGACGGCCTCAGCGTGCTCAGGCCGACCGTTGCGGTGAAGCAGCATGGCGACGACGGCCGTGTCGTCGACGTCAGGATAGTGGTCATTGCGGTACTGGAACGCCCAGCCGCCGGGCCGCAGATCCGGTCGGGTTTCCGCCCAGTCGCCTCGCACCTCGGTGACTTGGCGGGCCACCAGCCAGTCACAGGCAGCGTCCAAGTCCTTCTGGGCGTCGACGCCGCCACTCCGGCATGCCTCGATCATTGCATGGCCTGACAGGCTGGTGTCCCAAACTGGCGACACACAGGGCTGGCAGTAGATTTCATCCTCGTTCTCGACGAGCAGCTTGTCGATTGCCTTCCAGATCGTGATGCAGCGCGGATCGTCCCTGGGGTAGGCCAGCACGTCGTACATCATCAGCGCATAGGCCATGGCCGGGTAGATCGCGCCCAGGCCATCCTCGCCGTTTAGGCGCTCGTCCACGAAGGCAACCGCCTTGGCAATGGCCTTACCCCGGGCGATCTTCGATAACACTGGCTCGGTCACACGCAGAAAGGTGTCGATGTACTTGAAAGCGACGCCCCAGCGCGACCGATAAGGGCCGCGGATCCAGTCGCGAACATCTTCCGGTGAGGTACGGAAAATCTCATCGAAGCTCAGCCCCTGCGGGTTGCGTGCTCGCGGATGCAGGGCTTGTAGGACGAGGAGCGGGACGACGCAGGTGCGTGCCCAGTACGACATCGCCCAGATGTTGAAGAAGAACCACTTGGGCAGGTACATAACCTCGACCGGCATGACCGGCACGCCGCGCCAAGGGATTGCTCCGAACAAGGCAAGCTGAATGCGCGTGAAGACATTGGCGCGTTCCGCGCCACCATGATCGAGGATCGCTTGCCGCGCTCGGATCATGTGCGGCGCCTGTAGATCGTCGCCGATGGCCTTGAGGGCACAGTAGGCCTTCACGCTGGCAGAGAGGTCGAATGCCCCAGCATGGAACATCGGCCAGCCACCATGTTCGCCCTGAATGCGCCGAAGATACACTCCGATTTTGGCCTGTCGGTCGGGCGTGATGCGGTCCATGTAGTGCTCAAGCAGCACGTACTCGGCCGGGATGGTAGCATCCGCCTCCAACTCGAAAACCCAATGCCCGTCGCCTCTTTGGCGCCTCAACAAGGCGCGGCCGGCACCAGCAATGCTATGCAGGATCTCGGGCGCGGAGAAGCGTGGCTCCGTGTTCATCGCTGTGCTCGTAAGGGGCTGGATAGGCGAGAAAGGGCTGAGCGGTTAAAAGCGCGTCATGGCGAGAAGACGCTCGACGACCGCCGCTCGTTGTTGGACATCCATTGGGTAGAGCCCGAATGTTTCGGAGGCCCACAACCCATTCGTGACCAGGCGCAGGATGCTGGCCTTGACGGGGTCGGCTTCGGCTAGATCCTCATCCAGCCATTGAGCGGCCAGCTCACGCCACCTGTTAAGCAAGGTTGGATCGAACTGCATGGCAGCCGCGATGGCGACCCCAAGGCGGTTCTTGTCCTGTTCAAAATACGCGGAGGCGTAGATGGCGGCGCGAACCCGTCGTCCACGGGGATTGAGATCGGCCGCTGCATAGCGCTCTAGGTCGGCCTTAAAATGATCGAGGAGGTCGGTCATCAGGGCGTCGAGCAAGTCGGCCTTACTCGAGAAATGATGCAGTAGCGCCCCCTTGCTCGCTCCGGCTTGCTTCGCGACTGCCTCGAGGGTGAGCGCCTGGATGCCCTGTTGCGCGGCGATCTGAGCCGCCGCGGCGAGCAGGCTCTGCTTGAGGTCAGCAGCTTTCTTAATCTGCGCAGGAGAGAGGCCCATCGCCACCCACTACCGTCCAGCCGGTCTTTTATCAAGGGACGTTTGTGCGTCCGATGTTTGCCAGCCATCGGTGGAAAGGATGGCTGGTAGCCGAACTAACGAACGAGGTGGGGGGCCTGAGCTGGCACGGCGGCAATGTCCATGCTCAAGCATCTTCATCAAAGACTAGACCGGCGGGAAAGAACCGTCGGCTGCCGATCATGCATTCTTTTATCTCGCCGTAAAAAATGTCCCCATCATCTTCGGTGGATCGCAGTCAACTGAGGAGATAACGGATCATGAGTTCGCTTGCAGCTCGGCAACCGTATTCGGACGCATCCTCGCCAGACCTCGGAGGAATAAGAGTGATGAGGTCCCGCCCGCTCAAAAGGGCCACGATTTCACTCTCCGTCAACGTCATCGAGCGCGCTTGGAACAAGGCGATGCGGACGTGCTCATCGTATCTCTTCGGCGGGGCGTGTCTGAACATCGGCTGAGAGGCCGTGAATGATCGCGTCACGACCGGGACGGAGCGCCGGTTCAACATCCCGCGATCTTTGCCAGACATGTTGCGGATCGAAGCGACGTACCTCACCGACGTTGGATACCGCACGCAGATGGGAAGGCGTCTCATACGATATCCCACCCTCACGCAGCCCAACCTCGACGAAGTCCGGCCGCGCCTCGAGCATCGTTGCGCAGTGCTGCCGCCAGGAAGGCGCCGGTATTGGTTGCAAGGGAGCCCAGCGAGGGGTCGTCGAGGTCAGGAACTCGGGCCTGGGCTGAACCGACGCCGGCGACACCAAGTCCTGGGGTTGATGCAATGAGGCGAATTTGTATCGTCATAGGAATTAGGTCTTACAAAGTACGTAAGGGTCTAGAGGCTTCGACGGGCATGCAGAGTGCGGCGCCTAGCCGCCGCACATCCCAGAACATTTAGGATACGGAACGGTTCCGTATCGCCAGGCGATATCGTTAGCCACGGCAAGCGACCGCGAGCCCGCCAAGCTCATACATGCACAGGACAGGCGCGCACCGGACGGCGAAGCGTGTCTGCTGTGGTATCGCGCCTGTCAGGGACACAACCAAAAAATGGAACGATACCGTTTATTAGTCGTTCAGCTGGCGACCGACGATGCTTGCGTCATGCGATAATCCACCTGAGCGACCCGATGCGCTACCTTCGTTTAGCCGGACTGTTCCTGACCATGATGGCCGCCTCTCTCGTGACGCCGGTCCGCGCCCAGGAGATGCCGGGCCAATCGATGCAGCCTAAGTTGTTGATCCACGGTCACTATTGCGGTCAAGGGAACGACGGCCCAAGCGTGGCGCCGGTGGATGCGCTCGACGCCGCCTGCATGCCTCACGATGCGTGTATGCCGGACGTCGGGTTGCCCTCCTGCGGCTGTCATCGGCGGCTTAAGCGGGACGCCAGCCTGATCGCCGCCAGCCCGCGTCTTTCTGAGGACATTCGGATGCTGGCAGGCTTGATCGCGCGGGGGAGCGATTTGATGATGTGCCGAGAAGGCCACACCGCCCGCAGCAACTGATCCAGACCGGACAGCGGTAGTCGGCGAGATGTCCGCACGCCCGCATCAAGGCACATCGGTCGCGAGGGAGATGCTGCCGCAGCCTCCCTCGGAGCCGACTACGACAAGCTCATTCGTTGGTAAGCTTCAGGGGCGGCAGCTCTCGAGGAAGAACTCGACGGTGCGCTTCAGGGCAGCCCGTTTTACATGTGTCAATTCTGCCCGTTCCAGCCCCAGGACTGCTCGGTCGACCGGCGGACGCATGGTCAGGTTCAGGAAGCAATCGGCGGCGAAGCGGATATCGGGAACTTTGATCTCGCCAGCCTCGACAGCCTGTTCGAGGCATCGCTCGATCAGGGAATGAAGCCGTGACTGCCCGAAGTCGTTCATCACCAAGGCGAATTGCGGGAAGCGTATAGCCTCGGCCGTGATGATGCGCTGGAACGCGATGACATCCGGCGTCAAAGCGACCTTCAGCGATGCGAGGGCGATCCGGTGGAGGCAGTCGCTCGCCGATCCGACATGACCCGCCTCCCGCTCGATGACGGGGATGCGCTCCTCAATGAAGCGCAGGAAGACGGCCTCGAACAGGTCGGCCTTCGAATTGAAGCGGACGTAGAAAGTCTTCTTCGAGATCCCCGCGGCAGCCACGATACTGTCAATGCTGGCGGCCTCGAACCCTTCGGCCAGAAAGATCGGCGTTGCGGCGTCGAGGATGCGCAGGGTCGCCTCGCCCTCAGTCCCGCGTGCGGGACGCCCCGGGCGCCGCGCGCTCGTCAGTGTCGTTTCACTCGACATGATGCGTTGCCATTTCTACCCGGCGGAAACGTATCAGGAGCTTTTCCGCGAAGAAAGAGCCCCATGCCACATCAGGTGATCCCCGGAGATGCGATGCGCACACCTGATTTGAGAAAGCCGGTTGCACGCAATTGACTCCGCGTCTAAGGAACGAATCCGTACTATTTAATTGCGATCCGAGACTGGCAACGCGATGGCCGAAAGCGAACGGGACACGGGGCCGGGATCGGCGGACGACAACCAACGGCGTGAGGACGACGCCCGTGGATCGAGCCAGGACCGCAGAAGCCGGGATCAGAAACGACGGACACCGGAGGCCAAAGGCGACGGAGTTGAGGACGGAGACGCGAAGGCGTCTTCGCCGCTGAAGAAGACCTGGGTGAAGGTGCTTCTCGTCGTGATCGTGATCGCGGTCCTCGTCGGCGGTGGAGTCTGGGGATGGCGGTACTGGACCGTCGGGCGCTTCATCCAGGAAACCAACAACGCCTACGTCAAGGCCGATCAAGTGACGGTCTCGCCCCAGGTCTCGGGGTACGTCTCGTCGCTGCCGGTGTCGGCGAACCAAGTCGTGGCTGCCGGTCAGATCCTGCTGACCATCGACGACGGCGAGGCGCAGGCGAGGCTCTCCGAGCAGCAAGCGCTGGTCGACGTGCGACAGGCCGACGTCGCCCGAGCGGAGACCGAGCTCTCGCGGCAGCAGGCGCAGATTGACCAAGCCAAGGCGCAACTGTCCGCCTCGCAGGTGACCGCGAAGTTCTCGTCCGATCAGGTCCGGCGCTACAAGCCGCTCGCCGCGTCGGGCGCCGACACCGTGGAGAAGCTCGACCAGTATCGCAGCCAGGCCGAGCAGAACGACGCGCAGGTCGAGATCAACAAGGCGCAGCTGCTCTCGGCCACCAAACAGGTCGACTCCCTGAAGGCGGCAGTGGTCCAGGCCAAGGCGGCGGTGGATCAGGCCCGCGCCGGGCTGCTCCGAGCCCGCATCGACATCGGCCACGCCACGATCAAGAGCCCCATCGCCGGCCGGGTTGGCGACCTGACCGCCCGGGTCGGCCAGTACGTCCAGGCCAGCACGCGCCTGATGAGCGTCGTGCCGGTCGACGACCTCTACATCGACGCGAACTTCAAGGAGACCCAGATCGGCCTGATGCGGATCGGCCAGCCGGTGACGGTTTCGGTCGATGCCCTCTCGGGGAGGGATCTGCAGGGGCGCGTGGCCAGCTTCTCGCCGGGTACCGGCGCGCAGTTCGCGCTGATCCCGCCGGAGAATGCCACGGGCAACTTCACCAAGATCGTACAGCGCGTGCCCGTGCGCATCCGCTTCAAGGCCGGTGCAGAGGCCCGCAAGGTGCTGGTCCCCGGCCTGTCCGTCGTCGTCTCGGTCGACACCCGCGCCGCTCGCGCGGAGGAGGAAGACGAGGAGCCGGCCGAGGAGCCTGTGGCGCAGGTCGGCCCGGGCGGACAGGTCGGCCGTTCCCGCTCGGCGGGCGCAAAGCCATGAGCGCACACCACACCCCACCGGCCAAGGCTGATGCTGCCGCTTGGCTCGCCGTCGCGGCCGGGACCATAGGCGCGCTGATGGCGACCCTCGACACCTCCATCGTCAACGCGGCCCTGCCGACCATCCAGGGCGAGGTCGGCGCCAGCGGCTCGGAGGGAACCTGGATATCAACAGCCTACCTTGTCGCCGAGATCATCATCATCCCGCTCACGGGATGGCTCGAACGCGTCTTCGGCCTGCGCAACTTCCTCGTCACTTGCACGATCCTGTTCGTCGGATTCTCGGTGCTGTGCGGCGTGGCGACAAACCTCAACATGATGATCATCGGTCGCGTCGGCCAGGGGGTGGCCGGCGGCGGCATGATCCCGACAGCGCTCACCATCGTCGCCACCCGTCTGCCGCCGGACAAGCAGCCCGTCGGCGTCGCCCTGTTCGGCATGACGGCGGTGCTCGGACCGGTCGTCGGTCCCGTCATCGGTGGCTGGCTCACCGAGAACGCGAGTTGGCACTACCTGTTCTTCATCAACGTCCCCATCGGCCTCGGCCTTCTCGTGCTGCTGTTTGTCGGTCTGCCACACGAGAAAGCCCAACCGGCGCAAGTGCTCGAAGGCGACTGGTTCGGCATCCTCGGCCTCATCATCGGCCTCGGCTGCCTCACCGTGGTGCTGGAGGACGGGCAGCGCGAGCAGTGGTTCGCCTCGAACCTCATCGTCTCGCTGAGCGTCGCTGCGACCTTCGGGTTTGTCCTGCTCGCCATCGGGCAGTTCACCGCGAAGGCACCCGTCATCGACATGAGCATCCTGCGCACGCGGGCGTTCGGCAGCGTGTTCCTGATGAGCTTCGCCGTCGGCGGCGGCCTCTACGGCATCCTCTACCTGATCCCTCAGTTCCTCTCGCAGGTGCCACGCTACAACGCCGAGCAGGCGGGCCACATCGTGCTGCTGTCCGGCGTCCCGACCCTGATGATGCTGCCGTTCTTCCCGCTCCTCATCCGGGTGATCGACGTCCGGATCGCGGTAGCCCTTGGCTTGGTCTTCTACGGCTGGAGCTGTTTCCTCGATTCCGGCCTCACAACCGAGGATGCCGGCGGCCAGTTCGTGGTCTCCCAGCTCCTGCGCGGGGTCGGACAGGGCTTCGCGTTGCTGTTCCTCAACCAAGCCGCGACGAGCTCCGTCCCGCCGGAAAAGGCGAACGACGCCTCCGGCCTGTTCAACGGAGCCCGCAACCTCGGCGGCTCCTTCGGCCTGGCCCTGATCACCACCCTGCAGGAGCGACGCAGCGACCTGCATACGGACCGCCTGCTCGAATCCGTGAACGCCAATTCCGTCCTGGCGCAGGACCGCTTGAATGCGATGGGCGGTGCCGGCGGCCCCGACGGCATGCGCCAAGCTCTCGCCGGCTTCAAGCAGGTCATCGACGCCCAGGCCCTGGTGATGACCTTCTCCGACCTGTTCTTCGTCTTCGGCGTGATCATGCTGGTCGTCATCCCGCTCGTCCTGTTCCTGCGCCCGCTGCCCAAGGGCGGCCCGGTCGCGATGCATTGAGCCAGCCATGATCCCCAACACACTTCTGCGGGGCATGCTGCCCGTGACGGCAGCCCTCCTCGGCGGCTGCGTCGTCGGCCCGGACTACGGGGGCGCACCGATCGCGGCGCCACGCGCCGAGGCGGGTGCTCCGTTCATGCGCGGCGTCGCGGTTCGCAATGCCGTTGCTGTCGATCCGCCGGCCCGATGGTGGACGACCTTAGGCGACCCCGTCCTGAGCGACCTCGTCGAGGCGGCCCTCGCCTCCAATACCAACGTGCGGATCGCATCGGCGCGGCTGCTCCAGTCCCGGGCCGTGCTCGGTCAGAGGACGGCAGCCCTCGCGCCCAGCATCTCAGCGAATACCTTCGCCCTGAATAACCAGCTGCCGGTCAGGGATTTCGTCGGAAGTGGCCTCGGGTCGGCCGGGGGGGCGGTTCCGAAGTCACTGAACATCGACCTCTACAACGCCAGTTTCGACGCCACCTGGGAGATCGACATCTTCGGCGGCAAGCAGCGCGCCATCGAGCAGGCCGCCGCCCAGGGCGAGGCAGCAGAAGCGGCCGTGGCCGACGCGCAGGTGCAGGTCGCGGCCGAAGTGGCGCAAGCCTACGTGACCCTGCGCGGCGCCCAGAAACGCCTTGCCTTGACCCAACAGGCGGCAACACTCCAACGCGAGGCGGTCGGCCTCAGCCAGCAGCGCCTGGCCGGCGGGGCCGCCTCGTCGCTCGACGTTGAACGCCTGCGCACTCAGTTCGAGACGACCGCCTCGCAGGCGCCGCAGCTCCAGGCGCAGATCGACCAATCCCTGAACCAGATCGCGGTGCTGGTCGCCCGCGAACCCGGTGCCGTCGATGCGGTGCTCAAACAACCCCGGGCCGTGCCGATGCCGCCGCGGGTGGTGGCCATCGGCGATCCCGGCAATATGATCCGGAGGCGGCCGGACATTCGCCGGGCGGAGCGGCAACTCGCGGCCGCCAACGCCCAGATCGGCCAGTCCGTGGCGCGACTGTTCCCGCGCGTGAACCTCATCGGCAACGCCGGCTGGGTCTCGCCCAACATCGGCTCCATCGGCTCGCTGGCGGCCTCGACCTACAGCCTCGGGCCGACTCTGTCCTGGAGCATCCTCGACTTCGGGCGGACCCTCGCTCAGATCAGGCAATCCGAGGCGGGCGCCGACGAGGCATTGGCGCAGTACGAGCAGACCGTCCTGCAAGCGATGCAGGACGCCGAGACCTCGCTGTCGCGCTACGGCAATCAACGAACCACCGTCGCCCGTCTGGCCCGGGCCAGCGCCTCGGCCGGCAAGGCCTCGATGCTGACCGATCAGCGGAACACGGCCGGCACGATCAGCACCATCGACGTGCTCGACGTCGAGCGCCAGCGCCTCCAGGCCCAACAGAGCCTCGCCCAGGCGCAAGCCGATTACACCACAGCCTACGTCGCGCTCCAGAAGAGCCTCGGCCTCGGCTGGGGTCTACCTGTCGAGCATACCGCCCTGATCGCACGCTGATCTCGTTTCCTCGGCTGAACGGAGTTGCCCGTGACTGCAACCAAGATCAACGACCAAGTTCTGGCATCAACGGTGGCGCTCGTCTGCTCCTATGTTGCGCATAACAGTTTGCCGGCCAGGGAGCTGCTGGACCTGCTGAGGCTGGTCCATGGAAGCCTGAGGTCGCTCTTCCCGCAGCTTACTCCCCGGCCGGAGCTCGACGGGCGGCTCAGGATGACTCCCATGGCCATCCGAAATTCGATCGGGCCGGATGGCGTCGTCAGCTTCATCAACGGCAAGACCTATCAGGTCCTCAAGCGTCATCTCAGGGTCAACGGGCTCGATCCGGACGGATATCGCGAACGGTTCGGCCTGCCGGCCAGCTACCCGATGACCGCACCCGGCTACAGTCGACGCCGATCCAGGCTCGCGAAAGACATCGGCTTCGGAACTCGACGGCAGGGGGCGGCCTGAGAAGGGCGGGCGGGATCAGCCGGGTTTCCGCCCCGGACCACGCAGGGCACTCCTCCGCCCTATGCAGTTCTTCAACGGATCGCGCGAATGCCCTCATCGCGCGGTGCGACGGCCGGTTCGACCTTCCCGATCATCAACGGACCGGCCGTTTGCCAATTCCCGGGGGTCTCCCACCCCCGTTCCCCGCCCATGACCTCCGACGAGATGAGGGTGTTTGGCTCCGAACGCCCGATGGCCGTGAGGTGTCGATGAAGGCGGGATCACGCAGTCCGGGGCAGATCCTCTCAAAGGCGATTTCGCGATGATTGATGAAACCAAGATCGACAAAGCGAAAAAACAAGAAAAATATCGTGCCCCTTTTTCTATTGGTATGACGATGGGTCTGTTGTTTTTGCTCGTATTTCTTGTTTGCGGTAGTTTACTATACTGGACATATACAAATAGAAAATCGCACGGCGTTGCCGCCACACCCCGTCACTCTCTAACCATGCCATAGCTATCCGCGTGATGGACTTGCGGGTCCCGATCATCGGTTACCCGCCGTCCCATTCCGTCCTCACCGTCCGAGTTGCCGGTTCACCCGGAGGCAGTCCCATGCCAATCCCAAAGCGCAAATCACACGCTTATGCCGTCCTTTTGTCCGCCCTCGTCGGATCACTCGGAGCATGCGCCTCGCTTCCCCGCACACCCTACGCCGCGGGTGAATCCGCCGCGGCCGAGGTCGCGGGCATCCCCGGCGCCCGCGCCTTCTCCGACGCATCTGTCGAGACTTTCACGGCGATGCTGTCGAATGCGTCGGCACGCAATCGCCCGTTTTCCTATCTCGCCCTGTCGGGCGGAGGCGGTGACGGTGCCTACGGGGCGGGCATCATGAACGGATGGACCGCCGCCGGCACCCGCCCCGAATTCAGCCTCGTTTCGGGTGTGAGTACGGGGGCGCTCATCGCTCCATTCGCCTTCCTCGGCCCGGCCTACGACCCGGTCCTCACCGAGATCTACACCAGCGGCGTCGCTGAGAGCTTGGTGAAGAATCCGAGCGTCGTGAACGTGCTTTTCAGTTCCGGGCTTTTCGGTGACGACCGCCTGCGGGACCTCGTCGGGCGCTACGTCACGCCTGACCTGCTCACCGCCGTCGCCGCCGAGCACGCCAAGGGCCGCCGTCTGCTGGTCGTGACCACCAACCTCGACGCCAAGCGGGCGATGATCTGGAACATGGGTGTCATTGCCGCCAGCGGCGCGCCCAACGCCGTGTCTCTGTTCAGGGACGTGCTCACCGCCTCCGCGAGCATCCCTGCCGTATTCCCCCCGCAGCTCCTCGACGTCCAAGTCGGAAACCGAACTTTCCAGGAACTGCATGTCGATGGTTCGGTGGTGACGCCGGTGTTCACGGTGCCGCAAGCATTCATGGTGGGGGATGGGCGAACCGGCGTGGCCCCGCGCAAGTCCGACATCTACGTGCTGATGAACGGCAGGGTCGAACCCGAGTTCGAACTGGTGACCAACAATACGCTGTCCATCGTCGAGCAGGCCGTGGCGACCGGCAGCCAAGCCCGAAGCCGCGCGAGCCTCGCGGCGACCTATGCCTTCTCGCGGGCTCACCGTATCGGCTTCCACCTCACGTACATCGACGAGGGCGCCCCACGCACCTCGACCGCTCGCGGCTTCGACACGGCCTACATGCGCAGCCTCTATCAAGCTGGCTACGACAAGGCCCGGTCCGGATCTGCATGGCGTGGGGACGTTCCCGTCTCCCCACTGGCGGCCAAGGTCATCGCATCGACGAACTGACCCTGACCCAGCAAACTGGTCCACGCTGAGCGCAAGTTTTTCGGGCATCCTGAACCCTGAAGGAGGGTGGATGCCATGCCTCGCAAACGCTTCACGAACGAGCAGATCGCCTTTGCCCTGCGACAGGCGGAGAACGGCGCCACGGTGGACGAAGTCTGCCGGAAGATGGGCGTGTCCGAGCCGACGTTTTACCGCTGGAAGAAGCAGTTCGTCGGCATGGGGGTGCCGGAGATCCGCCGGCTCAAGCAGCTGGAGGACGAGAACAGCAAGCTCAAGCGACTGGTGGCCGACCTGACGCTGGACCGCTCCATGCTGCAGGATGTGCTCAAGCGAAAGTGGTAAGGCCCGCCGCTCGCCGCGAGGTCGCCGGTCACCTGCAGGGGGCCTACGACATCAGCGAGCGCCGGGCCTGCCAAGCCACCGGTTTCGGCCGCTCGTCCCAGCGTTACAGGAAGCGCTCCGACCCGCAGGTGGCGCTTCGCATGCGGCTGAAGGAGCTTCCGTGCCTTCCAAGTCACCGAGGCCCTGGACGCCTTGGTCCGGCTGCGGGGGCGGCCCAAGAGCCTGCGGGTCGACAATGGACCGGAGTTTGCCGGACGCATGCTCGATCAGTGGGCGTACCTGACCGGGGTTGAGATCGACTTCTCCCGACCGGGCAAGCCGACCGACAACGCCTACATCGAGTCGTTCAACGGCCGCCTACGGGCGGAATGTCTGACCGCCTCGTGGTTCCTGTCGCTGGCCGATGCCCGCGAGCGCATCGAGGACTGGAGGTGCCACTACAACGAAGATCGACCCCATACGGCCCTGGGCGGCTTGACGCCCCGAGCCTTCGCCAACCAAGCTGTCACAGCCCGAGAACTTGCATAGGTCGTGGACCATAAACCGGGTCAACCCCAGGCCCACCGCACACTAACTCTACACTTGGACCACCTCGTGGGGGCCGATCAGATGCACTGCTAAGTGCGGCCGGCGGATCTCCGTTTTTCGCGATAGCGACTTTGCCTCTCGGCATCTGTCATCGCCACGGCGCCCACAGGCTTGCGGCCGCGTTTCCGGGTTTGCCCAGAAACTTCTAGATTTTTGTCGCTCAAACTCCGTACGAAATTTCTAATTTCGGCGTAGCTTAAACTTCTCTTCTCCGACATCAGCTTGATGGCAAGAGCGTACCCAATATCTCGGCTCTTCTTGTACCTACTCGTCTTCTCAACGAAATATATGAGTCCGTTTGCTCCGAACTCTTCAAGAGATTTCTTCTGATAATAGGCGACAATCGACCAAGATGATAATTCACGATACCTATCTGTCGACAATTTAAATAAAATCCCAAGCTCGCTCCTTAGCCATTGTACGTCAAAGTTCGACGCAACATTTATGCCCGTCAATCTTTGGTGTCGATACATTAGAAGGCACTTGTACCTGGCGACAACCGGATCGACCTTCGAATGGTAGTTATGACGGATGTCAGCATGCATGGCATCATGAAGTGACTGGATGCGATCTCGAGTTGCCGAGTCCATCACAAAATTTTCGACGCCAAAGTACAACGCCAGCGAGTCCTCTGCGCATCTATGGCGAGTCTCGCTCGCCCTATTTCGTCACTTTCTTCGTGACGATAATTCGTGACAGAATTCGTGATCGCCCACAAGCGGCTGAGACATTTTTGTGACGATTTTCGTTATAGCTTCGAACCGTCCGGTACAGCTGGGCGAATGCGCGTCGAAATTCATTTCCACTGAAGCGCCGCTCTCAACACGGCGTCCGCAAAGCTGGTCAAGCTCAAACTCCCGTTGTAGCGCGCTGCCCAAGTCGCCGC